>CAVWET010000001.1:0-59813 GCA_963754245.1 uncultured Alphaproteobacteria bacterium
AAGGGCTCGACCCTCGACGAGGCAATGCTGGAGACCGTCGACCGCCACGACTGGTGGAAGATTGCCGTCAAGGACGACAAGCGTCAGGCCGACATCGAGGCTCTGAAGGCGCAGTACGACGAGGCCGCTGGCGTTATCCAGCGCCGCTTCGAGGACCGCGTCGAGAAGCTCGAGCGCGGCGACGAGCTGCCGCCGGGTGTGCTCAAGATGGTCAAGGTCTTCGTCGCCGTGAAGCGCAAGCTTCAGCCGGGCGACAAGATGGCAGGCCGTCACGGCAACAAGGGCGTCATCAGCCGCATCCTGCCGATCGAGGACATGCCGTTCCTCGAGGACGGGACGTATGCGGACATCGTGCTCAACCCGCTGGGCGTGCCGAGCCGCATGAACGTCGGGCAGATCTTCGAGACGCACCTCGGGTGGGCTTCGCGCGGCCTGGGCCGCCAGATCCAGGAGATGCTCGAGGACATCCACGAGCGCGGCAAGGACGTGGCCGGCAAGGACGTGAAGGCGATCCGTGCCAAGCTCAAGGACGTTTATGGCGACGGTTACGCCAAGGACATCGACGGGCGCGACGACGATGCGGTGATGGAGCTCGCCTCCAACCTCACCGCTGGCGTCCCGATGGGTACGCCGGTGTTCGACGGCGCCCGTGAGCCGGACGTCAGCGCGATGCTGGAGAAGGCGGGACTTAGCACGTCAGGCCAAGTGACCCTGTTCGACGGCCGCACCGGCAATCCTTTCGACCGTCAGGTGACGGTGGGCTACATCTACATGCTGAAGCTCCACCACCTTGTGGACGACAAGATCCACGCGCGTTCGATCGGGCCGTACAGCCTCGTCACCCAGCAGCCGCTGGGCGGCAAGGCGCAGTTCGGCGGACAGCGCTTCGGCGAGATGGAAGTGTGGGCGCTGCAGGCTTACGGCGCGGCCTATACCCTCCAGGAAATGCTGACGGTGAAGTCGGACGACGTGATCGGCCGCACCAAGGTCTACGAGGCGATCGTCAAGGGCGACGACACGTTCGAGGCCGGCATTCCGGAGAGCTTCAACGTGCTCGTCAAGGAAATGCGCAGCCTCGGTCTCAACGTCGAACTCGAAAGTGTCGAGGATCCCGACGCGGAGCCGGCCGCCCTCGCCGCCGAATAATCGAACAGGTTCCAACACCCCTCCCCATCGCGGGAGGGGTCAGGAGTATGAAATGAACGAATTGACCAATTTCGCGAACCCGGTCGCCAAGCCGGAAACCTTCGACGAGATCAAGATCGGCATCGCGTCGCCAGACAAGATCCGCAGCTGGTCCTTCGGCGAGATCAAGAAGCCGGAGACCATCAACTACCGCACGTTCAAGCCCGAGCGTGACGGCCTGTTCTGCGCGCGCATCTTCGGCCCGATCAAGGACTACGAGTGCCTGTGCGGCAAGTACAAGCGCATGAAGTACAAGGGCATCGTCTGCGAAAAGTGCGGCGTCGAGGTTACCGTCTCGAAGGTCCGCCGCGAGCGCATGGGCCATATCGAGCTCGCCGCGCCCGTAGCGCACATCTGGTTCCTGAAGAGCTTGCCGAGCCGCATCGGCCTGCTGCTCGACATGCAGCTCAAGCAGCTCGAGCGCATCCTGTATTTCGAGAGCTATGTCGTGATTGAGCCGGGCCTCACCGCGCTCGAGAAGTACCAGCTTCTCACCGAGGACGAGCTCCTGTCCGCGCAGGATGAATATGGCGAGGACGCCTTCTCCGCCGGCATCGGCGCTGAAGCCGTCAAGCAGATGCTGATCGATCTCGATCTCGAGGGCGAGCGCAAGGCGCTGCTCGACGAGCTCGCCGTGACGAAGTCGGAGCTGAAGCCGAAGAAAATCATCAAGCGACTGAAGGTCGTCGAAAGCTTCCTCGAGTCCGGCAACCGCCCGGAGTGGATGATCCTGGAAGTCATTCCGGTCATTCCGCCGGAGCTGCGGCCGCTCGTGCCGCTGGACGGCGGCCGCTTCGCGACGTCGGACCTCAACGACCTGTATCGCCGGGTCATCAACCGTAACAACCGCCTGAAGCGCCTGATGGAGCTGCGTGCGCCGGACATCATCGTTCGCAACGAAAAGCGCATGCTCCAGGAAGCCGTCGACGCACTGTTCGACAACGGCCGCCGCGGGCGGACGATCACCGGCGCCAACAAGCGTCCGCTGAAGTCGCTCTCCGACATGCTCAAGGGCAAGCAGGGCCGCTTCCGGCAGAACCTGCTCGGCAAGCGCGTCGATTATTCGGGTCGCTCGG
Source organism: uncultured Alphaproteobacteria bacterium (assembly GCA_963754245.1). Lineage (GTDB taxonomy): Bacteria > Pseudomonadota > Alphaproteobacteria > Sphingomonadales > Sphingomonadaceae > Sphingomicrobium. The sequence goes on from CAVWET010000001.1 coordinate 2,262, forward strand.
TCATCGTGACCGGTCCCGAGCTCAAGCTGCACCAGTGCGGCCTGCCGAAGAAGATGGCGCTCGAGCTGTTCAAGCCGTTCATCTACTCGCGCCTCGACGCCAAGGGCCTCAGCATGACGCTGAAGCAGGCGAAGAAGTGGGTGGAGAAAGAGCGCAAGGAAGTCTGGGACATCCTCGATGAGGTGATCCGCGAGCATCCTGTGCTTCTGAACCGCGCTCCGACGCTTCACCGCCTCGGCATCCAGGCTTTCGAGCCGGTGCTGATCGAGGGCAAGGCGATCCAGCTTCACCCGCTGGTCTGCGCCGCGTTCAACGCCGACTTCGACGGCGACCAGATGGCCGTGCACGTCCCGCTGAGCCTCGAGGCCCAGCTGGAAGCGCGCGTCCTGATGATGTCCACCAACAACATCCTATCGCCCGCAAACGGCAAGCCGATCATCGTACCGTCGCAGGACATGGTCCTCGGTCTCTACTATCTCAGCCTCGAGAAGGATGATGAGCCGGGCCAGGGCATGATGCTCAGCGACATGGCGGAGGTCCACCAGGCCCTCGCCGCCGGCGCGGTTACGCTGCACAGCAAGATCATCAGCCGCGTCCCGCAGACGGACGAGCAGGGCAACACCTACATGAAGCGGTTCGAGACCACGGCGGGCCGAATGCTTCTCGGCGAGACTTTGCCGAAGAGCCACAAGGTGCCCTTCGAAACCGTCAACAAGGTGCTGACCAAGAAGGAGATCGGCGACGTCATCGACATCGTCTATCGCCACACCGGCCAGAAGGAGACCGTGCTGTTCGCCGACGCGATCATGCAGCTCGGCTTCCGCCACGCCTTCGCGGCGGGCATCTCGTTCGGCAAGGACGACATGGTCATCCCGCAGGCGAAGGAGGGTCTCGTCGAGGAGACTCGCGCGCTCGTGAAGGATTACGAGCAGCAGTACCAGGACGGCCTGATCACCCAGCAGGAAAAGTACAACAAGGTGATCGACGCCTGGTCGCGTTGCGGTGACCAGGTCGCAAGCGCCATGATGAAGGAGATCTCGGCGACCCCGAAGCGTCCCGACGGACGTCAGGCGGATCTGAACTCCATTTACATGATGGCTCACTCCGGCGCCCGCGGATCGCAGGCGCAGATCAAGCAGCTCGCCGGCATGCGTGGCCTCATGGCCAAGCCGTCGGGCGAGATCATCGAGACGCCGATCATCTCGAACTTCAAGGAAGGCCTGACCGTCCTTGAATACTTCAACTCGACCCACGGCGCCCGCAAGGGCCTGGCGGACACGGCGCTCAAGACGGCGAACTCGGGTTACCTGACCCGCCGTCTGGTCGACGTGTCGCAGGACGCCGTGATCATCGAGGAGGATTGCGGCACCGACCGTGCGCTCGAGATGCGCGCGATCGTCCAGGGTGGCGCGGTCATCGCTTCACTCGCCGACCGCGTTCTCGGACGCACCGTGGCCGAGGACATCCTCGACCCGAAGAGCGGTGATGTGATCATCGAGGAAGGCGCTTTGCTCGACGAGGCAATGGTCGCCAGGATCGAGGAAATCGGCCTCCAGGGAGTCAAGATCCGCTCGCCTTTGATCTGCGGTTCGAAGCAGGGCGTTTGCGCCAAGTGCTATGGGCGTGATCTCGCCCGCGGTACTCCGGTCAACATCGGCGAGGCGGTCGGCGTTATCGCCGCCCAGTCGATCGGTGAGCCGGGCACCCAGCTGACGATGCGGACCTTCCACATCGGCGGCGCGGCGCAGCTCAACGAGCAGTCGAACCTGGAATCCCCAGTCGACGGCACGATCGAGTTCCGTGACATGCCGACGATCGTCGATCCGCGTGGCCGGCATTTGTCGCTGTCGCGTTCGGGCGAGATCGCAATTCTCGACATGGATGGCCGGGAGCTTTCGACCCACCGCGTTCCGTATGGCGCTCACCTGCTGTGCGAGAGCGGTCACATCGTCAGCCGCGGCGATCGCATTGCCGAATGGGATCCGTCGTTCAGCCCGGTGATCACCGAGAAGGCCGGTATCGTGAAGTACCAGGACCTGATCGAGAATCGTACGATGACCGAGGTCCTCGACGAGTCCACGGGCATCACGCAGCGCGTCGTCACCGACGACAATGCCAAGTCGAAGAAGGAGTTGCTCCACCCGCGGCTCACGCTCACCGGCGAGAAAACGAAGGAAGCGGGCGTCTATCGCCTCGCGCCCGGAGCGATCATCGCCGTCGAGGACGGGCAGCAGGTCGAGGCCGGCGAGGTGCTGGCACGCATGCCGCGGGAAGCCGCGCGTACGCGTGACATCACCGGCGGTCTGCCGCGGGTTGCCGAGCTGTTCGAGGCGCGCAAGCCGAAGGAGAATGCGATCATCGCGAAGGTGTCCGGCAAGGTGACGTTCATGCGCGACTACAAGGCCAAGCGTAAGATCGCGATCGTCCCGGACGACGGGTCGGAGCCGGTCGAGTATCTCGTTCCCAAGTCGAAGATGATCGAAGTCCAGGAAGGCGATTATGTGAAGCGCGGCGACAACCTCGTCGGCGGTTCACCCGATCCGCACGACATCCTGGAAGTCCTCGGCGTGGAAGCGCTCGCCGAATATCTCGTCAGCGAGATCCAGGAGGTCTATCGACTGCAGGGCGTGAAGATCAACGACAAGCACATCGAGGTGATCGTTCGCCAGATGCTGCAGAAGGTCGAAATCACCGACGGTGGCGACACCACTCTGCTAGCCGGTGAACAGGTCGATCGCGACGAGATGGACGAGACCAACGCCCGGCTCGACAAAAAGCAGAAGAAGGCGGAGGGCAAGCCGGTTCTCCTCGGCATCACCAAGGCGAGCCTGCAGACGCGTAGCTTCATCTCGGCGGCGTCGTTCCAGGAGACCACTCGGGTCCTCACCGAGGCTGCCGTCCAGGGCAAGGTCGACACGCTCCTTGGCCTCAAGGAGAATGTGATCGTCGGCCGCCTTATTCCGGCGGGCACGGGCGCGGGCATGAACCGCCTGCGCGTTGCGGCTTCGTCGCGCGATACTGCTCTACGTGCGGCTCATCGCCGCATTCAGGAAGCGCTGATCGCGCCGGACTCGGCCGAAGAACTGCGTGCTGCGGAGCTTGCGCGCACGCCGCGTGAAGATAGCGGCACGGGCGATGACCCGCTGGGCGAGGTCGTTCCGAGCGGCCACGGGCTCGATGCCGACGCCGGAGATTATCTGAAGACCTAAGGTCCGGCAGAGCGTTGCAAACAAAAAACCCCGCCGGATCGCTCCGGCGGGGTTTTCTTTTGACTGACGATCGCTGGTTAGCAGCGGCCGCCGTGCATGGCGTTTTCGGTGCAATTGGCCGCCGAATTGACGTCCGCGGCAGCGCCTTTGACCGTATTGCACGCGCCAACCGTCAGCGCAGCGCCGACCAACAACACCATCAATGCCTTCTGAACCATTATCGCTCCTCCGTTTGGGCTCCGGAACGATACTGAATCACCCTGAACGCAGCTTGTCTAGCCGCTTAGCAGCTCTTGGTGCCGTTAATCGCGTTCTCGGTGCAATTGGCCACGGAATTCACATCCTTGGCTGCGCCGCGGACGGTATTGCACGCTGCAAGCGCGAGCGCGGTGCCGATCAGCACGACGGTGGTGACTTTCTGGAACATCTTTGGTTCTCCTCCATGATGGCACAATCTAACGCAGCGGAATCCGAACGGGTCCATTCCGGCTCCGCAATTTCACCCATGCAGGGACCGAACGAAGTTACACGGCGACAGGCGCCGAGATGTGCGGGTGCGGCTCGTAATTCTCGAAAAGGAAATCTTCTGCTTCGTAGGAGAAGAGATCCTGCCCGCGATCCTTGATCACCAGGCGCGGTAGCTGGCGCGGCTCTCGAGTCAGCTGCAGGCGCGCCTGCTCAAGATGGTTCGAATAGAGGTGGCAGTCGCCGCCGGTCCATACGAACACTCCCGGCTCCAGCCCGCATTCGCGAGCCAGCATATGGGTTAGCAGCGCGTAGGAAGCGATGTTGAACGGCACGCCGAGGAAGACGTCGGCGCTGCGCTGATAGAGCTGCAGGTTGAGGCGCCCGGCGGCGACCTGCGTTTGGAACAGGCAATGGCACGGCGCGAGCGCCATCCGATCGATCTCGCCAGGGTTCCAGGCAGTGACAATCTGGCGGCGCGAATAAGGATCGGTGCGGATCAGCTCGACGAGATTTTTGATCTGGTCGACATGACGCCCGTCCGCAGTCTCCCAGTCGCGCCATTGCTTGCCGTAAACGGGTCCGAGACTGCCTTCTGCGTCCGCCCACTCGTCCCAGATGCTGACGTTGCGCTCCTTGAGCCAGGCGATGTTGGTGTCGCCGCGAAGAAACCACAGAAGTTCCACGATGATCGACCGAAGATGCAGCTTCTTGGTCGTCAGCAGCGGAAAGCCCTTCCGGAGGTCGAAGCGCATTTGCGCGCCGAAGGTCGACAACGTGCCCGTCCGGGTCCGGTCCTGCTGTTCGACACCCTCGTCGAGTATCCGCTGCATGAGCTCGAGATATTGGCGCATGGCGCTACCGTATGGATGTTCGTGCCTGCTTCCAATAGGGCGCCGTCATGACCGATTTAAAAGCCCTCTCCGGCCGCCTCGCGGTTGTGACCGGCGCCAGCCGCGGCATTGGCGCGGCAACCGCAGAAGCACTCGGTGCCGCCGGAGCGCACGTCATTCTCGTCGCCCGGACTGCTTCGGCGCTGGAGGAGATCGAGGAGCGGATTCACGCGGCGGGCGGCACGGCGACGATCGCGCCGCTCGACCTCACCGACGGCGAGAGCATCGGCAAGCTGGCCGTCGCAATTGCCGAGCGCTGGGACAAGCTGGACGTCCTCGTTCTCAACGCGGCGATGCTGGGCTCGCTAAGCCCGGTTCAGGACATCGACCCGAAGGAATATTCGCGACTCCTGAGCCTCAACCTGCTCGCTCCGCAGGCGCTGATCGCGGCTTTCGACGGGCTCCTCAAGAAATCCTCTCGCGCCGACGTAGTCGCACTCACCTCGTCGGTTGGCGCCAAGCCGCGGGCTTTCTGGGGTGCGTACGGATCGTCCAAGGCAGCACTGGAGACGCTGCTCGGCGCTTATGCCGACGAAACCGCCTTCACGAAGCGGATCCGCGTCCACATCGTCGATCCCGGCGCAACCCGCACCCGCATGCGCGCCCTCGCCTTTCCAGGTGAGGAGCCCGAGCAGGTGAAGCCGCCCGAAGTGGTGGGACAAGCAATCCTCGAACGCCTGACCGCAGACGCGCCCACTGGCGAGAAGGTCCGCGTCGAGGCATAGTTTCCCAAGGGGGAGGCTAAGCTGAGCGAACAGGGCGCGAAGTTCATCCGCGAAAGATGGCCGCTGCTGATCGCTCTGTGGGTGGCGATCAGCTCGAACCTTGCGGTGTTCGCCGTTCTCTGGCCGAAGGCTCAAGCCGTCGATTTCGCTGTCTTTTGGCGCGCCGTCCACGCCGTGCATCCCTATGCTACGAACGAGCAGCCGTTCGTCTATCCGCCGACCGCACTGCTGTGGTTCTCCCCGCTGAAGCTCGTCGACGTATGGCCCGGTTATCTGATCTGGACGGCCCTCTCGGTGATGGTTTTCGCCGCCGCAGCCCTGTGGCTTTATGGCCGCGGGGCGACGGCGCTGGCCATCATCTCGCCGGCCATGAGCGTGGGCCTGATTCCGGGACAGACGTCACTCATCGCTGCGGCCGTTTTGTTCGCAGCGTTCGCGACCGAATGCCGGCTGTGCCGCGGGGTCCTTCTTGGTGCACTGCTCACCTTCAAGCCGCAGCTCGCGGTCGTGGCGCCGCTATTTCTGATCGTCAGGCGCGATTGGCACGCGCTTGCCTGGATGATGCTTACTGCGTTGCTCCTCGCTCAAGCCACAACGGTGCTGTTCGGTGCGGAAGTCTGGTCGGACTGGATGAGAGCCATTCCTGCGTTCCAGCAGATCGTCACTCATCGCGGTCTGTCGATGTCGGCGGTGTCGCCGGCGGCTTTCGCAAGCAGCATCGGCCTCCCCAGCCTGCCCCTGCTGCTGCTCGGTTGCGCTGCGGCGTTGGCCATTGCTCTAAAATCGGGCCGACTGAACGATGGCGAACGCGCGGCGATGATCGCGACAGCGAGCCTGTTCGCTGCTCCGTATGCGCTGCGCTACGACCTCATAGCCATCGCGCCCGCCATGGGCGTGATCATCCTCAACCAGACGGGGCGCAAAGCCCTGCTCGCATGCGTCGCTTATTCGGCCACGTTCGGCCCACTGTCCCTCGTGGCAGGAACTGCCGTGGTCGACTGGCGCTCTTCGGATCGGCAATCTGGGAAATCGAGCTGATCCATGTTAGGCACGTGGAAAGGAGCAGCGACATGAGGCGGGTGCCGGGCTTCATCAAGCGTGCGCCCCGGATCGACCTCCGGCGGCCGGCCGTCCTGATCGATCCACAAGGCGTGGAGACGGTCGTGACCATTATCGATGTGTCGAGCGGCGGTTTCAAGCTGGCGGCGGAGGAGCTTCCGCGCATTGGCGAGATCGTGATCCTGCGCGTCGACGGCTCCGAAGATATTGAAGCTCAAATCCGCTGGGCCATCGACGGCCAGGCGGGCGGCGTGTTCCTGACGGAAGTGGATTATTCGGCTTTGCCTTAGTGCCCCAACAGGGGAGTTCGCGTATGGCAAGCAAGGACGACAAAAACGACCGCCGCGACAATGATGAGCGGCGAGAGGACGACCGGCGAAGCGGAACCGAGCGAAGAAAGGCAGATCGCGGCAGCGACCGCCGAAGCGGAGACCGCCGCGAGGACGAGCGCCGAAGCTGAGAGTTCTAGGTCTTTGCTAGCGTGACCTGAGCGACGTCGATCGCGCCGCCCCGAAAGCCGCCTTCGCAATACATCAGATAGTATCGCCAGAGCTGATGGAACGGCTCGCCGAAGCCTTGGAGAGCACCACTCGCGACCGCGCGATTGTAGCGCTCGCGCCAACGCTTCAACGTTTCGGCGTAGTCGAGACGGAACCCCTCGCGATCCTGCCACGAAAGGCCACGTTCGCTCGCTAGCTGCTTGAAACTGGGCTCATCCAGGAGGCAGCCGCCCGGGAAGACATAGGTCTGAATGAAATCCGGATTGCCGGCGTACCGATCGAACAGTCTGTGGTCGATCGAGATGAACTGAAGCGCGCCGTGGCCGCCCGGCTTGAGGTTCCGAGCGATCGCATCGAGGTAGGCACCCCACCATCGCTGGCCGACGGCTTCGACCATTTCGACCGAGGCGACCGCGTCAAACTGCTCCGCCGTGTCGCGATAGTCCTGCAATCGGATTTCGATTTGCGAGCTTAGTCCGGCAGCCGCGATCTTCTCCTCTGCCCAGGCCTTCTGTTCATTCGAGAGCGTGAGGCCGACGACCTCAGCGCCGCGCTTGGCCGCTTCGATGGCAAGCGTTCCCCAGCCGCAGCCGATCTCCAGCAAGCGCTCGCCAGGTTTGAGACGCAGCCTGTCGAGAAGCGCACGCACCTTTTGCAGCTGCGCCGCTTCGAGGCTGTCGTCCGGCGAACGAAATAGCGCGGAGCTGTACGTCATCGTGGCGTCCAGCCAGGCGGAATAGAAATCGTTGCCAAGGTCGTAGTGGGCTTCGATGTTCTGTCTTGCCTTGCGCGGCGCATTGTCTCGAAGGCGATGCGCCGCCGCATTGACCCAGCGGAACGCGCCCTTGGCACGACCAACATCGCCGAGTGCAACCCCGTTGGAGGAGAAGGATTCGAACAAGGCTACCAGATCTGGGCTCGACCATTCGCCCAGCGTCCACGCCTTGTACCAGCCGACCGAACCCGACGTCGCGAGGCGGACCAGCGCAAGCCAGCTGTTGAAGCGCACAACGGCTACAGGCCCGTCTTCCCGAAACCCGAGGCGGCGCATCGACCCGTCTGGCTGGATGACCTCTATGCCGCCTAAAGGCAGACGACGGTCGATCTCGTCGAGCACCTTCGCGAAGGCCGGCGCGGCAAGGCGCGCGAGCGTTCCGCCGCCGGTGGCGAAACGGCGGTCGGCGTGCAGCAGATGCTCGCCGCGCGTGCTCATGCCGGCGCAGTTATGAACTCACATGCCGCTTGTCGAGGATTTAGAAGTTAACAGCCGGCGCCGTGCGTCGGGATGACGGTCTCGCGCGCCAGCCGCGAGCGGCGCCCCTCGCCGTAGCGTGCGTCGCCGATCGTCACTCGCGCAGCGCAGCGGCCCCGGATCACGTCAGCCTGCGGGAGGATCGACCATTCCAGGAACTTCTGAAGCCGCCGATCGCTCCGGATCGCTTCGTGCACCAGTGGATCGGACATGTTCGACGGCTCGCAGGCGCCGACCCGGCCGAAACCGCCCGCGGTCGGATCGTATGAGCTGCGGCGGTAGCAATGGTCTTCCCGCCACACGAGGTCGCGCCGCCAGAAGACCACCGGCGGCGGCGATGCGAAAATCGCCTGCGCTTGTGGGTTATACGAGCGAACCTCGGCATCGGCGCGGTCGGTGATCAGCAGGTTGACGCCGATGTAGGCGAACAGGATCCCGATCGCGATCTGAGGCAATCGCCGCCTTTCCTTGCCATGCTGCTCGCGACGCTTCGAAATGCCGATCGCGGTGGCCAGAAGGAGCCATATCCAGACGTCGATGATAAACAGCCCGTCAGCATGGTACCAGGCGTTGGACAAGGGCGAGTAGAGCTGGACCGAATAAGTCGTCAGCAGGTCGAGGAAAGGGTGTGTGATCGCGCCGAGATACGAAAGCGCGAGAAGCCAGCCGAAACGCATCGACAGGCCACTTTTGAACTCCGTCCCGTGCTTCAGCTGCCGTCGATCCAGAAGCCACAGCAGGGCGGCGAGGATAGGCGGCATGACCAGCACTCCGCCGACGAGACCGTGGGTGAAGCCGCGGTGGATGGCGAGCGGATCCCACGGCGCATTACCGAAGAAGACGTCGATGTCGGGCATGTTCGCGCCGAGGATCAGCGCCGCAAGCCCCTTGCGCGTTTTCGTCTTGAGACCCGCCTGGCCGAGCGCCCAGCCGGCGAGCGAATGGGTGAGATTGTCCACTTAGGCCGAGCGTGTCAGAGCTGGTGCGGCTCCTTTTCGACCTGCCAGGTCTGGCCCTTCGAGACCAACGCCTGGAGGTCGGCATTCTTGCCCGAAGCAGCGGACTTGTTCTGCTCGATCACCGCGCTTTCAAACGTCGGCGCGGGGTCCTCGTAGATGACGCCGAGCGCAACCGGGAAGCTGTCGGGCATTTCGATCAGCATCGCGGCAATGCCCTTGTTCTTTGGATCGTGGACGATCACCGCGGGGTCGTCTCCGGGAACGACCTTCAGGCAGAGCCGGTCAACGTCGAGAGCAAGCCCCTTGGTGCCGCCGGCAAACAGCATTTTCTCGCCGGCCTTGAGCCACAGCTGCTTCTCCGCCGCGACGTCGCGCTCGGTGAAGCCGGCGAAGACGTCGTCGTTATAGACAACGCAATTCTGGTAAATCTCAACAAAGCTGGCGCCCTTGTGCGCGTGCGCGGCCTTGAGAACCTCGGGCAGGTTCTTGTGCACGTCGATGCCTCGCGCAATGAACCGCGCGCCGGACCCTAGCGCGAACATGCACGGCGTCACCGGCCGGTCGACCGAACCGAACGGCGTTGAGGGCGAGCGCGTGCCGACGCGGCTAGTCGGCGAATATTGGCCCTTGGTGAGCCCGTAGATCTCATTGTTGAACAGCAGGATCTGGCAATCGAGGTTGCGGCGCAGCACGTGCATCGTGTGGTTGCCGCCGATCGACAGCGCGTCGCCGTCGCCAGTGATGATCCACACGTCGAGCTCGGGGTTCGCGAGCTTCACGCCGGTGGCGACCGCCGGAGCGCGGCCGTGGATGGTGTGGAAGCCGTAAGTCGCCATGTAATATGGAAAACGGCTGGAGCAGCCGATGCCACTCACGAACACCGTCTTCTCGCGCGCCACGCCGAGGTCCGGCATTGTGCGCTGCACGGCTTTCAGCACCGCATAATCGCCGCAACCCGGGCACCAGCGGACCTCCTGGTCGCTCGCCCAGTCCTTGGCGGTGGTGATCGACGTCATTTCATTCATCAGTGGGGCCTCAGCCAGATTACGATCATAACAACGACGATCAGTAGGATCAGCATCGGCCAAACGTTGAGCTGTTTCATCCCGATCTTCCCGATCTTCGCACTCACGCGCCCAATGTCGCGTCGATCGCCGCTTCGATTTCGGCGATCCGGAAGGGGTGTCCACTGACCTTGGTAAGCGACTTAGCGTCGACCAGGAATTGGTCTCGGAGCAATGTCTTGAGCTGGCCCATATTCATCTCGGGCACGAGGATATGTTTAAAGCCCTTGAGTAGGACAGCCATATTCTTGGGCATCGGCCAAATGTGACGGATGTGGACGTGCGCGACGTCCTGGCCCCGGTCCAACGCGCGGCGCACGGCCTGATGGATTGGTCCGAAGGTTGAGCCCCAGCCGACAATGGCCAGCTCCGCACCTTCGCGGCCGAGACAGACGTCCTGGTCCGGAATGGAGTTTGCGACGCCCAGCACCTTGGCGTGGCGAGTGTCGGTCATCTCCTGATGCGCAGTCGGCGAATAGTCGATGTTGCCGGTGCCCGGCTGCTTCTCGATGCCGCCGATGCGGTGCTCGAGGCCTGGTGTTCCGGGCTTGATCCACGGGCGGGCGAGGCCGTCGCCGCGCGCATAGGGCATGACCCCCTGCCCTTCGGCCGGCGGTGCGTCGAAGAAGGCGACCGGGAACGGCGCGTACTTGCTCATGTCCGGCACGCGCCACGGTTCGGCGGCGTTGGCGATATAGCCGTCCGTTAGCAGGATGACCGGCGTCATGTACTTGGTCGCGATGCGGCACGCCTCGATTGCGCAGTCGAAGGCGTCGGCCGGCGACCGCGCCGAGATCACCGGCAAGGGCGAGTCTGCGTTGCGGCCGTAAACCGCCTGATAGAGGTCGGACTGCTCGGTCTTGGTCGGCAGGCCGGTCGAGGGACCCCCACGCTGCGAATTGACGACCACTAGCGGAAGCTCGGTCATGACGGCCAGGCCGAGAGCCTCGGTCTTGAGCGCGATGCCCGGGCCTGACGACGAGGTAATTCCAAGCTGGCCGGCATAGCTCGCGCCGATGGCAGCGCAGATCGCCGCGATCTCGTCCTCCGCCTGGAAGGTCGTGATCCCGAATTCCTTGAGGCGAGCAAGGTGGTGCAGTAGCGGGCTCGCCGGCGTGATCGGGTAGGAGCCGAAGAACATCTCGATCCCGGCGAGCTGGCAGCCCGCGACGAGGCCGAGGGCCAGGGCTTCAGCACCCGTGACCGTGCGATAGAGTCCCGGCTCCGCCGGCGCAGGAGCGATGTGATGCTGCTTGAACGGCGCACCCATCTCGACGGTCTCGCCGTAGGCATGACCGGCATTGAGCGCGGCGATGTTCGCTTCGGCGAGCTCGGGCGCCTTGGCGAATTTCGTTTTCAGCCAATCCACGATCGGCGCGCGGTCGCGGTCGAACATCCAGAGCGCCAGCCCCAGCGTCCACATATTCTTGCAGCGCAGCGCTTCCTTGTTGCCGAGGCCGAACGGCTTCACGGCGTCGAGCGTCAGCTGCGAGATGTTGAAATGGACGAGCTGCCATTTGGCGAGGCTGCCGTCTTCGAGCGGGTTCTGGTCGTAACCGGCCTTGGCGAGGTTGCGCGCGGTAAATTCACCCTCGTCCGCGATGACGAGTCCGCCTTCGCGCAGCGCATCGACGTTGGTCTTCAGCGCCGCGGGATTCATTGCGATGAGGACGTCCGGCTGGTCGCCCGCCGTATCGATCGCCGTCGATCCGAAGTTGATCTGGAAGGCGCTGACGCCGAAGGTCGTGCCTTGAGGGGCACGGATCTCGGCCGGGAAATCAGGGAAAGTCGCAAGGTCGTTGCCCGCTAGCGCCGTGGACAAAGTGAACTGACCGCCGGTCAGCTGCATGCCGTCACCGCTATCGCCCGCAAACCGGACGACTACCGCTTCAGCAGGCGGATGGGCCGTGGCTTCTTTCTCGGTGAGGAGATGAGTGGCTGTCGCCACAAGCAAGTCCTTCACAAACGCGGGTGAATTCTAACGTTGACGTCTTTAGGCCCGGAGTGCTCCTTTCGCCACCATTTCTCGTCTGCCGCGCCACGGGTCAGGGTTTCGACCGATGGCCCATGCACGATTTAGGGGCAAATCTGCTCAGTTCCCCGATCGGTCCGAGGAGGCGAGCATTGGCGAAGTTCATGATTGTCGTGGCCGCTCTCATGGGCCTTGGCGCGGCAGCAGCTGTGGCTGCACCCGCGAAAGCGCCGGCGAACTGGGACGGGCTCGTCCAGGTCAGCTCTAAGAAACTCAAGCTCGTCTATCTCCAACCGGGCGCGGACTTCCGCGGCTATACCAAAGTGATGCTGGATCCGACGGAGGTCGCGTTCCACAAGGATTGGAAGAAGAACTACAATTCGAGCACCAGGGACCTGTCAGGCAAGGTTTCGGACCGCGATATCCAGGAAGCCGTCTCCGCGGGAATAAAAGCTTCGAACGACATTTTCGCGAAGGCATGGCGGGACGGCGGTTATGAGGTGGTGACCAGTCCGGCGCCCGATGTACTGCGGGTCAGGACTGGCATCGTGAACATCTCCGTCACCTCACCGGATCAACGGACGGCGGGCCGCAGTCACAGCTTTTCCGATACTGCCGGAGACGCCACCTTGATCGTCGAAGCGAGAGACTCGTTGACGGGTGCCCTTCTCGGCCGCGCCGTTGATCGTCGCGTTGCCGGTGACAACACGACCGGCTGGCGATCAAGCGTGAGCAATCGGGGCGACTTTCGCGATCTGGTGCACGAATGGGCAAACATCAGCGTGAAGGGCCTGGCGCAACTCAAGGCCCTTTCGCCGATCAGCCAGTAACCCGCAGTCACTTGCCTGCGGGGCCGGTACCGCACATGACAGGTCGATGTCTCCGCCAAGCATCCGCCCCGACGTCCGACAATTTCTCGATTATCTGGAAAGCCTGAACCGGCCGAAGGGCCACGAGGTCGGGCCCGAAGCAGCGCGCAAGATGATGGTCGCTTCGCGCCATGCGTTCGAGACGGAGGCGCGGAAGATCGCGGTTACGCGGGATGTCGTCGCGCCCGTTCCGCTGCGGCTTTACGATGCGCGGGCCGAGCGCGGTCCCGGGCCGCTGCTGGTGTTCATCCACGGCGGCGGGTGGGTGATCGGCGATCTGGAAACGCACGAGCCGTTCTGCATCGATCTTGCGCTCGAACTTGATCTGCCCGTGGTGGCCGTTGATTACCGTCTGGCGCCGGAGCACCCATTCCCCGCAGCTTTCGAAGACTCGCTGGCGGCGGCGAGGTTGATCGCGTCAGGACCGGCCGAACTTGCCCGGCAGCCGACCAGCCTGTTCCTCGCAGGCGACAGCGCCGGAGGAAACTTGGCGGCGGTCATCGCCGCGGCGCTTCGGGACCAACCGGCAGCCGTGCCGGTCGTCGGCCAATGGCTCATCTATCCAGCCGCCGACCCATGCGTCCATTACCCGAGCTACGACGAGTTCAAAGAAGGCCACCTGCTCACCGAGGAGAGCATGGACTGGTTCGAAAACAGCTATTCCGGACCCAAGGGCGATTGGCGGTATTCGCCGCTGCTCAAGGGCTGCGAAGGATTGCCGCCTACGCTAGTTACAACCGCGGGTCTGGATCCGATCCGCGATCAGGGCCGCGCCTATGCGGCGCGGTGCACCGAAGCAGGCGTAGAAACGATTTACTTGGAGGCGGAAGGGACGATCCACGGCTTCCTCAACCTTCGTAAAGGCATTCCCTCGGCGCAGGACGATCTCGCCCGGTGTCTCGCCTATCTGAAAACGTGGGTGGAGCGTGCGCGATGAGTAAGGACGCGAAATATCGGCGTGGGGTCGGCATCATGCTGCTGAACCGCGAGGGCAAGGTCTTCGTCGGGGCGCGCATCGATAACACCGACGAAGCCTGGCAGATGCCTCAGGGCGGGATCGACAAGACCGACAAGGATGAATGGGCGACGGCTTTGCGCGAGCTTGAGGAGGAAACCGGAATCGCGCCTCGGCTCGTCGAGAAGATCAGCACCACGCCGGAGCGGATGAAGTACGACCTTCCGCCCGAGCTTCGGGGCAAGCTTTGGGGCGGCAAATGGAAGGGGCAGGACCAGGACTGGTTCCTCGCCCGCTTCCTCGGCACCGATGCGGACGTGAACATCGCCACAAAGCATCCTGAGTTTCGCGACTGGAAGTGGATCGAGCCGCAGCAACTTCCGGAGCTGATCGTACCGTTCAAGCGCGATCTCTATCGGCGGTTGCTGCAGGAGTTCGCCGAACATCTCTAAGAGCGAAGGCTTCCGCCAGGTGCTAAGCTCGTTCTACAGTCGCCCGCCATGCCGATTGCCTTTTACAACGTGTCTCAGGTCGAGGAGCTGCTCGATTATCCGGGCTGCATCCAAGCGATGCGCCAGGCGATGGCGGCTCTTTCGAGCGGGGAGCGACCGCAACCGCTGCGGCAGATCTTCACGGTCGGCAAGAACGAGATGTTCGGGACCATGCCCGGCGAGTTGGCGGCTCTTTCGACGTTCGGCGCGAAGCTGGTCAGCGTGTTCGGGGACCCGGATCGGCCGGGACGCACGCGCCATCAAGGCGTGGTCGTTGCCTATGATGGGATGACCGGAGCGGTCAGCTGCATCGCCGACGCCGAGCCGATCACCAAGATCCGCACGGCTTGCGCGACCGCAGCCGCAACCGATGCGCTCGCCCGTACCGACGCTGACGTTCTCGCCATCTTCGGCACGGGCCTTCAGGCGGAATCGCATTTGCATGCGCTGCCGCTTGTGCGGCCGTTTCGCGAGATCCTCCTTTGGGGACAGTCGACCGAAAAGGCTCGCGAGGTCGCGGATCGGATGGCCAAGGAGACCGGTCGGACGATCACTCCTGTCGCAGACAATCGGGAGGCTGCCGCGAGGGCCGACGTAATCTGCACGGTGACCTCTTCTGCCGAGCCGGTCCTGCTTGGCGAATGGGTCAGGCCGGGCACGCACATCAACCTCGTCGGATCGAGCTATCTAGGGCCAGTGGAAGTCGACACCGCACTTGTGGCCAAAGCTCGCTACATCGCCGATTACCGTCCGGGCGTGCTCGCCCAGGGTGCCGAGCTGGCGGTCGCGCGTGACGCCGGAGCGATCGACGACACGCACGTCGCTTGTGAGATCGGCGACGTGTTCGCGGGCCGGATCCAGGGACGCGAAAACGATCACCAGGTCACGATCTACAAGTCGCTCGGCCACGTCGTGCAGGATCTCGCAGCCGCAGCCTATTTGCACGAGCGGTCGATCGAACGCGGGTTGGGCTAAGCCCGCGCCCGTTTGGAGACGGGCATCCGCGCCATGAAGATCAGGAGCACGTCGCCTTTTTCGTCGCGGGTTTCGCTGCGCATCGTCACCATGGCCATGTCCGGCTTGGATCGTGATGGCCTGATATCCGTGATCTCGCTGAACACTTGAAGCGTCATTCCCGGTCGCGTCGGCCGCGGCCACGCCACTTCCGTGCTGGCGCCGATCAGTCCATCCGCAAGCGGAACGCTGTCGACGAGCATGCGCATCGTGAGCGCCATGGTGTGCCACCCGCTCGCAGCAAGAGTGCCGAACATCGTGTTCGCGGCGCCCTCGTCGCTGAGATGGAAAGGCTGCGGGTCGTATTCCGCGGCGAAGCACTTGATCTGCTCGGCATCGAGATGATGCGGCGCGCTCGTCCAGCGCTGACCGACGTGCAGGTCTTCCAGGTAGAGTTGTTCGACGGTCGGTTTCAGCATTGGATCGTTCTTCGTTGTGGTCAGGCTTCATTAGTGGCGGGGGCACGGCAACGGAATGATCGAGCTGCCGAATGAATTGACCAAGACGCCAGGCTGTTCGGCATGCGGGAAACGGCTGTCGGTCGAAACAAAGTTCAGCCCGGCAGCACATCAGCTATGTCGGTCACGTTCACATCCGGAGGGTTGCATGCGCTATCTCGTCTCGTTGCTGCTCGCGGTCACCAGCGTCACGGTTGCCGCTTCACCGACGATCTCGCCCGTCATTGTGAAGGCCCTCGGCGATCCAGCCCGCCCTGCGGACAGCAAGGCTGCCGACGCACTGCGCAAGCCTGCCGAAACCTTAGCCTTCGCCGGTGTGAAGCCTGGGATGCTTGTCGGCGAATTCTATCCTGGCGGCGGATATTTCACCCGCATGCTGAGCGACGTCGTGGGTCCGAGCGGACACGTCTACGGAATCGAGAACGACAAGTGGAAAGGCGCCGTCGAAGGAGACCAGGCCCTCGTCGCTGAAGGGAAATGGAAGAACGTGTCGATGGACGTACAGCCGTTCGGCACCGTCAAGTTCCCGAAGCCGCTCGATATTGCCTGGATCACTCAGAACTACCACGACCTGAAGATCGCCAAATACGGTACGGTCGACACGCTCGCTTTCGACCGCGCGGTCTATGCCGCTCTGAAGCCCGGAGGCGTGTTCTTCATCCTCGACCACCAAGGTGCTCCGGGACTGACCGATGCGGAGATCGAGAAGCTCCACCGCATCAACCGCGATCTCGTCGTAAAGGAGGTCACCTCAGCGGGGTTCAAGCTCGCCGCCGAGGGCAATTTCCTTCGCCGGACAGGCGACGATCACACGAAGCCGATCTTCGACGAGGCGATCCGCGGCCACACCGACCAATATGCGCTGAAGTTCGTCAAGCCGCGTTGAGCGGCGGCCTCACTTTCCCTTGCCGCTTTTTCCCGACGCCTCGCTCGCGAGTGTTTCGAGGGTACGGCGGCCGACATCGAGCGCCAGATCCCACATCGCGTTTCCGCGATCGGTGCTTCCTTTCCCGATATCGGTCAGCTGCTCCCCCGCCTCACCCGCCAAGCGGCGAGCCTTCTTCGAATCCTTGAGAGCAGCTGCCGTCGCGACGAGCGCCGCTGCGACGACATCGGCAACCAGCGGGTTTTCGGTCATGGCCTTGAGGCTTGCGAGCGAGCCGTTGCTTGCGGCCTTCTTCTTGTCTTTTTTAGTTTTTTTCTTGTCCTTGCTCACAGCTGACCCCTTTCCAACTCCGCCAATGGCGGCAGCGTCATACCAATTTTCGTCACAAGTCTGTAACAGCCCCCTGTTTCAACTCTACGACATGCAGTGGGCAAGATCGACCGTATCACTTCCCGTCCGCAACAGCTGATGGACAATGCCAGCGAGATCGCTGCGTCCGCGGTTGCGGAACCGCAAGCCGAGCCCCGCTACTTCAATCGGGAACTGAGCTGGCTGGCGTTCAACCGCCGCGTTCTCGAGGAAGCGTGCAATCCGAAGCATCCACTGCTGGAGCGCGTGCGGTTCCTGTCGATATCGGCCAACAATCTCGATGAGTTCTTCATGGTGCGGGTGGCTGGCCTCAAGGCGCACCAGACCATGGGGGTCGAAGAGATTTCCATGGACGGGCAGACCGTGGCCCAACAGCTTGCGGCGACCACGGCTCAAGCCGACCGGCTGGTCACCAGCCAACACGAAGTTTGGGCGCAGCTGCAAGCCGACCTCGACAATTCTGGTATGCACGTGGTTGGGGACGAGCCGCTCGACGCTGACACAGAGACCTGGCTCGACAAGCAGTTCCGCGAGCAGATCTTTCCGGTTCTGACGCCGCAGGCGATCGACCCCGCGCACCCCTTCCCGTTCATCCCGAACAAAGGCCTCAGCCTGATCTTCGAGCTCAGCAAGGGCCGCACCAATGTGCGCGAGCTGATCATGGCGCCTCCGACACTGCCTCGGTTCGTGCGCCTGCCTGGCGAGGGCGGCCGCTACATTGCGCTCGAAACGCTCATCCGCCGCAAGACGGATTATCTGTTTCCGAAATATCATCTGCTTCGCGGCGGCGCCTTCCGGATCATCCGCGACAGCGACATCGAGATCGAAGAGGAAGCCGAGGATCTCGCGCTCTATTTCCGCTCGGCCATCAAGCGGCGCCGGCGCGGGCGAGTCGTGCGCCTGGAACTCGAGCCGGAGATGCCGGACAGCCTGGTGCAGGAGCTAATCGAAGGCTTGGATGCGCAGACTGCGATCGTTTCCGAGACGCGGGGCTTCCTCGGAATGAACGATTTGGCGCAACTCGTCGAAGAAGACCGGCCCGACCTTAAGTTCCCACCGTTCAATCCGCGCTTTCCGGAACGCGTCCGTGAACATGGTGGAGACTGTTTCGCGGCGATCCGCGAGAAGGATTTCCTCGTCCACCACCCGTACGAGAGCTTCGAGGTTGTGGTCGAGTTCATCCAGCAGGCAGCAGCCGACCCGGATGTTATTGCCATCAAGCAGACGCTGTACCGAGCGGGCAAGCAGTCATCGATCATCAAGGCGCTGATCGACGCCGCGGAAGCCGGCAAATCGGTTACCGCGGTGATTGAGCTAAAGGCACGGTTCGACGAAGAGCAGAACCTCATGTGGGCCAACGCCCTGGAGCGGGCGGGCGTGCAGGTCGTGTACGGCTTCATCGACTGGAAGACCCATGCCAAGGTCTCCATGGTCATTCGGCGCGAAGAGAAGGGTTACCGCACCTACTGCCACTTCGGCACTGGCAACTATCACCCGGTCACCGCAAAGATTTACACCGATCTCAGCTACTTCACCGCCAACCCGGTGACGGGCCGTGATGCCGCCAAGCTGTTCAACTACATCACCGGTTACCTCGAGCCGCGGAATCTGAAGCAGCTGGTCATCTCGCCGCAGAACATGCGGAGCGAGCTCATCAGGCTCGTCGACGCGGAGATCGCTGCTGTGAAAGCGGGCAAGCCGGCAGGCATCTGGGCCAAGCTCAATTCGCTGGTCGACCCGGCGATCATCGACAAGCTCTATGAGGCGAGCAGCGCCGGCGTGTCGGCCGACTTGGTCGTGCGTGGTGTCTGCTGTCTCCGTCCTGGCGTTCCGGGGCTCTCCGAGAACATCTACGTGAAGTCGATCGTCGGCCGGTTCCTCGAGCACGCTCGCATGTGGGCGTTCGCCAATGGGCACGAGCTTCCGAACCCCGAAGCCAAGGTCTACATCAGCTCAGCAGACTGGATGCCGCGCAATTTCGACCGGCGGATCGAATATATGCTGCCGATCGAGAACAAGACGGTGCACGCCCAATTGCTTGACCAAGTGATGGTCGCGAACCTCATCGACAATGAGCAGAGCTGGCGGCTCAATCCCGACGGGACATACACGCGCCTCCAGCCGAAGCCCGATCAAGCTTTCAACCTGCACAATTATTTCATGTCGAACCCGAGCTTGTCCGGCCGCGGGCAGGCCCTAAAGAAAGGGCGGAAAGTACCCAAGCTGCGCTTCAACCGCGGCCGGTAAGACAGGGGATGCATTCTGGTGGCGACGGCGGAGCCCGCTGCGATCATCGACATCGGGTCGAACTCGGTCCGCCTTGTCGTCTATGCCGGTCCGCCGCGGGTCCCGACGCCGATCTTCAACGAAAAAGTGCTTGCCGGACTTGGCTCCGGACCAGACGCGCAGGGGCCGTTGCCGACGGAGCCGCGGCACGTGGCGCTCGCGGCTTTGCGGCGCTTCCGTCTGCTGCTCGACCAGATGAAGGTGAAGCGTACACGGGTGGTCGCGACGGCGGCGATCCGCGATGCCGCCGACGGTCCGCAATTCGTGCGCGAAATCGACCGTCTCGGCTTCGCCTGCGAGGTGTTGAGCTCGGAGGAGGAGGCTCAGCTCGCTGGCGAGGGCGTGCTGTCGGGCATTCCCGATGCGGACGGTACGGTCGGGGACCTCGGCGGCGGAAGCCTGGAGTTGGTGAATGTCGGCGACGGCTCGACAGCTGGCGGAATTTCCCTTCCGCTCGGCGTTCTTCGCGCGCGCGCTACGAACAGCGGCGAGCGCGAAGCACGCGACATCCTGCGTGCTGCGCTCAAGAAGAGCGGCATCGGGGCACGGGCGAAGGGCCGCAACTTCTACATGGTCGGTGGCACGTGGCGCGCTCTGGCGCGGATCGACATGCTTGCGACCGACTTTCCGCTGCCGATCACCCAGCAGTATCGGATGAAGGCAGCGCGAGCGCGCGAACTTCGGAAGTTGCTCCAGAACCTCGACGTTCGCCTTGCGCGGTCGATCGCTCCGGCTCGGCTTGCATCGACGCCAGTCGCAGCCATGCTTCTTGACCTGCTGGTAGAGCAACTGGAGCCCTCGCGGCTCGTTCTCTCGAGCTACGGCATCCGCGAGGGACTGCTCTATTCGAGCCTTAAGCCGGACGTTCGCGCGCAAGATCCGCTGATCGAAGAAGCGCGCCATGCGGGGGCCGGAGAATATCGCTTCGGCCAGCACGGTGACCTGCTCGACGCGTGGATCGCCCCCATTTTCGAGGATCCGCCGGAGATGCAACGGCTCCGTCTCGCTGCGTGCCTCCTCGCCGACGTGGCCTGGCAGGCGAATCCGGGCTTCCGCGCAGACCGGGCCGAGGAGATGGCGCTTCATGGAAACTGGGTCGCGATCGATCCGGCCGGCCGCGTCGTGCTGGCGCAGGCGCTGGCTTCGACTTTCGGCCGCGAGCGGTTGAACCCACGCCTCGAACAGCTTTGCAGTGAAGCTCAGCTCCGGCGGGCCCATTGCTGGGGCGTCGCAATGCGGCTCGGACAGCGCTTGTCCGGAGGCGTCGGCGCAATTCTCAAGCGCACCAGTCTCAGCGTGTCGAATGGAGCAATCCAGCTGCATACCAGGCGCGGAGAAGAGGCCTTGGTCGGCGATCAGGTCGAGCGCCGGCTTCTGCGGCTGGCTGAAGCGTTCGGACGAGCACCCGCGATCGTCAGCGGCTAGCGGTGTGGCGTTCCGCATGCGGCTTGGCTAGGAGCCGCGCATGGGGGAATTGCCGTCCACCGAACGCGAGATCGTCGAGCGAGCTGCAGCCGAGCCGATGCTCGATCAGGTGCTCGCCTGGTCGGCGATCAATAGCGGGTCGCGCAACCTCGCCGGGCTCGAGCGCATGGCCGATCTATTGGCGGATGCGTTCGCTGCGCTTCCCGGCGTGCTCCGCCTCCAGAGCCCGGCGACCGTCGAGAGCGTCGATGGCGCGGGCGAGTCGAGGAACATCCCGCACGGCCGGCATCTTCACCTAACCGTTCGGCCGACTGCGCCCGTGCAACTGCTCCTCACCGGGCACATGGACACGGTCTTCGGGGAGGATCACGCGTTTCAAAAGACGCGCTGGCTTGAGGACGGCGTCCTGAACGGGCCAGGTGTCGCCGATATGAAAGGCGGCCTCTCCGTGATGCTCGCCGCGCTGAAGGCAGTGGAGAAGAGCGATTCGGCAGAGCGTATCGGATATGAAGTCGTCATCAACAGCGACGAGGAAGTCGGCTCGCCGGCGTCGGCAACGCTCCTCGCGCAAGCCGCTGCAGGCAAGCGCGCCGCGCTGACCTACGAGCCCGCAGCGCTGCCCGACGGAACGCTCGCTGGGGCGCGGCCGGGCAGTGGCAATTTCTCGTTCGTCGTCCGCGGCCGGAGCGCTCATGCCGGCCGCAATCCCGAGGACGGGCGCAACGCGATTGTCGCCGCGTCGGAGCTCGCGCTGCGGCTCGCAATGTCGAAGACCCCTGGCCTCAGTATCAACCCGGCGAAGATCGACGGTGGCTCGCCCAATAATGTGGTCCCGGACCTCGCGATTCTTCGCGTGAACATGCGGCCGAGGACCACGGACGATCAGGAGATTGCCGCGCGCCTGATTGCGAAAGCGCTCGACGAGACCGCCAAGCAGCACGACGTCTTCATCGAGGCGCATGGAGGCTTCGGCCGGCCGCCAAAACCGTTGACCAAGGAAGCCGAGGCGCTTTTCAATCTCGTCAGGAAAGCCGGAGCCGACCTTGGCCAGCCGATCTCCTGGCAGCCGTCCGGCGGCGTGTGCGACGGCAACAATATTGCCGCCTGCGGAGTGCCTGTCGTCGACACGATGGGCGTTCGCGGCGGCAAGATCCACAGCATGGAGGAATTTCTGATCGTCGAATCTCTCGCGGAACGCGCAACCCTGTCCGCGCTGACGATCCTGCGCCTCGCGTCGGAGGCAGCATGAGCTTCCGGGTACGACCCGCGACGGGCGACGATTTCAAAGCCATCTACCAGATGGCAAAGCTGACGGGCGGAGGCTTCACAAACCTTCCCGCTGATCGCGGCACGCTTGTGGGCAAGCTCGCGCGTTCCGACGCATCCTTCACGCGTAAGAAAGACGAGCAGGGCGGCGATCTTTACATGTTCGTCCTCGAAGACCCGAAGAAACGCCTGATCCGAGGTACCTGTCAGGTGTTCGGGCAAGTTGGCGTGACGCAGCCCTTCTATTCTTATCATATGAGCACGCTCACCCAGAGCAGCCTGGAGCTCGGCAAGACCTTCCGCAACCAGCGATTGTCGCTCACAACTGACCTGGAAGGCTCATCCGAAGTCGGCGGCCTGTTCCTCCATCCGGAACTGCGCGCCGGCGGCTGGGGCGCGCTACTTGCCCGCAGCCGGTATCTTTTCATGAAGCAGCATCGCGCACGCTTCGGCGATCGAACGCTCGCGGAGCTTCGAGGCGTCATGGATGAAGCCGGTCATGCGCCCTTTTGGGATGCGCTCGCGGGCAAGTTCTTCGGCATGAGCTTTCCCGAAGCCGACGAATTCAATGCCGTGCACGGCACCAAGTTCATCGCCGACTTGATGCCGCGCTCGCCGATTTACGTTGCCCTTCTGACGGAGGAGGCAAAAAGCGTCATTGGCCAACCCCACCCAAGCGGGCGGGCGGCGCTGAGAATGCTCGAGACGGAGGGTTTCCTGTTCGACCGCTACGTCGACATTTTTGATGGCGGACCGACCGTCACCGCACGCACCGACGACATCCGCACAATCCGCGAATCCCGTGAAGAAGTGATCTCCGAGATCGGCGACGGTGGTCCCTCAAAGGTGCTGGTCGCGGCGGGCCGGCTCAAAGACTTTCGCGCTTGCTGCGGCTCTGTGAAGAAGCTGAGAAAGGGCGTGAAGATCGATCCGGAGGCGGCGGAACTGCTCGAGATCGGGGTCGGCGACACGGTGACGATGGTCAACCGGTGAGCCTTCGGGAGATCAATTTCGATGGGATTGTCGGGCCCAGTCACAATTATGCGGGCCTAAGCTTCGGCAACGTCGCGTCGATGAACCATGCCGGCCAGATATCGCAGCCTCGGGCAGCGGCGTTGCAGGGTCTCGAAAAGATGCGCGCGAACCTGGCGCTTGGGCTGAGTCAGGGCATCTTCCTGCCGCACCCGCGACCCAACCGCGCGTGGCTCAGTGAGCTGGCGGAGGATATCGAACGCGCGGAGAAGCCTCTTGCTGCCGCCGCCATGTCCGCGTCGGCCATGTGGGCGGCAAACGCTGCGACGGTCTCGCCAGCGCCGGATACGGGCGACGGCAAGTGCCACCTGACCGTCGCGAACCTCAGGACCATGCCGCATCGCAGCCATGAGTGGCCGGCAACGCTGGCGCAGCTGCGCGTGGCGTTCGGATCGGACGCATTCGCGGTGCACGACCCGATCCCACCGGCGTTCGGCGACGAGGGCGCAGCGAACCACATGCGGATATCGCCGGCGTATGGCGAGCCGGGCGTCGAAGTGTTCGTTTATGGCATCTCAGGCGGCGCATTCCCGGCCCGACAGCATGTAGAGGCTTCGAAGGCGATTGCACGCAAGCACGGGCTCGACCCGTCGCGGATGATCTTCGCAGCGCAGTCGGAGGATGCGATCGCAGCGGGCGCATTCCACAACGATGTCGTCGCCGTCGCGAACGAACGCGTGCTCTTCGCGCACGAAAAAGCCTTTGCCGACAAGAACGCACTGGTCGGGCAATGCTCGGCATTGGTCCCGGGCTTTGAATATGTCGAAGTCCCTGAGGCACAGGTGCCGCTCGCCGATGCCGTGCGCTCCTATCTGTTCAATGCCCAGCTCGTGACGCCGCCGGACGGGCAGCCGACGCTGATCGTTCCGACCGAGGCGCGGCAGACCCCTTCCGTGTGGCAGTGGATCGAGCGGCATGTCGCAGGCAACGGACCGATCCGGCGCGTCGAGGTCGTGGACGTCAGGGAATCAATGGCCAATGGCGGTGGGCCGGCGTGCCTCCGGCTGCGCGTGGTCGCCGATCCGGCGACCATCGATCCGCGCTTCCTCGTCGATGAAGCAAAGCTCGACCGGATCGCCGACGTGGTCGGGAGAAGCTGGCCGGAACAGATCCACTCTGACGAGCTACAGAACCCTGTTCTGCTTCGCGAAATCGAGGCCGCGCGGGAGGCTCTGCTCGAAAATCTCGATTTGGCACAACTGATCTAATCGTTAACTTTCTATTTACCGTTTCTCTTAA
This sequence comes from uncultured Alphaproteobacteria bacterium, assembly GCA_963754245.1. Classification (GTDB taxonomy): domain Bacteria; phylum Pseudomonadota; class Alphaproteobacteria; order Sphingomonadales; family Sphingomonadaceae; genus Sphingomicrobium. The sequence continues at coordinate 26,650 of CAVWET010000001.1, forward strand.
GGCGCATATGGCTCAAATCCGCCGTTGAGACGTTGCGTTCTTAACGAATCGGGATGTGATATGCTTCGGAAAGTCGGTCGGCTGTTTACGATCAAGACGCGTTGGGAGGCGTGGCTCGTCATCTATGCGATCGCGTTGGGCGCGGTGGAGCGCGGGCGGCTGTATCTCGAAACCTATCCAGGCTTTCAGGGCTGGCTTCTGGCATCCGCCTGCACGGGCGTTGTCTTTGTGGCTGGCGGGAAGCTGCTCGACGCAGTCAGGCCGGCGGCACCGGCTGTTGCGGCCGGTCCTTATGCTGCGTCGCTAAGGCGCCGGACGCCTATTGGTCATAATCGACCCACGCCCCGGCGTTATCATCTTTCTTCAGAGTTACGCTCTTCACGTCACACAGATTGACGCCGCCCCAGGTTATCGGTGAGCCACCGACGTTTGCGCGGATGTCGAACGCGCAATCCGGATCCTTGAATTGAACGTTCGTTCGCGCTCCCGCCGACGGCGAGGTTTCGAGCGGCTTCCAGTCATTGCTGCCCGCGCGGCGGATCGACACCTCTGCGAATTGGCCGGAGGTCCCGTTCACGAGGGTGAAGCCGGATGCTCCCGGGCCAGCCAGCGCAGCCGGCCCGGAAGTCACCAACAGTAAGAAAAGAGCGACTTTCCGCATGCGTTCGAGCTTACACCTGAACGCATTTCGCAGAAAGTGGATTTGAAAGCCTAGGCGGCGTTGAGCTCGGCGTAGCTCGGCCGGACCCCGCTCCAGAACACCGGCGTCGGTGCAGGACCGTGGGTGCCCACTTCCTTCAACGGCAGCGCCGTCGAGCAGAAGGCGCACTCCGCCGACAAGCGGCCGATCAGCCAGTGGGTGCGGCCACAGCCGGGGCAGTGATTCACTTCACCCTCATGATAGACCGCATGATAACCGCGCGCATTCGGATTGAAGGGAGTGCGGCGGGACTGAATCGAACTCAGCATGGTGCTTTCCTTCGAAACCATTTCCCGGCCCAACGAGCGTCGAGTTGTTAGGTTTCAGAGATAATCCGTGATTAAGGGATGTGTGTCACCGCTGGGCAACGCTGTGTTCCGCGACGGGACATTGTTTGTTATGGACCCGAATCGACCAAGAATTATCCACAGGGGCTGTGGATTATTCACGATCTCTTAAAGAGTTTCGCATGATGGTCCGAGACTGTGCCGAGTTGAGGGGGGCCCAAGTGGAGTCGAACGAGCGTTATTATCGCCGTCGCGCGGTCGAGGAACGTATGGCTGCACAGCGCGCGGTGACGGAAAACGCCCGCGCCTGGCATGCCAAGCTTGCTGAAGACTTTGCCGCACGAGCGATGACCACGACGACCGCAGTCAGCGCCTGATCGTCGAACCTGGAAACGCGGGCCCCTAGGGCGCGCTTTCCTCTATTGCATCGAGCACTGCCTCGGGCGCCACCCTGGCATCAGGATAGCTTGCGAACAATCCCGTGTGAACTTGCCACGGTCATTCCGAATTTGCGCACGGTCATATCGGTCGTCGCTGAAAGGCCGCCTTCCAGCGGAGTCAGCCGTTGCTCAACGGAAAGACCGCCCTTCATCTTGAAACGAAAGCGATACTGCGCGCCCTCTTGGTCGATGGTGACCGGTCCCAAAGCATCGGACATCGAGCCCGAAAAATGACCAGGGGTCATTTGCCTGATCAACCACCGACGGATGTGCACCGGTTGTCCCTGATCCTCCACGCGCTGGAGTAGGCTGAGCGATCCGTCGGGCATGATCTCTCCGCGACCGACACTCTTAGTCAATACCGGCTTATGCATGATCACTCTGAGCGTTCCGACGCTTTCGGTGATGCCTTCGAAGAATGAAAGTGGACTGCTCGCTGATCCAGCGAACCTGGCTGGAGCCATCACGACAGTCGCTGCGAGCGCGCCAGGCAGCAGCCAAATTGCCTTCATGCCCTTTACATATGCTTGAGTTCAGCTGCTCGGCCTCCGCAATTATCCGTATGTCCTAAGCATGCTTACCCGAGTGGAGGGCGCAGCTTCGGGTCGAAAGCAGACACTCGGCAGATGCCGGGGACGGGTGATCAGATGATCTGCTTGAACCCTTGGAGCCGGACGACCTCGCCGTCCTCGCATACTGGCGCGGCAACGATCCGCATCCAGCAACGCTGCAGCCCGTGGCCAGGTCTGATTTCGGCGTCGAGCACGAAAGACCTTTTGTGCTCGATCGCCTCCGATCGCAAACCCTCCAGCACCGCCCGGCTATGGGGGCTATAATATGTCAGGGCCTCGGCACGGGTGACCGTTGCACCGCGTGGGACCCCGAAAATATCATAAATTTCGTCGGACCAAATGATCTCATCGGTGTCCAGCTCACATTCCCACAGCCCGACGCCGGGATGAGTCGCCAGCTGTTCACTGGCATAGGCACGGATCACTTCGGCCGAGCAATCCACAATGCGGCCGAGCGTGAAGCGATGGTGGCCTCGCGCGTTCAGCGGCCAGCAGTGGACCGGGAAAGCTTCCGTCATCCCCATGTTCTATCATGGGACAACCCCTAGTTCTAACGCACATTAATTCCGATACAGTTGCGCCAGTATATCCGCTATTGGCGTCTTGCTCGGAGATTGGTTGGATGCAGATTCAGTCGCTGGTGATCGACGCCGGCCAGATCGAACTGTCGCTCGGATCAAATGACGGTGGCAGGGAATATGTTTTTGCTCGTCTGCCGTTTAATGGAGACGACCATTCGGACCAGTCGCTGCGCCAGCTGCGCTTAGCGTCGCTGAATTCGAGTCCGCGACGCTATCGATGAAGCTATTGTTCAATTGCAGTCAGGCGCCAGCGGACACGCTGAATCGCAGGTCGCTCAATAGACTTTCCACTCCGCCTTCTGGCGTCGTGAACTCCTGATGGAAGTGGCGCGCCCGAAAGGATTCGAACCTCTGACCCCCAAATTCGTAGTCTGGTGCTCTATCCAGCTGAGCTACGGGCGCGCGGGTCGCGACGCGTGAGGAGCGGCGCGGAAGCGGCGACATAGGGGGACGCGCCGCCTCGCGCAACCCTTGCGATTGCGGCGTGGACGCGGCTCTCTTACAGCGGCGAGCGATGCGTTCCATCGGCTTTTCCACCCTGGCTTTCTTGGCTCTCGGCGCGTGCACGACGCCGGGCGGTCCCTATCCGTCGCTACAGCCGCGGGCGGGCGAAGCACTGGATCCGCGGCTGCCTGTCGAGCGGCCGATGAACGATCGCCCTGTCACCACTGCCCTCGCGAGCCAGCTCGCCCAGCTTGTCGCGCAGGCGCGCGACGGGGATGCCGCATTTCGTTCGAGCGCAACGGAGGCGGAACGGCTCGCGGCTGCGGCGGGAGCGCCGCAGAGCGAGGGGTGGGTCGCGGCGCAGGAGGCGCTTTCCGCAGCGATTGCCGCGGCGGGACCGACCCGAATTGCGCTGTCGGACATCGACGCCATCGGTGCGAATGCCCTGCAGACGCACGGAGGAATCTCGCCCAACGATCTGGCGGCGATCAAGAGCGCTGGCGCCGATGTGGGCGAGATCGACCAGCGTCAGGCGGAGCAAATCAGCGCGATCCAGCGAAGGCTGGGAATTTAACTGAGCGCCTCGACGCCGCGGATCACCGCGTCGACGGCGTCGTCGACATGCTCGAGATGGGTGCGGAAGCACAGGATGGCGCAGCGAAGGCGATAGCTGCCGTCGATGCGCGTGCCGCTCATCATGACGCGGCCCTCCTGCTGAATGTGCTGCATCAGCCGTTCGTTGAATTCGTCGATGTCGCCCGTCTTCGGGAGGTAACGGAAGGCGACAACCGAGAGCTGCGGTTCGGGGCCGGGGTCGAAGCCTTCGATCCGGGACAAACGCGCATGGAAATAGCGCGCCAGTGCAAGCTTCTCGGACTGTGCGGCTCGGAATGCCGCGATGCCGGCCATCTGCAGTGGCAGCCACAGACGGAGCGCGCGAAAGTGGCGGGTGAGCTCCGGCGAAAGGTCCGCGGGCGACGGCCCGACTTCGGACTCGCCGAGCGGGCGAATGTACTCGCCGGATGCGCTGAACGCCTCCTGCAGCAGCTTGCCGTCCCGAACGACAACGGCGCCGGTGCCGTAGGGCAGAAACAAGGTCTTGTGCGGGTCGAGCGCGACGCTGTCGGCCATCTCGATACCACGAAGCAGCGCCTTACCCTCGTTGCACAGAGCGAACAGGCCCCCATAGGCGCCGTCGACATGGAACCATGCGCCGTAGCGGCGGCATAGCTCCGCGATCTCCGGCAGAGGGTCAATTGCGCCGGTATCGACGGTGCCCGCGGACGCAATGACCATCCAGGGGCGGATGCCGTTGCGCCGGTCCTCTTCGAGCGCCTGCTCAAGCGCTTCGACGGACATTCGATAGCTCTCGTCGGTGGCGATGATCCGCTTGAGCGAACGGCTGCGCCCGGCGATGTGGAGCGCCTTGTCGACGCAATAATGGGCGAAGCGGGTGACGTAGACGGCGCCGCCTCCCTCAGGGTCGCGGGCGTCGCGAGCGGCGACCACGGCCGTGAGGTTGGCGATGCTGCCGCCGGAGGTCAGCGTGCCTGCGGCTTCCTGGGGAAAACCGATGAGGCTGGCCAGCCATGCGACGCACGCATTCTCTATGCGGACCGCGCCCGGGCTGGCCGAAGCGAATCCAGAGTATTTGTTGGACGTTGCGGCCAGGAGATCGCCGAACGCCGAAAAAGGGACGCCGCCGCCGGGAATGTACGCCATGAACCGCGGCGACGTGGTCGCCAAGCCCGGCTGATCGACACATGCGGCGACATAGTCGAGGGTCGAGGCGGGGTCCCTTCCCTCCTCCGCAAACTCCGGTTCGAGGTGCTGGCTGAAGACCTGCGACCACGGCCGATTACTGGGTGCGCTCTCGACCTGGTCCCAATAAGCGAGTGCGTGTCCGAGCGCCTGTTCCCCAAGGGCTCGGCGCGAGTTTGCATCCGGCTCCAGCGGAGCAGCGGCATCGCGCAGCCGCCCGATCTGCGCGCGCAGATCGTCAATCACGCGATCAGGCGCGCGGCATCCACCGCATGGTAGGTCAGCACCCCGGTCGCCCCGGCGCGTTTGAAGGCCATGAGCGTCTCCAGGATCAGCGCATCGCGATCCCCCGCACCGGCCGCCGCCGATGCCTCGATCATCGCGTACTCGCCGCTGACCTGGTAGGCGAAGGTCGGCACGCCGAATGCATCCTTCACGCGAGTCACTACGTCCAGGTACGGCAACCCGGGCTTGACCATGACGAAATCGGCGCCTTCGGCGAGGTCCAGCTCGACCTCACGCAAGGCTTCTTCGATATTTGCCGGGTCCATCTGGTAGCCGCGCTTGTCGCCTTTCAGGCGTCCGAGCGACCCCACGGCTTCGCGGAACGGGCCGTAGAAGGCAGAGGCATATTTCGCGGCGTAAGCCATGATCGCAACGTTCTGGTGCTCGGCGTCCTCGAGGGCGGCGCGGATCGCTGCAACGCGGCCGTCCATCATGTCCGAGGGGGCGACAATGTCCGCGCCGGCCTCCGCCTGCACTAGCGCCTGCCGCACGAGGATCTCGATCGTGTCATCGTTGATGACGTTGCCCGCCAAGTCGATCATGCCGTCGTGGCCGTGGCTGGTGTAGGGGTCGAGCGCGACGTCGGTGAGCACGCCGATCTCCGGCACCGCGTCTTTGATCGCCTTGATCGCGCGGCAGATCAAATTGTCGCTGTTGAGGGCTTCACGCGCATCGTCGGTACGCAGCTCGTTCGGCGTGTTGGGGAAGAGCGCGATGCACGGAATGCCGAGGTCGGCGGCTTCGCGCGCCTTGGCTGCGAGACGATCGACGCTCCATCGGCTGACGCCAGGAAGCGACCCGATCGGTTCCTCGCAGTCTCGGCCATCGCAAACGAACAGCGGCCAGATGAAATCGGAAGGATGCAGCCGGTTCTCGGCGAGCATCGAGCGCATCCACGCACTCGAACGGCCGCGGCGCATGCGCAAGGCTGGGAAGGACGCGATCATGCCGCCCCTTTAGCCTGCCGGGTTGAGAGCGCCACCCGGCTCGCGCGTGGCAAGCGCTTCTTCGGTGCATTCGTCGGTGTCGGCATATTCGCCAGCCGACATGCGTGCCTTCCTCCAGCTGCCGTTTAGATAATAAGCGGCGGCGAGCGCGAGGTTGATCAGCGACGTTACCGGGAAGCTGGTCCAGATCGCATCGGCGCCGAGCCAGCGGTAGGTCGCGAGGATATAGCCGAAGCGCACTGGCACCAGCCCGATGGCGAGGATGATCAGCGGTGCCCACACCGCTCCGTTCGCGCGCACGGTTGCGAACAGCACCATCATCACGCCGAACAAAAGGAAGTTCCAGCTCGCGAGCAGGTGGATGTGCCGGGCGATCGGGAGCGCCGGGCTGTCCGGGCCCATGAACAAGCTGAGCACCGTGCGGTCGGCGAGCGTCAGGAGGACGATCAAGCCGCCGGTGATCAGCAGCGACTGGACGATACCGACCCGCGTGATCTGGCCCACACGCTCCCATTTTCCCGCGCCGATATTCTGTGACGCCATCGCGCTGACCGCGGCGCCGAGCGCCATCGCCGGCATCTGGACGTAGGTCCACAACTGCATCGCGACGCCGAAGGCTGCCGTGGTGTCGACGCCTTCGCGATTGACCATTCCGACCAGCGCCAGAGCGGACATCGAGATGACGATCATCTGAATGCCCATCGGCAGACCTTTGATGAGCAGTGTCTTCAGGATCGCCGGATTGGGCAGCAAATAGCGAAGCTCGCTGCCGCGAAGCCGAAGCGGCAGGTCCTTGGCGTAAATGTAGATGAAAAGGCCGATCAGGCTGACGTAATTGCCGACCAGGGTGGACATTGCCGAGCCGGCAATCCCCATACGCGGGAAGGGGCCGATGCCGCGGATGAAGAACGGGTTGAGACCGCTGTCGAGGACGACGGCGATGATCATGAACCACAAGGGCGTCAGGCTGTCACCCGCGCCGCGCAGCGCCATCATCATCAGCGTGAGAAGGAGCAGCGCGGGGATCGCGAGAAAAATAACTCGGAGGTAAGCCAGCGCGAGCGGCGCCGCGTCGCCAGGCGTCCCCAAGAGGTGCAGAATAGACGGGGCGAGGAAGTAGCCGGCGATCGCGATCAGTACGGTGACGACTGCAAAACCGCCGGTAGCAGTACCGAACACCCGGCGCGCGCCCTCGACGTCCTTGCGGCCCCACGCCTGGCCGATGAGGATGGTCGAGGCCATTCCGAAGCCGAACACGAAGGCGGTCAGCAGGAACATCACCATGTTGGCGTTGGAGGTGGCGGCAAGCGCGCCCTCGCCGAGGAAGCGACCGACCCAAATCGCGTTGACCGTGCCGTTGAGCGATTGAAGGATCGAGGAGGCGAGCGTCGGCAGCGCAAAGGCGAGCAGCGTCTTGGCGATCGGCCCTTGCGTCAGGTCGCCGCGGCCGGCTCGTCGAGTTCCTGCGTCTGGCATGTTCCTCCTCATGTCCCTGCGCAGGCAGGGACCCAGTCCTAAGCAAAGAATCTGGGCCCCTGCCTGCGCAGGAGCACAGGATCAGCCCAACCTTTCCACCGCAGCACGCAGCCGTTCGGCTTCCGCAGCCTTGGCCTCATGGTCCGCACGCGCTTTCTCAACTGCTTCGGGCTTGGCGCGCTCGGTGAAATTCGGATTGGCGAGCCGTTGGGCGAGGCTGTCGCGCTCCTTTTCGGCAGCATCCACAGCTTTCGACAGCCTTGATTTCTCGGCTTCGACGTCGATGACACCCTCGAGCGGCAACGCGAACGTGGCCTCGTCGACAACGACTTGCGCTGCACCGGTGCCTGGAAAGGCAGACAGCTGAATGGATTCCAGCCGCGCGAGCCGCGAAAATATGGCGTGATTGCGGTCGAGCCGAACCGCCGTCTCTTCCGACGCATCAGCCGCGAACAGACTGAGCTTGGCGGACGGCGGGATATTTAGTTCCGTCCGTGCCGACCTCACCTCGCTGATCAGCCGCACGAGCCAATCCAGTTCGGCCTTCGCGTACGGATCGACCTGCGCCCGCGGCTCGGGCCACCGCGCAACGATCAATTCGTAAGGCCGCTCGTTCGCGCTCCACAGCTCTTCGGTAATGAAGGGCATGAGCGGGTGAAGCATCACCAGTATCTGGTCGAAGGCCCAGGCCGCGACGCGCTTGGTTTCCTCGTCGAACGCACCTTTGATCAGCTCGACGTACCAGTCGCAGAAGGTGCCCCAGACGAAATGGTAGATGGCGTCGGCCATTTCGTCGTAGCGCAGTTCGTCGAACGCGCGGTCGAGCTTCGATAGGGTCTCGACGACCTCGCCGATGATCCACCTGTTGACGGGAAGCTCCGCGGCCGGCGCAGCAATGCTGTCGCTGGCGCCGACGCCGTTCATCTGGAGGAAGCGCGCGGCGTTCCAGAGCTTGGTCGCGAAGTTGCGGTAGCCCTCGACGCGCTTCTCATCGAGCTTGATGTCGCGGCCCTGGCTTTCCATCGCGGCGAGCGTGAAGCGCAGTGCGTCGGCGCCGTACTTGTCGATCAGGCCGAGCGGGTCGACGGTGTTACCCTTCGACTTGGACATTTTCGCGCCTTGCGCGTCGCGGACGAGGCCGTGGAGGTAGAGTGTCTTCCACGGCGCCTCGCCCATGAACTCGATCCCCTGCATCGCCATCCGTGCGTCCCAGAAGAACAGGATGTCGAAGCCGGAGATGAGAACGTCGTTAGGATAGTGACGGCGGAGGTCCTCTGTCTCGTCCGGCCAGCCCAGCGTCGCGAACGGCCAGAGCGCGGATGAGAACCAGGTGTCAAGCACGTCCTCGTCCTGGCGCAGCGGCTGGTCGCCGGCTTCCGTGCGCGCGTCATCTTCGGTGTCCGCCACAAAGACGCGACCGTCCTCGGCATACCACGCCGGAATGCGGTGGCCCCACCAGAGTTGGCGAGACACGCACCACGGCTGGATGTTCTCGAGCCAGTTGAACCAGGTCTTTGCCCAGGTCTCGGGCACGATCCTGATGTCGCCCTTGCGCACGGCCTGGAGCGCGGGAAGCGCAAGCTTGGCGGCGTCGACATACCATTGGTCCGTGAGCCAAGGTTCGATCACGACGCCCGAGCGGTCGCCGAATGGCGTCGGGATCACGCGGTCTTCGACGCGGACCAGGGCGCCTTCGTCTTCGAGCTTGGTGACGACGGCCTTGCGGGCTTCCTCGCGCGTGAGGCCGAGCAAGTCCTGCGGGATAAGGCCGTCCTCCGTCTGCACGACGTAGGCTTCCGCGTCGAACATGTTGAGCATGTCCGCCGGCCGGAAGCCGGCGCGCTTGCCGACCTCATAGTCGTTGAAGTCGTGGCCCGGCGTGATCTTCACCGCGCCCGAGCCGAGTTCGGGGTCGGCATGCTCGTCCGCGATGATCGGGATCAGCCGGCCGGTGATCGGGTGCCTGATCTGCTTGCCGATAAGCGTCTTGTAGCGCTCGTCCTCCGGGTGAACGGCGACGGCCATGTCGGCGAGCATCGTTTCGGGCCGCGTGGTTGCGACCTGGATCGCGCCGCTGTTGTCGGCGAGCGGGTAGCTTAAGGTCCAGAACCTGCCCTGGACATCGCGCGTCTCGACTTCGAGGTCGCTGATCGCTGTCTGGAACTTCGGGTCCCAATTCACCAGGCGCTTGTCGCGGTAGATCAGGCCGCGCTTGTGCAGCTCGACGAAAGTGTGGGTGACCGCGCGCTGGTAGCCCTCGTCCATGGTGAAGCGTTCGTGCGCCCAGTCGCAGGACGCGCCGAGGCGGCGGAGCTGGCGAGTGATCGCGCCCCCTGACTGAGCCTTCCATTCCCACACATGCTCGAGAAAGGCCTCCCGGCCGATCTCGGCGCGCTTGATGCCTTGACTATCGAGGTTGCGTTCGACGACCATCTGCGTCGCGATGCCGGCATGGTCGGTGCCGACGACCCACAGCGCATCCTTGCCCAACATCCGCTCGCGGCGGGTGAGGACGTCCTGAAGCGTGATGTCGAGTGCGTGGCCGATATGCAGCGAGCCCGTGACGTTTGGCGGCGGCATGACGATCGTCCACGGCTTTTCGTCAGGGCGATCCGGGCGGAACAGCCCCTTGGACTCCCAATGCGCGTACCAGCGATCCTCGATCGCGCGGGGTTCGAAGGTCTTGGAAAGCTCGCTCATTGCCGCATGCGGTTAGCGATGCGGCACTGCAGCATCAACCGGCCTTACTGCTTCAGGTACTTCCCGAACCAGCCGAACACCTCGTCATACCATTGAACCGAGTTCTTCGGCTTCAGCACCCAGTGGTTCTCGTCCGGGAAGATCAGCAGCCGCGACGGGATGTCTCGGCGCTGAAGCGCGGTGAAGGCAGCGATCCCCTGGGTGTAGGGAATTCGGAAGTCCTTCTCGCTGGTCACCACGAGCTGCGGCGTCTTCCAGTTCTGGACGTAATTGACCGGGTTCCATTTCTCAAACTCGGCGGGCGCTTCATAATAAGCGTGCTGGCCGTGCTCCCATTCGTCGAACCACAGCTCTTCCGTCTCGTATGCCATGGCGCGCGCATCGAACACACCGTCGTGCTGGACAATGCACTTGAACCGGTCGGGCCACTGCCCCTCGATCCAGTTCATCATGTAACCGCCGTAGGAGCCGCCGGCAGCGCAGACGTTGTTGGCCTCGAGCTGCGGGTCGTGCGCGGCGGCGTGGGCAAGGCCGAGCTTAAGGTCTTCGAGCGGCCAGCCGCCCCAGTTCTGGTGGATCGCGTCGGTGAACGCCTGGCCGTATCCCGTCGAGCCATGGAAATCGACGCTCACTGCCGCGTAGCCCGGCGCTGTAAACAGGCGCGGATTCCAACGGAAGGACCAGCTGTTGTTGAAGCTACCCTGCGGTCCGCCGTGAACGAGGAAGACGATGGGAAGCGGTGCGTTTGCAACGGGCTTGAGCGTCCAGCCCCAAACGGTGTCTCCGTTCGCGCCCTTGAAGCTGAACTTCTGGAACTTGACCGGGTCGAACTGCGCGAGGATCTCGCGGTTGACGTCGGTCAGCTTGGTGGCGCGGCCGCGGGCGTCGAGGCGGTAGAGGTCGTCCGGGGCCATGACGTTATTCATCGTCGCGATCGCGCCGCCGCCCCGTAGCGCGTGGACGTTGGCGTAGTGCCCATCTCCGGTCAGGCGCGTGACCTTGCCGGTCGCGACATCGACGCGGAAGAGGGGCTCCTCAAGCGTGTCGCCGGCCGTGACCAGGATGCTTCTGCCATCCGGTGCCCATGCGATGGAGTCGACGGAGCGGTCCCAAGCTTGCGTTACCGGCCGAACCGTTCCGCTTGCGAGGTCCCGAAGCATCAGCACCTGACGATCGGCTTCGTATGTGGGCCGAGCCATGGCGAAATAAGCGAGGGTTCGGCCATCGGGTGAAACGGTCGGCAGGTTGTCGGTCGCGTCGTTCGCATCGGTGAGGTTGACCGGCGCGGCGCTGCCGTCGCTCGGAGCCGAGAATATGTCGAGGTTGGTCGATTTCGCCTCGATCCGGCCCGCCTCACGAAGAGCGAAATAGACGGTTCGCCCATCTGGCGAGAAATCGATCTCCTCTGCGCCGCCGAACGGCTTGGAGGGCGTGTCGCCAACGAGTCTACCGGTCAGCGGAACGCCCGCACCGACCAGTTTCCCGCCTTCGACGGCGAAGCCCAACAGGCGCGAACGCACGCCAGGCTCGGCCCAAGTATCCCAGTGCCGGATAAAGAGCTGGTCGTAGGTGCGGCCAGAGCCGGTTTTCGGTTTTTCGGGCAATCCCGCGCAGTCGAGATCGGTGCACCGGAGGTCGCGATCGGCGAACACCGCGACGTGGTCGCCGGACGGCGATAGCTTGAACCCGCCGATATCGCCTTTGAAGTTACTGACCTGCACCGGCGCTCCGCCAATCGGCATCCGGAATAGCTGGTCCTGATCGCCCACCGGCATCAGGAACCAGATCGCCCCGTCGGAAGCGAAGACCGCATCGTGGCCCTTCTCGGCGCCGATGATGGGCTGGGGCGCTGCGCCGCGTTTCGTGAGGTCGAGCAAATAGAGCGTGTTGACTCGCTTGTTCTTGTCCCAGTCCGTCGTCGAGATGGTGAATACGGCATAGCGGCCGTCCTTCGAGACCTCGGGCGCGCCGAGGCGGTGCATCGACTGCATGTCGGTCGCAGTCATCGGACGGGCGGCAAGCGGAGATGCTGCGAGCGCAGCGGCCGCGACGGCGAGGAGGAGCTGGGTTCTTATCATGCCGCAGGCGTAGCAAAGCCGCGCGTGCGTGCAAATGTTACAACGGGCGCCCGGTGATCCGTGTGATTTCGCGCTTCACATGATCTTCGACCATGTGCGGCAGATGCTCGTCGAGCCATGTCTTGAGCATCGGCCGCAGCATTTCGCGGACCATATCCTCGAGCGGATTGACGTAGGGAGCGGCAGGGACCGACGCGGCGACGGTCTGAAGCTGCTCCAAGGCCTGGCGGCTCTGACCGGCAACCTGCTCGTCGATCAGCGGCGGGCCGAGATCAGCGGGCGGTGCCAAAGGCTCGTCGAGCTCGAGAACGTCTTCTTCCGCTTCCCCGATGTCCTGGGCGAGCTGTTCGTCTCCGGTAGGCGCCGTTGTCGGCTTGCTGGACGTCCGCAACTCCTTCTCCTCGGCGATCACCTTTTTGATCGACGCGAGGATGTCTTCCATCGAGGGTTCGCGAGACGCCATGCCGCGAGCTATCGCTTATTGCTTCGGCGGAGTCACCCCTGACGTAACCGGGATGACCGGCGCGGACGGATCGATCCTGGCTGAGTCGATCTGGGGTGTAACTACCGGCGTCGTGGGCATTTCTTCCGGGCTGACCGTGCGTGTCGCAACGGTCGGGTGGCGCGGATCGCTCGCCCAGTCGTTCCAGTTTCCTGCGACCCGACGGTAGTTGCCGAGCGGATCGTAAAGCGGGCCGCCGTCGAGGCCGAGCGCATTGGCCTGAGCTTGGCCCATGGCGTTCAACAGCTGGAAGCCGGAGACGTAAGCATCGCGCTTGGCGGTCACCAGCAGGACTTGCGAGTTCAACAACTCCTGCTCGGCATTGAGGACGTCGAGCACGGTGCGCGTACCAACGCTTTGTTCGGCGCGAGCGCCCTCGAGCGCGAGCTCGTTCGCCTGGACCGCGACAGTCTCCGACTGGATCGCCTTCTTTGCCGCGTCGTAGGACGCGTAGGCCGCGCGAGCAGCCTGAACGACGGCGCGCTCGGTCCCGACGACCTGCTCCAGCACCTGCCCCTGCTCAGCCTGGGCCTGACGGATGCGCGCCGCTGGAAGGCCGCCCTGGAAGATCGGCACATTCACCTGTGCGCCGATCTGCGTCTGGTTCCCGGTGGTCGGCACTCCCGAGATCCTGGTACCGCCGATATTGTTCACATAAGTGCTGCTCAGCACGCCGGCGATTGTCGGAAGACGGCCCGCCTGCGCGACGTTCACGTCATAGCCTGCGGCGATTGCCTGGCGGCTGATTGCAACGAGATCCGGGTTATTGGCCAACGCGATCCTGACCGCTTCATCCGGCGTCGCGGGAAGCGGCGGGAGCGGCGGCGGCGGAGCGAGGATTCCCGGCGCATGACCTATGACCTGTCGATATGTCGCTTCGCTTCCAGTCAGGTTGCCCTGGGCCACGGCGAGCTGCGAACGTCCCAACTGGAGGCGAGCTTCGGACTGTGCGACATCCGTCCTAGTAAGGTCGCCGATCTGGAACCGATCGCGCGTCGCCTCCAGGTTCGTCTCAAGCACCCTCACATTGTTCTCGTTGAGCTCGACGACTGCGCGGTCGCGGATCACGTCCATGTAGGCCGAAACGGCCTGAGTGAAGACGTCGCCTTCCACGGCCACCAGTGTTGCGCGGCCGGCCTCGACGCGCGTCTTCGCCGCCCGCACGGAATTTTTAACAGCGCCGCCATTAAACAAAGGCACGCTGAGATCCGCTCCAACGGACAGGTTTGCGTTCCCGTTCCCAGCGGCGGTGAGAATCCCGCTTCGGGCAAGATCGCGGTTCAGACCGACTTGAGCGGTAACCTGGGGCCGTCCGGCCGCTCGCGCGATCGCCACGGTGGCATCGGTTCCGCGAAGCGTCTCCCGTTGAGCGGTCAAAGTAGGATTGGTCTGATAGGCAGAGACCAGCGCCTCGCGCAGGTTATCGGCCGACGCCGTCCCGGCCATCAGAGCAGCAACCAGCGATGCGGAAATAAGCCTTCGAAACACTCGCTGCCCCTTAAAAGGTGAATTCTTTCGGGCGTGTGAAGCCGGGCAGCGCCGGAGCCCCCGCATCGCCGAAGGTGAGATAGCCGAACGCGCCGCCCGCCTTACGGCCAACTGCTAAACGCGTGATGCCGCGGTCGATGATCGCCGTGCCGAGCCTGCCGCCATCGGCGAGCTGGGATACGATCGCATCGGGAATGACGTCGACGGCGCCATCGATCAGGATTTGATGGAATGCGCGCCCTTGCGGGTCGCCGGCCTCGAGCGGGGCCTCCACGACGTTGATGCGAAGCTCGCGTGCCTTCGCCGCCAGCTCAGGGGAGCTTTCGATCGCGACGACCTCCAGCCCCATTGCGGCAAGCACCGCGGCCGAATAGCCCGTGCCGGCGCCGACCACGAGCGCACGTTGTCCGCGCTCCGGCATCATTTGCGTGAGCAGCTGCCCGAGCACCGCGGGAGCAGCGAGGAAGCGGCCCCCCCCAAGAGGCAGGCCGCGGTCGACATAAGCGAGTGGACCGACAGCCTCCGGCACGAACCGCTCGCGCTCGACCGAGCCCATGGCTCGCGTAACCGCGAGATCGACGCCCTGCGGCCGCAGCTGACTTTCGACCATCGCCAGCCGCGCCGCCGAGAAATCGGGAATGGGAGTTTGGACGGTCATTGCTGTCATATGCCGCTAATACACCTGAAGTTCAAGTTGCTCATATCGGCACGTTTGACCCGCGCCAACCGCCATTGATCGAAAGCTCGGCCCGTGTGGGCCTCCACGACGGATGAAGCAGCGGGCTTGACCCGGGAGAGGTGGTCACGGCAAAGGCGTGCCCTCCCCGGCCCGATGGCGGAGTGGTTACGCAGAGGACTGCAAATCCTTGCACGCCGGTTCGATTCCGGCTCGGGCCTCCACTCCCCCTTCTGAGCTCTCACTCATATCGCAGCGCGTGGATTGGGTTGGCGCGAGCGATCCTCACCGCGTGGCCGACCACCGTCACGATTGCGATCCCCAACGCAATCGCCGCCGCGATGACGAAGGGCACCGGAGTTAGTGCGATCCTCTGGTCGAAGCCGTTGAGCCAGTCACGCATCATCCACCATGCGATCGGCCAGGCGATGATGTTGGCGATGATCACGGGTCGGCTGAACTGCCAGACGAGAAGCTGCACGATGTCGCGGGTCCTGGCACCCAGCACCTTGCGGATCCCGATTTCCTTCGTTCGGCGCTCGGCAGTGAAGGCGGCAAGACCGAAGAGTCCCAGGCAGCCGATGATCACTGCAAGCAGCGAAAAGGCGGCAAAGATCTTCGCCCGCGCGTCTTCTGCTTTGTACAGCTCACGCATGATGTCGTCACTGAACTTGGCCTCGAACGGGACGTCATTGCTGATCTGCTTCCACTGCCGTTCGACTGCTGCCTCGACCTCCGCCGGATTTCCGCGATAGCGGATGATCATGTTCGAGGGGCCTTTATGCTGGTCTTGGAACATGATTGGGTCGATCGGGGTCCTGACTGAGCGGAATCGTGTGTCGCCGACAACACCGATGATGTTGATATCGACCATGCCCGTTCCCTGCTCGAATAGTTCGCTGCGAACGACCTTTCCGACCGCGTCCTGAGGAGACCGGAAGCCGAGCTTCTTCGCTGCATATTGATTGAGCACAACGTTCACGCCGCGCCGGGCGTAGGCAATCTCCTGCTCCTTTTGGATCGGGAAACCCAGGGTCATGTCGTCCATCGGACGGTTCCGGTCGAACCAGCGCCCGGCGAGTAACTTCAGCCCCATGGCGTCAGAAAATCCTTCGTTCACTCCATATTGCCCGATCAACACCTGCTTGTTGCTTCCCGGCGGGATCAGCCCCGTGTTGTTGTTGTTATCCGTAGCCACTCCGATGTCGGTCAGGCCGACCGCAACAACACCCGGGATTCGCTTCATCTGATCGACGATCATCTCCGCCTTGGGAATGAGCTGATAACGGTTCATGTTCTCAACCTGGAGGATGTGATCGCGCTTGTAACCCGGGTCGACCGACCGCGCGAAAACCGTCTGTCCGTAGATGACGGCGGTACAGATGATCAGGCCGATGGAAACGGCGAATTGGCCAATTACGAGAGCCGTGCGGAGCCGGCCGGATCCGGGCGTTTCCGCGGCAGATCTGTTTGCCTTGAGCACCTGAGCCGGCTGGAATCGGGAAAGGAAGAAGGCGGGATAGAGACCGCTGACGATACCCACCAATAGAGTGAGACCGATAGCCGGCAGAAGAATCCCGCCGTGCCCAATATATCGAAGCGAAAGGTCGGCATCGAGGAAGGCCGCAAACGGTTTCACCAGAAGCTCGACGAGCGCTAACGCAAGGAGCATCGCGACCGCCGAGATCAGAATCAATTCCGCGACGAACTGGACAACAAGCTGCGTGCGCGTAGCCCCAAGGACCTTGCGTAACGCGACTTCGCGCGCCCGCTGACCGGCTCGCGCAGTGGCCAGGTTGGTGAAGTTCACGACAGCCATTCCGAGGATCAACACGGCGATGATCGCGAAGGTGGCAATTGTCTTTCGCTCATTGCCCGGAGTCATCGATCCGCCTTGCGCCTTGCCAAGATGAACATCGCGCAAATTGACGAAATGCCAGTCCTGGTCGGTCCCAGGATTATATTTGATGGAACCGTTCGGTTGATCAGGAATGTTGCGCTTTTCCCACGCCGGCTCCTGAACCTCGAACTGCTTCACGTCGCTCCCGGGCTTGAGCTTGAAATACACCCATCCAGACTGACAGCTCCAACAAGTGAGGAAGTTGGGTTCCTGCGCGAAGAAGCTGTTGAAATCGAGGCGCTGGATCGCGTCGGCCTTTAAGCTCGAATTCTTGGGGATGTCCTTAAAGACACCTGTGATCCGAAAATCGCGCGTAACTCCCTTGGAAATGGTGGTCATGGTTCGGCCCACGACCTGGTCCGTCCCGTAACGTTTGATCGCTTCGCTCTGCGAGACGATGGCCGTGTTGGCAGCGGGAGTGCCGGTGCCGTAGAGCATTGGCAAGTTCACGACCTTCAGGAAATCGTCGTCCGTGATGAGGTAATTTTTGGTCGGCGAGGCCTGCCCGTCCTTGATGAATACAGGCTCGGACCCGAGCGCATAAACGCCCCTTTCCACTTGCGGGAAGTCCTTCAAGACAGCCGCCTTGGTGGCATAGGACGACATTTGCAGAAAGGTCGGCTCTCCGTCCGTCGGATGCGGGTACCAAGCCTGGAACTGATACGTATTCTCAACGCCCGGGAGCCATTTATCGTAGCTCTGCTCGTACTGGATGTAGAGCAGGATGAGGATGCATGCGGCCATGCCGATCGCGAGGCCGGCGATGTTGATGATCGAATAGGTCCTGCTCTTCGCGAGGGCCCGAACGGCAACGGTCCAGTAGTTCCGCCACATGGTGACTGTCCTCTCCAAGGGTTGGTCCTTGTTCAATCAGGCGGCGCGACGCCGCTCCTGCAGGATGCGGCCGTCGAGCATGTTGACGACCCGGCTCGCGAAGTCGGCATGCGACGGCGAGTGCGTGACCATGACGATGGTCGACCCTTCCTGGTTGAGCTGGCGGAGCATGCGCATGACCTCTTCGCCATGCGCGGTGTCGAGATTGCCCGTCGGTTCGTCGGCGAGGATGAGGTTGGGCTCACCCACCAGGGCGCGCGCGACTGCAACGCGCTGCTGCTGACCGCCTGACAGCTGCGTCGGGCGGTGTTTCGCACGATGAGCGATGCCAACCTTGTCGAGCACCTTTTCGACGCGCGCCTTGCGCTCCGAAGCGGGGTGGTTGTGATAGAGCAAAGCCAACTCGACATTCTCGCGAACGGTCAGCTCGTCGACCAGGTTGAAGCTCTGGAAGATGAAGCCGATGTTGCTCTTGCGTGTGTGGGCAAGCTGGGACTCATTGAGGCCGGCCACTTCCTGACCGTTGAAGACGTACGAGCCGCTCGTCGGGCTATCGAGCATGCCCATGACGTTAAGGAGCGTCGACTTGCCGCAGCCCGATGGGCCCATGATCGCGACGAACTCGCCGTCGGCGATATCGAGATCGACGCTGTCCAGCGCGGTCGTCTCGACGGTGTCGGTGCGATAGGTCTTGGTCAGCGCGGTCATGGTGAGCACGGGTCGTGTTCCTTTCTTACTCGCCGGAGCTGAAGTTGAGGCGGTCCTTGTCCGTCAGGCCGCTGTAGGTGGAGGTGATCACGCGCTCTCCCGGTTTGAGCCCGCTGAGCACTTCGATGAAATCGTTGTTACGACGGCCGAGCTGGATCTGACGCTTGGTCGCGCTGTTGCCGCCGGAATCGACGACGAAAATCCACGTGCCGCCGGTGTCGCTGAAGAACGCGCCGTTCGGAATCAGCAGCGCCTTGGATGAATCTCCGACGGTCAGCTTCGCCTGAACCGTCTGTCCGCGCTGAACCGACCCCGGCTCCTGCCCGAGGAACACCAGATCGATCTGGAACTGGCCGTTGCGGACCTGCGGATAGACCTTTGAAACCTTGAGCCGAAAGGTCTTGCCGTCGACGTCGGCGGTCGCCGTCTGTCCCACGGAGACGCGACCCAGATAAAATTCGTCGACATCGGCCTGGAGCTTGTCGGCTCCCGCGCTGTCGATCTGGCCAATGCGCTCGCCCTGCTGCAGCGACTGGCCCAACTGGATGTCGAAGCCGCTCAAATTGCCGGCGACCGGCGCACGGATGTTGAGCTGGCCAAGGCTGTTCTGCGCGACGCCCATGCTGGTGTTGAGCGAGCTCGACGCGGCGCGAAGCTGCTGCAGCTGACTGGTCTGGAGTGCCTCGGTCTGAGCGATGCTGTGCTTCAGAATTTGAAGACGCTGTTGCTGATAATTGAGGTCGTCCTTGGTGTCGTTGAACGTTTTCGACGATACGAACCCGCGGTCGGCCAGCGGCCGTTGCAAGTCGTATTGCCGGCGCATTTTGGCGAGGTCCGTCTCGGCCTGATTGAGGTCGCGCAAATTGGTGTTGCGGGTCTGCGTGAGCGCAAGTTCCTGGCTGCGCATATTGTTAAGCTGCTGCTCGACCTCGGCCTGCTTCTCGAGGGTCGAGAGTTGCAGTTCGGCATTGGAGAGAACCGCGAGCAGTTGACCCTGCATCACCTGCGCGCCGTCCTCGACCAGCTTCTTCTCGACGCGGCCGCCCTCGACCGCGTCGAGATAGACCGTGACGAGCGGCGTCACTCGCGCGCGGAGGGGAAGATAATCGTCGAACGTTCCGCTCTGCGCCGTTCCAATGGACAGACGGTCGCGAGCCACGGTGAGCGAGTTTGCGCGCGGCGCGAACAGCCAGAAGGTGAGAACGAGCAAAAGAACGGCGGCCGCAGCGCCGCCGTAGACGATGCGCCTGTCGATCCGCTTGCGCTCGACGACGCGATCCATCGCGCCGCCGGTGACCGCTTCGGATCGGCCAGTTTGCCGCAGTTCCACGAGGCTCACTGTCCACCTTTGGGCAGCGAATGTCCGGTTTCGGACATCGGTTGGGTGCCTGCCGATGGGCGAGCTCCTCTGAAACGAGAGATCGGGACGATGTCCATGACCCCAAGTGCTGCAAACGGCATGCCAATTGGAAAGAAAGAAAATGTCGAACCCCTGCTGTTCATTTCCGGACAGTCGCGCTACAGGTGTAGCGTGGAGGCTCCGTTCGACCTGTGCGTCGTCGTTGACGACGATCCGGATATTGCGCTGGCGGCGCGGCTTGCGCTGCGCGATCTCTTCGCGCGCGTCGATACGCTGAACTCACCGGCCGAACTGCTCACGCAGCTTAAGAACGAGAGTCCGGACGCGATCCTGCTGGACCTCAACTTCGAGCGTGGTGCGACCGACGGACGCGAAGGTCTCAGCTTTCTCGGCCGTATCATGGAGCAGGACTAGATGCAGCCGTGGTTATCATCACCGCGCACGGTGCAGTGTCTATCGCAGTGGAGGCGATCAAGGCTGGCGCGAGCGACTTCGTCGCCAAGCCGTGGAGCAACGAACGCCTCGCCGCGACCGTGAGAAGCGCAGCGGCGCTCCGTCGCAGCCGCATGGAGGCACGGACGGAGCGCGGACGCGCATCCGAGTTGGCCCCAACCAGCGAAACTCCGCTGATCGGGGAATTGCCGGCCATCGAGCGCGTACGAACGCTCGTCTCACGTGCCGCGCCGACCGATGCGAACGTGCTGATCCTCGGCGAGAACGGGACCGGCAAGGAGATCGTCGCACGCGAGATCCATCGCCAGTCGCGGCGCTGCGATTATCCAATGATCTCGATCGACCTCGGGGCGACGGCGGAAACGCTGTTCGATTCCGAGCTGTTCGGTCATGTCAAAGGTGCGTTCACGGGCGCCGAAGGCGCACGCATCGGGCGGTTCAAGGCTGCCGATCACAGTACGTTGTTCCTGGACGAAATCGGCAACCTGCCGGTGCATCTTCAACCCAAACTCCTCACTGCGCTCGAGCAGCGTGAGGTGGTTCCCGTTGGTGCAAACAAGCCGATTCCGATCGACGTTCGGGTTGTCGCTGCGACCAACATGTCGATAGATCAGCTGGCGGACGCCAAGCGTTTTCGGCAGGATCTGTTGTTCCGCCTCAACACGATCGAGATCGAGCTTCCGCCGCTGCGGGAGCGGCGGGAAGACATCCCGCTCCTCATCGACCATTATCTCGGGCTCTATGCGCGCAAGTACGACAAGCCCCAGCGGGAGCTGCCCCCGATGGTGCTGCAGGCCTTGATCAGGCACGACTGGCCCGGAAACGTTCGCGCGCTGCGGCATGCCGCCGAACGCGCTGTCATTATGGCTGATGCCGAGCGCTATCGGACCGAGGACTTCCCGCTGCCTCAGCGCTCGGAGGCCGCCTCGCTATCCGTGGTCGGCGACACGCTGAACCTCGACCAGCTCGAGCGGCAGATGATCGAGCGCGCGCTGCGCATGCACCATTTCAACGTTTCGCTTGCTGCCTCGGAGCTCGGGCTGAGCCGCGGGGCACTGTACCGGCGCATGGAGAAGCATGGACTTTAAGCGCAAGTTCGAGTTCGGCCTTGCCTGGCGCACGGTCGTGCTCGTCGGCGCCATCGCGCTCGTCGGTTTAGCGCTATCGACGCCGGGCGTCCGCGCCGGCCTGGTCGTTGCGCTATTGGTTGCGGCGGTGGCGCTTGCGAGCCTGTGGAATTTCATCCGCCGGACGAACTTCCTGGTCTCGCGATTCATCGAATCGGTACGCTTC
This sequence comes from uncultured Alphaproteobacteria bacterium, assembly GCA_963754245.1. Taxonomy (GTDB): domain Bacteria; phylum Pseudomonadota; class Alphaproteobacteria; order Sphingomonadales; family Sphingomonadaceae; genus Sphingomicrobium. The sequence continues at coordinate 48,135 of CAVWET010000001.1, forward strand.
GAGGACTACTCCCAACGGTTCTCCGACCCCAGCGGAGGCGGCTTCGATATTCTCGGGCAAGCGCTCGATAATGCCCTGAAGACCCTCCAGGCGCGGCACACCGAGGAAAGCGTCGAAGCCCGTTACCTCGCGGCGATCGTCGACGACGCGCCGAGCGCGCTGGTCACCGTCGATGAGAGTGGCCGGGTCGAGATGCTCAACAAGACAGCACGCCAGATCTTTGCGCGTCAGCCGCTTCATTCCATGCGTGACCTGGAGGCTCTCGGTCCCGAACTTGCCGCGGCGGTCCGCCTCTCGCCGGGAACGCGCAAGATCACTCGGTTGGTGCTCGACGGCGTACCGCAAAAGGTGATCTTCGCGTCGGCACAGGTCGCGCGCCTCGACAGGCCCGTAACCGTGCTGTCAATTCTTCCTGTACAGAGCGAACTCGGAGCCCTTGAGGTTGCGGCGCAGGCCGATCTCGTCCGCGTGCTGACTCATGAGATCATGAATTCGCTGACGCCCGTGACATCGCTTGCTCGCTCAGGCGCCGAGATGGTTGCGGCTGCATCGGAAGGACGCGGCACTCTGAACGAGGCGCGCACGGCAACCGAAACGGTGGCCCGCCGCGCCGAAGGCATCCTCCGCTTTGTCGAGAGCTATCGCGAGTTTGCACAAACGCCCGAAGTGCACCGTCGCCAGTTCAAGGCGAAGGCGTGGGGCGAGGAGACCTGAGCCTAGCGCTGGCGAACGCAGCGGACCGGAAGATTGACGCCCGGCTATCGCGTCGAGCCGAAGACATTCAGCCTGAACGCCGATCCGGAACTGCTCGCTCAGGTGCTGCTCAATCTACTGCGGAACGCAATCCGGGCGACGAACGATGTGGACGATCCGGTCATCAGTTTGGACCTTCACACGTGAGCCGACGGGCAATTGCCGCATCGAGGTGCGCGATAACGGCCCGGGGATTCCGATGGAACGGCGCGAGGACATTTTCCTGCCCTTCTACACGACGCATAAGGGCGGCAGCGGTGTCGGCCTCAGCTTTGCGCGGCAGGTCGCCCTGGCGCACGGAGGATCGATCTGCGCGCTGGATGCGCCGGAAGGGGGCGCGAATATTCGGATCGTGATCTGAAGTAAATGGAAACGGCGCGTGAAAGCGTCACGCGCCGCTCCTTGAGCCAGCTTAATCGTCGTCGCGGTCGCCGTGACGGCGTTCCCCACGTCTGTCGTATGAGTAGTTATTGTAGCCGTATCCACGATTTCTGCTGAACGCGAGTTGGCGCTGTTCCAGCTGGCCGATCCGAACATCCAACTCATGTGCCTCGTACGGATTGAGGCCGTTTCGCGATGCGATGCGCAGCTGACGCTCGAGCGCGTTGGCTTCGGCGCTCAGCTGGTAGGCAGCCTGCGGTGGAACGCCATCGAGTGACCGTTCAACGTTGTAGAGGCGCCGCTGCAGGGTGCTGAACTGGCCATAGCTATTGTAGCGGGCACCGTAGTCACGACTGTATCCGTAGCCGCGGGGATAATATTGCGCGGTCGCGGGGGTGGCGATCAGCACAGCCGAAGCAGCAGTGGCCAGGCCCAGAACAAGATTACGCATTACGACTCTCCTTTCGAGGATCATTTGAATGCGTTGTGGCCGACCGCGCCTGAGGGGGGCGTGAACTGCGCGTTATGAGAGGTTCAGGTGGCCAAGAGCTCCGCCGGAGATGCCTCCGTAGGCAGCCCCAAATCCCTGATACGCGGGAATATCAGCCATATCGGCCTTGTAGGGCGAGGATCTTAGCGCAAGAAACGGGAGATTTGCTGCAGTTTTAGCCGCTAATTCCCTACTCACGAGAACAGGGAATTATCAGGGAATTTGCAGTGGAAAATACCGGCCAATTGCAGGACGCTGGCACGTTTTCCTTAGGTTATCGCGAGCCCCTCGCGCTCGGGCTGGGCACTTGACACGATCAGTGCCCTACTTCAGTCTTAGTTCCACAAATCGATCAGCCCTCGTGCCGGCAAATACTAGGCTGGCCCCCCGCGAGGACGAGCGCCCGAGTTCATGTCGTGATGGCGCGTGTTTTCAATTCACACAGCGGGGCAGATCAACGGACGACGAATTCAAACCGGAACCGCAACCTGACCGGAGACTACCAAGTCGGCTACAAGAAGCCGCCTAAGAGCGGAACAGACAGCGGCAAAAGGGCTCGAGTCCTGGCAATCCAAGGGATCGGTCGCAAGCTTCGGGCTCATCAGCGATTGGGCGAGGCGTACCATGAAGCCGGTCAGGAGATCGTCGACATCCCCATCAAGGGCAAGCTGAGGCGAATGACGCTGCTGCAAGCTGAAGCCTTTAAAGCGCGCTTCGACGGGGCTTCTGGAGACGCTCGTGCGCGCGATCCGATCCGCGCGGAAGAAATGTACGCCCAGCGCAAGTGCGCGGCATGGAGCTCGATGACGGGTGGACCTCGCCGGGGGAGCTCGGCTACGACGGTGATTGCGGACCGAGGGTGGAACAAGTTTGCTCACGAAATGCTAACTTAGACGAATGGTGGAGCAGCCCCAACCAGTCAGGATAGTCGCGGCTTCAGGGTGGCTAGTTGACAAACTCGAAGGGGTTTCAGCGAGAACGGCCTAAGCCCTTATTCCCAAGAAGTCCAAGGCCCTGGGATGACTCGGGCTTCGGCAGGAACATCCTCCGGACCGCCATTCAAAAAGTCCGCGTATTTCTGAATCATCTTTTCGTAATGCTGACGGTCCGCGGCGAAGTAGGCCATCGCCGCCTCGTGGAAGCAGCGTGGATCCGGATAGTCCGCGTCCCAGGTCGGACCGTTGGGCGATCAGTCTTTGTCAGCAGCACCATCTTGAGCGGCATGCGATCTGCAAAGTGGCGTTCGAGGAAAGATATAAGATCAGCATCCGGGAGCTCGCCCGAGAGTTCGCGCGGCGATCGCCGCATGCGCGTAAGCTCGACAGGATGAGCCGTGGTACAGACCGAAATCTCAGCACGCCGTGACATCAGCGACCACCGGGAAATGATCTGAAAGGACCTGACCTCCGCGACCGTGCCCAGTGAGTACGGCATATCGCTCCACCTCCACCTGAGGATCGACAAGCACAAAGTCGATGCGCCATTTGCCGTCGTAGGTTCCTCCGGGACCGACCGGCTTCGACTTCGCTATCGGACGAGCGTCGCGCAGTCCTACCGTAGGCGAGGTTAGCAAAGTGACGGGCTGCCCAGTGTCTCCGGAGTTCAAGTCGCCGGTCATGATTACCAACTCTCCTGGCCCCCGATTCGCTGTAAGCCACGTACCGATCTCACGTGCGCCTTCCAGCCTTGCCAGTCGTCCGTTGCTATCCAGGTGAGTATTTAAGGCCAGGAAGCGCCGGCCGTCACTTCGGCGCACAAGATGCGCCCATGTGGCAATTCGCGTGTAGGCCGCGTCCCAACCTTTCGATGGCTTTTCAGGGGTCGGCGACAGCCAAAACGTACCGCTCGATTGGACATCGAAGAAAGCATTGTTGATAGCAATGTTATTGGATTCGCCTCCCGTATTTCCTTATTCTCCCTGGCGACACCGACAAAGTCATAGCCGGGTAACGCCTGCTGCAGGTCCGCCTTCTGAACCTGGGTCACCTCTTGCATACCAAGGATGGTCGGTTGGGCGGTTTGAAGCTGGCGGATGAAGTCTTCGCGACGGCGCGACCACTTGGCCCAGTTTTCAGCAGGCACATCATACGACTCGAGGACGTTGTAGCTCATCACTCGGAAGGGGGCGCAGGTGGTCTTGTCGACGCTACTTGGCGCCTGCGTCGCGAACAAGGCTGCAACCGCCAAAACAGATGAGACGGCCGACGTCACGAGACTGGTCTGATAGCAGACAAGGTTTGCGCAAGCTTCCGATCGCAGGCGACACCTATGACGGGTGGACCGTCATCAAGGCGGAGCTCGTCTTCGACGGGGAAGAGGACCGATGGTGGAACAAGCTCGCTGAGGACAATTGCAAAGCCTCAGACTGTATGGTGGAGCAGCCCCAGAGCCAGCTCAGCGAAGTCCGCGACTTCAAACTCCTGCTCCGCAGCAGGTTCAGCTGAGAATTCGACCTAAGCCTCTTATTCCTTCCACGGCCCCTTGGAATGAGTAGGGCTTCAGTGGGAACGTTTTCCGGACCGCCATTCAAAAGTCGGCGTATTTCTGGATCATCTTTTCGTAATGCTGATGGTCTGCGGCAAAGTAGGCGGTAGCCGCCTCGTGGAACGCGTGGATGTCCGGATAGTCTGCGTCCCAGGGCAGCGGGATGTCGTTGTCGAGCGTATGCCGAAGGGCGCGCCGCAGAAACGGGATCAGCGCCTTCTTGCCAGTGCCTCCGGTACCCGCGGCTGATCCAATCATCGTGCAGCGCAGGGCCTTTGGCTCAGCCAGCTGGTGCCAGATGTGGTTGACCGATTCCCACAGGGCGTCCTCACCCCGCCAGATGTAAGCCTCAAGAAAGCCGCAGCGGCCGTCGTTGCTGCCTAGCGGGTAAGCGCTCGGCGCAGGCGGTTCGAAATCATCGTCGAGAACGTCGCCTTCCATGTTTCCCATGTTGGCGAGGGGATCATTGGCAGGCGTGGTCAGCGCCTCTTCAACCAGGTCGTTGTGTGCCATGCCTCATCTATAGCTCAAGACGGGTCAGAGAATAAAGTCCTCTGTGGACGCAAAAAAGACGCATTCCTGCTCTATAGACTTTCACCTGGCTGATGCAGGTGGATGTAAGTTGTCTAGAATCGATGAGCGTGACTTGGAACTATTTACAAGTGCTGTCCTCATGCTCTCGGTCATATGCAGGTTTACTCGTGAAGAACTCGATCTCTTTCTTCAGACCGGCTCATACGACTTCCACCAGATGCGTCAGCTCAACCACTTGAGGACGTCTTGCCTCGCGCGAGAGAAGATCGCCGATCACTACCGCGCTCTGCAGGATCCCTCGAGCGAAGGATGCGAAAGGGGATAATATGGCAAACACTTCAGCTGGCCTGACCTCGCGATGTTCGAATGGTCGGCAGCCGATCGCGAGGCGCGGCGCCGTTTCCTTGGCGGCAGCGATGCCAACATCATCTTCTCAGGCGATGCGGCAAGGATCCGCCAGCTGTGGCTGGAGAAGCGCGGCGAGGCCGAGCCCGACGACCTCACCGGCAAGCTCCAGGTGATGCTCGGCTGCTGGTCCGAGCCGTTCAACCGCCAGTGGTACGAGAAGCTGACCGGCGATCCGGTGACCAGGATCGGTCAGACCATGGTCTCGACCGAGCATGACTGGCGCCGCTGCACGCTCGACGGCTTTGTCGAGCCGTCCGAAGCAATCTTCGAAGCCAAGCACACCAGCGCCTTCGCAACCTCCGAGCAGGTGCTCGAGCGCTACATGCCGCAGCTGCAGCACAACATGGCGGTGACCGGTGTTTCCCGAGCAATCCTGTCGGTGATCTTCGGCAATCACAAATATGAGATCATCGAGGTCGCCAGCGACTGGCTCTACCAGCTCGAGCTGCTCGAGGCGGAAGAGGCGTTCTGGAAGTGTGTGGTCAGCGGCAGCAGAGCCGGTGCCGGCCGACGCTCCGCCGACCCCCAAGCCGATCGGTACGCGCGAGGTCTGCTTTGAAGGCAGCAACGCCTGGGCGTCGGCGGCGGTCGACTGGCTCGAGCATCGCGACGCCGCCAAGACCCACGCCGCGGCCACCGGTCTGATCAAGAGCCTGATCGAGGAGGATGTGACGCGGGCCTTCGGGCACGGCATCGAGGCCAAGCGCAGCAAGTCGGGTGCGATCACCATCCGGGAGCTCGCCTGATGGCGGCGCCGTCGGTTTATGCGCGCGATCAATGCGGTGACGGCGGAGCTGGCGAGCGCCGGCATCCCCAAGAGCCGCTTCAACCAGGTCGACGAGTACAAGTATCGCTCGATCGACGACGTGCTCAATCGCCTCGCGCCGCTGCTCGCCAAGCACCGGCTGTGCGTGCTGCCGCGGGTTCGCGAGCGGCAGACGACGGAGCGCAACGGCGACGATCAGCAGCTGCTGATCAATGTCGCGCTGCGCGGTCTCGTTCACGCTGGTCAGTGCCGATGATGGCTCGAGCCACAAAGTCGAGGCTTATGGCGAAGCCTTGGATGCTAGGCGACAAGGCCACCGCCAAGGCGATGTCCGCGGCGTACAAGTCCGCGATGATCCAGACCTTCTGCATCCCGGTCGGAGACACCGAGGATGCGGACGCTGCCAGTCACAAGCTTGCTGCCAAGACCCATCTTGCCGAGCCGGTCCAAGGCTGGGAGCAATGGGCGCGCGACATCGAGGATATCGTCTGCCGTCTGCGAAAGCGAGCAGGCGATCGACACGGTGCAGGAGCGCAATCGTGAGCTGCTCAAGGCGATCAGCCGCGAGCGGGCTGAGCTCTACGCCGAGCTCGGCGAGAGCTTCTCGGAGCGCCGGCAGGTCATCCGCAACCGCACCACCGCGCCTCCTGCGAAACCGCAAGCGAGGCAAGTCGGCCAAAGTCGCCATCAAGACCGTGGAGGAGCAGCATGGCTAGGGTGGTGCTGCCGGGCTTCGTCCCGCGGGAGCCGAAGCCGCGATCGTCGCGCAACTGCCCGGCGCACCGGGCATGGGTCCGGAAGCACCGTTGCTCGGTACCGGGATGCAAGCGGCTGCCGATCGAATGCGCTCATGTGCGGAGCGGCACCGATGGAGGGATGGGGATGAAGCCCTCCGATCGTTGGGCGATCAGCCTGTGCCAGCATCATCACCTTGAGCAGCACTCCGATCGGCGAGGCTGCGTTCGAGGAGAAAAATGACATCAGCCTTCTGGAGCTCGCCCGGGAGTTCGCGCGGCGATCGCCGCATCGCAAAGTCTTTAACGATGTGTCCAAGTCGGATAGTTTTGGATCGCATGTTCAGCCCCAGCAGCTGCTAAGCCCGGGAGCAGCCGATCTGAGGTTAGCGCGTGCTGCTTTGAGGTGGTCGTTCAACGCCCGGTGCTAGAGTCGGCTTTCGACCCAAGAGCTGACTTTAGCGATCCTGCGAGCGCGGCCAAGCTTGGAAGCAATGGGGCAACAGTGGAGGTGACTGTTAGGCTTAAGAGAACAGGTCATGCAGAGGCTAAGGCTAGATTACCGAATGCCGGATTTTGTCAGGTTGATGCGGTGAGTCCGCTGGCGTAGGATTTCAGCCGTTGCCTCTGCTCGGTTAGCCAGGGGAGTTGTTGGGTTGAAGTTGCTCGCAGCGTTGAAGGACAGCAAGGCGGTAATCCGTCAGGCGCGACTAGCTGTGGCCTCCCATCTGAAGGCACCAGGCGCTACTTGCCCCATCTGCTCCTATCACGGTCGATTCCTTGGGTTCGGGGATCCCGTCAGGACCGCCGCCCAGTGTCCTCAATGTTGGTCACTGGAGCGTCACCGGCTGTTCGCTCTTGCCGTGCAGCGAGGCGTAATTTCATTTACCCGCAAAGACGTGTTGAACTTCACCGCCGACATCTCGGTTGGCAAGATGGCGAAAGAAGCATGGTCCTACCGGACCTCCAACTATCCCGAGCAGGATGGAGCCGACTATTGCTTTAACCTTGAAGCGATCGAGCTGCCGGATGCATCGTTCGACATAGTGATATGCTCGCACATCCTGGAGCATGTGAACGACGCCAAGGCTTTTGCAGAGGTCAGGCGCATCCTCCGTCCCGGCGGGCAGTTCCTGTTTTATGGTCCCAATCGTAGAAGGTTGGGCGAGCACGTACGAGAACCCAAGCATCGTGTCGGAGCAGGAGCGCCACATTCACTTCGGCCAGTTCGATCACGTCCGCTACTACGGCGCGGACATTCGGGATCGAGCGGCTCGGGCAGGCTTCACCGTTTCCGATTATTCGGCAACTGCCGAGGACTGCGTGAGATATGGCCTACAGCGCGGAGAGAAGATCTTTATCGCAGTCGCGTAAGTTGGCATTTTGTGCCTTACGAAACGGAAGGGCAAGCGGGAGATGAATTGCGTTTCCATGAATGGGAAAAAGTTCGACAAGCCGCAAATTGTCTGGAGCGCACTCCAAGTCGTGCTTAGCGGCGAGAGTAACGCTGGCCGGCTTCTCCCGGAAGTCGGAGGATTGATGCGGTCCGCTCTTAAGCGCGCCAAGCCGATGCTCACTCCCGACATCTCTTCCGCAAAGCCGCGGCTGCACTCCTTCCTGTGTGCAGCGAAGGGACTCCACCAAAGAGGGCAGTTCACTTGCGTAGCTGCGTCTCCCGGATCGCGGGCAAACAAACGGCAGGGCCGGAACTTGCTGCGTCGCTCGAAGACTTCGTGAATGACAGCGTTCAACCAGCTGAGCATCAAATTGAAGGACGACAGCTGCTCACTTGCACGCGTGTTGACTAGTTGCGTCTCCAAACATCTTGGTGTTGATCCCATTACGAGACAGGCGGCAGTCGCTTACGCTATTGGAATATTCGGGGCATTCTGATCAAAGGGCGGTCCAGCCTTGGGGTAAGCGTGTATAACAAGCGTTTGGAGAAGCTCCGCCTGAGAGAGCGGTGGCGACTTCCGCGGGAGCAACCCAACGAGCTCGTCATGGTTCAGCACGGCCGGGGAGCTCGCTGATGACGACGTGCGGACCGAACAAATTCCCGTATTGAATTCTTTGTGGGTCGGGGGAGACCTGACCTATGTTGAGCAGCTGAGCCTTCTTTCAGCGATGGCTCAGGGCCACCAGTTTAAGCTCCATTCGTACACCCCGGAAAAACTAGGTGGAGTCCCCCGCGGGGTCGAAGTTTGCGATGCCTCAGATGTCATGCCGAAAGAGATGCTCATCTCCTATGCCGAGTGCGAAAACGGTGTCGCCCTCGGGGCCAATTTATGGCGTTACCACATGCTGGCTCAAGGCCTTGGAGCTTGGTGCGATCTCGATTTGGTCTTCTTGAAACCGCTGGATCTGTCGAAGGAATATATCCTTGGGTGGGAATATGAAGGCTGGATCAATAACGCGGTGTTGTATGCTCCCAAAGACTTCAGTTTGTAAAAGATCTTTTTGAACATACTAAACCGAACGTTCGCCCCCCGTGGTATGGGCCACGTCGTAGTTTGTATTTCTATCTAAGACGCTGGCGGCGCGGGTATCTGGGTCTGGAGGACATGCCCTGGGGAACGTACGCCGCCGGCCTCGTAACGCACATTGTTAAGACCAGACAGTTGCAAGCCTACGTGGAATTCCCGACGCTTCGTATCCAGTACGATGGGGAAGCACGGGTGGTCTACGACGACGCTCGAATTGTGGATGCAAAAATCACGGATAAGACGCGAACTGTGCACTTATGGCACTCCCGACTGGGGGAGCTCGTTTCCTCCGCCCCCGCCGGGCAGTTGGATGGGCCAGCAGTGTGCGCGTTACGACCTAGAATGTTAAAGCCTTCGGATCTTGTGCCGGGTCCGCTCCTGCAGCACCGGAACAATAGATCGAGAGGGCGGCCGGTGGCGTTCTTGCGATTTCGGATCTCAGCTCCCGAAGCACGCCATGCCTGAGCCCGCCGATTGGAAAAAAGGGTATCGTGTCAGTCTCACAACTCAGCCCTTGAGTGCTCAGTTCTTCGGCGATGATGCGCGGATAGTCGAGATGCAGGCCTGCGATTTCAACAACGCGGACGTCCATCTCAACGCACCGCCACTCGTCTTCTGACAAAGAAGCCGTTGCACTCAAACAGTTCATCTTCGCGGGGACTGACCGCGAAGACAGCGGCAAGCTCAAAACCTTCGGCTAGATATTCCGTGATTGCTTCACACCATGTTGGACGCCTTCGTAGATGGGCTTGATGCCAGCTCGCATTGAACGCCCAATAGCTCCTCGTGAACTGCTGACCCGCAACGGAACACCTCAAGACCGAAACCCTGAGTGTCCGTTTTGAGGAACGGCCGCGAGAAACCATATTTCGACCGGATGTCGGGTAGCACGAGGTCGAGGCTGTTCACTGGAACGGTAATCGTCTGCCCGACGGATACTAATGTCAGCTTTCCACCCATTCCTGCCGCTAGCCAGCCGATTGCTTTCAACATCTGGCGATCATGAGTTATAACGAGACTGATCCAGGAATTGCTCGTGAGTTGTTTAATCATGAATTCGTGAGCGCGATAGCCGGGCAGAGACCGCGAAAGACGATCAACCCACGTCGTTACTGACATACTTGGTTCGCCGGACCTTGCATTAAGCGAAGAGACGACGGCGCGTGACGTCGACGGTTGGGATTTGCTTTTCGCACGTGCAGATCCTCCTGGGCCGTGGAAAGCGCCTTCGGCATTCGACTAAACACGACCGAGATCGCCCAGATGGAAAATACGGGATCGCTGATCGATCTCGTCCAGAAACACGTCCTGACGGATGTCGAAACTAGTCTGACTTCTCGGGCCCGGTCCGGTTCTCGCCGCCCGGCAGCCTCGGGAGCCCAGATTCTCGAGAATGCGCGTACAAACCGATCGTCTCTGCTCTTTGGGCTCGCGGCGAGACCCTCACATACGGCGAGCTGATTGAGCGAGCCGGCGGCATGGCGACTGCTGCTTGGCGAAAACGCCATCGGGCCCGGACGATCGGGTGGCCATCTTGTCCGAGCGAACGGCGACTGGTTACGCGGCCATTGTCGCGACGTTGATCAACGGGTCGGCATAGTGCCCCTCAAATCCGCGATTCCGTCCAAAGCGCAACCGCCAGATCCTGGGAAAGCTCAGGAGCCAGAGCGCTGATCTGTAGCGAGAGCTCAGCGAACGATGACGGGAGATTGGGGTGTGGTTTGCCGGATCTGGAACTGATCATTCTGCCCGAGTCCAGTCTCCGGTGTTCAATGAGGCGTGCGGCAATTGCTCTTCGTCGGACTTGGTGCGGCCCGACGTCGAATGCTCGCTTCAACTGCGACGTCGCGCCCGGCGAGTTGGCCTATCTGCTCTTTACATCGGGTTCGACGGTCGTCCCCAAGGGCGTGCCCAATCACCAATGCGAACGTGCTCGCCTACATGCGCGGCATCGCAGGGGTTTGCGACGTTGGCCCGGACGATCGAATTCCTTCAAATCGCGGACCTGACATTCGACATGTCCGTCCATGACTTGTTCCTTGCGTGGACGTCGGGAGCCTCACTGTTCAGCGCACCCGAGAACACGACACTTGCTCAGCTCCCGCTTAGTAACGGCTAACAAGGGAGTTAACCCATTGGTTTTCAGTCCCCTCCGCTGCAGCGCTGATCAGGCAGGCCGGCCTGCTCGACGCCTGGCTGCATGCCAAGCCTGCGCTTTAGCTTTTTTCTGCGGCTTTGCTCTGACCGGCGCCGTGGCCGAAGCTCGGGCCGCCGCCGCGCCCAATTCGGCGATAATCAACTTATATAGGGACCGACCGAGGCGACGGTAGCAATTCAGCGCGTTCCGCATCGGGCCCGGCCAAGCCGACCCCCCGGCGGTGGTGTCGCTCGGTCATCCCTTTCCCGGATCAGGACAATGGCGTTGTTCGATACTGCAGGCCATCCTGCGGAGCACAAGCACGGGCGAAATCTGCCTATCGGGATCTCAGGTCACCAACGGTTATTGGCACGACACCGCAAACTGACGACCGAGCGGTTCTTCGAGGCGCAAGACATGCGGTGGTACTGGAACGGCGACCTTGGAAGTTTTGACGGATGACGAGGGCTTCTCCTACCCGGGCAACGGGTTCCAGGCGGCAAAAACAT
>CAVWET010000002.1:0-298176 GCA_963754245.1 uncultured Alphaproteobacteria bacterium
GCTGCATGTTCGAGCCCATCAGGGCGCGGTTGGCGTCGTCGTTCTCGAGGAACGGGATCAGCGATGCGGCGACCGACACGAGCTGCTTTGGCGACACGTCCATCAACGTGATCTGGTCGCGCGGAGCGATCAGGAACTCGCCGTTGCGGCGGGCCGAGATGATCTCCTCAGCGAAAGTGCCGTCCTTGTTGATCTCCGCATTCGCCTGGGCGATCGTGTGCTTCGCCTCTTCCATCGCGGAGAGGTAGACGACCTCGGTCGTGACCTTGCGGTCGACGACCTTGCGGTACGGCGTTTCGATGAAGCCGTATTTATTCACACGGCTGAAGCTCGCGAGCGAGTTGATGAGACCAATGTTCGGGCCTTCAGGCGTCTCGATCGGGCAGATGCGGCCGTAGTGGGTCGGGTGGACGTCGCGGACTTCGAAGCCCGCGCGCTCACGGGTGAGGCCGCCCGGCCCGAGCGCCGAAACGCGGCGCTTGTGCGTCACTTCGGACAGCGGATTGGTCTGGTCCATGAACTGCGACAGCTGCGAGCTGCCGAAGAACTCACGAACCGCGGCGACGGCCGGCTTCGCGTTGATGAGGTCGTTCGGCATGACCGTCGATACGTCGACGCTGCTCATGCGCTCCTTCACGGCTCGCTCCATACGGAGCAATCCGACGCGATACTGATTTTCGAGCAGCTCGCCGACCGAGCGGACGCGGCGGTTGGCGAGATTATCGATGTCGTCGATCTCGCCCTTGCCGTCCTTGAGGTTCACCAGTTCCTGGACGACCGCGAGGATGTCTTCCTTGCGCAAGGTCGTAACGGTGTCCTCGGCGTCGAGACCAAGGCGCATGTTGAGCTTCACGCGGCCGACTGCGGAGAGGTCGTAGCGCTCCGGGTCGAAGAAGAGGCCGTAGAAGAGCGCATCCGCGGTCTCACGCGTGGGTGGCTCGCCGGGGCGCATGACGCGGTAGATGTCGGCCAGCGCGCTGTCGCCGTCCTCGCTCTTGTCCGCCTTCAGCGTGTTGCGCATCCAGGGACCCGTGTTGACGTAATCGATGTCGAGCAGCTCGAGCGTTTTCACGCCGGCCGCGTCGAGCTTCTCCATGTTCTCGGGAGTGACCTCGTCGCCGGCCTCGATATAGATCTCGCCGGTCTTCTCGTTGATGAGGTCGTGCGCCGAATAACGGCCGTAGATTTCCTCGGTCGGGATCAAGACGTTCTTGACGCCGTCCTTGGCCGCCTGGTTGGCGCGGCGCGGCGTGATCTTCTCGTTCGCCTTGAAGATGACCTCGCCGGTATCGGCGTCGACCACGTCGTGGTTCGGCTTCTGACCGCGCCAGGCTTCGGCGGAGTAGGGGATCTGCCAGCCGTTCTTGCCGCGGAGGTAGCTTACCGTCTTGTAGAAGGTGTTGAGGATCTCCTCGCTCGTCATTCCGAGCGCGTGCAGGAGGGCTGTCACCGGGAGCTTGCGCTTGCGGTCGATACGGACGTTGACGATGTCCTTGGCGTCGAACTCGAAGTCGAGCCAGCTGCCGCGATACGGAATGACGCGCGCAGCGAAGAGATACTTGCCGCTGGCGTGGGTCTTGCCGCGGTCATGGTCGAACAGCACGCCCGGTGAACGGTGCATCTGCGAGACGATGACGCGCTCGGTGCCATTAATGATGAAGGTGCCGTTCATCGTCATGAGCGGCATGTCGCCCATGTAGACGTCCTGCTCCTTGATATCGATGACCGACTTGGCCTCGGTCTCCGGATCGATCTCAAAGGTGGTCAGACGCAGAGTGACGCGCATCGGGGCAGCGTAGGTCAGGCCACGCTGGCGGCACTCGTCGGTGTCGTACTTCGGCGCTTCGAGTTCATAATGGTCGAAGTCGAGGTGAGCCGTGCCGGCGAAGTCGACGATCGGGAACACGGAGCGAAGCGTCTTCTCGAGTCCCGAGACATAGCCGGTCTTCGGGTCCGAGCGGAGGAACTGCTCGTAGCTCTCACGCTGAACCTCGATGAGGTTCGGCATTTCGGAAATCTCGTGAATGTTGCCGAAGATCTTGCGGATACGCCGCGAGTTGGTCTTGAGCCCGCTCGTGGTCTTCCGCGGTGCGTCGATCGCTTTGGTGGCCATGTGCTTCCCTGCGCTATGCGAAGACGCATGGAGGCGCCTCCGCTAAGTTCCCCGGCTTGCAGCCGAGCATTTAATGGAGCGCCGTCCCGCTACCCTCTCCAATGCGTTCGGTCCGTGCGCCGTTCGGACCCTGTCCCGGAGAGGACGGGAAAAGCCCCGGGCGCACGACACCGTGCGGCCAGAGCCGATATGTGATGGATGAAGCCGATATAATCCTATTTCCCGCCATGTGAAGGGGGCTGTTGGAAATAGTTGAAGCGGGTCGGCGCTTAGGAGGCCAGACGTTCGGCGCGGATTGGCCCTTGCTGCTTGAGGCCCATCTGCGCGGCCGCTCCGTCCATCGCCATGACCAGCACGATATGGTCGAGGACCTGGAGCAGCTGCAGGTGGTTCCTCAGTTGAAGCGCAGGAGCACCAAGGGCGATGAGGTCGCGCTTCACCTGATTGAGCAGCGCCTCGTAAGCCGGCCACCCTGCGCGGTCCGTCTCATATTGCGTCCACACGGCAGCCCAGTCATCTGCGAAGCGTTCGATCCGCCGAAGCACGGCTTCGAGCTGTGGATGCGGTTCGGCATGGCTGGCGATGAAGCTGATGTGAACCCGCATTTCCCACGGCGACATGATGACCGGCGAGTTGATCCGCTCGAAGCGCAGTTCCGAATTGGCGCCGGAGGGGGGCGCGACCAACTTCGTCGGAGCTCCGCGATTTGCGGCCTCGACATGATCCCAGAACGTGCCCCCGCCAACGGTGTCGAGCACGAGGTGAACCCGCTGTTCCGTTCCGCCGTTCACAACGCGATGCCAGCGGAAAGAGTTCGAACAGCCAGCACTCACCCGGTTTCATGTGCACCGTCTCAGGGCCGCAGCTGAAGAGTACCTGGGGGCTGGTGATGATCGGGATGTGGATGCGCCAATGCGTGCGCCAGTAATAATGGCTGTCGACATGCAGCGGCACTTCGCCGCCGGCCCGCAGACCCATCAACCGGCTGCGGCCCCAGACTCCGCCGATCTCGCTCATGATCTGCTGCGCGTAAGGCATGGCACGGAGCTCGGGGGTGGGAGCCATCTCGCCGTCGAGGTCGTCAGTCGGACGTCCACCCGCGGTGACGAGCCGCACTGCTTCATTTCCTTCGAATCCGGTCGGATGGGGGACCCAGGCAGATTCTGGAAGCGCACGCACCTCGCGCTCCAGCTCGGCCGCGTCGAACTCGAGCGGAAGTTTCAGGAAGGGGTGGGTGAGACGCATCGTCTTGGGCTCCGCGGAATCATCGCGATGTTCCGGGCGAGAATCAACGGGTCACAAGAGAAAGGGGCGACTCACGCCGGAGCCACCCCCACTCTTCCCTCCCCAAGGATTCTAAAAGTTGACCGCAGCCGACAGGAATACTTGGCGTGGGTTGCCGTAGAAGGCCGTCAGCACGCCAGTCCGGCCAAGCGCCGGGATTGGATTGCCAGCGCCGTTCAGGATGAAATTGCCGGTGAACGGATTCTGCGCCAGGAAATTGTAGCCGGCGACAACGTATTTCTTGTTCAGAAGGTTCTTGCCGTGAAGGCCGATCTCATAGTGGCTGCCACTGGATCGCCAAACGATGTTCGCATCCCACAATGCGAAGCCCGGCTGATCGATACCCGGGGTATGGATCTCGAACTGTTGGCTGCTGCTGCGATATGACACCGTCGTATTGGCGTCGAGACGCCCGCCCCATGCCGGCGTGTCGTAGTCGAGTGATCCGCTGAGCGTCCATTTCGGTGTGTTCTGAATCTTCCGGAAATCCGCCACGTCAGTCGGGCCGAGGCCCGTGATGTTGGTGATGAACTGCAGATACTTCGCATCGAGATAGCCCATCGTCCCCGACAGGTTCAGCCGGTCCCCAGAGTTCACAAGGTTCTCGGCAGCACGGAGATTCGTCTCAATTTCGACCCCGCGGAACCGTGCCTTGCCGGCGTTGGTGGTAATTCCACAAAAGTTCGGCTGACCATTGACGATACAGCCGGCCGAGCCCGGTACCTGAACATCCTTATATTCGGCGTCGAAAACGGCTGTGGCCAGTTGGAGACGGCGGTTGAACAATGCGGCTTTCCACCCGACTTCATAACTGTCGACCTTTTCAGGCTTGAAGGTCATGAAGTCGAATACGTCCTGGGGCGATTGAGATGGAGCCTGAGACGACTGGCCGCGCGGGTCGAATCCTCCGCCTTTGAAACCCTTCGAATAGCTGACGTATATCGTGTGGTTCGGCGTGGGCTTGAACTGAATCGAAGCCCGCGGAGTGAACGCTTCATCGACACGACGTCCGTCGAAGTTCGACGTTGTCGCTATCGGAATTCCCACGTCGAACGGCGGTGATCCGCCGAGGTCGGCCTGTCCGCCGAAAACGTAGGTCTGCCGGACGATCTTCGCCTTGCGCTCGTCCCACGTGAAGCGACCGCCTAACGAGATGCTCCACTGTGGCGTGAAGTCATACGTGAAATCGCCGAACATCGCCCAGGTCTTCGTATGGACGTCTCCTGAACTGGCGGCAGTCAGCCCCGGCAATGCGACCACACAACCGGGCAGCGGGACGGTCGGACAGGTCGTGTAGAGCCGAACGTCGAAGATGTCGGCGGCTGTAGCGCTGAGGTAATAAAAGCCAAAGATGCCTTTAAGCGGACCTTTGTCCGCCACCAACTGCAGCTCCTGGCTGAACTGATGGTTGTCGTATATCGCCGGGACATCGGTATCGACGGCGGGGAGCGCGTCGAAGTCGATCGGTGTCGTGCCGTGGTCCTTGCGCCAGGCAGTGATGCTGCGGAACTTGAGCCAGTCGGTGAAATCGAATTCCGCATGAATTGCCGCACCGCCCGAGGTCACCTTCTGCTTCGGATCGTTGAGGCCGCCCGCCGTATTGAACACATTGTTGCCCGCTGGATCCGGGGCGTTGCAGGCCGCAACCGTGCATAGGTTGGGGATAAGCCTGTGACCGCCGCGTGGATTACTATTGTCCCACGTATAATCGCCTGAGAAGCGGATGAAGGCGCGATCGGAAGGTATGAACTCCATCGTCCCGCGCACGCCCCAGATGTCTTTGTTGTAGTTGCTCAGGTGCGTCGTGACGTTTCGGCCGAAACCAGTATTGCTCAGGCGCGCGGCACTGGCGCCGATGAACAGCGTCGAGGTCAGCGGGGTCGAAACGGTAACGATTCCGTCGGCCTGGCCATGTGTGCCGAGGTTTGTCCGGACGCGGATATGAGGGCCGTCCTGTGGAATTCTGCGTGTCACGTATTTGATCGCGCCGCCAACCGTGTTGCGGCCGTAAAGGGTGCCCTGCGGACCGCGCAGCACTTCGATCCGCTCGACGTCGTAAATGTCGAGAACGGCTGCCTGCGGGCGGTTGAAGTAAACGTCGTCGAGATAGAGGCCGACGCCCTGCTCGAAACCGGCGACCGGATCCTGCTGGCCGATGCCTCGGATGAACGGCGTCAGCGTTGAATTGGTGCCGCGGGAAACTTCTAGAGTGACATTCGGTGTGGTGGCCGCAACATCGGTGATGTTGAGTGCACCTTGCCGATCGAGTTGCTCACCCGAATAGGCCGTCACTGCAATAGGAACGTTCAGCAGCAGCTCGTTCCGCCGGCGAGCTGTAACGACAATGTCCTGATTGCTCCCCGAGGCGGCCGTGTCCTGCGTCTGAGCGTTTGAGGCGGCTGTAGGCTGAGTGTCTGCTTGAGCGGCAGCGGCGGCGGCTGGAGTGGTATAGAGCGCCGCCGCGGCAACCGAGCCGAACAATGCGGCGCGTACAGAAGTAACGCGCATTTCGATTTCTCCCCCCTTCAGGTGCCCGGTTGCACCTGCAGTCACAAACGTGTCATACTGAAAGTTGAACCGACTTTCAACTTGCGAATTCCGAGTGCGAGCCGGTAGGGGGAGTGAATGGGGGAGCGGGTAGGTCAGGACCTGCAGGTCAGCGCGGCAAGCGACGGCAAAGCGCCGCGCACTGCGCGCGGACAGCGGACCCTCCGAAAGATTCTTAATGCAGCGCGCGCAGAATTCGGCGAATCCGGATTTTCCGACAGTTCCATCGTCGGGATCACGCAGCGGGCCGGGGTAGCGTTAGGTACCTTCTACACTTATTTCGATTCGAAAGAGGCGGTGTTCGGAGCCGTTGTCCGCGACATGTCGGCGCAGGTGCGAGACACCGTAGCTCCAGCGTTCAAGGAATACGACAACGCACTTGAAGCTGCGCGGCGGGGCCTCGAACTGTTTCTGGAATTCGCCCGGACGCATCGCGACGTCTACCGAATCGTCGACGAGGCGGAATTCGTAGAACCGACAGCCTATCGTGATCATTACGAAACAACCGCGGCACGCATTACCGCGCGCCTCATTGCAGCTCGCGACAAGGGCGAAATCGTACCCGACCTCAGCGATGAAGACCTTGAAATTCTGGCGTGGGCATCGATGGGCGCAAACGTCTTCCTCGGCCTTCGTTACTCGGTCTGGTCGACGGGCAATTCAGAGCGGGTTGCTGCAGTTGCGAACCGAATGTTCCAAAAGGGAATCAGTGCATGAACGACGCTGAGCAGTCCTCCTCGCTTGGTCGTTACGAAGACCGCTATTTCACCGACCGGGACGGGTTGCGTCTGCACTACCGCGACTACCCGGGCAGTAGCGACCGGCCGCCATTGCTCTGCCTCCCTGGCTTGACTCGCAATTCGCGTGACTTTGCGGACCTCGCCAGACGCTATTCTCGGCGTTTTCGAGTACTCGCACTCGACTTCCGTGGTCGTGCTTTGAGCGATTATGATCCGGTGCCGGCTAGGTACAATCCGGCGACCTACGCCGGGGACGTTATCGAGCTGCTCGATCAGTTGGGCGTCCCACAGGCGATCTTCGTCGGCACGTCGCTCGGCGGGTTGGTGACGATGGCGATCGCCGCAACGGCGCCGCAACGCATCGCTTCGGCCATCATCAACGATGTCGGTCCCGACGTCGATCCGTCAGGCATCGATCGGATTCTGACCTACGTGGGCAAGGACCAGCGCTTCAAGAGCTGGGAAGAAGCGGCGAGCGCGATTTCTGGCAATTATGGCAGCTCGTTCGATCGCTACACGCAGGACGATTGGGTGAGGATGGCCCAGCGCAATTGCCGTGAGGAGAATGGCGAGATCCGCTTCGACTATGACATGGCCATCGCCGAACCTTTCCGGAATGCCGGCGCGACGCCGGCAGTCGATCTCTGGCCCTTCTTCACTGCTCTCGCGCAAAAGCCACTGCTGGTCGTGCGCGGCGAGAAGAGCGATCTGCTCACAGCGGCCACCGCAGCGCGCATGCAGACGGTCGCCCCGCACATGAAGCTCGCCGTCGTCCCCGGCGTCGGCCATGCGCCCGAGCTCAGCGAACCGGAAGCGGTCGCTGCGATCGACGCGTTCCTGGACAGCTTGCACGTATAGAAAAAGGGCGACCCCAGCGGAGCCGCCCTTTCATTTTACTAGCTGAGATGAAGCTTACTTGAGCTCGACGGTGCCGCCGGCATCCTCGATCTGCTTCTTGATCTTCTCGGCTTCGTCCTTGTTGACGCCTTCCTTGACGGGCTTCGGAGCGCCTTCGACCAGCGCCTTCGCCTCGCCGAGGCCAAGACCGGTGATCGCGCGGACTTCCTTGATCACGTTGATCTTCTTGCCGCCGTCGCCGGTGAGGATGACGTCGAACTCGGTCTTTTCTTCGGCGGCCGGGCCAGCGGCAGCTGCAGCCGCAGGAGCGGCGGCAACGGCGGCGGCGGCGGAAACGCCCCACTTCTCTTCGAGGGCCTTGGCGAGATCCGCGGCCTCGAGGACGGTCAGTTCGGAAAGCTGGTCGACCAGCTTGGTGATGTCAGCCATTTGTTACTCCTTGGTGGGGCAGGGCCCCAATTGTCGTGCGTTGATGAGAAACTCTGTCGCTTACGCGGCCTCTTTGGCCGCGTAGGCAGCGAAGACCCGTGCCAGCTGGGCACCCGGCTCGTTGATCGTACGGGCGATCTTGGTCGCGGGCGCCTGGATGAGGCCCACGATGGTCGCGCGCAGTTCGTTGAGCGAGGGCAGCGCAGCAAGCGCCTCGATCCCATTCACGTCGAGGACCGTGTCGCCCATCGCTCCGCCGACGATCTCGAACTTGTCGTGCGTCTTGGCGAAATCGACCGCTACCTTGGCGGCCGCAACGGGGTCTCCGGACGTCGCAAGCGCGGTCGGGCCCTTGAGCAGGTCGCCGATCGGCTTGTAGCGCGTGTCCTCGAGCGCAATCAGGGCAAGGCTGTTCTTCGCAACTTTGAACTGGGCGCCGGCATCGCGCATCTTCAGGCGCAGGTCCGTGGACTGCGCCACCGTCAGACCATGGTTGCGGGTGACCACAACCACGCTCGTCTCGGTGAAGACGTTCTTCAGCTCGTCGACCAGATCGGATTTTTGCGATCGATCCATGCCAACTCCATTTTCGGCCACCGCATGCGCTGGCCGAGGTTCAACAAAAGCCTGGGCGCAGTGCCCAAGCACTTCACTGTCCGTGGGGAGTTGGATCGATGGCGCTGCATCATGCAGCGCACGACGAAGCGGTCTACCGCTTCGAATGATTCCTGTCCCCGTCTCGGCTGGAAATTAAGAGGCGAGCCTCACCAGCTGTCTCGGACGGTTGCACCGGCGGACCGGTGCGAGTGGGGCCTATAGCGAAATGCGCCGCTCGTTCAAGTCGTTCGTGCCTGATGGAGGCCGGACAAAAGAAAACCGGCCCGGGCATCGGGCCCGAGCCGGTCATTCTCGTCCGATGCTGGCTTAGAGCCCGCGTTCCGGCGCCGGCGGCGGCGGAGGCGGAGGCGGCGGAGCCGGGCATGTGTCCGTCGCCGGGATTACCGAGCCGTCCGGGCACGTCTGCGTCGCCGGAGGTGGCGGCGGGGGCGGCGGGGGCGGAGGAGGCGGCGGCGGCGGCGTGTAGAAGTTATACGTCAGATTGAGCATCAGGCTGTGCGACTGCCAATGCCCTTCGGTGTCGAAGAAGGCGGTGCCGCCAGAACAAGGAAGCGTTCCGCAGGTGACGGCTCCGGGCGTGAAGTCGAAGGCCTTCGAGCCGCCGACGCTCGGTCCGCGGAAGAAGCGATACTTCAGCCCGATGTCGATATTGTTGCCGATGGGCGTATAGACGCCGGCTAGCAGTTGCCAGCCGAGGCCGCCCTTGCTGCCGTTGAACTGCTTGACGTTCGCGTAGCCCGCGCCGGCACCGACATAACCGCCGGGGCCGTCATTCCCGCCGAAATCGACATAGCCGTTGACCATTCCCGAGAAGATGCTGGCGTTGTCGCGAAAGCCGAAATCGCCGGTGCTCGTGAAGGCGTTGCCCGAACCAAAGTTCAACGCATTGGTGAAAACATTGTTGGCCAGGCTCGTGCTCTTGACCTTGGCGTGCTTGTAGCCAAGCTCGCCTTCAAGCCGGAACATGCCGAAATCGTAGCCTGCGTTGAGGTCGACGTCGTAGCCGACCTTGTAGCGGACACTGGCGAAGCTGGTCGCCGGGAAATCGGAGCGAAGCGGGTCGATAAAGTCGATCGAGCCAAAGACGTTATTGCTTCTTGGGAACATAACGCCGGCGTCGATTCCGGCATACATCGAGCCGTCGCGGGCCGCGGCTGGCGACGCGATCGCAATGGTCGCTGCCGCCGCAAGCAAGAGATTACGCATGAAAATTCCCCCTTTCGGTGATGGGATCTGAATTGCCCCGCCAACACATGCACTAGTGCAAAGTTTCGGCTTTTTCTCGCCCTCTGCGAATTGAACGCGCACCTGTGACGTTTCTGCCACAACCCAAATGGACTAAATTGGGTCCGCGCCTCGGTCAAGCGACTGAAGGTTAACGAAAACGGCTGGAAAGCGCCGTTTCCGCGCCTCCCAGCCGCATTCAAATCCAGACCTCAGAGTGTCAGGCGCCCGCGATCTCTTCGAGGTCGACCTTCAGGCCCGGGCCCATGGTCGAGGAGACGCTGAGCTTCTGCACGAACTTGCCCTTCGCGCCCGACGGTTTGTTCCGAATGATCGCGTCCATGAACGCGCGGAAGTTCTCGGCGAGGTCGGCCTCGGAGAAGGACGCCTTGCCGATCCCGGCGTGGACGATGCCCGCTTTTTCGACGCGGAACTCGACCTGGCCGCCCTTGGCGTCGGTCACCGCCTTGGTGACGTCCATCGTGACCGTGCCGAGTTTCGGGTTCGGCATCAGCCCCTTGGGACCGAGCACCTTACCGAGACGGCCGACGACGCCCATCATGTCCGGCGTCGCAATCACGCGATCGAAGTCGATGGTGCCGCCCTGGACGGTTTCCATCAGGTCCTCCGCGCCGACGATGTCCGCGCCCGCTGCCTTGGCCTCGTCGGCCTTGGCGCCCTTGGCGAAAACCGCGACGCGGACCGTCTTGCCGGTGCCTTTGGGAAGGTTGACCACGCCGCGCACCATCTGGTCCGCGTGGCGCGGGTCAACGCCCAGGTTCAGAGCGACCTCGATGGTCTCGTCGAACTTTGCGGTGGCATTCGACTTGACCACCGAAATGGCCTCATCGACGCCGTAGAACTTCTCGCGGTCGATCGCGGCGAAGGCCTTCTGCCTCTTCGAAAGCTTTGCCATGTCGTCAGCCCTCCACAACCTGGAGGCCCATCGCGCGGGCGGAGCCTTCGATGATCTTCGACGCCGCGTCGAGGTCGTTCGCGTTCAGGTCCTTCATCTTGACCTCGGCGATCTCGCGCAGCTGCGAGCGGCGGATGGTGCCGGCCGAAACCTTGCTGGTTTCCGACGAGCCCTTCTGGATCCGCGCCGCCTTCTTCAGGAGGAAGGACGCGGGCGGTGTCTTGGTGGTGAAGGAGAAGCTGCGGTCCGCATAGACGGTGATGACCGTCGGGATCGGAGCGCCCTTCTCGAGCTCCTGCGTGGCGGCGTTGAACGCCTTGCAGAATTCCATGATGTTGACGCCGCGCTGGCCGAGCGCCGGGCCGATCGGCGGCGCCGGGTTCGCAGTGCCCGCGGGCACCTGCAGCTTGATGTAGCCGGTGATTTTCTTTGCCATGTCTCACTCTCTAGTGGACCGAAGTCCGTTCAAGCTTAGCGGTACGAACGGCGGCCCTAAGATCGCCTCCCGCAAGTTTCCCGATGTCTCGGAAGCGCGGCCCATTAGCGGAAGCATCGCGGATTGTGAAGGGCGTGCCGCCACGCGGAGTGAATCCACGTGACGTCGATCTGGTCGCTTCGCGCCGGTCGGCCGGCTCTCGCCAGCTCTTCGCGCTGCTCTAGCGATGCTTCGCATCGGCGTCACTACGCTCGGCGGCTCGGCTGTGCTAACGGCGATTCCGGGGGTGGGAAATTAGGGGAGAGTGACATGCGTAAGCTGCTTCTCATTTCCGTTACAGCATTGATTGCCGCGTCGCCGAGCCAGGCGAAGAGCCTCAAGTGGATGGACGCATCCGGCGCCGGGCTTCCGAAGGGCTCGCAGATGGCGGTCCTCTCGGGCGATCCGGGCAAGGCCGGCGACTTCAAAGTGCAGATCAAGATGCCGGCCGGTTACGCCGTTCCGCCGCATCACCATCCGACCGACGAGGTCGTTCGGGTGCGCTCGGGCGCGCTGAATTACGGCATGGGCGACAAGCTCGACAAATCGAACGCTGGGGCTCTGACTGATCCCAAGACCCACGTCACTATGGCGGCCAACATGAACCATTGGGTGTTCACCACCGATGGCGCGCTGGTCGAGGTAACGGGCATGGGTCCGTTCCAGATCGTCTACGTCGACCCGAAAGACGATCCGCGCGGGGCGAAGTAGTCTCGTAGGTGTGGAGGCCGTCACGGGAGTGAATCCCGTGACGTCAGTCGGGCTCGGCCAAGCCGACCCGCTGGCCGACACTCGCGCTCTCTTCGACGCAACTCCGCTGCGCTCGTAAAGTCATTAAAGTCACGGAGAGCGGCGCTTTTGGTGTGACGTTAGCCGGGCCGGGCGATGTCGTCGGATGAGGCTGACGAGACCCTGACGCTCGCCCGGCCGCGTGCCCGATCTTCACCGATCTTCCCAATCCGATCGGATGACGAAGACGCCTTTTGTCATGGTACGCGCTCCCGTCATTCGAGCCACGGCAACTTGCCAGTAGTTGAGCAAAAGAAAAGGGCCGCCTCAACGAGACGGCCCTTTGCGTTGCTTGAAGGACTGAACCCCTGCCTGCACAGGGGAGCAGTGAGCAGACGCGGAAGCTACTTTACCCGTTCCACTTGCTCGAATTCGAGCTCAACCGGCGTCGCGCGTCCGAAGATGCTTACCGAAACCTTGACCCGGCCACGGTCGAAATCGAGCTCCTCGACCACGCCGTTGAAGCTGGCGAACGGGCCGTCGAGAACCTTGACCGCATCGCCGATCTCGTAATCGACGTTGATCTTCTGCTTGGCGCCGTGGGCGGCGGCTTCTTCCTTGGTGTCGAGCATGCGCGCGGCCTGGGCGTCGGGGATCGGCTGGGGCTTGCCGCCGGGGCCGAGGAAGCCGGTGACCTTCGGCGTGTTCTTGACGAGGTGATAGACCTGGTCGTTCATCTCGAGCTTGGCGAGGACGTAGCCGGGCATGAACTTGCGCTCGGACTGGACCTTCTTGCCGCGCTTGACCTCGGTGATGGTCTCGGTCGGAACCTCGATCTGCTCGACGAGCGGGGTGAGGCCCATGCGCGTCGCCTCGCTCATGATCGCGTCGCGGACCTTGTTTTCGAAACCGGAATAAGCGTGGATGATGTACCAGCGGGACATGTTCGTATCTCTTGTTTTGGGCGCTTAGCCGAGGAGGCTGAGCAGATATTTGACGAGCGTCGAAAAGAACGCGTCGGTCGCGAAGAAGAAGACCGAGAGGATCAGCGTCATGATGATGACCATGATGCCGGTCGCGACCGTCTCCTTGCGAGTGGGCCAGTGGACCTTCGCCGTTTCGGCGCGGACCTGACGGATGAATTCGCCGGGGGAGACTTTGGCCACTTGCTGTTGCTCGCTTCGGATAGAAAAAGGCTCCGCGAACCCGGAGGTCGGCGGAGCTGAACGCGACTTAGCGGCTACCGCCTGAGTCTTCAAGGCCACGGATGGCAGGGGCAGAGGGACTCGAACCCACGACCCTCGGTTTTGGAGACCGATGCTCTACCAACTGAGCTATACCCCTAGGCCGCCGCGCGAGGTAGCTACAGCAGGCGCGGCGCGCAAGGTCACTTGACGACGGGAAGACCGATCCACGTCCCTTCAGATCCGCTGAACACGCGCTGCGTCGCGGCGCGATAATCCTCGCGCTTCGCGAAGAAGATGTTGGGAACGTAGGTCTGCGGGTTGCGGTCGTAAAGCGGGAACCAGCTCGACTGGACCTGCACCATCAGGCGATGGCCGGGCTGGACCGTGTAGTTCACGCTCGGAAGCGAGAATTCGTAGGTGACCGGCTGGTCGGCGGGGACGGGCGAGGGGTGCGCGGGGTCGGTGCGGTAGCGGCCGCGGATCACGTCCATCGCGATGGCGAGCTGGTAGCCGCCCATCTCCGGCTTTTGCGGATATTGGTCGGGGTAGACGTCGATCAGCTTGACCACCCAGTCGCTGTCGGTGCCGCTGGTCGAAGCAACGAGGTGGACGAGCGGAGTGCCGGCGAGGCGCAGCGGCGCGGTGAGCGTCTGGCCGGAGTAGCTGAGGACGTCGGGGCGACCTTCGGCGAAGCGCTGGTCGTCCTCGAGCCAGAAGCGCCAGGTCGAGCCGTTGGCCCAGGGCGAGAGGTTGGGCCGGGCGCGGTAAGTGACCGGCTTGGCGGGGTCCGAGACATACTGGTCGAACCCGGGAGCGGTGGGCGCGGAGAAGCTGAGGCTGTTGCTGGCGCCGAGGTAGAGCGGGGTCAGGTTGGCGGGACAGCCGCGCATGCAGGCTTGCGGCCAGTCGGGCAGGCGCTGCCACTGGTTGGTGCCGACCTCGAACGCGGTGACGCGCGCGATGTCGGTGGCCGGGCCGTCCTTCAGATGCTGGTTGAGGAACGGCATCATCACGTTCTCGCGAAACCACCTGCCGGTGTCCGAGCCCCATTCGAGCGGGCCGAGGGTCGAGGCAGTACCGTTTGCCTGGCCGTGGTGCCAGGGGCCCATGACCAGGTGCGCGTTGGGGCTTGCCTTGGTCGCGTTGAAGGCGGCGGGCGCGCCGTAGATGTCTTCCTGGTCCCACAGGCTGTCGACGAACAGGGTGGGCACGGTCAGCGGCTGTGCGCTGAGGATCTTGTCGACGGCCTGCAGCTGCCAGAATTCATCGTAGGCCGGGTGCTGCGTCAGGCGGTTCCAGAACGGCAGCTGCTGCATGCCCATGGCATTGCCGTAGGCGCCGGCCGAACCGTAGTGCATGAAGCTGTTGTAGTCGTCGTAGCCTGACGCGAACCACTCCTCGTCCGACTTCTTGTCCGCGGTCTGGCCGTAGACGTAGCTGATCATCTCTTGCCGGAACGCGCCGTTGTGGAACCAGTCGTCGCCCTTCCACACGTCGACCATCGGGTTGATCGGAACGCTGGCCTTGAGCGCGGGGTGCGGGTTCACCAGGCTCATCAAGGTGGTGAAGCCATCATAGCTGGTGCCGATGGTACCGACGCGGCCGTTGGACTCGGCCACGTTTTTCACCAACCAGTCGATCGTGTCGTAGGCGTCGGTCGAATGGTCGACCTTGGTCGGGTTGAGCGGACCGCGGATCGGGCGGTTCATGACGTACTCGCCCTCCGACTTGTACTTCCCGCGCACGTCCTGCCAGGCGACGATGTAGCCGTTGCGGACGAGCTCCGCGCTGAGCGGCGAGAGGATGTTCTCGGGGAGCGGACCGAAGCCGCGGCCGGTCGCTTTGTCGGCGGAGTAAGGCGTGCGGTCGAGCATGATCGGGAACTTGCCCGCCTGTTTTGGGATGATCAGAACCGTGTAGAGCTTCGCCCCGTCGCGCATCGGGATCATTATCTCGCGACGGTCGTACTGAAAGCTCGAACGCGGCGCGTTGAACTTCGCCGGGATGTCGCCGGACGGCGGCGGAGCGAAGGCCGGGTGGAACTTGGCAGGGATGTCGCCGCCGGGCTTCACCACGGGCTCGACGTGGCTTTCGGCGAAAACGGGTGCGGCCAATGCAATTGCCGCTGCAACGAACGCGAACTTCCTCAACTGCATGCGACTCCCTCTTCGACAATTCGCCCTTCGCACGAGGCCCGGCTCGCGGGCAAGAACGGCGCATTGCGCTGATGTAATTCGCGCAGCGGCGATGCGGCCGTTACAGTCGTCGCGGCACAACGAGGGGACTGTGATGCGCGCTTTATTTTTCGCCCTTTCTGTAGTGGCCCTGGCGCAGGCAGCGCCGTCCGCGGCACAGCAATATCGAGTGGTCGCGCAATTGCCGGCTGGCGATGGCGGCTGGGACCTGCTCAGCGTCGATCCCGTCGATCAGCGACTCTATATCGGACGTCCGGATGGGGTGACAGCGATCGACCTCAAGACGGGAAAGGCGACCGACCGGATCGTGCCCGGGCAGCGCGTCCATGCGGCGCTTGCGATTCCAGGTACGCATGACGTGATTTCCACCAACGGCGCGACCAACAATGCTCTTCTGTTCGACGGTCGCACTGGACAGGTTCGATCGACGATCGCGACCGGCACGAAGCCTGACGCGGCCGCTTACGATCCGGCGACGCGGACAGTCTGGATCATGAATCCAGGAAGCGGTGACGTCACGGTCGTCGATCCGGCGTCGGCCAAAGTGCTTGCGACGGTTCCGGTCGGCGGCTCGCTCGAGCTTGGCGTCGCCGACGGCGCGGGGCGGATGTACGTTAACGTCGAAGACAAGAACGAAGTCGCGGTGCTCGACACCAGAAACCGCAAGTTGCTGTCGCGTTTTCCGCTCAAGGACTGCGAAGGGCCGACGGGAATTGCTTACGATGCGGCGTCGCGCGAGATCATTTCGGCGTGCAGCGAGAATGCCGTGGCCATCATTTCCGCGCCCGATGGGCGGCAGATCGCGCGGTTGCCGATCGGCAAGGGTGCAGACGGCGCGGCGTTCGACGCCAAGCGCGGGATCGCGCTCGTTCCGGCGGGCCGCGACGGCAACGTCACACTGATCCAGATGGGGGCCGCGCCGAAGGTTGCCGGTCAGGTTTCCACCGCGGTCAGCGCGCGCACCATTGCGGTCGATCCGGACACAGGGCGGGCTTACCTGCCTTCCGCGACGCTCGCGCCCGCGCAGGGCAGCGAACGGCCGAAGCCGATGCCGGGATCGTTCCGCGTGCTGGTCGTGGCGCCTTAACTCGGGACAACTGCACTGACGGCAATTGCCGTTCGCTAAGTTGTCCGCTTAGAGTTCGTGTCGAATGATTAGTCCGGGGGGATGTGAATTGAGCGGTCGTGAGCAGGTGGTATACGCTGCGAGCAAGGTACCGGCGGCAACACTAACGTTCTGGGTCCTGAAACTGATTGCCACCACGGTCGGCGAAATCGCCGGCAATCTGGTCAGCATGAGCTGGCTCGGCGAGACCACCGCGAGAGCAGGGCAGGAGGGGGTGAACGGCTATTTCGTCGGGACCGCCATGTTCGGCCTCGCACTCCTGGTCACCGCATGGGTGCAGATCCGCGCGACCCGATTTAACAAGTGGATATATTGGGCGACGATCGTTGCCTCTACGACCTTCGGAACGACGCTTGCCGACTTTGCGACGCGGTCGCTCGGCATCGGGTACACCGGCGGATCGCTGTTGTTGCTGGGGCTCGTGCTGCTGTCGCTGTTCATGTGGAAAGTCGATGCGGGACGGATCTCGGCTGACATTATCACGAGCCGTAAAAGCGAGGTCCACTATTGGGTGACGATTACTTTCTCGCAGACGCTTGGTACCGCCTTGGGCGACTGGTTCGCGGATACGGCGGGTCTCGGCTACGCGGGTTCAACTGCGGTGTTCACCGTGGTGCTGGCAATCATCGCCGCGCTCTATTTCACGCGTCGAGGCAACCCCGTCCTGCTATTCTGGGCCGCGTTCATCATCACACGCCCGTTCGGCGCGGTCTTCGGAAATCTCTTCGACAAGCCCGCGTCGCACGGCGGTTACGGGATCAGCCGCGTGCTGCTCACCAGCATCCTGTTGGGTCTGATGGTCATCTGCCTTTGGATCATGCCGCAGCGTGCGAAAGCCAGCCACGAGGCGCCGGCTTCTCAGTAGAAGAGGCCGAGCGCCGCGTAGAAATGGTAGCCGGTGCGATGATCGGCCCATGTCGGGCCCGCCGAAACCAGAATGCCGTAATTCTTGGACAGCCTCACGATCGAGCCGACGTCCGCTCTCGTTTTGGCCGTCCCACCGACGCTGTCGGAGCCCTGCTGCATGATCTCGGCGCCAAGCGAAAACTTCCTGGTGACCGCTTGGGTGAAGGTGATTCCGGCTTGCCAGAAATCGCGGTTTCCCCTGCCAGGATTTACATTGTAGCCACCGCCTCCAAATATGCTGGCGCCTCGCTTGAAATCCTTGCCCATCCAAATGGGCAATTGAAACCTTGTCCTCTTGTGATGAGAGAGGCTCGAGGTGGGAAGCACGGCCTTGGGAAAGAACGCGGCCGAGAAGTGGCTGCGATCGTCCTTGAAGAAGCGATATTTGACGCCGAGCTCGACGCGGCCGGTGCCGCTGTCCCAGCCATTGCCGGCCGAATGGGAAAAGCTGAGCGGAAGCGTCGCGCTGACCTGGACGTCCTCGACGGGACCGTAGTTGAACTCGACGCCGTTATCGACGTCGACGTCGGAGGCGTGCCCTTCTCCGGTCGAGAACAAGTAGATCTCCCACCCCCCGGTGTCGGTCGGTGCCGGGTCGTTATTGAGATACGGCGGGCCGGCGGCCGCAGGACCTGCTGCGCCGGCCAGAGCAAGCGCAGCCAACCGATGGACGAGTTTCACGCGCTGGCTTCCGCCTGTCCGGGATGGCTTCCGGGCCGTTGCGGCAGAAGCCAGATCAGCAGCAGGATGACGACCGCAAGCACCGCGGAAGCGATGGGGCGGCTCAAAGCAAGACCGCCTTTCTCCAGCGGTTTGTCGAGGAAGTCCCCGACCGTCGCTCCAAGTGGGCGGGTGAGGATGAACGCTGCCCAGAACAGCGCCACTCGCGAGACCTTCGTCGAGAAGTAGAGGATCGCGAGCACGGCGAGGCCGGCGCCGAAGACGAGTGCGCCCCCGCCGTAGCCCAAGCCCCAACCGCCTTCGCTCAGCGGGTCTGCGCTCCAGTCGCCGAGCGCGGTGCCGAGGGTCTGCGAGAAAGTGATCGTGATCCAGTAAAAGGTCTCCTCACGCGGGCCGGAGACGGTGTTGACGTTGATGGTGCCAAGCGTCCGCCACCAGGCGAAAAGCGAGAGAAGGACGCACGCCAGAAGCAGCAGCGAGCCGCCCGGATAGCCAATGCCGAGCGAGCGGTCGGCGAAGTCGGCGAGGGTCGTTCCGCAGGTGGTCGAGGCCACGATCGTTGTCCAATAGAGCCACGGGTTGAACTTCTTCGCGCGGATCTGGGCGATGACGAGGCCGACCAGCAGAACGCCGAAGATCGCGGTGCCGATGAGGTAGCCATAGGGCACCGGGTGGTCCGTCGTCTCGCCGAGCCAGCTCATCGTCACGCTGTCGCCGCCGGTTTCGCCGAGGGTGGTGGCGAGGATCTTGATGATCCAGAAGCCGAGCGTGACGGCCGGTACCTTGGCGAGCATCGCTCGTTCGTTCTGAGTCATGAGTTTGCCTCTTGTGCAGGGGATTTAGTGACGTGCGGCGCTGCGGTTCGCCGCCATCTGCGCCACGCCACCAGCAACAGCACGAATGCCGCGCCGGTAAGGAATGTCGACCGAGTGAGGCCGAGGTGCAGACGCCGGCTTTCGGCAAGGAGGTCGCCGATGGCCGTGCCCGTCGTGCGAGCAACCGCGACCACAGCCCAATAAGCCATGATCGACCAGCTGTTCCTGACCAGCGCCAGAGACGCGAGCAACAGCACGAGCGTACCGATCGATCCTGCTGCCAAGCCGAACTTGTGCGTGAGGTCATCGCCCGCGACGGTGCCGAGCACACCGGCCGTCAACATGGCCAGCCAGTAGATCGCGTCCGTGTCGGGCAGTTTCTTGGCGCCGTCACCTTCGGATCGTCGCGCGCCGACGAAATGTGTAAACCAGGCGAGCGCGGCAAGCAGCACGCAGAGCCCGATCGCCAGCGCAACCGATGGAACCCTCAGGCGAAACGCGAGGTAATCGGCGATGTTGGTGGCCCCCGTTCGGATAAGGATGATGACGAGCCAGTACCAAGCTTCGTGGGGTCGGGAGTTCGCGTCGCTCGATCAGGAAACAAATGCCGGCAAGTACCGCGAGAACCAGCAGCCCCCTCCCGAGCCCAAGGCCGCTTTCGTGTGCGTAGAAATCGCCGAGGTTCGTGCCGAATACGCTCGCGAGTGTAATACCCGCCCAATAGCGCGCGTTCACCGCGGGCAGGTGGATCTGCTTCATTTCCGGAACTGCCCCCCAAAAGAACCGGCACTCGCCACTCGTCGACAAAGGCAAATCTGGCACATCATGGCAACATTACAATCCGTTCGCGAGTGGGACAGGATTTGGCGCCATTGCAGGCAAGGCCGCTTGGCCGGGGGATCGAGCGACCTAGAAGTGTTTGCGGCTTGCGATAACGTCTGCCTTGGCTAGCAAACCATCATGAATGACCGAACTGCATTCGATACCGCTACACGAATCGTCGCGGCTGACGACGGTACGAATTACGACGATGTGGCCATCGCGCTGCACTGGGTGACGGCGTTCCTGGTGTTCTCCAACTTCGCCCTTTCGCAGGTGTGGGACAGAGTTCCCAAGCCCATCGGCAGCCTGATGGAAAAGACGCACATGTCATTCGGAGTGCTCCTGACGGCGGTGATCGTGACGCGCCTCGTGTGGCGCTTGATTCCGGGGCACCAGGTGTCATCGTTGGAAGCGGGCTGGGTGCGCATCGCTTCGAAGGCGGTGCATTATCTACTCTATGCGCTGCTCATCGCTGAAGTCGCGCTCGGTTTTGCTTTTCGTTGGGGAGCTGGGAGCCCGATGGCGTTTTTCGGACTGGGGATTCCGCCTCTGATCGGGGAGTTGTCAAAGCCGCTCCGGCACGAGCTTCGCGATCTCCACGAATGGATCGGCTGGGCGATCGTGATCATCGCCGTCCTTCACGCGCTCGCGGCGCTGTACCATCACTATGCTTTGAAAGATCGCGTCCTTCTGCGGATGCTGCCGAAGCGAGCAGGCTAGAAGTCGGATTCGGTCAGGAAGCGCGTACCGGCTGCACCGGGGAGCGACCAGCGGACCTGGGCCTTCACGTTGCCCATGCGCGGGACGGCAATCTGGAGCCTCTCGCCAATGTGCAAGTCATGCTCGGCCTCGATGCGGCAGCCATGGTCGGAGAAGTTGCTGACCCGCGCGGTGAGCTTGCTTCCGTTGGTGCGGTGAATGACCGCATCGATCTCGACCGGGAATCGGACCCGGCGATCGCCTTGAACTCGTGCGTGCTGCATGACACGTCCCCTATCCCGAGCGAGGTGACTGTGCCTGCCCCCTGTAAATTATGATTTAACGGGGTGAGCGGCGCTCAGGCCGCAATGTCGTAAGGCTGGATCTCGCCCGACAGGTACAGGTTTCGCGCCTTGGTGCGTGACAGCTTGCCCGAGCTGGTGCGAGGCAGGGTGCGCGGCGGGACGAGCTCGACGACCGGCGTGATGCCGGTAATCGCACGCACCCGTTCGCGGATCTCATCGCGAAGACGGCCGCGCTCTTCATTGTCCGAAATGCGGCAGTGAACGAGGACCGCGGGCGTTTCTTCGCCGCTTGGGCCGGTGATGGCGAAGGCGGCGATGTCGCCCGACTTGAAGCCGGGAAGCTGCTCGACCGCCCACTCGATGTCCTGCGGCCAGTGATTGCGGCCGTTGATGATGATCATGTCCTTGGCGCGGCCGACAATGAAGATGTAGCCACCCGACAAGTAACCCATGTCGCCGGTGTCGAGCCAACCATCGCTACTGAGGCACGCCTTGGTGGATTCCTCATCGCGGAAGTAGCTGTGCATAACGCTGAGCCCACGCACGAACACCTTGCCGATCCCGCGCTCTGGAAGAGGACCGCCGTTGCCGTCGCGGATCTCGATCTCCATTCCGGTGACCGGCTTTCCGCAATTCACCACCGCGCGGTAACGGCGCGGGCGCTCCTCCGTGCACGGCGTCCCGCCGGAAAGCTCATGCTCTTCGACCAGCTCGAGGCGGATCCCTTCGCCAGGAGGCATGAGGGACACTGCGAGTGTGGCCTCGGCGAGGCCGTAGCTGGGACAGAATGCGCTGGCCTTGAAGCCGGCCGGCGCGAAGCTGTCGACGAAGCCCTGCATCACGTCCGGCCGGATCATGTCCGCGCCATTGCCCGCAATGCGCCACCGCGAGAGGTCGAACCGGTCTTCGGCGCGGGTCTGCGAGCTCATGCGGCGGGAGCAGATGTCGTATCCGAAGGTCGGCGAATAGCTGACGCTCGTGCCCGGATTGCGCGTGATCATGTCGAGCCAGGCGAGCGGACGGCGAGCGAAATCTTCGGTCTTTAGATAATCGACCGACATTTGCATTGCGACCGGCGACAGGAAGCAGCCGACAAGACCCATGTCGTGGTACCACGGAAGCCATGAGATCACCCGGTCAGTATCAAAGACATCGAGGCCGATGCCGTGTGAATGCAGGTTGTCGAGAAGCGCGCGGTGCGTGACGGCGACGCCGTGCGGGAATCGCGTCGATCCGCTCGAATATTGGAGATAGGCGATGTCGTCTGGATCGGCCTGGTGCGGCCCGGCAGATGCAGGCTCTACGCTGCTCAGCGATTCCCAATCCCGCGACGCAACGCCGCCTCTTCCGGCAGCCGCCTGGCAGAAGTCTGCGAGCTCAGGCGGGTAGAGAAACAGCTCGGGATCGCAGCTCTTCAGCTGGACACCAAGCTGGTCGACATAGGCCTCGCGGCCGCCGAAGCTCGTGGGGAGCGGAAGCGGCACCGGCCAGGCCCCGGCATAGACCGCGCCGAAGAAACAGCTGGCGAACTCTGGTCCAGTCTCCGCGACCATGGCGATGCGATCACCCGGCTTAATGCCGAGCGCGACAAAGCGCTGCGCATTCGACAATGCGTCCTCGCGCAGCTCCGAATAAGAATAGCTCTGTGTCAACGACCCACGCGCGTCGTGGAAGTTGAGACCGCGCCGGCCTTCAGCCGCATAGTCCAACGCATCGCCCACGGTCGCAAAATCGGCGAGGCGCCGAGGCTGCGTGTCGAGAGTGGGTGTTGCGCCCGCGGGGGCAAGCTCGGTCTTCAATGAGGCGTTGCGATCGAGCACGCCGTCCCTTCCCTGATCGTTTCGGGTCGTCTTACGGCCGCAGCCCGCGGCCACTTTCCCCTTGGGTTCTGACTATGGCACAAAAAGGGCCGCATGAAACCGTCAAGAAGGCGAACAGCATTGCCGCCGCTCGATGAGAGGCGGCTGAACGAGCTGGCTTTACGCTATGTCGGGCGCTTCGCGACCACGCGCGCGAAACTGCGGTCTCACCTTGCGCGAAAGCTGGACGAGCGCGGCTGGGACGGCGAGCGGGATCCCGATCCGGAGGCCATTGCGGAGCGGTTCGCGGCCCAGGGCTATGTCGACGACTCGTCGTACGCGCTGGCCAAGTCGCAGTCGCTCACGGGACGCGGCTACGGCAAGCGGCGCGTGGTCCAAGCGCTCAAGGCGGCGGGCATCGACGACGAGCATGGTGCCGCGGCGCACGCACATGCCGATGACGAGGCGGTGTCCGCAGCACTTAAGTTCGCTCGTCGGAGAAGATTCGGACCGTTCGCCGATTTGCATCCGCGAGATCCACGGGTCGAACAGAAGGCCCTCGCCGCGATGGTCCGCGCGGGGCACGGCTTCGAGCTTGCACGCGCTATCCTCGCTCTGCCGCCGGGATCGGAAGTTGATATTGATCAACTAAGGCGGTGAACACGGGCTACCGCAGCGTAAAGTCGGTTTGCCGACACTCGTACAAATGTTAATAGGGAGCGTGCCGCAAGCGACTGCATCTCTCACCGACCCTCAACCCGGACTGCACATGGACAGCGACGAATCTTCTGCCGCGCCCGAAATGCAGCCGATCACCGGACGGGTGAAATGGTTCGACGCCACGCGGGGATTCGGTTTCCTCGTTTGTGATGGCCTCGAGGGCGATGTTCTGCTGCACTTCAGCGTCCTTCGCGAACACGGCCGGCGGAGCGTCCCCGAAGGCGCAATCATCGAAGTCATCCCGGTCAAGCAAGAGCGCGGGCTTCAGGCCAAGCGAGTCATTTCGATCGACCTCAGCGCCGCCTTGCCGCAACAGCCGCGCTCGTCCATGTCCTCGGCGGACCGCGCGGACCGCAAGTCGCTTACCGACGCGGCCGGCGAGTTCGAGCCGGTGGAGGTCAAATGGTTCAACCGAGTGCGTGGTTATGGCTTTGTGAAGCGCCCCGACGACTCGGGGGGCGAGGACGTATTCGTTCACATGGAGACCGTTCGGCAGGCGCATCTTGGCGATCTTCAGCCGGGACAGACGCTCGAAGCGCGGATCGCGCCGAGCGGCAAGGGGCTGACCGCCGTAGAGCTTCGCCCGATGGGCGTAGCTGGCGGAGCGCACGACTAGCCGCAGCGGCTGCCGCGGTGCTCGTTGCTTGCAGTCCGCAGGCTCCGGCGCAAAATACACCTATCGATGAGCGCGCGCAGAAGGGGCTTCAGCAAATCCCGCTGACGATCACGTCCGGCAAGACGGTGCACAAATTCACCGTCGAGGTCGCGGCTTCGCCCGACGAGCAGGAGCGCGGGCTGATGTTCCGGCGCGAGATTCCTCCCGACCGGGGCATGATCTTCCCCTACAAGCCGCCCCAGGAAGTCGGGTTCTGGATGAAGAACACGTGGATCCCACTCGACATCATCTTCATCCGTTCGGACGGGACGATCGTGCGGATCACGCACGCGCGGCCGATGGACCTGACGCCGCTTCCGTCTGGCGAGCCGATCTCAGCGGTGCTGGAGATCGCCGGCGGACGCGCGGCTCAGCTCGGTATCAAGGAAGGCGATATCGCGCACTGGTAGAGCCTCGCTCCCTTGCAGGGCGGGGAGGATTGCGGCACAGGCACGCACCCATGAGTTTCTGGTCAAGAACATTCACCTGGTGGAACGGTGCGACTTGGGGCACGGCCCTGTGGACCAGCCGTTTCGGTACGGAGGTCGGCCGCGACGATAGCGGTAACGTCTATTACCAGGACAAGAAGGATCCAGTCCGTCGCTGGGTGATCTACAACGGCGCCAATGACGGCAGCCGCGTCCCGCCGGCGTGGCAGGCATGGCTGAAAGGGACGATCGACGAGCTCCCGGACAAGGCCTTGCCGCCAATCAGGAAATTTCAGCAAAAGCCGACGGCGAATCTCACCGGCACGATGCAGGCGTTCCGCCCGGACGGGGCGCTCGGATCGGGCAAGCTGCGGCCGGCATCGACCGGCGATTACGAGCCCTGGATCCCAGAATAAAAGTGAGGAAGGCCGCCTTCGCATCGTTGCTGCTCGCGCTGTCGCTCGCCGCGTGCGGGCGAGGCAAGGAGCAACAGAACGCGTCCGCTCCTGCTGCTTCCAACGTTCCCGCGACAGCAGCGGGGCAGGGTGGGGTCACTCCGATGGCGCAGCGCGTCGCGGTGCTCGGCATCCTCAACAAGCGCAACGGCATCGTGAAGACACTGGCACTCCATCCCGGTCAGTCGGCGCGGTGGAAGGACCTGCTCGTGCGGCTTCGCGCCTGCGAGACGACGGCACCGTGGGAGGAAGAAAAGTTGACCGGAGCCTTCGTCCAGGTCGACGTCCAAAAGCCCGACAAGAGCTGGAACCGGATCTTCTCGGGTTGGCTCTACAAGGAATCGCCGTCGCTCAACGCGGTCGAGCATCCGATCTACGACGTCTGGCCCAAGAGCTGTGAGATGACATATCCGGCGGGACCTGCCGCTCCCGCGGCTCCAGCGAGCTCGAGCAATCGATCGAGCGCACCGAAATCCGGCGGAGCATCGGGAACGCGCGCGGCTCCGGCTGCGGCTGCGCCCGCACCCGCGGAGCCCGCGGCGACGCCGCCGAGTGCCGTGGCCAATAACGCGACGTAGGTTTCCCGCGTCACGCTCACCGCGCCCAGGGAGGCGAGGTGGTCGGTCATGAACTGGCAGTCGAGCAACGTGAAATTGCCGGCCTTGAGACGGGCAACAAGCCAGGCAAGCGCAACCTTCGATGCGTCGGTCATCCGGCTGAACATGCTCTCACCGAAGAAGGCCCGGCCGAGCTTCACGCCGTAGAGCCCGCCGACGAGATCCCCGTCGTGCCAGACTTCAATCGAATGGGCGTTGCCGGAACCGTGGAGCGCGATCATCGCCTGCTCGAGCTCGGCGTTGATCCAGGTTTCCTCGCGATCAGCGCAGGCGGAGATCACCGCCGCGAAATCGCGGTCGCGCGTGACCTGGAAACGGCCGGAGCGGAGTGCGCGGCTGAGCGACCGTGACACGTGGAAGCGGTCGAGCGGAATGATCGCTCGGTTGCGCGGCTCGACCCAGAACAGCTCGTCGGCATCGCGGCTGTCGGCCATCGGGAAGATGCCCGACGCATAGCCCTGGAGCAGCAGGCGCGGGTCGAGGCGACTCATGGCCTTAGGATATCAGATAATCTCGCGCACGATGTCCTGCGGTCGGCACAAGCGAACGCCTTTGTCGGTCTCGACCAGCGGGCGGTTGATGAGGATTGGGTGCTGGACCATCGCGTCGAGCACTTCGTCGTCGGTGACATCGGGACGATTGAGGTTGAGCTCGTCGGCCAGCGGTTCCTTGGCGCGGAGCCCCTCGCGAGGCGTGATGCCGGCTCGATTGTACAACCGCTTCAGCTCGCCAAGCGTCGGCGGGCTCTTCATATATTCCTGGATGAACACATCGAAGCCATTGTCGCGGAGAATTTCGAGCGTCTTGCGCGACGTCCCGCACATCGGGTTGTGATAAATTTTTGCTTTCATCTCGGGCCTGCTCTGGGCGTGAATTCAATCGGTTAAACAAGGATTTAACACATAAGTTGCTGATTCGGCGGGAAGCTTTGTCGCGGTTGCGGAACGATGCGGCCATATCCTCGTTCCTGCGCCTGTAACATGCACCGCCGTCCGCGGAGCCTTTTTGCGTGCGGAGCATGTTCTGACAGCTCAATTGAACGGGAGAAAGAGCGATGCGTAATCCAATTCTAGCGCTGACAATGGCAAGCACTCTGGCGCTCGGCGCGTGCGCGAGCAACCCACAGGTTGCTCAGGACGCTGCGATCGGCGCGGCCGGTGGCGCTGCCGTCGGTGCCGTTGTGCCTGGCGTGAGCGTGATCGAGGGTGCCGCTGTTGGCGCCGCGATCGGCGGTCTCGCAGGTGCCGTTTGGTCCGACAGCAACAATGACGGCTATGTCGACGGCTATACCTACAATGGCCAATATTATGCCGGCAGCCCGCAGGGATATGACCCGAATACCCACAGCGTCCTCGCGGGCGCAGCAACGGGCGCTCTCGGCGGCGCAGCGCTTGGCGCAGCTGCCGGCGCGGTCATCCCGGGCGTCAGTGTTCTTCAGGGCGCGGTGATCGGCGCGGCCGTCGGCGGTCTCGCCGGCGCGATCTGGGCCGATCGCAACAATGACGGCGTGGTCGACGGCTATGTCTACAACGGCCAGTACTACCAGGGTGCGCCGGCAGGCGCGGCTCCGGCGCCGGCCCCGATGGCTCCAATGCCGAGCCGGAGTGGCGAACGCGGCTAAACGCAGCCCGATCGAAGTGCTACTCTGAATGGGAATTGCTTTGATCGGAGAATTTGTGAAGAGCTTGCGTGTTGAGTGCACCGGCCGCGCGCCGGTGCACTTTTATCGGAAAGCCTGCGGCGTCGCACTGAGCCTCTTGCTCGGCGTGGCGCCGCTTTCCGTTGCCAATGCAGAGCCGAAGGCTGCGGCGCCTGTTCAGCCGGCGCCGGTGCGCGTCTTCAACAGCGTCAACGACTTCTATCGCATGAGGAACGGCGCGCCGCTGTGGCTTTCGCCGAAGAGCGGAGATGCTGCCGAGCAACTGGTCTCACTGCTCAGCACTTCGAGTATCGACGGCCTGAATCCGGACACTTACCATGTCGCCGCGCTTCAGCAGGCGCTGGCGACGGCGCGCACTGGGAATCCCAAGGATATTGAGAGCGCCGATCGGATGCTGTCGGAAGCGTTCGTCGCTTATGTCCGCGACCTTGATCATGATCCCGGGCTCGGCATTCTCTATGTCGACGCGGCGCTGAAGCCGAAGCCGCCATTGCCCTTTACGATCCTACTCAGCACTGCGAATGCGCGGTCGGTCTCAACGTATGTGCACGATATGGGCTGGATGAACCCGGTGTACGGAGAGCTCCGCCAGGCGCTCGCCAATCACCAATATGCCTCGGACCATGAGCGCGACCTGCTCACGGTGAACCTGCAGCGAGCGCGCGTACTGCCTGCCGGTAAGCAGCGCTACATCCTGGTCAATGCGGCGCAGCAGCGGCTGTACACCTTTGAGGATGGCAAGCAGGTCGACTCCATGGCTGTGGTGGTCGGGAAAGCGATTTATCCGACGCCGATGATGACTGCCTACGTGCGGTTCGCCGCGCTCAATCCCTATTGGTACGTGCCGCCCGACCTCGCGGCGGAGCGCATTGCTCCGAAGGTGGTGAAGCAAGGCCTGAAATACCTCGACGAACTCGGGTACGAGGTGCTGTCGGACTGGGCTCCGAACGCCGAAATCATCGACCCGAAGACGATCGATTGGAAGGCCGTCGCAGCGCGTAAGAAAGAGGTCCTGCTGCGGCAGAATCCCGGCCCGCACAATTCGATGGGACGCATCAAATTCATGTTCCCCAACGAGGCCGGCGTCTATCTGCACGACAATCCGGAACGGGAGCTCTTCAAGGAGGCTGCCCGGCTTTACAGCGGCGGCTGCGTGCGGCTCGAAGATGCGTGGC
The DNA here is from genome assembly GCA_963754245.1 of uncultured Alphaproteobacteria bacterium. Classification (GTDB taxonomy): domain Bacteria; phylum Pseudomonadota; class Alphaproteobacteria; order Sphingomonadales; family Sphingomonadaceae; genus Sphingomicrobium. Next base: position 28,179 of record CAVWET010000002.1, read on the forward strand.
GGCTGAGCCGATGGCTGTTCAATGGACGCGAGTTGACCTGGGAAGGCGCGGGCACGGAGGAGCCGGTGCCGCTTCCGCAGCTCGTTCCAGTGTACATCACCTACTTGACGGCCATGCCTTCCGAGGATGGCACGTCGATCGCCTATTTTGATGACGTCTACGGGCGCGACAAAGCGAAGCAGGCGACGATTGGCAGCAGCAGCGGAACGGTCGCAAGCGCGACGCGCTAGAAGCGCCTTCGCCAATTGGGGAAGAAGGTGACGTCCTGCGCAACCGGACTGCCGGTTGCGTCAAGTGCCGGACGGAAGCGCACGTAACGCAACGTCAACTGGCACATCAGTCCGTCGATGGAGGAATCGCCGCTGGAGCGCGCAATGCGGCAGTTGGACACGCTGCCGTCGCGGTTGACGAGGATGGTCACTCCGACCACGCCGCTCGGAATTCCGGTCGATGATAGCCGGCTGTACTCGGAGTTGGGAATCTTCGTGATCCGCTGTGCCGGTGTGAAGCGCGAGTAATCCGCATAGCCGCCTCCTCCAGGGCCATTGCCGGCGCCGCCCGCGCCTGTCCCCGTGCCCGAAGTGCCAGCGCCGGATGAGGCGGCGGTGCCCGTTCCGGCGACCTTGGTCGCGGGAATTGGCGAGGGCGTCGGGATTTTCGGCTGCGGCGCGATCACCGGCGTCGGCTCGGCCTTGGGTGCGGGAGCGCCGGCAGGCTTCTTCGCCATCTGCGGTTTGGGGGCGGGAGGCGGCCTGACTGGCGGAGGTGGAGGCGGCGGTGGCTCCCTGATGTCGATGGTCGTGAGCCGCTCGACCGCCGAGCGCACCATGCTGACATTGAGGCCGGTCAGGATGATCACGGCAAGCGCGACATGGACCGCGATCACGGCTGCGATCGCCTTGGCCTGGTCGGGCCGGTCGGCGGTTCCGCGGTAGCTCGACATGATGCTTGTCCTCAATGGACAACGCTTGTTTGGGCGGAAGGTTTAGGTTGCTTCGTCCGCCGTGAAGTCGGCGTTCTTCCGCTCGGGACCGAGCGCAGTCCAGATGGCGATGACGACGGCGGTGATCGCGCAAACGACAGCGAGGGCGAAGCCATAATCGTTGCCGCGCGCCTCCGCGATCCCGGCCTGGATCGGTGCGTTCTTGGAGGCGATCAGATTGCCGAGCTGGTAGGCGAAGCCGGGGAAGAGGCTGCGCGCGAGCGGCGGCGAAAGCTCATTGAGATGAACCGGAACGATGCCCCACGCGCCTTGTACCGCCACTTGCACGAGGAACGCGCCAAGGCCGAGCAGGACGGGCGTCGCTGAAAAGGCCCACAGTGGAATGATCGGAAGCGCCAGAAGGCTGGCAAGGATGATCGCCTTCTTGCGCCCCAGCTTTTCCGACCAGATGCCGAAGCCGATGCCGCCGACGATCGCGCCGACGTTCATGACGGCGGCCAGGATCCCCGTCGTGTGGGTGTCGAAGTGATGCTGCTTCTGGAGGAAGGTCGGATAGAGATCCTGCGTGCCGTGGCTGAAGAAATTGAACGCGGTCATCAGCACGACGAGGTAGAGCGCGATCTTCCAGTGGCGCGCGAGTTCGATGACCGGATTAACGTGAGGCTTGCCGCGCCGCGCTTCGAATACCGGGCTCTCCTTCACATGCATGCGGATGAGGAGGACGAGAAGCGCGGGCGCGACGCCGACCATGAACATGCCGCGCCAGCCGATCGTGTCGAACAGAAGAAAGTAGACGAGGCTCGCGACGAAATAACCGGACGGATAACCGCTCTGCAAAAGGCCCGAGACGGGGCCACGAAGCTTTGCCGGAATCAATTCCATGACCAGGCTCGCGCCGAGGCCCCATTCGCCGCCCATGCCGACGCCGAACAGGAAGCGCAGGACGAGCAGGCTCGTGAGCGTCGGCGCGAAGCCGGAAGCCAGCTCGAAAATCGAAAAGAAGATGATGTCGGCCATCAGAACCGGACGGCGACCGAAGCGCTCGGCCAGCCAGCCGAAGACGAAGGCGCCGATCGGGCGCGCGGCGAGAGTTAGGAACACGCCTTGGGACACTGCCTTCACGTCGGTGCCGAATTCCTTGGCGATCGTCGAAAGCATGAACACCATCAGGAAGAAATCGAAGGCGTCGAGCGTCCAGCCGAGGTAGCTCGCCCAGATCGCGCTGCGCTGTGACGGTTCGAGCGATTTCAGGTCGGCGATCAGGCTCATGCGCGGCTCCCTCTTGGGCCGCACCTAGTGGCAAGCGCTCGGCCTCTTCGCAAGCAACCAGCGCCGGAGAGACGTTACGGACCGGTGCCTAACCGAATTTAAACCATAGCGGCGTAACCGTGCGGGCGATCAGGAGCATCGCTTGGGAAGTATAGGCCGCATCCTCAGGGCAGGCGGAAGTCCTCCGCAGGAAGAAGCGCGTCCGGCGTCGGCGCGTGCGGAAGCGCTCATCCAGGAATTCGAGAACAGCGAAAAGGGCTGGTTCTGGGAGACGACACGGGAGGGCACGCTCTCCTACATCAGTGATAGTGTTGCGCGGACCTTGGGCCGCGAGCCATCCGACCTCGTCGACCGGCCGTTTGCAGACCTGGTTTCTTCGGAAACGGGGGACAGCGCCGCTTCCGGTTCGGAGCGAACGCTGGGCTTTTATCTTTCGTCGCACGTGGCGTTTCAGGACCTGATCGTCCGCGCCAAGACCAAGAATGAGATCTGGTGGTCGATCTCCGGCCGTCCGGTGCACGACGAGATCGGGCGCTTCTTCGGTTATCGCGGCTTCGCGTCCGACCTGACCAAGATGCGGCAGTCGGAGGTCGAGCTCGACCGGCTCGCGCGGCAGGACTCTTTGACCGGGCTTGCCAATCGAGAAGCCCTGCGCCGGGCGCTCGACGATGCTTTGGTGAGCGCGGTGCGCAGGAAGCACCGCTGCTCGGTGTTCCTGCTCGATCTCGACCGGTTCAAGGCGGTCAACGACACGCTCGGGCACCCGGCGGGCGACACGCTGTTGCGGCTGGTGTCGCTGCGGCTGCGTGACGAAGTCGGAGACCAGGGGCAAGTCGGACGCCTTGGCGGCGACGAGTTTCAGGTGGTGCTTCCCACGACCTCTTCGAAGGAGGACCTGTCGAAGCTTGCGCAAGGCATCATCGAGAGCCTGTCGAGGCCCTACACGATCAATGGCACCGCCGTGTCGATCGGCGCGTCGGTGGGCATCGTCACGTCGGACTATGACGACCGCACGTCGGACGACCTGATGCGCGACGCCGACCTTGCGCTCTACGCGGCGAAAGCTGCGGGCAAGGGCTGTTTTCGCTTTTTCGAGCCCGAGATGCACGAGGCCGCTCGCGAACGTCAGCTGATGGAATCCGACCTGCGGGTCGCCCTCGAAAAAGGGCAGCTGCGCGTGGTGTTCCAGCCGAGCGTCAACGCTTCGAGCGAAGCCGTAACCGGCTTCGAGGCGCTGGTGCGCTGGGACCACCCCGAGCATGGGCCGGTCAGTCCGGTACAGTTCATTCCGCTCGCTGAGGAAATCGGCCTGATCAATGAGATCGGCGAGTGGGTGATGAGGACTGCGTGCGAAGAAGCGGTTAGGTGGCCCGCGCAAGTGTCCATCGCGGTCAACCTGTCGCCGGTGCAATTTCGGTCGCATTCGCTGCCGGCAACCGTCCGCGCCGTACTCTCCGATACCGGCTTGTCGGCCAAGCGGCTGGAGCTGGAAATCACCGAAGGCGTGTTCCTGAGCAACGACGAGCACGTCCATGACATGATCGGCAACCTGAAGAAGATCGGAGTAAAGCTCGCGCTCGACGACTTCGGTACGGGTTATTCGAGCCTGAGCTATCTTCAGCGCGTGCCATTCGACAAGATCAAGATCGACCGCTCGTTCGTCACCGGCGCGTCCGATCCCGCAGGACGCAACGCCGCACTGATTCGAGCGATGGTGGGTCTCGCGGCCGACCTCAAAATGCAGACGACGGCCGAGGGCGTGGAGACACAGGAAGAGCTGCAGCTCGTGCGCGATCTTGGTTGCTCACTCGTCCAGGGCTATATCTTCGGCCGGCCGATGCCCGCCGAGGAAGCGCTGGAACTAGCAAACAAGGGCGAAGCGACCCTTCCGGCGCAATTTCCGGCTCGTGAACCGCGTATGCGGATCATTCGAGCAGCGCTGCTTCATCACCAGGGAAAGGTGCTTGGCGCGCGGTTGCGTAACATCTCTAGCGGCGGTGCTCTCGTCGAATGCCGCGAAGAACTTCCCGTCGGCGCTGAGGTCCAGCTGGACTTTGCCGCTGGTGGCCTAATCGATGCCGAAGTGCGCTGGACCAAGGGCACGCAGTTCGGCTGCCAGTTCAAGCGAAAGTTCGAGCTCAAGCTCCTTCAGCCGGCGAAGCCGGTGGTCAAATCCGCGGCCGTGATGACTCCGACCTATCTCTCGGGGACGGACGGCAAATAATCGCTTTCCACGCGGCGAGGCCTCCGCTCGCCGATGATGAACGGGAGTTCATGGAACAGGTCGTTTCGGGACCGCGTTGCGGTCGGGAGAAACCCTGAGGAGAGAAGTCCATGAAAACACTGATCGCACTCGGCGCGGCGGCTATGATCGCGACCGTCGCGGCGTCCCCTGCGCAAGCGCGCGAGGGCTGCGGCCCGGGCTTTCACCGTGCCGGCAACGGCATGTGCCGGCCTGATCGCGGTACTCAAATGCGGTGGGTCGAGGGTCATTATTACCAGGGCCACGGCTACTGGTGGCACAATCGGTGGTACCACCAACGTCATCGCCAGAACGGCGTCTATATCTACCTCTAAACGGTAATCGTCAGCCCGCGTTCTTCGCCAGCCACTGCTCCAGCCATTTGATGGTGTAGTCGCCGGCGAGGAATTCGGGATCGCGAACCAATTTCTGGTGGAGCGGGATGGTGGTCTTCATCCCCTCCACCACGAATTCCTCAAGGGCGCGCTTCAAGCGGCGGATGCAGCTGTCGCGGTTGGAGCCGTAGACGATCAGCTTGCCGATCATACTGTCGTAATAGGGCGGCACCTTATAGCCGGTGTAAAGCCCGCTATCGACGCGCACATGCATTCCGCCCGGCGCCACGTAGTTCTTCACCAGGCCTGGCGATGGAGCGAAGGTCTCCGGATCCTCGGCGTTGATGCGGCATTCGATCGCATGGCCGTGCAGGTGCACCTGCTCCTGTGTGCAGGAGAGGCCTTCGCCGGACGCAACGCGGATCTGCTCTCGAACCAGGTCGATGCCGCTGATCATCTCAGTTACCGGGTGCTCGACCTGCAGCCGGGTGTTCATCTCGATGAAGTAGAATTCGCCGTTCTCGTAGAGGAACTCGATGGTGCCGGCGCCGCGATAGCCCATGTCCGCCATGGCTTTCGCAACCAGGGAGCCCATTCGGTGGCGCTGCTTGGGTGAGATCGCAGGCGAGGGCGCTTCCTCGAGCACCTTCTGGTGCCGGCGCTGAAGCGAACAGTCGCGCTCGCCGATGTGAATCGCCTTCCCGTTGCCGTCGCCAAAGACCTGGAATTCGATATGCCGCGGGTCGGAGAGATATTTCTCCATGTAGACGGTGTCGTCGCCAAAGGCCGAGCGCGCTTCGGACGCCGCCTGGCTCATCAGACTTTCGAGCTGGTCTTCCTCCGGCACGACTTTCATGCCGCGCCCGCCGCCGCCCGAGGCCGCCTTGATCAGGACTGGGTAGCCGATTTCCGCGGCGAGCTTCTTCGCCTGCGCTATGCTGGTGATCGGCCCGTCCGAGCCGGGGACGAGCGGCAGGCCGAGCTTGGCTGCGGTGCGCTTGGCCTCGATCTTGTCGCCCATTGTCCGGATATGCTCGGGCTTGGGCCCGACCCAGACGATGTTGTGGCTCTCGACGATCTCGGCGAACTGCGCGTTCTCTGAGAGGAAGCCGTAGCCGGGGTGGATCGCGTCGGCGTGGACGATCTCGGCCGCGGAGATAATGTTGGGGATGTTGAGGTAGGATTCGGTCGCTGGCGGCGGCCCGATGCAAACCGTCTCGTCCGCGAGCCTGACGTGCATGGCATCCGCGTCGGCGGTCGAATGGACCGCGACGGTGGTGATGCCCATCTCATGGCAGGCGCGGTGGATGCGCAGCGCAATCTCGCCGCGGTTGGCGATTAGCAGCTTCTTGATTTGCATGCGGCTCGCCTCAGCCGAGGATCAAGAGCGGCTGATCGAACTCGACCGGGTGACCGTCCGAAATCATGATCTTCTTCACGACGCCGCCGGCAGGGGCGGTGATCGGGTTCATCACCTTCATCGCTTCGACGATGAGAAGCGTATCCCCAGCCTTCACGGGCTTGCCGACCTCGATAAACGGCTTGGCGCCGGGCTCGGGAGACAGATAGGCGGTGCCGACCATCGGCGACTTGATGCTTTCCCCAGCGACCTCTTCCTTCGCCGGCTCGCCGATGTCTTCCTTGGCATGCATCGGCGGGGCGCTCAGCGCGGGCGCCGCAACGAAACTGCTCGCCATGCCGGCGGACGCGATCAAGCCGGGTGCCTCGCGCTTTACCTTGATCCGGCGGTCGCCGTCCTCGATCTCGATCTCGGTCAATTCGGTGTCGGTGAGCAGCTGCGCAAGCTCTCGCACGAGCGCCGGATCGATGCGCATTGCGCCTTTGTCGCCGGAGCCTGCGGGATCCTTCGGTGGGGCCATTGTACTTCCTGTTGTCTGCTTGGCGCAGCGCTCTGTCAGACGATGCGGCGTCCGTCCACCCTCAACGCACTTGGCGCGACTTTGCGCCACTCCTATGGCGTGGCGGATGAGCCTGGACGGAAGCCTTGGAATCCGAGTGAACGGCGAGCACCGCCGCGTGCCCGGAGGCATCAGCATTGCCGAGATGGTGAACGGCCTTGGACTCGACCCGTTGCGGGTCGCGGTCGAACGTAACCTGGAGATTGTTCCGCGCTCGACATTCGGCGAGGTCTGCGTTGAGGACGGCGACGATTATGAAATCGTGCATTTTGTTGGAGGCGGTTGAGTGACGGCGCAGCAGGACATCAAGGCGGACAGCTGGAGCGTCGCTGGGCGGACATTTACGTCGCGGCTGATCGTCGGGACGGGTAAGTACAAAAGCCTCGAAGAGAACGCCGCCGCGGTCGAAGCGTCGGGCGCGGAGATCGTCACGGTTGCGGTCCGCCGAGTGAACATTTCCGATCCGAGCCAGCCAAGGCTGATGGACTTCATCGATCCGAAGAAGGTCACCTACCTGCCGAACACTGCCGGCTGTTTCACGGCGGAAGATGCGATCCGGACGTTGCGGCTGGCGCGAGAGGCGGGCGGCTGGAGCCTAGTGAAGCTCGAGGTACTGGGCGAGGCGAAGACGCTTTACCCCAACATGCGCGAGACCCTGCGGGCGACCGAAGTGCTCGTCAATGAGGGCTTCGAGCCGATGGTCTATTGCGTCGACGATCCGATCGCGGCGAAGCAGCTTGAGGAAGCCGGCGCGGTGGCAATCATGCCTTTGGGAGCGCCAATCGGCTCGGGGTTGGGTCTGCAGAATCTCGTCACTATCCGCCTCATTGTCGAAGGCGCGAACGTGCCGGTGCTGGTCGATGCCGGTGTCGGGACCGCAAGCGACGCCGCCGAGGCGATGGAGCTGGGCTGCGACGGCGTGCTGATGAACACCGCGATCGCCGAAGCGAAGGACCCGGTGCTCATGGCACGCGCGATGAAGTCGGCGGTCGAGGCGGGGCGGCTCGCCTATCTTGCGGGGCGCATGCGGAAGCGGCGTTACGCCGATCCGTCGAGCCCGCTCGCGGGGCTTATTTAATAGCTGTCACGATGCGCGCTGACATCGGAGCGTCGAAACCGTCAGCGCCTTCGAGCGGACGCAATGCGTTCTCCGCCGCATCCGTCGCCATGACCAACGCGTCAGGACCGCGTTGCTCGATCTCTGATCGCATCGGTGAACCCTGCGTGAGCGCGATTGCCGCGTCTCGGGCGGATGGGGCGCGGCTGCGAAGCTCGATGGTCTCGATCTCGATCCGCTCGAACCCCGCGGCACTCAGATCAGCGCGGATCGTGGCACGGTCGTGATAGCGGAATGGGAGCCTTTCATAGAAAGCGGCAGTGTCACCGGGAAAGAGCTCCGCGAGGGCCGTTCCAACGGCCTTCGTCGCCAGATTTCGACCAACCTCGTCCCAGATCACAAGGAGGTAGCAGCCGCCTGCGCGAAGAGTGCGAAGTGCTTCGGCATTACCTCGCACCTTGTCGGGGAAGAACATGACGCCGAACTGACAAACAACCAGATCGAAGGTCTCGTCTGGAAAAGGCAAGTCGAGGGCGTCGGCATATTGAAAAGTGACGTTTGGACTGGTCACGCGGCCCGCTGCCTGGGCGAGCATCGGCTCGTTTAGATCGGTGGCGACGATCTCCGCATCGGGGAGGGCGGCATGCAGTTCCTCGGTGACCACGCCCGTGCCGGCAGCGGTCTCGAGGATGCGGGCTGGGTGCAATGTTTTCGCGCGTTCGGCTATAAGCCGGGCGTACGGCCGGAAGAGCAGCGGGACCATGTGGCTGTCGTAAATGGCCGGGATCGAGCCGGCGAAGACCGTGTCCGCCGGTCTACCGATCTGCACGGGAACGGCCTCCCTCGGTCAAGCATTTCTTGTCTGTCCGGAGGTGGACCATGGTGGATGCCATGACAGACTTCGTCGCTGAGCGCGAGGCGATGGTCGAGCGACAGCTGAAACGCCGCGGCATTACTGAGCCTTACATATTGGACGCGTTCCTCGCGGTGCCGCGCGAGGCCTTCGTGTCCGATCAATATACGCACCGCGCCTATGGCGACCATCCGCTGCCGATCGAGGCCGAACAGACGATCTCGCAGCCCTACATCGTCGCGCTGATGATCGAGGCCGCTGCGATCAAGCCGGGCAACACGGTGCTCGAGGTGGGTGCCGGCTCAGGTTACGCGGCGGCGGTCATCAGCCGGATTGCCGCGAAGGTCGTCGGTATCGAGCGCCAGCATGCGCTGGTCGGCGTCGCGCGGCAGCGGCTGGAGCGGCTGGGCTGCGACAATGTCGAGATCGTCGAAGGCGATGGCACCAAGGGCTGGCCGGACGACGCGCCCTATGACGCGATCCTCGCCGCGGCGAGCGGCAGCCACGTGCCCGCTCCCCTCATCGCACAGCTTGCTCCGGGCGGCCGTCTGGTCATGCCGATTGGCGAGCCCGGCTGGGTCCAGGAACTGGTCAAGGTGACGAAGCAGGAAGACGGAATCCTGAAACAGGAGAACCTGGGCGCCGTCCGCTTCGTTCCCCTCATCGGTGAGGAGGGATGGAGCAATGCTTGAGCTGGAACTCGATGTCGGCGGCGTGCCGCGTATCCTTCTCGACCTGCGCGAAGGCGAGCTTGGCCGAGACGTTCGCGAAGCGCTGATGGAGCCGCGGCTCGAGCGCTTCATCGGAGTTATCTACCGCCCCGACACAGAGCGCTGGAGTCACCACAGCCAGGCGATACTGCCGCGGCAGTTCGACGGATGGGTTTGGTTCTACCAGGCGAGGTGCGCCACGAGGAGGAGACCTATCCATTCGGATTGTAGGGACAAGTGAACGAAGACGAACGCGCGATCCGCGAACTGGTGGACAAGTGGATGGAAGCGAGCCGCGCGGGCGATACCGCGGCGGTGCTCGAGCTGATGACCGACGATGTCCTGTTTCACGTTACGGGACGCGAGCCTTTCGGGAAGGAAGAATTTCGGGCCACGTCCGAAGCGATGCGGGATTTCAAGGTGGACGGGCGCGCCGCGATCAAAGAGATCGAGGTGGTCGGAGACACGGCGTGGATCCGGAACCACATCGACCTGACGGTGACTCCGCCAGGCGGAGAACCCATGCGCCGCAGCGGCTACACGCTGACGATCCTCAAAAAGGCTGACGATGGGTGCTGGCGCCTGTTTCGGGACGCCAATCTCGTGTCCTGAATGGCATTTTTGTGCCGATTCGGCACGAAACATGGTTAACAGCCGTTTACGATCTGTGGATAAGCCGAGCCGAAAAACGGCCTCGAAGGCCCTTCAAGAGACTGTTTTAACGTTAGATTGAAGCCATGACGTCATTCATCGCCGCATCTACTCAGCTTGTCGATAAAAGCTGAATTGTGGCTTCCGTAACATAGTGGGTCGGGCACTCTCAGTCGTGGGGCTAGGGCGAACTGATCTCGAAAGAGACAGTCGGTGGGAGGAAAAGTCTTGGGCGACAGGCTGCAAGCAATCGGCAGTTTCTCTGAACCGATGGACAATCTGATTTTCGATCTTTCACCTCACAAGCAACAGAATACAGCCTATATCGACCGTGATTATCCTTGGCGAAGGCGAGCTTACGATCGCACGCTTGCCTGCCCGGATCTTGCGCGAGCAATCAATGACTTCCTGAGTTCTGGTGTAGAGTTCATCTCGAACGACGATCTGCCAGTGCAGCTCTGCGCCTAACACCTTGTTTCAATCTAGTACGGCGAAATTTTCAGGGAGTAATTCTGGCAGTCTGTCGTTGTTCTTCGTGAGCTTGCTCGCGGGAGCACAAGATGGCTGGCCTGTTCAAGGGTGAGATCGAGGGTTTAGAGGGGCGCCGCACGGGGCTGCAACGGCATCAGCTCAAAGCGGCTGCGGCGCCTGGCATTCCGCTGAGCGAGCTCGCGAAAGAGGCCGCAGCGCCGCAGTCGAGCGGCAATTTCAAGGATCTTGAGAGCCTGCTCGAACAGCTTGGAGCGCTTCCTGTGTTCGAGCTTGGCAATCCGCTGCCGGAAGAGAAATTCATGCCGAAGCCGCGTGTCGGCGACTGCCACGCGTCGCACAATTGCGCGTTGCTAGACGAAGGTTCGGACTAGCGCTTGCGCTCGCGAAGCTTGCTGATCGTCGTCGCGTTGCTGATCTGCTCGACGTCCGTCTTGCAGTGGATCAGGCGGATGCCTTTGTGCTTCAGTGCCTTGTCGAGCGCCGGCGTGAAATCCTCAGTGCGGTCGATCGCTTTCGGCGAAGCTCGCGCCATAGGCTTTGGCCAGTGCCGAGAAGTCGGGGTTCTTGAGGCCGGTTGCCGAGATCCGCTCCGGATATTCGCGTTCCTGGTGCATTCGGATTGTGCCGTAGCTCGAATTGTCGACGAGGATGACGAGCAGGTCCGCCTCGTACTGCGCGGCGGTCGCGAGCTCTTGCCCGTTCATCAGGAAGTCGCCGTCGCCTGCGACGCAGACCACCGGCCGGTCCTCGAAGCGGATCGCGGCGGCGACCGAAGCGGGCAGGCCGTAGCCCATCGTCCCGCTGGTCGGCGCGAGTTGCGTGGGCATGGTGCCGTAGCGCCAGTAGCGGTGCCACCAGCCTGAAAAATTGCCAGCGCCGTTGCAGATGATGGTGTTCTCGGGGAGCCGATCGCGCATCGCGGCGACGCACGGGCCAAGGTCGAGCTTCACGCCGTCGCGCGGCTTGGGCTCCGACCATTCGAGCCATTCCTCGTGCGCCTCTTCGCCGCAGGAGAAGCGGACTAGGTCGGGGTCAATCCACTCGTCGACCATCTCGGCGAACTCGCCCATGTCGGCGCAGATCGGCAGGTCGGCGTGATAGACGCGGCCTAGCTCGTTCGGGTCGGGATGGACGTGGACGAGCGTCTGGCCCGGATGATCGGGCGTGATCAAAGTGTAGCCGTCGGTCGTCGCCTCACCGAGACGCGGGCCGACGGCGATGATCAGGTCCGCGTCGCGGATGCGCTGCTGCAGCTTGGGGTTGGGTCCGTAGCCGAGGTTGCCGGCATAGACCTGGCAAGTGTTGCAGATCGCGTCCTGGCGGCGGAAGGCGGCGGCGACGGGGATGCCGTAACGGAAGGCGAAGTTGGCGAAATGGTGCGATGCGCGCGGACTCCAGTCGGCGCCGCCGACGATGGCGACAGGGTTGGTGGCGTCCTTGAGCAGTTCGAACATCGCCTGCACCGCACCCGGGTCGGGTTCTTCGGCGAGCGGCGGGACGCACGGGCGGTCAACGCGCCTCGACCTCGTCGCGCAGCATGTCCTCGGGCAATGCGAGCACAACCGGGCCCGGGCGCCCCGCGGTCGCGACGCGGTAGGCGCGGGCGACATATTCGGGGATGCGCCGCGCATCCTCGATCCGCGCCGCCCATTTGGCGATGGGGCCGAAGAAGGCGGGAAAGTCGATCTCCTGGAATCCCTCGCGATCGCGGTCGCCGCGCGCGACGTCGCCGATGAACAGGATCATCGGCGTCGAATCCTGGAACGCGACGTGCACGCCCGCGCTGGCGTTGGTCGCGCCGGGGCCGCGGGTGACGAAGGCGACGCCGGGCGGCCGGTCATCTTGCCGTCGGCGTCGGCCATGTAGGCGACTCCGCCCTCCTGCCGGCACACGATCGTGTCGATCTCGGGCGTGTCGTGGAGCGCGTCGAGCACCGCGAGGAAGCTCTCGCCCGGAACGGTGAAGATGCGGTCGCAGCCCTGGATGCGAAGCTGGTCGACGAGGATGCGGCCGCCGGTGCGCTTGGTCATGGGCGGCGTCTAGCGGCTAGTCGCGCGGGTGCAAACTCGTTACGCGCTGCCCATGATCACCCTCAGCATCACCTATCCGAACAGCGAAGCCGCGACCTTCGACTGGGATTATTACACGCGCACGCATCTCCCGATGATCGGGCCGCGGTTCGCGCCGTTCGGCCTCGTCATGGCGAGCGTCCATGCGCGAGGTGGAGCAGCCCGATGGAAGTGCGGCAGCTTATGTTGCGCAATGCCTGCTGACCTTCTCCGACGATCAAGCCGCAAAAAATGCGCTCGGGTCGGAAGGCGGCAAAGAGCTGCGCAACGACATGCCGAACTACACGAACATCCAGCCGGTGGTGCAGTTCAACGCGCCGATTGATTAGGCTTGGTGGATCGCCTTCACGACCTGATAGCTCTCCAGGCCTTCCTTTCCGCCTTCGCTTCCGAAGCCTGAATCCTTCACGCCGCCGAACGGCGTGTCGGCGCCGCTGATGGCGAAGGTATTGATGCCGACCATGCCGCTTTCGACCAGGTCGCCGATCAGGTTCGCGCGGCGGCCGTTCTCGGTGAAGGCGAAGGCGGCGAGGCCGTAAGGGCAGGCGGTTGGCCTGCTCGATCGACTTCCTCGAACGTGTCGAACGGGCGCGAGACGGCGACTGGGCCGAACGGTTCGTCGCTCATGATGTTCGGCTTCGTTGGGGACGTCGGCGAGAAGCGTCGGCTGGAAGAAGAAGCCGCCGTCGCCGCGTTCGCCGCCCGCCATGACGCGCGCGCCCTTGGCCTTGGCGTCCTGAACGAGCGCTCGATCGCGTCCGGGCGGCGGCTGTTGGCGAGCGGGCCCATCTTCACGCCGTCCTCGAGGCCGTTGCCGACCTTCACCTTGGCCGTGCGCTCGGCGAAGCCTTTGACGAACGCGTCGTAGATGCCGCGCTGGACGTAGAAGCGGGTCGGCGAGACGCACACCTGGCCGGCGTTCCGGAACTTCTGCGGCACGACCATGTCGAGCGTCTTCTCGAGGTCGCAATCGTCGAAGATCAGCACCGGTGCGTGGCCTCCGAGCTCCATCGTGACGCGGGTCATGCTGTCGGCGCACAGGCGCATCAAATGCTTGCCGACGTTGGTGGAGCCGGTGAAGCTGACCTTGCGGATGACGCGGCTGGCGATGAGCGTTTCGCTGACGAGCGCGCTGTCGCCGTGGACGAGCTGCGCGACGCCTGCGGGGATGCCAGCGTCGGCGAGCGCGCGAAACAGCTCGGTGCCGACGCCCGGAGTTTCGTGCGGCGGGCGCGAGATCACCGTGCAGCCAGCAGCAAGCGCGGCGCTGACCTTCTTCGCCAGCAGATAGATCGGGAAGTTCCACGGGGTGAAGGTCGCGGTCGGGCCGACTGGCTGGCGGATCACGCGGCTGAGCTGGCCCGCCGGGCGGACCAGCGTGCGGCCATAGTCGCGCTTGGCGTCCTCGGCGTACCAGTCGAACAGCTGCGCGGAAGCGAGCACCTCAAGCTTCGCTTCGGTCAGCGGCTTGCCCTGCTCCTGCGTCATCGTCGCGGCGATGACGTCGGCGCGCTCGCGCAGCAGCGCCGCGGCCTTGTGCAGGATCCCGCCGCGCTTCTCGACGTCGATCGTGCGCCATTCCGGCCAGGCGCGTTCGCTAGCCGCGAGCGCCTCGTCGAGGTCGGCCTTGGTTGCGTAGGGAACTTCGGCGATCGGCTTGGCGTCGGCCGGGTTGAGAACCGTGTGCGCGTCGCGGCCTTCGCCCGATTTCCACACGCCATCGATGAAGAGCTTGAGGTCGGTTTCGTATCCCATGGCGCGCAGATAGGCGCGGCTTGAAGCTGCTCGCAACGGGCGGCTACCGGCTACTGGCAAAGGAGAAAGCAGGGATGACCAAGCAGGAACTCGTCGAGCGGATGCAGCAGGGCCAGGCGTGGGTGCCGGGCAAGCGCGTGAAGATCGACTTCGGCGGAAGCGAAGGCGCGATCATGCTCGACGGCGCGGCCGGCGAGGTTAGCGAGGAAGATGGCGCGGCGGACACGACTATCCGTGTTGGCTGGGACGACTGGCAGCAGATGGCCGCCGGCCAGCTCGACGGCATGACCGCCTTTATGATGGGCAAGCTCAAGGTCGAGGGCGACATGTCCAACGCGATGCAGCTTCAGGGCGTTCTGGCGAAGCTGCGCGGCTAGTCGTCGAACGGCGGTTGCGAACATAGACGCGGCCATTCAGCTGCGTGCCATGCGATTGCCAGCCGCATTTCTGATCATTCCGACGGCCGTGCTGGCGCAACGTGCGCCAGTCCTCGACGCGCGGACCGCGCAAGCGATCGTCGCAGGCTGCGTCGCTCAGTCCACGCCGAGGATGCAGAGCCACGCAATCGCGGTGGTCGACAATGGCGGCCACATCATCGCCGCGCTCCGGATGGATGGAAACGGCAGCGGCGTTTTCGACTTTTCGTTGGCCAAGGCTGAAGCGGCGGCGGCCTGGGGCTTCTCGACCGCGCAGATGGTGGAAGCGGCGAAGGGTACGCCAGGCTTCGCAAATGCGCCGCATGTCGTCACCGTGGCGGGTGGCGCGGCGGTTTACTCTGCGGACGGGAAAACGCGTCTCGGGGCTGTCGGAGTGTCGGGTGAAGCGCCCGCCGACGACGCCGCCTGCGCCGAGGCGGGCGTCCGCGCGGCGGGACTTCGCACCAGCCATTCTTGACCCTTACGGCTGCGCTTCTATTGGCGGCGCATGCAGAAAATCTACCCCAACGCCGAGAACGCGCTCGAAGGGCTGCTGTTCGATGGCATGACCATTGCAGCCGGCGGTTTCGGCCTGTGCGGAATCCCCGAGCGTTTGATCGACGCAATCCAGGCGTCGGGCGTCAAGGACCTGACCATCGCTTCGAACAACGCCGGAATCGACAATGAAGGTCTTGGCAAGCTTCTGCGGACCCGGCAGGTGAAGAGGATGATCTCGTCCTATGTTGGCGAGAACAAGGAATTCGAGCGGCAATTCCTGGCCGGCGAGCTCGAGGTCGAATTCTGCCCGCAGGGAACGCTCGCAGAGCGAATGCGGGCCGGCGGCGCGGGGATTCCCGGCTTCTACACAAAGACCGGGTACGGAACGCAGATCGCCGAGGGCAAAGAGGTCAAGGAATTCGACGGCGAGCCTTACATCCTGGAGCGAGGAATTCGGGCGGACCTCAGCATCGCCAAGGGTTGGAAGGCGGACGAGAGCGGCAACCTCATGTTCCGCAAAACCGCGCGCAACTTCAACCAGCCTGCGGCGACGTGCGGGAAGGTGTGCGTGGCGGAGGTTGAGGAGATCGTGCCGGTCGGATCGCTCGATCCCGACTGCATCCACTTGCCGTCGATCTATGTGAACCGGCTGATCCTCGGCGCGCCGTACGACAAGAAGATCGAGTTTCGGACCGTGCGGGAAAGGGAGGCTGCGTAATGGCGACCCAGGTCGAGGCGAAGGGCTGGACGCGCAACGACATGGCGGCGCGGGCGGCGAAGGAGCTGCAGGACGGCTTCTACGTCAATCTCGGCATCGGCATTCCTACGCTGGTCGCGAACCACGTGCCGCCGGGCATGACCGTCACGCTGCAGAGCGAGAACGGGATGCTGGGCATCGGGCCGTTTCCGTTTGCCGGTGAAGAGGACCCCGACCTCATCAACGCGGGCAAGCAGACGATCAGCGAGCTGCCGCAGTCGAGCTATTTCGACAGCGCGACGAGCTTCGCGATGATCCGCGGGGGGCATATCGACCTCGCCGTGCTCGGCGGCATGGAAGTCAGCGAGAAGGGCGACCTCGCCAACTGGATGGTGCCGGGCAAGATGATCAAGGGCATGGGCGGGGCGATGGACCTCGTCGCCGGCGTCAAGAAGATCATCGTCGTGATGGAGCATGTGTCGAAAAACGGGGATCCGAAGTTCATCCCGGAATGCACGCTTCCGCTCACGGGAAAGAACGTCGTCGACATGATCATCACCGACCTCGCCGTGTTCCAGCGGCCGGACCACGACAGCCAGTTCAAGCTGATCGAGCTCGCGCCGGGTGTGACGCGCGAAGAAGTGCGCGAGAAGACGACCGCCGGCTACGCGGAGTAGAATCTAGTCGGCCGTAAAGAGGATCGCTGCGGTTCTCACGATCGGTCGATTGCCGGGCGACGGAGTGCCCTTCGCAAGGACCTGCTTGCAGGCCGCGTCGGCAAGTGACGGCGGCTGCGCCTTGCTCTCGGGCAAAACGGTGCACGATGAGGCCTGACCCTGAGCATCGACGAAATAGGCGACCTTCACGGCGGCAGGCTTCTTCGTGCCGGGCGGGAGCGCGCTGACGGTGATCTCGAGGTCGGGACCGGGCTCGACCTGCAGGCTATCTTGATCCGGTCGGTGCCACTTCACCATGCTGCGGTACGAACCGTAGACGAGCGACCCATCCGGACCACGAGCCGGCGAGAAGCGGGCGCGGTGCATCGCGATGAAGCAGGTCTCCCGGTCAAGCGTCGCGTAGCCGGTTGACTGGATGATGGAACAATCGGTCGGCCGACCTTGCGGATCGACCAACAACTCGAATGTCGCAGCCCCTTTCCACTGCTCCTCGAACGCTTTCATCGGATAGTCTCCGAAGCGATACCAAGGGAGCGGTGTCGCCGGCGTCGCCGCAACCACCGCATTGACGAGCAAAGACGCTAACAGGGCCACTAAACTGCCTCCTGACGTTGCGACCAGAACGATAACCACAACTCGGCCTCGAGTTCAAACGAAGGTTAATCACCCCCGGGTCATTTATCTGCTGTTCATCTTGCCGCGGCGAACCGGACTGTGAAGGCGACTAAAGCTGAACCATGGCCGTTGATGAGCGTTGTAACCGCGAAGGCTCCAATCTTTGTGAAAGGAGTACCCGAGCCATGACCTTTACAACTAAACTTCTCGCTGGTGCAGCGGGCATTGCGGCATTTGCGGCTGCTCCCCCCGCTGGCGCCCAATATTACGGCTATCAAGGCAATTCCTACGGCGCTCCTTACGGGAACGCTTACGGGTACGGCATGAATACCAACGTTGCCGCCCAGCAGTGCACCGCCGCTGTGCAGCAGCGTCTCTACAATCGTTCGAGCATCGGCGGCATCCTCGGTGCGGTTCTGGGTGCCAACACCAGAGGCCAGGTGCTGTCGATTACGCAGGTCTCGCCGCGCGGCAATGGGATGATCCGCGTGCGTGGTCTCGCCAGCAGCGGCCGTTATGCCTCCAACGGCTACGGTCCGTACGGTGTCGGCGCCTATGGCGCTCTGGGCTACGGCTATAACAATTCGGCCGATCTCAGCTTCCGCTGCGACGTTGCTCCGAATGGAGCGATTTACAACGTCGACATCAACCGCCGCTACTAAGCCGCGAGTGATACGAACGGAGAAGCGTCGGGGTTTGTCCCCGGCGCTTCCTTTTTGGGTAAAGCGTCACTTGAGGTTCAGCTGCCCGCCGGAATAGACTTCCGCGGCTTTCGCGCGTTGGGCGCCTAACGCATCAGGAGACGATCAGGAGCATGAAGAAGGTCTCGCTTGGCTTGGCGCTGGGCGCTGTCGCGGTTGTGGCCCCCTTGGCGATGCACGTTGCGCCGGCTGCAGCCCAATCAGTCGACGGCGGCGAAATTGCGGATTTCTACCGTGCACGCGGCGGAGCGCCGTTGTGGTTTGCGCCGCGGTCCGGAGCGGCGGCGCAGCAGCTGCTTCAACTCCTCGCTACGGCGCAGGCCGACAATCTCAACTCGCGACGCTACAATGTGAAGAGCCTGACCCGAGCAGTGCAGGACGCGCAGACCGGCAATCCCGCGGCAATTCAGCGCGCCGAGGCAATGCTAAGCGCGGCGTTCGTGGCCTACGCGCGAGATCAAAAGCGCGATCCGGGCGGCATCATCTATGTTGACCCTGAACTGCGTCCGCAGGCGCCGTCGGCGCGCAACCTGCTGACCCAGGCGTCGCAGGCGCCTTCGCTGTCCGAGTTCGTCGGGCAAATGGGGTGGATGAATCCGATCTACGCAAACCTTCGGCAGGCGATTGCCAGCCGACTGTACCGCAGTGATGCCGAGAGGCGGCTGCTCACTGCCAACCTCGAACGTGCGCGCGCGCTCCCCTCGGGCAATGGGCGGTACGTGATCGTCAATCCGCCGGCTGCACGGCTCTACATGTATGAGAATGGCCACGTGGTGGACTCGATGCGCGTCGTTGCGGGCCGACCGGACCCGATCGCCCAGACGCCGATGATGAATGCCTTCATTCGTTATGTGGCGTTGAATCCCTACTGGAACTCGCCGCCCGACATTACTGCTCGTCGCCTCGCGCCGAACGTGGTCGCACGCGGCCGCGCCTACCTGAACGAGAAGGGCTATGAGCTCGTCGATCAGTTCGGAGACGGTGCACACGTTCTGAATCCGATGTCGGTGGACTGGCGGGCGGTCGTCGCAGGCCGCGTCCACGTGAACCTCCGGCAGAAGCCGGGGCCAGCCAACTCGATGGGCCGGATGAAGTTCATGTTCCCCAACGCGCAGGGAATTTGGCTGCACGATACGCCGGAGAAAGAGAAGATCGAGGAGGCAGCGCGCTTGCAGAGCAATGGCTGCGTCCGCCTTGAGGATGCGCCGCGGTTCGAACGCTGGCTGTTCTACGGCCGCGCACCGAAGGCCCAGGGTGCAAGGCCCGAGCAGAAGGTGAATTTGCCGAACCTCGTCCCGATCTACATCACTTACCTGACCGCCGTGCCGAGCGGGACGTCGATCGTTTATTTCGACGATTTCTACGGGCGCGACAGGATGGCGACGAACCGGATCGCGAGCGCTTTCTAGCTCGCTTCGCGCTTCTTCGTGTACCAGGAATTGACCACCGCAGGCTCGCCGCGCCGCTCCTGCTTGGGCGCAAGCCGCGTGAGGTCGAACTCTCGCTCGAACTGGACTCCGAATTTGCCTGACTGCGCCCACCTTACGAGGCCGCGGACCGGCCCGACGCCAACGATGTCGATGGTAAGCTCGGCGCCGGGCGCCACCGACGCATCGCTTTCGACGAGTGCGCCCATTGAGGAGATGTTGCGCAGCCTGAGCTCGAACGGCTGGCCTTCGATCGAAGCGATGGCGCGGCGCATGAGGCGATGTCGCGGCTCGCGAGTGAAGGCGAAGCCGTCGGCCTCGACCGTTATACTATTGGCCAATTCGCGGGCGGTTTCCGCCGGGCTCGGCTTCCCGAAGATGAAGCCCTGAACCATGCTGACGCCAAGTTCGCGGATCAGCTGAAGATCGTCGTGAGTTTCGACGCCCTCGGCGCAGGTATCCATGCCGAGCGTCTCGGCGAGCGTGACGATGGCGCGGATAATCGCCGCGTTGCGGTTGGTCGTCGAAGCGGCGCCGCGGACGAAGCTCTGGTCGATTTTGATCTTGTCGAACGGAGCTTTCTTCAAATAGCCGAGCGAGCTGTAGCCGGTGCCGAAATCGTCGAGCGACAGTCGGACGCCGAGGGCCTTTAGCTTCGCGAAGGTCTCGTCGGTGGAATCGCCTTCCGCGAGGAACACGCCTTCGGTGATCTCCAGCTCGACCCGTTCGGCTCGAACCCCCGTCGCCTGCAGATGGGACGAGATCATGTTCGCGACGTTCGGATCGTTGAATTGAAGGGGCGACAGGTTGATCGCTACCCGGACGTGGTCGGGCCATTGCGCTGCTTCCTCGAGCGAGGTCTTTAGCACCCATTCGCCGATGCTGCCGATGAGGCCGGTCTCTTCGGCAAGAGGGATGAACTTGTCGGGCGAGATGAGACCGCGGCTCGGGTGGTTCCATCGCACCAGCGCCTCGAAGCCCGAGATTTCCTCGCCCGCCGTGCGCACGATCGGCTGATACGCCATCCACAGCTCGTCCCGCTCGATCGCCTGGCGCAGATCGTTCTCGAGCAGCTGCCGCTCCGCCGCCTCGCTGTGCATGGACGGCTCGTAAAGCCGGTGTTTGCCGCGTCCGGCACCCTTCGCGGCATAGAGCGCGAGGTCGGCATCGCGGACGAGGGCGTCGGCACTTGCGCGGCCCGGGTCGCCGATGGCGATTCCGACGGAAGCTCCGATGGTCACCTTGTGACCCTCGATGGTGTAGGGACGCGAGACCTGTTCGATCAGGGTCCGGGCAAGAGGTTCGAGTAGCCCGATGTCCACAATTCCGGGCATGACAGCCTGGAACTCGTCGCCGCCGAGGCGTCCAACCTGCCCATGGTTGCCCATGACCGATTTCAACCGGTCCGCGACCTGGCGGAGAAGCGCGTCCCCGATCGGATGGCCGAGCGTGTCGTTGACGTTCTTGAAGCGGTCGAGATCGATCATAAAGAGAGCGCAGCCCTTCTGGCGATGCGCGGCATTGCGGAGCGCTTCGTCAAGCGTCTGGCGCATCATCGCCCGATTGGGCAGTCCGGTCAGCGAGTCGAAGCGGGCGAGGCGGCTGATTTCGCGCTCGGACTTGCGCTGTTCGGTGAGGTCCGTGCCAATTCCGCGGAAACCCAGGAAGCGGCCGCGTTCGTCGAAGATCGGATTGCCGGACAGCGACCAGTGAACGTCCTGTTCGCTTGCTGGCCGCACGACCACGTCGGAGAAGGGGAAGCGCGCCGAAAGATGGAAGCCGAGAGTCTTGCTTTCGCCCAGGGAGTCGGAGTCTTGATCGACGGAAAGTAGGTCAGTGAACTGGCGGCCCAGGAGCTCCGCAGGCTCGCACTGGAAGTCGTCCGCGAGCTGGCGTGACACGTAGGAAAGCGTGCCCATGTAATCGGTTTCCCAGAACCAGCCGCGGCCGCTGCTTTCGAATTCGTCGACGAAATGCTGAGCCTTGCGCGCCTGCGCTTCGAGGTGCAGCCGCTTGCGACCGGTGACGAGGAAGCTGCGGGCGCCAGCGATGCTGTAGGCGAACAGCACGAGCGAGAGGATCGCGACGCCCGTGGGAACGAGTGGGGAGTCGGCCAGGAGGGCCGCCGCCGCGACGGAGACGATCAAGTTTACCAGGACGAGCGGTGGCGAGCTGATCGCCACGACCGTCCGCATTGCAATTCCGGCCGCCATGGCCACCGGAGCGGCGGCAAGAGGCGTCACGAATTTATCGTCCGAGACGGTGTAGCCAAACCATGTCCAAAGCAGGCCCGCAGCTGCGAGATAAATGCAGAGAAAGCGGAACGCCGCGTGAGGGCCAAACTCAAAACGCTCCTTCGCCATCAGGAGGGCGGCTGCCCCGGCATCCAGACTGATGACGAGCAGAGCGGGAAGGAAGGGATTCACCAACAAGGAGCTGTAATGCAGCTCCTTCGCCAGCAGGGCGTAAGCGGCGGTGATGAGTAGGTGCGTCAATCCGAGAATAAGGGGCGCGTGCTGCACGCCGGTAAGGCGCCACCCGCATAGCGCTTCTTCGTCGCTGCTATCGGGAGCACTGACGTCGAAGCGCAGCGCGTCCTTTATGGACGCCCGCTCGCGGACGTCAGTTACCTCGATGGCCTTAGCGAAACGCGACCTGCGCATTCATTTTCCCCAACTGGCGGCCCCAAATTCGGCGGAGCCAACGCGCCTTCACGCGCGAAGTCTTAACCGCGCGGGAGTTAACGCCGAGGAAAAGGAGTGCGGTTAGTGCGCTCTTAAGCCTCTTCGGGAAGGAAGTCGGTGACGGACAGATAGCGCTCGCCGGTGTCGTAATTGAAGCCGAGTATGCGCGGACGCTCGCCGAGCTCGGGAATCTTCTGGTTGATCGCCGCGAGCGTCGCTCCCGACGAGATTCCGACGAGCACGCCTTCCTCGCGGGCGGACCGCCGCGCCATCTCCTTGGCGTCGGCTGGATCGACCTGAATCACGCCGTCGAGCAAACTGGTGTCCATGATCGCCGGGATGAAGCCGGCGCCGATGCCCTGAATGGGATGCGGCCCCGGATCGCCGCCGGAAAGAACTGGCGACAACGTCGGCTCGACCGCGAAGACTTTCAGGTTCGGCCATTGCGGCTTCAGGACCTCGGCGCAGGCGGTGATGTGACCGCCCGTGCCGACGCCGGTGATGATCGCGTCCGGTGGACTGTCGCCGAAGTCACGCAGGATTTCCTGCGCCGTCGTGCGCCGATGAACTTCGAGATTCGCTGGATTCTCAAACTGCTGCGGCATCCAGGAGCCGGGGTTCGAAGCGATGATTTCCTCAGCACGCGCGATCGAACCCTTCATGCCCTTCTCGCGCGGCGTGAGCTCAAACTCGGCTCCATATGCGAGCATCAGCCTGCGCCGTTCGATGCTCATGCTGTCGGGCATCACGAGGATGAGCCGGTAGCCTTTCACAGCAGCGACCATCGCGAGTCCGATGCCGGTATTGCCCGAGGTGGGCTCTACGATGACGCCGCCGGGCTTGAGCTTGCCGCTGCGCTCGGCGTCTTCGATCATTGCCAAAGCGATGCGGTCCTTGATCGACCCGCCTGGATTGGCGCGCTCCTGCTTGATCCAGACCTCGGCACGGTCTCCGAAGAGGCGGTTTACTCGAACATGCGGCGTATTGCCGATCGTCTCGAGGATAGTGGCGGCCTTCATCCCACGCTCTCCTTCGTATTGCCGTTGGGCAAATCGGGTGCTTCGAAGCTTTTTGCAAGCCGCAGCTCGGGGAACCACCAGGACCACAGCAGCACGACGGCGATGGCTCCGAATCCTCCTGCAATCACGGCGGTCACCGGGCCGATGAGTGCGCCGAGGAAGCCGGATTCCGCCTCGCCAAGCTCGTTCGAAGCCGAGATGAAGAGTGACGAAACCGCGCCGACACGCCCGCGCATTTCGTCCGGAGTGTAGAGCTGGATCAGCGATTGGCGGACATAGACGGAGAACATGTCCGCCGCCCCGAGGAGCGCGAGACAGGCGAGCGACAAAGGCATCGAGCGCGAGAAGCCGAACAGGATCGTAGCGCCTCCAAACACGCCGACGGCTGCGAGCATTTTGGCGCCGACGTTATGTTTGAGGGGCCGAATCGAGAAGAAGGCCGCGGTGAGGGTTGCGCCCACCGCGGGCGCCGCGCGGAGATGGCCGAGACCTTCAGGTCCAGCGTGGAGTACGTCGCGGGCGAAGACCGGCAGCATCGCCGTTGCTCCGCCGAGCAGCACTGCGAACAGGTCCAAGCTGATTGCTCCGAGCACGAGGCGGTTGTGGCGCACGTACTTCAGGCCCTCGACCATCTGCGCCCAGGGGTTCTTCTTGTGGGTCAGCTCGGTGCGGGGGATCGGCGGGATTGCCAGGAGCCCGAGGAAGGCGATGGCGAACAGGGCGGCACTCGCCGTGTATGGCGCGTGAGGTGCGAAGGCGTAAAGGTAGCCGCCGATTGCCGGCCCGAGAATGGCGCCGGTCTGCCAAGCCATGGAGGAGAGGGCGATCGCGCGCGGCAGGATCTCGCGCGGAACTAGGTTGGGCGCGAGTGCTCCCAATGCCGGTCCGGCGAAGGCGCGCGCGACGCCGAGCAGAGCCGCGACGAGGTACAAAATCTCGAGCGTCGTGGTGTAAGTCCACGCGAAGTAGGCGAGCGTCAGCGCACAGAAGCATTCGAGCGCAAGCGCGGCGCGGGCGATCCAGCGCCGGTCCCAGCGATCCGCGGTCCAGCCCGTCACAAGCGTCAGCAGGAATAGCGGCACGAATTGCACCACGCCGATGATGCCGAGCCTAAGCGCAGCTTCCTTGAGGCCCATCGTGTGGCGGGCAATGTCGTAGACTTGCCAACCGATGACGATCACCATCGCCATCTGCCCGATCGTGGTCGCCAGCCGGGCAAACCAGAAATAGCGAAAGGCCGGAATTCGAAGCGGTTTGGGGACGAGGCTCACCCGGGTCGCCTAGCCAGCAGCCGCCGGTGCGGCAACCGCCTCCTCCTCCGGCTCGTCGAGGCACAAGCGCTTGATCAGCCACGGCATGGTCAATCCCTGGACGAGGATCGAGAAGGCGACGACAATGAAGGCCGTGACGATGATCGCGCTGCGTTCGGGGACGCTCGCCGGAACGGCCAGGGCGAGTGCCAATGCGAGCGCGCCGCGTAGCCCCCCCCAGAACAAAGTGTGCTGGTAGCTCGCCGGAAGCCGCCAGCGTGACCGGCTGAACATAGCCGCCAGTGGATAAATCGACAGGCCGCGCCCGGCGAGCACCAAGACGACCGCCACGGCGGCGGCGATCGATCCGAGCTGTCTAAGCTGCTGGTTGGCGACGCTCATCCCGATGAGGATGAAGACGAAGCTGTTGGCGAGGAACGCGAAATACTCCCATGCCCAGCGCACCCGATCGCGGCCGGCTTTCGACAACACGCCGCCCCAACCCCAGCTGCCGATCAGCAGGCCGGCGGCTAGTGCACTGATAATGCCCGATGCGTGCAGGTTCTCGGCGAAGAGGAACGATCCGTAAGCGGCAATGGTCGTTAGCGTGATCTCGACCAAGGGATCGTTAGTTCGGCCAACGATCAACAGGATGGCGCCACTGACGGCGAGGCCGATGAAGACGCCGCCGCCCAGCGTCCACAGGAAGGCCGGGACGACGCTGGCCGCTGTCGGTGACGCTCCCGCGGCAATCGCCGAAAGAACGGCAAAGCCAACCGCCGCGACGCCGTCGTTGAGCAGGCTTTCGGATTCGACCACCATCGAAATGCGCGGTTGGCAGCGCATCTCCCGAAAAGAGGCGATGACTGACACCGGGTCGGTCGCGGCGATCAGCATTCCGAACAGTGTGGCCCCGATCCAGCTCCAACCGATAACCCAGTGCATGCCGCAGGCAACGATGGTGGCTGCGATTCCAACCCCGAAAAAGGCGAGAGTGAGGGTCAACGGAAGCTCGTAACGAAACCGCCTCCAGTCGAGCTGAAGCGCGGCCTCAAACACGAGTGGCGGAAGGAAGATGTTGAAGATCAGCTCGCGCGACAACGGCACGTCCGGACTGTTGGGAAGCAGGGCGATCAGGAAGCCTGCAACCACCAGCCCGACGATGTACGGCAGCCCCACCCGCCGCGAGAGCATCGCGATCAGGCAGGCGACGAGGAGCAGGACTCCAATCGAGGCAAGGAAACCGCCGTCCATGGCGGGCGCCATAACAAGGGATTTTGCGGAGGTCTGCCGATTTCGGAAGCTTGGGGGCTAGGAGAACGAAACGGGATCAGTTAGCGTGCACGCGATGGCAAAACCCAAGTCGCGATACACATGCCAGGCGTGCGGGTCGGTGCAGCACCGCTGGCAGGGCCAATGCCCCGATTGCGCCGAGTGGAATACGCTGGTCCAGGAGAGTGCCGAGGTGTCGAGCATCTTCGCGGCCAAGCACAATCTGCAGGGCGGCGGGCGGGTGATCCCGCTGGTGGGATTAGAAACGCCGGCTGCCTTGCCGGAGCGCTTACCCAGCGGTCTTGCCGAGTTCGACCGGGCGATCGGCGATGGCATTGTGGCAGGTTCCGCCTTGCTGGTCGGCGGCGATCCGGGCATCGGCAAATCGACGCTCCTGTTGCAGGTCGCGGCGCGGCTCGCGAGTGCGGGCAAGAAGGTCGTCTACGTCTCCGGTGAGGAATCCGCCGAGCAGGTGCGGTTGCGCGCGGTGCGCCTTGGCCTCGGCGGAGCGCCCGTCCGGCTCGCGGCGGCGACTTCGGTCCGCGATATCCTGACAACCATGGGCGGGGGCGAACCTCCGGCCCTGCTGATCATCAATTCCATCCAGACAATGCATTCGGACCTCATCGAAGGCGCTCCCGGTACCGTCAGCCAAGTGCGGGCCAGTGCGCAGGAGCTGGTCCGGTTCGCCAAGGAGCACGGCACCGCCGTGGTGCTGGTTGGCCATGTCACCAAGGACGGCGCGATCGCCGGCCCGCGGGTGCTCGAGCATATGGTCGACACGGTGCTGAGCTTCGAAGGCGAGCGGAGCCACCAGTACCGCATCCTGCGGGCGATGAAGAACCGCTTCGGCGGTACCGACGAGATCGGTGTGTTCGCGATGGAAGGGCAGGGACTGACCGAGGTGCCAAACCCGTCGGCCCTTTTCCTGACGCACCGCGGCGAGCCGGTCAGCGGCACGAGCGTGTTTCCTGCGATTGAGGGATCCCGGCCCGTGCTGGTCGAGATTCAGGCACTGACCGTGCGGCTTGCAACAGGCGCGACGCCCCGGCGCGCAGCGGTCGGCTGGGACAGCGGGCGCCTCGCAATGATCCTAGCCGTGCTGGAGGCACGCTGCGGGATGAGTTTCGCAACCGCGGAGGTCTATTTGAATGTCGCGGGCGGATACCGGCTGAGCGACCCGGGCGCTGACCTCGCCGTCGCGGCAGCGCTGGTCTCCGCAATGTCGGAGCGGCCGGTGCCGAGCGAATGCGTGGTGCTGGGCGAAATCGCGCTGTCAGGCGAGATTCGCCCGGTCGCGCATGCCGGATTGAGGCTCAAGGAAGCAGCAAAGCTGGGGTTCGAAACGGCCTGGGCTCCAAAGGGGATCAAGGGGGGCGAAGGGCTCAAGCTCGCTCAGTTCGGCAACCTGCGGGAGTTGGTCGACCAGATCCTCGGGCGCTGAAGTTCAAGCGCTGCAGGCGATCCGGCGAAGCTGCCAGCGAAGGTGAATTTGTCCATCAGAGGCGAAGAAGCCGATTTCCCGATCCATCGCATCAGCAACCGCGCCCGCATCGAGCGATGGCATCCAGAACAGCTGACGGCAGAATTGACCGGCCTGGCCGCGCGTTTCGAACTGCCAGGGTACGTCGACGAGCCTGTCGTTCGAGATCATGAAGCCGGCGTTCTCGAGCAGGCCAGCAATGCGGTCATCGAGAAAATGGCCCTCGTGGCCCATCGGGTTGTTCGCGTGGACGAAGCCGTTAAGGAAGACCGCGGGCGCAGTGTCGATCGCGACATCGGCGATGACTGCGCGTCCGCCGGCCCGGAGCAGGCGGCGCATCTCCCTGAACACTGAGGGCAAGTCGGGTTCGTGGTGGAGGGCCGCGAGGCTAACGATATAATCGACCGAGGCATCGTCGAGCGGCACGGCGACCAAATCGGCTTTGATCCGATCGAGGCCGGCGGGGCAGGCGTCAATGAAATCGTCTGAGGGATCGACGCCGACATAGCGCAAACCGGGCGGTAGGTGAGCCGCGAGATAGCCGCCGCCCGAAGGCAAGTCGCAGAGCAGCCCTTCTGGGGAATTGCGCAGCGGTTCGAGTACCGCGTGGAACTCGGCATCTCGCGCTCGCGGGCATGCCGCCATTGCTGCGTGATAGGCTGCGCCGCGCTCTGCGAAGATCTCGGCGTAGCTGTCGAACATCGGTTCAGGCTGTTTGCATGCGGATCGCGGGCCCGCTCTGCGGCTGGCGCGCAAGGCCCAGCAATTCGCGGAAGGCGTCCTGCGCCGGTCCGAAGCACCGATGCAGGTAGGAGAATTGCGGGTCGGGCGAGAAGGGGAAGAAGCTCATCGTCGCGTTCGCCTCGAACAGCACGACTTCGCCTGCCGTTGTCAGGCCGAAATCCATGCCGAAGAAGTCGAGCGGCATACGGTCGCGGACCGCCTGAAGCACAGCTTCGACCAGGGGCAGGAAGGGCCCGTCGCTCTCCATCACCGCCCGCTCCTCTGCGACGAGTTCGGGATGGTGGGCCATGAAATCGGATCGCGCCCTCGCGTGCACATTCCAGCTCTCCGAGATGAGCATGTGGCGCAGGATCCGGCGCTGGCCGATGAAGAAGACGCGATACTTGCGATAGAGACCGTCGGCGGAGCCGAATTCGATAAACTCCGTCGCAACATGCTCCCGGTTGGGTTCAAGCGCCGCAACGGCCTCGTCCAAGGAATCGAAGCGCCCGATGATCTTTCCGCCATGCGTGCCGGCCTGGCGCAGGATGATCGGCGGCGTGATCCCGGCGCTTTGAAGCTGCTGCGTCGCGACTGCTGGCTTGTTTCCCTGGAGGCGCACAGCCTTTGGAACGATCAGGCCGGGAGTGCCGGTCAGCAGGCGCGCGACCCTGTCGCGGGTCGAGCGCAACACCGCATCGGGCGAATTGACGATGCGGCCGGGCACACCGCGCAGCAGCTTGCGAAGGTTGTCGAGGGTCTTGGTGCCCTTTTCCGCCTCGGTGATCAGGTTCACGAGGACGTTGTAGTGGAGCAGCCGCGTCTCGCGCGTCTGACGGAAGAAATTGCGGCTGATGTGGAGCAGCTCATAAGGCTCGCGTTCTTGCAGCAGCTTGTGGAGGTCGGACGCTCCCTTGACCGTAATCCTTGTTCCGCCGGCATGGGCAATGCGGTCGGATTCATCGCCGCTGCCGATGATGAACAGCAGAGGCGCATCCGCGGCCATCTCCATTGAATGTCATTGCTTCGCCGCGCTCGCAATGATGATTATAGGTTGCTAGCGGCGCGCTGATGACCGTGCTCGACATCTTCGTCTTCCTGTTGCTGATCGGCGGTGCCGCGGTCGGCTTCGTGCGCGGGTTCGTGCATGAGGTGATCTCGCTATTCGCGTGGGTCGTCGCGATCGCGATGCTTAAGCTGTTCCACAGCCAGCTATGGACCGGCATCGACAACAGCTTCCACACGAGCCCCGCAGCAGGGGCGGTGCTCGCTTTCGCGATCCTATTCCTGCCGAGCTTCCTGATCGTGAAGCTTCTGGCGAGGCAGCTTGGCGGGAAGACCCGGCGGCACGCGATGCTGGGGCCGTTCGACCGGGTGTTGGGCGGAGGGTTCGGAGCGCTCAAGGGCCTGCTGGGCGTTACGCTCTTCTTCCTGCTCGCAAACCTTGGGACCGACATGGTCTACGGTCCGGCGGCCGAACGGCCGCAGTGGATGACCAAGTCGCGGACCTACCCGCTGCTCAACGCCAGCGGACGCGGGATCGTCGATTGGGTGCAGGCGCGGCGTGGCCACCCGAAGGTGCCGCAAGCGTGATCCGGCTCCACGATACGCTCACCCGCGAGAAGCGGGAGTTCATTCCGCTCAACCGCGACCGGATCACGATGTATGTCTGCGGCCCGACGGTCTACGGCCGCGCCCATATCGGCAATGCGCGGCCGGCGGTGGTGTTCGACACGCTTGCGCGCCTGATCAGGCATGAGTTCGGCGAGAAGAGCCTCGTCTATGCGCGCAACGTGACCGACGTCGACGACAAGATTATCGCGGCAGCGGAGGCGGAGGGCGTCGAGCCGTCGGTGATCACCGAGCGCTTCGAGCGGC
Organism: uncultured Alphaproteobacteria bacterium; assembly: GCA_963754245.1. Taxonomy (GTDB): domain Bacteria; phylum Pseudomonadota; class Alphaproteobacteria; order Sphingomonadales; family Sphingomonadaceae; genus Sphingomicrobium. Next base: position 57,814 of record CAVWET010000002.1, read on the forward strand.
ACTATCTCGATGACATGGGTGCGCTCGGTGTCCGGCCCCCGGACATCGCCCCGCACGCGACGCAGGAAATTCCGGCGATGGTCGCGATGATCCAGCGGCTGATCGAACATGGGAACGCCTATGAGGCGCAGGGGCATGTGCTCTTTTCGGTGCCCAGCGACCCCGATTATGGCGTGCTCAGCAAGCGCGACCGTGAGGCCATGATTGCCGGCGCGCGCGTGGAGGTCGCACCTTACAAGCGCGATCCCGCCGACTTCGTGCTGTGGAAACCGAGTGCAGAGGAAGTGATCGGCTGGGATTCGCCATGGGGTCGCGGACGGCCGGGCTGGCACGTCGAATGTTCCGCGATGATCGAGCGGCATCTCGGCGAGATGATCGACATCCATGGCGGCGGGCTCGACCTCATCTTCCCACATCACGAGAACGAGATTGCACAGAGCCGCTGTGCGCACGGTGGCCTGCCGCTCGCGCGCTACTGGGTGCACAACGGCTTCGTCGACATGGGCAGCGAGAAGATGTCCAAGTCGCTCGGCAATATCATCACGCCGGCGGAGCTGTTGGCGCAGGGACATAAAGGCGAGACTTTGCGGCTGGCGCTGCTGAGTGCGCATTACCGGCAACCGCTGCCCTGGACGGAAGCGCTCATTGCTCAGGCAAAGGCCATCCTCGATCGTCTCTATCGGGCTAGCGGCGAGTTCGAAGCCTCCGAGGTTGACGAAGGTGTTCTCGAGGCGTTGCGCGATGACCTAAATACACCGCTCGCGCTGTCGCGCCTTTCGGCGCTCGAGGGCCGAGCACTTAAGGCAAGTGCCAATCTGCTAGGCCTGCTCCAACACTCTGCAGATGAATGGTTCAGAGGCGGTGTTTTAACCGACGTCACTCTGCAGGCCACTGGAGTTTTGACGCACACCCGGGAATCCGTTGACCGGCTCATCGCCGAGCGCGCTGCCGCAAAGAAGAACCGCGACTTCGCGACCGCCGATCGCATCCGCGACGGGCTCATTGCCGAGGGCATCGTTTTGGAGGACGGGCCGAACGGCACTACATGGCGGCGGGAATGAGCGAGCCGGTTTACACGACCGAGATCCTGCGGCTGGCAGCGTCGCTTGGCGATCCGTGCGAGCTTGAGCGCGAGGACGGGCGCGCCGAAGTTCGGTCGCCGACTTGCGGAAGCCGCATCACTCTCGCGGTACAGCTCGACGATGATCGGCGCGTGAAGCGCCTGTCGATGCAGGTGCAGGCCTGCGCCTTCGGGCAGGCGTCAGCGGCATTGGTCGAGCGGCATAGCTATGGCCGGACGCACGCCGAGGTGTCCGACGCCATGCTCGAGATCAGCCGTTGGCTTGCCGACGAGCACGATGACGCAAGCGCCTGGCCGGGCATTGCGGCCCTGGCGCCTGCCCGATCTCGCCAAGCACGGCACGGGGCGATCCTGCTTCCGTTCCGCGCTTTGCTTGCTGCGATAGACGCGGCCTGAAGTGAACGCTGCCCAGCCGATCGTAGCAGGCGGCTTCCTTCGGGACGGCGCCATCATGCTTGGCGTCGCTCTCGTCTTCGTCACGCTGTTCCGCCGGCTCGGGCTGGGCGCTACGCTGGGCTATATCGTTGCCGGTGCGCTGATCGGTCCGTCGATCCTCGGCTTGTTCAACGAACCTGAAGCGATCCAGCGCGTGTCGGAAGTCGGCATCTCGCTGCTGCTGTTCATCGTCGGGCTGGAGCTTCAGCCGAGCCGATTGTGGCGGCTTCGCAAGGATATCTTTGGCCTTGGGCTGGCGCAGGTCACTTTGTGCGGGTTTGCGATTGCGGCGATCCTGTATTTCGGCCCGGGTTTCTCGGCTGAAGCATCGCTCGCCATAGGCCTGCCGCTAGCCCTGTCATCGACCGCTCAGGTCTTGCCGATGCTGCGATCGGACAATGAGCTGAACACGCCGCAGGGCGAGCGGGCCTTTTCGATCCTGCTGTTCCAGGATCTGTCGATCGTTCCGCTGATCACGATCATCGCCGCGATGGCACGCGTGGCGCCCGATCCGACAGCTCCGACGGGCTTGAAGCTGGCGCTCTACACGATGCTGGCCGTCATCGCACTGGTCGCGTTCGGCCGGATCGTCCTCAACCCCTTGTTTCGTCTCATCGGCCGGCTCGGCGAGCGGGAGCTGTTCGTCGTGGCCGGTCTTTTCACAGTCGTCGGCGCCGCTGCGCTGATGCGCCAGTTCGGGCTTTCGACGGCGCTAGGCGCATTCGTCGCCGGCGTCGTACTCGCAGAATCGCCCTACCGGCACGAGCTGGAAAGCGACGTCGAGCCGTTCCGTTCGATCTTTCTGGGGCTGTTTTTCCTGTCGGTCGGAATGCTGCTCGACCTCAGGCTCGTCGCGGCGCGGCCGCTGCTTGTGATCGGGCTGGCGGCGGGTGTGATCGTGACCAAGACCATCCTGATCAGCGCCCTGTCGCGCCTGTTCGGCTGCACTTGGCGTCTCAGCATCAGGCTCGGTCTTCTTCTCAGCCAGGCCGGCGAATTCGGTTTCGTGCTGTTCGCGATGGCGACGGCGGCGCAGCTCATTTCCCCGGAGGCCGCTTCGCTGTTCAGCGCGGTCGTCACGCTCTCGATGGCCACGACGCCGTTCCTGATGCGCTTCATCGATTTTCTCGAAAGGAAGGACTTGCCGAAGCGCGACGACCTCGACGGGCCTGAGCTGTCGCCGGAAACGAGCGCGATTGTCGTCGGCTATGGGCGCTTCGGCCAGACGGTTGCTCAGATGATGATGGCCAAGGGGATTGGAGTGACGCTGATCGACAAGAAGCCCGGCCAGATCGAGCTTGCCGGCGAGTTCGGGACGAAAGTCTATTATGGCGATGGGTTGCGGATCGACCTGCTCCGTACCGCCGGCGCCGAGACGGCGAAGGTGATCGCGTTCTGCAACGACAATGAGGGCGGTGAGCTCAGCCGGGACGCGGTGAAAGCGGTACTTGGCGCGTTCCCGCAGGCGGCCGTGATGGTGCGGGCCTTTGACCGGCGACACATGATCGAGCTGGATGGCTTGGATATCGCATTCGCCGAGCGGGAATTGTTCGAGGGTGCGGTCGTGATGGGCAGGGCGGCGCTCAAGGCGAGCGGTGTCGAGCAGCAAGAGATCGAGCGCGTCGATCGCGAATATCGGATGCGCGATTGCGAACGATTGGAACGGCAGAGTGCGACGGGCGATCTGAGGGCAGGCTGGGAAACCGCGTTCGCGCCGGACCGGCCGCTACCCGGCGAGCAAGTCCCGACTTCGACCTAGGCGCCGGGGCCGTTCGAGAGGTGCTTCTCTAGCGCCTCGACGATCGCGTCGACGACTTCACGGTGCGCACCGACGCCGCTTTTCACGTGGATATGGGCCTGTGCGTAGGAGGTTCGGCGCTCTTCGGAGAGCCGCTCCAATGTGGCTTTCGGATCGCCCTGACGAAGCTGCGCCCGGGTATCCCGGCGGGAGGTGCGATCGGCGAGAATCTCGACGGGTGCATCGAGCCAGATCGTGATCGCGCGATCGTTCAGAAGCTCGCGCGTTCGAGGGTCGACGTATGCGCCGCCGCCAGTGGCTATCACTCGGACCTCTCCATCGATCAGCCGTGCCACCAACCGGCGCTCGCCATCGCGAAAGTCCTGCTCGCCGTAGCGCTCGAAGATCTCCGCTGGCGTGTAGCCAGCTGCGTCTTCGATGGCGGAATCGCTATCGACGAACGGCACGCCAAGCCGCTTCGCCAGGCGGCGGCCGACGGTCGACTTGCCGACGCCCATCAGGCCGACGAGGACCACCGGGCGATCGAGACGCTTTGTCAAATCCATATCTCGACAGGGCTATACAGCGGCTTTTAAGCTCGCCAAAAGCCCCCTCGACCCTCACGCGCAAACGGAAGCCATGCCCCGGATCGCATTCCTGATCATCGTCCTCGTCATTATCGCCGGCGCTCTCTATTTCCTCTCGACCGTGCCCAAGCAGCAGCCGACGCGCACGATCGAAGTCGAGGTGCCGCAGCCCGGCCCTTCGGGCGGCAATGCGCATTAAGCCATTGCTGATCGCCGGGGCCGCTCTTGGCCTCGCTCTGCCCGCGCTTGCCCAGGAGGTTGCGCAGACGCAGCCCGCGCCTATTCCGGCGCCGGCAACAGCGAATACAGTTCAATCGAATGACGCTGGCAATTTGCCTCAGCCCACGGTCGTTCGGGGGAATGTCAGTGACGCCGGCGCGGCCGACGAGAGCGCCGTCGAGGAAGTTTCGAACGTCAGCCTCCCGCCGCCTCCGCCTCCTGTGGAATATCCCGGCTGGGCGCGACGCGATCCGCGGAGCGTCGGACAGCTTAACCCGGCGGAGCTCGGGCTTGGCGACAATCCCTGGGGCGCGGCCAGCGGGGCTTATCTTTCCAGCCTGTTGCGCTCGATGGACGTGCCGCTCGCGTCCCGCTGGCTGCACATGGCGCTCCGCGATGCGCTGCTCGCCAAGGCTGACGCTCCCGTCCAGCTCAATCCGGTCGACTGGGCTGCCGAGCGCGCCTGGCTGCTCCTTCGCATGGGCGAGGCGGATGCAGCGCGGATGCTCGTCTCGGGCGTCGACACGGACCTGTTCACCCCGAAGATGACGCAGGTGGCCGTGCAGAGCGCGCTCGCAAATGGCGACGCCGCGGCGCTCTGCCCATTGGAAGACGGCATCTCGAAATACGATCCGAATATTCGCGGGCTGGTGCAGGCAATGTGCTCATCGCTCGCGGGGGAGACGGCACTGGCGTCCGCGCAAATTGACGATGCCCGCCGCCGCGGCCGCATCGGCGGTGTCGACCTGGCGCTGGCTGAAAAGGTGGTTGGCGCTGCGGGTTCCGGTCGCGCGACGACGATCGAGTGGGACCCCGTAGATAGCCTCACTGCCTGGCGCTTTGGCCTTTCGACAGCAACCGGATTGGTGCCGCCGGACCGGTTGATCAATGCCGCGTCGCCGCAGCTTCGCGCGTTTCAGGCACGCTCGCCCTTGCTGACGCCGCAACAGCGGCTGAGCTCCGCGCTGGTGGCCACTGGTCTCGGAGTCTTTTCGTCCCAGGCGCTGATGGACCTTTATTCAGCGATCTACGATTCAACCGATCCTGACGACCTTTCGAACACGGATTCGTGGCAACTGCGACAGGCGTTTGTCGCCAACGGCGTTGACGCGCGGATGGCCGCGATCCGCAAGCTGCTGGCGATCGGCAAGGACGGCTACCAGAAAGAGGCGGCGCGAGCGCTAGCAGCGCGCGCGGCGACCCTGATCGAGCCCGATCCAAAGCTCGCCAAGGATGCGCCCGAGTTGATCTCTGCCATGCTGGCCGCCGGGTACGACCAGGCAGCGGCGCGCTGGGCCAGTGCGATCGCGCATATGGACGATGCGGATTCGGACCGGTGCTGGGCGATGATTGCACTTGCAGCGCCGGACATCGCCAATGTCGGCACGGGCAGGCTCACCGACTTCATCCGGCGCGACAAGAGCGAAGGGCGACAGCGCAGCGCCTTGCTGGTTGCGGGTCTCGCCGGTCTCGGCCGGATCAATACGGATGCCGCGAATTCTCTGAACCGGCGGTACGGACTGGGTCTCAGTCGCCAGTCCAGCTGGACGAAGATGATCGACGCAGCCGCCGGCCGGGGTCAGGGGGGCACAGTGCTGGTCATGGCCGGCACGGGCTTCCAAACGTCGCTGTTCCAGCAGCTGCCGGCGGAGCACATGTTTCACGCGATCACCAGTCTCGAGCGTACTGGGCAGGATTTCACCGCGCGTATGATCGCTACTGAGGCGCTTTCCCGCACGTGACCCCAGAGGACGCGGCGCTCGTCGATCGCTTTCTCGACATGATGGCCGCCGAGGCGGGAGCTTCGAAACATACGCTGGCGGCTTATCGCAGCGATCTCGAACGAGCTGCAGAGGGCGTGCGCGGGCCAATCGGTTCAGCGAATGCGGACGAGCTGTCAGGCCTGGGTACGCAATGGGCCGAGCTCGCACCCTCGACCGTCGCACGGCGCTCAGCGGCGCTGCGACGGTTTTATGCGTTCCTCGTGGATGACGGCCTCCGGCGCGACGACCCATCAGAAGCGCTGCCCCGCCCGCGGTTCGAAAGGCCGCTGCCGCGCATTCTAGACGAAGACGAAATCGGTCGAATATTTGAGGCCGCCGAGGACCGCGCAGCAAGTGGCGAAGTGACTGCGGTGCGCAACCTCGCGTTGCTGGAGCTTCTCTACGGTTCGGGTCTTCGCGCCAGCGAACTGGTGAGCCTTCCACGTGGCGCGATCCGTGCCGGTCAGCCGTTCCTGATAGTGCGCGGCAAGGGGAGCAAGGAGCGGCTTGTTCCGATTTCGACGCGGGCCGACGTTGCCGTCCGCAAATGGCTGGAGCTTGCTCCGGGCGGCGTGCTCTGGCTCTTCCCGAGCGGAAAGTCCCACATCAGCCGCGTCAGGCTGTTCCAGATCGTCCGCACGATGGCCGCGGACGCGGGCATCGCTCCCGACCGCGTCAGCCCGCACGTGCTACGTCATGCTTTCGCGACGCACCTGCTGTCGGGTGGCGCGGACCTTCGCGTGCTGCAGTCGCTGCTGGGCCATGCCGACATCGCGACCACGCAAATCTACACTCACGTCGACAGTGCGCGGCTTGTCGAGCTGGTAAACACCCGCCACCCCCTTGCGGATCGGGGTCGTTGACCTTTGCCGGGCCTTACGCCTAGGCGCGCCCTCGAATGCTGACCTATCTCGACTTCGAAAAACCGATCGCCGAGCTCGAAACCCGTGTGGCCGAGCTTCGGGAGACGGCGAACAGCGGCTCCATCGACATCGACGCGGAAGTTGGCCGGCTGGAAGCCAAGTCCAACAAGCTGCTGCGTGATACCTATGCCAAGCTGACTCCCTGGCAGAAGGCGCAGGTCGCGCGCCATCCCGAACGGCCGCACTTCAAGGATTATGTGGCGGGCATGGCCGACGATTTCCTGCCGCTCGCCGGCGACCGGGCCTTCGCGGACGATCCCGCAATCATCGGCGGACTCGCGCGGATAGAGGGCCAGCGAGTGCTGTTGATTGGTCACGAGAAGGGCGACGACACCGCCAGCCGCCTCCAGCACAATTTCGGGATGGCCAAGCCCGAGGGATATCGCAAAGCCATTCGCCTGATGCGTCTGGCCGACCAGTTCGGAATCCCGGTCGTGACGCTCGTCGACACGCCGGGGGCATTCCCCGGAGTGGAGGCCGAGGAGCGTGGCCAGGCCGAAGCGATCGCCCGGTCGACGGAGGAGTGCCTCGCGCTTGGGGTCCCAATCATTGCCGTCGTGGTGGGCGAAGGCGGTTCGGGCGGCGCGGTCGCGATTGCCACGGCCAACCGCGTGCTGATGTTCGAGCACGCGATTTATTCGGTCATTTCCCCCGAAGGCTGCGCATCGATCCTCTGGCGCACGGCCGACAAGGCAGCGGAAGCGGCCGAGGCCATGAAGATCACCGCGCAGGACCAGCAGTCGCTAGGAGTTGTTGATCGCATCGTTCCCGAGCCGCTCGGCGGAGCGCACCGCGACCCCGATGCCGCAATCGGCTCGCTCAAGGGGGCGATTCTCGAGGAGCTCGACGGCTGTTCAAAACTCGGATCCAGCGAGCTTCGCGCTCAGCGTCGGGCAAAGTTTCTCGCCATCGGTTGACGTGCGGGAACGCCGTTCAGTCATTTTCCGTTCAAAATCGCCGCGCTTCATTGCGGACGCAACGGAGATTGAAGATGCGTAAGAGCCTTCTTCTGCTTGCCACGGCGGTCCTGGCGCTTGCGCCGGCCGGTGCGCAACAGATTCGCTACCTCGACCCGCGCGATGTCGCCGAGGCGCAGCGCGAACATTCAGACCTGGTCCAGGCGCTTGGCGGTGCGGAGACGGGACCGCGGGCCGCTTACGTGGCGGCGGTAGGCCGCCGGGTGGGAGCGTATTCGGGGCTGGCCAACCCTGGTCAGGCCCTCCATTTCACGCTTCTAAACTCGGCCGTCGAGAATGCTTTCTCGGTGCCCGGCGGCTACGTCTATGCGACGCGCCAGCTGATGACGCTGATGGACGACGAGTCCGAGCTGGCGTTCGCGCTGGGGCACGAGGTCGGCCATGTCGCCGCCAATCATGCGCACATTCGCGAGCAATATGCGCGGCGGAACAGTTACGGCGTGCTCGGTTCGATCATTGGCGGCATCTTCGGCGGGGTTGGCGACTTGCTTCAGACGCGCGCCAAGATGGACACTTTGAGCTTCTCGCGGGAGCAGGAGTATCAGGCGGAATCGCTCGGCCTGCGGTACACGATCGCCGCGGGCTACGATCCTATTGGCGGTCCGGAGATCCTGGCCGCTCTGAGTCGCCAGACTGCCTTGCAGGGACGTGTCCAGGGAAGGAGCAACCGCCAGACGCCGGAATGGGCGAGTACACATCCCTTGAGCGAAAATCGCATGCAGCGGGCTCTCATGGAAGCGCGGTCCACCGGCCGCCTGGGAAAGGGCATCCGGAATCACGACGTTTTCCTGTCCCAGCTGGAGGGCATCTATGTCGACGACGATCCCGCGCAGGGCGTGATCGAGGGACCGACCTTCACCCACCCGGATCTGCGCATCCAGTTCACGGTCCCGCAGGGTTATCTGATGTCCAACGCGACCGACGCGGTGACCATCTCGGGCGGCGCTGGAAAGGCTCAGTTTCGCGGCGGAAGCTTCAGTGGCAACATTGATGATGCGGTTCTGCTCGCCTTCCGCCAGATCACTCGCGATCAGCTAAACTTCCCGGTTCCACCGCCGCAGCATGTAACCATCAACGGCATGCAGGCCGCCGTGACCACAGCACGCGTGAATACCAGCTCAGGCGTCATGGATGTGAGCGTCGCCGCTTACCGGTGGGATACTCAGCGGGTCTATTATTTCGTGGCGCTGACGCCGGGAGGTTACGGTCTTGGGCCGTTCGTCTCGATGATCAATTCTCTGCGTCGGATCACGCCGCTCGAGGCGGCGGCGATCCGGCCGAGGATCATTCACGTCGTGACGGTCGGAACGGGGGACACGGTCCAGTCGCTGGCGAGCCAAATGGCCTACCGCGACTACAAGCTGGACCGATTCCTTGCGCTAAACGGACTAGCCCCGAACAGCAGACTCCTGCCGGGGCAGAAGATAAAAGTCGTGGTGTACGGCGCGCGGCGCCTTTGACGCCGCGCGCCGAACTCCTAGCCGCTATGCGACGCGACTGTGCTCGAAAGATTGCTCCAAGCGCCGCCAACGCCGCCGCCTAGCGTCGAGAGCCCACCCATCATCGCAACGCAGATGAGTGCGCAAATAAGCCCATATTCGATCGCGGTCGCTCCTCGCTTGTCAGCGCGAAGCTTGCGCAAGATTGTCCGGATAGCGCTCACGCCACCCTCCTCTGGTCCACGTCCACGGCAACCGGTTTACCCGCTCCACGGTTAACAACTCTTCCGGTCTTACGGTTAACGAACCATCAGCGGTGTTTAACAGTGCCTAAGCGGCCGGCGACCAGCAGGCGAAGTGAAGGATTTCAAAGGTTTCGGTCGTTCGCTCGCCATCAGCGGCTGCAGAAAAATCAGCAGCGGCAGCCGCGTACGAGGTCCTGATAAGCGGTCTGTGCGAGCGTTGCGCAAGGATGTTGGTCGCTGCCATGCGCCTTAGATCCGCGACGAGATGGTGAAGCGAGCGATACGAAACGCGGACCCGATCGACGTCCACGACCGGATTGAGAAAGCCGGCGTTCGCCAGGAGCGGCGCCATTGCCGAAGCTTCGATGCGGGGATGGATGTGGGGCGTTGCGGCTCCCGAGACGGCGTCGGCGGCGCGCATGGCAGAGCGCAATCGGGGAACCGTGTCTCCGCCTGAGATCGAGCCGAGAAAGAGACCATCGTCCTTGAGTGACCAGCGGACCGTGATCAGCGCGCGTGGCAAATCATTGACGGTGTCCAAGGTGCCGATCGCTACGACGAGATCATACGTCTGCGGTTCGGGCTGCCAGGTATCTTCCACAAGATGCAGTCCGCCTCCAGCTTTGGCAAACAGCGGACCCGGATCGGCGACGTCGACCTGCGCCGCGAACTCACCCAGACGCGCGCGCCATTCGGGATCCGGGCAACCGATGAGCAGCGCGCGGTCAAACCTCCGAACCATCGTGGAAAGCCAATCGAGACAATCGTCGAAGGCGCGTTCGAGGAGGAACAGCTCGGCACCCAGTCTTTGAGCCCGATCTCGCCGCATAGAACGCAGCTTCATGTCGAACAGCTCCGGCACGAGGGCGCTTGTGCGTTGTCGCGGCGCACACGACAAGCGGGTGGGGGCCGTCGCCGGCCGGACGGTACTCCTGATCGACGATGTGCTGACGACCGGCAGTACCGCCCAGGCCTGCGCCAGAGCGCTGCAACGCGCGGGGGCGTCGCGGGTTGAATTGATCACCTGGGCGCGCGTGGTGCGTCCAATGCAGTTGATGCGTTGAATGTCTTGTCTAAGTATCCGGGCAAAGGAGAGTTCGGTGCCCGTTGTTGAGATTTACACCAAGACCTTCTGTCCCTTCTGCTGGCGCGCGAAATCGCTGCTCGAAGCGAAGGGCGTGGAGTATAAAGAAATCGCTGTCGATTTTGGCGGCGAGATGAAGCAGCTGATGGTGCAACGGGCTAGCGGGCGGACCACCGTTCCGCAGATCTTTATCGGTCAGGTCCACATCGGCGGCTGCGACGACCTTGTGGCGCTCGAGCGCGATGGAAAGCTCGATCAATTGTTGAAAGCGGCTTGACCAAGATTGCGCTCTTCCAGTCGAACACGGGCATCGACCCGGAGGCGAATGGCCGCGCGCTCGTAGATGCTATCGGACAGGGCGCATCGGGCGACGCCGAGATGCTGTTCACACCGGAAATGTCCGGCCTGCTCGACCGCGACAGTGCGCGGGCTACAAAGAGCCTCCGCCGCGAGGAAGATGATCCGGTCCTGGCCGCTGCTCGTGAGGCGGCCAAGACCAATCACATCTGGGTCTCGATCGGGTCGCTCGCGGTGCTTGCCGACGACGGGAAGGTCGCCAACCGCAGCTACGTCATCGACCGCGAGGGGCAAATTCGCGCGCGTTACGACAAAATCCATCTGTTCGACGTCGATCTCCCGACGGGCGAAAGTTGGCGCGAGTCCAACGTTTATTCGGCGGGGCAGGGAGCGGTATTGGTCAACGGAACGCCGGTCGGGAAGCTCGGCCTGACGATCTGCTACGACCTGCGCTTCCCGATGCTGTTCGCTCGAATCGCGGAGGCGAACGCTGACGTGATCTCGGTCCCAGCGGCCTTCACCGTACCTACGGGCAAAGCGCATTGGCATGTGTTGCTTCGGGCTCGCGCGATTGAGGCTGGGCTTTACGTCGTTGCAGCAGCGCAGGTCGGGCACCACGAAGATGGTCGCAATACCTTCGGTCATTCGCTCGTGGTCGATCCCTGGGGCGAGGTGCTTCTCGACATGGGCGAAGAGCCCGGCGTCGGGTTCGCTGACATCGACCTCAAGCGCATTTCCGACGTGCGTTCTCGGATACCCGCACTTAACCACCGCCGTTCTATTCCCGAGGCGGTGACGATTTGATCGTATTCGATCTTCAGTGCGACAGGGGTTGCGACCCGTTCGAAGCGTGGTTTCGCTCGAGCGCCGACTATCACGAGCAAAGTGTGGGCGGGCTGGTTCAGTGCCCCATGTGCCATTCGACCAACATCGAGAAAGCGCCGATGGCTCCGCGCGTTCCGAAGAAGGGCTTCGCCAACCCATTGGCCAAACTCGCGGCAATGCAGGCCGAAATACTGAAGAACTCGAAGTGGGTTGGGGACGAGTTCACTGCCAAAGCACGGGCGATGCACGAGGGCGAGATCGAGCCCGAGCAGGTCCACGGCAATGCCACGCTCGAGCAGGCCAAGGCGCTGGTTGATGACGGGGTGCCGGTTGCGCCGCTGCCGCTTCCCGTCACACCGCCCAACCAGCTGAATTGATTGCGGGGGCACGAGCCCCTATTCCTCGCCTCGCGCGACCCCGTAGCTCAGCAGGATAGAGCATCAAATTCCTAATCTGAGGGCCACAGGTTCGAATCCTGTCGGGGTCACCACTATTCGAAGGGACGAGGGCATGGCCACGAAGCAGCAGAGCGGCCCGGACCAAGGGGGCAGGGCGCATCGTCTTTTCATCGAGCATCCGCGCTCGCTCGGCATGACGTGGGCCGGACACGGTGCGGGCGCAGTCAAGATCGCTGCAGAACTGATTGGCGCGGGCTGCGCTTGCCTTGTTCACGCGGCGGTGCCCGGATGGTTCACGCAAACCGCGGGTAAGACCGTCGAGCGGATGCACGAGCATATGGTCCGCCGTAAAGCAGGCGCGTCTAACCCGGAGAACTGGCCTGACTACGAAATCTGATCGGGTCGTTCCGGTTGCAATTGTCGGCGGCGGCGCGTCGGGGACGATCCTGGCGGCGCAGCTTGCGCGTCGCGGTATCGGCTCCGTTTTGATCGATGGCAGCGGTCGCGTCGGCAAGGGCGTTGCCTATTCGACGACCGAGCCTGCGCACCTCCTCAACGTCCGGGCCGAAAGCATGAGCGCCTGGGCCGGAGAGCCGGACCATTTCGCCAAGCATTTCGAAGGCGAAGGCGGACATCCCAAAGGATTTGCGGAGCGCCAACTCTTCGCGCGCTACCTTGGTCAGATTCTCAACGAAGCAATTGGCAGCGGAAATGTGCGCACTCTCGCGGCGACCGCAATGGGTGCTTCGCGCGAGGACGGCGTCTGGCGGGTTGAGCTCGACAACGGAGAAACGGCTGAGGCGCGTGCTCTGGTGCTCGCGATCGGCAACCAGGAGCCGGAAGGGCTGCGCGTGTTCGCCGGAGCCGAGCGCCGCTTCATCTGCAATCCGTGGGGGAAGGAGGCCCAGGCTGCTGTGAGCGAGTTGGCTACGAGCGGTGAAGCGGCGCTCCTGATCGGCACGGGTCTCACCATGGTCGACCTTGTCCTCTCACTGAACGCGGCAGGTCATAGCGGACCAATCCTCGCACTATCTCGTCGCGGCCTTATTCCTCGCGGTCACGCCGACTTCGAGGCTGCGCCAGTTGAGCAGGATGAGCTTCCGATGGGTAGCCTTCGCGGACTCTGGCGCTGGCTGAGGCGCCGCAGCGCCGACGTCGGCTGGCGTGCGGCTGTCGACAGTCTCAGGCCCTACAGTCACGCGCTGTGGCAGGCGCTCGATCCTGAGCAACAGCGCCGCTTTCTGAGGCACGCGCGGCCCTGGTGGGACGTGCATCGCCATCGGATCGCGCCGCAGGTCGCGGACACGATCATGTGGATGATCGCCGAAAGCCGCCTCGAGATCGCGGCGGGCCGAATCCTCTCTGCTCGCGACGTCGGCACCGCGCTTGAGGTCGCAGTCCGGCGCCGCGGCGCGAACTCCTCGCAGACGATTCGCTTTGCCTATGCTTTTAACTGCACCGGTCCGTTGCAAGCGATCGCACACACCAATGATCCGCTGCTGCGAAGCTTGTTCGATAGCGGGGCCGTGCGTGAGGACCCGCTCGGCATCGGGCTCGAGATCGACGATCGCTCTCGCGCGGCGGGCGGGGAACGTTTGTGGGCTCTCGGGCCTCTAACCAAAGGCCGTTACTGGGAAATCGTTGCGGTTCCCGACATTCGCGAGCAAGCGGCGGCCGTGGCAGAAGATATCGCGCTGGAGCTTCAGGAATGAACCCACCGTTCGAACATGGTGAGCCGGAGGATGGCGACCTCGTCGAGGACGAGCGCTCGTCGGAAATCCCGCCGGAGGTCAAAGAAGCCGTCCGGACTCTGATCCACTGGGCTGGCGACGATCCGGATCGGGAGGGCTTGCTCGACACGCCACGCCGCGTTGCCTGTGCGTGGCGCGAATATGCGCGCGGCTATGCCGAAGATCCGGCTGCGCACCTCAGCCGCACGTTCGAGGAGGTCGGTGGCTACGACGAGATCGTGCTTCTGAAGGACATCCCGTTTCAGTCCCACTGCGAGCATCATATGGCGCCGATCATCGGCAAGGCGGCGATCGCATATCTGCCCGGGAACAAGGTCGTCGGAATCAGCAAGCTCGCCCGCGTACTCCACGGGTTTGCGCGCCGTCTCCAGGTTCAGGAGCGGCTGACCGCGCAGGTTGCCGATACGATTTGGGAGCATCTCCAACCCAAAGCGGTGGCCGTCGTCATCGAGGCGACGCACGCGTGCATGACCGCGCGAGGCGTGAGTACGCCCGGTGTCATGATGACCACGAGCCGAATGATGGGCACCTTCCGCGAGGACGAGCGCAGCCGGCGCGAAGTGCTCGCGCTGATGGGTTACTGAGCTGATCGAAGCATACGGGGCGGCTCCGCCCGCTGGCCGGAGAGCCGCCCCGATCCCCACCCCGATTACGAGGTGGTGCAAAGCCTAGCTGTTGGCCTGACCTTCGAAGGCGTGCTTCAACTGGCTGATCTGATCGTGGCCTTGCTTCACTGACTGGTAGAGGCGCTCCACGAGATCGTGAGTTTCGCCGTGCAGGTTCCCGCTCTGAAGCGCCGCTTGCCATTTCTCCTTGAGATAATCTTCTCCACGCTCAACCTCGTTGATGATTGCCTTTTCATCGCGCCCGGTGATGGCCGCCTTCAGATCTTCAAAGCGCTGATGCGCCTTGCCGAGGAAGGAGCCGCCCTCTTCTGGATCGCCGCCCAGGCGACGCACTTCGGCTCGAAGCTCCTCGACCACCTTCTGGCGCTCGTCCGCCCGGCTACGAAAGACTTCACGGAGGCGCTCGTCGTGGATGTTCTTGGCTGAGTCCTCGTAGCCGGTGATGCTGTCGATGGTCGTGGCGATGAGCGTGTTGAGGGTACTGATCGATTCACTGTGTTCGGCCATGCGTAAGTCTCCCGCTGGTGAGGATGGTTTGACTGGACAACGCGTGAAACCGCCAAGGGAGCCGTAAAATCTGTGGGCTTCCACCTGAAATTGCTGTCAGTCTGGCGCCGGCGGTGACGACAAGGGGGCGAGTCGAATGGCACTGACACGACGTAATCTGCTCGAGCATATCGGAGCGATCGGCGGGGCGGGCGCAACCTATCTCGCGATGGAGGCGCTGGGGCTCGCAGTCCCAACGCCGGCGGGTGCGGAGAATTTTACGATGCCGCCATCGAGCGGCAAGGGCCGTTCCGTGGTTATCCTGGGGGCGGGCATCGCCGGTCTTGTCTCCGCCTACGAGCTGCAGAAAGCAGGCTATCGCGTCACTATCCTCGAGGCACGGGACCGGATCGGCGGCCGCGCCTGGACCATTCGCGGCGGCGACAAGGTTGAGCAGATCGGCCGGCCCGATCAGCATGCCGTTTTCGATCAGGGACTCTATTTCAACGCTGGTCCCGCGCGCCTCCCTTCAACGCATCGCGTGATCCTGGGCTACGCGCGGCGCTTTGGCGTGCCGCTCGAGACTTTCGTCAACGTCAATCGCAGTGCCGGCTGGGACTTCGGCGGGAAGGTTCACCCCGAGCGGCGCTTGGTCAACGATATGCGCGGTTACCTCGGCGAGCTTCTCGCCAAGGCAATCGACCAGCATGCGTTGGACCAGGCGGTGCCCAGGGACGAGCTCGAGCATGTTCGCCAGTTCCTTACCCCGTACGCCCAGCTTGACGGCAAGGGGAAGTATACGCCTGGCGGCTCGTCCGGATATTCCGTCGACGGAGGCGGCTATAACCAGGCGCCCGTTCCCCTGGCGGCGCTTGGCTTCAAGGAGCTCGCGCCTTCGCCGGCGATCATGTTGCCATACCTGTTCGAGCATATCTGGGACATGCAGGCGACCATGCTGCAGCCGGTCGGGGGCATGGATCGGATCGCCTACGCATTTTACGATCGGGTGAAGCCCGCCGTGCGGCTGAAGACGCCTGTGAATGCGATCCGCAGATCGGGGACGGGTGTGCGGATCGAGCATGGTCCGGGCCAGCAGGTTACCGAAGCGGATTTCTGCATTTGCACGCTGCCTCTTCCGAATTCTTGCGAGAATCCCGAGCGACTTCTCACCGGCAAAGAAAGCCGCGCTCGCGGCGGGACCGGCTTATCTTCACAGCGTCAAGCTTGCGTTCGAGGCACCCCGTTTCTGGGAGCAAGACGACTTCATTTTCGGTGGGCTCGCCTGGACTGATCGCATGAACGAAAATGTGATTTATCCCTCCGGCGGCTACGGCGCGGCCAAGGGCGTCATCCTGGGTTCGTATTGCGCGGGCTGGACTTACCAGGAGAATCCAGACGCCTTCGCGAAACTGTCGCACGAGGAACGCGTGCGTGTCAGCCGCGAGTCCGTCGAAGCGCTGCACCCCGGTCGGTCGCACCTGCTCGGAAAGCCGATCACGGTGGCGTGGGGCCTCACTCGATATTCGGAAGGCGTCGGCGCGCTTTGGCCGGACTTCGACCCGCGTCCGGGCGGCGGCGGACCCGCCCGCGGCGCCGGCTATGCGGAGCTGCTGCGGCCGGAAGGCCCGATCGTATTCGCGGGCGAGCACCTCAGTTATCAACCGACGTGGCAGGAGGGCGCCGCGCTGTCAGCGCACGAGGCTATGAAGGTGCTGAGCGCGATGGCTCGGGACACCGGCCGGGGCCGCGCTGCAGCCAGTTGAGAACCACAGATTGCTATAGTCGGTCTCACAGGCTGGCGAAGCTGGCGCGATGCGCGCAGCAGCAATAGAAGGCCGCTAAACATGAGGGGACGTCGTATGCGCGCTTCGACTTCGATTGCTGTTGCACTCGCCATCTTTGGAGCGCCGTTCGGCGCCACATCAGCCGCTCCGGCTCCGATCAGCGTTGATGCGGCAGTCGCTGCGCCCGGACGCTCGCCCGACAATGTGAAGTTGGATGCAGCGCGCAAGCCCGCCCAGGTCCTCTCCTACCTGGGCCTGAAATCGGGAATGAACGTACTCGATCTGTTCGGAGCCAATGCCTACTGGGCCGAAATCAGCTCGGCGGTCGTTGGGCCAAAGGGTCATGTGACCGTCTGGAACCCGAGCCAGTTTTACAGCGACAAGCGGAAGCAGGCGTTCGAAGCGTTCATGGCGACGCATCCGAATGTGTCGATTGTCACATCGCCGTTCGAAGCCGCGGACCTGCCGAAGGACTATGCCGACTGGGTGATCCTCAACGACAACTATCACGACACCTACTGGCAGAACGAAAAGCTCAAGATTCCGCAGATGGATCCTAACGCCTTCCTCAAGGCCGTTTATGCGTCGATGAAGCCGGGCGGCGTCATCGGCGTGATCGATCATGTCGCTAGCCCCAACAGCGACACTCGGGCGACGGTCGAGAAATACCACCGGATCGACCCGGAGGTTGTAAAGGCGGATTTCAAACGTGCCGGCTTCGTCTTCCTCGGCAGCAGCGACATCCTACGCAATCCGGCCGACGATCATAGCACTGAGGTTCACGACCCGAAGATCGCCGGGAAGACCGACCGCTTCATTTTCAAGTTCAAGAAGCCGCGTTGAGCCCGAAGCGATCGACCGCCACGGCGGAGCCGAGCGGGGCCGGGGGCGGGTTCCGCGCCTATTGGGCACTTGCGGCCCTGCTCATTGGCCTGGGACTCGGCGCGACGGCAAACGGATGGCCTGAGACCGCCAGCGCGACTGCGCTGGGCGTTGCCGGCTTCGTTGGCACTTTGTGGCTCAACGCGCTGAAGATGACCGTCATTCCATTGGTCATCGCATTGCTCGTCGTTGGCATCGCAAAGAGCAGGGAAGCAGCGCTTGGCGGGCGCATCGCCGGTCGATCGGTGCTCTGGATCGTCATCATTTGCACGGTCTCGTCGATCTTCGGAGCGATCATGGTGCTCCTTTTGACCAGGGCGTTTCCGTTGGCGCGGAGCACGGCAAGCGCGCTCCAGGGCGCGCTGGGCGGCGTAGAGCAGAAGAGCAATGTGCCGCTTCCGGGCATCGCCGATTTCTTCAAGGGCGTGATCCCCGACAACGTGTTCGCCGCCGCGACGAATGGCGACATTCTGCCGTTGGTGATCTTCTCGCTGCTGTTCGCGCTCGCGCTAGGCGCGATCAGCGCCAAGGGCAGGGCATCGGTCGTCACGCTCTTCGAAGCGATCGGCGATGCCCTGCTGGTGATCATCGGCTGGGTCCTGTGGATCGCTCCGCTCGGGGTTCTCGCACTTGCCTTTACCGTTGGCTCCGCCGCCGGAGGCTCTGCCTTCGCCGGCCTGGGCCATTACGTGGTCGTCATTTCCGTCATCGGCGTGCTCGTCACGCTGGCGGCGTATCCGCTTGTCATGATTGCCGCCCGGCTTGGGCTCGGCGCCTTCACGAGAGCGATGATCGCGCCTCAGGCAGTCGCGATCTCCACCCGCTCGTCGCTGGCATCCTTGCCTGCGATGCTCACGGCGGCGCGCGAGCTTGGCATTCGCGACGAGGTCGCGGACGTGACCCTCCCGATCTCGGTGGCCCTGTTCCGCGCCACCGGCCCTGCGATGAACACCGCCGTCGCATTCTACGTTGCGCATTGGTTGGGGCTTGAGCCGGGTGTCGGGCAGATGGTCGCCGCCACGGCCGTCGGCGCGCTGATGAGCTACGGAGCCGTCAGCTTGCCGGGTGAGGTGAGCTACATTAGCTCGATCGCGCCGATTGCACTTGCACTCGGGGTTCCGGTGGCTCCACTGGGCCTGCTGGTCGCGGTCGAGATGATCCCGGATATCTTCCGAACGATCGGCAATGTGACGATGGATGTCGCGGTCACTGCAGTCGTCGACCGATCAGTCAGGGCAGACGACAAAAGCTAGTCCGCCGTTCGTCGATTGGCCGATGCACGAGCGGCTCCTGTCGTCTCGCCGACAATTCACCTGCGTGTCATCGACCCGTGCACGACCTCGTCTTGTTTGCGGCGCATATGGAGGCTGCGGCGCGGGGCAGAGCGTCTCATCCCCCCGCAATCCCCAGTTGCCCCGATGCCGCAACAAAGGGAGATCGACATGTCCAAGATGTTTGCGGCTGCCGGTGCGCTGCTTGCCGCGGCGACGCTGGTTGTATCCACCGCCAGTCAGGCCGAGACCTCCAACTCAGTGCATGTCTCGTACGCCGACCTTAACCTTGCCTCGCCGGCAGGACAGGGCGTGCTGCAGCACCGGATCGCCGGGGCCGCACGCGTGGTCTGTGTGATTGAGGATTCGCGCGAGATCGCGCTGCGTACCGCAACCGACGATTGCCGCAGCGACGCGGTCGCGCGTGCCTGGCCAGCATATCAGGCTGCCGTCGGCGCCGCTCGGCGCGGCTCGGTCACTGTGCTGGATGGAGCCGCGTTGATCATCACTGCGTACTAAGATGGTCTATCCTTTGGCCGCCGCGCATCGACCGACGCGCGGCGGCTTTCTTATGCCAGAAATTGGCAAGAATTCTTCTGTTCTTGAACAATAAGAGCATGCCGGGACTGTCGTTTGTCGATTGGCCGATCAACGAACGGCTTTTGTCGTCACGCCGACCAAATGACCGGCGGTCGTCGACCGGCGCGCGACTTGAGCACATCCAGGGCGCATTTGGGTTGTGCGGCGCGGGGGCAACCCCCCTCCAAATCCCCAACGCTTCCCGCGCCGCGAAAAAGGAGACTCGAGATGTTGAAAGCCATTACCGCGGCGGGTGCAGTCGTCGCATCGGCGCTGCTTCTTTCGACGGCATCGCTTGCAAGCACCGCGAGTGCAGCAGGCGACGAGGGATTCCCGACCGCCAAGGTGTCCTACGCGGACCTCGATCTATCCAATTCAACCGGCGCGGACGCCCTCCAGGGCCGAATCAAGGTTGCAGCGTCGGGCGTTTGCGGCGCCAACGCCACTCGCCCGGCCGAGCTGGCCGCGATCCAGGCCGACAGGCTTTGCGTTAATGGAGCGATTGCTTCCGCGCAGCCCGCATTCAATCAGGCGGTCGCAGAGGCCCGCGGTGGAACGGTTACCGTGATCGGCGCATCGCTGATCGTGGCCGCACCGATCCATTGATCGTTTGAAGCCGCCGCGTACCGAGCGGGTACGCGGCGGTTTTCGCTTATTTAGCGTCCCGCGATCGCTCGGACGCGATCCGAATAGAGCCTCCCGACCGGCTGCTCTTCCCCATCCGAAAGCCGCGCGATCCAGCGTCCCGACGGGTTCCGGGTGAACCCCGAAATGAAGTCCTTGCGGACGATTGCCGAGCGGTGAAGCCGCACGAACAGCTCCGGATCCAGGCCTTCCTCGAGCGCCGTCATCGAATGATGGATCAGCCAGCTTCGCCGGCCGACATGAAGGCGCATGTAATCACGCTCGGCGGAGACCCGGTCCACGTCGCGGGCGGCGATGCGTACCAGGCCAGACAGGTCCGAAGCCCAGAATTCCTCGAGCCATTGCGACGACTTGCCGGGGGCGGGTTGGGCCGACCTCTGGTCAAGATAGGCCCGTGCGCGGTCGAGCGCCCGCTGGAGCCGGATGGGATCCACCGGCTTCATCAGATAGTCGACGGCTTCGACTTCGAAGGCGGCCACTGCGAACTGATCGAACGCGGTCACGAAGACGACGGCCGGAGAAGGAGTCTGCTCGGTCAGGGCGCGCGCAACGCCGATTCCGTCTAGGCCGGGCATCGCGATGTCCAGCAAAAGCAGGTCGGGATTGAGCGCCTTGGTCAAATTGATCGCGGACTCGCCGTCACTCGCCGCGCCCACGAGCTGCGCGCCGTCGGCCCTCGCGAGCAGAAGCTGCAACCGCTCCGTCGCGAGCGGCTCGTCATCGGCAATGAGGACCCTAAGCGGCTTGTTCTCGGACATGCGTCTCCACCGGCATTGTGAGCGATACCTTGTACCCGCCGCCGGTCATTGGTCCATATCTGCAGCTTGCCCGGCCGCCCCAGCGCGCCTCCAGCCGCTGACAGACATTTGCAAGGCCGAGGCCCGTTCCTTCGTGCGTGGCGGCCGGCACTTGCTCCTGGCCGCCGTTCTTCAAACGATTGCTGATCTCGAGCACCATGCGGTGGTTGTCGAGGTGACGCGCGTCGATGTGGATCAAGACGGCCTTGCGGCTCTTCGACACGCCATATTTGAGCGCGTTCTCGACGATCGGTTGGAGCAACAGCGCCGGCATGCGCGCCTGCTCAAGCTCGCGTGGCACGTCGATCTCGACATGGAGCCGGTCGGGGAAGCGCGCCTTCTCGATGTCGAGATAGAGCCGCTGGAGGTCGATCTCCTCGGCGAGCGTCACGTCGGCGCTTGGATCGAGCGAGAGGCTTGTCCGGAAAAAGGTCGAAAGCGCCAGAAGCATGGTCTCGGCTCGATCCGTGCGGCCCGTCATCACGAGCGACGACAGCGAATTCAGCGTGTTGAATAGGAAATGCGGATTGACCTGGTACCGCAGCGCTCGGACCTGCGCGGCCTGCGCGGCACTTTCTGCGTCCGCGAGGCGCCGCTGCGCACCGAGCGCCTCTGCCTGGGCCTGGTTGGCGAGATAAAAGGCGCTCCAGCCGATGAAGAAGAACAGCCAGACGACCGCCGCGTCCAGCGAATATCGGACGCGCTGCATCGGATCGAGCTCGCGGGCCTTGGGCATCGTCAGCACGAGCGGTTCCTGCGCGGTGCGCTCGATGCGGATCTGCTGCCCTTGCTCGACGACCGTGAAGCCTTCCCGCGCCTGGAAGCGGAACTGTTCCTTGCTCGGGTGGAACATGTCCTCGAGCAGGATCAAAGTCCCGCCCATGACGAGCGAAGCGATGGCGGACGCGAGTGCCGCGACGATGGCTTTCCGGCGGACCGTCACCCGGTCATTGAGCGAGGCAATTGTGAGATAGATGAGCCCCGTAAGGACAATACCGATCCCAATGACGACGAGCTTGTTTTCCAGCGTAGTCCAGGGGTCGGTCCCGAGAAACGCCCTGGCGACGACCGTCAGGGCGTAGAAGAACCAGAATCCGAGGATCGATTTCACGGCGAGCGGCCAGTCACTGAACCGGGTCCGCACCGTCGGTGGTGGGGTCATGAACATTGTCACTGTCATGTCTCAAAACACCTGTCTCGCAAACCGCCCCCTGCCCATTGGCAGAAGCTTCGGCGCAGCCCGTCGAAACATACCCCCAAAACTCGCGGAACGCTCGCGCTCTCCCCTCGTTTCAGTCGTGCAATGTTAGGCGACGGAGACGCTCTTGTGAATGACGGCGACCGCAAAGAAACACCGCCACCGCCGGTCTTCTCGAAACCGCCGGAGCGGGAGCTCGAACGCAAGTTGAAGCGCCATCCCGCTGACCTCGACGCTAAGGTAGACGTCGGCAGCGACGAGTTGATGGACGCTTCCGATCCACCCGCCGCATCGCAGCCAGGATGCTCGGATGATCCGGTGCCTTCGTCCGGCTTTCCGGAATAATCCCCGCAGTCCACAGTTACGCATGCGTCACAAAAGCGCATCGGCGTTGCAACAAATCAACAATCCACAGTTTTGACGGTCCGCGTCAATTTCTAGCCTAGACGCAGTGACTCCCCTCTGATTTAATATGAATGGGGGGTGGGACTGTGGTTAAGCAATATGTAACTGAAACCGCAGCATGATCCCGCCTGGGAACTGAGGAGTTGGGTTCATGATTACGCGGACCAGCCAGCCGGCCAGTGGCGCGATGCTCATCTCCGAGATGAAGGAGTTTGCGAGCTTTCCGAAAGCCACGCAGCGCTACATCCGCCGCTCGCTCGATGTTGCCTATTCGCGACGCGACCCGATCGAATGCTGGGCCCGCGACGAGGCGGAAGGCGCTTCGATCCGCGCCCAGGCCCGGCTGTACAAGCAGCTCGATCATCTGCGTCTGCAGGTGCCGGACGACAGCGGTCTCGACATGATCGAACCGTTCATCGGCATGCTGATCACCCTTTCCGCGTTCGATCTCGGCCAGGACCGTCTGCAGAATTTCGCGGCTTATCGCTTCCTCTACGAGCGGCTCATCGGTGCTGCGGCCCGTCCGTGGCTGCCTTCGGCGTTCTGCGCCGCAGCTGCCCTGCCGCACCTGCACCCGGATCGCCGGCGTATCCTGCTCCAATCGATCAGCGAGAGCGCGGCAACCGCGCCGGGCTGGTCGAGCCGTGAGCCGGTGTTCTGGCCGGAGTGGGTCGAGAAGGTCGATCTGAAGGCCGCCGCCTAAGGACCTCGTCAGGCGCTTTCGGGCGCTTTCACCCACGGAAAGATCTTCGCCAGCTGCCTGAGGCTGTCCTCGGCATTCTTGTGGTGGACGAAGACGACGCCGGCGGCTTCGTAGGCGGGGCGGTGCTTTTCGCGATCATCGACGAGCACGTCTCCGGGTTTCATGTGCTTGTGCTTGTCGCGGGCCATGCAGGTGATGATCGGCACGCCAGGGAAATGCTCAGCTGCCCAATCTACCTTTTGCGGTGCAGCCCAACTGCCGAGAGGAAGGCCGGTGAGGATCGTCGGCTTCAGATGCTTGACGGCGTCGAACAGCAATCGGGCGTCGGGCATTTCCGGTAGAGCGCCGTAGAAGTTCTTGGCCTTCGCGAGCCGCTTCCAGAACGTGCCTCGGCCGTGCTTTGCAATGAACTCCTTCGGCCGCAGTCCAAGCGACTGCCGCGCGCCTCGGTCGAAGTCAGCGAGCACTCCATCGGCGTCCAGGAATAGGCGCGGCTCAGGCATCAAAACCGCGCAGGTTCGAGTTCGATGTCGATCGGAGCCGTCAGTGCTTCCCAACCCTTGTCGCGAAGCACGTCGTTGCTCTCGCGCGCGTTCCGCTCGGGACCGAGCGACCAGGTGATGTGATAGGTCGAGCCGTCAGGCCGGTCGGTCGAACCGTCGAGCTGGACGACCAGGCATTCGAGGCTCGTGCCATCGTCCGCCCGGCCGACGACCCGCGCCTCAGGCTTACGGGGCAGGGGCGTCTGCGCCGTTGCTCCAACACGTTGCGTGACGTGATCGGCGACCACGTTGTCGTATTTCGGCGGGAAGCGCTGCAGCAGCATCTCTCGATCGTCAGGCGAAAGCTTCCAGCCGGTCACGGTTCCGGGTTTGGCCATGTCCAACTGACGCGGCAGATGGAGATCAGTTCCGACTGCCAAGCCTCTCGACCAAATCCCGCGCGAAATCGATGAGCGTATCGTCACGGGCGCCCATAATCAGAATGCGATCCCCGCGCTGCGCCTCGGCGAGCAATGCCTCGCCGATCTTCGCACGCTCGGGAATATGGTGGGCCTTGCCGCCGCGCTGCGCGACTTGCTCCGCCAGCCAGTCGGAGCCGCGGGTCCGCTCGACGGTGCCGCCCTGGTAGACCGGGTCCGGCAGGTAGAGGAGATCGTCAGGAGCCATCCCCTTGGCCAGGCTGTCCGCCAGCTGCTCGCCCATCTTGGCGAGCGGGCCGTAGCCATGGGGCTGGAACATGATGAGGAGCCGCCCCGGCTGCGCGCGCAACGTGGCGAGCGTGGCTTCGATCTTGTCTGGATTATGCGCGAAATCGTCGATGACCGTGACGCCGCGCGCGTCGCCCACCGTCTCGAGCCGTCGCTTGAGTTCCCCGAAACGGGCGAGCGCGGCAACGATGTCGTCGACGCGCAACCCCAGTGCGCGCGTTGCGGCAATTGCTGCCAGTGCGTTCGAGGCATTGTGCCGACCCGGCACTTCGAGCCGAACCTCACACGTCTCGCCGTCGGCATGCAGCATGAATGCCACGCCGCCTTCGAACAGCTGCAGGTCCCGGCCCATGAAGTCGGCCTTCGGCGCGTCGAGGCCGTAACTGATGACCTTCTCCGGCACCGCCTCGGCGAGTGCGCGTGTTTCGGGATCGTCGAGGTTGAGCACCGCCTTGCGAGCGGACAGCAGGAAGCCGGCGAACAACCGCCGCAGTTCGTCCATCTCCTTGTGGTCGAGGCTGACGTTCGTCAGCACCGCGATCTCGGGCCGGTAAAGGGCGATCGAGCCGTCGCTTTCGTCGACCTCACTGACGAACAGCTCGGGGTCGCCGACCAGGGCGCTCGCGAACGGGGCCGACGGGGTGACGAAATTCTTCATCACCGCACCATTCATCACGGTAGGCTGGCGATGGCAGGCGTGGAGAATCCAGCCAATCATTCCGGTCACCGTGGACTTGCCACTAGTGCCGCCGACCGCAACGCTGTGGTGAGCCTGGTTCAGCAGTTCGGCGAGAAACTCGGGCCGCGTGCAGTGCTTCAGGCCCAGCTCTTTCGCGCGGACCACGTCTGGAACGGTCGGCTCGACCGCGGCGGACGTCACCAAAGTCATGCCTTCCTGAAGGCCCGATCCATCTTGCGGAAACAGCTGGATTCCCAGCGAGCGGAGATAGTCGAACTTGTGCGGTGTGCGCCCGGCGTCGAGCGAGCGGTCCGACCCCGCGACGCGGGCTCCGCTGGCACGGACGATGCTTGCCAGCGGCAACATGCCGCTGCCGCCGATACCGCTGAAAAAGACGGGTGAATTTATCATTGGCGCGCCCTATTGGGGTAAGCCGCGGGCGGCAAGCCGAGCCGGATCGAGCGAGCGGCCAAGGCGGGCAAAGAATTGATCGCGTAACGCTGAATCCACGCGATGCACTGCGCAGGTTCATGATCACCGACTGATTGCCCCAATCCAAACGGATCTCGCCGATCTTTTGTCCAGCAAGGGCCGATTTGGAGAAGCAATGGCGTTGCTAGACCAAGCCGCGCCACTCATGCGCAGAAGGTATCCGGACCAAGCGTGGCGATCCACTTGGGTCGCCAATACTCGCGGCGCTTGCCTAGTTCGCCAAGGCGACAAAACTGGGCGTCAACGCGTAAAGAACAGCGCTCCCGCGATTCTGAAACGCTGGAAACCCGGAACTCTATGGCTTCGAAGTAAAGAGGAGACTCACTGCGGTCGGCTGAAGTTCAGGCCGCGCCAATTTGCGCCACCCGCTCTCCCTAGTGTCCGTTTTCCACCCACTGCAGACATTAGCGCCTATTTGCACGCGCCTCCGCCCGCCCAGCCGGTCCAACCGGGGCCGCGGACGACGCGGCCCGGCTTGGCGCCGGTGTGCTTGCCGTCCTTGAGCACCTGCACGCCATTGACGAACACGTCGTCGACGCCGGTCGCGAGCTGCTTCGGCTTTTCGAAGGTCGCGTGGTCCTGGACGGTCGCGGGATCGAACACCACGACGTCGGCGTAATAGCCCGGCTTCAGCCATCCTCGCTGGCGGAGCGACAGGTTGGTTGCGGGAAGAGACGTCAACCGACGAACGGCGTCCTGAAGCGTCGCCGCATTTTCGTCGCGCACGTAATGGCCCAGCACGCGCGCTACGTTGCCGTAGGCGCGCGGGTGGCTGCTTGCCTTGAGAAACACGCCTTCGGGAGCCTCGGAAGCTTCGTCTGATCCGAAGCTCATCCACGGCAGGCCGACCTCGCGCTTCACATTGTCCTCGTTCATCATGAAATAGACGGTACCCACGCGGCTATCGTCTTCGATGACGAGGTCCATCGCGGTCTCTTCCGGGCTCTTGCCGCGCATCCGTGCGACCTCGCCGAGCGTCTTGCCGGTCAGCGGTTTCAGCTTCGGATTCTTGAACGCGATGAGCAGCACCTTGTCGGGGCTGCCCGTCAGAAGCATCAGATTCTCCCAGTCGTTCGTGGGCGTACGCATCTCCTTGACGAGGCGCGCACGCACGGCAGGATCCTTCATCCGCTGGATCCACGCCTCGAGGCCGCCGGATTGCACCCACGGCGGCATGGCGGCGTCGAGGCCCGTGGCACCGGCGGTGTAGGTGTACATGTCGGCGGTGATGCGCTGGCCGGCCGCGCGGGCGTCGGTGACCTTGGCGATCGCGGGATCGAGCTTGCTCCAGTTGGGCTTCCCGCCCTGCTTGAAGTGGTAGATCTCGGCCGGGGCGCCGGACTGCTTGCTGATTGCGATCAGCTCGTCGATCGCTTCGAGCAGCTTGTTTCCTTCGGAACGCATGTGGCTGATGTACATGCCGCCGCATTTGCCCGCCTCGGTGGTGATTGCGACGAGCTCGGGCGTCTCCGCATAGTTGGCGGGGGCGTATATCAGCGACGAGCCGACGCCCATCGCGCCTTCCTTCATCGCCTGCCGTACCAGCGTCCGCATTCGCATCAGCTGCGCGGGCGTCGGGTCGATATCCTTCTCGCCGAGCTCATGCCTGCGGACGGTCGTCGCGCCGACGAACGACGCGATGTTCGGGGTAATGCCCTTGCGCTGCATGTAGTCGAGATATTGGCCAAGCGTGGTCCAGCGGATCGGATAGCGGATGTCGCTTTGCCGCTGCAGCGCCAGCCGCTTCATCTCCGCGGACCAGGGTCCCATGGAATCGCCTTCGCCCATGACTTCGAGAGTTACGCCCTGAACGGTGTCGCTGAGGCCCCGGCCATCGGCGATGAGGCTCTCATTGGCCCAGCTAAGCATATTGATGAAGCCGGGAGAAACGGCTTTCCCGCTGGCGTTCACGACGCGCGACGCGCGTCCCGGGGCGTGCGGTCCAACATAGACGATCTTGTCGCCCTTGAGGCCGACATCGCCGACGTAGGGCGTGCTGCCAGAGCCGTCGTAGATCGTTCCGCCGCTGAGGAGCACGCTGTAGGCGACCGGCGGCGGCGCGGCCGAGGTTGCGAACAATGCGGCGACGGCAATTGTGATCGATGCGATTTTCTTCATAACGGTCTCCCCAAGGGCCGCGAAACTGCCTTATGAGCGGATGCGGCGCCAGAACTAAAGCGGTGCCAGACGATCGCCCATGGAGAGCGGCCAATGCTGATTGCGCTTCTGGTACCGCTCATCCTCGCGATCCTCTTGTTCACGTTCGTGCTCGCCCGCGCCGCGATAGAGAAACGGGCTGGGCCAAACGTCGAGGCGATGGTGCTCGGGGGCGTCGTCAGCTTTTTCGATACGCTCGGCATCGGCTCGTTCGCGCCGACCACGGCATGGATGAAGTTCCGGCGCATGGTGCCGGATCGGCTGCTTCCGCCGACCATGCTGGTCGGGCTGACACCGCCGGCCATGGCGGAGAGCGTTATTTTCCTGATCCTCCTGGGAGTGAAGGTCGACCCCGTTCTGCTGTTCGGCTGTGCGCTGGCAGTTCTGATGGGCGGCCTCGTCGGCGCGCCGCTTGTCGTCAGGTCTCGAGTGTGGGTTGTTCAGGCCGTGGTTGCTCTAGGCCTGGTACTCGCGGCGACCGCTTACGCGATGACCAACCTTCATCTGTTTCCGGGCGGCGGGACTGCGGCCGGGTTGCCGATGGGCCTAACAATCCTCGCGATTGCCGCAAACTTCGCCTTCGGAGTCCTGCTGAACTTCGGCGTTGGCAACTACGCTCCGACTTTGGTGACGCTGAGCCTGATGGGCATGGACCCGAGGCTGATCTTCCCGATCATGGCGGCCGGCGCCGCGGTCATGGGGGCAGGCGCCTGCGTGCGGCACATCCAGATGGGTCAGATGGATCTTAGGGTTGTGGTCGGGCTCGCGCTCGGCGGCATTCCGGCGGTGCTGATCGCCGCATTCATCGTGAAGAGCATGCCGTTGGAGCTTCTTCGCTGGCTGGTCATTGTCGTCGTGCTTTATGCGGCGGCGATCATGGCCCATGCCGCTTGGAAGGGCCGCCGCGAACACAAGGCCGAAGCGGCGACCGCTGCGGTGACCGCAGCATGACCGACGTCGACGCGCTCAATCAGGAGTTCCAGAAATACGATCAGGTGCGAAAGGCGCACACCTATCGGCTTGCGGAAGGTGAACGGGACGAGTTCGACGACGATTATCGGATTGCGACTCTCGACTTCGGGCAATTCCTGCGCGGCAACGCCGAGGACAAGGCACGGTTCGCCGAAGCATTCACCGGTGCACTCGAGGAGATCGGCTTCACGGTCCTGACCGGTCACGGCGTCGATCCCGCACTCTACGACGAGATGCAGGACGCGACCCTGGAGCTGTTCACGTCGACGCCGCTCGAGCAGAAAATGCGCTTCCGGGCCGAACGCTTTGGATCGGTGAACCAGGGCTATTTTCCAATCGAAGAGACCAGCGACATCCATCCGGATCTTGTCGAAGGTTGGGTTTGGTGTCGCCGCGCATTTGATGTTCCAGACAGGAATGCGGGAGAGTTTCAAGCCGAAGATTATTGGCCCGACGCTGAATATGAGCGACCATTCCGAAAGCTGGTCCTCGAGCATGAGCAGCTGTTCAAACCGATCGCCCAGGCGATGTTCATGGGGCTCGGAGTCGACCCCCACATTTACGACCGGAAGCTCATTGGCACGAACTTTGGGCTCCGGCTGAACTACTACCCGCCGATGAGCGCGGAGCAGGATCGATCGGGCGCCGGACGGCTGCTTGGCCATGAGGACGTGGACCTGTTCACGATCCTGCCGGCGACAGCCACCGATGGTCTGCAAGTCTGGAACCATCGCTCGGGCAAGTGGGTGCGGATGCAAGCGCCGCCCGGTTCGATCATCATCAACACGGGCGATTACATGCAGCGGATCTCGAACGATCGGCTGCCATCGACAACGCACCGGGTCGGAAAGCCGAGCGACGGGTCGCATCTGACCCGTGCGCGCGTTTCGTTCCCGACCAACGTTTACCTCTGGGAAGACCAGATCCTGGAGGTTCTGCCAGGCCTCGGGACGCCGCGCTACGACCCGATCAAAGCCATCACCTTCCACACGCGCAGCACCAGCAAATTCTACGGGGACGATTACGCGGTTCCGGCCTAGGTTTGCCGAAAAACGATAAGTGGTATATCGTTTATCGATATCACGAGTTGTTTGGAGTGTAGATCGATGCCCCGCCACCAACCTGCCGCACTGCCCATCGCCTACGTCGTTCTCCGAGTCCTGATCGTGCTGAACTGGATCTACGGCGCGCTACTTCTCGCGATCCTCGGCTTGTCCCTCGCGAACGAGCACTGGACCTTTATGGCGCTCGGTGTACCGGTTTCGGACCAGACGCGTCCTCTCGT
Organism: uncultured Alphaproteobacteria bacterium; assembly: GCA_963754245.1. Taxonomy (GTDB): domain Bacteria; phylum Pseudomonadota; class Alphaproteobacteria; order Sphingomonadales; family Sphingomonadaceae; genus Sphingomicrobium. Next base: position 87,747 of record CAVWET010000002.1, read on the forward strand.
GATGGGCATGCGAGCGATCGCTGCGCTCGGCCTCCTCACGGTTCCGCTCAATCTCGCAATGCTCAAGCGGCTAGTGGCGATGGTCCACACGGTTCGCGCCGGCGACCCTTTCGTCGCTGACAATGCTAATCGCCTGCAGGCGATCGCCTGGGTCCTGCTCGCTCTCCAGCTGATCAGCCTAATCATCTGGGCGATCGGCAAGGTTGTCTCGACGCCTGCTCACCCGCTGCACCTCAATGCCGGCTTTTCACCGGCCGGCTGGCTCGCCGTAGTCCTGACCTTCGTCCTCGCGCGCGTGTTCGCCGAAGGAACCCTGATGCGCGAAGACCTCGAAGGGACGGTGTGACGTGGGTATCGCCGTCAAGCTCGACGAGCTTCTCCACGAGCGGCGGATGACTCTGACCGAACTTGCGGAGCGGATCGACATCACGCTTGCCAACCTGTCGATCCTGAAAACCGGCAAGGCGCGCGCCATCCGATTTTCCACGCTCGAGGCGATCTGCGCAGTTCTGAACTGCCAGCCGGGCGACCTGCTCGAATTCCAGCCCAACAAGGACTCGGCGGAGCGGCCGCGCGCCGCCTGACAAGGAGATTTGCAATGGTTTCTGTTGCTGCGTCCGTGTCTGCCCGACCCGCCGGCGACGAGCTTTCGTGGTTGCGATTGTACATCCTTCGAGCGGTCTATCTGCTGATTGGCCTCGGCGAGGGCTCTCAGGTTCTGCCCTCTTTGTTCGCCCACGATCCGTCCGCGCGGGGAGTGATTCCAGCCCTTCTGAGCGGTCTCTGCCTGCTGTGCCTGCTCGGCCTCAAATACCCGCGGCAGATGCTTCCGCTGTTGCTGTTCGAACTCGCCTGGAAGTACATCTGGTTCTTCGCCTTCGGCCTTCCCCAATATCTCTCAGGGGAGGTCTCGCCGACCTTCGCCGAGGATTTCAAAGCAATCACCGCGGGCGTCATCCTGATGCCGCTCGTGCTTCCCTGGGGATTTGTGTGGCGACACTACATCAAGGAGCGAGGCGACCGCTGGCGTTGATTGGCGTCTCCATCCATAATTAGCGCGATGCGTATCGCCGTAGTCGCCCCGAGCTGTCCGTTGAAGCGAGAAGCCGCGGAGGCCGCACAAAAGCTTGCTGCAATGCGCGGCGATTGCGAGCTCCAGATCCATCCGCAGTGCTTCTTGTCGGACGGACATTTCGCCGGCCCCGATGAGGCGCGTCTCGCGGCGTTACGTGAGGTGATGGCGGATCCCGCCGTCAATGCTGTGTGGTTCGCGCGTGGCGGGTACGGTTCGAACCGGATCGCTGAGGCGGCTCTTGCGAACTTGCCCGACGCGGCGCGGAGCAAGGTCTATTTGGGGTATAGCGATGCGGGCTTCTTGCTCGCCGGTTTGCACAAGGCTGGCGTCGGCGTCGCCTGGGGGCCGATGCCGCAGGACATCGCGCGCGAGGGCGGCGCAAATGCCGTAGCCCGCGCGCTGGACTGGCTCGTGCACCGCGACGGTTCGGCCGTGGAGGCCGAGCTTCAGCCGCCGTCGATGGCGTTCAACCTCACGGTCCTTTCAAACCTGCTCGGAACGCCGCTTGAACCGGACTTCACCGGCGTTGATCTGCTGATCGAGGACATCGACGAGCACCTCTATCGGATCGACCGCACGCTCTTCCACGTGACCGCCAGTGAGAATGTCAGGAAGGCTGGTCGTCTAAGGCTCGGACGGATCGGCAATATTCCTCCCAACGACCCGGATTTCGGGCGCGACGAAGTGTCGATCGTGGAGGATTGGTGCGGCCGTTCCGGCATCGCTTACGGCGGCCGTGCGGACATCGGACACGACGCTCAAAACAAGGTCGTTCCATTCACGAGCGAAAATCGCTGATTTTCTCTCTGTAACAGCATTGCAAAGCACTTGGCTTTGCGCTCTATCCACAGACAGGAACAACAGGAGGGCCATGATGGCACAAGGCGCACGTAAAGCAGGGGGCGGCCTCGCTCGCCCGGTCACCCCGTCGGCGGATCTCGCGCAGATCACCGGAAGCGATCCGCTTCCGCGCAGCCAGGTCGTTTCGAAGGTGTGGGATCACATTCGCAAGAACAACCTGCAAAACCCTCAGAACAAGAGGGAAATCATGGCTGACGACAAGCTGAAGAGGGTCTTTGGGGGCAAGGACCGCGTCAGCATGTTCGAGATGAACAAGCACCTTTCGAACCATCTGAAATAAGCTTCAGAAGGTCGGAACAGAGAAGGGGATCCGCGGTTCGCGGGTCCCCTTTCTTATGTGACAGGACCGCAACTCGGCTCTCTCAGCCGCGCCAGAGGCCGTCGAGCCGCTCCTCGGTGACGGGAAATCCGAGATCGGATGGGATGGTGATGAACCTTTCGCCATCGCGCTCCTCAATCCAAGGCGTTACCGGTTCGATCCGATGAGCCAGCGCATCCGCCCGGATTTCGTTGAATGTGCGATGCTGCGCGAGTCGTTCGAGCGTTCGGCGGGTGGGGAAGATGAGGCGCGCTTCGCCGCGTCGGTCGCGTTCGAGGACCTCGGCCGCGGTTAGCCATGAGGCGCCGGCACATTCGCCCTCGATCACGCGCGGCTCCCACATTCCGGGCGGCGCCGCGGCGATGAAAAACAATGTGTCGAAACGTCGCACGGCATGAAACTTCGGAACCCAGCGCGCGAAGGGCGTGAGCGCAGCGGCATCCAAGCTGCAGTTCACGGCGGACAGCGCTGCCTTGAACGGATGATCCGCAACCAACTCTTGCTGCAGCAGGTGCGCAGTTGCCTGATCGGGAATAGGCGCGAGCCCCACGGGCACAGCCGTTTCTTCGATGGTCTCTCGAATGGCGGCGACAGCGTGCGGGTCCGTCTCGAGATCTTCCGCCAAATCACGATCGGCGGCATCGATGCGGCCGCCGGGGAACACCAGAGCTCCGGCGGCGAACGCCATGCCTTCAGCGCGTTCGACCATCAGAAGCTCGGCCGGACCGTCGGTACTGTCGCGGACCAGGATCAGCGTCGCCGCAGGGATTGCCTCATCGGCCATTGCCGTCACCTAAGCGCAGGTGAGGTAAAGAAAAAGCCGCCCGGCCGTGGCCAGGCGGCTCAATTCTTGCAGCTCCGCGGCTTACATGCCGCTGACGTTCTGCTCCTGCTCGTCAGTGGGGTTGGTCGTGTCGTCCGCCGCAGCATTTTCGCTGTTGAGCTGAGCTTGCTGGTTCCCGAGCGCCGCCGCTTCCGCGTTCGCGCTGTTGGCAGCGTCCATCGACATCTGATTGAGGTCTTCGGCCGCCGGCTGGTTGACCTCGGCATTGTTCACCGAATCCTGGTTGTTGCGGCTGCAGCCAGCAAGTCCGAGCGCGGCGATTCCCGTTACAATAAAAACGAACTTTTTCATGAGTTTGCGTTCCCCAACAAGCTCCATTCCAGTGCCGCCATAACAGCCCCATGCTTGAGATTGAAGGTCAAAATCCCTATCTAGGCCGCGCCGGGCAACCGGCTATGTCGGTAGATTGTTGGGTGGAATAGGCACTTCGGACCCGGGGGGCAGTACCCCGGCGCCTCCACCATCAACCGCGGAAATGCGCGGTTGTTGATGGGGGCGAAATAGGATCGACGAGTGCAATAAAGGCCTGATTGCCGATCGGCGTGAGCCACCGTGACGGTTCATAAACACAAGTGCCAACGATAACGAGGCGCTCGCTCTTGCTGCGTAACTGACGTCCTAACGGACTGAAGTTACAAGGCTAAAGCGCGGTTGGACCCCACCGGGCAACAGAAGGGGATTCCAGCGGTACGGGGAGCACCGGGCAACAGAAGCTCCCCACTTTCCTACCGTTTCGCAGATGAAACTTGCGCTCCCGTCGAATGAGGCGGTTGCGCGGCGCGCCTGGCCGCGCCACGGTCGAGACTTCGAATTCGGGGGACCATCGATGCGCCATACGACCGTTCTCGCCGCCCTTCTTGCCGCTTGCGCTTCCGCCGCGGTGGCTCAAACGCCGAAGGATCACCTGCTCGTTCCGCCGCCGAACGCGACGCACTTCGTCGTCGTCTCGACCGCCGGCAAGCATGGCGACGAGTATATGTGGACCACGGCGGACGGAAGGGTCGCCTTCCGAGAATCCATCCTGCTTCGCGGCCTGACCTTTGAAACCGATGAAACGATGCGCGTCGGGCCGGACGGCATGCCGATCGATGTGGTCGTTCGCGGTGTCACTCCGAGCGGTGACGCCGCAGAGACATTCGCGATGCTGAACGGCACGGCCACTTGGAAAAGTCCGGTTGATGCGGGCACCTTCCCTTATTCCGCGCCAGCTTATTATCTGCAGCAGGGCGGGCCGTTCATGAGCACTGCGCCCGAGATCGACCGGTTGATGGCGACGGGCCGCGCAGGGATGGCCCTGCTCCCGTCCGGTCGCCTCGAATACGACAAGGTCACCTCCCTCGATGTCGATGGACCGCAGGGGAAAAAGCGCGTCGATCTGATCCTGCTGAAAGGCGTCTCGCAATCGCCGCAACCGGTGTGGGTCGAGAACGGCAAGTTCTTCGCGCAACTCGTCGGACTGGGCCTCCTGCCGGCCGGTTACGAAGGCAATCTCGACAAGCTGCAGGCCGCACAGGATGCCGCAATCGCGGCCCTGGCTCCGGCGACGGCCAAGAAGTTCCTGACCGCGGATGCAAACAGGCCCGTGCTCTTCAGCAACGTCAAAATGTACGACGCCGATCGCGAGCGCTTCGTCGAGAATCGCTACGTCTTGACGGACGGCGGCAAGATCGTCTCGGTTGGCGCCACCGCTCCAGCGAAGCTGCCGGCAGGAACCCGCACGATCGATGGCGCAGGCAAGACGTTGGTGCCGGGCTTGTGGGACAGCCACATGCATGTCGGAGACGATTTCCAGACGGTGAGTGAGCTGGCGCTCGGCGTCACCTCATGCCGCAATCCCGGCGGGCCGATCGAGCTGGAAGTCTCCCAGCGCGAGCGCCGCAACGCCGGCACGTTGCTCGCTCCCGAGTGCTTCGATTCCGTGATCGTCGATCAGAAGGGCCCGCTCGTTGCGCAGGGCAGTCTTGCGGTCTCGAGCCTCGATGAAACTCTGGCGGCCGTTCGCAAGATCAAGGCGAACGACCTCACCGCCGTGAAATTCTACACGTCGATGAAGCCGGAGTGGATCGCCCCCGGCGCGAAGCTGGCGCACGAGCTCGGCCTTCACGTTCACGGCCACATCCCCGCCGGCATGCGCACGCTCGATGCGATCAACGCCGGCTACGACGAGATCACGCACATTTACTTCGCGACCATGCAGGCGATGCCGCAGGAGGTCGTCGACAAATCGAATACGACGATGCGGATGCTCGGGCCGGGCAAGTACTTCAAGGACGTCGACCTCGATGCCGAGCCGACGAAGACGGTGATCGCGACGATGGCCAGGAAGAAGATCGTGCTGGATCCCACTCTGGTGGTGGTTGAGGGCGTTCTGCTTGCCAACGCGGGAACGATCGCGCCGGCTTACGCGCCGTATGCGGGCACGCTCCCGGCGGCCGTAGAGCGTGGCTTCAAATCCGGTCCGATTCCGTACTTGCCCGGAATGACGCGCGCGGATGCCCAGGCGAGCGTCGATCACATGGGCGAATATGTGACGAAGCTGCGGCGCTCCGGCGTGCCCATCGTCGCGGGCACCGACGGGTTCGGAATGGAGCTGGTTCGCGAGCTGGAGCTTTACGTGAAGGGCGGCCTCACTCCCGCCGAGGCGCTGGCGACTGCAACCATTGCCCCAGCGCGCAACGTCAAGGTGGACAAGCGCACGGGCTCAATTGCCGTGGGCAAGGAAGCCGATCTTCTTCTCGTCGATGGCGACCCGGAGAAGAACATCGGCGATCTTCGCCATGTGGATCAGGTCATGAGCGACGGCGTGCTGATGGACGGCGACGCGCTCCGCAAGGAAGCCGGGTTCAGCGGCCGACCGAAGTGATCGGCTAGCGCTTCCTCATTAAAGCAGTCGGCCGGGAGGAAAGTGACCAGCCATTTGTGTGTTGCCGTTCTAAGACAGCATTGAAACCCAACAGCCGTGTCTCTAGTTAAGCGCCCGACGTATCATAGGGGACCATCGATGAACGTGCTTCGCCGACTTGGATTGCTTGCTCCGCTTGCCGCGTTCAGCCTCGCTGGTTGCGGCCTCAACAGCGTTCCTACTGCCGAGGAACAGGTCAACGCCGCCTGGGGTAATTTGCAGGCTGACTATCAGCGTCGTTCGGACCTGATTCCCAACCTTGTGGCGACGGTGAAAGGCTACGCGCAGCAGGAAAAGACCGTCCTCACAGAGGTTACAAATGCCCGCGCCAATGCCGGGCGAGTGCAACTGAATGCCAGCGATCTCAGCGATCCGGCCAAGGTCCAGGCATTCAACGAAGCGCAGAGCCGCCTGACCCAGGCGATTATTCCGCTGCAGCGGCTTCAGGAGGCCTATCCAGACCTCAAATCCAACCAGAACTTCCTCGCGCTGCAGGATCAGCTCGAGGGCACCGAAAACCGCATCAATGCTTCGCGGCGCGACTACAACACGGCGGTACAAGCTTACAACACGCGCATCCGCACCTTCCCCGACGCGATCGGGGCGAAGATCTTCTACGGTGCGAAGCCGAAGGTCCCGTTCCAGGGATCCACTGCGGCGCAGAATGCTCCGACGGTGAACTTCGGCAACGGCAGCTAAGTGAAACAGCTCCTTGCCGTGCTGTGGCTGGCGCTCCTAGCGCTGGCCACGCCCGCCGCGGCGCAGACCTTTCCGGCGCTGACGGGACGGGTGGTCGACCAAGCACATCTGCTTACCGGTGAGCAGGCCGCGGACATCACCAGCAAATCGGCGGCGCTTGAGTCGCAATCGGGCAGGCAGTTCGTTGTTGCTACGGTGAATAGCCTCGAGGGTTATCCGATCCAGGACTATGCCTACCGGCTCGGCCGCGCCTGGAAGATCGGAAGCGCGAAGAACAACGACGAAGTCCTGCTGCTCGTGGCGCCGAACGAGCGGAAGGTCTGGATCGCGACCGGCTACGGAGCCGGCGGCTTCATGACCGACGCCATGGCTGGAGTCATTACGCGGGAGGCAATTCTTCCGCACTTCAAGCAGAAGCCACCCGACTATGGCGGGGGTATCGAAGCTGGCGCCGACGCGATTATCAAGCAGATGAGCCTTCCGCCGGAGGAAGCTTCAAAGAGTGTCGCCGCAGCAACGCAAGCCCAGCAGCAGCGCCAGCATTCAAGCGGCGGTGCGCTCCCGGGATTCTTCTGGTTCATGATCGTCGCGTTCGTTCTTCTGTCAATGTTCCGGCGTGCCGGTGGACGCCGATATCGTCACCGCAATGGCGGCATCAGTCCCTGGGTCGTGCTCTGGGGATTGAATGAATTGGGCCGGGGCTCGCGCGGAAGCACTTGGGGCGGCGGGAGCTCTTGGGGCGGCGGCGGTTGGGGCGGCGGCGGTGGCTTCTCGGGCGGGGGCGGATCCTTTGGCGGCGGCGGTGCAGGAGGCAGCTGGTGATGCTGCAGCTTTCGGAAGCCGACCACGACAAAGTCTCCGCCGCGATCACGGCGGCAGAATCGAAGAGCGATGGCGAAATCGTTGCCGTCGCGACGCCGATCAGCGACGCCTATCACGATGTCGCGTTGCATTGGGCTTTGATTCCGCTGTTCGCGGTTCTCGCCTGGGCTGCGTGGCGGCCAACAGCGCTCGCATGGTGGTACGATTTCCTGTTCGGCGGCTGGCAACCCGATCCGACGATGAGCCAGCTGCTGACGCTGCTCATGTTCTTCGCCGCGCTGAAGTTCACCGTGGCGCTGTTGATCCTGAAGTGGATGCCGCTGCGCATCGCCCTGACGCCCGCGGCGACGAAACATCGTCGTGTCCGCCGTCGGGCAGTCGGGGTGTTCAAAGCCGCCGCGGAACGCCGCACCGCCGGGCGCACAGGGGTCCTGATCTACCTGTCTCTTGCGGAGCGGCGCGCGGAGATCGTCGCCGACGAGGCCATCCTCAAGGTCACCGACGACCACACCTGGGGTGAGGCCATGGAGGCGCTCATCAAGGACGTCCGCGAAGGCCGCCCGGCTGACGGCATTTGTGCAGCAATCGAACGCGTTGGAGTGGTGCTTGCCGAGCATTTCCCGCGTTCGGCAACGGACACCAACGAGATTCCTGACAAGCTGATCCTGCTATGAACCTCGACGACCTGCCGCCGCCCCAAGTGATGTGGGAGGGCAAGTTCGTGCGCGCTCTTAAGCGCGACAAATGGGAATATGCGAGCCGCGCAAACAACATCAACGCGGTCGTGATCCTCGCCGAATATGAGGGGAAGGTGATCTTGGTCGACCAGCCGCGGGTGCCGCCCGATTGCCGCTGCATCGAGCTTCCCGCTGGCCTCGTTGGCGATCAGGAACCAAACGCGACGCCCGAGAGCACCGCCATCAAGGAGCTGGAGGAGGAAACGGGCTTCTCCGCCGAGCGCGTCGAGCGGCTTGGCGAGTTTCTTGCGTCTCCGGGCATGTTGTCTGAGGCGTTCACGCTGGTGCGAGCCCATGGCGTGCGCAAGATCGGAGAAGGCGGCGGTGATGAGAACGAGGACATCAACGTCCATCTCGTACCCGCGGGCGGAAATCCCGAATTTCGTCGAGCAAAAGCGCGCGGAAGGGTTCGGCGTGGACGTGAAGCTGCTGATCTTCATGAACTTCTGACGGCGCATTCGAGCAGGCTGAATTCGGTTCAGCATGTGTGAATACCGACTCGTGCAACGATCCGCCTGAGCCCTGAAACAAGTTCAGGGTGGCGGTTGTTGGAATTGACATGGCTCGCCTAGTCCATTTGTCGGACCTTCACTTCGGAGCGCACGACGAGAATATCGTCGCCGCAGTGGAGCGGAGCGTCGACGCGCTAAGGCCCGACCTGGTCGTCGTCAGCGGCGACTTCACCCAGCGGGCCCGAACCGAACAGTTCAGGGAAGCATGCGAATTCCTCGAGCGGCTACGCGAGGCCGGGCACGAAGTGATCGGGGTTCCTGGAAATCACGACGTTCCGCTTTTCGACGTCCTTCGCCGCTTCCTTTCACCGCTCGCCCGTTATCGCCGCTACATCGATGAGACCCTATGCCCGTTCATCGAGCTTCCGGGTGTCGCGGTGCTGGGAATTAACACGGCGCGGTCGCTAACCTTCAAGGACGGCCGTATCAGCAAGGAGCAAGTCGAGTTCATCCGCGAGACATTCGCGCGCACCGATCCTGAAACGACGCGCGTTCTGGTTACGCACCATCCTCTGTTTGCCGTACCCGTGGGTGAGGAAATCGAGCGTGCGGTCGGCCGGCAGGAGTTGGCGTTGGACGCGATCGAGGAAGCGGGCGTCGACATGCTGCTTGCCGGTCATGCGCACCACGCGTCGACGCATGATGCGAGCGAGCTTGTGACACGTTCCGGTGGCGCGCTCGTCGTCCAAGCCGGCACTGCGACCTCGACCCGAGTGCGTGAGCAGGATCAGAGCTTCAACACCATCGATATCGATAACGGACGCGTCACGGTCACCGTCAACGCCTGGACAGGCGACGCCTTCACGCCCGCCGATGCGCAGCCCTACCAATATCGCGACGGCCGCTGGCGCATCATTGAGGCGGCGGAACCTGCGCACTGAGCTTGTCGTAGGCCGCGGCGGTCGCCTAGACGCGCGGCATGGCCTTACCGGAAGATTTTGACATCGACGCGTTCGTTTCGCGCGTCCTCACGGAGGACCTCGGCAAGGGCGGCGACGTCACCTCGAACGCCACCATTCCGGCGGATGCGCGCTTTACGGCCCAAGTGAACGCCCGGCAGTCGATCGCGGTGGCCGGGCTCGGCATTGCCGCGGCTTTCTTCCGTCAGCTCGATCCGGCAATTCGCATTGAGCAACTCGCGAAGGACGGGGATTGCGTCGAGCCCCGAACCGCGCTGATGCGGTTGGAGGGGAATGCGCGGGCGATGCTCGCCGGGGAGCGATCCGCGCTGAACACGCTTCAGCACCTGTCCGGAATCGCGACGCTCACGCGCCAATATGTCGATGCGATCGCCGGAACCGGCGCGACCTTGCTCGATACGCGCAAGACGGTTCCCGGCCTCCGCGTTCTCGAGAAATATGCGGCGCGGATGGGCGGCGCGCAGAACCACCGCATGCGGCTCGACGACGGAGTGCTGATCAAGGACAATCATGTCGCGGTTTGCGGCGGCGCGGCGGAAGCCGTGCGCCGCGCGAAATCCGCGAACACGGGGCTCCAGGTCCAGGTCGAGGTGGATCGCATCGACCAGATCGAGCCTGCCCTCGCAGCGGGTGCCGACCGGTTGCTGCTCGACAATATGCAGGCACATATGCTGCGAGAGGCGGTCGGATTGGTAGGTCGGCGTGTACCGCTCGAGGCGTCCGGCGGAGTGACTCTCGAAACGATCCGGGAGATCGCCGAAACCGGCGTGGACTTCATTTCCGTCGGACGGATCACTCAATCTGCCCCTGCCGTCGACATCGGGTTGGATTATTCCGTCTAACCGTTGGACAGCCGTAACGTCGTTCATCCGCATGACAGCCTGAAGGGTGCAGCGGCAGCCCGTGAGTTGGCCGCTTGTCCCTCGCGGCCGGCAGCGTACCAATCGAGGAGTATTTCGATGAGGAAATTCGTCGCGCTTGCGCTTTCAGCTGCAGTGCTGGTTGCACTGCCCACGACCGCCGATGCGCGTGGCTGGAACAACAATGGCGATCGTCACCATCACCGTTACAGAAACTACAGCTATGGTTCCGGCTACTATCCGAGCAACGGCTATGGGTATGGCTACGGCTACCCGCGTTCGAGGACGGTGATTTCTGTCGGCTACCCCGGCTACGGCTATGGCGGGTACGGTTATCCTGGCTATGGCTACGGCGGTTATCCTGCGTCGGGTTACGGCTATGGCTATGGATATCCGAGTTATGGCTACGGCGGCTACCCGGCCTATGGCTCAACGGCTACAACGGCTACAACGGCTACGGCTACAACGGCTACGGCTACAGCGGCGGTTATAACGGCTACTGCCGGAACAACACCGGAGCGGGTGTAGTTGCTGGCGGCATCGCCGGCGCCGCATTGGGCGCGGCCGTCGGCCACGATGGCCACCATTACTACAGCCGGCGGTACAACCGGGTGCGCTGGAACGGCGGCAACAGCGGGGCGAGCGCTGTCGTCGGCGGGATTTTGGGCGCCGCGGTGGGCGGCGCAATCGCGTCGGGCAGCTGCTGAACCGCACGGCCCTTCGATACTGATTGGCCCCGGCATCGCGCCGGGGCCTTTTTTGACCCCTACGTATAATCCATTAGCGAACCGATACGATCCTGGTGTCATAATAGAATCGGAACGCGCGCAAACGGGCGGCCGAGACGGCCGTAACTCGCAGCGATCGTCCTCTATCACGAGGAGCCGTTATGATGATGAAGCTATCGGCAATCCTTCTGGCAGCCGCCGCAACGATCCTGCTGCCCCCGCCGCGGTCGCCCAACGGGGGGCGGTGGACATGGCGGCGGTGGACATGGTGGTGGCGGTGGTTGGCACGGAGGAGGCGGCGGTTGGCACGGAGGTGGTGGGGGTTGGCACGGAGGCGGCTGGCACGGCGGAGGCGGATGGCATGGAGGCGGTTGGCATGGAGGCGGTTGGTACGGTTACGGCTATGGAATACCGTGGTTCGGCTTCGGCTATTATGGCGGCTATCCCGCTTATGGCTACGGCTACCCGAGTTACGGATACGGCTACCCGTATTACGGATACGGTTACCCTGGTTACGGATACGGTCCTTATAGCTATCCCGCAGGCGTCTATGCGTATCCGTACGGCTACGGCTATCCTGCGTACGATGGCTATAACTGCGGCTACCCTGCGGCCGGGGCCGCTGCCGGCGGTATCGCCGGAGCGGCGGTAGGCGCTGCGATCGCCAACGGCGGCTATCATAACGACACTGCCGCAGGCGCCGTGGTTGGAGGCGCTGTCGGCGCGGTGGTTGGCGGAGTGGCAGCCACCGCTCATTGCTGAGCGCAAAAGATAAAATTCCGGCGTTCGGAACCCGGGGCCGGTGTTTAACTTTTTTCGGGCATTGCAGTTGAAGCGCCTCTATATGGGGCGAGGCGGCGCCAGTGCGCCCGGGAGAGAGAGTTTGTTCAAGGGCCTGAAGCCCATCCTCTATGGCGGCCGCGAGGTCTGGCCGCTGATCGAAGGCGGCAAGGGCGTCAGCGCGACCAACCACGCGAGCTCGGGCGCCTGGGCTGCCGCGGGCGGCATCGGCACGGTCAGTGCGGTCAACGCCGACAGCTATGACGCCGAAGGTCGCATCGTTCCCCAGGTCTACGAGGCGCTCACTCGCCGCGATCGCCATGAGGAGCTGATCAAATACGCGATCGACGGCGCCGTATCCCAGGTTCAGCGCGCGTACGAAATCGCCTCGGGCAAGGGCGCGATCAATATCAACGTCTTGTGGGAGATGGGGGGCGCCCAGCGCGTCCTCCACGGCGTCCTGGAACGCACCAAGGGGCTGGTCACGGGCGTCACTTGCGGCGCAGGCATGCCCTACAAGCTAAGCGAGATCGCGGCATCTTACGGCGTCAATTACCTGCCGATCATCAGCTCCGCGCGGGCGTTCAGCGCATTGTGGAAGCGCGCCTACCACAAGGCCGCCGAGTGGCTTGCTGCCGTCGTCTATGAAGATCCGTGGCTCGCCGGCGGGCATAACGGCCTTTCGAACGCCGAAGACCCGCGCAAGCCGCAGGATCCCTATCCGCGTGTGGCGGCTCTGCGCGCGACCATGCGGGAGAGCGGGATCGCCGACACCGTCCCGATCGTGATGGCAGGTGGCGTCTGGCGGCTCGACGAATGGGAGAATTGGATCGGCAACCCGGAGCTCGGCCAGATCGTCTTCCAGTTCGGAACGCGACCGCTGCTGACGCAGGAAAGCCCGATTCCGCCCGAGTGGAAAGCGCGGCTCCTGAACCTTGAGGAAGGCGACGTGCTGCTGCACCGCTTTTCGCCGACGGGCTTTTACTCCTCCGCTGTGCGCAACCCGTTCCTGCGCAACCTTGAAGCGCGCAGCGAACGCCAGATCGCCTACACCAAGGACTCCATCGGCGATCACCACTTCCAGCTCGACGTCGGCATTGGCACGAAGAAGAATTACTGGGTGACCAAGGGCGACCTTCAACACGCGCGCGAATGGTATGCGCGGGGCTACACCAACGCGATGAAGACGCCCGACGACACGTTGATCTTCGTCACGCCGGAAGAAGAGAAGCAGATCCGCGTCGACCAGGCGGAATGCATGGGCTGCCTTAGCCAGTGCGCCTTTTCGTCGTGGGCGGACAATGAGAAGAACTCGACCGGGCGCCTCGCCGACCCCCGCAGCTTCTGCATCCAGAAGACCCTTCAGGACATTGCGCATGGGGGACCCGTCGAGCAGAACCTCATGTTCGCGGGACACTCTGCTTTCCGCTTCAAGAGCGACCCGTTTTATTCGAATGGCTTCGTCCCCACCGTGAAGCAGCTCGTGGACAGGATTCTGACCGGCGCGTGATGGTTGCACGGGGCGTATTCACCGCATTTCTGATTGTTGCTGCCGCGGCGCCGGCGCTCGCGCAGGACAAGCAGCCGCCATACTGGGCCTCCATCGCGAGCGGCCAGGCGATGACGCGCACGGGCCCGGGCAAAAATTATCCGGGCGTCTGGCTATACCGGCGCCGCGACCTGCCGATCCGCGTCGTCAAGAAGTACGAGAATTGGCGCCTGATCCAGGACCCGGACGGCGCGCAGGGCTGGATGCTGGTCACTTTGCTCAGCGATCGGCGCACGGCCATCGTGAAGCCTGGTGAGCCACGCCCAATCCGCACCGCACCCAACGATGGCGCGAAGGCTCGCTACAATGCGCAGCCAGGCGTCGTCGGCCGCATCGACAAGTGCAAAGGCGATGGCTGGTGCCGGATCGAGGTCAGCAAGCGCGATGGTTACATCCACACATCCGACCTGTGGGGCGTGGGCGAGACTGAGGTGGTGGACTAACAACAAACGGGGGCAGCAATGAAGGCACTGATAGCAATCGCAACCGGACTTCTGATCATGAGCCCGGCTGGCGCTGCGCCGGCCAGATCCGCCGTCGAGTATTTCCCCGCACCTGCGCGGCCCGATGGCTCGGCTCCGCCATTTTCCAGCGCGGTACGCGTTGGGGATGTCCTTTATCTGGCGGGCCAGCTCGGCATCGGCGCGGACGGCAAGCTGCCCGACGGAATCGACGCCCAGACCAAACAGGCGCTGGAGAACATCGGCGCGGTCCTCAAGCGCGCGGGGCTTGGCTACAAAGACGTATTCCACTGCACCGCGATGTTGAGCGACATGGCGCTCTGGCCAGCCTTCAACAAAGTCTATGTGACCTACTTCCCGGAAGGAAAGCGGCCGGCGCGCAGCGCCTTTGGTGCCAGCGGTTTAGCGTTGGGCGGACTGATCGAGCTCGAGTGCCAGGCGCACGCCGGCACGAAATAATCGCGCCGGCGGGGCCTCGTTATTTCGGCATCGACAGGGGACTATAAGCGACACGGGTGACCTTAAGGGTTTCGCCCTTGTCGCTTTTGGTGCTCATCGAGTGACCAATCGCGACCGGCTTGGTCGTCCAACAGACCTCACCATCCTTGGTCATGGCACTGGTGAAGCAAGCCTTGTCGCCTTTCATCACGGAAGTGCCGTGATCGAGATGCTTCCCGGCTGCGCTATTCGCGATGTAATTTCCATCCACGTCGATCGACTCGCGGACCTTGACGCCCTTCTTGTCCGTGAAAGTCCAGGTGGTCTTGTTGAGCTGGAAGGCGGCGGTCTTGGCGGTCGCCTGGATCGGCGCGGAGCCAAAGATCAGCGCGGCAGCAGTCAGGCAAATGGTCAGACGCATCGGCTTTCTCCCCTTCGAGACGCCGGCCCTTAGCACCGGCTCATCTCAGCGGCGAGTTTAGCCGGCCGGGTGCGTCAGTTCTTGCTCTGCGATTTCGCGCTGATCGGGGGTCAGCAAAGCGTCCAGCCTTTGACGCGTCTCCGTTCGGATCGCTTGCCGCGCGGCGACGAACTGGTCACGCGTCAGCGATGGCGGCGCCGTCAGAAGCACCGCGAGAATGCGCCGGTGCCGCTCCGCCAGGAGCGGTCGCGCCTTGCTCGCCTGCTCGTCCGTCAGGCTCAGTCTGGTGGTGAGCTTGTCGAGGATCCGGTCAACGACCGCGCCGCCAGGGTCCCGATCGATCATCTGCTGCCGCCAGTCAGAACTGCGCGGGACGCTGAACCCAGCAGCATGGAGTTCGGCGGGAAATAGAGAATGCTCCGCGGCGAAGGTCGTGATGCCTGCAAGCAGTGAGAACAGGAAAGCATTGATGGGCTTCATGAGCCGCCTCCCTTTTGGCGAGTTGCGTAACGGCGCGCGCGTCACGCGATGCCACCCGCTTGGGGAGTCAAAGCTGAATTCCAGCTTTCTCAAAGATGAAATTCGACGACTGCTTCGAAAGCAGCGCCGACCGGAGGAGCTTAGACCAGCTCCACCGCGATCGCCGTCGCCTCGCCGCCGCCGATGCAGAGGCTCGCGATACCGCGTTTGAGACCACGGTCCTGCAGGGCCGCAATCAGCGTGGTCGTGATGCGAGCGCCGCTGGCGCCGATCGGGTGCCCCAGCGCCGTCGCGCCGCCATTCACGTTGATCTTGTCGCGCGGGATTCCGATGTCTCGCATCGCAATCATGGCCACGCAGGCGAATGCCTCGTTGACTTCGAACAGGTCGACGTCCGCGACGCTCCAGCCGGCCTTGTCGAGCACCTTTTGGATCGCGGGAACCGGCGCGGAAGTGAACTTCTCCGGATCTTGCGCATGCGCGGCGTGTGCGACGACGCGGGCGATCGGCTGCTTGCCCAGCTTCTGCGCGACGCTCTCGCGCGTCAGCACCAGCGCCGCGGCACCGTCGCTGATCGATGAGCTGGTTGCCGCGGTGATCGTGCCGTCCTTCGCGAAGGCGGCCTTGAGCTGCGGGATCTTATCAGGATTGCCCTTGCCGGGCTGTTCGTCGACGTCGACTGTCACTTCGCCCTTGCGGGTCACGACCGTTACCGGGACCACTTCCTTGTCGAACTTGCCGTGGGTGATCGCCTCGTTCGCGCGGCGAAGGCTCTCGATCGCATATTCGTCCTGCTGCTCACGCGTGAACTGATATTCGCGCGCCGCATCCTCGGCGAAGGTACCCATTGCCCGGCCCTTGTCATATGCATCCTCGAGGCCGTCGAGCATCATATGATCGTAGATCGTATCATGGCCGATGCGCGCGCCCGAGCGATACTTCTTCGAAAGGTACGGCGCGTTCGACATGCTCTCCATGCCTCCCGCGACGATCACGTCGGCAGAGCCTGCCGCGAGCATGTCGTGCGCGAACATCGCCGCTTGCATGCCGGAGCCGCAGACCTTGTTGACAGTCACGGCTTCCGCTGAGCTGGGAAGGCCCGCGCCGATCGCCGCCTGGCGGGCCGGAGCCTGGCCGAGACCGGCCGACAGCACGTTGCCCATGAACACCTTGTCGACCTGCTCGCCGGTGATGCCCGCCCGCTCGATCGCAGCTTTGACGGCTGTAGCACCGAGCTCTGTCGCGGGGACGCTCGACAGCGCGCCCTGGAAGCTTCCCATCGGCGTACGAGCGTAAGAGAGGATGACGATCGGGTCGGCGGTGGAAGTGGCCATGTCTGTGCTCCGGAGTCGAATGTTGCACCGCACATAAGACCGGGAGGCCGGTTGTTCAAACACTTGCAGCTCTGCTAGCGGCGGCCTGAACAGGAGATACGACATGTCCGAAGCCGCACTCGACTTCGACCTCGGCGAAATGGCGGATACGATCCGCGACACGACGAAGCGGTTTGCCGACGACAAGATCGCCCCGATCGCGGCGAAGATCGATGAGACGGACGAGTTTCCGCGCGAGCTTTGGCCGCAGATGGGCGAGCTCGGCCTCCACGGCATTACGGTCGAGGAGGAATCCGGCGGCCTCGGCCTCGGCTATCTCGAGCATGTGGTGGCGCAGGAGGAAGTCGCGCGCGCATCGGCATCCGTCGGGCTGAGCTATGGCGCGCACTCGAACCTCTGCGTGAACCAGATCCGGCGCTGGGCGAACCCCGAGCAAAGGAAGAAATATCTCCCAAAGCTGATCAGCGGCGAGCATGTCGGCGCTTTGGCGATGAGCGAATCCGGCGCGGGAAGCGACGTCGTCGGGATGAAGCTCAAGGCGGAAAAGAGCGGCAACGGCTACCGCCTCAACGGCACCAAGTTCTGGATCACCAACGGCGGCTATGCCAATACGCTCGTCGTCTATGCCAAGACGGGCGAGGGTAGCCGGGGCATTACCGCGTTCCTGATCGAGCAGGACATGGAAGGCTTCTCGATCGGCCAGAAAATGGACAAGCTCGGGATGCGCGGCTCACCGACCAATGAGCTGGTGTTCGACGACTGCTTCGTTCCGCCCGAAAACATCCTTGGCGAGGAGAACAAGGGTGTGGAGGTGCTGATGAGCGGCCTCGATTACGAGCGCACTGTACTCGCCGGAATCCAGATCGGGATCATGCAGGCGTGTCTCGACGTCGTCCTGCCTTACGTGCGCGACCGCAAGCAGTTCGGTAAGCCGATCGGCAGCTTCCAGCTGATGCAGGCCAAGATCGCCGATATGTACATCGCGCTCAACTCCGCACGGGCCTACGTCTACCAAGTCGCCAAGGCGTGCGATGCGGGGCGGACAACCCGGTACGACGCGGCAGGCGCGATCCTGCTGGCGAGCGAAAGCGCGGTGAAGGTCGCCAACGAAGCGGTCCAGGCTTTGGGCGGCGCCGGCTACACCAAGGATTGGCCGGTGGAGCGTTACTACCGCGACGCGAAGCTGCTCGACATCGGTGCGGGCACCAATGAGATCCGACGGATGTTGATCGGCCGCGAGGTGATTGGCGTCTGATGTGTTAAGCCTCCCCTTAGGGGGACCTGCCCATGCGCCGTTTCGCCTTTGCTGCGCTGCTGCTGCTTGCCGCGTGCCATCCGCAGTCTACGCAGCTTTCCTTCGAAGGCGCCGATTACAACAGCGAGGCGGCCAAGATTGCGCATGGAAAGCGGTTGGCCGACATTCTCGATTGCACCGGGTGCCACGGTGGCAATCTCCAAGGCACCAACCTTGCGGACAAGCCCCAGGATGGCGCCATGTATGCGCCGAACATCACCCTGCTGATCCCCAGGTACAGTGACGCGGACCTCGAGAAGCTGCTCCGGCACGGCGTACCTCGCGACGGGCGGCAATTCTGGTTCATGCCGGTCGAAAGCTTCCAGTTCCTGAGCGACAGAGATCTGGCCGCGATCGTCGCATATTTGAGAACCTTCAAGCCCGCCGGACAGGCATTGCCGCCCTTCAAGTTCAACAGCGTCGAGCAGAAGGACGTTGATACGGGAGTGCTCGGAAACGCCAGATCCCAGATCGCCAAGTATCAAAAGAACCGGCCAATCGACCTGGGCGCGCAGCATTCCTGGGGCCGCTATCTGGTCGAGACCACATGCACCGCCTGCCACAACAACGCGCTTCAGGGCTGGCCGAATTTCACGCCCAACCTTGATATCGCCGGAGCCTATTCGAAGCCGGAGCTGATCCGACTCCTTACGAGCGGGCAGGGCAAGACCGGCAAGGACGTCGGCCCGATGTCAGGCGTCGCCCGCAGATACTTCTCGCATCTGACACCGAAGGAACGCGAGGCGATCGTCGACTACGTGCTCGCCCGGGCCAATCGGCGGCAGTAGCTCACCATACCTTCACGCGCTTCTCTGGCGGCAGGTACAGTTTCTGTCCCGGCTTCACGTTGAACGCCGGGTACCAGGCGTCGATGTTTCGCACCGTGAAGATGCGCCAGCGCGCCGACGCGTGTACGTCGGTAGCGACGCGAGTGCGCAGGCTCTCGGGGCGCCTCTTCTCGCGCCAGCTTTGGGCGAAGGCGAGGAAGAAGCGCTGGTCGCCGGTGAGGCCGTCGATCACCGGCGCGGGCTTGCCGTTTAGCGACGCGTGATAAGCCTCCAGTGCAGCTCCCAGGCCAGTCACGTCGGCGATGTTCTCGCCGAGCACCTGCTGGCCCTTGATGTGCAGGCCGGGCAGCACTTCGTAGGCGTCATATTGCGCCGCCAAAGCCGCGCCCGCCGCCTTGAAATGCGCGAGATCCTGCGGCGTCCACCAATTTCGGAGCTTGCCAGTCGAATCCACGGTGGCTCCGAGATTGTCGAAGCTGTGGCTGATTTCGTGGCCGATCGTCGCTCCGATCGCGCCGTAATTCGCCGCCGGGTCGGATGCCGGATCGAAATAGGGCTTCTCCAAGATCGCAGCCGGGAAATTGAGTGCATTCTGCAGCGGCAGGTTGACCGCGTTGACCGTCTGCGGAGTCATCCACCATTCGCCGCGGTCCACCGGCTTCCCGATCTTCGCGAGCTGCTGGCGGTAGTGCACCTGCTGCGCACGTTCGAGGTTGCCGAACGCATCGTCGGGACGAACGTCGAAGCCGGAATAATCAAGCCAGTGGTCGGGATAGCCGACGCCAACGACCATGGTCGCGACCTTCTTCTTCGCTTCCTTCTTGGTGGCGGGCGCCATCCATGTGATCGCCTCGATGCGCTTCTCGAGCGCGCCCTTGATGTTGTCGACCATGCCCTGGATGTCGCGCTTCGAGGAAGCTGGGAAATATTTGTCGACGTAACGGCGCCCGACCGCGTCACCCAGTGCGAAGTCGAGTGAGCCCTGGGCCCGCTTGTCGCGCGGTAGCTGCTGCGGCGTGCCGCCGATCATCGTTCCGTAAAAGGCGAAATGGGCTTGGTCGAACGCGCTCGGGAGGACCTCCGCCATCTGGTTGATCTGGTGGAAAGCGAGCCAATCCTTCCACACGTCGAGCGGTTCGGACGCGACGAGCGCCGAGAGCTTCTTCACCGTCTCCGGCTGCCAGACGATGACCTCGTTCTGCCCGTTTAGCTGCGCCGCGGTGAAGAACGCGTCCCAGTCGAGCCCCGGAGCATTCTTCGCGAAGTCGGCTGGCTTCCACGGATTGTTGGCGTGGAACATGTCCTCCATCTGCTCGATCGACTGCTGCGCACTGGCGATCTTGGTATCGAGCGCGACCACCTTTTGCGCGCGCGCATCGGCTTCGGGCAGGCCGGCGAGCGAAAGCATCTTTGCGACGTACGGGGTGTAGGCTGCCCGGATCTTCGCGGTCTCCGGCTCCGACGAGAGGTAGTAGTCCCGGTCCGGCAACCCGATGCCGCCCTGCATCAGATACGGCACAGTTTTCGCCGGGTCGGTGAGCGCCTGAGTGACGAAGATACCGAAGAGGTTTTCGGTCTGAAGGTCGGTGGCGTTGAGCGGATCGACGTCGGCGCGGACGGTCGAGCCGATGACCTGCGACAGCTGCTGCGTGTTCTGGATTGCCGCAATGCGATCCAGCGTCGGCTTCAGGACGGCCGTGCCGCGCTGGTCGATCGCGTTGGTGTTCGTGTAGGCCGCATAATAGTTCGCGATGCGCGCCTCGTCCGTGCCCGCGGCGGGGTTCGAATTGGCAATCGAATGGATGAGGTCAGCGAGGCGCTTCTCGGCCAGCTGGTCAACGAAATAGCCGGTGCCGACGCTCGTCCGGTCTGCCGGAATGACGGCCGTTTTGTACCAGGTCCCATTCGCGTAATTGTCGAAGTCGTCGCCCGGAGCGACAGACTTGTCGATCCACGAAAGATTGACCCCAGCCTGGCTGCCGGGCTGCGCTTGCTGCTGCGCCTGGTTACTCGTGTTCGTATTGCACGCGGCGAGCGCGAGCGCTGACACCATGACGGCAAGGATCGGACTTCTCATTCAGGGACCTTTCGACAGTGCTTTGCCAACGCCTGCCGCACCGGCTAGGCGCAGGGCAGGGCTTTTCGACCAACGGACCAGAACAGGGCATGAGCGCGGCGCGTATCGAGAGCAAAGTCGTCACCGATAGCGACGAATATCGCGCCCGTTTCGCGCACAACCGCGCGCTTGCCGAGAAGTTGCGCGCCGACGTCGCCGAAGCTGCCAAGGGGGGTCCCGAAAAGCACCGTCAGCGCCACGTCGATCGCGGCAAGCTTCTCCCGCGCGATCGTGTCGAGCGGCTGCTCGATCCGGGCTCGCCGTTCCTCGAAATCGGCCAGCTCGCCGCCTGCGACATGTACGAGGGCGAGGTGCCGGGCGCGGGCATTATCGCCGGCATCGGACGCGTATCCGGCAGGCAGGTGATGATCGTCTGCAATGACGCAACGGTCAAAGGTGGCACTTACTATCCGCTGACGGTCAAGAAGCACTTGCGCGCGCAGGAGATCGCCGAGCAGAACCGCTTGCCGTGCGTCTATCTCGTCGACAGCGGCGGCGCCAATCTGCCGCACCAGGCCGACGTCTTCCCCGACCGCGACCATTTTGGTCGCATCTTCTTTAACCAGGCGCAGATGAGCTCGAAGGGCATCGCCCAGATCGCCTGCGTCATGGGTAGTTGCACCGCGGGCGGCGCTTACGTCCCGGCGATGAGCGACGAGAGCGTCATCGTCCGCAACCAGGGCACGATCTTCCTTGGCGGCCCGCCGCTGGTGAAGGCCGCGACGGGTGAGGAGATCAGCGCCGAGGATCTCGGCGGCGGCGATTTGCATGCGAAGAAGAGTGGCGTCGTCGATCACCTCGCCGAGAATGACGAGCATGCGCTGACCATCGTGCGCGACATCGTCTCGACATGTGCTCCTGCGCAGGCAGGAGCCCAGATCGAACTGAAAGAACCGTGCCCGCCGTTCTACGGCGCAGAAGAGCTCTACGGCATCATCCCCGAGGACTTGCGCGCACCCTACGACGTTCACGAGATCATCGCGCGCATTGTCGACGCATCCGAGTTCCACGAATTCAAGCCGCTCTACGGCTCGACCCTCGTCTGCGGCTTCGCGCATATTTGGGGCATGCCGGTCGCGATCCTCGCCAACAATGGCATCCTCTTCTCGGAGAGCGCCCAAAAGGGCGCCCATTTCATCGAGCTCGCTTGCCAGCGCCGCACGCCGCTCCTGTTCCTGCAGAACATCTCCGGTTTCATGGTCGGCGGGAAGTATGAGGCCGAGGGCATCGCCAAGCATGGCGCCAAACTGGTGACCGCCGTCGCGACCGCCAGCGTGCCCAAGATCACCGTGTTGATCGGTGGCAGCTTCGGCGCGGGGAATTACGGCATGTCCGGCCGAGCCTACAGCCCACGCTTCCTATTCACCTGGCCCAACAGCCGCATCAGTGTGATGGGCGGCGAGCAGGCGGCGAGCGTTCTCGCCACCGTCCACCGCGACGCCGACAAATGGACGCCCGAGCAGGCCGAAGCCTTCAAGCAGCCGATCCGCGACGATTACGAAGCGCAAGGCAATCCGTGGCACGCGACCGCTCGCCTTTGGGACGACGGCATCATCGACCCAGCGCAGACCCGCGACGTGCTCGGACTCGCCTTCGCCGCAACGCTGAACGCGCCGATCCCCGAGCGGCCGCAGTTCGGCGTGTTCAGGATGTGACAATGATCCTTTCGCTTCTCCTGGTGCTTGCTGCTCAGTCAAGTTCCAACAAGCTGCCGCCGGCCCGGGCGTTGCCGCCGCCGGCGGGCGACGAGCAGCCCGTGCTGGCGGCGGTCAACGGGCTGCTCGCAGCGTTCGATTCCGGGGATTCTGCGGCGATGCTGCGCTGGGTCTATCCTGACGGTCGCGTGACCGCGACCGGCGTTCGGGCGAATAGCAGCGGCCTGCGGCAGGAAAATTGGACGCAATTTGCACGGCGGATCACGCCCGGTGCCCGATTTCAGGAATTGATCAGCGATCCGGCGGTTGAGATTGATGGCGATGCGGCCATGGTTTGGGCGCCGTTCGTCGTTCGCGTCGGCGGCCAAGTGAGCAATTGCGGTGTGGATCACTTCGACTTGGTCCGCGCCAATGGCACTTGGAAGGTGATGAACCTGACTTTTTCCTCCCGCGTCGCAGGGTGCCCGGCGCAGTGATCGCCTCCCTCCTCATCGCCAACCGCGGCGAGATTGCTTGCCGGGTGATCCGCACGGCGCGGCGGCTCGGGATCCGCACGGTCGCGGTCTATTCCGACGCTGACGCCAAGGCGCTGCACGTGCGCATGGCGGACGAGGCGGTACACATCGGGCCGAGCCCGGCGCGCGAATCCTATTTGCGCGGTGACAAGATCATCGAGGCGGCGAAGGCCACCGGCGCGGAGGCGATCCATCCGGGCTACGGCTTTCTCAGCGAGAACGCAGACTTCGCGCAGACGGTAATCGATGCGGGCCTGATCTGGGTCGGGCCGAAGCCGGACAGCATCCGGGCCATGGGCCTCAAGGACGCGGCGAAGAAGCTGATGGCGGAGGCCGGAGTCCCGGTGACGCCCGGCTATCTCGGCGAGGTCCAGGACCCGAAGCGCCTCAAGTCGGAGTCCGACGCGATCGGTTATCCGGTGCTGATCAAGGCGGTCGCGGGCGGCGGCGGCAAGGGCATGCGCCGGGTCGACGAACCCGGCCAGTTCGACGACGCGCTCGACAGCGCCAAGCGCGAGGCGACGAGCGCGTTCGGCGACGACCGCGTGCTGATCGAGAAATACATCCTTTCGCCGCGCCACATCGAGGTGCAGGTGTTCGGCGACAGCCACGGCAACGTCGTCCATCTGTTCGAGCGTGACTGCTCGCTCCAGCGCCGCCACCAGAAAGTCATCGAGGAAGCCCCCGCGCCCGGAATGGACGCGGAGACGCGCGAAGCAGTGTGCGGCGCCGCGGTGCGCGCGGCGCAGGCCGTCAACTACGAGAACGCCGGCACGATCGAGTTCATCGCCGACGCATCCGAAGGCCTCCGCGCCGACCGCATCTGGTTCATGGAAATGAACACGCGCCTGCAGGTCGAGCATCCAGTGACCGAGGAGATCACGGGCCAGGACCTCGTCGAATGGCAGCTCCGCGTCGCCTCAGGTGAAAAGGTGCCTGCAAAGCAAGACGAGCTGAGCATCAGCGGTCATGCAATCGAGGCGCGGCTTTACGCCGAGGACCCCGCGAAAGGCTTCCTGCCGAGCGTCGGCAGGCTCGACCATTTCGATCTCGGCGACGGCGGCCGTATCGAAACGGGAGTGGAGGAGGGCGACGCGATTTCGCCCTTCTACGATCCAATGATCGCCAAGCTGATCGGTACTGGCGCCGACCGCGACGATGCGATCGATGAGCTCGCGGCGATTCTGGACGGGGTAGAAGTCTGGCCGGTGCGCACCAATGCCTGGTTCCTGTTGAATGCCCTGTTGCACCCCGATTTCGCCGCTGCAAAGATCGACACGGGGTTCATCGAGAAGCACCTTGATGAGCTGGTCCCTGACACGGACGCCAACGAAAGCGTTCAACGTGCCGCAGCGATGGTCGCTATCCTCGCAGCGGAAGATGCTTCCGGAATGCCCGGGCTCGCCGGTCTCAGGCTCAATGCCCCGGCGAGCTTAAGCGCGGTCCTCGATGGAAAGTCCGTCCAGGTCGTTGACGATGAGGAATTGGCCGACGTCTCCGGCTTCGCCGATGAAGAGCGCGTCGTACTCTTCCGCGAGGGCCAGGCGTTCGAGTTTGAACTTTCGTCGCGCGGCACCGGCACCTCGCATGGCGTCCACGACGGCGAGATCGAGGCGCCGATGCCCGGAAAGGTGACTGCGGTCGAGGTTTCGAATGGTGAAAAAGTTGCCAAAGGACAACGTTTGCTTACCCTTGAAGCGATGAAGATGGAGCATGCTCTGACCGCTCCGTTCGATGGGACCGTAGCCGACCTTTCAGCCAAGGCGGGCGCCCAGGTCACGGAAGGCCAGATGCTCGTGAAAATCGAACCTACCCGTGCTCCGGCGAAGGCAGGAGCCCAGGCCGGCGCATGAGCGCCGCTTTGCAGCGCGACTGGACCCTTGCCTTCGCAGGGGAACGGAGGCGCGGCGGTGCCGTTTCAGCTCCGATGCGCAACCTCGCTCTTCTCATCCCGCTTCTCGCTGTCGGCTGCGTGACCGACGAACCGCAGGGCGGCGCTCCCATGCCGCTGATCAACGCCGCCGGCCAGACTATCGGTAGCGTGCGCGCGTGGCAGACCGCGGGCGGCGTCACGTTTCGCATCGATGCGAGCGGGCTGCCGCACGGCGTTCACGGAATCCATGTTCACGCCGTCGGGCGCTGCGATCCGCCGGACTTTGCCAGTGCCGGCTCCCACTGGAACCCGGCGGGCCGCAAGCATGGCGTCAACAATCCCGCCGGCCCGCACGCCGGCGACCTGCCCAACGTCGAAGTCGCGGCGAACGGCGTTCTCGGCCAGACGGTCACGCTTCCAAACGCCACTTTGTTCGCTCCGCAGGAGGCGTCGGGCACGTTGCTCGATGCGGACGGCGCGGCGCTCGTCATCCATGCTCAGGCCGACGATTATGTGACGGACCCGAGCGGCAATAGCGGTGCGCGCCTCGCGTGCGCAGTGATCCGTCCGTTTGCCGAGATGCGTTGATTGCGCATCCATTCCGACACGTTTCGTGCGGTGTCGTGATCCCGGCCGCCTAATCTTTCTTGCCGACGTAGGGCGCGATCTCAGCCACGCGCCGGTCGCGCTGCCAAAGCTCGCAGCGCACGCGCTTCTTCAGCGCGCGGGCGATCATGATCGCTTCCTCATCGCCCGTGGCCTCGATCTCTTCCGCCCGCGTGATCCGGCCCGCCCCGTCAAGGCAATACAATCGATACTCGGCCATTTCGTACAAGCCCCCCAAGCGGCGCGGGCTTTGTAGCCAAGTTGGCCGCCGGTGAATTTCACCTGGGTTAACCGTCTGCGCCTGCGCATCAGTGACCGGTGCAGCCGTCCTGTGGCACACAGACCAACTGCCGTAGAGCGGCGAATGGCTCTGGCCGGGGCTGCTGTTTGGGCGGATAGTGAAGGCGGCGGCACGTGAGCCGCCTGAGTCGCGTGGCGTCACCGGGTTCAATCAATCACCGGAGATCCAGCATGGGCAACACCACCAGCGACCGCAGCCGCGTTGCGGCGAGCGATCCAAGCGAAGTCCGCTATTTCGGCAAGAAGCACGGCCTGACCGACGACGAGGTCAGGGACCTGATCAAGCAGCACGGCAACGACCGCAAGACGCTCGAGGAAGCGGTCGCCAAGGCGAAGATTTCGTAGCCTCGCTCTAGCGGGGGTGCCCGTGACCAAAGTGCCGAATGACCCCGCGCCGGAGCCGGCTCGGGAGGAACCGCAAGCTGACCCGAAGCAGTCCCACGGGCCCGCGCGCGCCGTCAATCGCGCCGAGCTGTCCACGGAGGTGCGTGTCCGACGGATCGGGCAGAACACCTACAGCGTCCGCATTTTCGATCTGTCGCCGGACGGAGCGAAGATCGAGGTCGTCGAACGCCCGCGGGTTGGCGAGTTGTTGATGCTCCGGTTCGACGGGCTCGAGACGCTGCAGGCCGAGGTGTGCTGGATCGACGGCTTCATCGCCGGGCTGAAGTTCGCCCAGCCGCTGCATCCCGCCGTGTTCGACGTGCTCGTCGCGCGGCTTCGGTAGGCGCTTAATCGCGCTTTAACGGCAATGGCTTAGCTCTCGCCCCCAAACGGGGGTGTGATGCGCAAGTTGTTGATCGGTCCGGCGCTGACCGGCATCGGCTACCTTGCCGGCAGCTATTACGGCGCGCAGGCGTATCAGATCGTCCACAAGAGTCCCGACGAGACCTATTCGGGCGTGAGCCACGCGCTCGACAACATTCCGGAGAAGGGCACCAGCCAGGTCGAGGGCAAGGCGGTGCCGTACGAACTGCGCATCGATCGGCAACCGGACCGCCAGCTGATCGTCCACGTGCTGTTCGGCGGCCGCGAGGGCGGAACGACGCAGATCGACTTCACGCCGCAAAGCGACGGCACGATGATGACCGCCAAGGCCCACGGCGATCGCGCGGTGCTCGGCGAAGCGCTTGCCGGAACGTCGAAGGCGCGGCTCGCCTACGCGCCCGACTGGATGCTCAACCTCCTTGCGGTGCGGCCCCTGCTTCGGCAGCTCGCGCAGCAGATCGAGACCGGGCAGCAGTCGTCGATCGGCGGCATGACCGAGGCGGATTACGAAGCGCAGCTGCCGGAGGACCAGCAGAAGCAGATCGAGGCGTGGCGCCAATATGATGCGTCACGGCCGATGGTCGATCCGAGCGAGGATGCGAAGAACTACATCCAGGGCAACAGCGGGAACTAGCGGGAAATTGAAGGCCGCACGTCAGGTGCGGCGTGTATGCGCAATTCGCCCGACGAGCCGGCGGCCTTGCCACAGCTCGCAATCGTGCCCGTCCATCAATGTCTTCGCGACCTCGATCGCGGTCTGGTCATCCTCGGCTTCGAACCACTCGCCGGACGCGACCTTATTGACCCCGTCGAGGCCATAAAGCCTGTAGCCTGCCACTTGGTAACCCGAATGCATACGTCGCCGAAGCGACACTTTCGCCTCCGGAACGACGCGCTCGGGATTTGGTTTCATGGCCGGAAAGGCAAGCCCGGGCGGACGGGGGCATGTCCGCCCGGGCAGCACATAACCGCAGGTGCGGCCATCTGCTTGTGGGCGGTTTCATGGCGGCCGGATGCCGATAACGCCAGCGGTGCAAGCTCTTGTTTTTGGCTCTTTACGGTGAGCGGACGGGTAACGGCGGCGGAAGGCCGGTGAGAGCGTGACTCAGGACTGCGTCGGCGACGGCTGATCGAGCTTCGGCTGCGGCGGCTCGTCCCGTTCGGCGCGCTCGGCCTCGAGGCGCTTGAGGTCCACTTCGCCTTCCTCGGCCATCTGGAGCAGCACGTCGCGCGTGCGGGCATCGGTCGTGCTCGCCGCGAGCCGGCGGCATTGGGCGATCCGAGCTCGCATACGTTCCAATGGATCGTCCGACATGAGGAGGGCCGTTAGCTCCACAAAAGCTGGAACGATAACAACCCAGATTAGGATATGGGCCCGGCGCGAAGAATATTCCGGGGCGTTTTCGTCCCAGGAGTTACTCTTCGGCAACGGCGAAGCGGCGCGGCCCGATCGCCGCGCCGCCGCCAGCTTCAACCGTCCTAGTAGCGGCGATACTCGCCGTTGCGCTCGATCCGGATGTCGGTCACGGCGCCGCGATAATCGACGTTGCAGCGGAAGCTGAGGTCGCCGGTCGCATAGCCGCTGTTCTGATAGCCGTTCTGGCCATACTGATTGCCGTATTGGCCGGCATATCCGGTGCTCATCAGGCCCTTGACGCGCAGGCCGTTGGAGCGGCGCTGGACGTCGGTGATGGCGGTGACGCGCAGCGACGGCGCGGCGATGCCCTGACCGTAGTGGTTGCCGTAGCCGTTATTGTACCCGTTGTTGTAGCCGTAGCCGCGGTACTGGGTGCCGGCCTGAGCCCGAGCGGCGTTGGCGCACTGGCGGATCGCCTGGCGGTCGGTCACGTTGTAGCGGTTGCCGAGCAGCTGATCGATGACGTCGGTCACCGGGTTGCCGGAATAGCCGGGGTTGTAGTTCGGGTTGTAGCCGGGCTGGCCGTAGCCGGGATAAGCCTGCTGCGGATAACCCTGCTGCGGATAGCCTTGCGGCGGGTAGGGATAGGGGTTCTGCGCCGCGAGCGGAGCGGCGATGCCGCCGATCGCCGCAGCGCCAGCGAGATATTTGGTGAAGTTCGTCATTTCGGAAAACCCTCCTTCAGCCTCATGCTCGAACGTCTCCAGACGTTCCCCGCGCGAAGCTTCTCACACGGAAATCGCCGGTGAGTTCGGGGGTAAAACGATCCGCCGCCGCAAACGGACGCATGAACCTAAAACAACAAGCGTGAGCGAGGCCGCGAGGGTGGCGTCAGGCGGGGATGATCATCAGTGGAACGATCGTTGTCTCGTCCGGCCGGGACTCCTGCGGCGGGGCAGGGGACGGCTCCGGCTGGGCATAGCCGCGGTCGATGCAGACGACACGCATGGCGTAGGCCGCCGCGAACTCCTCATGGCGAGCGCGAACGGAGCCCCGGCTCCGCGCCGCGGCGGCCTCCTCCTGACGTTTGCGAATCAAGAAATAATCACGATCCTGTGGCCCCATTGTCCACATCTGCGCCCTGTCAGGCCTCAGGCACCATTCGTGGTTTCCCGGTCGGCAAAGATGCTGATGCCGCTCATCGGGACTTGTCCCGATGCGCTGCCATGGGAGAGAGGCGGCGTGGCGCGTCGGCCGACGGCGGCGAGGAGCCAAGCGGAGCTTCCGACTGCTTGAAACAGGGGGGTCTTCTACTTCTTCCACTTCGTAACCTTCGAAGGGATCCGCCGAGGGGACGTCGGCGAAATCGGCCGGGGTCGGGAGCCGATCTTCACCGATCTTCGCACTGACGCGCAATGAATCCGGAGAGGATCGATCAGCGACAGTCGGCATGAGTGAGATAAGCCACAAATGGCGCGCTGTAGGACAGGCCAAAATGGGAGAGTGAACTGCGGGGGGTGAACTGCGGGGGGCTGGGGCAGCCATTGCAGGACAGAGCGCGGCGTAGGAAAGTTTTAGTCCTGGCGCGCTAGATCGCGGCGCCATGCCGCCTGAGCTAGTTGCGTTGGTCGATCATCCGCTGTCGCTGATTGCCGTCCTATTCGTCGGGGCGATGATCGGGATTTGCATCGAGCAGTTCGTCGCCAAGCAGAAGCGCGCCGAGTGGCGACGCAAGAATGCGTGGCGCTGGAAGATGAAGGGGCAGGTTACAACCGGCCCGTGGGGACCGAAGCCGGACACAGTGCCGAGCAAGACGCCGGATGCCGCGGACCAGCTGCGCACGGTAATGAAGGCCGAGTTCAAGCCGCAGCCGTTGCTCAACAAGAGCGAGGCGCGGCTGTTCAGGGCGATGGACAAGATGGTGATCGAGCTGGCGCCGTCCGGCTGGCAGGTGATGGCGCAGGTCAGCCTAGGCGAAATCCTGCGGTGCGAGGACGCGAATGCCTATTCCTGCATCAACTCCAAGCGTGTCGATCTTCTGATCGTCGATGCCGATTGCAAGCCGCTGCACGCGATCGAGTACCAGGGCGGAGCGCACTTCAAGGGCGCCCACGCGACCGCTGCGCGCGACGCGGTGAAGAAGGAAGCGTTGCGGCGGGCCGGGATTGGCTATGTCGAGGTGGTCGGAGGGGAAATGAGCCCGTCGGAGCTGCGGCAGGTCGTCGAGAAGCTGGTTCAGAGGGCGGCCGCATAGGCTGGCGTAGCGTCTGAGCGATTGCGCCAGCAACCGCGAAATAGGGTCAAAGGCACAAAAATCACTGTTGTGCGCCGCTTAGGCAAATCTTTACACCAGGCATTGGCATTAGTTATTGCCCAATCTTGGTCACTGCTCGGACCTTATGTATCTGAGGATCCGTTCGTGTTTCATAACCGAGGCGGAAAAAAGAGATAGGGGGTCGCACCATACCCTACCCACCCTGGCGCCGCGCCATCGGCGTCTCACCGCGATCGATGAGCCTGCGGACCGTATGTAGGCGCAATAAAGCGGCATAAGCCTTTCAATTCAGCGTCTGGGCGAATTCTCGATACCCTCATCCGGACCGCGACGAACTCACCCCCGCCAGGCACCCGAAATGCAGCGGCAGCGTCTGCTCGTCGAACTGCGGCTGCTTGACCGGCCCGACGGGCTTCTGAACGCGCAGGCGGACCAGCACTTCCGGCTCTATGTCCTCCCCGCACATCGCGCAGGGTTGTCCGTCGACGTCCGCGCTGTCGTCGAGCAGCGGCGCCCTGCCCGTCCAGTGGCGGTGAAAGGTCAGCTCGACGCCGGGCCGCAGCAGCTTCTTCAGGCAATCGGTGTGGCAGGCGCTCTCGCTCAGCATGAAGCCCGGCGTGTCGGGATCGACGCGGATCAGGCGCAGGATCGCGCCCCAGGGCACGAGCTCGCCGCAGAAGCGGCAGAGATGGCCGGTGGTGAACTTGGGGTCTCTGCGGCGGGGCATCGCGCGATGCTATCAGGTTTGCGTGCAGGAGCGCAGCAGCGCGGACGAAAAGAAAAAGGGCGGTCCCGACACTCCCTAGGAGACTACGGAACCGCCCGCTCGAATTGTTTGCCCCAACAGGAGGCTTATTGCTCGAACAGCGGTTAAACGTCGGAGCTATGTTGCGGTTCCCGAACGGTTAATGCCGCCGGGGCGGGCCCCTCCGACCCTCTCCCATGAAGGGGTGAGGGGATTGGTGGGTGAGGGGACTACTTCGCGGCGATCAGGTCGGGTTCTTCGGCGGCGACCTTGCGGGAGCGGGTCGGCTTCTTCGGCCTGGACTCCACCACCTGGGGCTTGACGCTGGCCCGCTCCAGCATCGGCTTGAGGTACTGGCCGGTGAAGCTGTCGGGCGAGGCGGCGACCGTTTCCGGCGTGCCTTCGACCACTACGCGCCCGCCGTTGACGCCACCGCCCGGTCCCAAGTCGATCACCCAGTCGGCGGTCTTGATGACGTCGAGGTTGTGTTCGATCACCACCACCGTATTGCCATGGTCGGCGAGGCGGTGGAGGACTTCGAGGAGCTTGCGCACGTCCTCGAAGTGGAGGCCGGTGGTGGGTTCGTCGAGGATGTAGAGCGTGCTTCCGGTAGCGCGGCGGGAGAGCTCCTTGCTGAGCTTGACGCGCTGCGCCTCGCCGCCGCTGAGCGTCGTCGCCGGCTGGCCGACCTTGACGTAGCCGAGGCCGACTTCCTTCAGCATCTCCATCTTGTCGCGGATGCCGGGGACCGCCTTGAAGAAGTCGGCGGCGTCCTCGACCGTCATGTCGAGCACGTCGGCGATCGACCGGCCCTTGAACTTCACCTCCAAAGTCTCGCGGTTGTAGCGGGCGCCGTGGCAGACGTCGCAGGTGACGTAGACGTCGGGCAGGAAGTGCATCTCGATCTTGATCAGGCCGTCGCCCTGGCACGCCTCGCACCGGCCACCCTTGACGTTGAACGAGAAGCGGCCGGGCTTGTAGCCGCGCGCCTGGCTTTCGGGCAGGCCGGCGAACCAGTCGCGGATCTGGGTGAAGGCGCCGGTGTAGGTCGCGGGGTTGGAGCGCGGGGTGCGGCCGATCGGCGACTGGTCGATGTCGATGACCTTGTCGAGCTGCTCGAGCCCGGTGACCTTCTGGTGCGCGCCGGCAGAGGATGCGGGCACCGTTGAGGTGGCGCGCGGCGGCGGCGTAGAGCGTGTCGATGGTGAGCGACGACTTGCCCGAACCGCTGACGCCGGTGACGCAGGTGAAGGTGCCGAGCGGGAACTTCACCGTGACGTTCTGGAGGTTGTTGGCGGTCGCGCCGTGGACGGTGACGAACTTGCCGCTGCCCTTGCGGCGGGTCTTGTGCAGCGGGATCTCGCGGCGGCCGCTGAGATAGTCGGCGGTGATGCTGGTCTCGCAGGCGAGCAGCTCCTCCAGCGTGCCCTGGCACACGACCTCGCCGCCGCGGACTCCGGCGCCGGGACCCATGTCGATGACATGGTCGGCGTGGCGGATCGCGTCCTCGTCATGCTCGACGACGAGCACGGTGTTGCCGAGCGATTTCAGGCGCTTGAGGGTTTCTAGGAGGCGGTCGTTGTCCTTCTGGTGGAGGCCGATCGAGGGCTCGTCGAGGACGTAGAGGACGCCGGAGAGGCCGGAGCCGATCTGCGACGCGAGGCGGATGCGCTGGCTCTCGCCGCCCGACAGCGTGCCGCTGGTGCGGTCGAGGTGGAGATAGTCGAGCCCGACATTGTGGAGGAAGCCGAGGCGCTCGTTGATCTCCTTGAGGATGGCCTTGGCGATCTCGTTCTGGGTGGGGGTGAGCTTCTCGTGCAGCTTCGCGAACCAGGCGTAGGCGTCGGCGACGCTGCGGCGGGTGGACATGGAGATGTCCTCGCCGGCGATCTTCACCGCCAGCGCCTCGGGGCGGAGGCGGGCGCCGTGGCACACCTCGCACGGGCGGCTGCCCTGGTAGCGGCTGAGCTCCTCGCGCATCCAGGCGGACTCGGTCGTTTGCATCCGGCGGTTGAGGTTGCCGATGACACCTTCGAACGGCTTCTTCACCTCGTAGCTGCGGCGGCCGTCGATGAAGCGCAGGGTGACGGCGCGGCCGTCGGTGCCGTGGAGGATGACCCGGCGCGCTTCCTCCGGCAGGTCGCGCCACGGCACGTCGAGCTCAAAATCGTAGGCGCGGGCGAGGCTCGAGAGCACCTGCATGTAATAGGGGCTGGGCGGGTTGGACTTTGCCCATGGGACGACGGCGCCCTTCTTGATCGAAAGCGTCGTGGTTGGGGACGACGAGGTCTTCGTCGAACACCAGCTTTTCGCCGAGCCCGTCGCAGGCGGGGCAGGCGCCCTGCGGCGCATTGAACGAGAACAGCCGGGGCTCGATCTCGGCGATGGTGAAGCCGCTGACCGGGCAGGCGAATTTCTCGGAGAAGATAATGCGACCCTCGGGGGCGTGAGTGGCGAGGATCTGGCGCTCGGCGGCCTTCTCCAACGCCGCGGCGACGCCGGTCCGCTCGGCCCCCGGGGGGTCTTCCGGCGGGTCTGCCGGATCGAGGTAGGCGAGGCCATCGGCGAGCTTCAGCGCGGTCTCGAAGCTGTCGGCGAGGCGCGGCTCGATGCCTTCGCGGATCACGACGCGGTCGACGACGACTTCGATGTCGTGCTTGTACTTCTTGTCGAGCGCCGGTGCGTCCTCGATCGCGTAGAAGACGCCGTCGATGCGGACGCGGGTGAAGCCCGCCTTCTGCCACTCGGCAAGCTCCTTGCGGTATTCGCCCTTGCGGCCGCGAACGACGGGCGCGAGCAGATAGTGGCGGCTGCCTTCGGGAAGCTGCCATCGTGCGGTCGACCATCTGGCTGACGGTCTGCGCGGCGATCGGGAGCCCGGTCGCGGGCGAGTAGGGGATGCCGACGCGCGCCCAGAGCAGGCGGAGATAATCGTAGATCTCGGTAACGGTGGCGACGGTCGAGCGCGGGTTGCGGCTAGTCGTCTTCTGCTCGATCGAGATGGCGGGCGAGAGGCCGTCGATATGCTCGACGTCCGGCTTCTGCATCATCTCGAGGAATTGCCGCGCGTAGGCGCTGAGGGACTCGACGTAGCGGCGCTGCCCTTCGGCGTAGATCGTGTCGAACGCGAGCGACGATTTGCCGGAACCCGAGAGGCCGGTGATGACCGTCAGGCTTTCGCGCGGAATATCCACGTCGATGCCCTTGAGGTTGTGCTCGCGTGCTCCACGGACCGAAATATGGGTCAGCATCGGATCGGCTTCGTTCCGTTTATGTTCTAGTCTAGCGTGAGGCGCCGCACCTGGTCAACGCGGCTTCAGCAATATGGGTGCGCATGTAGGAATTGCCAGCGGCGGCGCTACCTGCACTGCTTATCGGGGGCCGGCTCGACGCTGACCGTGGCACGTCCCTGGTTGTTCTCGTAATAATGCTTCCAAGCCAGAGGCGCGGCATCGTTGACCATGATGTAGAGATGTCCATCCCAGCGCGGACAAAAGACCGTCTGGTAGGTGCCATCCCTAAGCCGCAGGTCATGCTTGCGGATGTCGAGAGGCAAGCCAAACAGCGGGCTCACCAGCCTACGAAGCTCGCTATCGGGTTTTCCCGCGCGGTTTTCGGTCAACACCTGCATCCAGTTCGCGGAGGTGACTCGCTTCAGCGGCGCGAAAGCATCATGTAGGCGTGCGGCGAAGTTACGCCGTGGCGCGGATCGGCGTAGAGGGTCTTGTCGTGCCACGGAGCCTTCTTCGC
Organism: uncultured Alphaproteobacteria bacterium; assembly: GCA_963754245.1. GTDB lineage: Bacteria > Pseudomonadota > Alphaproteobacteria > Sphingomonadales > Sphingomonadaceae > Sphingomicrobium. Next base: position 122,531 of record CAVWET010000002.1, read on the forward strand.
ATCGGCGATCGGCGGCAGCGGCGTGAGCGCCAGGCGATAGGCTGGTCCTGCTTGACCTCGAAGCCGAGGTCGGTGCAGCTGTCTTTCGTGTCGAAAAGGACGTCTTTGACCTTGTCGGGCGTTCCTGGACCGCTCGCAGGCTTGCAGAAGCGCTCCCCGGTTCCTCGACCGCGAGAGGACCTGCGTGAGCAGGATCAGCGTCGCGTAAGGATCGCAAGCAGCCGAGACCGCCGAGCGTGGGAAGCAGCCCCCATTTCAGCAAGTGAAGGACCTTTGATATGCGGCGCTCTCGCGCGTTTCCCTCAGGCTGGTTCTTCCCGAAGCGTGCGAGGTCGCGATCCAGATAGTGCGCCAAATGTTCTTCACCCTATCGCGGAAATTTCGTTCCGTACGACGCCCGAAGGTGATCAGGAGGAAGATCCCGGTCCCGAACAGCATGACCAGAACGGGCGTCTGCGCCCACGGATGGAGCCACTCCGAACCGACTCCGGGACGAAGAAAAGTGAAATGTCGAGGACAGAACGGGCAAAGCAGCGGTCGTCGCTGCAAAGCTCCTCGACCGGCTCGGAGGCGATAGCCACGGCGCACAGGACGAGCTTGGTGAGGCCGACGGTCGGGAAGTAAAGCAGCCGCCGCTTCCAGACCAGGTCCCAGGCATTTTCCTGAATTCATATCGCTGCTGGCGATCTGCTCGGCCGGCGCAGGCGCGTTAGGTCCGGCTGGCTCAACGCCGGATTGGCGTTGGCCCTGTGGCCAGCACGAGATCGAATTCGCCCGGCAAAGCCGCCGGCGCATAATTGTCGATGCCCGAGATGATGCGAGCAATCGCACTTTCATGCACGCAGACGGAGCTGAAGCAGCCCGTGTTCTCCCACCCGCGCGTCCGTCTGAGGCGGGCGCATCGACAGGGTCGCGACGGTCGGCGGGTCTATGAAGGCGGCGATCTTGCGCGGCTGGTAGCGGTAGTAGGCGGCGAGGCCGCTTCGGGAATCGTGGATCGGCCCGTACGGGTTTGCGAGGTTCCGTGCCCGTTGCACGAAGCTGGCGATGACGTCGACGCCATCCTCGAGCTCGTCCATCATCCATAAGAAGGGAATGTAGCTGAGGCTTTCGTCGGGATAGCCGCCGCCGACATCGCTATGCACGCCGGCGAACCAGACCTGCTTCAGCCGGCCCGTCGAAACCTTGCCGTTCTCTACGAGCGCCGCTCCCGATCACCTCGTCCCACAGCAGGGGCCAGAAGGCGTCGCGTTCGTCGTCGAGCGAGAGCGCATGCCGCGCTTTCTTGACCTTCGCGGGAAGAGCGTAATCAGGCATCGTCAGCAGGAAGATCCAATCGTCGATCCCGCGCGTAAACTCGAGCGAAGGGGCCGCCATAAGCGGCGACCGTATCCCAGACGCCGACGAATTCGATCTCAGGATCGATGCGCCCGGTTTCCGGATCGGGTGCTCGCCTCGAGATCGCGCGCTTCGCGCGACGAGGCCGTCGCGCACCGCGCGGCCGCTAGCAACGAGGACGTGGCCGAGCCAGCGATTGGGTCGGAAATGCGCGCCGGAACGCGCGATAGGCGTCGTGCACGTGCAGCGACAGAGCGGCGTCATCGGCCGGCTGCAAAATCCCCTGGCAAGCGACCATCCCCACGAGCAAGCCGGATCGTGAACGCGCCGCGGCTGAAGCCGAAGGCGTAGATGCGGTCGCCGGGCTGATAGTTGCGGCAGAGGAAAGTGTAGAGCCGAAGGACGTTGCCCTTGAGGCCGATGCCGAAGATCCCGCCGAGCAGGGCGAGCGGCTTGAAGTTCGAAGTGCCGACGCCGTTGTCGTAATAGCCGATCTGCGCGTTCGTGCCGCGGGCTGGCGAGGCCGAAGTCGATCGCTTCGTACATGCGCCAGACGTTGGTCTTGAACAGTTTGGCGCTGCTGTTGCCGGTGCCGTCCGCGAACAGGAAGATCGACTTGCCGCCGCGGGTTTGCCGCAACCGCGGACGGGACTTGGGAAGGGTCCGGAGGAGCGGCGGACTGCCCCTTGGCGCGACGGACCGGGCGCTTTTGCGATAAGGCCATGCGAACCCCCGTTACCCTGCAGGGTCCTCCAGCGACTCGGCGAACAGCAGTCGACGCCTTTCGAGCCTCTGCGTCAACTTACGGCTGTTGTTCGACGAGGCTTGCGGTCCGACGTTCAGCGACAGCGGAAACGCGGCGTGGTAAACTTGGGCATGGCCATTGCCGCCGCCGATCTCCGAATGGTGGACGCACATATCGTGCAGGGCGAACGCCACGTGACCCAGCAGGAGGAACTGATAGCGTGGCTGAAGAGCCGCGGGCATCCGACCGAGATGGCGGAGCGGCTCCTCACCGACTTCCGATCAGCGCTGGTCCAACACCGCGCTCACCGCCAAACTATGCTGCTGGAGACAGAGCCGGATCCGCTGCGCCCCTGTGCAGTCGCGCCAGCTCCTCTGCCAGTTGCTGAACCACAGCAGAAGGGCTGATCGGCTTTTCCAGGCGGCGAATGCTGCTGACGGAATCGGGGATGGCGTCCTCGCCGTATCCGGACACGATCAGGCACGGGAGTTCGGCAGTGGCCAACCGCCGAATGAAATCCGACGCCATTTCCCCCCGCAAGTTGAGGTCGAGGATTGCTGCATCGAGCCCGCCGAGCGCGACAAGTTCCTCCGCCTGCTTGACCGTGCTGACGGGGCCGACGGGTTCTGCACCCGCATCGCGCAGCGCGCGCGCAAGGTCGTCCGCAATGAAATACTCATCTTCGACGATGAGCACCCGAGCTCCTTGGACCTTGGACGTACGCGGGCGCTTCATGTTCCGACGCCTTTCCCCGCTGAACAGCTGTTGGAACGGATGAGCATCCTATGCGCTTCTCGTCCGAGAAGCGAGCCTGATGGCCAAGAAAGACATCATCGTGATCGGCGGATCGGCCGGATGCCACTCGCCGCTTCGGCAGATCCTATCCGACCTTCCGCCGGATCTGCCCGCGAGCGTTTTCATTGCCACTCACGTGCCGACGCACACACCCGGCTACTTGTCCGAAGTACTGGAGATGACCAGCAGCCTGCCGGTGACGCGTGCAGTCGACGGCCAGGCGATCGAGCGAGGCTGCGTTTACGTTGCTGTTCCCGATCATCACCTCCTGGTGATCGACGGGACGGTCCGGCTCGGTAACGGTCCTCGCGAAAACCTGACGCGGCCGGCCATCGACCCGTTGTTCCGTTCGGCTGCGCTGTCTTACGGTCCCCGGGTGGTCGGATTGATCCTGAGCGGCATGCTCAACGACGGAGCTTCCGGACTGAAGGCAATCAAGGCGTGCGGCGGCACGGCGGTCGTTCAGCACCCGCTCGACGCCGACGCGGACCAAATGCCGCTTTCCGCATTGGAAGTCGTGGAACCCGACCGGATCGCAGCTGCGTCGGACATTGGGCAGCTGCTCGTCGAGATCGTCAGCGAAGACGCTGGTCGAACGCCGCAAGGCCCCGAGGATCTCGCGCTCGAGGTCGAGATTGCGGGGAGGGGAGAGGTTGGGCGCCGAAAATCTTCGCAAAATCGCCGACCCAAGCGCGCCGAGCTGTCCCGACTGCCAGGGGGTCCTCTCCGAAGTGCGCGGGGAGCAGCCGCTTCGCTATCGCTGCCAGACCGGACACGCCTACACGGCTGACGTTCTCGAGACGCGCGCCGAGCAGGTGGGCGAGGCGCTGCAGATCGCGCTTCGAGTGATGGAAGAGCGGGTCACGCTGGTTACCAGGATGGCGCAGGACGCGCGGCGAACCGGGCGACGCGTCGTCGCGGAAATATACGAATCGCGTGCCGAGGAGTACACTCGCTATGCCGCGACGTTACGACAGGCGGCGGTAGTGTCGCTCCGAGATCGCGGATTGATGGCGCAACAAGGCTGAGTTCCCTTCTGTCGGGCATCCAGACCGGCTACAGTTGCCTTCGACAGTCAGGTTGATTTGGTGGCGGACAAGGACAGCAAGGCGAGAATGCCGGCGCGGCGAAGCGCGCAGAGTCCTGGTAGCGAGCCGCTGGCAGTTGTGGGCATTGGCGTCTGCGCCGCGTCCCTGCATTCGCTGCTCACCCTTTTCGGTCAAATCACCGACGATCTGGGCGCAGCCTATGTGATCGCCGTTCGTCAGCAGGATGCGCTTTCTCCAGCCGCGCTCATGGAGAAACTATCCCCCCACGTGTCGCTTCCGCTCGAGATTGCCAAGGATGGCGACAGGCTCGTTGCGGGGACGATCCACGTCGGCGGCGGCAGCGACCTAATCACAATCACGGACGGGCACATCCGGATCCGTCGGACGAAGGAGCCGATCGAGCATCGCGGCACCGTCGACAGCATGCTTATCTCACTTGCCGAGCATGCGCAGGACCGAGCCGTCGCGGTCATCCTCGAGGGGCTCGGCAGCGATGGTACCGCCGGCGTCATGGCCACCAAGCAATATGGCGGCCTGTCGATCGCGGAATCGTCGAACGGTGACGAGGACGCCGCCGAGCAGGGCGCCGCAAGCCCGGCCGGGATCGTCGACCTGGTCTGCAAGATCGATGCGATTCAGCCGCAAATTGCGCTCTACGTCCGCGGGCTGCGGACGATGGGCGAGCAGCCCGAGGACGAGATCTCTGAACATGTCGGTGAGGTCCTCTCGTCGATTGCCGGCACCTTGCGCGCCGTCACGGGCAACGACTTTCACGGATACAAGCGGAACACGTTCCTCCGCCGCGTTCAGCGCCGGATGCAGGTCACCCAATCGCCGGATCTCGACGCCTATGCCGCGACGCCGAGGAAGGATCGGAACGAGGTGCATCACCTATTCCAGGACCTTCTGATCGGCGTCACGCAATTCTTCCGCGACGCGAAGGAATTCGAGGTGCTGGAGAAGGAGATCCCGCGCCTGTTCGAGGGCAAGGGGCCGTCGGATCAGTTGCGGGTGTGGGTGCTAGGCTGCGCGACCGGCGAAGAAGCTTATTCGATCGGCATCCTGCTTTCCGAATATCTGGAAGAGCATCGACAACGGGCCGACGATCCAGATCTTTGCGACCGACCTCGATGCCCGAGCGCTCGGGGCGGCCAGAGCGGCGCGCTATTCGAGCGCGATTGCCGATCATGTAACTCCGGAGCGGCTCGCGCGCTGGTTCGTGAAGGAGGGCGATACCTACCGCGTCGCCAAGGAATTGCGCGAGATGTGTATCTTCTCGCCGCACAATTTGATCAAGGACGCCCCGTTCTCGCGCATCGACCTGCTGTCGTGCCGGAACCTGCTCATCTATTTGAACGCTGAGCTTCAAAGCAAAGTCATCCCGATCTTTCATTTTTCGCTTCGACCCGGCGGGGTGCTTTTCCTCGGCTCGTCGGAAACGGTGACACGGCACCAGAACCTGTTCGCGGCGGTCGACCGAAGGAATTGCCTATTCCGCAGAGCTGGAGACGGCGACCTGGGTGCTGCCCGAATTTCCATTGGCCGTTCGGCAACGCCACTACGAACTGCCGGCAGAAGCGGCAGCCGCTGCCGGGAGGCAGGCCGGCCTCGCCTTGTCGATCGGACGGCGCGCAGACCAGGTCGCCGAGCGCTACGCACCGGCTTACGTCATTATCAATCCGCAGTTCGAAGTCCTGCATTTTTCGGGCGTACCGAGCGCTTCCTCGAGCCGGCCACGGGCGCCGCCAATCTCAACCTCATGAACCTCGTTCACCGCGATCTGCGGCTCGACCTCCGGGCAGCACTCCACCAGGCGATCGAGGAGCAGAAGAGGGTCGAGCACTTGCGCATCCCGGTCAGCGGCGATGGGCGCGCGAACCTGGTGAGCCTGATCGTCGAGCCGCTCCTCGAGGGGAAGGACCTGACGGCCCTCGTCGTGCTGTTCCACGATGCAGGGCCAATACCTCCAACCGCAGTGCCGAAGCGACGCGAGACAGCGTCGGCCGATCACGTCGAGCGGCTGGAGGGCCAGCTGCGCCTGAGCAAGGACCGGCTGCAGGCGACGATCGAGGAACTCGAAATCGACGAACGAGGAGCTGCAGAGCTCAAACGAGGAATATCAGTCGATCAACGAGGAGCTGCAGTCCTCCAACGAAGAGCTGGAGACTTCGAAGGAAGAGCTGCAGTCGGTCAACGAGGAGCTGCACACCGTCAATTCGGAGCTGGACCATCGCGTGCGCGATTTGGCGCGGGCGAACAGCGACCTCCGCAATCTGCTCGAATCCACGCAGATCGCCACGATCTTCCTCGACAACGACCTCAGAGTGCGCAGCTTCACGCCAATCGCGACCGAGTTGTTCCGCCTGCTCGAAAGCGACGTCGGACGGCCGATCGATCATCTGGGCTCACGGGTCGAGTATCCGGACTTGAGCGACGACGTTCGCAAGGTGCTGACGAAGCTCGGGACGATCGAGCGTGACGTATCCTCGAAGGACGGCCGTTCGTACATCGCGCGCGTTCATCCTTATCGCAGCATCGACAATTTCATCGCCGGCGCAGTGATCACATTCCTTGACGTGACGAGCACGGTCAAAGCCGAGTCCGCGCTGCGCGAAGGCGAAGGGCGCTTGCGCACGCTTCTGGCGGAGCTGCAGCACCGCGTGCGCAACACGCTGGCGGTGGTGAAGTCGATCACCCAGCGGACGGCGGATTCGAGCAGCTCGGTCGACGAAATGGCGGCGCACCTTAGCGGGCGTCTCGACGCATTCGCGCGCGTGCAATCGGCGGTCACGCGCAACCCCGATCGCGGCATCGATCTCAAAGGACTGATCGCCGACGAATTGCTGGCCCACGCGGCGCACGAAGGCGAGCAGGTCAGGATCAAGGGACCGGACGTGGCGCTTCGTCCGAAAGCCGCGGAATTGATCAGCCTCGCACTGCACGAACTTACCACCAACGCCGTCAAGCATGGCGCTCTGATCAACTCCGGCGGACGCATTAACATCAACTGGAAGATGAATGGCGACGGCACCTCGATGGAGTTCCATTGGGCGGAGACCCAGCCCAATGGCGGGCTGCTCAAGGCAACGCGTCAGGGCTTCGGAATGGAGCTCCTAACTCGGATCCTCCCGTACGATCTCAATGCGCGGACGAAGGTGGAATTTGCGAGCGAGGGCCTGCGCTTCTCGATGCACCTGCCGCTGGATAACGTGATGCGCGAGTAGCCTTCCGCAATCGGTCGACGGGAACGGTAGCTTGGTCGATCCGGACTCGCTGGATTTGTCGCCGGAGTCGAACTAGCCTCGGCAAATCAATCAGTTGGGGGCTGAGTCATGACCGATCGTTCTTTCCGCGGGGCGACGCGCCTCGCCGCCATCTTCCTCGCATGCACTGCTCTTCAATCCGCGCCGGCAGCGGCGCAGCCAGCAGCGGCAAACATTCCGACGACGGACTCCGCGCCGCAGGTCGTGCATTTCGGGACCTGGGGCGTCGACATTTCGACGCGGGATCCGTCGGTCCGCCCGGGCGACGACTTCCAGCGTTATGCGATGGGCAAGTGGCTCGATACGCACGAGATCCCGGCCGACAAGTCGCAAAATGGCGTCGGATCCGAGCTGAACGACCGTAACCAGGAGCAGCTCCGCGCCATCATCATGAGCGCGCCGAAGGATAGCCAGCTCGGCGCATTTTACGCCAGCTACATGGACGAAGCGCGGCTCGAGCAGCTCGACGACAAGCCGCTGCGGGCGGATCTCGCCAAGATTGATGCGATCAAGAGCAAGGCCGAGTTCACGCGGTACATGGCGCATACATTTGGTGACTTCGGATCGACCCTGTTCGGGGTCGGCGTGCTTCCGGATTTCGCGCATCCGGAAATGAACATCGGTGGGGTGTTCAGCAACGGCCTGGGCATGCCCGACCGCGACTATTACCTCCTCGACAAGTACCGGAAGCAGCGGGAAGCCTATCGCTCCTACATCGAGCGCACGTTCCGGATGATCGGCGATCCGAACCCGTCGTCAGAAGCCGACAAGGTGCTCGCGTTCGAGACCGAGATTGCGAAGGTCTCGTGGCCGCGCGCGGACCTGCGCGACATCACCAAGCTCAACAATCCGATGACGCTCAGCCAGCTGAAGGCTTACGCGCCGAAGTTCGATTGGAGCACCTACCTGCGCGAGGTGAAGGTCATGTCGCCGCACATGATCGTCGGCGACAAGTCGGCGGTGAAGGGGATGACGGAGCTCTACGCGAAAACGCCGCTCGAAACGCTGAAGACGTGGGAGCGCTTCAAGGTTTCGAGCGACGCCTCGAACTATCTCTCAAAGCGCTTCGTCGACAGTAACTTCGAATATGTGAAGACGCTCACCGGAGCGACGGAGCTTCGCCCCCGCTGGCGCCGCGGGATCGGCGAGGTCGACGGCCGCCTCGGCGAGCTGCTCGGCAAGACTTACGTCGACCGCTACTTCCCGGCGCAGTCGAAGGCGATGATGGAAGACCTGGTCGCCAACCTGAAAAAGGCGGCGGCGGTTCGCATTCAGAACAACAGCTGGATGGGCGAGGCGACCAAGAAGGCTGCGCTGGTGAAGCTGTCGAAGATGGACGTCATGGTCGGTTATCCCGACAAGTTCCGCGACTATTCCAAGCTCGAGATGCGGCCCGACGACCTCTACGGCAACGTGAAGCGGAGCGGTGCTTTCGATTGGGCCTACCAGCTTGAGGATCTCAACAAGCCGGTCGACAGAAAGAAGTGGGGAATGAGCCCGGCCACGGTCGACGCTTATAATGGCGGGCTCGAGAACAAGATCGTATTTCCGGCGGGTATCCTTCAGCCGCCCTTCTTCGACCCGACTGCGGACTCGGCCGTGAATTATGGCGCGGCCGGAGCGATCATCGGCCACGAGATCAGCCACGGCTTCGACGACCAGGGACGCAAAATCGACGAGAATGGGGCCGTTCGCGACTGGTGGACCAAGGAGGACGCAGCCCGGTTCACGGCGCTGACGGACGCGCTGGGCAAGCAATATTCGTCGTACGAGGCCGCGCCCGGAGTGTTCATCAACGGGGCGCTGACGATGGGCGAGAATATCGCCGACATGTCCGGCCTGGAGATTGCGCACCAGGCGTATCTCATGTCGTTGTACGGCAAGCCGGCGCCGGTGATCGACGGCCTGACCGGCGACCAGCGCTTCTTCCTCGCCTTCGCGCAGGCCTGGCGAGGAAAGCAGCGCGATGATGCGATCAAGACGCAGGTTGCGTCCGACCCGCACAGCCCGAGGCGCTTCCGGGTGATCGGCCCGCTCCGGAATATCGACGCCTGGTATGACGCGTTCGGAATTACGCCGGGCTCGAAATACTACATCCCGCCGGAGAAGCGCGTCCGGCTATGGTGAGCTCACAGCAATGAAGTGGAGCTGCGTTCGCGCGGTTCCTCTTTCCTTAGGTTCGTCGATGCCTGCCTGACGCTCGTCGACGGGGTGGCTGGACTCTTGGCGGCGACCGCCCCAAGTAGGCTATCTTATTGCATTGGCGGGGAAATTCATGAGGAATATCAATAGATTTCGCGTTCGTGCGCACGGCGGCGGCCGTGCTTGCCGCTTCGACCGCGATGGCCGTGACGAGCGCCGCTGCGCAGACGGTTCCGGCGAAGGCGCATCTCGGCACGTGGGGTGTCGACCTGACGGCGCGCGACACGTCCGTGAAGCCGGGCGAGGACTTCCAGAAGTACGCTTCCGGCACCTGGCTGGCGAAGACCGATATCCCGGCCGACAAGCCCGAGGTCGGTTCGTTCTACGAGGTATTCGACCTCAGCCAGGACCAGCTGAAGGCGCTGGTCGCCAGCGCCCCGGCTTCGAGCAAGTATGGCGCCATGTACCAGAGCATGATGGACGAAGGCCGTGTCGAGCAGCTCGGCATTGAGCCGCTGAAGGCGGACCTCGCGAAGGTCGCGGCAATCAAGAGCAAGGCGGATTTCACGCGCTACATGGGCACGACGAACGGCAGCTTCGGAAGCGCGCTTTACGCGTTCGATCTCGAACCGGACACGGCCGACGCCAAGATGAACTCGCTGTACCTGTACCAGTCCGGTCTCGGCATGCCGAACCGCGATTATTACCTGAAGCCCGAGTTCAAGAAGCAGCGCGATGCTTATCGCGCCTACATCGAGCGTACGTTCAAGGCGGTCGGTGAGCCGAACCCCGCTGCTGCTGCAGATCGCGTCCTGGCGTTCGAAACCGAGATCGCGAAGGTCAGCTGGGCGAGTGCCGACCGGCGCGACATCGACAAGACTAACAATCCGATGAGCACGGCGCAGCTGGCGAAATATGCACCGGGTCTCGACTGGGTCGCGTTCTTTGCCGGCGCCAAGGTGCCGGCGCAGAAGCGCATGATCGTCAACGAGAACACAGCAATCAGGCAGATCGCGGCGCTCTATGCGAAGACGCCGCTCGGTACGCTCAAGGAATGGCAGGCGTTCCACACCGCCGACCAGGCTTCGCCCTACCTCAACAAGGCGATGGTCGACAGCCGCTTCGACTATGTGAAGACGATCAGCGGCGTGACCGAGCAGCGCCCGCGGTGGAAGCGCGCGGTCAGCCTCGTCGACGGTTCGCTCGGCGAGCTGGTCGGGCAGGATTATGTCGCGAAATACTTCCCGCCTTCCTCCAAGGCGAAGATGGTCGAGCTCGTCGCCAACCTGAAGACCGCGATGGCGGCGCGTATCGAAGGCAACAGCTGGATGAGCGCGGCGACCAAGACGGCGGCGGTCGACAAGCTCGCGAAGATGGACGTGATGGTCGGCTATCCCGACAGGTTCCGCGATTATAGCGCGCTCGAGATCCGGCCCGACGATCTCTACGGCAACGTGCAGCGTGCGAACCGCTTCAACGCCGATTACGACATGGAAGACCTCAACAAGCCGGTGAACCACAAGAAGTGGGGCATGAACCCGCAGACGGTGAACGCCTACAATGGCGGCGGCGAGAACAAGATCGTGTTTCCGGCCGGGATCCTGCAGCCGCCATTCTTCGATCCCAACGCTGACGATGCCGTCAATTACGGCGGCATCGGCGCGGTGATCGGCCACGAGATCAGCCACGGTTTCGACGACCAGGGACGCAAGTTCGACGCGACCGGCGCCGTACGCGACTGGTGGACCGCGGAAGACGGCAAGCGCTTCGATGCCGAAGCCAAGGTGTTCGGCGATCAATATGCGAAGTTCGAGGCGGTGCCCGGCGCGTTCGTGAACCCGAAACTGACGATGGGCGAGAATATCGCGGACTTCGCCGGCATCCAGGTCGCGCTAGACGCCTATCATCGCTCGCTGAACGGCAAGCCGGCGCCGGTGATCGATGGCCTGACCGGAGACCAGCGCTTCTTCCTCGCCTACGCGCAGGTGTGGCGGGAGAAGCAGCGCGAGGATGCCGAGCGCAGCCAGGTGACGAGCGACCCGCATAGCCCGGGCCGCTTCCGGGTCCTGGGACCGATCCGCAACGTGCAGGCCTGGTACGATGCGTTCGGGATTATTCCGGGCAGCAGCATGTACATTCCGCCGGAGAAGCGCGCCCACATTTGGTGAGCATCGACCGATGTGAAAGAGGAGGGGAGTCGCTTTCGGCGGCTCCCCTTTTTTGCCTCAACCGCGGCCCGTCATCGGGCCGGCCCGTGGCGGCGCGAAATCGAGGGGCGCGACGGATGCCCCCGGTGAGCCTGCGGTAACCTGACCGTAGATCGCGCTTCCGACCGGGCTGTAGGTGATCGCCTCGATCAGCACGAAGGCGCTGATCATGGTCGCAATGCCGTAGAGCCAGGCGGGGTGAACTCGGCCGCTGCGGCGCATGTCCGACCAAACGCCGACGATCGGGAAGAGTAGCCCTGCGACGAAGCTGGCTTCCCAGGCCCACGGCTGCAGAAGCGGAAGTGGGAGCAAGCGGCCGAATGCGGGCGCGAGCAGCATCGACATTCCGCAGAAGTGCAGCCGGCGGTGCCATTCGGTGCGCTTCCTCAGAAGGATTGCTGCCGTTGTCAGGCCGGCAAAGGTCACCACCGTCAGTGGGTCGAAAACGAGGAACTGGAGCGGGCGGAAGAAGAAGGGCACGTAGGCGCGCCGCACCATCTCGACGGTGACCAGGCAGCCCATGACGATCATCGGTACCATCCAGGCGGCCGCGATCCAGCCGAGGCGGCGGTGCAGGTACATGCGATCGGTCGCGACAAAGATGTTCTGGAGCAGATAGATCGCGACCCACCCCATGAAGAAGAAGGCGTGCAAGTGGACGCGGAGCGGAGCGCCGAAGGTCGAGCGCCCCATGCTGTATTGCAGCGCAAATCCGGCGACGATCGTGACCGTCATCACGATTGCGCCACGCAGGAAGAATTGTTCGTCGCCGACGCCTGCCGGAACGTGCGGTTGTTGAGCTAAAGTCGCCATCTCGATTCACCCCCCCGAGGTGTGCAGGGCGATGTTAGGCTGGCAAAGCTGGAGTGAGAAGATAGTCTCGGCTGAACGTCAGGAGGCGGCAATGGGGGTTCTTGGTATCGGCGGTCTGTTTTTCCGGGCTCGCGATCCGGAAGCGCTCACGACCTGGTATCGTGAGCATTTGAACGTCGGACCAAGATGTTCGGCCGACGAGGACTTGGGCGCAGCAGCGGACGAGTGGAGCTGGATGGCCCAGGGCGGGCCGGTGGTCTTCACGCCGTTCCCCGCCGACAGCGACTATTTCCCCGCCGACAAGGCCTATATGCTGAACCTCAGAGTCAGTGACCTAGCTGCCCTGATCGAGCGGCTGAAAAGCGCCGGGATTAAGGTCGAAACGCGTGACGAGTGGAACGACCCGAATGTCGGTCGCTTCGCGAGGATCCACGATCCAGAGGGCAACCCCATCGAGCTGTGGGAGCCGCCGAACGCTTAGGATTCAATGTTCGCCGGCGGCCTGACCCGAACCGCCGAAACCGCACTGCTTCTGCTCCATCGGGATCTGCTTGGTGATGCGCGTGGCGTTCTCCGCGTAAGCCTCGGTCACGGAGCCGTGATTGACGGTCTTGGCGCGCAACGGACTGACGCCCTGGCAGATGTGGAAGACGTGCGGGTTCGCAGACTTCTTGGCGCCGTTCTCCGGAGCGATCCAGTAGACGACGTCCTGGCCGTTCGGATGTGTCGGATCCTTCGTGGCTTCGGCCACCGTATTGCTATCCTGCGCAATCGCCTTCGCTTGCTCAGCGACCTCAGGTGAACAGGCCGTGGTGGGCTGGTTGGCTTTGATCTGGGACGCGCAGGTGTTCATGTCCTTGGTATATTGTTCGACCGACGGCGGGTTGAAGTCGACGCCGATCAAGGTGGCGGCCGCCGCCAGCACGACACCGATGCCGCCGGCGATCTTCTTGTTCTTCGGGTCCATGTCCTTGTCCATGAAGATCAGGACAATGAGCGGGAGGAAGGCGATCACGGTGATGATCGCGCCGAGCTGGTTCTGGAAGAAGAACGTCGCCTTGTCGGACTCGCGCGCCGGGTCGTGCTTGTTCGCCGCCTTCCACATCAGGCTGCCGGCGATCGCGAACACGGCGATCACGACCAGAAGGCCGATCAGGAGCGGCAGGTTGCCGTGGTCGAACTTGTGCTGCCGGAGCATGACAACTCCGGCGATTTCGGTGCCGATGGCGATGACCCAGGCGATTGCTGCGAAGATGCGAAGGCGTGTGGCGGCGGACTTCTGACCCTGCGTCGCGCGCCATTCCTTGGTGACGTCGACGTCTTCGGCTGGCTTATTGTCGGCCATGTTCAGTCCCCCAGAGTGCTGCACGACGGACGACGAGAGGGAAGCTTAACCCGCCTCGGGCCCACTAAACTTCACGACGTTAGGCTAAGCGAGTGAACTGCTGTTCGCAATGGGCCGAAAGCAGGGGTTCGAACGCTAGCGGCCGCGCTCTCCTTTTCGGCGGCCGGTGCTGCGGGCGGAAGCGCTCTGCGCACGGACCTTGGCGAATTCGGAAGTGGACCTCCACTGCGGCCAGTCGCGGCTGTTCGCGACGCGCTCGCCGATTGCGTAGAACAGCTCCGCCTCCTGCGCTGCGCCGGCCAGGTTCCAGCTCGGGCTCCAGGCATCGCAGGTCTGGTGGTAGCAGCGCGCGGTGAAGTCATCGAGCCAGCGCTCGCCTGCCGGACGGCCGCCGTCGACCAGGTCGTACGCGCCGGCGAGAGCCATATCGAGCAGCACCGGGACGCCGCGCTTGGCGAAGGAGAAATGGTCGGCGCGATAGAATAGGCCGCGCTCGGGGTGGTTCTCCGGAGTGACGTAGCGGCCCTGCGCCTTGGCCGCGGCGGCGAGATAATCCTCCATCTCGCTCTGCCCGCGCCCGACGAGCACGACGTCGCGGACGGGCCCGACGAACTGCAGCGTATCGAACGTCAGGTTCGCGGCCATCGTTTCCATCGGGAAGAGCGGATGCTGCGCGTAATATTCGGACCCGAGCAGGCCGCGCTCCTCGCCGGTCCACGCGGCGAAGACGAGCGTCCGCTGCGGCCGCGGTCCGGACGCGAACAGGCGAGCGTCTTCCAGCATCGCTGCGAGGCCGAGCGCGTCGTCGGCAGCTCCGGGACGGATGGTCTTGCCCTGGGCGTCGGGTGGCCCGATCCCGAAGGCGTCCCAGTGACCGCCGAACGACACCGCCTCGTTGGGATATTTGGAGCCGGTGAGCTTGCCGATCACGTTGCGGCTGGTGATGCGAGACAGATTGACGGGGATGTCGGCGGTAAAGTTGGCCTTGAGATCGATCGGCTTGAACCCGGCGGTTCGCGCCTGCCGCTTGACGGTGTCGTAATCGTAGCCGACGCCCTTCAGCAGCGCGGCAGCGACCCCTTGCTGCATCCACCCCTGAAGCAGCACCGGCTGCGGTGCGCCCTGCAGCTGAGCAATGCTGTATGTCTCGCCTGCCGGGCTCTTCACCACGTTCCATGGATAGCCCGCGGCTTCCGTCTCGTGGACGATCAGCGCGCCGATGGCACCGCGTCGCGCAGCCTCTTCGTACTTGTACACCCAGCGGCCGTAGAAGGTCATCGTCTTCCCGCCGAACTTGCCCGCAACCGGCTCGCCGGCTGCCGCCTCGAAGTCGGGATCGTTGACGAGCATGACGATGACCTTGCCGCGCACGTCGACGCCCTTGAAATCGTCCCAGCCGCGCTCGGGCGCGGTGACTCCGTAGCCGACGAACACCATTGGCGCGTTGGCTATGCGCACGCGATCCACCAGGCGAACCGTGCCGAGATAGAGGTCGTCGGGAAATCTGAGCGGGGTCGTCTGGCCGCCTTGGCTGAAGGACAGATCCGCAGGCGCCTGGAGCTTGGTGTGGATCATCGGCACGGTCTGCGTCCAGCCGCCATTCTCTCCGGCGGGCTCGAGGCCGGCCGCCTTGAACTGTTCGATGAGGTACGGGATCGTCTTTTCCTCGCCGGGAGTGCCCGGCGCGCGGCCCTGGAATTCGTCGGATGCGAGGACGCGTGTGATCTCCGACATGCGCTGCGTGCTGACATGCGGCACCGGTGCAGGCGCCGCGGCCACGAGGGACAACAAAGCTGCAATGAGAGGAATGGATTTCATCTCGACGCTTCCAGTGTTTGAGCGGCAACGCTCAGGCAAGCGGAAAGGTCGCTACCGGTTCGTAATGCGCGCCGTGGCGCGAGAGGTGGCTTTCGAACAGGATGAATTCCCCGACTTCGAAGGGCTTGGACGCGAGCCCTCGGGAGCGGTCGAGGAAATCTGCGACTTCGCGCGTGCGGCGGCCTTTCCAGCGAGCAAGCGTGATATGCGGATGAAAGGCCCGACGCTCGGGTTCGAGACCGACGCCCAAGCACACGCGCTCAACCTTGGCTGCAAGCGCGACGAGCTTCTCTTTGGGTTCAACGCCTGCCCAAAGCGCGCCGGAGCTGCGCTGATCGAACCGGCCGACGCCGTTGACGCGTATGGAAAAGGGCGGCGCGCGAACGGCCGACAACGCGCTCGCGAGATCCTCACCGATCGGGCGATCGACTTCACCGACGAAGCGCAGCGTGACGTGCAGCTGCTCTTCGTCCTGCCAGCGGAAGTCTGCACGGGCGTCCATCGCGTCGATCAGAAGGTCGCGGATATGCTCGGGCGGGCGGATGGCGACGAACAATCGGTGCATGGGTCAGATCCGTTCGCGCACCGCGTCGATCCAGCGCGCCGCCACTCGTGCCATGTCATTGGGCAGCCGGTCGAGCGACGCTTCCATGACGGCTTCAACCTCCCACGACCAGGCGGGCGCCTTGTACCGCACATCCTCGACGATGAGCACCGGATCGGGGTCGCCCAGGCCGTGGCGGACTGGACCATGCGTGATCATGCCGATTTCCTCGCGCAACTCTCGCAGGGCTGCCCGTTCGAGGTCTTCGCCTGCGTCCAGCCCGCCGCCGGGCAAGCGCCAGCCGGGTGCGTAGCGAAGCCGAACAAGGACGATGCGGCGTTCCGGCGTCAGCGCCACAGCGTGGACGCCTCGCCGTCGTCGCGCGCGGCGCGTGACCAGCCCGAACGCGGCGGTGAGCACGGTGCGCAGCGTTGTATCGACCAGGCGGGCCATATGCGCCTTACGGTTGCGTCGCGCGCCTGTTCCCATCACAGTCCCGCCTTCCTAGGGGGCGCATATGAGCGGCAAGTCCAAGCTCGACGAGAAGGAATATGAAGAGCTGTTGAAGCCGCTCGCCAAGGAACTCAGCGCCATGGCGCGTTGGGTCTCCGAAACCAAGCAGCGGATCGTCATCGTGTTCGAAGGCCGCGACACCGCCGGCAAGGGCGGCTCCATCGAGATGTTCGCACGCGTACTCAATCCTCGCCAATGCCGCATCGCGGCTCTTCCTTCACCCAATGAACGCGAGCGCACGCAATGGTATTTCCAGCGTTACGTCGAGCATTTCCCAGCGGAGGGTGAAATCGTGCTGTTCGACCGCAGCTGGTACAACCGCGCTGGCGTCGAGACGGTGATGGGTTTCTGCACGCGGGAGGAAACTGAGGCGTTCATCAAGGCTGTGCCGGAGTTCGAGCGGCAGTTCGTCGACGACGGCATCCTGTTCTTCAAATATTGGCTGTGCTGCGATCAGGACGTGCAGGAGGATCGTTTTCTCAATCGGCTCGAAAATCCGACGAAGCGCTGGAAGCTGTCGCCGATCGATATCAAGGCCCGCGCGCATTACGACGAATACACGGACGCGCGCGAGCATATGCTCGCCCGGACCCATACCGACTTTGCGCCGTGGACTTGGTGGACTTCAATGACCAGCCCGTGGGACGACTGACGCTTCTACGCGATCTTTTGGATCGCGTTCCTGACACCGAGCTTCCGCTCGACGAAATTCCATGGCCGGCGTTGCCGCACGAGTCTTCCAAGGAGCGCTTCACGGTGCTGGACCCGATCCCGAGCTACGCGCCGGCTGTCGAGAAAAAACGCAGCGGACACAAGCATCATCACAAGCACAAGCATCACGAACAGTGAGGCCGCCTTTGCACGGCGGAGTTCATCGCGTAGGCTGACGCGGTTGCGCTTATTCTAGAGGGGGCCGGGATGCGCGCGAAGAAGCTTCTGCTGCAGCTTACCGTTTATTATCTCGTGATCGGCGGCCTTGTGTATGCTGCGATCACGATTTGGCCGGCGATCACGGGCTGGCTGCCGATTGGCGGCGTCGAGCAGTTGATCGCGCAACCCGCGAAGAATCCGTTGCAAGCGAGCGAGGCCGTGCGCGCCGCGCATGTGGGCAATCTCGGCCAGAGCCTGTTCTGGCTGACGGTGGCGATCATCGGAGCGGCGCTCACCGCGCTTCCGGTGAGCTGGGTTTACATGGGGATTCGCAACGACGAGGAATATGACCAGTCGCTGATCAACACGATCCTGGTGCTGCCGATGGTGGTGACCGGCATCGTGATCATCGTGCAGAATTCGCTGGCACTGGCCTTCTCGCTCGCCGGCATTGCGGGGGCGGTGCGGTTCCGCAATTCGTTGAAGAGCTCGGGCGATGCCCTTTTCATCCTTCTTGCAGTGGCGATCGGCTTATCCGCGGGCATTGGTGCGGTCGAGCTCGCAGCGCTTCTGACCATCGCCTTCAACTACATGTTCGTGTTCCTCTGGATGAGCGAATATGGCGAGCGCGCGGGCATGAAACGCTACATGAGCGACTATAATCCCGCGACGCATCCGGAAGCGATCGCTGTGGCGGCAGTCGTGGTCGAAAGCGAGACGAAGCCGAGCTAGTTGACGCAGCGGTTGAGCACCTTCGCGCCGAGGCTCGCGTCGGTGCCGATATCCGTGAAGAAGCCGCTGAGGTAGCTTGCCGCACGTGCCTGAGTCTTCGGATCGAGGCCCGGCACCTCGGTAAGGACGGCTAGGATTTGGGGGCGTGCGTCGCGCATCTGCCGAGCGGCGGTCATCACGTCGGCATTGTGGATGCAATAACCGCGGTAGAGTCGCTGCCTGACGTCCGTAATGTCGAGCTCGGAAGGCGGCGTAGCGTAGGGCGCGCCAACGTAGCCGGAGAAGTCGAAGTCATAAGGGATCGGGATCGTCTGTCCCGGCGCGAGCGGCCCGATGAGCTCGGCGTTGTGGCAGCAATTCTTTCCGACCGGGCCGGCGCGCATCGACCAGTCGTGATTTCCGATCATGTGCTGGAACAAGGCGTAGCGCGCGGCATCCGGCGCGCTGAGGTCGGCGATCGGAATGCGCTCGGGACCATGCGATTCCTTAAGGCCATTGCGGTGCGCGACGTCATCGAGATCTTCCAGAAAATAGCCGACGCGGGAGATGATCGGCCGGCCGCTTTCGTCGCGATAGTCGATGTCGGCGAGCTTAGCGCGGAAGCTGTGCCCAGTCAGCAGGTTGTACATGCGGTACGCGGAATATTCGAGCAGCACATATTGCTGGAACGAGGGCATGGCGCGGCAGTGGGTGACGAGCTTCAGCTTCTTCTGGCCCGCGAAAAGCGAGGTCGGGGGCGGCGGAGCAGCGAAGTCGACGCGCAATGGCGGGAAGTCGCAAACCTCTTCCGTTCGCCGGGTGATTCCGCGCAAAGTCAGCCGGATCGGCAGGGTCTGGCCGCTGGGCTCCGTCAGCGTACCGGAGATGCTACTCTCATTCTGGCGATTGCGGATCAGAGTGTTGAGCGGAGCCTGGATCGTCAGGTGGACCTTGTCGGCAGACGCAAACAGCGGCTTCTCTCCGGCCGCAGCCGCCGGTGCGGCGAGCATCAGTGCCAGGCAGGCGAAGACTGCTGCGATCCTCATGAAGCCGGTCTCCCCACGCTGTGCGGAATGAGCTGGTCGCCGACGATCTCCAGCCAGGTGAGCGGTCCGCCGTAATAGCGCGAGATACCGGTATCGATGCGAGCCAGGCGGCCGCCGTTCGTGATTGCGATTCCGGTCAATATCGGCGTGTGGGCGATGACGAGGCGCTTGGCTCCATAGGCCTCGAGGACCTGCGTGAGCTCCTGGTCCGGGGTCGGTCTCGGTCCGGTTGCTGCTGCCGCTACCCGAGCATTTTCCGTGCGCTCCGCCTCCGCTTCTGCATCGGCGCGGACTAGGCCGCGGTACCACAACGGTCCGAGCGGATCGGTCAATATCGACTTGGGGCTCTCATCCCCCGCAGCCATTGCCGCCGCGACCCGCTTGTTGACCTCGGCGAGAGGGATCTTCGCGAATTCCGCGCTGATCCCGCCGTGAACGAAGAGGGTATCCCCGATCTTGACGACGGCCGGATTGCGGGTGGCCCACTGCCCCAATTCGCCCGATGGCATCCAGGCGAGCTTGTGCTCGACCCAACCGAGCGGCGTCGAGGCGATCCACGCCTGATGGATGGCTTCGGCGGTCATCTGCGGATTGGTGGCGCGGTAGGAGGCTTCGATCGCCGCCTTGTTCAGCTCGTAGAGCTTCTCGCGTCTCGCGGCCGACTGGTCGTCGGCGAAAGCGGCGAATTCGCCGGGCGTCGTGTAGCGATAGTCGCCGGTCAGGTTCATCGCCTCGTGGTTGCCGAGCACGACGATGACCTTCCCGCCCTTGCGCGGCGCCTCCTTCTGGAGCTCCTGGAGGCTGCGGATGATTTTGAGCGTATCCGGCTCGCGATCGGCGACATCGCCCATCTGGACGAGTGTCGTATTTCCGCCGGCCCAGCGACCGCGCGTGTCGACGATTCCCGCCGCCCGGGCGATCGTCATCCACGCCTGATAGTCGCCGTGGAGGTCGCCGACGGCGATAATGCGCTGCGCAGGCGCCGTCGCGCCGGATTGAGAGGCGCTTGCAATCATCGCGAACACCAGGGCGATGACGCCCAAAAGCGGTCGAAACAAAGCCCCTGCTCCCCCGAACGACGAGTTAAGCAGTGTCGCATCAGGAGCCTCCAACGGCAATGCCGTTAATCCTTGGTTCGGAAACGCTCGACCAACGAGCAAATGCTATCGACCGGTTTCGCTTGAAGTCGATTCAGGCATCCACGATATAAGTACGGTAGCGAACGGGCCCTTTGCCCGCGCGAGAGGAGACTTGAATGGCCATTTGGCAAGACCCGCGCACGACCGACAGGGTTGGTGGCGTGAACGCCGCGACTGTCGGTGTTCCGAGCGTCACCCGCGATGCGGGCCTTCGGTCGTACATGCTTTCGGTTTACAACTATATGGCTTCGGGCGTGCTGCTGACCGGCATCATCGCTCTTGGCTTCGCGAACAGCAGCCTGATCAACCTGATCGTCAATCCGGCGACCGGGCAGGCGACGCCGCTGTTCTGGGTAGCGCTGTTCGCGCCTCTGGCGATCGTCCTGGCGCTCAGCTTCGGGATCAACCGGATCTCGGCCACGACCGCTCAGGGGCTGTTCTGGCTCTATGCGGCGCTGGTTGGCGTGCAATTCTCGAGCTTGTTCCTGGTCTACACCGGCGTTTCGATCGCTCAGACCTTCTTCGCAGTCGCTGCCGCTTTCATGGGCCTGAGTTTGTACGGCTACATGACCAAGCGCGACCTGTCGGGCATGCGCACGTTCCTGGTTATGGGCGTGGTCGGCATCTTGATTGCGTTGGTGATCAACATTTTCCTGCGTTCGCCGGCCTTCGACCTGGCGATCAGCGCGATTGGCGTCCTTCTGTTCGCGGGCCTCACCGCCTACGACACGCAGAAGATCAAGAGCGTCTACTTCGCGGTGGCGGGACATGGCGAGGCGATGGCGAAAACCGCCGTGATGGGCGCGCTTCAGCTATACCTCGACTTCATCAACATGTTCCTGTTCCTGCTGCGGTTCATGGGCGACCGCCGCTAAACCGGATCAGAAATGAAAAAAAGTGGGCCGGAGGAGCGATCTTCCGGCCCATTTCTTATGGCTGCCAAGTCATTCGTGGAGCCCATAAGCGTTTTCATCGAAATCGCTGGATTTGCCGCAAGAGCCTCAGCTAGGCCCCTTTTCCGGGGGCTCGCTGAGGAGAGGGAAGATCGGCCAGCCTGGATATGTTTATCCCCTTATCGCGCAAGCGGACGAGGCGATGGCGCGTGGCGACGTGCGGCAGGCGCAGAGTTTGCTGGAGCTGGCGGCGCAGCGCGGCCGGGACGCCTCCACGCTGATGAGGCTGGCGACTGTGCGGAGGGCGGTCGGCGACCTCCCTGGAGCCGTGAAGTGCGCCGCGGCGGCCGTGGAGCTCGAGCCCCGCAATTTCCTGATGTGCCTGATGCTCGGGAGCCTGCGCGAGGCGACGGGGGCGCTCTACGCGGCGCAGCGGGCTTACCGCTCGGCATGCGCCTATGCGCCGCTCGATCTGTCTTTCCAGCCGGCGATGGCGAAGCAGCTCGAACGCGCCAGAAGGATTGTTGACGCCGCAGATCGATGGCGAGAGCGGCTGCTGCATTGGCGGGGTGCGAATCTCAGCGTAGCCGAAGACCGGCGGATGAGGGATTTCCGTAGCAACATCCTCGACAGCATCGACGCCGGCCCGTTGGCGCCGCCGTTTTTCATGGTTCCGGGGATCAAATCGAAGCGGTTCTTCGACCCCTCACGATTCCGCGGCGTCGGCGAGGTCGAACGCGTTACCGACGCTGTGCGGGACGAGTTTTTGGCTTTGGCGGAAAGCCGGAGCGAACAGCTTTCGTCGAGCCTGTCCGGCCTGCACGGCGACGAAATGGGCGCTCGCGCAGCGGGCAAATGGTCGATGATCCCGCTGATACGCAACGGTCGCGTCATCGAGCAATTCGCGTTGCAATGCCCGCACACAATGGAGCTTTCGCGCGGGCTCGACCTGCCGAGGATCTCCTTGATCTCGCCGAGCCTCTATTTCTCAGTGCTGGAGCCCGGCAGCAGGATCCCACCGCATGCCGGGATCTCCAATGCGCGTTTGATCGTGCATTTCCCGCTGATCGTGCCGGACAATTGCGGTTTTCGCGTCGGCGGCGAAACCCGTCATTGGGAGGTCGGCACGGCGCTAATCTTCGACGACATGACGACGCACGAAGCTTGGAACGATAGCGAACGGATCAGGGTGGTCCTGATCGCCGATTTGTGGCGGCCGGAGCTGAGCATGGCCGAACGTGCTGCCGTCACCGAGCTGATGGACTGTCCGGACATCGACTTCGAGCTCTTAGCCCCGCGCGATATAATCGGCGGACGTCAGGGCATCGCACTCGCTACGATAGCGATCGATCAATTCTTGGTCTTCGCTGAGCACCAGGGCCAGGCTCGACGGGTCGCTTCCGACCAGAAGCGAGCGGCCTTCCTTGATTGTGAACAGAAGTCCGCAGGCCACGCGGTTCATGCCTGACGCGCGGCTCGTCGTGCGGACGAGGACTTGCATGTCGTAGTGTGCGGTCGGCCACGGGTTCAGATGGTCTGGAGGCGAAGGGGTTTCTGCGCGCGGCAAAGTCATTCCGTTCCCTCTGGCGGTCAGCCGGGCGGCGACGTCGGGAAGCTCCGCTTCAAGGCGTTTCGTCAGGTCTTCTGGCCTGCAGATGCTTAGCCCGCGTGCGACGAAGCCATCAGGCAGCACTTCGACTGTTGCAGTGACAATGTACCGAGCGAGCGCAGTGCACAGCCAAACTCCTGAGACGAGCCAGTCAGGCTCACTGCCCAAGGGCGCATAATGCGTCAGGCCGCTGGCAAGCGCATCCAGCGTCTCGGGCTCACAATCGAGCCTGACGAAATCCCCGGACCCCACATCGCGAGCCTAACGCGCGCAACGCAGACCGCAACGCGTGGTGAGAATCTCTACGCTGGCTGAGGCTGCGGCGGACGCAGGCCCATCTCGTCGATGATCTTCTCGTCGATCTCGTTCGCGCGCTTGTAGGCTGGCCGGGCCTGAAGCCGATCTCGATATGAAAGGAAGCTCTTGCGCTCGGGAAGCATTCCGAACTGCATCGGAAACATCAGTTGCGAGCCGACGTAGACGTCCGCCGCGGTGAAGCGATCGCCGCAGACATAGTCGCGAAGGCTGAACAGCTCGTCGACCGCAGCGATGGCCTTGTCGAAATTGCCATAGCCGAACATGCGTTCCCGCTCCGCGGGCACCTGCCAACCCATTGCCTGGTTTGAGATGGCCGCTTCGAGCGGGCCCGCCGCGTAGAACAGCCAGCGATAATAGTCGGCGTTCTCGTCGGCCTTGGGACCCAGCATCGCCTGCGGGAACACATCGGCGAGATAGGTGCAAATCGCCGCGCACTCGGTGACGATATGGCCACTGTGCTTGATCGCCGGGACCTTCCCGAGCGGATGGATCGCGAGGTAGCGCTCGCTCTTCATCTGATCGTACGGGATGACCTCCGTCTCGTACGGCTGACCGATCTCCTCAAGCATCCAGCGGACGATGCGACCACGCGACTGCGGATTCGTGTAGAAGATGAGGTCGGCCATTTCGCAACTCCCTGTTTAGAACAAAAGGCGAACTACTCCTCTTCGAGCGCCTGCTCAAGCGCGAACCTCAACCGCGCTCTCCCTTCTTCGGAGCCGAAGCCGTTGCCGGCGCGGCGCCCGAACGCTCCGCCGCCGATTTGTCACGCGTCGCGCGGAATTCGCTATCCTCGCTCCAGTTGGGCCAGTCGCGGGAGTTAGCGAGGTCGCGCCCGAGATTGTGGAGAAGCTGGACGTCGTCGGCCATGCCGGTGAAGTCCCAGGCCGCCGACCATTCGTCGCTCGGCTGGTGGTAGTGCTTTTCGACATATTCCTTGCTGAGCGCCTCGCCGCGAGCGACGCCGCCATTCACCAGATCATTGCCGTCTCCGAAGCTGATCGCCGGAACGCCGACCTTCGCGAAGGAGAAGTGGTCGGAGCGGTAGAAGTGGCCAGCCTCCGGGTGCGGATCGGGGCTGTAGTAGCGGCCCTGTTTCTTTGCTTCCGCGATTAGCATATCGAGCAGGCCGAGCTTCGCGCTGCCGGAGATGGTGAAGTTCTTGGCGGGGCCCCAGATCTGACCGCCGTCGGTGTTGAGGACGCCCACCGTTTTTGATTCCGGGAAGAGCGGATTTTGCGCGTAATATTCGGAGCCGAGCAGCCCCTTTTCCTCGGCCGTCACGGCGAGGAAGACAATTGAGCGGTCCGTACGCGGTTCGTGAGCGAAGGCGCGCGCCTGCTCGATGAGCTGGGAGATGCCCGTCGCGTTGTCCAGGCCGCCGTTGTAGATCGTGTCGCCGCGCTCGTCCGGCTTGCCGATACCGAGGTGGTCCCAATGGGCGCTGTAGATCACCGTCTCGTCCGGGTACCTCTTGCCCGGCAGGTAGCCGACGACATTGTGCGAGTTGATCGTCGAGACATCGGCTGTGGCGTTGGCCGTCAGCGTCGCCTTGAGCGGGATCGGACGGAAGGCGCGAGTCTTCGCCTGCGCCTTCGCCTGGTCGAAGTTCAGGCCTGACCCGGCAAAGATTTGCTGCGCGAGCGGGCGCTGGATCCAGCTTTCGAAGCCGGTGTGTGCTCCCGAAGGATTCTGGCGGACAATGTCGAACTGAGTGTTGGTGTTGGAATTCTTCACCGTGTTCCAGCCGTAGGAAGCGGGGTCCGTTTCGTGGACGATGAGCACTCCGGCGGCTCCGCGGCGCGCCGCTTCTTCGTATTTGTAGGTCCAGCGGCCGTAATAGGTCATGGCCTTACCGCCAAAATCGCCTTCGCCGCCTTCGAAGTCGGGATCGTTGATCAGGACGACGAGCAGCTTGCCGCGCACGTCCTGGCCCTTGAAATCGTCCCAATTGCGCTCGGGCGCGGCGACTCCGTAGCCGACGAACAGCAGCGGCACATTGGCGAGATTGACCGTCTTCTGCCCATTGAGCGGCGCCTTCAGCGCGATCTGGTCCCCCTGCGTGAGCTGGATCGTCTGCCCGTTGCCGAGGTTGAGCGAGAACTGCGGATTGCCGGCAATGTCGGACTTGAGCAGAGGCACGGTCTGGAACCAGCTGCGCTGGCCGTTGATCATGTCGCCCGCCGGCTGGAGCCCAACTGCTTTGAACTGATCGGCGATGTAGTTGATCGTCTTGGTCTCGGCGCGGGTCGCTGGACCGCGGCCCTCGAACGCATCGGACGAGATGAACCTGTCCACGCTGGATAGCCGCTGCGGGCTAATCCCGCTGCTTGGTGTAGCGGCGATCGAGGTTGCGGCGGCGAGCGCGATACTGCTCGCGGCGAGCAGGCGGAATGTCTTCATCAATTTCTCTCCCAACAATGCGCTGGAGCACCGGCCGCATGACGGCCAGTGCCCGAAAAGGTTGCACGGTCCGTTAGTTAGTCGGCCGCAAGGACGGAAGTCCCTTTGATCCGCAAGCGAGCAGTCAGCTTATGGCTTTGTTGTCGAATTTTATTGGCGTCAGACGCGGAACATCTGTGGA
Organism: uncultured Alphaproteobacteria bacterium; assembly: GCA_963754245.1. Classification (GTDB taxonomy): domain Bacteria; phylum Pseudomonadota; class Alphaproteobacteria; order Sphingomonadales; family Sphingomonadaceae; genus Sphingomicrobium. Next base: position 148,273 of record CAVWET010000002.1, read on the forward strand.
ACACGCCTCCGAGTTTTGACAAGTCACTTCTGGAAGTCATGGCAGCCGAGGACGTTTAGCTGTCGCCTCCGTGAAATGACGTTGGAGGTGTTTCGGATGAGGTCGTTCCTGGTTGCGCTCCTGGCTGTGTTCGCTTGGCTGATGTCCGCGCCGGCGCGGGCGTCCGATGCCGCGACGGTAGAGGATTGGCGCTCGGCCATGCAGTCCGCGCGATGGACGGGGCCGTTGCTGGCATCGAACGCCGAGACGCTGCCGCAGGGACATTTCTACACCGAGCCTTATTTCTTCGATATGATATCGGGCGGCGATCACAATCCGGGATCGAGCGGTTTCTACCAGTATGGACTGCTCGACAATTGGACGGTGGGGGTGCAGCCGTTCTTTTCGCTTGGTACGCGGAAATACAACCGGGGCGTCGCAATCGACGACTTCAAGCTGCTGTCGCAAGTGCGCCTGAGCCATTTCACCGCAGAGCATCGCGTCCCGAGCGTGGCCCTCGTGATGAACCTGGTCATGCCGACGGGCAAAGACGACCATCTCGGAGCGTTGAAGCAGGGTCACGGCAGTGGCTCCTTCGCGCCGGAGATCGGGGTCAACGTCCAACACTATTTCCTGCTCGGCAATGGCCGCCTCCTTAGGGCCCGGGTCAACCTTCTCAGGAATTTCCCGCTGCGTCACGAGGTGTCCGGACGAAGCGTTTTCGGAACTGGCGCCGATTTCAATGGCCACGCCAAACCCGGCTCAAAGACGAGCTTGATCGCGGGCGTTGAGTACAGCTTGACGAGGGAATGGGTGCTCGCCTTCGACGTCGAACGCGATCAGTGGGGCAAGACCAAAGTCACCGGCCACGACGCCACTGGAACGTCGGTGAAGAACGTCTCTCCCAGGAGCTCGAACGTCGGCTTCGCACCGGCGGTCGAATATAATTGGAGCGACCGGGCAGGCGTCATCGCTGGCGTCTGGATTGTTCCCAAGGGCCACAACACGCACGCCTCGGTCACACCGGCGATTGCAGTGCAGCGCTTCTGGTAGGAGCCCGCCTCGAGAACTGATAGAGGCCCTACAGCTGTAATGCGTGCCGGTTTCACCAAGGAACAGGAAGGGCACTTCGATGGCGAAGATCCTCTGCGTTCTCTACGACGATCCGATCAGTGGCCATCCGACGTCTTATCCCAGGGACGATCTGCCAAAGATCGAGCGCTACCCTGACGGCCAGACCCTGCCGACGCCGCGGTCGATCGACTTCACACCCGGCGAGCTTTTGGGAAGCGTTTCCGGCGAGCTTGGATTGCGCAAATTCCTGGAAGCCGGAGGCCACGAATTCGTCGTCACGTCGGACAAGGATGGGCCGGACTCGAAATTCGAGCGCGAGTTGGTCGATGCCGATATCGTCATCTCGCAGCCGTTCTGGCCGGCCTATATGACGACGGAGCGCTTCGCGAAGGCGCGGAATCTCAAGCTGGTTGTCACCGCCGGCATTGGTTCGGACCACACCGACCTTCAGTCGGCGAGCGAGCGCGGGGTCACCGTTGCCGAAGTCACCTACTGCAACTCGATCAGCGTGTCAGAGCACGTGGTCATGATGATCCTGTCGCTGGTCCGGAATTACCTGCCGTCATGGGAGGTGGTGAAGGCGGGCGGCTGGGACATCGCCGACTGCGCGGCACGGTCTTACGATATCGAAGGCATGCACATTGGGACGGTCGGCGCTGGCCGCATTGGATCGGCGGTGCTCCGGCGCCTGAAGCCGTTCGATGTTCATCTCCATTATTACGACCCGCATCGGCTGCCGGGCGAAGTCGAGGAAGAGCTTGGCGCGACTTATCATGCGACGGTCGAAGAGATGTTGCCGCTGTGTGACGTCGTGACGATCAATGCGCCGCTCCATCCCAAGACGGAGAAGCTGTTCGACGCGGGGATGATCGCGATGATGAAACGCGGCGCCTATCTGGTGAACACCGCGCGCGGAAAGATCGTCGATAGGGACGCCGTCGCCGCGGCGCTCGAGAGAGGCGACCTCGCGGGCTACGCCGGCGACGTCTGGTTTCCGCAGCCGGCACCGCGCGAGCATCCGTGGCGCACCATGCCGCATCATGGGATGACGCCGCACATTTCAGGCACGTCGCTATCCGCGCAAGCGCGTTACGCGGCGGGCACGCGTGAGATCCTCGAATGCTTCTTCGAAGGCCGCCCGATCCGCGAAGAATATTTGATCGTGCAGGGCGGTCATCTCGCGGGCGCAGGTGCGCACAGCTACAGCGAAGGCGACACGACCGACGGGTCCGAGGAAGCAGCGAAGTTCAAGGCGCAGCTGCCGCCAATTCCGGCGCAGTGACGGCACGGCTCGTAACTTGTCACTAGACTTGTAACTGCCGTGACCTAACGGCAGTTTTGCCGAGCCGGTTGGAGTCAGGTCCTTGCCAATGGCCTCTCGGGCGTCGCGTTCGGCGCATTCCCCCGTTGAGCACGCTGCGGGGGGTCGCCTGGTTCAAGCGTCAAACTCCTCACCCTTGGAGGTGCTTCATGCCCACAAAACCCAGCATCGTGTTTGCCCATGGCCTTTGGGCCGACGGGTCCTGCTACAGCAAGGTCATGAAACTGCTTCAGGCCGATGGCTATGAGGTGATTTCCACTCAGAATCAGCTCAACACGGTCGAAGACGACGCCGCCGCGGTTCGCTCGTCGCTTGGCCGCGTCAAAAGCCCCTCTGTGCTCGTAGGTCACTCCTACGGGGGAACGGTCATCACCGTTGCGGGCACGGACGATCGCGTCGGGGCTCTGGTCTACATCTGCGCACTTGCGCCGGACGAAGGCGAGACCTCGCAATATGAGCAGGAACGCCATCCCAAGACACCGGTCTTCGACCATGTCGAGGTGAACGACGGCCGACTTTGGCTGAAGCGCTCGGGAACACCCAATTTCTGCGGCGATCTGTCCGCAGAAGATCAGGAGATCGTCTGGGCGACGCAGACGGTGCCCCTGGCCGACCTCTTTAGCCAGCCGGTGCACGGCGCAGCGTGGAAGACGAAGCCGACTTTCTACATCGTCGGGGCCAACGACCAGACAGTGCATCCCGACCTCGAGCGCTTCGTCGCCAAGCGGATGAACGCGAAGGTCACCGAGCTTCAGTCGAGCCACGTCCCGATGTTGTCGCAGCCTCAGCGCGTCTACGAGGTGATCGTTGAGGCGGCAAAGGCGGTCGAGCAGTCCACAGCGTTGCGGCAACAGCCCGCAATGACTCCCGCAGAATGAAGGACACGGCCGGGAGGAGACTCCCGGCCCGTTCCTTATTCCGCTTCGGTCGCGCCGGCCTTGGGCTTCGCCGGAGTTTTGTCAGCCTTCGCCTTGCCGTTGCCCTTCGCTTTTGACGCCTTGGGCGGCGCCGGTACGATCTCGAACGCCGGGGCATTGTCCTTGATGCGGACCTTGACCTCGCCGCCGTTCACCAGCTTGCCGAACAACAGCTCCTCTGCGAGCGGCTGCTTGATCTTCTCCTGGACAAGGCGGCCCATCGGGCGAGCGCCGTAGAGCTTGTCGTAGCCGCGATCGGTGAGCCACTTGCCGGGCTTCGTCGTCGAGGTCAATGTGCACGTTGCGGTCGGCAAGCTGCAGCTCAAGCTGGAGGATGAACTTGTCGACGACGCGAGCAACGACTGCCGGCGGCAGGTAGCTGAAGGGCACGATCGCATCCAAGCGGTTCCGGAACTCCGGCGTGAACATCTTCTTGACCGCATCCTCCTGCGCGTCCTCGCGTGAGGATGCGCCGAAGCCGATGCTCTCGCGCGCCATGTCCATCGCGCCGGCGTTGGTCGTCATGATAAGGATGGTGTTGCGGAAATCGACCGTCTTGCCGTGGTGATCAGTCAGCTTGCCGTTATCCATCACCTGCAGGAGGATGTTGAACAGGTCGGGGTGCGCCTTCTCGATCTCGTCGAGCAGCAGAACGCTGTGCGGATGCTGGTCGACCGCGTCGGTGAGCAGCCCGCCCTGATCGTAGCCGACGTAGCCGGGAGGCGCGCCGATCAGCCGGCTGACCGAGTGGCGTTCCATATATTCGGACATGTCGAACCGCTGCAGCGGAATGCCCATGATCAACGCCAGCTGGCGCGCCACCTCGGTCTTGCCGACGCCAGTCGGCCCCGAGAAGAGATAGTTGCCGATCGGCTTGTCGGGATCGCGCAGGCCCGCACGGCTGAGCTTGATCGCCGAGGCTAGCTTCTCGATCGCGAGGTCCTGACCGAACACGACGCGCTTCAAGTCCGCCTCAAGATGCTCGAGCACCTGCTTGTCGTCGGCGCTGACCGACTTCGGCGGGATCCGCGCCATGGTCGCGACCACGGCCTCGATCTCCTTCGGCGTGATGATCTTCTTCCGGCGGCTCGGCGGCACCAGCATCTGCATCGCGCCGACCTCGTCGATCACGTCGATCGCCTTGTCCGGCAGCTTGCGGTCATGGATGTAGCGCGCAGATAGCTCGACGGCCGACTCTTATCGCGTCGGCCGTATAGCGGACGTTGTGGTGCCCTTCGAACGAAGAGCGCAGGCCGGCGATGATCTTGATCGTATCCTCGATCGTCGGCTCATTGACGTCGATCTTCTGGAACCGCCGCAGCAGCGCGCGGTCCTTCTCGAAGTGGTTGCGGAACTCCTTGTACGTCGTCGAGCCGATGCAGCGGATCGCGCCCGAGGAGAGAGCCGGCTTCAGGAGGTTCGACGCGTCCATCGCGCCGCCCGAGGTGGCGCCGGCGCCGATCACCGTGTGGATCTCGTCGATGAACAGGATCGCGTTCGGCAGCTTCTCGAGCTCCGACACGACCGACTTCAGCCGCTCCTCGAAATCGCCGCGGTAGCGCGTGCCGGCGAGCAGCGCGCCCATGTCGAGCGAGTAGATCGTCGCCGGCTTGAGCACCTCGGGAACGTCGCCCTCGATGATCTTGCGCGCGAGGCCTTCGGCGATCGCGGTTTTGCCGACGCCCGGCTCACCGACGTAGAGCGGGTTGTTCTTCGACCGGCGGCAGAGGATCTGCACCGTGCGCTCGACTTCGGGCATGCGGCCGATCAGCGGATCGACCTTGCCGGTGCGCGCCTTCTCGTTGAGGTCGACGGTGAACTGCTTGAGCGCGGATTCCTTCTTTCCGCCTTCCTTCTCGCTCTTTTCCTCGGCGCCTTCGGGCGGCGCGGGCTTCGGGCGCGCCTTCGCCCTTGCCGACGCCATGGCTGATGTAGGTCACGGCATCGAGGCGGCTCATGTCCTGCTGCTGCAGGAAATAGACGGCATAGCTTTCGCGCTCGGAGAAGAGGGCGACAAGAACGTTCGCGCCGGTCACTTCGTCGCGGCCGGACGACTGGACGTGCAGGATCGCGCGCTGAACGACGCGCTGAAATCCGCTCGTCGGCGTCGGGTCGGTGGCGCTGTCGGCGACCAGGGCGCCAAGCTCGTTGTCGAGATATTGCTTCACCGAAGCGCGAAGTTCGTCGCGGCTGACGCCGCAGGCGGTCATCACCTTCGACGCATGCTCATCGTCGACGAGTGCAATCAGAAGATGTTCGAGGGTCGCATACTCGTGCCGACGGCGGCTGGCCTCCCCAAGCGCATTGTGGAGGGTTTGTTCGAGTTCGCGAGCAAAACTAGGCATTTAGGCTGTAACTCCCGCGCCCGCGGAGGAGCCCACGGGCTTTGAATGAAATGTCATACGCGGGAACGCGGCAATCAAGAGCCGCGTCCCGGCTTTTCAACAGATTAATCGCACTGAGAGATGTCCGGCGCCTTAATGGCGGCCGTTTCACGGCTTCTTGAACAGCTCTTCGGCGGCGGAGCGGTGGGTCTGCACGCGCTGCATGTGGGATTCGACGCGGGCGATCTCGGCCTTGAGGGCTTCGATGCGGGCCTGCAGCTCCTCCATCGAGATGGGGTCGAGGTCCTGTTTTGCAAGTTCCACCAGCGGATCGCCGGGCTTGCTGGGGAACAGGTCTTCCAGGTCCATGAGCGAATCGTTGACCGTACGGCTGCCCAAGTCAATAAGCGCCGCGCCGTGCCGAGTATCCCATCCTCCATGATGGCGGTCGTCGCGCCGCAGCCGGACGGCGCCGAGGAACTCGCGCTGGTCGAACGGCCGAGTGCCGCGGGCCGGGCCGGGCGAAGTCCTGATCGAAGTCGCGGCGGCCGGCGTGAACCGGCCCGATATCCTCCAGCGGCGCGGGCTTTATCCGCCTCCCCCGGCGCTCCCGACATCCTCGGCCTCGAGCTCGCAGGCGGGTCGTCGAAGTGGGCGAAGGCGCTGAGCCTCTCATGGGCCAGTTGGTCTGCGCGCTGGTCGCGGGCGGCGGCTACGCGGAATATTGCGTGGCGCCGGCCGGCACATGCCTGCTGGTTCCCAGCGCCTTGTCGCTGGTCGAGGCGGCCGCGATGCCGGAGACGCTCTTCACGGTCTGGGTCAACCTGTTCGAACGCGGTTTCGCCGCGGACGGGGATTGGGTGCTGGTTCACGGCGGCACGAGCGGCATTGGGACAATGGCGATCTCCCTCGGCGTGCTCTTCAACCTCCATGTCATCGTGACGTGCGGCACCGACGAGAAGTGCTCGCGAGCGCTCGAGCTCGGAGCCGTCGAGGCGATCAATTATCGAGACGCAGGACTTCGTCGAGGCGGCGCGGCAGCTGACCGGCGGGAAGGGGGTGTCGGTCGTGCTCGACATGGTCGGTGGGGACTATGTGCCGCGGAATCTCGCAGCGCTGGCAGAGGATGGGCGGCACGTGTCGATCGCCTTCCAGCGCGGCGCCAAGGCCGAGGTCGCTATCGCCGATGTAATGCGGCGGCGGCTGACCCTGACCGGGTCCACGCTGCGATCGCGCCCGGTCGAATTTAAGACGATGGTCGCAGCGGAGATCGCGCATACGGTCTGGCCGTACGTCGAAGGTGGTCGCCTCAAGCCGATCATCGACAGCACCTTTCCATTGAGCCGCGCAGCCGAAGCCCACGCGCGCATGGAATTGGGCGAACATGTCGGCAAGATCGTATTGGAGATCGGCGAGTGAGCGAGAGGCCGATCCTTCACGAGCACAGCGAGTCTGGCAATTGCTACAAGGTGCGCCTGACCGCTGCCCTCACGGAAACGCCTATCGAGCGGCGCGAGTACGACATCATGAAGGGCGAGACGCGCACGCCCGAATTCCTCGCCAACGTGAACACGAACGGGCGCATTCCGGTGCTCCAGATCGGCGACCGGTTCATTCCGGAGAGCAATGCAGCCTGTCACTATCTGGCGGAAGGTTCGAACCTCATTCCCGCGGATCGGTTCGACCATGCGGATATGCTGCGCTGGATGTTCTGGGAGCAGTATAATCACGAGCCGAACATCGCGACCATGCGGTTTTGGATCGGCTGGGTGGGACTAGAAAATCTGAGCGAGCTACAGCGGCTGCAAATTCCGCTCAAGCGCGAGGCCGGCGATGCGGCGCTGAAGCTGATGGACGAGCATCTGGACGGCCGTGATTGGCTCGTCGGAAGTGGGATGACCCTCGCCGACGTCTGTCTGTTCGCCTACACGCACGTCGCGGACGCCGGGGAATTCAATCTTGAGCGCTATCCGAAGATTGTCAGGTGGATATATCGGGTGAAAGCCCAGCCGGGATTCATTTCAATCGACGCCTGACCGGCCTTGCCCCGACAGCGGTGCAGGTTTACATCAACAGCCAACGCCGGCCGCTCCGTGAGGGGCGGCCCTATTCATTTCTAAGGACGGAGACATCTGAAGTGGCCCAGCCCCTGATGCCCCATGCGACCGCCGCCTGGCTGGTCGAAAATAGCTCGCTCACCTTCGAGCAGATCGCGGAGTTCTGCGGCCTGCATATCCTCGAAGTGCAGGCGATCGCCGACGACACCGCCGCGACCAAGCTGACAGGCCGCGACCCGATCCGCGCCGGTGAGCTTACGCACGAGGAGATCGAGAAGGGACAGAAGGATCCCGACTACCGCCTCACGATGCACAGGGCGCCCGAAGAGGTGCGCCGCACGCGCGGGCCGCGCTACACGCCCGTTTCCAAGCGACAGGACAAGCCGGACGGCATCGCCTGGATCATCAAGAACCATCCTGAGGTCACCGACGGCCAGATCGGCAAGCTGATCGGTACGACACGCACGACCATTTCCGCGATCCGCGAGCGGACTCACTGGAACATGGCGAACATCACACCGAAGGATCCGGTGACCCTGGGCCTCACGACCCAGCGCGAACTCGATGCCGCGGTTGCCAAGGCGGCGAAGGCCGCTGGCGCGCCTGCGCCGGTCGATACTCGCTTCGAGGGCGACCGCGACGCGCTGATCGAGCAGCTTCGCCGCGAACGCGAGCAGCATGTTCGTGAGGCCGAGGCGGCGCTCGCGGGAGCCGGCGACGAAGCCCTTCGCGACGAGATCGTCCCGGGTATCCGCGATCCGTTCAAGAACACGCCGGTCGAATAAGCGTCTGCCTTGATTCGCCGGTGCGGGAGGGTGAAACAGCGTCATGGCCACCACCGCTGAAGACGTCAGTCAGCTGAGCTTCGAAGCGGCGCTCGCGCGGCTCGAGGAGATTGTCCGCACGCTCGAACGCGGCGAGGCGCCGCTCGACCAGTCGATCGAGCTTTACCAGGAGGGCGACCGGCTGAAGCGCCATTGCGAGGCGCGCCTGAAGGATGCCCAAGCCCGGATTGAGCAGATTGCCTTGGGAAGCGATGGCAAGCCCGCGGGGCTAAAGCCCTTCGATGCCGGTTGAGACTGTCGACCGTTTAGCCGAAGAGCTGCAGGCGGAAAGCGCGCGCGTCCGCTCCGAGGTCGATAACTTCTTCGCCAAGCTTCTCGCACCGACGGGCGACAGCCGTGAGCGCCTGTACGAAGCCATGCGTCACGCTGCGATCGGCGGGGGCAAGAGGCTGCGTCCACTACTCACGATCGCTTCATCCCGGCTATTCGCGATCGATCCCGTTCGAGCGCTCCGCGTCGGCTGCGCGATCGAGGCAATTCACGTCTATTCGCTGATCCACGACGACCTGCCGTGCATGGACGATGCCGACCTGCGGCGCGGCAAGCCTACTGTGCATAAGGCCTTCGGGGAGGCCGAGGCCGTGCTGGCCGGCGACAGCCTGCACGCGCTGGCCTTCGAGATTCTCTGCGCATCCTTCGACGCACGACGATCCATTCGTCAGGAATGAGCTGGTCCTCGAACTCGCACGTGCCGCGGGACCGGCAGGAATGGCGGGCGGGCAGATGATGGACCTCGCAGCGGAAGGCTCGCAGCTCGACCTGCCCGCGATTACTCGGCTGCAGCAGCTCAAGACCGGCGCGTTGATCGAATATGCGGTGGAAGTCGGCTGCATCATGGCCAAGTTGCCGCCCGAGGCGCGCCGTCCCTATCGGGGGTACGCGCGCAATATCGGCCTGGCATTCCAGATTGCCGACGACCTCATCGATCACAGCGGCGACGAAGCGGCGGCCGGAAAACCCACACGCAAGGACGCACATGCCGGGAAAGCGACCTTCGTCTCGCTGCTCGGCGAAGAGCGTGCGCGGCAGCAGGCCGGCTTCCTGGTTGACCAGGCAGTGGAGCACTTGTCGAGCCACGGCAACGAGGCGGATTTGCTTCGTGCAATCGCACGCTTTGCGATAGAGCGGGACCACTAGGGGGCGGGGGACATGAAGATCGCTGTGTATCCGGGGACGTTCGATCCCATAACCCTCGGTCATCTCGACATTATCCGGCGTAGTTCGCATCTGGTCGACAAGTTGGTGGTCGGGGTGACGACCAACCCATCGAAGGAACCGATGTTCTCGGTCGAGGAACGGCTGGCCATGGTGAGACGCGAGGTCGCCGACATTCCAGGAGACATCGACGTTGTCGAGTTCGGCAGCCTGTTGATGGACTTTGCGGAAGAGCAGGGAGCGACCGCCATCCTCCGCGGGCTCCGCGCAGTCGCGGACTTCGAATATGAGTTCCAGATGGCGGGTATGAACCAGCAGCTCAATGACGATATTGAGACGGTCTTTCTGATGGCCGACGTCTCGTTGCAGCCAATCGCATCCAAGCTGGTGAAGGAGATCGCGCGCTTTGGCGGATCGATCGACAAGTTCGTCACGCCTGCCGTCGCCGAGGATGTGCGTCGTCATTTGAACGGCGGTTCACGCTAAGGTCAGCGGTAGCGTGCGATCACGCACAAGAGAATTCCGGGGAGGTCTATGTTAGTCAAAGCTTTGTCGTTGTTGCCGCTCGCATTCGCGCTGATTGCGGCCAAGCCTGCGCCGCAGCCTGCCGCGCCGGTCGTGCCAAGCCTTGCGGCGCCCGCCGAGGTCGCGGCGAACCCGGCAAACAAGCTTACGCTCGACCTGTCGAACGGCGGCTCGGTCGTCATCCAGATGCGTCCGGATGTCGCGCCGCGCCATGTCGAAAGGGTGCAAACCCTTGTTCGTCAGGGCTTCTACAACGGGCTGACATTCCACCGTGTGATCCCCGGCTTCATGGCACAGGGCGGCGACCCGAAGGGCACCGGTGAAGGTGGATCGAGCCTTCCCGACCTCAAGGCCGAGTTCAGCGCCCTGCCATTTCTCCGGGGCACCGTGGCTGCCGCGCGTCTGGGCGACAATCCGGACAGCTCCAACAGCCAGTTCTTCATCATGTTCGTGCCGAACGCGAGCTTGAACGGAGACTATAGCGTGTGGGGACGCGTGATCTCCGGCATGGACGCGGTCGATGCGATTGCGCCGGGCGAGCCGCCGGCCGAGCCCACCAAGATCGTTCGCGCTTACCTTGGCGACATGGCTGCACCGCCAGCGAAGTAGCGCTAAAGGCGTGCGTTCATGCGCGTCGACCTTTTCGATTTCGATCTTCCGTCAGAACGGATCGCGCTGCGGCCGACGCGGCCGCGCGACGCGGCGCGGCTGCTCGACGTGCGTGGGGCCGAGATATCGGATCACCAAGTGCTCGAGCTGCCGCAACTGCTCGAGCCCGGTGACGTGCTGGTGTTCAACGACACGAAGGTGATCCCGGCGCAGCTTGAGGGTCAGCGTGGAGAGGCGAGCATCGGCGCGACGCTCCACAAGCGAGAGGGGGCGCGCGAATGGCAGGCGTTCCTGCGCAACGCGAAGCGGGCAAGGGTCGGGGATGCAATCGACTTCGGCGCGGGCGTCGGCGCCTCAGTGATCGAAAAGTCGGATGATGGCTCCGCCCTGCTTCACTTCCATGGCGAGGAGCCAGTTGAGCTATTGCTCGAGCGCGCAGGCCGCATGCCGCTGCCGCCGTACATCGCATCGCGCCGGCCAGCGGACGAGAAGGATCGGGCGGATTATCAGACGATGTTCGCTCGCGAGGAGGGAGCGGTCGCAGCACCTACTGCGGCGCTGCATTTCACCGAGCGGCTTCTGGAGACGCTCGACGCGCGGGACGTCGGCCGCGAGATCCTGACCCTGCACGTTGGCGCGGGGACTTTCCTCCCCGTGAAAGCCGAGGACACGTCTGCTCACAAGATGCACGCCGAGTGGGGACGCATCGATGAAGAAACTGCGGCCCGGCTAAACTCGGTCCGTGCATCCGGAAGGCGGCTGATCGCGGTCGGCACGACGAGCCTCCGACTGCTTGAAAGCGCTGCCGATGAGAGCGGGAAAATCCAAGCGTTCGAAGGCGATACCGCGATCTTCATCACGCCCGGCTATCGCTTCCGCGCGATCGACGGGCTCATCACCAACTTCCACCTGCCCAAGTCTACCTTATTCATGCTGGTCAGCGCGCTGATGGGCATGGATGTGATGAAGTCCGCATACACGCACGCGATCAAGAGTGGGTACCGATTCTACAGTTACGGCGACGCGAGCTTGCTGCTGCCCGGTCAATAATCAGTTGGGTAGCATTCGGGGCGTTCTTCAGGGTGATCCCTGAAATATTGCTTGCGTGCCTTTTGGTCGGCGAGCTGGTGATCGTTCCCAAGCATTGTGAAGTCGCGCCGGATGGTTCTTATCGCCGGCTCGCCGGACGCTGCTGCGGATGCGTGCCAGTCTTCCATGTATGTCTTGCACAGCCGGAAGCGCGTTTCCGGATCCGGAATGTTGTTCTTTGCGAGCGCGCACTTCAGCGGCCGGCCCGTCTTATCGACATCGACGTAGACGACGGCTTGTTGGTCACCGCGCATCGGCTGGAAGTTCTGCCAGGGATAAGCCGAGCCGGCTTCTCTAGGCGGACACGAAGGCCGCGCAAAGGCAGCGCTGCCAAAGAGCGTTAAGCTTAGGACGACCGTTGAACTCACTCGCTTCATTCCGCCATGATAAGCAATATTAGGAAGCCAGCGCCAGCGGGCGCGTGGAACCCTACTCCGCGGCGCTTGGAAGCGGCAGCGTGGCTGCCGCAACGGCATCGTCGCTGAGGTCGCGGTAGAATTTAACTCCCGCGCCCGTTTCGTTGGCCCAGGCGATGTGTGCCGCGGCGAAGATCGGGCCGCGCTTAAAGATCACGTCGCAATTGATCGGCAGGCGATCCTTGCAGGTGACGAGTGCGCCAACCGTCGAAATGTCGCGGATCCAGATGACGTAGGCGCCGTCGGGCGCGAAGAGCGTGCCGCGCATAAGCACTCGTCTACGCGCGCCTTTACGAGGACCCTGAATGTCTTCGGCGACGCTTGCCATACTCGACTGATCCTTAACCAATCTGGCCTGTGTGCCCTGGCGCACGTGACAATCGGGTGCACTAACTTGGTAATGCGACCGTTTACGATACATCGATCCGGGCGGGGCTGACGAAGGCGTTCCCAAGCCGCTAAGGCCGCGGCCTAATGCCACGCTTCGCCTTCAATATTTCCGCCAGGGACGGTGCCGCGCGCGCCGGAATCATCTCGACGGAGCGCGGAGAGATCCATACGCCTGCGTTCATGCCGGTTGGCACGGCTGCGACCGTCAAGGCAATGCGCCCGGAGGAGGTGCGCGCGAGCGGTGCGAACATCATCCTTGGCAACACCTATCATCTAATGTTGCGCCCCGGCGCTGAGCGCGTCGCGCGCCTCGGCGGGCTGCACAAGTTCATGGCCTGGGACGGACCGATCCTGACTGACAGCGGCGGTTATCAGGTGATGAGCCTGTCCGAGTTGAGGAATATCACCGAGGACGGGGTGTCGTTCGCAAGCCACCTCGACGGTTCGCGGCACCTGCTCTCCCCTGAGCGGTCGATCGAGGTGCAGCGGCTGCTCGGATCCGACATCGTGATGCAGTTCGACCAGCTTGTACCGACGACTTCGACCCGCGATGAGCAGAACGAGGCGATGGAACGGTCCGTCCGCTGGGCCAAAAGATCGCGCGAGGAGTTCGACCGCGGCGGGGAACACGCCGACCGTTCCGCCATCTTCGGGATCCAGCAAGGCGCACTCGACGAGCAGCTGCGGCGGCGCTCCGCCGAGGCGCTGATCGAGATCGGCTTCGATGGCTACGCCGTTGGTGGTCTAGCGGTGGGAGAGGGGCAGGAAGCGATGCTCGGCTGCCTCGACTTTGCGGTGGGCATGCTGGCGGTGGAGCGCCCGCGCTACCTGATGGGTGTCGGCAAACCGGACGATATCGTTGAAGCGGTGGTCCGCGGGATCGACATGTTCGACTGCGTGCTTCCGACGCGTTCGGGACGCACTGGCCAGGCGTTCACAGCCGATGGTCCGCTCAATCTGCGAAACGCGCGCTTCGCCGAGGATGCTGATCCGATCGAACCGTGTTGCCCGTGCCCCGCATGCACCAAGTTCGAGCGCGCGTATGTGCATCACCTTGTCAAATCCGGCGAGATCCTCGGCGCAATGCTCATGACTCAGCACAATCTGTGGTTCTACCAGCGCGTCATGAAGGGTCTTCGCAACGCCATCGGCGCGCAACGGCTCGCACCATTCGCGGGAGATTTCCTTGACCGATATCGGAATGACCGTGCCTGAGTTCCACACAGACGAGGACGCGCTTCGCCGTACCAGCGACGACGACATCGCCGAGCTTACGCGCCGTGCCACCGCGGCAACCTACTACGCCGACGGACTGAATGCGGCCGAAGTGGGGTTCATCGAGCGCGTCGTCAGGATCTCAGCCGACAGCGTGACCAATGCTGCGCGAAATGCGGACCAGCACCTCGTGACGGCTGCATCTGACGGTCAGCTCGCGGGGTTCGTGATTGCGACGGTGCATTCGGAGGATAGCCGGGAGCTCGACTGGCTGATGGTCGATCCGGAGTTCCACGGTAGCGGCATTGCCTCGTCGCTTATGCGGGCGGGAATGGCGTGCCTGGGCGAGGACCGGCCGATGTGGCTCAACGTCGTACGGCACAACGAACGAGCAATTCGCTTCTATCGGAAGCACGGGTTCGAGATCGACCCCGACGCGGAATGCCCACACGTCATGCCGCACTGGATCATGCGCCGCGGCTGACGCCGCTAAATCGCGTCGTCCTTGACCGCTTCGGTCTCGTCTGCGGGCTGCAGCTTGTCCTGAGTTCGCAGCTCGAAATCGCTTGCGTCATGTCGTTCGTGAAGCTGCTCGGAAGGATCGCCCGACAGCTTGTTGACGATGCGGCCGCGCTTCACCGCGGGGCGCGCGTCGATTTGCCTCGCCCACCGCATCAGATGCTCATATTCGTGCGTGGCGAGGAATTCGTCAGCGCCAGGATATGACCGCCCGAGGGCAATGCCGCCGTACCAGGGCCAGATCGCGATATCGGCGATCGTATAGTCGGGCCCGGCGATATACTCGTTCTCCGCCAGTTGCCGGTTGAGAACGTCGAGCTGCCTCTTCGCTTCCATGGCGTAGCGATTGATCGGATATTCCATCTTCGTCGGCGCGTAGGCGAAGAAGTGCCCGAAGCCGCCCCCGAGGAAGGGCGCGCTTCCCATTTGCCAGAAGAGCCAGGACAGCGTCTCCGCGCGCTCGGGACCGGATGATGGCAGGAACTCGCCGAACTTCTCGGCGAGATAGACGAGGATCGCTCCAAACTCGAACACGCGCACCGGCTCCTTGCCGCTGCGATCGAGCAGCGCGGGTATCTTTGAGTTTGGGTTCACGGCGACGAAGCCGCTCCCGAACTGATCGGCTTCGCCAATGCGGATCGGCCACGCGTCGTATTCGGCGTCATCATGACCCTTCTCCAGGAGTTCCTCGAGCATGATCGAGACCTTCTGGCCGTTGGGCGTTGCCAGCGAATAAAGCTGCAGCGGGTGCTCCCCAACGGGAAGCTCCTGCTCGTGCGTCGCACCGGCGACCGGGCGATTGATGTTGGCGAATTGGCCTCCGCTGGGCTGCTCCCATGTCCACACGCGGGGAGGAACGTATTCGTTGCTGTCGGCCATGAAGGCTCCTTTCGCTGTCAGCCCGCGCAGGAGCTAGGAAGCGCTGCAGCGGCTTTCCAGTGTCAGCAATTATATCGCGCTGACGGAGAGGAAACCGGGCAACGGGCCATTCCAGTCGCCCTTCAGGTCCTCGACGACCGTCGAGCGCTCGCACGGAGCCGGATCTGGGGAGCTGTCCACTGCCGGACGCTGCGTCTTCTTGGACGGCGATCTCGGCTTTGCGGCGCGTGATGGCTTCGCTGCGACAGGCGGTTCCTGTTCGATCGGTTCGGGCGAAGTCTTGGCCCGCGGAATCTTGTGTCCGATGAGTTTCTCGATCCGGCTGATGGCTTCGGCATCCTCTCGGGAGGCCAACGTGATCGCAATGCCCGTCATACCCGCGCGGCCCGTGCGGCCGATGCGGTGCACGTAATCGTCAGGCTGCCAGGGTACGTCGAAATTGATGACGTGGCTGACGCCCTTCACGTCGAGACCGCGGGCCGCCACGTCCGACGCGACAAGCACCGTAATCTCGTCATTCTTGAAGCGATCAAACTCTGCGATGCGATCGGACTGATCCATGTCGCCCTGGATCTGGCCAACCGCGAAGCCGGAGCGCTTCAGGCTACTGGCAAGCTCCCGAACCGTCGTCTTCCGGTTCGAGAAAACGATCGCGTTCTTGAACTCTTCGTGACGAAGAATGTCACGCAAGGCATCCTTCTTCTTGTCGGAGCGCACGTCGACCAGCCGCTGCTCTATGTTCACGTTTGCGGTCGCCGGACGGGCCACCTCGACACGCTTGGGATCTCTCAGGAACTTCTGCGCGAGCTTCTGGATCGGCGGCGGCATGGTCGCCGAAAACAGCAGCGTCTGGCGCGAGACCGGAAGCTTTGAGCAGATTTCCTCAATGTCGGGGATAAAGCCCATGTCGAGCATTCGGTCGGCTTCGTCGATCACCAGCAAGTTACAGTCGTTGAGCATGATCTTGCCGCGCTGGAACAGGTCCATCAGGCGCCCCGGCGTCGCGATCAGGACGTCGACGCCCTTTTCCAGCGCCTTGACCTGGTCGCCCATCTGAACGCCGCCCATCAGCAACGCCATCGAAAGCGGGTGGTACTTGCCGTATTTCTCGAAATTCTCGGCGACTTGCATCGCCAGCTCGCGCGTCGGCTCGAGGATCAGGGAGCGCGGCATGCGCGCGCGGCTGCGGCCGTGGTGCAGGATGTCGATCATCGGCAGGACGAAGCCTGCGGTCTTGCCGGTGCCGGTTTGGGCGATGCCGATCAGGTCCTTGCCCATCAGGACCGAGGGTATGGCGGCGCGTTGGATCGGCGTCGGTTCGCCGTATCCGCTGTCGTTGACGGCGCGGAGTAATTCGTCGGAAAGGCCGAGGTCGGCAAAAGTCATTCAAATTCCGGAAGATAGAGTGGAGCCCGAGGCTTCTCGAAGGCCGTTCGGCTGCAGTGCAGCGGCTAAGCGGACGCGTTCGGACTTGTCAAGGAATGTGGGCATTCGATCGCCCTAAACCAAGGGCTACTGACGCAGTTTCGCTTCGAGCACCTTGAACCGCTCGATGGTGCAGCTTCCGCCCATGCGCGAGTGGATTGCATCCCGGCCGGCGCACAGTTTGTCACCGTCCGTCTGAAGATAGAAGCCGGCATAGAAATCGAGCGCGGGACAGTCCTCGTCGAATTGCGCACGCACGCGGCTACGATTGCCGAGCATGAAGTCGACTTGTTCGGGGCCCGAGAGAAGCGCCCCGCGTATGGCGTTTACCGGGATGCACTTCGGCCCCTTGTGCTCGATCCAATGGATTGTCGGCCCCACGGGGCGAGGCTCGACCGGGATCCGCACGATGACCTCATCCTGGATGACGAGACGGGTCACGCCTTGCTGCATGGCTGCGGGCTGCACCCCGAAGAGGCCGAGCAGGATCGGTATGAAACTGAAGATAGAACCCGCAATCACTGATTGGCCTCGCCCTCGCCGGACAAGGGCTTCGCAGTGAAGCGTTGAATAATCAATGAACTGGCGAGCCGGCACGCGCGGTGGGTTCGGCTCTGGCTTGCCTAATGGACGCAAGGCCAATAGATGCGCCGTCGAAATATGGAAGGGCAGGCTCCTCTGTGAGCGGAGCCGCCCAGACCGGTCCCCAGGAGATGATTAGGATGGCGACTGCCGCCCCGACCCAAAATTTGCCGCTCTTCTACAAGGCGCTCGAGCCGCTGAACGTCACCCAGCACGGCAATATGAAGGTTCGCGCCATCCCGGCGACGCCTGACATCATCGCAACGCACGCCATCCCGCTGACGGTGGACGAGTTTACGCTAGTGCAGCGGCACTACCCGATCGTCTTCTCGATCGGTGACAGCCCGGTGCCGATGGCGCTGATGGGCCTGAATGAGGGCGTCAACGTGTTCCTCGGCGCCGACGGGCGGCCGCTCGATCCACAGACCTACATCCCGGCCTACATTCGCCGCTATCCGTTTCTTCTGGCGCGGCTCCGGCCCGATAGTGACGAGCTGTCCCTCTGCGTCGACCCGACCGCCAACGCGATCGGCGAGTTCGACGACGGCGAGCCTTTGTTCAATGGCGATCAGCCGAGCGAAGCCACGAAGGCGATCCTCGGCTTCTGCGAGCAGTTCGAGGCAGCCGGCCAGCGCACGGCGGCGTTCATGGACGATCTGCTGAAGTCGGATCTCTTGATGGAGGGCGAGGTCGCGATCCAGCCCGAGGGTGCGCCGCAGCCATTCGTCTATCGCGGTTTTCGCATGGTCGACGAGGACAAGCTGCGCGAGCTGCGCGGCGACGAACTACGCAAGATGAACCAGAGCGGCATGCTGCCGATCATCTACGCGCACCTCTTCTCGTTGTCGCAGATGCGCGACGTGTTCGGCCGGCAGGTCCAGCAGGGTAAGGCGCCGCAGCAGGTGCCGGAGCCGGTCACCGCCTAACTACTCTGCGGCAGTCGCGTACTGACGGCCAAGCAAGCTCGCGCCAAGCTCGACGGCCAGCGCCTCGATCAGCGAGGCTCCTTTGTCGAATCCGGGGCCGGCGAGCTTGAACGTACGATCCAGATAGGTGCGGCGGTCGAGCTCGATCTGCAGCGCATGGACTCCGAGCGCAGGGCGTGCGTGCCTCTCGATGACGTGGCCGCCCGCGAACGGATCGTTCAATCCGGCGTCGAATCCGCAGCGGCGAGCAATGATCATGGCTTCGTCGCTGATCCAGCGGTCGGCGGTGCGGCCCCTGCAATCCCCGAATACCACCGGCGGAATGCCCTGCGGCGGCGGAGGCATCGAGTGGCAATCGAGCAGAAGCGCGCAGCCGAAGCGGTCCAGGAGTAGCCCGAGTTGTTGCTCGATCGCCTCGTGATATGGCCGGTGCGCCTGCGCGATCCGCTCTTCGAGCTGGTCCCGGTTGATCGGCCGCCGCCACAGATAGCCGTGCTGCTGTGTGCGCCCCGGGACAATGCCGAGCCCGCCGCGTGCCCGCGCCGTTACTCGACCTCGCCCGCCGCCATCGACCACGGACGGATCCACTTCGTCTTCGGCGCGGTTGCAATCGACGGCGGCGCGCGGCGTCCGGGCGATGACCGCTCCGCAGCCTCGCTGGACCGCTCGCCACACCAGACGATCAACGAGCGGATCCTCGAGCGTTGTCAGCGACGCTCTGCCCGCGGACGCCATGGCGACAAGCCACTCGGGATAGTCGCGTCCCGAATGCGGGACCGAAAGAAGGACCGGTAAATCGCCCCTTGGTGGGTGGATGATGGGGGAGGGGAGAAACATCAGGGTAAAATAGTGTGCCAGTTTAGAACTGCTGTGGGGACTTGCAACGTGCGAGAGCGTTATTCGCTTCTGGCAAATTGCAGGCATTCATAGCATAGGTATGGGGATGGCACGCATTCTTCTCGCAGAAGACGATACGTCCATGCGCGAGTATCTTCAGCGCGCGTTGCAGCGTGTTGGATACGAAGTGCAGGCGGTTGGCTGCGGCACCGAAGCCATGCCATTGCTCCACAACGAACAGTTCGATCTGCTGCTCACCGATATTGTGATGCCCGAGATGGACGGGATCGAGCTTGCCCAGAAAGCCAGCGCCATCGACCCAGCGATCCGGGTGATGTTCATCACCGGGTTCGCGGCCGTCGCACTGCAGGGCGGCCGCACGGCTCCGGAAGCCAAGCTGCTGTCGAAGCCCTTCCATCTGAAAGACCTCGTGATGGAGGTCGACCGGATGTTCCAGACCGAGGATCAGCACGGCCGCCTTTGAGCCGCTGCTGTTCAGAAGATCCTGAATTGACTGAAAAAATGGTGGGCGTGGCAAGGATTGAACTTGCGACCCCTGCGATGTCAACACAGTGCTCTACCACTGAGCTACACGCCCACTCGGGGTGGCATTTAGGGGGACGAACCAAAGGGTGCAACCCGCCTTCGAGGCCGCTCTAACTATTCGATTTACTGCCGCGCGACGGGCACATAGTACGAGGTGAATCGGACGATTGACGCGGTCCGCCCGAACAATCGGGCAGGCGCATAGATGCAGCGAACGCCGTCGTCGAGCTAACCCGAGGAAGGGTTAGAGGCAGGCTTCCAGGTACGGCTGGTCGAAGCCGAACTGCTTGGCCTTTTCGAGTGTGTATGGACGTAGTCCCATCGAGCGGTATTCGCCGAGGATCTTTCCGTCGGCGCTCTCGTCGAGATACTCAAACTTGAACAGCTCCTGGGTGACGATCACGTCGCCTTCCATGCCGATCACTTCGGTGATGTTGGTGGTGCGGCGCGAACCGTCGCGCAGGCGCTTCACCTGCACAATGAGGTCAACCGAGTTCGGCGATCTGACGCGAGATTGCTTCCTTCGGGACCTTGATGTCCGACATCATCACCATGTTTTCCATACGCGCGAGGCATTCGCGCGGGGAGTTGGAGTGGAGCGTCGCCATCGAGCCGTCGTGGCCAGTGTTCATGGCCGCGAGCAGGTCGAAGCACTCCGGTCCGCGAATCTCGCCCAGGATGATGCGATCGGGACGCATACGCAGAGCATTGATGACGAGGTCGCGAATGGTGATCGCGCCCTGGCCTTCGAGGTTTGCCGGACGCGTTTCGAGCGGCAGCCAGTGCGGCTGCTGAAGCCGAAGCTCGGCCGCGTCTTCGATGGTGATTACGCGCTCGCCGGGGTCGATCATCTTCGACAAGGCATTCAGCATCGTCGTCTTACCCGAACCGGTACCGCCCGAGATGACGACGTTCATTCGGCTGGCGCCCGCAATTTTCAGCACGGTCGCCATTTTTTCCGACATCGATCCGAAGCCACGCATCATGTCGAGCGTGATCGGTTTCTCGGAGAACTTACGAATTGAGATGGCGGTGCCGCGGAGCGACAGCGGCGGGACGATCACGTTGACGCGGCTGCCGTCCTGAAGGCGGGCGTCGCAAAGGGGGCTGGTCTGGTCGATGCGGCGGCCGACCTTGTTCACGATCCGCTGCGCGATCTGGAACAGATGCTCCTCGTCGCGGAAGGTGATCTGCGCGATCTCGAGCTTGCCCTTGCGTTCGACGTAAGTCTGCTCGGGACCGTTGACCATGATATCGCTGATGGCCGGATCGGCGAGAAGCTCCTCGAGCGGGCCGAGGCCGAGAAGCTCATCGACGAGAACCTTCTCGAGCGCGAATTGCTCACGACGGTTGAGGGTGATCTTCAGCTCGGCGAGAACTTCCGAAATGATCGGTCGGAATTCCTCGGCGAGCTCGTCCTTGTTGAGCGTCGCAGCGGCTTCGGGGTCGACGCGCTCTAGCAAGCGTGGAAGCACCTGCTCCTTGATGCGGTGGACAGAGGCTTCAAAACCCTCTGCCTTGCTGCTGCCTTGCTCGCCACTGGAATTCTGGCGCGCAGTAAGGCGGTCCATCGCGCCTTGCTTGGGCGCCGACGGGTCGTCTGAAATCGCTGCATCGACGGTCGGCGTGAGCTCGTCCAAGGGCGGGAACTGGTCGCCGCCTGGCTCCGGGGTGTCGCGCTCAACCGCGGCGGTGCCGGGTCCGCCCTTCATGGGCTTGGCGACGCCAAAGCTCGGGCGTCCACCGCCGCCCATGCCGCCACGCTTACCGAATGCGCTCATTCCCACCCTGCCGTTGTGGTTCTCACGAGGTCCAGGGTGGTGAATAGGGGTGAAACCTTTTAGAAAAAGCTAATTGATGAGGGGTGTGGTTAACCCCCGTCCACCATCTTATGCCCCGGCGCTCTCCGCGAGCACAGTAAGTCCACGGTCGCTCACCTCGGCAAAGCCACCGGTGACCGGGATTTTCTCAGGCTGCGCACCCTGGTTGCGATAGACGGCGATCTCGCCGTTGCGCAGGGTCGTCATGTACGGTGCGTGGCCGGCCATGATGCCGGACTCGCCCTCGGTCCCGGGCACGACCACCATGTAAACCTCATCGGACATCACTAGGCGGTCGGGCGTAACGAGCTCAAAGTGCAGATCGGCCATCAATGTTTACTTTCAATCTTCGCGTCGAATGCGTGGGTCGCCGCTTCGAACTTGTCGCGGCATCCCGTATTGCAGAAGCCGACGACCTTGCCGCGATAGAGCGACAGGCTGTCCGCGCTTACCGGCTCACCGGACCACGGGCAGCGTTCGTTGACGCAATCTTCGAGGCGCAGGTTGCCGGCCAGTCCTTAGGCCTCCTGCGCCAGCTTCTCGGCCTTCGCCACCGCCTCTTCGATGCCGCCGACCATGTAGAAGGCTGCTTCGGGGAGGTGATCGTACTCACCGTTCACGACCGCCTTGAACGAGCGGACCGTGTCTTCGACCTGGACGAACTTGCCAGGGATGCCGGTGAAGACTTCGGCCACGTGGAACGGCTGGCTGAGGAAGCGCTGAATCTTGCGCGCGCGGCTGACGACCAGCTTATCCTCTTCGGACAGCTCGTCCATGCCGAGAATGGCGATGATGTCCTGAAGGCTCTTGTATTTCTGGAGCGTCTCCTGGACGGCGCGGGCAACCTCGTAATGCTCTTGCCCGACGACCGCCGCGGTCAGAACGCGGCTGACGGAGTCGAGCGGATCGACGGCCGGATAGATGCCGAGCTCCGAAATCGCGCGGCTCAGCGTCGTCGTCGCGTCGAGGTGGGCGAACGAGGTCGCCGGCGCCGGGTCCGTCAAGTCGTCCGCCGGCACGTAGATCGCCTGCACCGACGTAATCGAACCCTTGTTGGTCGAGGTGATGCGCTCTTGCAGCTGGCCCATGTCGGTCGCGAGGGTTGGCTGGTAGCCCACCGCCGAAGGGATACGGCCGAGAAGCGCCGACACTTCCGAACCCGCCTGGGTGAAGCGGAAGATGTTGTCGACGAAGAAGAGCACGTCCTGGCCCTCGACGTCGCGGAAATATTCCGCCTGCGTGAGACCCGACAGGGCGACGCGGGCGCGCGCTCCCGGCGGCTCGTTCATCTGGCCGAACACGAGTGCCACCTTGGATCCTTCGGGCGTGGGATTGCCGTCGGCGTCCTTGGCGATGACGCCGGCGTCAAGGAACTCGTGGTAGAGGTCATTGCCCTCGCGGGTACGCTCGCCGACGCCGGCGAACACCGAAACGCCGCCGTGACCCTTTGCGATGTTGTTGATCAGCTCCTGGATCAGCACGGTCTTGCCGACGCCGGCGCCGCCGAACAGGCCGATCTTGCCGCCCTTGGCGTAGGGAGCGAGGAGGTCGATGACCTTGATGCCGGTGACCAGGATCGCCGCCTCCGTTGACTGGTCAACGAAGGCAGGGGCTTCGGCGTGGATCGGCGCCGACATGTCGCTCCCGATCGGGCCGCGCTCGTCGATCGGCTCGCCGATGACGTTCATGATGCGGCCGAGCGTCTTGGGACCGACGGGCACCCGGATCTGGGAGCCCGTGGCATTCACAACCTGTCCGCGCGTCAGGCCGTCGGTCGAAGTCCATGGCGATCGTGCGGACAACGTTCTCACCGAGGTGCTGAGCGACTTCGAGTACCAGGCGGTTACCCTGGTTGTCCGTCTCGAGCGCGGAAAGGATCGGCGGCAGCTCGCCCTCGAACGCCACGTCGACGACGGCGCCGATCACCTGGCTCACGCGGCCCGTCAGATTGGTCGGGCTCGTCACGTTCGCCGGGGCGGAACCGGTCGCGGAGGTTGCGGTCGCCTTCGGCGCGGCTTTCTTGCGGGGCTTCGTGTCGGCGGCGGTGGCCATGTCTGTCTTCCTTGCCTTCAGTTTCGTTAGAGCGCTTCGGCGCCCGAGATGATTTCGATAAGCTCCGTGGTGATGACTGCCTGGCGCTGGCGATTGTACTGGATCGACAGGCGGTTGATCATGTCACCGGCATTGCGCGTCGCATTGTCCATTGCAGTCATCTGCGAGCCGTAAAATCCGGCCTGGTTCTCGAGGAGAGCCCGATAAAGCTGGACCGCCACGTTGCGTGGGAGGAGGTCGGCGAGAATCTCTTCCTCGTCCGGCTCATATTCCACGGCCGCAGGCGGCCCGGCCGACGCGCCGGTCTGCGCCGCACCTTCGCTCTTCGGCGGCGCGATGGGGATGATCTGTTCGATCGTCGGTTCCTGCACGAGCGTCGAGCGGAAGTTCGCATAGGCGAGGTGCACGACGTCGATCCCGTCCGTAATGTAGCGGTCCACCAGATCCTTCGCGATCGCCTGCGCGTCGGCGTAGCTCGGCGCCTTCATGTGGCTCGTGTCATGCTGAGCGATGATGCTGCGCGGATAGAGGCGCTGGATCACCGGTCGCCCCTTGCGGCCCACGATGTAGAACAGGACGGTCTTGCCCTGCGCGATCAAGTCGTCGGCCTTGCGGCGAGCTGCTCGAACGACGTTGCTGCTGAAGGCTCCCGCCAGGCCGCGGTCCGCGGTTGCGAGTACGATCAGGTGCGTGTCGTCCTTGCCCGTGCCGGCGAGCAGCTTCGGCGTCTGCGGTCCGACGGTCACGCTCGCGGCGAGCGACCGCACAACCTCCGTCATCCGTGAGGAATAAGGACGGCCCGCCTCGGCGTTCTGCTGAGCGCGGCGCAGCTTCGCCGCGGCGACCATTTTCATCGCCTTGGTGATCTTCTGCGTCGACTTCACCGAGCCGATGCGGATCTTGAGGGCCTTGAGGCTCGCCATCGTCTAGCGCCGCTTTCCCTTAAGCGAACTGTTTGCCGAACGCGGTAAGGGCGTCCTTGAGAGCCGCGGCCGTGTCGTCATCCAGCTGCTTGGTGTCACGGATTTTCGCGAGGATTTCCGGCGCCTCTGAACGGAGGAAGCTCAGCATAGCAGCTTCGTAGCGAACGACGTCGCGCACTTCGACGCTGTCGAGGAAGCCCTGCGTTCCGGCGAAGATCGACGCAACCTGCTCCTCGATCGGCATAGGCTGATACTGGGGCTGCTTGAGGAGCTCGGTAAGGCGCGCGCCGCGGGCGAGCAGCTTCTGCGTCGAGGCGTCGAGGTCGGAGCCGAACTGGGCGAACGCGGCCATCTCGCGATACTGCGCGAGCTCCAGCTTGATCGAGCCGGCAACCTTCTTCATCGCCTTGGTTTGAGCGGCTGAACCGACGCGGCTGACCGACAGGCCGACGTTAATCGCCGGGCGGATGCCCTGATAAAACAGGTCAGTCTCGAGGAAGATCTGACCGTCGGTGATCGAGATGACGTTGGTCGGAATGTAGGCCGACACGTCGCCGGCCTGTGTCTCGATGACGGGAAGTGCGGTTAGCGATCCGCCGCCATTGTCCTCGTTCATTTTTGCGGCGCGCTCGAGCAGGCGGCTGTGAAGATAGAAAACGTCGCCCGGATAGGCCTCGCGGCCCGGCGGACGGCGGAGGAGCAGTGACATCTGGCGATAAGCTACGGCCTGCTTCGACAGATCGTCATAAACGATCACGGCGTGCATGCCGTTGTCACGGAAATATTCGCCCATCGCGCAGCCGGTGTAGGGCGCGAGGAACTGCAGCGGAGCCGGCTCCGAAGCGGTTGCCGCAACGACGATGGAATATTCCATCGCGCCATTCTCTTCGAGCGCGCGGACGATCTGCGCGACCGTGGAGCGCTTCTGACCGACAGCGACGTAGATGCAATAGAGCTTCTCGGCTTCGTTGCCCGACTTGTTGATTTCCTTCTGGTTGATGAAGGTGTCGAGAGCGACGGCCGTCTTGCCGGTCTGCCGGTCGCCGATGATCAGCTCGCGCTGGCCGCGACCGATGGGAACGAGGGCGTCGAGCGCCTTGAGGCCGGTCTGGACCGGCTCGTGCACCGACTTACGCGGGATGATGCCCGGTGCCTTCACTTCGACCCGGCGCCGCTCGGTGTATTCGATCGGACCCTTGCCATCGATCGGGTTGCCCAGTGCATCGACGACGCGGCCGAGGAGGCCCTTGCCGATCGGAACGTCGACGATCGTGCCGGTCCGCTTGACGCTCGAGCCTTCCGAGATCGCGGCGTCCGAGCCGAAGATCACGACGCCGACGTTATCGGCCTCGAGATTGAGGGCCATGCCCTTGGTCCCATTCTCGAACTCGACCATCTCACCGGCCTGGACGTTGTCGAGGCCATAGATGCGCGCGATGCCGTCGCCGACCGACAGCACGGTGCCAACTTCCGAGACCTCGGCTTCGGCGTCGAAGTTCGCGATCTGGTCGCGGATGACGCGGGAGATTTCAGCGGCGCGGATATCCATGGGTCAGTCTTAGCCTTTCATCGCCTGAGCAAGTCGGTTGAGTTTGGTGCGGATCGATGCGTCGATACGCTGGCTGCCCAGCTTTACGACGATGCCGCCGAGGATGGAGGGATCGACCTGAGCGTCGATATTCACGTCACGTCCGGCACGAGTGCGGAGCTGCGATTTGAGCTGCGCGACTTGGTCGTCGTTGAGCGCTCTTGCGGTGACGATCTCCGCGATCGTCTCGCCGCGATGCTCGGCGGCGAGCTGCCGGAAGGCGCGGATGACCGGACGGAGTTGATTCTTGCGGCCGTTCCTGGCGAGCACGCCGAGGAAATTCGTCGTGATGGGATCGAGGTTCAGTTGGGCCGCGATTGCCTCCGTCGCTTTCGCGGCGTCTCTACGCGAGACGAGAGGGCTTTCGACGAGCTCCGCGAAATCCTTC
Source organism: uncultured Alphaproteobacteria bacterium (assembly GCA_963754245.1). Classification (GTDB taxonomy): domain Bacteria; phylum Pseudomonadota; class Alphaproteobacteria; order Sphingomonadales; family Sphingomonadaceae; genus Sphingomicrobium. The sequence goes on from CAVWET010000002.1 coordinate 174,674, forward strand.
GAATCGGTCAGCACTTGGGCCAGCGCCTCGAGGCTGCGCCCGACTGCATCGATTTGCCTTTGGTCGCGAGCAAGATCGAACAGGGCGGACGCATAACGCCCTGCTAAGCTGGCCCGAATGCCGCCGGATATCTCCACGCGCGAAAAGCTCCAGAAACGGAATGTGCCCCGATGCGAAAAACGGGGCGCTAAAACGGGTTAGACCCGCACGCCCCCATCGGTTGCCGCGCCCCTAGCAAGGGGTTTGCGGCGATGCAAGGGACCGGAACGTGCTTCTAAGGAGCTCCGTTGGCTTCCTGTGAGAGCTTGCGGATCGTCCCTTCGGATCGCGCGACCGTCATCCCGAACTTTCGCACGGTAAGGATGCTTTGTCCGCTGTTGCCGTCACGGTTCGGGATCAGCCATTGCTCGGCGGCCATGCCTCCGCGAAGGTTGAACCGGAACCGGTAGCCGTCACCGACCTGATCGATCGTCAATGGGCCGCTCGCTTCCGACATCGTGCCGGCGAACTTCGTGGGTCCGACCTGACGGATGTGCCAGATTCTTTGGTGCGGAGCTTCGCCCTCGTCGCGGACTTGCTGGACGAGGGTCAGCGCGCCGTCGGGACCAATCGTGCCGTGGCCGATGCTCTCGACGCGATGCGCCTTCTTCATCATGGCTTTCATCGTGCCGACAAACTCCGTCCGGCCCTCAAAAAAGCGCAGCGGGTGCTGCAGCGGGACTGCCCAAGCCGAACTGCCTAAGCCAACCGCGGCGGCGGCACAGAGGAATATTGTACGCAACACGTTGAAAATGATCGAAAGACGGGCGAGTTCCCGACCCGGCCGAAAGTGCCCCAAGCGCCGCATAGGCAAATTTCCCCCCAGCAACTCCCGCCTCCGGTTTGACCGCAAGCTGGCGGAAGTAACCCCTTGGAAACCACCTTATACCCCTTTCCGAAAGGAGCAAATTTCGCATGTCCTACGTCGTTCGAGGCCTTGATCCCTCTCCGTTCAGAGCTTTGTTCGGGCAACCCGACAAGGAGCTGGCCAAGCGCGGCATCGTTCGCATGACCGTCGACAGCCCGACCTTCCCCTGCCGCATAAGCCTGACGGACCGCGCAATCGGTGAGAACGTGCTGCTGCTGAACCACGTCAGTCATGATGTGGCGAACCCCTATCGGGCTACCCACGCGATCTTCGTCACCGAAGCTGATGAAGAGCCGGCGGAATATGTAGATTGTGTTCCCCCGGTGTTCGATAAACGGGTCCTGTCGCTTCGCGGATTCGACCGGAACGGAATGATGGCAGACGCGATCCTCACCCAGCCTGGCGAGGCGGACGAAGGCATTCGCAAGCTGTTCGACGAATCCTGAAATCGAGACGATCCACGCTCACAACGCGATCCGAGGATGCTTCTCCGCCAAGCATCGAAAGGAACTGATCCGATGTCCGCGCTTGCACAGATTTTCGAAGGGCATACATCCGAAACGATGAGCAAGGTCGCGCGCCTCGACGCGGACACCGCCTGGGCCGCGTTCATGCGGCGTGACCGCGCCTGGGACGGCCGGGTCATCGGCGCGGTGAAGACCACCGGCATCTACTGCAAGCCGAGCTGCCCGGCGAAGCGCCCAAAGCGCGAGCACGTGGAGTTTTTCGCGAGCGGCGAGGAGGCTCGTGCAGCGGGATACCGCGCCTGCCTGCGCTGCAAGCCAGACGAGGTTGGACGCGACCGCGATGCCGTCGCCAATGCGGTCAAGCTGATCGAGCAGGCTGAAGAGGCGCCGCAACCTTTCCGAACTGGCGGAGGCTGTCGGCTACGCGCCTCATCATTTCCAGCGAATCTTCAAGCGCGATCTCGGAGTTTCACCGGCAGAATATGCACGCGGTCTGCGCAATCGCCGCGCCGAGGATGCCCTCGAAGCAGAACGGTCGTGTTACCGACGCGGTGTACGAGGCCGGCTATTCCGAGCCCGAGCGGCTTCTACAGCGATGCGAAGGAGAGGCTCGGCATGACCCCGTCGGCTTGGCGCGATGGCGGGCGCGGCGAGACGATCCGCTGGACGCATTTCGATAGTCCGCTCGGCCAAATGCTGATCGCCGCGACGAGCAATGGGATTTGCCGGCTGACGTTCGACGACAGCGTTGAATCGCTGTGCCGGCGTTTCCCGAACGCGAACATAGTGGAGGATGCCGGGGGGCTGCGCGACCTCGTCGAGGGCGCACTCGTGGCGATCGAGCAACCGCTCGCGGCTCGTGAGCTACCGATCGACGTTGCCGGTACGGCGTTTCAGGAAGCCGTCTGGCGCGAGCTTCGCAAGATTCCCGCCGGCGAGACCCGCAGCTATGCGCAGATCGCTGCAGCGATCGGACAGCCTGGTGCCGTCCGCGCCGTCGGGACAGCCAATGGCGACAATCACGTCGCCGTGCTCATACCTTGTCACCGCGTGATCCGCAGCGACGGTTCGCTCGGGGGCTATGCCGGAGGACTTGACCGCAAGCGCAAGCTGCTGGCGGCCGAGGGGCATCGGGATCCGGCACCCGAGCTGCCGCTCTAGAATACGTCCTTGCCGGCTCGCTGTCCTTCGGCTCAATATCGGGTCGAAAGGGGCCGAATGCGTTCAGGAGATCCGTCGGGCGAGGACGAAGGCTCGCTGCTCCAGCGGATCGTCGATTTCCCGCTCGTGGCGATGGTAATTGCGTTGGCTGCGGTCTTGGTTCCGGCGGGCTTGGTCGCCGGCCTTTTCGAGAAGACACTGCCGTCTTCGCCGCTTTCAGGCCGGCTGGCAGTCGCGGCCGTGATGGTGGCCAGCTACAAATTGGTCGTTCCGCATCTTGGCACGCGGCATCATGACGATCTGTCCGGCCCTCGTCCCATCTTCCAGCTATTCCTTGGGTTGGCAGTCGGCGGCGCGGTGTTCGCCACGATCGTCGGGGCTGCTGCGCTGGCGGGAGTTTACCGCATCCTGGGCGCCGGCGACACGAGCAACTTGCTGGCCTCCATCGTCGGAGCTGCGGTCTTCCCTGCCATTGCCGAGGAGATAATCTTCCGCGCCATTCTCTTCCGCTGGATCGAGGTGTTCGCGGGCAGCTGGGCCGCGCTGATCCTTTCGTCGCTATTGTTCGGGCTATCGCACGTGGCGAACCCCAATGCCGATCTCATCTCGACTATCGGCATCATGCTCGAAGGAGGCATCTTGCTCGGTGCCGCCTACATGTTGACCAGGCGGCTGTGGTTCCCGATGGGAATCCACGCGTCGTGGAATCTCACCCAGGGCGAGGTGTTCGACGTACCGGTGTCGGGTACTGACTCACACGGACTGATCGACGCCAAGCTTCAGGGTCCCGCGCTGCTGACCGGCGGCGGCTTCGGCCTCGAGGCTTCTTTGATCAGCATCATCATCGGAACCGCGGCCGGCCTGGCGATCCTCTGGCTCGCGGTGAGGCGCGGCAGGTTGATGCAGCCGTGGTGGGTGCGCCGCCGCCTTAGTGCTGAGCCGAACTCGTACCCGACTGCGTGACGGCGGCGGCCAAAGCATCCTTGGCATTTCCGGAATCGATTTTCTCGATCATCGTGCGGGCAAGCTGAGCGGTGTCGCCGCCGTGCGGATCGTAGGCAACGACCGTAAGCGCTTGCTTCGCCTCTAGCGGCTTGCCTTCTTCGAGATAGCGCAAGGCCGAGTTCAGTCGGAGGCCGTCGTCCTGCGGCGCAAGCTCCGAGGCGTAATGAAGGCCATCGACGGCGTTGGCGGTCGGCCGCACCCGTTCTGCAACGTAAGCCTGATAGAATTCTACCAGCGGTTCGGGGTCCTCGGTGTCCAGCTTGTTGGCTGCGATGAACAGCGTTCGCGCCTGCTGGAAAGCGGCGCGCTTTTGGTCGCCGCTGAGCTTCTCCGCTCGGCCCGCGATCGCACGCCCTTTGAAGATGAGTGCTTTGGTGTCGCGAGGATTCGCCTTCAAAGCCCGATCTGCTGCGGCTTCGGAGGCGTCGAAGTGTCCGGCATCGATCTCCGCTTCGGCAAGCTCAAGTTCGACAAGCTCGTCGCCGGGATACTGAGCCTCAACGGCGCGAACCTTAGCGGCCAGAGGCTCGGCAGTTTTCTCATTGACGCCTCGTTTCGACTGCGTGCGCAACATGATCACCCTCGCGCCGCCCGGGGTGAGCGGACGGACGTCAATGCGGGTCGTCTGAAACTTCGAAGCGGGGAGACGCAGATAAGCGAGCATCTTGCGGTTCAAATATGAATTGAGCTCCCGATCCAGCTGCTTGAGATCGCCGAAGGCGCTCTGCGCCGCTGCGAGCGGCGGGGTACCCTTCGACATCATGTCGACGTAGCGCTCCAGCTGGCCGGCCCGCGATTTCTCGAACGTGAGGTAATGAACGAGCAGCCAACCGCGCCCGTAGATGGATTCACGCTGCTCAGGGGTAATCTTCGTATAATTGCCGCTGAGCATGGTGGCGAGTGGCAGACGATCGCCGCCGAACAAGCCCCATGCGCGGTGATTGGCTGGCGCTCCGATCCCAATGTCGCCGTTCTTTTCGAACCGCACCGTCGACATGAACTCCGCAAATCCCTCGACGACCCATTCAGGTAGCGGCCTGTCGATGATCTGGAACATCAGGTGATGTGCATATTCGTGGAAGAAGATGATGTCCGCGTTCATCGATCCTTCGCCTTCGTAGTCGGTTTTTCGCGGAACGAAGACGTAGGAGCCGGATGCCCGGCCTTCGTAGAAGCCCTCGATGAAACGGTCATTGCCGACGAGCTGCTGGACCGCCGCAACGTTTGGAAGGACGAAAACCGTCAGACGGTTGCCTTGGCCGACGGGCGGGTCCTCCATCCCACGAATGAGCCGCACGGCTTGATCGAACCGCTCGAGACGGTCCGCGAAGTCAGTGAGCTCCTTTGGACTCTCGTCCGCGTAGATGACGAAATGCTTGGAAGTGGCCTCGTTCCAAGCGGCGCGCGCCTGTGTTCCAGCCGCGGCGAGGATCGCAGCGACGCATCCGTTGACCAGCTTACGCATGAGCCCCCCTAACTCGGCGTTGGGAAGCTAACAGCTGGATGAGAGGGCGCAAGCTCTTCGGTAGACGCGCTTTTTAGAGGAAGCTGTATGGGTCCACGTCGACGCTGACGCGGACCTTCGGGCCCCACTCGACCTCGGCCAGCCACTCGCGGATCACATCTTGGACGTCGAGGCTGCGGCGAGCATGGACGAGGAGGCGTTGGCGATGGCGCCCGCGCAACATGGATAGAGGAGCGGGTGCAGGACCGAAGACGGCCATACTCTCGACCGTTGGAGCAGCGCTGCCGATGCGTCGAGCAACACTTTCGGCTTCGCGGGCGTCTTCGGCGGAAATGATGATTGCAGCGAGCCTGCCAAATGGCGGCATCGCAGCCTCGCGGCGCGAATCGGTCTCGGCGGCGTAGAAGCCCGGGGCATCGCCGGATACCAATGCGGCAATCACCGGTGCTTCGGGATCATGGGTCTGAACCAACACACGCCCCGGCTTGTCGCCCCGACCTGCGCGGCCCGCTACCTGTTGGATCTGCTGGAAGCTGCGTTCGGCCGCGCGGAGGTCGCCACCGGCGAGTCCAAGGTCCGCATCGACTACCCCGACCAGCGTCAAGTTCGGGAAGTGATAGCCCTTGGTGACCAACTGCGTGCCGACGACGATGTCGATCTCGGCGCGTTCCATCGCTCCGACAAACTCCGCGGCGCGCTGGGGTGACCAGATCGTGTCCGAGGTCACGATCGCGGTGCGCGCTTCGGGAAATAGCTCAGCGACCTCGTCGGCGATGCGCTCCACGCCAGGTCCGCAGGCGACCAGGCTGTCTTCCTCGCCGCATTCCGGGCAGGCCTTGGGCGGGGGCATGACGTGTCCGCAGTGATGGCAGGCGAGCCGCCGGATCAGGCGGTGCTCGACCATCCACGCCGTGCAGTTCGGGCATTGGAAGCGGTGGCCGCAGTGGCGGCACAGGGTCAGAGGCGCGAATCCCGGCGGTTCAGGAAGAGCAAGGATTGTTCCCCGCGCTCGAGATTCGACTCAAGCTCCTGCACCAGTTCCGGGGCGAGCCAGTGGCCGCGCGGCGGCGGGTCCCGTGTGAGGTCGATCGCGCGGATCTCCGGCATCGATGCTCCGGCGAAGCGCTGGGGCAATGCGACTTCTCGGTAGCGCCCAAGCTCGACCATGTGCCGGCTTTCGATCGGCGGAGTTGCCGTCGACAGAATGACGGGGATCTCCTCGAACAACGCGCGCATCACGGCCGTGTCCCGAGCGTGATACTGGACTCCGTCTTCCTGTTTGAACGAAGGCTCGTGCGCCTCGTCGACGACGATCAGGCCCAGGCTTGAATAGGGCAGGAAAAGTGCCGAGCGCGCTCCCACCGTGACCTTGGCTTCGCCGCTGGCGATTGCGCGCCAGGCCCGGCGGCGCTCTGAGGAGCGAAGTCCGGAGTGCCAAGCGACGGGCGCACAGCCGAACCGGGCTTCGAAGCGTTTCAGGAAAGGCTCGGTGAGTGCGATCTCCGGAAGGAGGACGAGCGCCTGCTTTCCCTGGCGCAGGCATTCGGCAATTGCTTCGAAATAGACTTCCGTCTTGCCCGATCCTGTAACACCGTCGAGTAGGATCGGGTCGAAACCCTTCTCAACTGCGCTCGCCAGGCTCTCGGCGGCACAGCGTTGATCGTCATTGAGGTCTGGCGGCGCGAAATCAGGATCGGGGCAGGCGAGGGGGCGGTCCGCGTCGACGGCGACCGCTTCCAGAGCGCCGGCATTGACGAGACCGCGCATGACCGTGTCGCTGACCTCAGCATGATCGGCCAGTTCCCGGATCGTGCCTTGCCGGCCTTGCAATGCAGCAAGCGCCTTGTCCCGCTGCGGAGTGAGGCGATCGGGAACGACTCCCGTCGGCCGATACTCCGTCAGCTGTCGGGGGCCATCGAGCGCGGCGGATGACGGAAGCACCATCCGCAACACGGAAGCCAGCGGCGAGAGATAATAGTCCGCTGTCCATTCGCATAAACGGCGAAGGGGCTCCGCAATGGGCGCGACGTCGAGCACGCCAGCCAGCGGACGAAGCCTGGCGTCTGGCACTTCATTTGTCCGGAGACGTTCCGGGTCCCAGGCCACACCTAGCAGTTGGCGAGGTCCCAAGGGCGCAACGACGATCGAGCCCGGCTCGACGGCCATGTCCTCGGGCACCCGATAATCGAGCGGCCCGAGCGCGGCGTTCAGGGTGACGACACGGGCGCGCTTCATTGCTAGTGCAGATGCGGGCTGCGGGAACGTCAAGCAAGAGGACGTTCGAATGATTGCACGACGCTGGCACGGCCGGATCGCCGCATCCGGGGCCGAGGAATATCTGCAGCTGATGAAGGACGTGGGCCTTGCCGACTATCGCTCAATCCAGGGCAATCGTGGCGCCTGGTGCCTGCATCGGTTGGACGGCGACGTCGTCCACGTCGAGATGTTCACGCTATGGGATGACCTTGAAGCGATCGGCCGTTTCGCGGGCCGCGAGCTCACGAAGGCCAAATATTACGAGTTCGATCCCGAGTTTCTGCTCGAGCTCGAACCAGAGGTTATCCACTTCGAGGTGATCGAACCCTAGCGCCCGCGCTTCTTGCGGTGGCTGTCGAGGTCCAGCACCGCGGATTCTTCCTCCGGCTGCAAGAGGCCGAGCCGCCGCGCGACTTCCTGATAGGCCTCCTCGACGCCGCCGAGATCCTGACGGAAGCGGTCCTTATCGAGCTTCTGGTTGGTCTTGATGTCCCACAGCCGGCAGCCGTCCGGGCTGATCTCGTCGGCCAAGATGACACGCGCGTAATCGCCGTCCCACGCGCGGCCGAATTCCAGCTTGAAGTCGATCAGCCGGATACCGATCGCAGCGAACATGCCCGACAGGAAGTCGTTTACGCGGATCGCCATGTCGGCGATGTCGTTCATCTCGTCCTGCGTCGCCCAGCCGAAGCAGGCGATATGCTCGTCCGCGATCATCGGGTCGCCGAGCGCGTCGTCCTTGTAGTAATATTCGATGATGGTCCGCGGTAGCTGCGTGCCTTCCTCTATGCCCAGGCGCTTGGAAAGCGAGCCGGCCGCGACATTGCGGACCACGACCTCGATCGGAATGATCTCGACCTGACGGATCAGCTGCTCGCGCATGTTCAGGCGACGAATGAAATGCGTGGGAACGCCGATCGCTGCCAACGACGTGAAGATGTGTTCGGAAATGCGGTTGTTGATGACGCCCTTGCCGCTGATCGTGCCGCGCTTCTGAGCGTTGAACGCCGTGGCGTCGTCCTTGAAATATTGGATGAGCGTGCCCGGCTCTGGACCCTCGTAGAGGATCTTGGCTTTGCCCTCATAGATTTGGCGGCGACGGGCCACGGTCGATCGTTGCTCCAATGGGAGAAGGAGCCGCGGCTATAAGCGAGGAGCGCGGTGCGTGCTAGTCCGCACTCCTCAGGGGAAGTTCAATTGCAGCGGGCACGAGTTGGCTTTGCTGCCCAAGGTGCCTGATATTCGATTTTGACCAGTATTTCGAAAGAGTTGGCGACGGCGCGGCCGAGGCGTCCGAAGGTGCTGGCCAGAGTCTTGTTCAGTTCGCTGCGGCCCGCCTGATAGTGGCGGTCGAAAATCTCATCCACCATTTTCAATTCCTTTCTCTTTCCGGTTTCCGCTTCGCTCAGAGAGCAAGCGGGAAGGCGTCGATGCGATCGTTGGCTGCGTTGAGAGTCTTCTCGATCAGCTCGATGCGATGGGCTTCATCCAAGGCGCGCCACGAGCGGGCCGTTGAGCGGAGTGCGTCCGCATTGGCGACCTGCGCAACGGGGCCGTCTTCGATAAACGCACGGGTGCTAAGGCCATAAGTCATGGCAAGTCGTCCTTCCTTTGACTATGTGCCGCCGGCGAGGGGGCTGTAAGGGGAGGGATTTTCCTTCGCCGGCGGCCAAATGATATGTATGATTCGCCGTCCCGTTTCGCCAATCAAACGGTTGAACGGGGGCATAAACAGAGCTTATGAAGTGAGCTAATGAGAAGGCTTCCTCCACTCGCGGCGATCCGCGCCTTCGAAGCAGCAGCGCGCACGGAGAACTTCACCGCGGCGGCTGCCGAGCTCGGCATGACGCAGGCGGCCGTGTCCTATCAGGTGAAGAGTTTGGAAGAGCGGCTGGGGGCCCCCTTGTTCATCCGCGAAAAGGGCCGAGCCCGGCTTACGCCACTCGGGGCGCGGCTTCTCCCGCCTTTGTCGAGCGCCTTCGATTCGATCGAAGCCGCCTTCGCAAGCCATCGCGAAGAAGATGAATCGCTGCTCACGGTGACGACCACCCACACGTTCGCGAATACCTGGCTGGCCTGGCGACTGGGCGCCTTCCAAATGGAGCATACGGACCTTGCTGTCCGAATGACGACCAGCAACGAGGTTTGCGATTTGCGGGCCGGGGATGCCGACGTCGCGATCCGGGCAGGCGGCGGCGGCTGGGAGGGAATGGAGCATCACCGGCTGTTTGAATCCCAGTTCACGCCGATGGCGAGCCCTGATTGCATCGCGGCGGTGGAGCGCAAGCTTGGACGCAGGCTCGAGCCGAATGACGTTCCCAACCAGAACATGATCAATCCGAACGACGACTGGTGGCAGCAGTGGTTCTCGGACAATGGCGTCCCGGCCGACGAGTCCGTGTTGAAGCGCCCCGGCATCCGCCTCGAAAACCAGGCGAACGAAGGCCATGCGGCGATGGCCGGCCAGGGATTCGCCTTGCTGACACCTCTGCTCTGGAAGGGCGACGTGGCCGCGGGCCGGCTTCAGGTCCCGTTCCCTGACCGCATCTCTGCCCGGGGTTGGGCTTACTGGCTGGTTTACCCGGCCGATCGGAAGCTGACGCCGAAGATCAAGCGCTTCAAGGAATGGCTGATCTCCGAGATGGAGCGGTCGAAGGCCGACGTTTACGGCGGCTGGCCACAAACGGCCGCGCAAGCGGCGGAATAAGCTTACGGAACCGGTGGCAGGCCGCCGAGGGGCTTGCTAGGCAGTCTTCATGGCTGGCTCCGATATTTCTTCCGTAATTGAAACTCCGTTCGACGCTGCGCTCTCGGAGCGATACCTCGTCTATGCGCTTTCGACGATCACCGCTCGATCGCTTCCCGATGTCCGTGACGGGCTAAAGCCGGTCCATCGCCGGCTGCTTTGGGCCATGCGATTGCTTCGTTTGGATCCCGCCGGAGCCTACAAGAAATCGGCCCGGGTGGTCGGTGATGTCATCGGCAAATACCATCCACACGGCGACCAATCGGTATACGACGCCATGGTCCGCCTGGCCCAGGATTTCGCGCTTCGCTATCCGCTCGTCGACGGCCAGGGCAATTTCGGGAACATCGACGGCGATAACGCCGCCGCCTACCGCTACACCGAAGCCAAGCTAACCCCCGTCGCGATGCAGCTGATGGCCGGCCTGGACGAAGGCACGGTCGATTTCCGACCGACTTACAATGGCGAGGAAGAGGAGCCAGAAGTCTTCCCGGGACTTTTCCCCAATCTGCTGGCCAACGGAGCAAGCGGGATCGCGGTCGGCATGGCGACGTCGATCCCGCCGCACAATCTTTGTGAGTTGATCGACGCCGCGACCAACCTGATCGACAATCCGAAAATTGAGGACCGCGCCCTCCTCCAGTGGGTGAAGGGTCCTGATTTCCCGACGGGCGGCCTGCTCGTCGATGACGAAGGTACGATTGAACGCGCGTACGTGAGCGGCCGTGGTTCTTTCCGACTTCGAGCGAAAATCGAGATCGAGAAAGAGAAGGGCGGCGGCTGGCACCTGCTGGTCGCGGAGATTCCCTACGGCGTGCCAAAGGCAAAGTTGATCGAGCAGATCGCGCAGCTGATCGCCGACAAGAAACTGCCGATCCTCGCCGACGTCCGCGACGAAAGCGACGAGCAAGTGCGGCTCATTCTCGAGCCGAGGGCGCGGACGGTCGACAGCGATCTGTTGCTCGAAAGCCTTTATCGGCTGACAGACCTCGAAATTCGCTTCCCGCTCAATCTCAACGTGCTTGATGCGACGCGTACTCCTGGAGTGATGAGCCTCAAGGAAGCGCTGGCCGGCTGGCTAGCCTTCCAATTCGAAGTGCTTGTGCGCCGAAGCCAGGTGCGGATCGGCAAGATCGACGAGCGTCTCGAACTGCTCGAGGGGTTCCTGGTCGCATACCTCAATCTCGATCGCGTGATTGAGGTCATCCGGGCGGAGGACGAACCCAAGCCCATCATGATGGCTGAATTCTCGCTGTCGGATCGGCAGGCTGAGGCGATCCTCAACATGCGGCTTCGGTCATTGCGACGGCTCGAGGAAATGGAGCTGGGCCGGGAGCGTGAAGCGCTGGCGAAGGAGCGCGACGAACTCGAGAAGTTGATCGAGAGCCCGGCTCGTCAGCGTACTCGACTGAAGCGAGACCTCGCTACCATCAAGGAAAAGTTCGGCGACGGTCGCCGCACGCAGATAGCGGCGGCCGCTGTTGCTCGGGAGATCGACTGGTCGGCGATGATCGAGAAGGAGCCGATCACCGTCATTCTCTCTCAGCGCGGCTGGATCCGCGCGATGAAGGGCCATGTCGCCCTTGAAGAGGTTCCGGAACTCAAGTGGCGCGAAGGTGATGGACCCTTCATCCATTTCCACGCCCAGACGACGGACCGCGTGGCGCTCTTCGCCTCGAACGGCCGGGTTTATACGCTTGTTGGCGATAAGCTCCCCGGCGCCCGTGGCTTCGGTGAGCCGGTTCGCTTGTTCATCGACCTCGAAGCCGAAGTGGACATCGTCCAGCTGTTCGTGGTGCGGCCTGAGCTCAAGCTGCTGGTTGCGTCCTCCGACGGCAGAGGCTTCGTTGCGAACGGCGATGCGACACTCGCAGAGACCCGCAAGGGCAAGCAACTGGTCAACTTGCGCCCGGGTGCCAAGGTCGCGGTCGTCCGGCCGGTACCCGAAAGTGCCGATGCGGTGGCCGTCGTCGGAGAGAATCGGAAGATGCTGATCTTCCCGCTCGCGGAACTCCCCGAGTTGGCAAGGGGGCAGGGCGTTACCTTGCAGCGCTACCGCGACGGCGGACTCTCCGACGTCCTCGCATTTCACCTGAGCGAGGGGCTCAGCTGGGCCCTTGGCGGTGAGAGCGGGCGGGTTCGTACCGAAACGGATCTCACGTCGTGGCGAGCGGCACGCGGAGCCGCCGGGCGCATGCCGCCGATCGGCTTCCCGAGAAACAATAAGTTTACGTAGGTTAGAAAACCGCCGGAAACCAACCATTCTCTCTCGGGAGAGCAAGAGAGAATTAACCCCTCTCGTTCAAAGCCGGACCAATGCAGGCTGCAGCGAACCGGCTGCCGCGCGCCGTTCAGCGCGTGCAGACGGATAAGATGGGGGCAAGACCGCGCGCTGAGGCCGCGGACGGCATCGCCTTGCTCGACGCGCTCCCAATCGCGGCTGCCATATTCACCATCCAAGACGACAAGCTGCGGGTCGAGGCGATGAACACGCGCTTCCTCGAACTTGCCGGCTGTTATGGACGCGCCAATACTTTCGCCGAGACGTTCCGGCACTACGCGACCGGTGAGGGCGGCGCCTTCACTCGCGAATTCCTGCTTCACCCTGCCACGGCCCGTGACGAAATCGAGCTCGCCGAGGGCGAGGGGATCGGCCGGCGCTTTCTGAAGCTCAAGCTATCGCCCTTGGCATCGGACCCAAGGGGCAATCAACGCTGCCTGCTGAGTGTCGTCGACCGGACCGTCGAGGTGCAGGCGGAAAACAACCTGCGCGCCGAGATGCTGCGCGACAGCCTGACCGGGCTACCCAACCGGCTCGGCTTTTCGGAAGCAATCGAAAAGGCCGGCGAACAGCCGTCCCGCCGCGTCGACCATGCCGTTCTCGTCGTGGATATGTTGCGCTTCTCTCGCATCAATGAGTCGATGGGGGGCCTAGCGGGTGACGAGTTGCTCATCACATTCGCCCGGCGCCTGATCCTCGCTCTTCGAGCGGGCGACGTCTTGGCGCGCACCGGCGGTAACGAGTTCGGAATTCTGGTTTCGTTGCGCCAGGGCATCGAAGACGCGCTCAAGGCCGCGGAGCGGATCAACAAGGTCATGGCCGCCCCATTCAAGATCTCCGACCTCGAGATCCGTGTGGAATGCGCGATCGGCGTTGCTCTGATGCAGGCCGGGCAGGATCCGGAGGATCTGTTCCGCAACGCCCAGTTCGCGGTGAAGCAGGCCAAGACGAGCGGCACGCCGCAGGTCTACGAACCGAAGCAGGCGACGGAAGCTCGACGTCGCTTCTCCATCGAGACGGAGCTGCGCCGGGCTCTCGACCGCGACCACTTGGAACTCTTCTACCAGCCGCTGATCAACCTGAAATCGGGGGAGGTCGCAGGCTTCGAAGCCCTTGCCCGTTGGAACCACGAAGATCGCGGCGAAATCAGCCCGACCGAATTCATCCCAGTGGCTGAGGAAAGCGGCTTGATCCTTCAGCTCGGCCGGTGGGCGATGGACAAGGCGGTGCGGACCCTCGCTGGCTGGGACAGTGAGGCAGGGGAGAAGTTGCCTCTCTACGTCGGCGTCAATCTGTCCGCGATTCAGGTCGCGCGCGACAATGTCGCGGAGATGGTCGAAAGTTCGCTCAGAGCGAGCGGGCTTACGGGCGATCGGCTCGCGCTCGAGCTCACCGAAAGTTCGATCGTTCAGGACCCGGCGCGGGCGATGCGTGTCTTCGATGCGCTGAAGGCACTCGATGCGACTGTTGCCATGGACGACTTTGGCACCGGCTATTCCAGCTTGGCCTATCTCCAGCGCCTGCCGATCGACGTGCTCAAGATCGACAAGAGCTTCGTCTCGGGCATGATGGTCGATCCCGACAGCGTCGCCATCGTGCGCGCCGTGCTGAGCCTTGCGGAGGCTCTCGGGATGTCGACAACCGCTGAAGGGATCGAGACGGTCGAGCTCGCGACGACGCTGGCCACGCTCGGCTGCGCGTCGGGCCAGGGCTTCTATTTCGCCAAGCCGCTCGAAGCTGGTGCTGCGCTCGACTACTGGAACTCACGACGCCGTTGAACCACTGCGGGACAGTGCCGGCTGGGCTCTGGAACCCCCGCAGGCTTCATCTAGTTAAGGCCCCGTAACAGGGGAAAGGTTGGCGATGGAGTCGTGGCTCCTGATCGCGGCCGCCGTACAGGCCGTGTCGGCTGCAAATCCAGGCGAGATGAGAGGCCTGGCCCCGGTGGATATTGGGCAAATCGCGACCGGCCACGCCTTGGATTTTCGACTGAAGCAGGACAGCCCCGCCCCGGGCCCGGTCCCACTTGTTCGTCAGATGATCGTGCAACACCAACTCGCCCCGAACGCCGCGGTGGGCCTCGGCTTGTCGAACCTTTATGAGAAGAGGACGGGTTTGGATGTCGGTGCGGGCGGTCGACCAAAGCACTCACGCAAGCCCGCGGTGACGTTCGTTTTGAAGTTCTGACCGGGCCGGGCTGAGGAGATCCGAATAGGCTGCGGGCGCGCGCTTGCGGCTACCTATCTCCAGCGTCTTTCTTATGCTTCGGACGAGCGCAGGATGGCGAATATCTGGCGGATGTACCCCGACCCGCAGTGCTCGGATCGGCGCTCGACGCAATACGGAAGCGGCGGCCAAGGAGGACGCCAGTCGCGCCCGCGAACGGCTGGCCCAGGTAATCACAGGTCCGCGGGCCAGCAGTTTCCCGGTTGCCGGAGACCAGACGCGCAGATGATCTTCGGCGATCGGCACGCGAGCGGCAGCCAGCGCTTCAAGCGCGCCCGGGCCGTATAGCCACGCGGGCGCCACGAAGCCCGCCAACGGTCTGCCGATGATGTCTTCGAGCAAGCGGGTTCCATCAATCAGCCTAGTTGTGGCTTCGTCGACCGGAAGGCCCAGAAATTCGCCTTCGCCCGCCGTCATAAGCCGCGCGCGCAGCTGATCTGAACCGCGGGCATGCCGGCTCGCATCTCTGTGATAGAAGCCATGGAGGAAGATCTCGAACCCGTCATTGGCCCACGAGCGGAGCCGTGCGGCGAAGTCAGAGTTCGGGATGATGGGCGCGTCGCCCCAGTGATTGGGGACAACCAGCATCGCGATCCGGTTGCCGACGTGGGTTCGCAGCAAGTCGACGAGCCCATCGACCTCCGATTCGAAGCGCGGAGATACATCGTGGATCGAAGCAAGGAGCGTCCCGCGGTCGGCCATTCGGCCCATGTGCGCCGGACGAGGCTGATCCGCCAGCGGGGCCGCGCGTCCATTAACAAACCTTCACTTGAGCTTCATCCGCTTCGCTTGTCTCTCCGAACCGCATGCGGATCGTCGACGTTTGTGCATTCTACACGCCGGCCGGAGGCGGAGTCCGGACTTACGTTGATGCGAAGTTGAGGGCTGCCGCTCGCTTCGGCCACGAGGTGATCGTTATTGCGCCCGGCGAGGAATATGCGACCTGCCAGCGCGGCCCGGGCGCGGTGCTCGTCACTCTTCAATCGCCGAAGCTGCCGGTCGACAGGCGGTATCGGTACTTCAATGACGAGCGAGCGCTACACGCCGAACTGGACGCCTGGCGTCCAGATCACGTCGAAGTCATCATCACCTTGGTCGAGCGCAACGATGGTCGGGCGTTGGCAAGGTGCCGCAAGTCGTTCGCTCATCATGCATTCGGATCCGCTCGCGGCCTATGCCTATCGCTGGCTTGACGGCGTCGCATCGAGAGAGACGATCGACCGCTGCTTCGGCTGGTTCTGGAACCATCTTCGCGGGCTCGGCCGAATGCATGACATGGTGGTCTGCTCGAACTCTCAACTTGCCGAACGTCTGCGCTCTGGCGGGCTCGGCAATACTGAAACGCTGCCGATGGGTGTCGAACCCGGTATTTTCTCGCCCAAGCATCGCTCCGCGACGCTGCGCGAGGGAGCGCTCGAGCGGCTCGGGCTGGATCGGGACGGCGTGTTGCTGATCGGCGTTGGCCGCTTTTCGGCGGAGAAACGCTGGGACATGGTCATGCGCGCAGTCGCCGAGTGCGCGCGGACCCGCGCCGTGGCGTTGCTGCTCGTCGGCGACGGAAGGAAGCGCCAAGCCTTGGAATTGCTGGCCGACCAGTTGCCCAATGTCGCCGTAATACCGAAAGTCACAGACCGGCATGAATTGGCGCGATTGATGGCGAGCGCCGATGCGCTGATCCACGGCTGCGAAGCTGAGACATTTTGCATGGTCGCTGCGGAAGCGAGGGCCAGCGGAATTCCGCTGATCGTTCCTGACCGCGGAGCGGCGACCGACCAGTTGGTGCGCGGTGCGGGCGCGATCTATCGGTCGGCCAATGAACGATCGTTGGAACGCGCGATCGAGCGCTTCATCGATCGCGGCCCCGAGCTTCAGCGAGCCGCAGCTGCTCGAGCCAGCGACGTCCGCACCATGGACGAGCATTTCGCAGAACTGTTCGCGCGCTACGCCCAGCTCGCCTGCGCACCCATTTATCAGGCGCCGACAGCGCTCTCGCTCGACCAGATGCCGGACGTCGCCCTCGCGCGCTCCGCAGTGCGCAGTTCCTGAGAAGACTGAATCTCCGGCGGATGGCCGAGTTTGGAGGCTATCAGCTTGGAGGAAAGTCGTGGCGACCGGTCGTGAGACTATGCCGCACCTTTTAGGGCGTCGGTGACGATTTGTTCGAATTCGTCGCCGGAGGGAAAGCCGGCCCGAACCCATTGATCCTCGATCTGCCTCAACGTCTGGGCGACGATCGGTCCCTCCGTAAGCCCGCGCGAAATCAGCGCCCCGCCGCCGATCGGCAGCCGCGGTGCTTTCCATTCGGCGATGGCTTTCGCTTCTCCGGCACGATGGTCGAGAAGCAGGCGGTCCACTGCGCAGTCGGTGCCGAGCCGGTATGACAGAGTTTGCGCTGACTCATATTCATCGGACCCGGCAGCGCACGCGAGGCGCTTCCGAGCTTTGTTCGAAAGCCTGAGGCGAGCGCCCACTGCGTCGGCGACTGCCGGGTCGCGCGGGAGAAGGGACGCTAAACGACGCAGGGCATTGGCTTCGGTGCCCGCTTGTCGCTCGGCCTCGATGAGCGCCTGCAGGTCGCGCAGCCGCTCGGCCTCGATCTCCGGAAGAACGGGCTTGAGGATGTCTCGCTGAAGCATGATCCCGACGGTGACCGAGGGGTCCTCGACAGCCAGCAGTTTGAGCAGTTCGTCGGCGATCCGTTCACGCGAGAGCGCCATTAAGTCTTTGGCCCGCTCGGTACACGCCGCGAGCGCCGCCGCATCCGGTTCGCCCGACCCGAAGCGCGCGTGGAATTGGAAGAACCTGAGGATCCGAAGATGGTCCTCGGCAATCCGTTGCAGCGGGTTGCCGATGAACCGGATGTGCCGGTGTCGCAGATCGTCGAGGCCGTCGAAATAGTCGAAGATCTCGCCCGTCGTCGTATCTGCGGACAGGGCATTGATAGTGAAGTCGCGCCGCGCCGCATCTTCCCTCCAATCGTCGGTGAACGCGACAGTCGCCCGGCGGCCGTCTGTCGACACGTCACGGCGCAGGGTCGTGATCTCGAATGGGTGACCATCGCTAACAGCAGTGATCGTGCCATGGTCAATACCGGTCGGAACGGCCTTGATCTTCGCCTTTTCCAGGCGGCGGATGACCTCGTCAGGCGCTAACCGGGTCGCCAGATCGATATCGTTCACCGGGAGGTGGAGGAGATCGTCCCGCACCGCCCCGCCGACGTAGCGGGTCATGCCTTCGTCCGCGGCTAACGCCCGGAGCAGCCGCGCCATGCCACGCCTCTTGCGCCACTTGGTCGCGTCGAGCTTCAGCTCCATTGCAGCCTGCGAGAAAGATTGACGATCATTGCCGCAGTCGCCCCCCAGATCCTGCGATCGTTCCAGAGGATCTCGTAATAGTGACGTGTTTCCCCCTGGAACAGTGCGCTGCGGTAATGCTGGTTCGCCGGATTGAGGAGGAAGGCAAGCGGCGCTTCGAACCAGTCGGCCACTTCATGCTCATGTGGAGTGAGTGGGAGGTCGGGAGCAACGACTCCGAGAATGGGCGTCACGACATAGCCGGTTACGGTGCGATACGGTTCGATCGGCCCGATCAGTTCAACCGCGGCGGGATCGAGCAGGATCTCTTCGTGAGCTTCGCGAAGGGCCGCCTCCATGGGCTCCTCGCCCGTATCAACGCGCCCGCCAGGGAAAGCCACCTGGCCCGCATGAGTTCGCATATGCTCTCGGCGCACGGTGAGAATCACGCCCGGGTTGGCTCGTTCGGTGATCGCGATCAGCACTGCTGCAGCCACCTCGGCCTCCGCTCGAAGCTCGGGAATATCTCCAGCGAGCGGCGGCAATCGAGGCGGTGATGTGAGTGCGGCGCGTAGCCGCCCGGCCAATGTCACGCCGCGTCACCCAGCGGGAAGAACTCGCCATCGCTCCATACTCCGAGCGCCTTATGACCCTCGGCGATCGCGATTTCGGCGAGCTCGTAATAGATCGGCCGCGACAGTTGTGCTTCGAGGCCGTGCCGGACGAGCAGGCGGGGGGAGGGCCCGTGCTCGTCCCCGTCCATTCGTAGAGGATGTTCGTGGCCGAGGATCACCGCATCGCCGCTATCGAGCCTGAAGGCGATCTTCCTGTCGCGGCCCAAGCCCTCGCTTCGCATTTCAACGGCACGGAACGCTGTCCTCTCGACCTCGATGTCGAGTTTCTCGACCGGGGTGACAAGCACGTGCCGTCCATCGGGCTCGCGTCGAAGGACGGTCGAGAACAGTCGCACCATCGCTGGCCGTTGGATTGGAATCCCCTCGTGATACCAGCTGCCGTCGCGGGCGATGCGCATGCCTGAATGGCCGCACTGTTCCGGGTCCCACTTATCCACGGGCGGCAACCGCCGCTCGTCGATCATCTTCTGAAGATCGGTGAGGCTGAGCCCTTGCAGCTCTATCGGAGGGCGGGCTTCCGGCATGGAAGCGTCATTGGATTGCTTCGCCTCATCGCTCAAGGCAGGAGTGGCGCAATGGCAAACAAAGGGCGCACCGCAATCGTAACCGGAGCCGGCAAGCGTGTCGGTCTAGAGATAGCGCGCGAGCTGCTGGCGGACGGTTGGGCCGTGGTTGCTCACCTCCACCACGACCAGGACTTGGTCCCCGATGGTGCAGTCAAGGTGGTTGCCGATCTCGCAGATCCAAGCTGCGCCGAGGCCATCTTCGCCGCGACGGCTGCACTGCCCCCCGCGCGGTTGCTCGTAAATAACGCCGCCCGATTCGCATGGGATTGTTTGGACGAATTCAGCGCCGACGAGTTCGCCGTGCACATGAGCGTCAACGTCCAGGCACCGGCATTACTTGCTCAGCGCTTCGCCCGGGACCACCCGGCAGGAGGGGACGCGCTCATCGTCAATCTGCTCGATTCGAAGCTCGCTGCGCCGAACCCCGACTACCTCAGCTATACTCTGTCGAAGGGTGCGCTCGCCGGATTCACCGAGCTCGCGGCGCGCGCGCTTGCGTCGAAGGGCATACGCGTCAACGGAATTGCTCCTGGCCTAATGCTTCAATCGAGCGGGCAGAGCGAAGAGAACTTTCGGGCGATGCACAGCGATAACCCGCTACATCGCGGTGTTGCGGCCAAAGACGTAGTCGACGCCATTCGCTACCTAGTTGAGGCACGGTGCGTGACGGGACAAACGCTGGTCATCGATTCCGGGCAGCGATTTATGGCACTTGAGCACGATGTTCAATTCCTGGGGGACAAGTGAGCGAAGTCAAACTGTCCGGCTTGGTGCCGCACCTTCTCAAGGTTCGTTCCGCGCGGATCCTGCTCGAATTGCTCGAAGTCCAGGCCGATATCGGCTTTCACGAATTCGAGGTCGGAGCACCCCAGCGCCTCATTATCAGCGTCGAGATTTGGCTGGAAGATCTGTCGTTGCCGAAGGGCGACGACCCGGCTCGCGCGTGGAATTACGACTTCGTCCGCGCCGAAGTGGAGGAGATCGCCGGTGCTGGCCGCTACAACCTACAGGAGACGCTCGCCCACGCGGTCTTCGAACGAATTGCGGCGTTCCGGGGGGTCAAGGCGCTGCGGGTGCGGACTTCGAAGCCGGACGTGTACCCCGAAGCCCACGGCGTTGGAGTGGAGGTAGCATCCTTTTCTGGGCTCTGGCCCGAGGCGTGAACAACAACGCGTTACGGAAGGGGTTCACGCCTTCCGGATGTGGAACAAAATCGATTGCGCGGCCTTTGAGGCGGATGTAGGGAAGCCCGCCTGTGCCGATGATATGTTGATACATTGGCGCTTCCATTCGGGGCAGGGCGAGCGTTCCGAGCGCCCGGTCTGGCCGTGGCGCTGCCATGGCGTGTCGAGGAGATTTGCGGGTTAATGTCATACGCCCAGCGAAAAGATCTGAGCGGCAACCGACCGATGTCGATCATCTTCACGGTGATCGTCGTGGGCGGACTGATGTACGCGATCGTTACGGGACTTGCGTACAATGTAATCAAAAAGTCGGTTCAGGACCTGAAGACGTTCGACGTCGAGGAGCAGCCGCCACCACCGGAGCCGCCGCCGCCTCCGCCAAAGGACATGCCGAAGGTTCCGCCGCCGCCGATGACGCCGCCGCCGCTGGTTCGCATGAACGCGGAGCCGCCACCGATTTAGGTGCAGGAGTTGACCACCATCCCGCCTGTGGCTCCGGTGATCGTGCCTCGCCCGCCTGCGCCGCCGCCTCCGCCGCGCCAGTCGCAGGCGCGAAGCCTCACTGGTAGCCTTCAAGGGCTGTTTTCGGCAGATGATTATCCGCCGAGTGCCCTAGACAACAATGAGCAGGGGACTGTCACGGTATCCCTGACGATCGGGCCGAGCGGACGAGTTACGGGATGCAGTCCGTCGGGAAGTGCGTCTTCGACACTCAAGAGCGCAACCTGTCGATTGGTGACGGCGCGCGCCAGGTTCAGCCCAGCTCAAGATGCAAGCGGCAACCCGACGACGAGTTCGTACACGCAGTCGATCGTGTGGCGCATCGCGGAATAACGGCTTCGGTTTGAGATAGATTTCGAAAAGGAAAATACAGCAATGCAAGCAGCACCCGCCGCAGGAAACAATCCGTACGGCCTGATCCCCGCTCTGCAGCAGGGCGGTATCATCGCCATCTCGGTGTTCACCATCCTCGTCCTGATGTCGATCTTCTCCTTCTACATCCTCTTCACGAAGTTGATGCAGCAGCAAAAGATCATCAGCCAGGGCCGCAAGGTTCGCGCCAGCTTCTGGAATTCGCCGAACCTTCGTGAGGCTTCAACGAAGCTAGAGGCCAAGAGCGCCTATCGCGCCATCGTCGATGACGCGCTCCTGGCGCAGGAGCAGCACGGCAAGCTGACGGACCCGATCGACCAGCACGACTGGATGGCGAACAGCTTGGCGCGCAGCCAGGGCGCGATCGGTGCGCGGCTGGGCGAAGGACTTGCCTTCCTCGCGACGGTCGGTTCGACCGCTCCGTTCATCGGTCTGTTCGGTACCGTCGTCGGCATCTATCGCGCTCTCATCAAGATCGGTGCGTCAGGGCAGGCGTCGATCGACGCCGTCGCCGGTCCGGTCGGTGAAGCGCTGATCATGACGGCGCTCGGCCTCGTCGTCGCGGTTCCGGCCGTGCTCGCCTACAACTGGCTGGTCCGCCGTAACAAGTCGATCATGGAGGACCTCGCGGCGTTCACCAACGACATCCACGGCTACATCATGTCGGCCGGAGCGGTGAAGCCGCGCCTCGGTGGCGGTACGGGTCCGGCGGTTAAGAGCTCCGCGCAAACCAAGTCCGGCGGAGCTCCGACCCAGCCGGGTAGCGAGCCGCTGCGTAGCGGCGACACGCGTACCGGCGCTCAGGCGACGCCGACGACCGCCAAGTAACTCCGAACAAGGTCCGGCCCGGGGCCGGACCTTCGTTGGGTCTGAACTAGAGGAAAGAGACCGGCCGAATGGCAGGACAAGTAATCCAAGGCGACGAAGACGAAGCTATTTCCGACATCAACGTCGTTCCACTGACCGACGTTATGCTGGTGCTTCTGATCGTGTTCCTGATCACTACTCAGGTGATCAAGCAGGCGGTCCCGGTGAAGCTGCCGAACGTTCGCTACGAACCGACGATGACGAAACCGGAAAATGTCTCGCTCACCGTACGCAACGGCCCGGGCGGCACATGCGAGGTCTACTGGGGCATCACAAAGGTCACCCAGAAGGATCTCCTCGACCGGTCCGTTCAGAAGCTTGAGAAGCTGATCAGGGATGTCGGAGGCGTACAGAACGTCAACGAAGAGAATATGCCCGAGGCGCACATCCGCGGCGACGTCAACACACAGTACAAATGCATCGGCGCAGCAATCATCACCATGCAGCAGGCTGGATTCCAGCGTGTCGGCTTCATTTCCGAGCCGCCGCCGCTGACCGGCTATCGCGCCGAATAGGAGTAGTTCGCCATGTCAATGCAAACGACCAGCGACAATGATTTGGGCGAACCGATGATCGACATGAACGTGACTCCGCTGATCGACGTCATGTTGGTTCTTCTGATCATGTTCATCATTACCATTCCCATCCAGACTCACGCGGTGAAGCTGGATCTTCCGGTGAATCAGCAGAACCAGCCGCCACCACCGATCGACCCTGTGAAGAACAAGGTCGTCATCAATGCCCAGGACCAGGTTCTCTGGAACGGCGCACCGGTTTCGATGCCGCAGCTTCGCGCCGTATCTCGATACGACGCAGCAGATGAACCCGATCCCGGAGCTCCACCTCCAGCCGGACGCGACCGCTCGCTACGAGACGGTCGACCAGGTGCTGGCCGTCACCAAGCGAGCGCACGTCCAGAAGATGGGCTTCGTCGGCAACGAATATTATATGAACGTCTTCTAAGGCGAAGGTCTGAGGAAGTGTCAGGGCGGCTCCGTCTAGAGCCGCCCTTTTCATTTGTACCAGACTGGCGCTCATTAGAGCGCCATGCCATTGCTCGCCGCAATGACCGACCAGCGCCGTTTCGCCGTCGTGATCCTTGCCGCGGGGCAGGGCACACGCATGCGTTCCGACACGCACAAAGTGCTGCATCCGATCGCCAGCCGGCCGCTGCTCCTGCACCTGCTCGACACGGTGGATCGGCTCGGCGCAGACAAGCGTGTGGTCGTCGTCGGCAAGGGTCGCGAGCAGGTCGAAGCGGCACTCCAGGGCCGCGACGTCACGATCGCGATTCAAAGCGAGCAGAAGGGCACCGGGCACGCGGTCCAGCAAGCGGCTGAGGCACTTGCGGGCTATGACGGGCCGGTGATCGTGCTTTACGGCGACACGCCGTTCGTTGCGGCAGAGACGTTACGGCGAATGCTGGACCGCCTCGATGGTGCAGCCGGACCCGGCGTGGTCGTGCTCGCCTCTTCGCCGGCGGATCCTCTTCGGTACGGCCGGATTATCCTCGGCGAAGGCGATCACATCGCCAAGATGGTAGAATACAAGGACGCGACGGAGGAGGAGCGCGCCGTCCGGCTGTGCAACTCAGGGATGATGGCGGTGCGCGCGGCCGATTTATTCCGATGGCTGGGCCAGGTCGGAAACGACAATGCGGCCGGCGAATATTACCTTCCCGACATCGTCAATATTGCAGCTGGAGAGAGGCGGGGACGCAGTCGTCATCGAAGGCGATCCGCACGAAACGGCTGGCGTGAACAGCCGCGCCGAGCTCGCCCACCTGGAGCTCGAATGGCAGCGACGCCGCCGCGAGCAGGCGCTCGACGAGGGCGCAACTCTGATCGATCCCGAAAGTGTGTGGTTCGCTTTCGACACGAAGCTCGGACGCGATGTCACCGTAGAGCCGCACGTGGTCTTCGGCCCGGGCGTCGAGATCGCCGACGGCGCGACTATTCACGCCTTCAGCCACATCGAAGGTGCGATCATCGGCCCGAAGGCGAGCATTGGCCCGTTCGCGCGCATCCGTCCGGGAACCGGCTCGCCGAACGAACCAAGGTGGGCAATTTCGTGGAGCTCAAGAAGGCTGAGATCGCCGCGGGCGCCAAGGTGAACCACCTCTCGTACGTCGGCGATGCAGACGTTGGCAGCGGCGCGAACATCGGCGCCGGCACAATCACGTGCAATTATGACGGTTTCGGCAAGTACCGTACCGTGATCGGTGCCGGTGCCTTCATTGGGTCGAACACGGCGTTGGTCGCGCCTGTAACCGTTGGCGAGGGTGCCATCATCGGTGCGGGTTCGGTGATCACGCGCGACGTCGAAGCCGACAGCCTCGCCCTAGAGCGGAGCGAACAAAAGGGCATCGCCGGTTGGGCTCGCCGTTTCCGTGAACGAATGACGAGAAAGGCTGCCGAGTAAGCGTATGTGCGGGATTGTAGGAATTGTCGGGAAATCGGACGTCGCTCAGCGGCTGTTCGACGGGCTGAAGCGCCTCGAATATCGCGGATACGATTCCGCTGGTATTTGCACGATCTACAATGGCCAGCTTGTCCGCCGGAGGGCGGAGGGCAAGCTCGACAACCTCGCGCGGGAGCTGGAGGCGGAGCCGCTGCACGGCAGCGTCGGCATTGCGCACACGCGCTGGGCGACGCACGGAGCGCCCACGGTCGGCAATGCGCATCCGCACATCGTCGGGCCGGTTGCGCTCGTCCACAACGGCATCATCGAGAATTTCAAGCCGCTCCGCGACGAGCTGATCGCGGAAGGTCGCAAGTTCGAGAGCGAGACCGACACCGAAGTGGTCGGTCATCTCGTCGCGCGCGAAGTCGAGCGCGGAGCTTCTCCGCAGGATGCAGTTGCTGCCGTCCTGCCGCGGCTTACCGGGCGCCTTTGCCATTGCTTTCCTGTTCCGCGACGACCCAGACCTGCTGATCGCGGCGCGCATGGGCGCGCCGCTGACCGTCGGGTACGGCGAGGGCGAGAACTATCTCGGGTCGGACGCAATCGCGGTCGCGCCCTGGACGCAGCGGATCGCTTATCTGGACGAGGGCGACTGGGCGGTCGTGCGCCGCGAGGGCATTCAGATATTCGACCGCGATAACCGACCGGTGGAGCGCGAGATCGTCGAGTCTGGCGCCACGTCCGCGCCGGTCGAGAAGGGCAATTACCGCCACTACATGCAGAAGGAGATCTTCGAGCAGCCGATCGTCGTTGCCCAGACTCTCCAAACCTATGTCCGCCCCTTCGAGGGCGAAGTGGCTCTGCCGGTCGCGCGATGCGGATCTGCAGTCGGTCAATCGCCTGACGATCGTCGCGTGCGGAACGAGCTTCTATGCCGGTCTCGTCGCGAAATACTGGATCGAGCAATTCGCACGCGTTCCGGTCGACATCGATGTGGCGAGCGAGTTCCGGTACCGCGAGCCGGTGCTCGAGCCCGGCGGTCTGGCGCTCTTCATCAGCCAGTCCGGCGAGACCGCGGACACCCTCGCCGCTCTCCGTCACGCACGCGCGCAGCAGCAGCGGATCGCGGTGGTTGTGAACGTCCCGACCAGCTCCATGGCGCGCGAGGCGGATTTGTTGCTGCCTACCCATGCCGGGCCCGAGATCGGTGTCGCGTCGACCAAGGCGTTCACATGCCAGCTCGCCGTGCTTGCAGCGCTGGCCGCAAACCTTGCCCGTGCGAAAGGTCGCCTGTCACGCGACGAAGAGCGCGCGATTGTCGCGCACCTGCAGGAGGCTCCGGCCGCCCTTAACGCTGCGCTCAACCACGATGACGACATCGCCGCCATGGCGCATCTCATCGCTCCGGCGCGGGACGTCCTCTATCTCGGGCGGGGTCCCGATTACCCGATGGCGCTCGAGGGCGCGCTGAAGCTCAAGGAGATCAGCTACATCCACGCCGAAGGCTATGCCGCGGGCGAGATGAAGCACGGACCGATTGCGCTCATCGACGACAATGTGCCGGTCATCGTCATTGCTCCGTCGGGACCGCTGTTCGAGAAGACGGTCAGCAATATGCAGGAAGTCCGCGCCCGCGGCGGGAAGATCGTTCTGATCAGCGATCGCCATGGCATCGCCGAGGCGGGCGAGGGCTGCATGGCGACGATCGAGATGCCGGAGGTGCATCCGCTGATCGCGCCGCTCGTCTATGCCGTTCCGGTGCAGTTGCTCGCCTACCACACCGCGGTTCTCAAGGGCACCGACGTCGACCAACCCCGCAATTTGGCGAAAAGCGTTACGGTCGAATAATCACGCGGCAGCGCGCTTGGTTTCCAGCTGACGGACGTGGCGGCTGAGCCGCTCGTAGAGGAAGTCGATCACGGCACGGACGCGGGGAGTGTGGCGGCAACGTTCATGGGTGAACAGCCAAAGAATGCGTCCGTGATCACCGCGCGGCGGAACACAGCGCACAAGCTCGGTATCCGCGTCCGCGATGATGCAAGGCAGAACGGCGATGCCGAATCCTGACCGGACGCCCGACAGCAAACCACCGGATGTCGCGTGGTGCATGGCGACATTGCTTTCGAGGCCGAGTGCCTGAAGCCAGCTCTGATAGTGGATCCACAGGTTCCCACCGCCACCACCGATAAACGCATGCTGCTTCAGCTCGGCAAGGGTCCGCGGGACACCATGCCGCGCGGCATAATCACGGCTGCAATAAAGCGCCCAATCGTCGATGCAGAGCTGACGTCCGACGAGCCCCGCTGGTTGATCGGCCCCTTTCGTGCTCCTCAGCGAGATGTCGGCCTCCCCCGCGCCGAGATCGCGGACCTGCTGGCTGGCGTCGAGGTCGATCAGGATCTCCGGATAGTGTTCGTGCAGCTCCCGCAGCAGCGGTGCGAGTATCGTGATCGAATAGACCTCCTCGGTGGTGATCTTCACTGTGCCCTTCACCTCGCGGGACTGGGCCGCGGCCGCTTCGGCAAAGGCATTCGCGGTGGTCTCGACCTGCTGGGCCCTCTGCAGCAGCTCTTGCCCCGCGGGCGTCAGCGCATAGCCCGACTGGCGCTTCTCGAAGACTGGAAAGCCGATCGCCTCCTCGAGCGCTGCAATCCGGCGCGCAACCGTCGTCTGGCTGACGCGCAATGCGCGGCCAGCTGCGAGCGTGCTTCCGTCTCGCGCCACGGCGAGGAAGTAGCGAAGGTCATTCCAGTCGAGCATCGGCCGCAGTCCTAGCGCCTTCAGGCGCTAACTTCGTTCTGCAATTCTGCAGAATCATAGCACGACATCGTTGCTCACGTAAGTTGCGAAAGAAGACTAGATGGATGGTCGCATTCGAAACAGGAGGCGACCCATGAAAAAGCCATTTCTCATCATCCTCAGCTCGGCGCTCGCGACCGGCGCAGTCATCAAGGCAGCTCCCGCGCTTGCGGAGCCCGTTAAAGCGGTTAGCGTCGTCCAGACTGCCGACCTGGATCTGTCCACCAACTCCGGACGGAAGGCTCTCGACCATCGGCTCGTTATTGCGGTCCAGGAGGTCTGCGGGACCGCGTCTGACGTAGACCTCGCCGGAAAGAACGCGGTGCGGCAGTGCCGGACCGATGCTCTCGGCAAGGCCCGGGCGCGTGGCGAGCAGCTCGCCAGCCGCGGCGAAGGCATCGTCGTCGCGAGCCGTTAAAGTCGGACCCAGAGTTGAAGGCCGCCTGGCTCCCCCGGGCGGCCTTCTTCTTGCCTGCCGGGTCAGCCGCACTTACGCAACAGTCATGAAGGTCCAGGGCGGCTGCCATTGCGGAACGGTGCAGTTCGAGGCGGAGATGCCCGAGCCGCCGGTGCCGGCGCTCGATTGCAATTGCTCGGTATGCCGGATGACCGGCTTTCTCCACATCATGGTGCCGCACGATCAGTTCGAGCTCATCAGTGGCCACGATGCGCTCAGCAGCTATCGGTTCGGGACCGGAGCCGCCGAGCATCTGTTCTGCGGGCAATGCGGGGTGAAGAGCTTCTATCAGCCTCGCTCGCATCCTGACGCATGGAGCGTCAACGCAAATTGCCTCCACCAGCCTGTTGAGCTGGCCGTCGAGCAGTTCGACGGACGTAATTGGGAAGCCGCCAGGGCCAATCTCGACGCGCAGGAGTAGCGCCGTTACGGCGAGCCCATGCACCACCCGCTGCGACTGACTGTCGATCGCTCCGCTATCGAATCGAACTGGCGTTGGCTTCAGGATCGCGCGGGCGTCACGGCCGGAGCGGCGGTCAAGGCCGACGGCTATGGCCTCGGTGCGGGGGAGACCGTTCAAGCGCTGCTGGACGCGGGCTGCCGACACTTCTTCGTATCCACTTGGGCTGAGGCCGAGTGCGTCGGTAATCTCCCGGCAGATGCGAGCCTGGTAGTGCTGCATGGTGTCGGCCCGAACAACACTGAAACAGCGCTTCAATTGCCTGCTCGACCGTGCCTCAACACCGCCGCACAAGTCGCGCGGTGGAAAGAGATTGCACCCGACCGTCAATGTGACGTGATGATCGATACGGGCATGAACCGGCTCGGTCTGAGGCCGACGGAGATCGACCTGCTCGAGGGGCTGACGATCGAGACTCTCCACAGCCACCTCGCGTGCGCAGACGAGGACAGCCCTTTGAACGCCATGCAGCTGGAGCGCTTCCGCGCCGTGCGCTCAGCCGTTGCTGCGCGGCGCTACAGCATTGCGAATTCTGCCGGCATCGCGCTCGGTGGCAATTACAGCTTCGATCTCGTCCGTCCCGGGATATCGATTTACGGCGGCATTCAGCGGCCCGAATTTGAAGGCAACATCCGGCAAGTGGCGCGCGTAGAGGCTCAGATTGTCCAGAGGCGCAGGATTCAGGAGGGCGAAAGCTGCGGTTACGGCGCCACGTTCCTCGCTAAGGAGGATACCGAGGCCGCGATCCTGAACATCGGCTACGCGGACGGCTATCTACGGGGCTTCTCTTCTCACGGCTCCGCTTTCGCGGGCGAATACGCACTGCCGGTTCTCGGACGCGTATCGATGGATCTCATCGCGGTCGGATGCGACGCGGCGCCGGATCTTAAGGAAGGGGATTGGGTCGAGATCGACTACGATTTGCCTTCGGCCTCGAAGCAGTCCGGACTTTCGCAGTACGAGCTGCTGACGTGCTTGGGCGACCGGTTCGAGCGGCGGTGGACTTAAGCCGCTCCTCGGGCGGCGGCGTCTTCGGCGTGTAGCGGCAAAGGTCGATTACCGGACAGCGCCAGCACTCCGGCAGCCGCGCCTTGCAGGTGTAGCGGCCGTGCAGGATGAGCCAGTGATGCGCGTCGCGGCGGAAGGGCTGGGGAACGATCTTTTCGAGCTTCGCTTCGACCTCGTCGACAGTCTTGCCCGGCGCAAGTCCGGTGCGGTTGCAGACGCGGAAGACGTGCGTGTCGACGGCGAACGTCTCTTCGCCGAACGCGGTGTTCAGGACGACGTTCGCGGTCTTGCGGCCGACGCCCGGTAACGCCTGCAGCTCCTCGCGCGTCCGAGGGACCTTGCCCTTGTGCTGGTCGATGAGTGCCTGGCTGAGCGCGATGACGTTTTTCGCCTTGGTGTTGAACAAGCCGATGGTCTTGATTGCCTCGCGCAAAGACGGTTCGCTGAGCTCCACCATCTGTTCGGGAGTGTCGATGTGCTGGAATAACGGGCGTGTGGCGATGTTGACGCTGGCGTCGGTTGCCTGCGCGGACAGCACGACGGCGACGAGCAGTTGGTAGGGATTCTCGGATTTAAGCTCCGTCGTGGGTGAGGGGTTCACCTCCGCCAGACGGCGGAAGAACTCAAAGACTTGGTCGCGCTTCACAGCGAGCCGATGACGTCCCGCATCGAATAGAGGCCTGCCGGCTTGCCGACGAGGAACCGCGCGGCGGCCAGGGCGCCGCGGGCAAAGATCTTCCGGCTGTCAGCGCGGTGGCCGAGTTCCACGCGCTCGCCATCCGTCGCGAGGATCACGAGATGCTCCCCGGCTACTGAGCCGCCCCGCAGCGAGGCGTAGCCGATCGTGCCAGGCTCTCTCGCGTGCGGATGCTCGCTGATGCGGTCGAACCGGCTTAGCTCCTGCATCGTCGACCCGCGCCCCTTTGCTGCCGATTGCGCCAGCATCAGGGCTGTTCCCGAAGGCGCGTCGACCTTGTGCCGGTGGTGCATCTCCAAAATCTCGATGTCCCAGTCGGGTCCCAGACGCGCGGCCGCCTGCTCGACAAGATCCTTGAGCAGGTTGATGCCGAGCGACGTGTTGGGCGCGTAGATAATGGCGATCTTGCTGCTCGCGTCTTCGATCATCGCATGGTGCTCGGGCTTGAGGCCTGTGGTTCCGATCAGGATCGGCACATTTGCCGAGATCGCTCGGTCGAGGCTCTTCCTGAGACCCTCCGGCGCCGAGAAATCCACCAATATGTCGCCGTGGTCCTCATCAAGCGCGAAGGCATGATCGCCGGCGACCGCGTTGGCGATCGCTTCTCCCATGCGTCCGCCCGGCGCGAACAGGGCGATGCGGATCGGCTGGTCGGCTGTGCGCATCAGCCGTGATTAGCGAAGCCGTTCCTGCAGGGCTAGCGCGGCAGCCGGCGCCCGGACTTTGGCGCCGTTGATCATGAAGATGTAGGCGTCCTGTCCGCCCTTAACCCAGCCGCGCGCCTGTTCGGCAAAACGGTCGAGTGCGGCGTCATCGTAGCCGGTCGTAATTTCCTCGTTCATCCGCTGGAAGCGCGCATACCGGAAGTTCGCCGTATCGGCTTCGATAGTGGGATATTCGTCCGAGTCCTCCAAAACAACGGCGACGTTGTGGTCGCGGCAAAGCTGAAAGAAGTTCTCTTCGCGAAAGCTCTCGTGACGCGGCTCGATTGCATGTCGCAGAGGAATGCCATCCACGTCGCGAGGCAGCAGGTCGAGAAATGCCGCGATGTCTTCGCGGTCGAATTTCCGCCGCGGCTGAAACTGCCAAAGAATAGGCCCGAGTTTCGGACCCAGTGCAGCGAATCCTTGGGCGAAGAAGCCGGCAAGGCCCTCGCCAGCGTCGGTCAGCTTCGAGCGCATCACGCAAAAGCGAGAGCCCTTTACCGCGAATTGAAACCCCTCCGGTGCGACTTTCTCCCATGCGGCCCAACTCTTCGGGCTTTGGCGGCCGTAGAAGGTCGCGTTGATCTCGATCGCGCCGAGTTGGCTCGACGCATATTGAAGTTCCTGTTTCTGCGGTAGCTTCTCCGGATAGAACACGCCGCGCCACGGCGGGTAGGTCCAGCCGCCGATGCCGATGCGGATTTTGCCTTCGCTCATCGCAACGCCGCTCTATGCTCCTCTCATGGTTGTTCGCAACATCGTGATCCTGACCGGCGCTGGAGTTTCCGCCGAAAGCGGTCTCGCAACCTTCCGCGGGCCCGATGGCCTTTGGGAGGGCCACCGGGTCGAGGACGTCTGCACCCCCGACGCCTTCCGCAGGGATCCCGCGCTGGTTCATGCTTTCTACGACGCGCGGCGGGAGAAACTCGGAACCGTCGGGCCAAACGCCGCTCATAAGGCGCTGGCGAGGTTCGACGCCGAGTGGCCGGGCGATCTGCTGGTGATCACGCAGAACGTCGATGACCTGCACGAGCGCGCGGGCTCGAAGCGACTACTGCACATGCATGGCGAGCTGACCAAGGGATGGTGCCTCGCCTGCGACCAGCGCTTCGGCTGGTCAGGTCCGATGGGCGAGGGCGCAACTTGCCCGTCATGCGATGCCGAGGGAAAAGTGCGCCCTGACATCGTCTGGTTCGGAGAGATGCCCTACGAAATGGACCGGATCGACGAAGCGCTGCGCCGGTGCGACCTGTTCGTGTCCATTGGAACTTCAGGCGCCGTGTACCCCGCGGCCGGCTTCGTTCAGACGGCGCGTTATTGCGGAGCGCAAACGCTGGAGATCAATCTCGAGCCGAGCCTTGGCAGTTACATGTTCGACGAGAGCCGCATCGGAACGGCCGGCGAACTGGTCGCGCAGTGGGTGGATGAGGTGCTTGCCGGAATCTAGTCGGCCCACTCCAGTCCGATTTCACGATAAAGGCCGCGATCCTCGTCCCAACGCGGATTGACCTTCACATGCAGGAACAGGTGCACCGGTCGGCCCAGATGCTCGGCAATCTCGGCGCGCGCCGCGGCTCCGATTGCTTTCAGGCGCCGTCCGCCCTTGCCGATCACGATGGCCTTCTGGCTATCGCGCTCGACGAGGATTTGCTGGCGGATGGCGGTCGAGCCGTCGGATCGGTCTTCCCACGTCTCCGTCTCGACAGCGGTCTCATAGGGAAGCTCCTGGTGGAGCTGATTGACGATCTGCTCGCGAAGTCAGCTCGGCCGCGACCATTCGATCGGTTGCGTCGGAAACCTCATCCTCCGGATAGAGCCAGGGACCTCCGGGCATGGCCGCCGCCAGAGCGTGCTTGAGGTCGGCAACCCCGTCTCCTTGCGCAGCACTGAGCATGAAGACCTTTTCGGGATTTAACCGCGCTGTCAGGCCGGCAGATAGCGAAAGCAGATCGCCTTTCTTCACGAGATCGATCTTGTTGAGGACGAGGAACAGCGGATGCTGGCGCTCGCGCAGAGATGCGATGATGCGCTCGGCTTCCGCATTCACGCCTGCTGCCGCATCGATCACCAAGAGGATCCGATCGGCGTCCTGCGCGCCTGTCCAGGCCGCCGCCACCATAGCGCGGTCGAGTCGGCGCCGGGGTTCGAAAATTCCCGGCGTGTCGACGAGAAGGATCTGCGCCTCACCCTCGATCGCAATGCCCATCAGCCTGGCACGCGTGGTCTGTGCCTTTGGGCTGACGATCGCGACCTTCTGACCGACTAACGCATTGACCAGCGTCGACTTGCCCGCATTGGGCGCGCCGATCACGGCGACGAAGCCAGCCCGCGTCCCACCTTCACTCATTGCAATTGCGACAACAAAGCTGTGGCCGCGGCGGTTTCCGCTTCCTGCTTGCTCGATCCGTCCGCCATGGCTTCACCGAGCTTCGCAACTGACACTCGAATCGTGAATTTGGGCGCATGGTGCGCGCCGGTGCGGCCAACCACTTCATATTCCGGAGGCTTGCAGCCCTTGGCCGCGGCAAGTTCCTGTAGCGCCGACTTCGGATGCTGGGGAGCGCCGCGTTGGCTGGCTATGTCCGGCCCCCAGAGTTTGAGGATGAACCGTTCCGCCGCTTCGATCCCGCCATCGATGAACAGGGCCCCGATCAACGCCTCGACCACGTCGCCGACGACATTCTCACTGCGGTTCGCGCCATCCTCACGCGCCTGCTTGCCCAACTTGATCAACGCTGGCACGCCTATTTCCCGCCCGTTTTCGGCGCAGGTGTCGCGGTCGACCAAACCATTGTAGCGGCGCGATAAATCGCCTTCCGGCTCATTCGGGTAGCGACGGTACAGGGCGGCGGCGATCACCATTCCGAGCACGCGGTCGCCGAGGAATTCGAGGCGTTCATAGCTCTCGCGGCTGACACTTGAATGAGTGAAGGCGAGCTCGAACAATGCCAAGTCGTTCGGTTCATGCCCGAGCCCACGAACGAACAATTCGATTTCGCCCTTCACTCGGCGTCTCCCGAGTAGCCGTTGCCGATGCGGCTTCCGCGAAGCGCCGTGAACCAAGTCCACGGCTTCAACCAGGAAGCGCTGCCGTCCGTCGACCAGAAGGTGAAGGCGGCACGGCCGATGAGATTCTCCACCGGGACCATGGCAATGCCCCCTTCGGCTGCAGGGTAGCGGCTGTCGAGGCTGTCGTCGCGATTGTCGCCCATCAGGAAGACATGGTTTGATGGCACCTTTACCGGCCCGAAATCGTCAGCGCCCGTCGCGGCCTGGTCGAGCACTGTGTACGTCCTGCCGCCGGGCAGCGTCTCACGGTAATCTGGAAACACGCAAAACTCCTGACCGTGGCTTTCGATGACCGACGGCGTCGCAGGAGGAACGACCTTGCAGGGTGTGTTGGTGCTGATCGGCATCTTGTACGGCGCGAGCGGCTCCCGCGGAACGGGGCGGCCGTTGAGAATCAGGGCACCCTCGCGAACCTCCACGG
The DNA here is from genome assembly GCA_963754245.1 of uncultured Alphaproteobacteria bacterium. Lineage (GTDB taxonomy): Bacteria > Pseudomonadota > Alphaproteobacteria > Sphingomonadales > Sphingomonadaceae > Sphingomicrobium. The sequence continues at coordinate 208,624 of CAVWET010000002.1, forward strand.
TATCTCCCGGGAGCCCTATGACGCGCTTGATCAGGTCGGAATCTTCGCTCGGATGGCGGAACACGACGACGTCGCCGCGCTGAGGCAGCTGCTTGAGAATCCGTCCACGGAAAGACGGCAATGCGAAAGGGAAGCTGTAGCGGGAATAGCCGTACGGCCATTTCGCGACGATCAGATAATCTCCGACATACAGCGCGGGCTGCATCGACCCCGACGGAATATAGAATGGCTGGGCAATAAAGCTCCGCAGCCCCCATGCGAGGATTGCAAGCGTGAGGAAGAAACGCGCGAGGCTCCATGCGCTTTCCCGCTCACGCGCTCTGGCATGCTTGCGCCGAGCACGCGGTCGTGCGCTGGAGATCGGCCATTGCATGGATGCCGTTGTTTCCGCCCGTCCGCTCCCGGTCAAGCCGGGGTGGCATTTGGCCGGGGGGTCATTATGTGCGTGGCCGCATGCCCAGCCAACAGCAGCAAGCGCCCACGCCCGCTCTTGAAGACCTGTTCAAGGCCGAACCGGACCGGCTGAGCCGCCTGAGCTTCGGGGCTGCGGGTCTCTATTTCGATCTATCGAAGACGCATCTCGATCAAAGCCGCATCGGTGAGTTCCTAAGACGGCAGGAACAGATGGGCTTCGGCGCCGCGCGCGATGCGCTGTTCTCCGGTGAGATCGTAAATCCGAGCGAAGGCCGTCCCGCGACACACGTCGCCGAGCGCGGCAGTGGAGCTCCCGAAGACGTCGATCTCGCGACCGCGCGACGGCAGCGCATGCGCGCCCTTGTCGATGCTATCGAAGCAGGTGCGTTCGGCGACATTACTGGAATTCTTCATATCGGCATTGGCGGATCGGTTCTCGGGCCTGCTTTGCTGGTGGATGCACTCGGACGTAGGTCGTCGAAGTTCAATGTCCGCTTCCTCTCGAACATTGATGGGGCCGCCTTCGACGATGCCGTGAAAACGCTCGATCCCGCTACGACTTTGATCGTGGTGGCATCGAAGACGTTCACGACTCAGGAGACTCTGGCGAATTTCGAGGCGTCACGGGAATGGCTGCAGGCCGGAGGTGTCGCGGACCCGGATGGGCGCGCTCATTGCGGTGACCGCCCGCCCAGAAGCGGCTGTCGAGGCGGGAATCGATGAGACTCGCGTCCTGCAGTTCGGCGAAGGTGTCGGTGGGCGCTATTCACTATGGAGCTCGGTCGGCGTGACCGCGGCGCTCGCGCTCGGCTGGGACGCCTTTGAGGAACTGCTCGAAGGGGCCGCCGAAATGGATCGCCATTTCCGCTTCGCCGAGCCTGCTGAAAACATTCCGTTGATTGCCGCCTTCGCCGACCAACTCTACGCCGAGGACTTCGCCTGCCAGAGCCGCGGCGTCTTCGCCTATGACGAGCGGCTCCGCCTATTGCCCTTCTATCTCCAGCAGCTCGAGATGGAATCGAACGGCAAGTCCGTGACGAAGGAGGGCAAGCCGGTCGGCAGGCCCACGGCCCCGATCACCTGGGGAGGTACTGGCACGGACGCCCAGCACGCGGTCTTTCAGCTGTTGCATCAAGGGACGGTACTCGTGCCGGTCGAGTTCATTGCTGTTCGCGAAGGTGATGATGAACAGGACCCGGAACATCATCGGCTGCTGTTGCTGAATGCCTTCGCGCAGGGTGCGGCGCTCATGCAGGGCAAGTCGAGCGACGATCCGCAACGCAGCTATCAGGGCAATCGGCCGAGCTCGACGATCCTTCTCGAACGTCTCGATGCGCGCTCCTTGGGCGCGCTGATCTCCTTTTACGAACATCGCACGTTCGCGAATGCCGTCCTGCTCGGCATCAATCCGTTCGACCAGTTTGGCGTTGAGCTCGGCAAGCAAATCGCGCGGCAGCTCGCCGACGGTTCGAACGAGGCTAGCCTCGACCCATCCACGCGCGCCTTGATCGAAAGGGCGGGGCTTTGATCCAAACGCTCGAGGCCGCACCTGTCGGCTGATTGGACTTTGAAGAGGATTGGCGATGGCCGACTTTGACCTGTTCGTAATCGGCGCGGGCTCCGGCGGCGTGCGCGCTGCCCGTGTCGCGGCTGCATATGGCGCGCGAGTGGCCATCGCGGAGGAATATAAGGTCGGCGGCACGTGCGTCATCCGCGGGTGTGTGCCGAAGAAGCTGCTCGTCTACGGCGCGCATTTCGCCGAGGACCTCGACGATGCGGCGATGTTCGGCTGGGACGTTCCGCAGAAGCGCTTCGACTGGGCGGTGCTGCGCGACAACGTTCTTGCCGAAGTGGGCCGTCTCGAAGGTGCTTACACGGAGACGCTGACGAACCACGGTGTGACAGTCTTCCACGAACGAGCGACGCTCACCGGGCCCAACGGCGTCAAACTCCAGGATGGCAAGGAGATCACTGCCGACAAGATCCTGATCGCAACCGGGGCGCGGCCGGTAATGCCGGACTTGCCGGGCATCGAACAGGCGATCAGCTCCAACGAAGTATTCCACTTGGACAAACTCCCGAGGCGGATCGTCATCGCCGGCGGCGGCTATATCGCGAACGAATTCGCCGGCATCTTCCACCAGTTCGGCACCCACGTGACGCTGGTGAATCGAACCGACGTGATCCTGCGCGGGTACGACCAGCAGGTCGTCGATCGGTTGCTCCAGATCTCGCTGCGCAAGGGCATCGATTTCCGGTTCAACTCGACGATCGAGCGCATCGAACGGAAAGAAAACGGCACACTGCACATCGGCATGACAGGCTGCGACGACCTCGAAGCCGATCAGATGCTGTTCGCCCTCGGCCGCCGTCCGAACACCGAAGGCTTGGGATTGGCAGAGTGCGGCGTTGAGCTCGGCGACAAATCCGAGATCAAGGTCGATGCGGACAACGGGTCGTCCGTGCCGTCCATCTTCGCCGTCGGCGACGTGACCGACCGCGTGCAGCTGACGCCTGTCGCGATCCGAGAAGGACATGCCTTCGCCGATACATTCTTCGGCAACAAGCCGCACCAGGTCGACTACGACTGCATTCCCTCCGCCGTCTTCAGTCATCCGCCATTGGCGGGCGTGGGAATGACCGAAGGACAAGCGCGGAACAGGCTCGGCAGCGTGAAGACCTTCACGTCCGACTTCCGGCCGATGAAGAATGTTCTTGCCGGCCGCAACGAGCGTTCGCTGTACAAGATCGTGATGGACGGTGAGACGGACCAGGTCGTCGGCGTCCACATGATCGGCCCCGATGCGCCCGAATTGCTTCAAGTGGCGGCCGTTGCGGTGAAGGCGAAGCTCAAGAAGGCGGATTTCGACGCTACTTTCGCACTTCACCCGACGATGGCCGAAGAACTGGTGCTGATGCGCTAGGCTGGACGCCGCAAGGACGCGTCACTAGGCGAAGGCGTTCAGCACTCGCGGGGACTTGATGGAATTCGATGCGGTCGTGATCGGGGCCGGCCATAATGGCCTGACATGCTCTTATTATCTGGCGAAGAAGGGGCTGAAGGTTGCCGTCCTCGAAGCCTCGGGCAACGTCGGCGGGGCCGCCGTGACGGACGAGTTCCTCCCGGGCTTCCGCAATTCCGCTGCCAGCTACACGGTCAGCCTGCTGCAGCCGAAGGTCATTCGGGACATGCAACTGGAGCGGCACGGCCTGAAGGTGGTCCTGCGCAAGACAGACAATTTCTTACCAGGTGAGGGCGATTATCTGCTTTCCGGGCGCGGGGGGCTAACGCGCAAGGAGATCGGGAGGCACGTCAAAGCCGATGCCGAGGCTTACGACCGCTACATCGCCGAACTTGAAACGGTGGTGCGGCTTCTCAAGAAATGGCTGCTGCGCGCTCCTCCCAACGTGGGTCGAAAGATCAGCGCGATCCCGAAACTACTGAGCCTGGGCCGCGACATGGCTGGCCTGTCGCTTGCCGAGACCCGGGTCGTGCACGACTTCGCGGTCCGGAGCGCGTCTGAAATCCTCGAGCGCCATTTCCAGGGCGACCTCACGAAAGCGCTGTTTGGCTTCGACGGAGTGGTCGGCAACTTCGCATCCCCCCAATCCGCCGGAACGGGGTACGTCCTTCTGCACCACCTCTTCGGCGAAGCGGCCGGAGTGCCGGGCGCGTGGGGACATGCCATTGGCGGTATGGGCGCGATCACGCAGGCCATGGCTCGTGCATGCCGGGAAGCGGGTGTTGATATCGTTCTCAACACGCCGGTCGAAGAAGTCATTGTTTCCCACGGCCGCGCGGCGGGCGTGGTTGCCGGGGGCAAGGCGTGGCGATCCAAGGGCGTGGTCGCCGGCGTTAATCCGAAGCTGCTGTTCGATCGGCTCGTTCCCCATGGGGCCGTCGACCGGGACGTCGCGAGCCGAATGCACAGTTGGAAGTGTGAAAGCGCCACATTCCGCATGAACGTGGCGCTGTCGGAGCTGCCCAAGTTCACCGTGCTGCCGAAGAAAGGCAATCATCTAACCGCCGGGATCATCATGGCCCCCAGTCTCGATTACATGCACCGCGCATGGCTCGACGCTTCGGTGAATGGATGGGCGAAGCAGCCGATCATCGAGATGCTGATCCCCTCGACGCTGGATTCGACGCTGGCGCCGAAGGGCAGGCATGTTGCATCGCTCTTCTGCCAGCATTTCCGCTACGACCTCGGGCCCGGGCGCAGCTGGGATCAGGAGCGCGAGAAGGCCGCAGATGCGATCATTGCGACGGTGGACCAGCATGCTCCCGGGTTCGCGAGGTCCGTGCTTGGGCGGCAGATCCATTCGCCATTGGACCTGGAGCGGCGGTTCGGGCTGATCGGAGGGGACATCTTCCACGGCAAGATGGGTCTCGACCAATTGTTCAGCGCGCGTCCGATGGTCGGGGCAGCTGATTACCGCATGCCGCTTAAGGGGCTCTATCTGTGCGGATCGGGCGCACATCCGGGCGGAGGGGTCACCGGCGCGCCCGGGCATAATGCGGCGCACGCCTTTCTATCCGACCGGCGGATCTGGAGTCGCCGGCATTGAAACCGCTGGAGGGGATCAGGGTCCTCGACCTTAGCCGCGTACTTGCCGGGCCATGGTGCACCCAATTGCTTGCCGACCTCGGCGCCGAGGTTCTCAAGATCGAGCGTCCGGGTGCCGGGGACGACACGCGTCATTGGGGACCGCCGTGGTACGGCGAGGGCGACGAGCGGGTTGCCGCATACTTCCTGAGCGCCAATCGCGGAAAGAAATCGGCGGCCATCGATTTTTCACAGCCGCAAGGCGCCAGGCTCGTGAGAGAACTCGCCGCGCAGGTGGATGTCGTCGTCGAGAACTTCAAAGTCGGGGGACTCAAGAAATTCGGCCTCGACGCCATTTCGCTGCGCGAGGCCAATCCACGGCTGATCTATGCCTCCATCACGGGTTTTGGACAGGACGGTCCTTACGCAGACCGCGCCGGTTACGATTACATCATCCAAGGCATGGGCGGACTAATGAGCATTACTGGCCTGCCCGACGGAGAGCCGGGCGGTGGGCCGATGCGCGTTGGAGTGGCCGTCGTCGATCTATTCACCGGTCTCTACACCTGCGTCGCCATCCTCAGCGCACTCTTGCGTCGCGAGAAGACCGGGGAGGGCGCTCACATCGACATGGCGCTATTCGACACCCAGCTGGCGATGCTCGCCAATCAGGCGTCGAATGCGCTGGTTTCAGGCAAGGACCCGCCGCGGCAGGGCAATACCCATCCAAACATCGTGCCTTACCAGCCGTTCGATGCGGCCGATCAGCCGATCATCATCGCCGTCGGCAACGATCGCCAGTTTGCGCGGCTCGCGCAAATGTGCGGTCACCCAGAGTGGATCAGCGACGAACGCTTCGCCAGCAACGGTTCGCGTGTTGCTAACCGCGGCGCGATCGTTGAGCTTATCAGCGACTGCATTCGACAGAAGCCGGCCGCTGAATGGCTCGAGCAGCTCGAGAGAGCAGGGATCCCGGCCGGTCCGATCAACACGATCACCCGGGCCCTGTCGGACGTTCAGGCGCAGCACCGCGGCGTCGTGCGGACGATTGCGGGCATGCCCCTCGTCGGCGCGCCTGTGCGGCTCGACGGCGGGCGTGCAGAATTCAGACCTGCCACCGCCGAAACTCGGCGAGCACACGGATGAAGTGCTGGCGAGCCTCGGGCTTAAGCCGTCCGGCATGGAGCGGCTCAAGTCCGAAGGCGTGGTTGGCTAGTTCGCCTTACTTGCTGGCGCTCTGGACGAGCATGTCAAGCTGGTGCTGGCAACCGTGTTCAATCAGAACTTGCGCCGTTCCGACGATGTCGTTTGCCGCATCCGGCACGGTGACGAAGCTGACGCTGCTCTTGTCCCCCGTTTCGGGCCATTCGATCTGATATTCAGCGCCCGCTGCGACCGGTAGCGCGGCCGGCCACATCGCCGATGCCTTGCCCGCGGCCCAATCGAGCTCCTGTGACTTACCGTCAGAGGAGCGGATGTTGATCTTCACCTCGGCCTCGCTCTCCGGCCGCCAGAGCTGGATCTTGCTGGCGTTGGTCACGCACATTTTGCCGCTCTGAGTTACATCGATATCCCAGATGCTGGGATTCTTCACGATGTCGGACGCGCGCAGGGCGCCGAAGCGGCCGCGCTTGCTCTCGGCCGAGGCGAGGGTCATCTGCCCAGCTGCAAAGTTGCCTGGCCCGCGCAGTGTCTGCGCAGCCGCCGGACCAAGGACCGTGACGACATCACCGCCCTGAAGCGTGATCTTCGCGCTTTCCGGAAGCGTCTTTCCCGGCGGGTAAGCCTTGGCTGACGGTCCTAAGGACTTCACGACTACTACGCTGGCGACGGCCGGTGACGAGCCCACGAGCGCCGCAATTGCCGCGCCTGCAATCCATAGCTTCCCACGCATCTTCAAGCTCCTCGGTTAGCCCCAATCGAATTCGCCGCGTCAGCTTAGGCCGACCGGCGAGTCGTAATTTCCGTGTCGCTTTGCAGACGAATTATGCTTTCATTTGGCTGGGGTCAATTAATCATAATGGAACGGCCATACTTAGGCGCGTTGCGATGAAGGGACCGTGCTTAGAGAGGAATCGATAAGACGGGCCTCCAAGTCACTGAGTCGGCGTGAATTTGACTCGATCAGAGATTTCGAGCCGCCGCTCATAAGCAACACGCTTGATGACGTTCTTGACCGCGCGGGCGATCGGCTCGGCGACCTCCTTGAGGACCTTTTGCTCATCCTTGCTCGGCACCGATCCGTCGGGGCGGGGTCCGATAAGGATGTAACCGAGCGGGTCCTCGCCTTCGCCCGGCCGCAGCATCACCCGGACCGGGAACAGCTTGTCGTGGCTATGGTAGACTTCGGCGATGCTCTTGTTCCAATCCGGTGTCGCCTCTCGCCATTCCTCGACCTTTTCTTTCGAAATTCCGCGCGTACGGAAGACGCCCTGATCGATGATGCAGGCCACGTGGGTTGTCACGATGCCCTTCATCAGACGAGACAGCGTGTCGTCGATCAGCTCCGCGAGATTGCCTGTTTCGCGAAGGTCTCGGACGCTGTCCGGGAGCTCGTCCTTCAGGATCACGAAACTCCGCTGGAACTTGTTTTGCGACCAGCGCGTGATCCGCTCTTGGATGGGATTGACCAAGATCGTGGAGAGAGCTGCCGCAAAGATGACCGGTCCCTCACTTGAGCCGTTACCGTAGTAATTATAGATCAGCTGCTTCAAGGCATCCGCGGTTGCCGCAAAGACAGCGGCAACGCCCAAAGTGATCAGGGCGACGTTCGCCGAACGGCTGATGACCGTTTCGGCATCGTACAAGCGAAAGCGCATAAGGGCGATCAGAAGTCCCAGCTGCAGGCTGAGGAAGGCGAGGCCGAAGGTGAGCCCGGCAAGGATCTCGAGCGTCAGCTGGGCACCGAACGAGCCGACGGTCATCTTTGTCATGTCGCAGGTGAGGGCGATGGACAGGAACAGCGAGTAGCCGGAGAAGCCGAACAGTGCCCATTTGATCTGCTGCCTTGCCGCGCTCGGCGGGGTTCGCCGGAGCCGCACGAGCATCGTCATCACGCCCGCGATCATGAAGATGACAAAGGTGACGCGGTAAATATTGCCGTGGAGGAAAAAGAGCAGCGGCAGGAGGCACAGGAAGGGCACCACGACGCGCGGTCGAAGCTGGCCGAACGGGAACAGGAAAATGCCGGCGAGAAGGCAGATATTGCCAAGATCGTAGATGTGCCGGTGCCACGAGACAGGAATGTGCGCGACGTAACCGAGGAAAGTCGCGGACGGCTGCTCCGCCCCGACGGTCAGAAGCACGGCGAGCGAAAGTATCGAGCTGATCAAGTCTTCACGCTTGCGGCGGTGAAGGACCCAGGCTGCGAAGAGCAGGAACGGGTAGGTGAGAACGTGGAAGAGGTCGACGACCTTGAGGAAGGCCGGGCTTAAGCCCCTCGAGCGTGCAGCTTGCTCGATATGCTGCTCTCCCGTCGTGACACGATATTGGCGAATCTCCCCAGCGGGCGAACGCAAAGTCAGGCCGAGCTCGATGGGGTCACTTCCCTGCAGGATTGGCGAAAACAGCGCATAGTCGGTGTCGGTCGCATGGCCGGGACCGACCGCGCGCGTTTGGTCGAGCGGCACGACCTTGGACACGGGCAAGCCTTCGATCGCCACGATCTTGTCGCCGGGTTGGACGCCGGCCCTTTCGGCCGCCTTGCCCACGGGAAAGCGAACTCGCGTCAAATCATCCTGCGCCAGCACGAGGCCGACGCGGCTTCCGAGCATCAGCGCGCTGTTTTCAGCAGGTGCATGGAAGCGGTACCAGATCCCGCTAATCGGCCCGATGAGTGCGAGCGCGAAAGCAGGCGAACCAGAAGAGTTCGAAGATCTGTAGCCAGGGCCGCTTGAGTTCAGGGATGCGTTCAGGGAGCCGCGGCGCAGGCACCGCGGGCCACTGCAACGTCCCCCAAAATCGCGTCGCCATGACGTCGGCCCCTTGACGTTGGCCCTAATAAAGCGCACGGTGCATAGCACGGCCTGCAAAATCAATCAGCTATCGACGACTGCCCCATTTTCGTCCTTCGTGGAAGGGTGGCCGGAACGGCTGCTTCGGGACCGTCGCTGGCCGTAGCGGGACTGGATGAAGCGTCCCTGGGTCTCGAGCGCCAGTCACGTCGGCGCGGGCAAGTTTCTCGCCGATTTCTTGCAGAGCTGTTCGACCCGCCGCGAGGCCCTCGATCAGGCGCTGGTCCACCGTCTTATCCTCTCCATCCCGCTCGCTGCGGTATGAGCGCCGGCACATGCAGGTAGCGGTCGATCAGGCCGGGGAGATGGATCGACATCAGGCGCCGTGCGTCCTGAGCGGTCGGATCCAGTGTTCCGATACGCTCCAGCGTCTGCTCGCAATGCCGGCAATACGGAGCTGATGCCGTCGATCTCGGCCTGCGCTGCTGCGGGCAGGCCGCGGCGGGTCCGGAACAGGTAGGAATCGAAGCGCTGGACCATCTCGCCGTTCGATAGATCGGGCGAGGGAGCGGCGCGATGCTGCGCGTTTCGGACGGTGTGAAGGCGAGAAGCGCGCCGACGCCGACCGCCAGACCGACCGCAGCCAGGAAGCCGAACATGCCGATCGGAATGAAAAGGCCGACGGCGATGGTGATGATGCTGATGACCAGCACCGCGACACGACACCCGTTTGACGCGGCTCGCGAGGTCCGAGTTCAGCCGCTGCCGTTCGCGACGCGCCGCCTCCCGCACGGGTCCACCGCGCTCATCGAGCTGGCGAGTGACGCGCTCGAAGCGGGCGATCGGCCCGTTCTACCTTGTCCGTGACCTCAGTCACTTCGCCTCAATTGGCGTGAACGGCGACGGGCGCCTTCGAGCCGGCTCTGGTTCACGCCTTCCGCGCGCGCAATGTAGCCCTTCGACTTCTCGACTTCTTTCCCAAGCGTTTCGACCGTCTGCTTCATGTTGCCGAGCGCCTGAAGCTTGAACTGATCGATTTGGTCCATCGTGTCGTAGATGTTCTGGAACGCGCGCTGCAGCGTCTCCAGCGGAATTGTGGAGCTTGCCGCCTGCTCGTGGATCGCTCCCGTTTGAGTGCGCAGCATCTCGCCCGTCGAGTCGATCATGCCGGCCGTCGTCGTGTTCAGCGCTCCAATCTGCTCGAGCACCAGCTTCTGGTTGGTCATCGCCTGCGCGACGGTAACCGCAGTACGGAGCGCCGAGACCGTGGTGGTCGATGCGCGATCGACGCCCTTTGACCAACTCGACATTGTTCTTCTTGACGAGGTCGAGCGCCAGATAGCCCTGAACCGTCACCGCCATTTGGGTGAGAAGATCGGTCGTGCGCTGGCGCGTGTAGAAGAGGGCGGTCTCCCGGATCGCCTTCGCCTTGGCGGGGTCGGTCGCGTCGAGTTCGTTGGCCTTGTCCTCGAGCCGCTGGTCCAGCGTCTTGGAGATGTGCACCATCTGCTCGAGCTTGTGCATCGTCTTCCACAAGTTCGCGCGTTCGGTGTCGATCGCCGCATTGTCCATCAGCAGCTCGTCCTTGCCGTTGCCTAGGCTGCTGAGGATCTTCGAGATATGCGTCTGGGAGCTGCGATATTTGTCGAAATAGCGGTCGACCCGATTGCCGAACGGAATGATGCCGAGGAGCTTCTTGGTCTTCGTCGCTTCCTTGGGATCTAGTGCTTCCACAGTACGGCGAAGCTCGGTCAGGTCGGCGCCGATGCCGGTATCCTTGTCGATCGCCTTCACCGGCCGGTCGAGAAAGCGGTTCGAAGCGCCTGCAGCTTCAGCGATCTCCTTGCGGCCCATGGCCGTGAGCTGGTCGACCTTCTTGCCGAAATCGGGACTGTTGGAATCCAGCGCGGCGAGCTCATCGACGAACTGCGACACACGCTTATCGAGTTCGGTAGTCTCCTCAGCCTTCAAAGGGACCAGACCCGAGGCCTCCGCGATTGGGACAGCCTGCAACGCTTCTGGGGGATCGAGCTTGAGCTTCGTTGCGGTCGTGGTCTCCGGTGCTTCCGTGGCCATTCAATCTTCCTTTCCGTGCTTCCAGCGCGGCAAGGGTCAACCGTGAACGGCTAGCCTCAGACGCGCAAGAAGCTTCCGGTGTATTATAGGTGCAATACAGATCCTTGCAAAGAGGCTGAAAAGGTCCGTCATGCTTAAGATTTCTTAACCAATCCCCTCAACAGTTCACTCACTGTGATCAGGCTACAGCGGCGGCAATACGCAAGAGTTCTTTGGGGATGGATCAATGATCTCCTGGTTCAGGAAACTGTGGCGCGACAAGCGGGGCAATGCGCTTCTCATCATGGGCGCGGCACTCCCTATGATTGTCGGCTGTGCCGGCCTTGCAAGCGATACGATCCAATGGACCCTGTGGAAGCGCCAGCTTCAGCGCGCTGCCGACTCGGCGGCGATCGCCGGGGTCTACACGCGGCAAAGTGCGGCGGGTTCTACAAGCGGCGTTTCAGCCGCGGTGACCCACGACCTGACGCTCAACGACCACAATTGGATGTCGCTCAGTTCGGTTCCAACGATCACCTATCCGGGCGTCACGGGCGCGACCAATACGGTGCGTGTCGTGCTGCAAATTCAACAGCGCTTGCCGTTTAGCTCGCTGTTCATGACCGTAGCTCCAACCATTACGGCAACCTCAACCGCGGCAACAATCGCGGTTGGAGGAAGTGCCTGCTTCCAAGCGCAGGAAACCGGGAGCACAACCGGGCTGAACTTTACTGGCAATTCCGACATCGATGCGCCGGACTGCGATGGATTCAGCAACGCGGCGGGGGCGAACACTTCCGTCGCGAAGGGAAGCTCCAACGTCGTCCTGAATTCGATCGGCGGCGTGGGCGGTATCCAGGCGTCGAACAACTTCCATGTGACCGCTTACCGGCCTTATTCCCCAGCGATGGCGGATCCCTATGCCAATGTGGATCCGACGCCGGGGGAGATGAATTGCGCGCAGAGCTCCACGACAACGACAACCTATGTCACGATTATCGACACTCCGGAGCAAGGGCACTGGAAGCAGCAGGGGAACCACCAGGTTTGGGTTGTCGATGTTCCCGCAGTGACGCACCAGCAGGCGCAAACGGTAACCTCCTATTCCCCGCTGTCACTGACTGACGCGGACAATGGGAACGTCCAGAACTTGAAGGACGCGAGCGGAAACCAAGCAAACTGCTACACCTCCATCAGCGTCGGCTCCAACCGCACTCTGGTTCTACCGAGCGGGACGGCCGGTAATCCCAAGACGTACTTCATCAATGGTGGAGATCTGAACGTCCAGGGAAGCCTGAGTTGCGATATGTGCACCATCATCTTGACCAACAAAAGCTCGGCCAGTCCGATCGGCAACATCAAGGTCAATGCCAGCGCGACGATCAATATGACTGCACCGGCGGACGGTAAGTATGCGGGCCTCGCGCTCTATCAGGATCGTCGAGCGACCGACTGCAACCAGTGCAATAAGATCAACGGAAACTCCGGCTCGATCATCCAGGGCTCGATCTACTTCCCGAGCCAGGAGCTCGAATATAACGGGACCGGCACGACGAGTGCGATTTGCACGCGATTCATCGCGCGGCGCCTGAACTTCAGTGGCAACAGCGCCACGTCCAATAAGTTCAAGAAACTTTCGCAATGTGCAGCTTTTGGGATGGACGGCGCTACGGGTTATACAATCGTGAGGTTGGTCGGCTGATGTTTCGCACTCGTAAGTTCCTCGCCGATGAGCGTGGCGCAGCAATCATAGAGCTGGCGCTGATCGCGCCGATCTTCGCGCTCATGACCATCGGCGTCGTCGACATGAGCAATGCCTACAGCCGTAAGCTGCAGGCTGAGCAGGGCGCGCAGCGCGCGGTCGAGAAAATCATGCAGACGACGCAGGACGACACCGTCGAGAATACCCTCAAGACCGAGGTGAAGTGTCAGATCAACGGCGGATCGCCCCCTTGCTCAGGTCGGATCACGGATGCCGATGTGACCGTCACCTGGCGCTTGGAATGCAGTTCCGGCGGCACCATCACCGCGCAGACCGCCACCGATCCGACCACTTTCGATGACTTGTTCTGTCCTGTGGTGGGTTCGACCGAGGCTCGATACATCCAGGTAACGGTCAACGACAAATATACGCCGATGTTTCCGATTCACTTCTACGCTTTGAACGGCTCGGACGGCACCTACCATATCTCGGCCACGGCCGGCATGAGGACTCAGTGAAGCTTCGTCGCTGCATCACCCGAGACCAGGATGGCGTCGCCGCCATCGAGATGGCGTTCGCGCTGCCGATCCTGATCGTGATGATCTGGATGTTTGTGCAGCTGGCGGAAGTTTATCGTGCCGTTGCCGGTATCCAGCAGGGTCTTGGTGAAGGCGCCCGCTTTGCGACGCTGTGTCTGAACCCGAACGTGACGACCGGCTGTGACATCCCTCCGCCCGACCAGATTCGAGCGAAAATCAACGCGTCCGTCTATGGTATTGGACCGGGCGCGTTCACGGTCACCGTTCCAGCGGCGCAGGTTGACCCGACCTTTGGCGGCCAGTTCTACGATCTTTCCGTCAACTATACCCAGCACACCAGCCTGCTTCTGTTTCCGGGGCCGGACATCTCCGTGACCCGTTCCAAGCGCGTCTGGGTCGCCACCGCTTAAAAGATCAGACGGGCCGCGTTTCGAAGAACGGCACGCCAAGGGCGCGAAACTCGCGCCTTGGAAGCAACGTCGATCGGATCTGACGAAGCACCGTTAACTGCTGGCCGGCTAACGACCGAAATTCGGCTTTCGTTTCTCGAAGAACGCGGTGAAGGCCTCCTTGGCTTCCGCTGAGCCGAGCCGCTCGGCGAACACCTCGCTCTCGAGCTTCATGCGCTCGAGGACCTCCTGGCTGGAACCCGCGCGCAGGAGGCGCTGAGTCGCGGCCAAGGCGTCCGGTGGTTTCGCCAGCAGCTGAGCCACCACGTCCTTCAGCGCGCTATTTAGCTGACCAGACGCTATTGTGTGACTGATGAGGCCGATCGCAGCGGCCTCCTCAGCCCCAAAAGGCTCACCCAGCAGCAAGTAGCGCGCAGCAAGCCGCCGGCCCGCGAGCCGCGGCAGCAGCAAGGTGCTCGCAGCTTCCGGCACTAGCGCAAGGTCGACGAATGGCAGCGAGAAGCGGGCGCTCTCGTCGGCGATCACGAGGTCGCAATGGAGCAGCATGGTCGTGCCGATTCCCACACAATTGCCGTGAACCGCGGCGACCAGCGGCGTCTCGCACGTCGCAAGGCTGCGCAGCAGGCGCCAAACAGGGATCTCGCTTGTGTCGCGGGGCAGCGCCGTCAGAAAATCGCCTAGATCATTGCCCGCCGCGAAATCCTGGCCTTCGCCGCGGATTGTGATGACCCGGACGTCATCGTCGCGGGCAGCAGTTTCGATGGCATCGGCCAGCGCCGCATACATGGCCACCGTGATCGCATTGCGGCGCTCCGGTCGGCAGAGGGTAATCGAAAGCACACCCTGGCTACGCTCGACCCTGACATGTTCGCTCAACGTCATGCCTCCCCGAGATGATTGGCGGCTGCGGGCCATGCCGGTTGTTGGCCGAAGTAGAACCTCGCGCAAGCCCGTAGCGTGAACGCGAGCAGATCGCGGCACGGGGAGTTAAGCTTCGATTTGGTTCGCCTGCCGCGCCTTCTTGCGCGGAATCTGAATTAGATCAGCTACTTAGGCCGGCACGATTAACATTTGCGCAACCCTCCCGCGTAACTCTTTCCTAACGGGTGAGCCTCTAATTTGGAGCCATCCTGCGAAGTGGACTGCAGGTGGCAGCGGCAAGGCCGTTGCACTTGGAACCAAGGAGCGAAGACCATGAGCAAGTTTCTGAAGCTGATTCGTAATGAAGAGGGTGCGACCGCCATCGAATATGGTCTGATTGCGGCCCTCATCGCCGTTGCGGCCATCGGTGCGATGACCTCGATCGGCAACAGCCTGAACAACACGTTCAACAACGTGTCGAACCACCTCGGCTAAGTCTAACTTGGCTTGAAGTAGTTGGGCGGCGGTGCCGGAAGGCGCCGCCGCCTTTCGTTTGTACTCGGCAAAGTTTCCCAAAGACGCAAACCCTTGTTGTAGGAAATTAACCGCTCGGGGCGTATCCTTAGTGTCGATGGCCACGGTGATCCCCTTCGAGGAACGGGCAGTAGCCCACCTGCGCGAGCGGCTCGGCGCGGTGGAGGAGGCCAACCAGGACCTGATCGCCTTTGCCCGCGGTCATTCGGGGGCGGTTGCTTCGATCCATGCGGCGGTGCTGGCGGCAATCGAGGCCGACGGGATGGACGGTCTGTTCCATGTCGTCACCCAGGAATGGCCTTTGATCCTCGGCATAGACTCCGTCGCGCTCTCACTGATTATCGGTACCCGCGGCTTCCGCGCAGATGGAGCGGGTGTTCAGATTGTCGACCCGGCGATCCTCCGGCGTGCGATCGGCCAGGTCGATGGCGTCGAAATGCGTACCGTCGAACGGGGCCACCCGCTGTTCGGGCCGGCTTGCGAGCTCATTCGGGCAGAAGCCCTGATTCGGATCGATTGCGAGCCGCCACTGCCGGTGGGCCTGCTTGCGCTTGGACAGCGCCAGGCACTCAGCTTGGATGCTCGTCATGGATCCGAATTGCTCATGTTCCTTGGGCGCAGCGTTGCGGCTATGATCCGCAAGTGGCTGACCAACCCGCAGGATCTCTGACCGCACATCCGGCGAGTAGCCTGGCAGCGAGCTGGGCGAGCCATCTTCAGCACGATCGCCGTCGTTCACCGCACACGGTGCGCGCTTATGTCGCCACCGCGCACAGGCTGATCGGCTTCCTCGGCCGGTATCGTGGGGAGCAGATCGGAAGTCCGGCTCTCCTCCAGGCCTCCGCGGCAGACCTGCGGGCATTTCTTGCCAGCAGGCGGGGCGAGGGGCTCGGTGCCTCGTCCGCTGCGCGCGAGCTCTCCGGCGTTCGCGCCTTCCTCAAATATGCTGCGGCCCAGGCAGGGAGCCACGCAACCCTGCCGCGAACGCGCGCGCCCAAGCGGCCTCGAACCTTGCCCCGTCCAGCC
The DNA here is from genome assembly GCA_963754245.1 of uncultured Alphaproteobacteria bacterium. Classification (GTDB taxonomy): domain Bacteria; phylum Pseudomonadota; class Alphaproteobacteria; order Sphingomonadales; family Sphingomonadaceae; genus Sphingomicrobium. The sequence goes on from CAVWET010000002.1 coordinate 224,665, forward strand.
GCTCCGGACGAGGCGCTCGAGCTTGCCGTCGATGCCGCCGAGGCCGCCCATCAGCCATGGATTGCAGCGCGTGATCTGGCGATCTTGCTGCTTCTTTATGGGTCGGGATTACGCGTTGCAGAAGCTCTCTCGCTTTTGGCACGCGTCCTGCCCATCGGCGCGACGCTTCGCGTCACGGGAAAGAGATCGAAAACCCGAGTTGTCCCGGTCTTGCCTGCAGTGCGCGAAGCGATCGAAGCTTATGTCCGGCAATCCCCATATCCGCTGACCGGCGATGTGCCGTTGTTCGTCGGCGCGCGTGGCGGTCCGCTCAACCCGGACCTCGTCCGCCGATCGGTGGCGGCGGCGAGGCGTCGACTGGGCCTGCCCGAGACCCTCACACCCCATGCTCTTAGGCACAGCTTTGCAACCCACCTGCTGGCTCGCGGAGCGGACCTCCGCGCGCTTCAGGAGCTGCTTGGTCACGCCAGCCTTTCCTCGACACAGATTTATACGGCGGTGGACGCAGCGCATCTTTTGGACGTGTATCGCCACGCCCACCCCCGCGCCTGAGCAGAGGCTCGAAGCGATCTTTTGAAATTGTTGCCGCGGGGCGCCGGTTAGTGGGGAAACCAGGCACCGCCGCGGCAGTGATCGCGTTAGGTTTTGGTCGGTAAACCAGTTGCTAAACATCCGTTTTGGACATTATCAGCAGCTAAGTAGATGAAATACCGACTCTTTCCCCACCGAAGCGGCGCTGATTAGCTGTCCGTCAAGCGTCGCTGGATCGCATTCCAGATGAGACCCGGTGTGTCAGTGCCGTTGAATTTGTCGATGGCGACGATGCCGGTCGGGGAGGTGACGTTGATCTCGGTGAGCCAACGCCCTCCAATCACGTCGATACCCACGAACAGCAGCCCACGCTTAGTGCATTCGGGCCCCAGAACCGCGCAGATCTCCTTCTCACCGTCCGTCAGCTCGCTCTTTGCCGCTGTTCCTCCGACGGCTAGATTGGAGCGGATCTCGCCCTCTCCAGGCACGCGATTGACCGCGCCCGCCACCTTGCCGTCGACGAGGACGATGCGTTTGTCGCCCTCCGCGATGTCGGGAAGGAATTTCTGGAGGACGTGCGGCTCGCGGTAGTTGCTGTTGAACAGCTCCATCAGCGACGCGAGGTTTCGACCATCAGCGCCAATCCGGAACACGGAGCCGCCGGCGAAGCCATGCAGCGGCTTGATGACGATCTCGCCATGTTCGGCGAGAAACTTGCGAGCAAGCCCGAGCGAGCGCGTAATGGCCGTCGGGGGCATGAACCGCGCGAAATCGAGCACCCACAGCTTCTCGGGAGCGTTGCGGACCGCTGCCGGGTCGTTGACCACCAAGGTCTCGCTCGCAATCCGTTCGAGCAGGTGCGTGGCCGTGATGTAGCCAAGGTCGAACGGCGGGTCCTGCCTCATGAGGACCACGTCGACGTCACGGCCGAGGTCCAGGATTTGCGGCTCGCCGAAGCGGTAATGGTCACCTTCGGCACGCTGGACCGTTGCCGGAAAGCCCATCGTCCACAGACGGCCTTCGGCCCAGCTGAGATCCTCGGGAGCATAATGGTAGAGGCTGTGCCCGAGCTCCTGCGCCTTGAGCATGATCGCGAAGGTGGAATCGCCCGAAATGTTGATCTTCTCGAGCGGATCCATCTGTACTGCGACGCGGAGCGACATGGTGGCAGCGCTACGGTGTCGTCAAGACTTTGTCACCCTTGCCACACGTTGGTCAGGTGGCGGGGCAAGCGCCGCGGAACGACGAACATCGCGTCGATGCGCACGTCGTCTCCGGCACGCATATAACGAGGAGCGAGACGCTCTGCTGCGATCCGCGACGCGCCGTAGCCGGTACTGGTCGAGAAAAGACGCGGCCGCATCCTCGTTCGCGCGGGCCTTGACTTCAACGAATGCAAGCATCCGGCCCCGTCGTGAAACGATGTCGGCCTCGCGCCCCCCCGCGGTACGCGTGCGCGTCTCGCAAGAATGCGCCACCCCTTGAGCCGGAAGTACCGGAAGGCCAGCGTCTCGGCTCCGCGTCCGCGCCTCTCCGCCTCGTGGCGGTTCACCGCGATCGCTCGAGGGCTCGGGCGTAGGCGCGTTTTCGGGGCACTTTTAGTTGTTCCGCGACTTCCGCCGCCGCGCGTGAAGGCGAAAGACGTTCGAGCGCATCGTCGAGGGCCTTGTCGAGCTCAGCGTCGGTGGCCTGAGCAGCTTCTGCGCGCGGTGCCACGACAATAACGATCTCTCCCTTGGGAGGCGCATCCGCGTACCGGCCGGCGAGTTCCGAAAGACTGCCTGTCAGGCACTCCTCATGCAGCTTCGTGAGTTCGCGCGCGACTGCCGCGTCGCGATTTCCCAGTCCATCCGAAAGCGCCGCCAGGGTCTCGCCTAACCGCGGGCCGCTTTCGTAGACTACCAGAGTGGCGCGGATGTCGGCGATCTCTGTGATCGCATCGGCGCGTGCCTTTGCCTTGGCGGGCAGGAAGCCCAGGAAAAGGAACCGATCGGTCGGCAACCCCGCAAGCGTGAGCGCGGCAATCGCTGCTGAAGGTCCCGGCACCGTATGCACCGCATGGCCCGCCGCGCGAGCAGCACGCACGAGCTTGTAACCCGGATCAGAAATCAGGGGCGTTCCGGCGTCGCTGACCAAAGCGACCGCTTGCTCTCCAAGACCCTGAACGATCCGTTCTCGCTCACCTTCATTGGTGTGATCGTCGTAGCGTGACATCGGCACTTTCGCGCCAATGTGAGCCAGCAGCTTGGCCGTCACGCGAGTGTCTTCGGCAAGGATCCGGTCGGCGCGTCGAAGCGTGTCGGCCGCACGGGGACTGAGATCGCCGAGATTGCCGATTGGCGTCGCAACGATGTGCAATCCTGGCAATAGCTTAGCGGTCATTGTTGAATCGCCAATAAGCTCTTCCAAACCAATCGAAAAAGAGTCATCATCCTGACATTCATCGCTCGCCTGGGAGAGGTTCGATGATTGTTTTACTGGCGGCATCTTCGATCACTCTGGCGGCCCTTCAAGCTTCGATCAATGCACCGCGTGATGCGTTCCGGAACTGCCTCAAGGAAGCCACGAACAAGGCGACCAACGAGAAGGTCACGTCCGACGCTTACGGAGCCTATGTGCGGGCTGCCTGCAGCAACGAGGTTGGCTCGTTCAAGGGCGCCGTGGTCAAGTTCGACATGGGCAACAAGATGTCCAAAAAAGCGTCCGACGAGGATGCGGATTCGATGATCGCGGATTTCGTCGATAGCTCGCTCGAACGGTATAAATATGTGACGGCCGGTAGCTCGGCGCCCAAGCAGGCTGCAGCTGCAGCTCCTCCTGCAACAGCGGCGCCTACGCCGCCGCCGCCGATACCGGCAGCTGCTCCGGCAACCCCGAAGTAGGACTTGCGACGGCAATTTCCGCTAGGATGTGATCGAGCAATAGCCGTCCCGCTGCGGTGGGCGCGATTCGGGTTCCGACACGCGTGAGGTGACCGGACGCGACGAGCCGGTCGACCTTGGGCCAATTGACGATAGCTCCGAGGCCGAAGCGAGTGGCTATAGCTTGGGCGTCGATGCCTTCGGTGAGCCGCAAGCCCATCACCAGCGCCTCGTCGGCGCCTTCCTGCGCTGACAACACAGCTTCCTCCCCGATGCCATGGCCGTTGCGCGGCACTGCGGACAGGAAGTTCTCCGGCTTCCGGTGACGAACGGTGCGCATGCCAAGGCGCCGTCCGTGCGCACCCGGGCCGACGCCCGCATAGTCGCCGTAGCGCCAGTAGGTGAGATTGTGCCGGCTCTCGCGGCCCCGGCGGGCGTAATTGCTGATCTCGTACGCGGGCAGGCCTGCTTCGGACGTCATAGCGTCGGTCACCTCGTAAAGTTTCGCCGCCGTGTCGGCATCGAGCGGCTCGAGTTCGCCCCAGGCAACCATCGAAGCAAATCGTGTCCCCGGCTCGATTGTGAGCTGGTACAGCGACAGGTGCCGCGTACCGAGCGTCAGTGCCTGAGCAAGAGTAACGGACCAGCTATCTTCCGTCTCACCGGGGAGACCGTAGATGAGATCAAAGCTGACGCGGTTGAAGTTTTTCTGCGCGGTTTCGAGCGCGGCGAAGCCTTCGCCCGCCGAGTGAGCGCGACCGAGGAACGCGAGAGCATCGTCATCGAAGCTCTGCAGGCCGAGCGAGACGCGGTTGACCCCGGCTGTCGCGAGATCTGAGAACCGGGCCGCCTCGACCGAATTCGGGTTCGCCTCGAGTGTGATCTCGAGGTTGTCGGCGGCCTGCCAGTGATCGGTGGCAGCATCGATGATCGCCGCAGCCGTCGACGGATCCATCAGCGACGGCGTACCGCCGCCGAAAAAGATCGAAGTCAGCTTCCGGTCTGGCAGCAGCCGCGCCTCGTGTGCGAGGTCGGCCAGTAACGCATTGCGCCATTCGTCCTGGTCGATGCTCGCACGCACATGGCTGTTGAAGTCGCAGTAAGGGCATTTGCTGACGCAAAACGGCCAATGCACGTAAAGCGCGAGCGGCTCGGCGCTCATTCGTTGAGCGCCATTACGAGCTTGCGGAAGGCGTCGGCGCGGTGGCTGATGCTATGCTTCAGCTCAGGGGCGAGCTCGCCGAACGTTTGCTCATAGCCGACCGGCACGAACATCGGGTCGTAGCCGAAACCGCGATCGCCCCGGGGTGGCCAGACGAGAGTGCCGTCCACGCGTCCGTCGAACGTCTCCGTCTGGCCATCGTTCGGCCAGGCGATTGCAAGCGAGCAGATGAAATGAGCGGCCGGAGCGGCGTCGGGTTCGGCAGCCTCGACTCCTCGCCAGACCTTCTCCATCGCCCGCATCCAGTCGCGGTTGCCTTCTTCGTCCTCGGCCCACCGCGCCGAAAAGATGCCCGGCCGGCCCTGCAGGGCATCGACGCACAGGCCGCTATCGTCAGCGAGGGCAGGGAGACCGGACAAATCGGCCGCTTCGCGCGCCTTCAGGTCCGCATTGTCAGCAAACGTGTTGCCGATCTCATCCGGCTCCGGAAGCCCGAGTTCCTCCGCGCCGACACAGGCGATGCCAAGCGGCTCGATCAAAGCGGCAATCTCACGCAGCTTGCCAGGATTGTGGGTCGCGATGACGAGTTTGTCGCCGATCGGCCTCATGCGGCCGCCGCTTGCAATTGAGCCGCGAATATCTCCGAACAGCCGATGCGGGCGAGGCGAAGAAGCCGGAGGAGGCCTTCTTCGTCGTAGCATTCCCCCTCAGCAGTCACCTGGGCTTCGACGATCGAGCCGTCCGCGGTGAGCACGAAATTGCCGTCGCAGCCGGCCTGGCTGTCCTCCTCATAATCGAGGTCGAGCACAGGCGTTCCGTTGTGGATACCGCAACTCACCGCTGCCACCTGGGTGCGGATCGGGTCCACGGAAAGATTTTTGCTCTGCAGCAGCTTGTTCACCGCGATGCGAAGTGCGACCCATCCGCCGGAGATGGACGCCGTGCGAGTGCCGCCATCCGCCTGGATCACATCGCAGTCGACGGTGATCTGGCGTTCGCCGAGCTTCGGAAGCTCGACGACGGCGCGCAGCGAACGTCCGATCAACCGCTGGATCTCCTGAGTCCGGCCTGACTGCTTGCCCTTGGCCGCCTCGCGATTGCCGCGCGTGTGCGTCGCTCGAGGTAACATCCCGTACTCTGCCGTGACCCAGCCCTGGCCCTTGCCGCGAAGAAACGGAGGTACCTTCTCCTCCACGCTGGCGGTGCAGAGGACGCGTGTGTCTCCGAAGCTGACGAGGCAGGACCCTTCGGCGTGGCGGGTAAAGCCTGGCTCGAACCTGAGTTCGCGCATTTGGTCGGGGGAACGACCGGACGGACGCATAGACTTCTCCTGATACTGGTGCGGGCCGTCCCTAGACCGCTGGGCGCGGCAATCCTAGATGGATCGGATGGGGCCACCGATCGGAGAGCTGACGGACCGCATGCGGGACATCTTTGGTCTCGTGGTCGACACGTATCTCGAACGCGGAATCCCGGTCGGCTCCAAGGCGCTGACTGGCTCGATCAACCTATCACCGGCGTCGATCCGCAGTGTAATGCAGGAGCTGGAGGAGAGGGGGCTCCTCACGCACCCGCACACCTCCGCGGGGCGGATTCCGACCGAGAGCGGGCTTCGCCTTTTCGTCGATGGAATCATGCAGGCGGCTGCGCCCGACCCACGCGAGCGGCGCGAAATCGAGCGGCAAATCGTCCGTGACCAGCCGATTGAAGATGCACTCGCGGCTGCAACGTCCGCCCTGTCGGGTCTTTCGCATGCCGCCGGCGTGGTGCTCGCTCCAAAACATGAGATGCGGCTCCGGCAGCTTAATTTCGTGCCGCTCAACGACAGGCGCGCGCTCGCCGTACTGGTCGGGGCGGACGGAAGCGTTGAAAACCGCATCGTTTCGCTCGAAGCGGGCACGGCGCCCTCGGCGCTGGTCGAAGTCAGCAATTTCATCAACGCTCGCCTTGCGGGCCTCACTCTTGCGGAAGCTGAAGCCCGCCTGCGCGCCGAGATCCGGGATCGCAAGGAAGCGATCGATTCCGCAGCCGCCGAGCTGGTCGCTTCCGGCCTTGCCGCATGGAGCCAGGACCATCAGCGTCGCCCGGTGCTGATCGTCCGTGGCCACGCGAACCTGATCGATGAGACAGCCGCCGAAGATCTGGACCGCGTTCGCCGTCTTCTCGACGAGCTCGAAGAGGCCCAGGAAATTGTCCGCCTGCTTGAAGGTGCCCGTGATGCTCCGGGCTGCCGGATCTTCATCGGTTCGGAAAACCGGATGTTTGCTCTATCGGGCTCCTCCGTCATCGCCGCGCCCTATCGCGGGAGCCAGGGGGAGGTGGTCGGCGTTGTGGGAGTTATTGGGCCGACGCGGTTGAACTATGCGCGGGTGGTCCCCATGGTGGATTTTACAGCCAAAGCACTGACGAGATTGATGGCATGACCGAAGACGGAAAGCTGCACGACGAAGCGGAAGAGCTCCGCAACGAAACCGCACAGGGCGCGCCGGAGCTGCGCGAGCACGACCACGTCGCCGAACTCGAAAAGCAGCTCGAGGACGCGAAGAACAAAGCGCTCTACGCCGCGGCAGAAACGCAAAACGTGCGGCGCCGCCTTGAGAGCGAGTTGCAGCAGGCGACGAGCTATGCTGCGGCGAACTTCGCACGCGATATGCTGGCGATCAAAGATCATCTCGAAAGGGCGCTCGCCGCTGTCACGGACGAACTGCGTCAGGACAAGGTCGCGAGCCAGTTCCTTGCGGGCATCGAGGCGACCGGGCGGGAGCTTGAGGCAGCTTTGACACGGCACGGCATCACCCGCATTCCTGCAAAGGGAGAAAAGCTCGATCCCCACCGCCATCAGGCGATGGTCGAGGTACCGAGCGACGCCGAACCGGGCACGATCATCGAAGAAATGCAGCCCGGCTACATGATGAAGGATCGGCTGCTCCGGCCTGCGCTCGTCGCAGTGGCCAAAAAACCCGACTAATGCACTTCGCGGTGGTGGACCTCGCTCTTGCTTGCGAGGCTGAACCGCGGCTCCAACTTGCCCGATCCGAGTAGCCGGTCGGCGGCATAACGGCCGACCTCGGGCCCATGCTTGAAACCGTGCCCCGAGCCCCCTCCGACCAGCAGCACATTTTTCAGCTGAGGGTGGAAGTCGATCAGGAAATCGCCGTTAGAGCTGTTCTCATATTGGCAGACGCGCGCTTCGGTTAGCGGTGCGCCCTTGAGCAGAGGGAACCGGCGGTCACGGAAGGCGATAATCTCGGCAAGCGCCGCCTGCGTCGGACGCCGGTCCTGCGTGTCAGGATCCACCTCCGCTCCATGCTGGTCGTGCGCGAACTTGACGCCCCGGTTCTCGAGATCGGGGAAGCCGTAGAAGATGTCCCCTTCATTGAAATCGGCCCAACCCGGCATGAGGTCGGGCGAGAAGCGGCGATCGCCGGCGGGCGGAGCGAAGAAGAACACCTCCTGGCGCGTCGGCAGGATGCGGGGGCCGATGACATCGGGAAAGAGCTTGGGCAGCCACGGACCGGCCGCGAAAACGAAGCGGTCGGCGCTGATGCGTTCGCCATTCGCCAGATCGAGCGTCTTCAGCTCGGATCCCATTGCCGGGGGCGGTCGAACCTCACCCTTTACATAGGTGCCACCACGCTGGACGAAGACGTCGGCGAGCACCTGCACGGATCGACGTGCCATCAGGGCGCCGAACCCAGGCTCGTAGAGACCGACGTCAACGCCGTCGAAGGCGATCATCGGGAACTTCCGCGTCATCTCGGCACGATCGAGCGCCTGGGTCGGCGCTCCGATCTCCTTATGCGCCGCAAGGCTGTCGCGGACGTATTGCTCCTCTCGCGGGAAGAAGAAGAGGATTCCGCATTCGTGAAAGATTGGAAGGCCCGACACGGCATTGAGCGCCTTCCATTCGCGCAGGCTGTCGAGCGCCATGCGGGTGTAGATCGCGTCCTTGCCGTAGGCGCCTCGCGTCAGCCGGGATTCGCCTCCTGAGGAAGCGCGGGAATGGGCTGGGCCCCACGCGTCGACCAGTGTGACCTTGTGGCCCTTTCGGAGCAGGTGGACGGCCGTCCAGGTGCCGAAGACCCCTGCGCCGATCACCGCAACGTGATCCTTCATGGCGTTCTTGTAGGTCTTGGCGACCGCCGGCGAAACGGCAGCGCCGCCCGCCCCAATGAGGAGCGAGCGGCGCGATACCTTCAATGCCACCTAGATCAGCCGCGCTCAGGCGCTGCCGGAGGCGGCGGCGGAGGAGGCGCGGCCGGGCACGTTGCCGTCGCCGCGATCACTGATCCGTCGGGGCACGTCTGCGTCGCCGGCGGCGGCGGAGCAGGCGGAGGAGCCGGGGGCGGCGGCGGGGCGGGATGCGTCCCGAACGACTTTCGCACCAGAAGTCCGATCGTGCGCGGCTGGCCGACGTTATAGCCAATCCGCGCTCTCAGGCCCCGTTCACGATCGAGCGACAGCCTTGGATCCGAGTCGAAGATATTCTTGGCGTAGGCGGAGATCTCCAAGCCGCTGTCCCAACGAAGGCCGAGCGACGCGTTGACAAGCGTGTATGGCCGCAGCGGGAACGTCCCGAGCGGGGTCGTAACGGCGCCTGCGGCGCCCGTCACAGGATCGAAGAACGTGAGGTCGATGGGACCCGCCGGCTCTTGGTCGGCTGGTTGCGTGTATCGGCTCCCGACCCGCTGAACGCTTCCGTTCACATACCACTGACCGGTCGCACTGAACGGCTGCTCATAGTTGGCCGTGACTGCGAACTGGTATTTCGGCACGACGGGGAGGCGGTTGCCGTCACGAATGCCGCCGATCACCCCGGGCGGGGTCCCACCGATCAACGTCGAATCGAATTTCGAGTTGAGCAAACTGCCGGCGAACGAGAAGTCGAGGCCTGGAAGCGGGTGAACCGCGAATTCGGCCTCTAGCCCCTCGCTATGGGCTTTCGGAACGTTGAACACCACACGCGACGAACACGTGCCGGCGGTCACCGTCACCTGAAGGTTCTTGATGTCCGCGTAAAAAGCGGCGGCGTTGAAGGTTATGATCCCTTTTGAATATTTTACGCCCGCTTCGTAGTTCCAGAGTGTCTCGTCCTTATATTTCTGGAACCCGCCGAACGTGGTGATGTCCGTTCCTTGGCATAGCGGCACGTTGAGTGGGTCGTTCACGCCGCCGAGACGAAAGCCCTTGGCGACCTGGAGATTGACGCTGAGGCTCCTGTCCGGTTCCCAACTGACGATACCACGCGGGTTGAAGCCGTTCGACTTGGTCTTGTTCACCTGGTCGTCGGTGTTCGAGAAGAATCCGCCCGAATGAAAGCGCCGTTCTTCCGTGAAGTCGTACCACCGGCCGCCGGCCGTGGCTTTGAATTGTCCAAACTTATAGCTGGCTTCGCCGAACAGAGCCTTCTGCGTATCCACGTAAGGCAAGTCGGCGTGATAGGGATTGTCGACTAAGCCGAAGCCGTTGTCGAAATCTGCGGCGGTCAACGGTAGTCCGCCAGGTCCGCAGTCGGCTGGAGTGCTCGCGCAGTCTGCGGCGAGGAACTGGTTCAGGAACACGTCATATCCTGGGGTGGGCAGACGCTGGTGGTAGGTGCGGTGAACCTTGCTGTAGAAGCCGCCAAACACCCACTGAAACGGTCCCGAACTCGTAGATGCAAGCCGGAGCTCCTGCGTGAACTGGTTCAGCTGTGTGGTGTCGCGCAGGTTAGAGACGAGATCATCGCCAGCGGGAGGGAAGCCGAGGTCGACGCTTACGGAGCCCGTGAGCGCGGATGCATCGCGGCTGACCAGGATTTTGCGGATCAACTTGCTCGTCACCGAAGTGAGTTCCACCGGGCCAAAATCGTAGCTGCCGGTAAGGTCCATCAGAAAGGTCTTGTCGCTGAAATGCTCGCGCTTTTTCAGATATTGCGTCCGATCGCCCAGGTCGGTTCCCGCCGCCCCGGTGGTGAACTGGTTGTCGAACAGGATGTAATGGTCTTCGCGGTTAAACCCGCCTGCCGTTACTTTCTGATAGACAAGGCGCGGCGTGATTTTGATCTCGGGTGCCGGCTGCCAAAGGATCGAAACGCGCGTGCCGTAGCGATCGCCGTCGTTGACGTTCTTCTTATGAAACGGTCCGACAGAATCGATGAAGCCGCCGAAGTGCGTGTTGTAGCCGACGACGCGCAGCGCTGCCGTGTTCGCGAAGGGCACGTTGAAGGCGGCCTTGGTGTCCCAACCAATGCTGCCGCCTTTAAGAAAGTTGACGCCTGCTTCCGCCGAACCTTCCACCCGATCCAGTCTTGGCTGATTGGTGATGTAGCGAATGGTGCCGCCGACTGAGCCGGAACCAAATAGAGTCCCCTGTGGTCCACGCAGCGTCTCGACACGGTTGAGGTCGAAAAGGTCGAAGTCGGGCGTGAATAGCGAGACCGAAACACCGCTTTCGTCGAGGTACACCCCAACCTGCTCCTTTACGCCAGGCTGGTCGCGAACGACTTCACCCGCCGACACACCGCGGATCGAAACCTGGCTCTGGCCGGGGCCTGAATTTTGGACCGTGAGGGCCGCGACGTTGCGGCTGATGTCCTCGAGCGTCTGCGCATGCGCGCGCTGAATATCCGCTTCGGTCTGCGCGTTGATTGAGAACGGCACGTCCTGGACGCGCGATGCGCGTTTCGTGGCGGTAACGATAATGTCCGCGCCCGATTGGTAGGCAGGAGGCTGTGGATTTGCCGCCTGCGCGGCGGCCTCCTGGTTCGTCTGTGCCGAGGCCGAGACTGCGGACGCAAATACAGAAGTGCCGATCAGCAGAGTTGCTGGAATGCGCATGCGAACCCCCCGTTCTTTTGCGATGTTGCGCTCGCGACATTATGCTGAAACAGCCTTGACGGAGGAATAGTGTCGGCCAGCGAACGTTACGTTCCTGCAAGGACCGTTGCACAATTGTGACAGCCTGGATCAACGGAAGGGCAGCAACTCGCGAGGCGGCTCATGCGAAAGGCGGGCTCCATGTTCCGCCAGGAAGACGTGGGTGACGATCTCCGCCTGCTGTTCCAAGCCATAGCGGTGGAAGGGTTTTTCCGGCTTGATCTCGTACGAATAACGGCAGAACGGGTGGCGCATGAGCGGCAGGTAGAAGCGGCCTCTCGTCTGGGTCTGCCACACATGTGTCATCTCGTGAATGAAGAAGCCTTGGCGGCTGAGCGGCTCTCTCGAGAAATCGTCCGACCAGACTCCTCCATCGGGATGGAAGTAGATGTCGCCGGTAGGTGCCATGGCCGCATTGCGGGGGTGGAAGGGCCACCATTTGCCCTTGAACAGGCGCACTTGCGAATAATCGATCGCATCGCCGAATACGGAACACGCAAGCGCAACCTCGCCTGAGGTAAGAGGGCGGTTCAGCATCGCTTCCGGGCTAGCGTCTGACGGCTCCGAGCGCCACTTGCAGCGTTCAAAGCGCATCGCTAGGGCAGCGCCAAAGCTATAACGGAGGAAGCCCCACATGAGCGAGACAGCCGATCGCGTGAAGAAGATCGTCGTCGAACATCTCGGCGTCGAGCCGGACAAGGTGACCGAGGACGCAAGCTTCATCGACGATCTCGGCGCCGACAGCCTCGACATTGTCGAGCTTGTCATGGCCTTCGAGGAAGAGTTCGGCGTGGAGATCCCCGACGACGCCGCGGAGAAGATTACGACGGTTAGCGACGCGATTACCTATATTGACCAGAACAAGGGCTGATCGGGTCCGCTGACCTGCCGCCACTAGCGCCGAAAGGCGGCACGAACGGCTTCCCGAACCCTATCGGGAGGCCGTTTGTTTTGGAGGGACTGACGGAGTGGAATATATGCGCCGTGTCGTCGTGACAGGTTTAGGGCTGGTGACGCCGCTGGGTGGTGACGTCGAGACCACTTGGCAAAACCTTATTGCTGGCAAAAGCGGCATTGGCCCGATCACGCGTTTCGACACGACCGATCAGAAGGCCAAGATTGCCGGCGAAGTGAAGCCAAAGGATCACCCTTACGGCTTTGATCCGGACAAGCGCGTCGACCACAAGGTCCAGCGCCAGGTCGATCCTTTCATCGTGTACGCGATCGACGCCGCAGGTCAGGCGATCGAGGACGCCGGTCTGACCGAAATGGACGACGATCTAAAGGAGCGTACCGGCGTCTCGATTGGCTCCGGCATTGGCGGTCTGCCGGGCATTGAAAGTGAATCGCTGGTGCTGGCGGAGAAAGGACCGGGGCGAGTCAGCCCGCACTTCGTCCACGGCCGGCTCATCAACCTCACCTCAGGCCAGGTCTCGATCAAGTATGGGCTCATGGGTCCAAACCATTCAGTGGTCACCGCCTGCTCGACCGGGGCGCACTCAATTGGTGATGCCGCGCGCATGATCAAGGACGGCGACGCCGACATCATGCTTGCGGGCGGCGCGGAGAGCACGATCAACCCGCTCGGCGTCGCTGGGTTTGCCCAGGCGCGGGCTTTGAACATGAGCTTCAACGACCGTCCGGAGCAGGCCAGCCGCCCTTACGACAAGGCGCGCGACGGCTTCGTAATGGGTGAGGGCGCCGGCGTCGTCGTGCTCGAGGAATATGAACATGCCAAGGCGCGCGGCGCGAAGATCTACGCCGAAGTGGTCGGCTACGGCCTGTCGGGCGACGCCTATCACGTCACCGCGCCGCATCCCGAGGGTCGGGGGGCCGAGCTGGCGATGCGCATGGCGCTGAGGAAGGCCGGCCTGAAGCCCGAGGACATCGACTACGTCAATGCCCACGGCACCTCGACCATGGCCGACACGATCGAGCTCGCAGCGGTCAAGCGCGTGCTTGGCGATGACCTTCATGGTGCCTCGATGAGCAGCACCAAGTCCGCCATCGGCCACTTGTTGGGGGGTGCGGGCGCTGTCGAGGCGATCTTCTGCATCCTTGCGATCCGCGATCAGATCGTCCCGCCGACACTCAATCTCGACGATCCGGACGAGGGCACGGAAGGCGTGGACCTGGTTCCCCACGAGGCCAAGAAGCGGCGGGTCCGTGCTGTGCTCAACAACAGCTTCGGCTTTGGCGGCACCAACGCCAGTCTGATCATGAAGGCCGTGTGAGGCGCACCTGGGTTGCCGTCGGCGGTATCGTCGCCGCGGCGCTTCTGATCGTCTATTTCCTCTGGTGGGCACCGGGGCCCAAGGCCGGCCCGCACGATATCATCGTCAAGGAAGGCACCACGCTCGGCTCCATCTCGCGCCAGCTGGCCAAGCAGGGCGCGATCCCGGGCACCGCGAAGACCTTTTACGTCATGGCCAGAATATTTGGCTCGCGCGATCCGATCCAGGCCGGCGAGTTCCGCATCCAAAAAGGCATGGGCGGGGCATCGGTGCTGGACCTCCTGCAGCACGGCAAGCCGGTGCAGCGTCTGATCACGATCACCGAGGGCATGCCGTCGATCATCGTCCAGGAGAGGCTCGCAGCAATCCCCTATCTCGCCGGACCGTTGCCGCCGGTCCAGGAAGGCTCGGTGCTTCCGGACAGTTATGGCTATCAGCGAGGCGAGACCAAGGCGGCCGTAGTCACGCGCATGCAGGCCGCGATGAGCAAGACGATCGATGAACTTTGGCCGAAGCGCAGTACCGACTGCCCGATTGTGATGAAAGAACAGGCCGTCATCCTGGCATCGATCGTGGAGAAGGAAACCGGCAAGGCATCCGAACGCCCAATGATCGCCGGCGTTTATTGCAATCGCCTGCGCATCGGCATGAAACTCGATGCCGATCCGACCGTAATTTACCCAGTGACGAAGGGTAGGCCCTTGGGCCGGCGTATTCTGCGGTCGGAACTCAGCGCCGATAACGGCTACAATACGTATCGACGCGCCGGCCTTCCCGCCGGGCCGATCGCCAATCCGGGCAAGGCGAGCATCGAGGCCGTGCTTCATCCCGCGCAGACCAAGGCGCTTTATTTCGTGGCCGATGGCACCGGTGGGCATGTGTTTGCCGAGACGCTGGCGCAGCAGAATGCCAACGTCGCGCGCTGGTTCGCGATCCGCCGCGCACGGGGCCAGATGTGAGGAACCGCGGCATCGGCCGGGCCCGCATGTTCATGGGATCATTGCTGCTGTTCGCGGCCGTTATCGCCTGGGCGATGACGCTTTGGATGAGCCCGCACGGAACTGCGGTGGCGAGCGGAACGGAGCATGTCCGCACCGTAGTGGCTACGTTCGTCCGCAATAGCGCCATTGGCTCGCTGATCCTTTGCGCGATCGCCGGGTGGATGCTTTTTCCGCAACGGCGGCCGCGCGCCCCGCGGCGCGACTGGGCAATCGGAGCAATCCTTGCGGTCCTCGTTGCGACCAGCCTCTACCAGCTGATCTGGATCCGCTCCGTCCTCAATTAGTAACCGGCGATCGCCGAGAGATGGACATAGCCGACGCGGCGATCCGTCCCGGCATAGCCCCATGCCCAACCGAGGCTGTCATCGAGCATGTCGAACTGTTCTCCTGCCTCCAGGTGTCGGACGACGTCAGCCTCGTCTGACGGCGCTTCCCGGAGAGGCGTCGCTGTCGCAATCTCCCGCTCCACGGGCTCGGCATAATGCGACGCGATCACGCGCCCCGCGAGCGCTACGTCGGCAAGGTCTTTGCGGTAGGCGTTGAAATCGGGGTCGAGGTCGCCCGAAGGGCCGGCGAGGGCGAATTCGTCAGCGCTGGTGGGCGTAGGCCGGCGCTTGGCCGATGATCGGCCGATGGGCCGCGGGGCTGGAGTCGCCCTCGCGGAGGTTGCGTTTGAACCCTTCAAGAAATTCTGCCCCGTTGCTGGTGCGGACGACGAACACGTTGCGCCGGTCGTCCTGGTCTCGTTCGCGGCGGAGATAGCCGAGCGCCCCGAGCGTGTTCAAGGCACGAGTGACAACCGGTTTCGAAACGCCGAGTACGCGAGCCAGGCCGCGGACGGTGTGCGGCCCCGGTGTCAGATACACCAGCATCAACAGGGCCATCTGTCGGTTTGTGAGATCGGGTTCGCCCGATCGGACGTAGGCGATAAGGGCCTTCATCCAGCCAGTTAGCGAAACCTCGCTCATAAAGATTGACTCCGTCGGGTGCCGCGTAGTTCCCAAGTAAACCGGTAAGGACGCGAAATGTTGCAGCTAACATCAGGGAAAATTGCCTTGAAAGTGAAGCAAACGGCTGAAACTGGGGCTGTTCAGTCGTTGGAATAACGCTTCGACAGCGCGGCAAAAACTGTTCTGAGGCCCAAAGCATCGCCGCCTTTTGGGCGGCCGGGCTTTGCCGCATCGCGCCAGGCATAAGTGTCGAAATGTGCCCATTGGATGTCGTCCGGCACGAACTTCTTCAGGAACAAGGCGGCCGTGATGCATCCGGCCATGGGCGTGCTCGACGCGTTGGCGAAATCCGCGACATCGCTCTTGAGCAAATCCTCGTACGGCTCCCACAGCGGCATCCGCCAGATCGGGTCTTCCACGTTGCGCGCAGCCTGTTCAACGGGCTCCGCAAGTTCGTCGGAGTTGGCGAAGAACGCGGGTAAGTCCGGTCCCAAGGCGACGCGGGCCGCCCCTGTCAGGGTTGCGAAGTCGACGATCAGCTCCGGCTTTCCCTCGACGGCCTTCGTCAGAGCGTCGGCGAGGACGAGCCGACCTTCGGCATCGGTGTTGTCGATCTCGACGAATGTTCCCTTTCGGGACTTCACGACGTCTCCCGGACGATAGCTCGCAGCCGACACGGCATTTTCCACCGCGGGGATCAGGAGATGCAAGTGGATCGGCAACCGCTCAGCCATGACCAAGCGCGCGAGCGCGAGGGCGTGCGCTGCTCCTCCCATGTCCTTCTTCATGAGCCGCATGCCCGCAGCCGGCTTCAGATCGAGCCCTCCGCTGTCGAAGCAGACGCCCTTGCCGATGACCGCCACGCGCGGGTCGCCCGGTTTGCCCCATTCGAGTTCAATGAGCCGCGGGCCCCTTTCTGAGGTCGCCGCGCCTCCGACCGCCGCGATGAGCGGATAGCCGTCGGTCAGCTCACCGCCCGTAGTCACTCGAAGCTGGACGCCACCCGTCTTTGCCACTGCTCGTGCTGCTTCTTCGAGCTCGGCTGGCCCCAGGTCGGCAGCCGGCGTGTTGACGAGGTCGCGGACCAACGCTGTCGCTTGCGCAAGCCGGACAGTCTCCTCGATTCGCGCCACCTCGCCAGTGACGAGCACGCGCGCGCCACGTTCGGGCTCCTCCTTCTTTGAGCGATATTCATCGAAGTGGTGCTGCGCGAGCAGCCAGCCGAGCGCTGCGGGTCCGGGTTCGCCCTTGGCGAGCTTGTACGTTCCTTCGGGCAAGCTCTCGGCAAGCTTCGCCAGGCACCAGGGCGACAGGGACGCAGCATTCTTGACCGTGCTCACGAGCTCGAACTCGCCGCCGCGCGGCAGGAGAACGAACTCGAATCCGGTCTTCCCCTCGAACCTGTTCGCCTCGAGCAGCGCCCGGTCCTCGGCTGGCCGCTTCTTCACCCAGGCAGGGAAAGTCTGCTTGTCGACCAAGTGGATTGCACGGGCTCTCTGCCCGCGGTCGGCAAGCAAAAGCTTTGAAAAGTCCATCATTCGCCAGGCGTGACCAGGAATTGCTCGATGCGCCCCATCGCGCCCGGTTCGTAGAATGTCGAGAGGTTGAGCGAGCGACCCGGATACGTGATCGTGTACCCCTGAATGACGAAGCCGCCCCGCAAGATCGGGTCCCCGTTCAGTTCAAATGAGGTCGGCTCGCCGAGCAGGCCGAGGCTGGAGCCGTAATCGGCAATCACGACCGGCGTGAAATAGTAATTGGCGTTCTCGGTCAGCTGCGAGCGGTTCAGGCGGCCAGCCCGAAGCTGGTCGTACAGCGCCCGCGCTCGATCCAGTTGGGCGAGGACAATGGCGCCCTGCGGCGTCGCCGGGGGCAGGATGAGCCGAGCGATGTCCCGTGCGATGCGGGTGTAGGCCCCGCCCGACCAGCTGTTGGTCAGGACGACGACGGCAGCCTTATTGTCCGGATAGACGTTGTTCGCCGACAGGAAGCCAACCGCTTCGCCGGTGTGCGAGATCGTCCGGCGCGGAACCGTGCGGACGGAGACTCCAAGCCCATAGCCGGTGTCCTTGCCGTTGTTCAGCTTCACCGCCGTCTCCTGCGACTGCCAGTCGTCCGCGGGCACCAGCGAGCGGTTGATCCGCGCGATGTCCCATTTGGCGAGATCCTCTGCGCTCATCGACAGCTCGCCCGCCGCGTAGAGCCATCCGCGCGCAGGAGAGGTCACCTGCCGGATGGGCCCGAGCGCATAGCGACCATAGCCTGCCGGGAAGGTGGAGCCGTTCGCCTCGTCCTGGTCCCTGACGCTCGCCATTCCAAGCGGCTTGAAAATTCGCTTCTGGAGGAAGCTGACCAGGGACTCTCCGCTGACCTTCTCGGCAATCATGCCGGCAACGACGTAGCCAGTGTTCGAATATTGCCATTGGTCGCCGGGCTCGAAATCGAGCGGCTTCTTCGCCCACCGGTCGACGATCCCTTGCGGCTTCGTCGGGTGCGACATCGCTTCGAAGCTGTAATCCTGCGGCCAGAAGTCCTGGATACCCGAGGTATGCGAGAGGAGCTGGCGGATCGTGATCTGGTCGCCACCCGTGATTCCCGGCAGGAACTTGGAGACATGATCGTCGAGGCTGAGCTTCCCCTCATCTTCGAGCAGCAGCAGTGCCATGGCGGTGAACTGCTTGGAGTTGGACGCGATCTGGTAAGGGAGGTCCGTTCGAGCGGGCAGGCCCACGTTCGCTTTTCCGTAGGCCTTGTTGAAGACGATCTTGCCGTCGCGGACGATGGCTATTTCGGCTGAGGGCACCTGGTCGATCGCGAGCTCGCGAGTGACGATCTTATCGATCTGCGCGGTTTCGGCTGGGGTGAGTGGCTGGGGGAGAGCGGAGGAAGCGACAAGCGCGAGAAGCGCGGCGGCGAGCTTGAGCATGACCGCACCCTAGCGACGGCTATTTCTCTGTCGAGTCGCGCGGAAGTTCACATCGAAGCGGTCGTCCGCTGTCTCATAATCAAACACGTCCGGCCGTGGCGATTGCGAAACCGACGGGCATCGCGCGAAGGTTGATGGGTCAGGCGTATTGGCATCGAGGAGTTGTTGCGATGTCCTGTTTCAGTAAGCGAGTAGATATCCCCGGCGACCGCCGCAAGGCCGTACGAAGCTCGGCATCGGCGACTGGCTCGGCGGTGGCGGTTCACGATTCGAGGTCCATTGTCGTCGAGGACCTTGGCCCGCACGGTGCGAAAATCTGCGGTCACGGTCTGCCGGCGATCGGCACGCAAGTGCTCATCTGGACGGACGAGCTCGATGTCCTCGGGTCGGTCGTTTGGGCCCGCTTTAGGCAACGCGGAATTGCCTTCGATCCCGCCGAGGCCAAGCGTTCGAGTGATCCGGACAATTCGGGCAGTCATGCTGGAATAACGTTCTCGGCCTTGGCAGCGTCATGACAGCCGTCTTAGCTGGAGTTGGAATCTTCTGGCTCGTCTGTGTGGCGGGCGTGATCTGGCTGGCTCGGCGTGCAGGTCGTGCGGACGAGAAACGGTAAGCTCGACGACGATCGGCAACCATTGTCTGGTTCGTGAATGAAGCTGCTTTCGATCAATTCGTGACGATTTGGCGGCCATGCACGGGCTGGACCGGCCGCGCGTTCGCCGGGTACAATTTGGCGAAAGTACTGATCTCCGCGGGCGAAAGGCTGGCCGGGGAGCGCAGCACGAACCATCGCACGCCCTCGGTGCACGGCGGCGTCGTCAGCGATCCGACATATGTAAAATAAGCGCGATCCGCCGGCAGAAGCTGCGACGGATCGATGGTCACTCCAGCTGGCGACAGCTCATGCCCCTTCTGGCGGGGAAGATTGCGCCAGAGAGTTTCGACCATAGAGTTCGATCCACCAGATCTGATCGGCACGGCAACCACGGCCAGGTTTCCTTCGGCATCGCGGTGCACGAGGTGTACGACCATCGCCGAAGCGCGGCCGTCGATTTCCTCTTCGCTTGGCTTATGGAAGTGGAATTGCACCAGCGGGAATTGAACGCCGCCCACTGTTAGCGTGCTGCCCTTATCGACATCCACTTGGATGCTGTGGCCATTGTCGATGATATGGAGCGCTGTCGGTCGGTACGCGAACGCAAGCGGCGGAAGTTTCTTGTGCGTCGCGGAGGCCGTCGAGATGTCGATCGGCGATTGCGACTTTCCGGTCGCGCAGATCCCCGGCCAATGCGCCGGACCGTTGGGCCCCGAGTAGGACCAATGCTGAGCATGCTCGCCTGCCGCAGCAGCAAGAGATGCGAGCGCGACGAGCGCGACACCGAGCGTCAATCGTATGCTTCGAGCGCTCGGTGCAGCCTGATCGACGTCCGTCGAATCGCGCATCACCCCTCGATCACCGTTTCGCGGGTCCCTGGTCCGCCGGAACGCAGGCTCGCCGGCGTTACGACGACCACACTGCCGGGCCTGAGGACGGTGTGAAGGGCGTGCCGGAAACTGGCCGGAGCGTCGAAATGCTCCACTTCACGCGCCTCTGCGGTCGTGCCTTTGCCGGATTCCGAGAAATGCACCTTGATCCAATGCAGTCCCTTGCTGTCCCATGATTCAAGGACGTAAGCCTCGGCCCCGCGGACGTTACCGTGAACGTAGACGGGGGCGGAACCGATCTGAACGCCTCCCTTCATCACGACAGCCCGGTGATCCGCCTTGCTCACCACTACGGAAACGATGGCGTCTCCGTTCGAGTCCGATCCGCGCTCGGGATGCCATTCGTAGCTCGCATTGGCGATGGGAGATCGGTCGCGCACTCCATCCTTCTCCAAATCGGGTTCGGCGGCGGCGTGGGGAAAGTCCGGGTGACTGGTGATCACCACCGTCATACCGAGGTTCGTCTGGCCAAACAGCAGCTTTGAAAATTCCAGTGGCAACCGAACGCATCCATGCGACGCGGGATAGCCAGGGAGATTGCCGGCATGGAGCGCGATCCCCTGCCAAGTCAGCCGTTGCATGTTCGGCATGGGAGCATTGTTGTAGGTCTTGGAGAAGTGCTTCTCATTCTTCTGCAGGATCGTGAACACACCCGTGGGCGTCTCGTGACCGGTCTTGCCGGAGGACACCGTCGAAGCCGCAATCGGCACGCCGTCACGGAATAACAGCAGCCGCTGCGTCTCCAGATTGACGACAACGAGAGCGGGCCCGGCCGGCGAGCGATCTGGCGCCCAGATGAATTGCCCTGGCTTGAGTTGCTTCGCCACCTGGAGAAATGGGCGGCCCTTGAGAGCAACCTGCTCCGCAGTCGCGCTTCCGCTAAGCAGCAGCGCCGTTGCAACGGCTATGAGCGATCCGGTTTTCATCGGTCATAGCTGTTCGAGATCAGACGCAACGTCACTCGGGAGAATCACCTACAGCGGCGAAGGCCCTGATGATCGGCGCTCGAGGTCTTTGGTCTGCGGTCCCGCTAAAACGAATATTGCGTCCGACCCTGTCTTGAAACTGAGCAATTGTCCCGAATGACGTTGAGTTTCTGAGCGTGTATCAGCTTCGAGATCAGTCTCGCGGGGCGCAAGTGACTACACGTTCGAGCAGTACGGCGCAGATCCTGACCGGCACCGCCGCGGCGCTCGCGATGCTGTATTTCCTTCGCGCCATCCTGATTCCATTCGTCATCGCCTTCGTACTGGCGGTGCTGGTCCGGGCGCTTGTGCGCTTCATCCGCAATCGGTGGGCCGCGGCTCCGGCGTGGGCAGTAGTTGCGCTCGCCGGCCTGGTCGTCGTGATCGCTGCCGCGGGAGGTCTCTTCGTGCTTGTGCAGGGAATGGTGCAGATCGTGGCCGAAGGACCCAAGCTGGCCGACCGCCTGGATCAGATCGTGATGGAGGTCGGCCGCTCTCTGCACCTGCGCAAATCGCTGCATTTAAAGTCGATCATCGGTAGCGTCAGCGTCCCGCAACTGGCCGGCTCGATCCTTTCCGGGCTGCAAGGCTTCGCTGCGGGACTATTGCTGATGCTGGTCTACTTCGGCTTCATGCTCGCGGGCAGCGAGCGAATCAGCCGGAAGATCGACGTCGCTGCAGGTTCGTCCGAGCGGGCAACGGCGATCAAGCAGGTCGCGCGCCGCGCTTCGACGGACATCGAGACCTACGTCTGGGTGCAAACGGTCACCGGGCTCATGCTGACCACGTCCGCGGTGATCGTCATGATGGTGGTGGGGCTGAACAACGTTCTGTTCTGGTCGGTTCTGTTCTTCCTGCTGACTTTCATTCCGAACATCGGAATCACCATCGGCTCGATCCTTCCGAGCCTGTTCGCCCTAGTGCAGTTCCCGAGTTACTGGCCGGCGCTGACGATCTTCGCCGTGACTCAGATCGCCGCCACAATTGTCGGAAATCTGATCTACCCGCGGATGCAGGCGGAAACGCAGAATATCGACCCGGTCGTGACCCTGCTCGCTTTGGCGTTCTGGACGGTGCTGTGGGGCATCCCGGGTGCATTCCTGGCAGTGCCTCTCACGCTCATGTCGATGATGGTCTTTGCGCAGTTTCCGGATACAAAATGGGTTGCCGCGCTGCTTTCGAATGACGGGAACCCGGTTTTCCGGCGAGCGGGGAAGGGCGGCCCGGCCTAACCGCACGCTTGACGTTCGCTTCGGCGAGGAGGACTGGATCCGCAGAGCCGATATGGCGCCGCTCAGATATCTTACGCCGTTCTTATTCCTCGCGCTTCTTGCGCTGGGCGCGTGGTTGGGTGGAGCCTGGACGTTCCTGGCTGCAGCCGCGACGCCGGTCGTGCTGATCGCGCTGGACGCGGCTTTCGGAGAGGAGCGGTCAGTCCGCGCCGGGGTCGCGTGTCCGCGCTGGGTTCCGCGGCTCTATATCGTATTTCAACTCGTCATGACGGCGCGCGTCCTCGCCATCGTTGCGTCGCCGGGCACGACGTGGATCGAGGACGTCGGACTCGTCCTTTCGACCGGCGTGATCACGGGCGTGTTCGGTTTCGTTGCCGCTCACGAGATGATCCACAGCGCCGATCGGCGTGAACGGGCCCTTGGCCTGACGCTTCTTGGCACCGTGCTCTACATGCACTTCCGGATCGCGCATGTTTACGGCCACCACCGTCGAGCAGCGACTGCCGGAGACCCGGCTACCGCGAAGTTAGGTGAGGGGCTTTATTCGTTCATCCCGCGCACTGTAGCGGGGCAGTTCCGTGAGGCGTGGCAGTTCGAGGCGCAGCGTCTGCGGCGCGTTGGTCGGCCGGTGATCAGCAGCGGCAATCGGATGCTCTTCTATGTCGCCATCGAGGCGGCGTTCCTGTTCACGATTGCTATCGTCAGTCCGCGAGCGGTCCTTTTTATCCTGAGCGTCGCGGTAATCTCGATCGCGCTTCTCGAGACGTTCAACTACGTTGCTCACTACGGCCTCAGCCGCAGGATGGGCCCGGGCGGTCGCGCCGAGCGGCTCGCGTCACATCACTCGTGGAACAGCGGCAGGCGGATGAACAATGCCGCGCTGTTCAACATGGGCCGTCACAGCGATCACCACCGCGTGATGACAAAATCCTATGAAGGGCTGGAGGCGCTGGACGGCGCCGCCCAGCTGCCTTCGGGTTATGCCGCGGCTCTCGTTATGGCGCTGGTTCCGCCGCTATGGCGCCACGTGATGGATCCGCGGGCGCAGGAGGTTATGCAGGTTCAGGCAGGCACGCCGTAGAGGTCGTGCTCGTCTGAATCCTCCACCTTAACCGCAACCATGTCCCCAGGATTGAGACCACTGGCATCGCGCAGATGCACCTCTCCGTCGATCTCGGGAGCATCGGCCTTCGATCGGCCCGTCGCGCCGCCGGTCTCTTGGTCGACGGTGTCGATGAGGACGTCGATCATCGAGCCCACTTTGCGCGCGAGCTTCTCGGCGGAGATTCGCGCCGACACGGCCATGACGCGCTCGAATCGTTCCTGCTTGGCGTCCTCGGGTATCTGATCTGCCATGGAAGTCGCCGGCGCGCCTTCAACCGGCTCAAACTTGAACGCGCCGACGCGATCCAGCTGAGCCTCCTCGAGCCACGTAAGCAGGTACGCGACGTCCTCCTCGGTCTCGCCTGGGAACCCGAGCACAAAGGACGAGCGGATCGCGAGATCCGGTACTTGCTCACGCCACGAGCGGATTCGCTGCAGTACCTTCGCATCGTTCGCCGGGCGACGCATGGCGCGAAGCACGTTCGGGCTCGCATGCTGGAAGGGTATGTCGAGGTACGGGAGGACGAACCCGTCGGCCATCAGCGGGATGACGTTGTCCACGTGCGGATAGGGGTAAACGTAATGAAGCCGCACCCAGGCGCCGAGCTTGCCCAACTCGCGGGTGAGGTCGGTCATATGCGCCCGGACTTCTTCACCTTTCCAGGGCCATGCTTTGTGGCGGAAGTCGACGCCATAGGCGCTGGTGTCCTGGCTGATGACGAGCAGCTCCTTCGTGCCCGCAGCGACGAGTTTCTCCGCCTCGCGAAGGATCGCATCCGGGCGGCGGCTGACGAGGTCGCCGCGCAGGTGCGGGATGATGCAGAACGCGCAACGATGATTGCAGCCCTCTGAAATTTTCAGATAGCTGTAGTGGCGTGGGGTCAGCTTGAGGCCCGCCTCAGGCACCAGGTCGATGAAGGGCGAGGGGATTGGGGGCGCCGCTTCGTGGACTGCCGCGACGACTTCTTCGTATTGCTGCGGGCCGGTGACGGCGAGCACGTCAGGGAAGCGCGCGCGAATGACGTCGGCCTCCTTGCCCATGCAGCCGGTCACGACGACCCGGCCGTTCTCGGCGATCGCTTCACCGATCGCTTCGAGGCTTTCCTCCTTCGCGGAATCGAGGAAGCCGCAGGTGTTGACCAGCACGACGTCCGCTCCAGCATAGTCGGGCGACATATCGTAGCCGTCCGCGCGCAGCTTTGTCATGATCCGCTCGCTGTCGACCAATGCCTTGGGACAGCCCAGCGAGACCAGCCCGACGCGCGGGGGCTTGGGGAGAGTTGTGACGTTCATCGGAAGGGCCGCGCCAATATAGGGATTTTGCGGCGAAATCGAGACCTTCGGCTGAACGCCTTGTTCATTGTCTGCCGCGGCGGCTATGGCCCACGCGCTTATCGAACAAGGGAAAAGTGAATGCGCATCGCGATGATCGGCACCGGTTATGTCGGACTCGTCTCCGGCGCGTGCTTTGCCGATTTCGGCCACCAAGTCTGCTGCATCGACAAGGATGAGGCCAAGATCGACGGCTTGAATGCCGGGAAAATGCCGATCTGGGAGCCAGGCCTGGAGGCGCTGGTGAAGGCGAATGCCGAGCGCGGGCGCCTTACGTTCACGAAAGACCTGAGCGAAGGCGTGAAGGGTGCGGAGGCGGTGTTCATTGCGGTGGGAACTCCTGCGCGCCGCGGCGACGGCCATGCCGATCTCACTTTCGTGTTCCAGGCAATTCGCGAGTTGGCGAAGGTGATGGCTCCGGGCACGGTCGTCGTGACCAAGTCGACCGTTCCCGTTGGAACCGGCGACGAGATCGAGAAGATCCTGCGGGAGGAAGGCATTACGGACGCTTCCGTCGCCTCGAACCCGGAGTTCCTTCGCGAGGGCGCGGCGATTGCCGATTTCAAGCATCCCGACCGGATCGTCGTGGGAGCTGAGGACGAGCGGGCGCAAGAAGTGCTCAAGGAGATCTACAGGCCGCTGTTCCTTAACCGCGCGCCAATCCTCATCACCGGCCGCCGGACGGCGGAGCTGACAAAATATGCGGCCAACGCCTTCCTGGCGGTGAAGATCAGCTTCATCAACGAGATCGCGGACTTGTGTGAAGCCGTGGATGCTGATGTCCAGGACGTTGCCCGCGGCATTGGCCTCGATAATCGCATCGGCCCGAAGTTCCTTCACGCCGGCGCCGGCTATGGTGGCAGCTGTTTCCCGAAGGACACGCTCGCCCTGCTGCAAACGGCCGACAAGGCGGGCATCGATCAGCGCATCGTTCGCACCACCGTCGAAGTGAATGACGAACGCAAGGCGGGGATGGCGGACCGTGTAGCGCGGGCCATCGGCGCAGACCTGAATGGCAAGCGGGTCGGCGTACTCGGCCTCGCCTTCAAGCCAAACACCGACGACATGCGCGAGGCGCCCTCGATCCCGCTGATCAATGGCCTTCTCGAGAAGGGGGCTGAAGTCAGCGCATTCGATCCGATTGCCCGCGAGCAGGCCGAGAAGGTCTTCAACGGCATCACCTTTGCGTCAGATGCTTATCATGCAGCGGAGGACGCCGACGCTCTGGTGATCGTCACCGAGTGGGACGAGTTCAGGGCCCTCGACCTCGACAAGCTTGCGGACGCGATGCGCGGCAAGGTGCTCGTCGATCTGCGGAATATTTATGGTCGCGACGAGGCGGAGGAAGCTGGGCTGACTTACTTCGGCGTGGGCCGCGGCAAGCTCTGACGGACTGACGATGATCGATCCGATGAGCGGCTCGCCGAGAATTGTCGTCATCGGACTGGGTTACGTTGGCTTACCTTTGGCCGTCGCGCTCGCCCGCAAGTTCGACGTCGGCGGCTTCGACGTGGACGCCGAGCGAATTGCCGAACTCCGAACCATCAAGACGATGCTAACGGGGTGGGGCGCGCGCTGATCGGCGCGGTCTCGCGCATTGTTACGAAAACGGGCAGCACGCACAGCGCAACCAGGGCGATCATGGCGCCCGGCGCCATGGACCAGCGAGTGCGTTCAACCAACAGTTGGGCCGCGTACGGGGTCAATCCGCCAAAGACGGCGGTCGCCATTGTCGCGCCCAGTGCAAGACCCGTCACCCGACCTTCTCCAGGAAACTGTTCGGCGGTTGCGACCGCGCCGACTGCACTGACGGCTCCGGCGAGGGCGGCAAGCGCACCGGCGCCGAGCAGAGCCCGAAGTGGGGATCCGCTTGCCATCAGTTCGAACATCGAGATCGGCAATGCGGCGCTCCCCAGGCACAGGGCGATGAGTATCGGCCGGCGGCCGACATGATCGGACCAAAGACCGACGAACGGAGTGACCAGGATGACCACGACCGCTGCGGCGGTGGACAGCCAGAGCGCCGTCTTTTCGGTGAGAGCGCCCGCCGAAATGAGGAATGCAGGAACGTAGGTGATGCCGACGTAATAGGTGATCGAGCCTAAGGCCGAGATGGAGAATGCCTTGGCGATGCCGGCGCGGTGGTGGCTGAGCGCATGGCGCAACGGTTCGCTTGGAACTGTGCCTTGTTTCTGCTGGCGGAGAAAGTCGGGGGATTCGTGCATGGTCGATCGGGCGATCCAGACGCTTGCCGCAAGTGCGGCGCCGAACAGAAACGGGATCCGCCAGCCCCAGCTCGCCAGTGCTGCTTCGTTCATCGAGCTTACCGTTAGTGCGGCGACGCCGACGGCGAGCAGCGCGCCGATCTCGCTCGCGGCCGAGGCGGAGGAGGCGATGAGGCCGCGGCGTTCCGGCCGAGCTCCCTCCAGCAGGTAGGCGACGACACCCGTATATTCTCCGCCGACTGAGAAACCCATTACGCAGCGCAGGAGGAGGAGCAGCCAGCCTGCCGCGGGACCGATCTGCGCCCTCGTCGGAAGCAGTGCAGTGGCGAACATGGCTGCAGTCATCACCGCGACGGAAATGAGCAGCATGTGCCGCCGCCCCAGCCGGTCGCCGATATGGCCGAAGAAGATCGCACCCAGCGGCCGCATCAGATAGGCGATGGCGAAGCCGCCAAGCGTGATCAGCAGCGACTGCGCTCCGCCGCCGTAAAACACCCGGGACAGGACGGTTGCGAAGTAGAGGTACAGTGTGAAGTCGTACCATTCGACGACGGTCGAGAAGGCGGCTATCGCCATCGAACGGGGCGGCAGGACCGCGTGATGATCTGCGGCGTTCATCGACTGACACTGCCAGACGAATGGCCGCATGTCGTCACCCCCGTTAACGCAAGTTAATTGATCTTTTCACGCCGCCGTTAACCATGTATGTGGTCCGTCCCGATTGGTGAATTAGACACTCCCACTCGGCTAACTCGGGGGGCAGTCTTAGGGGGCGGCCCCCCTTTTTGCGCTCAGCGGCTGTAGTAGCCCTTCAGGAAATCGAGGTCCTGGGCCGTGACCGACATCGGTACCGCAGTGCCCATCGGCGCGTCGAGCACCTTTAGGATCGTATCTGACGCGGACAGCGCGACCTGCTTGGGATCGGTCCGGGCGAACGTCCGCATTGCCGCATAATCGGCGAACTGCGTGGCGGTGATGCCCGCAAGCGCCTTGGCCTCGACCACGAGCACCGAGGTCAGCATATCGCGCCTGATGGACGGGCGCATGCGGCTCGCAGGGAGCGTCGTCGGCGGAGTCGCTGCAATGAGCGGGCCTGGTTCGACAGGGTCCAGCATGCTGGGGTCCGTATTTTCAGCGACGCGAATGCCGTCGGGCGTCAGCAGCCCTTCGAATTGCCAGGCCGCGGCAGGGTAGGGGTCCTCGGCAAGAGCGCGGATTTGGCGGTCGCTCCAATCGACGGGGAAATAGCTGGAGTGCTTCTTTACGAGGCCCTCGATCGTGGCCGCCTTGTTGCCGGTGACGATCACGAGGGCGTTGGATTGGCAGGGCTGGTTGGCGAGCGGCATCCCCGCGGCGGCCGCGATCTGGCGCATGCGGCCGACCGTGAACGCCGCCTGCTGCGGCGCGAGGCCGTAGACCCCAGGGCAGACCGGGAGCGTGAAGCGCGATGGCGTGCTTCCGGCATTGATGTCCTGGGCGGCGGCCGGAACCGCAAGGACGAGACCAGCGAGAAGGAGCGGAAGACGAAGACCCATCGGAGCACTCCCTTTTTGCACAACTTAGTTGCGTTGCCAGATTGTAAACCTGCGCCGGTTCCGCCTCAAGTCCAGCCGATGGAGATACACAGGCGCAATGGTCTGGAAAGGGCAGCGCTCCCTTTTTCTCCGGTGACGCGAATTCCATGGATCATGACGCGTTTGGCAAATTGCGGAGGAGCCGCTTCCCTTAGGCCTCGCGCGTGGCGCTTTACCGACTGCGGTTCGTTGATCACTTCACCGGCAAGATCTTGCGCGCTCGCGACTTCGAGGCCGCGACCGATGAAATGGCGGTTCGTTACGCCGAGAGCGCTCGGGGTCTGGCAGCCATGGAGCTTTGGGACGCGGATCGAAAGATCAAGCAGTGGGATGCCTTTCCACCGATCGCGTAAGGCCGAGTGGGTGAACCCAATGAGTGGACTGGCGCAGATTGGGACAACGGGTAAACGCCGGACCCGCCGTCGGCTTTAACTCGTTATGGTTCGACGCGTCCGGACTTCCCTCCGGGCCAGCGCGCGAACTAGGGACGGTGCTTGCCGAGTGGGAGTGTCGGGACCGTCCCTTTTCGCGTCTCCTATCTCGCCGGACGAAACTGACGCGATATCGGGAGTAACCCCGATGGTCTCCCGTCCCCAGCCAGTCAGGTTACTTCCCAGTGACCGGGAGCGCGCAGCCGATGTTCAGAGCCGAGTGGCCTTGCATTGCGGTTGTGACGCTGACGCTTCTAGCCATGCCGGTAGGCGCGAGCGCCACCGAGTTGCCGCCCGACGCACGCGAGCTGATACGCGAGGCTTATCCGAAAGAGCGCCAGACGATCGTGAATATCCTCAAGCGGCTCCACCCTGATGCGACGGAGGAGATCGACAAGCTAGTCAGGGAAATCGATCAGCAGAAGAAGGAAAAGGTCGAGCAAATGGGCCTGGTCGAGGGCCTTCGGGGCGAAGTGGCTGTCGGGGGTTTTTATTCGACCGGCAATACGAACGAGTGGGGCGTTAGCGGCACGGGCTCAATCCGGCGGGAAGGCAAGCGTTGGGTAAACTCACTCGACTTGCTCGCGGACATCAAGAACGAGGACCACCACAAGGTCACCGATCGGCTGGCGGCCACCTACAGGCTGCGCCGTA
The DNA here is from genome assembly GCA_963754245.1 of uncultured Alphaproteobacteria bacterium. Classification (GTDB taxonomy): domain Bacteria; phylum Pseudomonadota; class Alphaproteobacteria; order Sphingomonadales; family Sphingomonadaceae; genus Sphingomicrobium. The sequence continues at coordinate 254,189 of CAVWET010000002.1, forward strand.
ACTTCGTTGGTTCGAACTGGTTCGTTGCGGGCGGACTTAGCTACGAACGGGACACCTTCGCCGGCTTTTCCCAGCGGTTCGGGCAATTTGTCGGGGCGGGCTATCAGATCAGCAATAACAGTCATTTGAAATGGGATCTCGCAGCCGGTCCCGGCTTCCGCCAGACCCGGTTCATCGATGCCCCGTCCGAAAACCAGTTCGGCCTCTACGCGCGGACAACTCTCGCGTGGCAGCTAAGCGACACGCTGAAGTTCGCAGAGAACCTCAGCGCTGCCGTCGGCAAGGGCAACGACAGCTATCTTTCGACGACCTCCGTGACCACGGACATTTACGGCGGCTTCGCGCTCCGTCTTTCATTCATTACTGAATTGGAGACCAAGCCCCCAGTCGACCGAAAGAAGGTCGACACCTACAGCAGAGCAAGTCTCGTATACATTTTTGAGCCACACTAGATCGCTCCGGATTGATGCAGTCGGACCGCGAACACTCATGAGCTGCTGATGTCCGCACTCCACCCATTGCAGACATCAGCCGCACGCGTAACGTAACGTCGTGCCAAAGCAGCCGCGCGGTCAGTGTCTTTGCGGGTCCGTTCAGTATGCGGTGCGGGGCAAGTTCGAATATGCGCTGAACTGCCACTGTTCGCAGTGCCGTCGAGCGACGGGCTCCGCCTTCAAACCCCTGGCGGGTATCCGTCGCTCGAATGTCAGCTTGAGCAGCGGCGGCGACTGGCTGCTGATCTACGGCGACGAGCAAGCCGCTCACGACGTGCACTGCCGAAATTGCGGATCCCTGGTCTATTCGATCGTGAGGGGCGGTGAATACGTGCACGTCGCAATGGGTACGCTGTTGGACGATCCGGGCATCAGTCCATCCATGCACATCTTCGTGGATTTCAAAGCGCCCTGGTACGAGATTACCGACGGCCTGCCCCAGCATTCGGAGTTTCCAGAATAGTCGAGTTTCATGTTGCACTTGCTCATGAATGGAAGGGGTGAGGTTGACCGGATGCCGGCCCCCGGGTGCGCGACAGCTTCCATATGCCTACCGTGACGAGCGGCAGGATGAAGGTCGCAAGAAGGATGTAGGCAAGCGCTCGATATCCGGTCGCGATCAAAGCAACGAGGCCGAACCGGCTCGCGAGGAACATGCAGCCGACGATGACGAACAGCGCGATCGAAAGGCGTTGCACGTGGCTCAGGTCCTTGCCTGTCCGCGCTTCCCACGCATGACCGATCCGTTCGTTGATCGCATGGACGGAGCTTGTCCCGCTCTCCAGCAGCGCAGAGAAGATCATAGCCTGGAACAGAAGGTGAAAGACGGGCAGGCCGATCCGCTGCAGGAGGAAGTCGGACGGAAGGACTGCGCTCTGCACCTCCGGATAGAAAGCGACCATCGGAATGAAGAAGAGCAGCGCAGGCAGCATTGTGAGCGGGCCGGCGACCACGCCGGCAATCACCGCGTCGCGATCGCTCAGCAAGTGGCGCAGAACCGGCAGGATAACGACGGCGCCAACGATGTTGTATCCGAAATAAGTGAGCCCTGAGAGTGCCCAACCGGACGTTTGCGGATTGGCCGCGAAGCCTGCTGGCACGGCGTTCCCGAACCTCCACAGCGCAAGGACGATGAAGAGCGCGTAGATCGCATACAGATAATAGGAAACGTCACGGAACAGCCGCTCGACGGCGTTGTTTCCGAACGCCACGATCGCCGCGATGCCGGCGGCGAGAAGGGCGGTTCCGCACCACACGGGCGCGCCGAGAACCGCATTTCCGATCGCCCCGGCCGCCGCTCCGTATACGGCGAGGATCAACACGACGAACAGCAGATAGGCGAGCTCGAACAGAGGCCAAGCGGGGCCCAGCAATTGCTTGAAGAAGCTGCGGTAGTCGAACGTCCCGAAGCGCCGTGCCGCGACAAATGTCAGCGCGCAGAAGATGCTGAACAGCAAGGTCGCAAACAGGATCGCGTAAAGCCCGCCCCAGGGGCCGCGGGAGAGGAAGAATTCGGCCAGCTCACGGCCTGTTGCGTAGCCACCGCCGATCACCACGGCCTTCACCCCAAGACCGGGCAGCAGCCAGCGCGTGAACCGGCTGACCGGCTCGCCGCTCTTCGCAATGGCAGTGACCATAGCCCTCCCTGGGGTGGAGCTTAGGCACTTGCGAAAAAAAGCCAACGTTGATGAACGGTAGGTTCAGGATGCGCCTGACTGCGTTAGGTCAAACCGTGTGCGACGGGGATGTCTGACGGCGGCCCAGACGGCCGCATCAGTAGCTTGTTCTCGGGCTCGCCCGCCTCAAGCCGTGACAGCAATGCATCCGGATCGTACATCACGCCCGCCGGGCTCGCCGCGAATGTGGGCGATTTCATGAATGCCGTAGCCTCCTGAACCGTTCCGACGTCGACCTGGAATTCCATGCGATTTCCGTCGGGATCTGCGTAATAGAGTGACAATGTCGTCCCGTGATGCACCGGCCAGTAAGGCGTGATTCCGGCGCGCTTGAGCCGCGTGTAGGTGTCGAGCAGGTCAGCTACGTTTCGGTATGTGTACGCGACGTGATTTACGCCGATCTCGCCCCGATCGTCGCGCGACTTGCCGCCCGGTTTCATCACATCGAGATTAGCGAACGCGAACCGATGGTGCTCGTCATCGTAGGTAAGGAAAGCGAAGGCGGGGTCTTCGTAAACCACCTCGGCCTCGAAGACGTTTTGGTACCAGGAAAGCATCTCGTCGAAACGCCAAGTCATGTAGACGACGTGCGCGAACTTCACCGGCTTCACCATTGCCTAGACTCCCGCTCCAAAGGTCTGGGATGCAACGCAACGGACGAGGAGCCCAAGCGCAAGGACAAGCTCGTGGCTGTTTTCCTAACAGCTTGCCTCGGCGAAGTCGCCCTGTTCAGCACTCCAGTGAGGTCTGTTTTGCGACGGCGTCGGAGGGCCCGTGCGGCGGAAAGCTATGTCTGGCCTGCCATTTGCGCTATGCGCACGGGGCTACGGTCGCAAAAGGACGGGCACTGGCGCTTTGCGGCCCCTTTTTCCTTCTTTGTCGCTATTCTTAGCAATCGGTGGATCCGACGTTCGGACCCGCACATAATAAGGAATCGTCAAATGCCCACAGGCGTCGTCAAGTTTTTCAATAAGTCCAAAGGTTTCGGCTTTATCCAGCCTGAGGGCGGCGGGGCCGACGCGTTCGTCCACATCTCCGACGTGGAGCGCTCAGGAATGAGCACGCTGCGCGAAAACCAGCGCGTGTCTTACGACGTCGAGCAGGATCAACGCGGCAAGATGAAGGCGACCAATCTCAAGTCCGCCGACGGAGAGTAATCGAGGAGGGGCGCGCGCCACGCGTGCGCGCCCCATCCGAACTGCTTTCCCTTAACTCAGTGGAAGCGGAAACCGGCCGCTGTCCAAAGTGTTTGGACCCCCATGGATGGGAAAGTTCACGATGTGCCCAGCTCCGTTGCTTCGGAGGAGGGCCAGGTCATCGTCGACGGTCCGGATGCCGTTGCGGTGACCATGACGCCGAAGGCTGCCGAGGAAACCGGGCAGCGGCTGATCTCCAGCGCTTCCGATGCGGCCGGCTACAATCGCTTAAACAACAGATCTGACGGCGAAGAAGTCGATTCAGAGCCTGGCGAGCAGGCTGCCGGCGATCTTCCTGATTAATCGATCGCACCGCCTCCGATGATTCGGGCATCCCGCACATAGCCGAATTCGCCGTGGCCGGGCCAAGCCTTGCCGTCCGGGTAGCGCAACTCAATCCCGGCGAGATCGCTTTCGTCGGCGAGCCGCATGTTCACGCCCAGAACGGTATTGCCGAGCTTCTCTGCGATGCTCCGGGTCAAGGTGAAGTGCGTAGTCGATCCGCACTTTGCGCAGAATTGAAGGTCGGCGGCCGGTTCTTCCTTGTCTTCCCTTGAATAGGTATGCGGGTTGCCTTCGACGCTGACCTCCGAGGGGTGGAAGTAGGCCCAGCGAGCGCCGGACTTGCTGCAGAGGGCGCAGTTGCATTCGTTAATGTAGTCCGGGCGCTTTTCGGTTTTCACGCGGATTTGGCCGCAAAGGCAGGTCAGGGTCAGCATCGCGGCGCCGTATCATCTGGCTGGAACCCCCGATAGCGGACCTAAACCGCAACACTTTATTAGCTCGCGAGGCGCATCTTCTCTTAGAATGGGGGCGCGAAGGCCGTCTCTGAACTTGGGAGGAGGTTGCAATGAAGCTGCTTCTGACCTTCGGGTTGATCTTCTGGGTGGTGTGCGGGCTTGCCGGCGCTTGGCGGCTCGACGACTTGCACTGGAAGGCGATCGCGCGCGGACCGTTGACGCTGGTCGAGGCTATCAACGAAGATCCGTTGACGGTTCCGAAGCTGACCTAGGGCCCGAGCGGCCGCTTTCTATCGCCTTGGCCCGTCGTCGTTATGTGCGGTCGGGGCGTCGGATTCGCTCACGAGCCTCAATTTCGGCCGTGCGGACAACGGTCCCTGGCTTTCTGCGGACGCGAAACTCGCGCCTCGATAGAACATGATCGCACGTGCGACATGTTCGGTGATGTCGCAGATGGATTCGAGTTCCGCCTTTGTCGGGCTCCGCGGCCGCTGGTGGTAGACGGCGAAGGTCCCGATCAGCGTGCCTTCCGAATTGCGGATCGGCGTCGACCAGCAGGCGCGAAGCCCGTACTCGGCGGCAATATGGCGGTAGTCCGCCCAGAGCGGATCGTTGGCGATGTCGGAGACGTAGACCGGCTGTCCGCGGAACGCCGCAGTGCCGCAGGATCCCGCGGACGGACCGATCTGCAGGCCGTCGATCTGGTCGCGATAGGCCCGCGGAAGCTGGGGCGCGGCGCCGTCGCGCATCGTCGTGCCGTCGAGCAGCAGGATCGAGGTCAGCGTGTCGCGCTCCGCAGTCGATTCTACGACCATGAGATAGCGTTCCAGCACCGATTCCAGCGGTTCGCCTTTCGCGAATTCGTCGGGCATCAGTCGCTCGCGAAGCTGGAGCAACCCTCCGAGTTTGCTTGCAAATGCCATCTCTACCTCCGCTCCATCTCCGCGCGTCGGACTTGGGGGGATTTGCGGACCCTCCACGATAAACCTGCGGGAGTTTGTCGGCAATCAGCAGTCCGCCCGGCGGCGTAGCGCCATTGCCGATGGAGCGGTATCTGTTAGCCTTGCCCCACACTGGGGGCCCAGTTGCATGCATGTGCATTTGCCGAAGCCGCTGCACGGATGGCGGGAGTTTCTGGGCGAGGTGGGCGTCATCGTCATCGGCGTGCTGCTTGCGCTGGGCGCGGACCAGCTCGTCGAGCGGACGACTTGGCGCAAGCATGTTGCCGAGGCGAAGGAGGATCTTCGCGGCGAGCTGCAAGCCGATCTGTTCAACGCGCAGGAACGGGTGCTGATGGAGAGCTGTATCGACCGGCGGCTGGACCAGCTGGAGCAGATTATCGATCGGCCGCCTGCACAGCCGTGGAAGCTGCTTGCAGGGCATGGAATCGTTCCGATCCGGGTCTGGCCGACTTCGGGGTGGGACAGCGCAGTGGCCGCCGACACCGTGACGCACATGCGAGCGAAAGAACGGATGCAATATGCGGGCGTCTATGCGTTCGTCCGGACGCTGAATGAACTGGCGCGCGACGAGTTCGCGGTCGCGGTAGAGTTCCGGATGCTCGAGCGTGGAGGCCCGCTGAGCGAGGTCACGCAAGACAGGCTGAGAGCTGACGTTGCTCGCGTCAGGGGCTACAACCACGTCTTCGCGCTGGGCGGAACGCAGATTTCGACGCTGATCCGAGCGCTGGGCGTCGAGCTTACTCCGGAGGACCGTGAGGTGCTCGCCGACATGAAATGTCCAATGCCGGCCGACACTCTTCCTGGCGCCGCATTGAGATGAAGCTGCGGCGGTTCGTCGTTCTGCTTGCGATCGGGATCGCAATCGGGCTGATTATTTTCGTGGGCCATTGAGGCGCTGCCCTCCGCAGCTTCGTGGTGAACGCGGGCTTCACCGGGCTTTGCAACACAAGCTTCAGCAACACATGTTGTTGCCGGGGCTTCGGCATGACCAAGCACGACTCCGACCTGACGCTCGAGCGGCTAACCCATGGGGACACGCAGGTTCGCGTGGCCCGGTTCGACGGTTCCGAAGTGGCCGTGAAGCTCCGGCTGCTAGGTTATGACGGTTGCGAGTTCGAGTGCCGGGAGACCTTCGCCGTGGGCGACCGGCTCAGCATCCACATCTACCGAATGGGCCTGATCAGGGCGCGGGTGATTGCCGTCCGCCGGCGGATCGTCGAGGCGGAGTTCGTGAAGGACTGCCCAGTCTGATCTGCGCTTGTGCCCCGCAATATTTCCGTTTCGTCAATGATTGTCGGGTAGCGGACATAGCTGGCGTGGCGGTGGGTTCGAAGTGGGAGGGCACCGTCGATGAAATTCTTGAAGGCTTCGCGTCCGCGTTCAGCGGAAGATGAACTTGCAGTCGCGCGGCTGAACGCGCTGGCGCATCGCGTCCGCGCGTCGTGCACGGACGAGGGCATTGGAGCACCGCCGGATGATGCCGGGTCGGATCCGCTCGAAGTGCGCGACCTCCTGCAATGACCAAGCGAGCCTCGGTCCACCGTTTGCGCGACATCTCCAAGCGAAGATCCATCCGCCGGCCGCTGCTGGCGCAGCCTGAGCTGGGCCTCACCGAGGCGCGGGACGACCCGTTGCCCAACGAGGAGTGGCCCATCGGCAAGTGAGAGCGACGCCATGAGGCCGGGGCGAATGCTCGATTTCGCGAATATCTTTCCGATTTTTCACCGATCTTCGCACTGACGGCGCACTCCGAGCGGACCTGTAAAGGGCCGGACGACCACGTTGCTGTCAATGGCGAGAATATTTGCTGATCCACGAACCTTATTGGAACATAGGTCGCGGGGTGTAGGAAAGAGGATCAATCCCCCAGCATGACGTCCGCCAGGCTGTAGCAGTGGCTCGCCTGATAGGCGTTCCGGCCGCGGTTCATGTGGGTGAGGTTGAAGTTGCGGATTGCGCGGAGCGCTCGGGGGTTCGCAAAAAAGGCGCGGATCGAGGCGGCACCGCGAACCTTGATGATGAGGATGTCCTTGCTCCGCCAGAATGCGTGGGCGACGTCCTCTGGCAGCTCGACGCATCGCCCGAGGAAGTTGTGATCGAGATCGTCCGGCTCGGGCGACCCGTCCTTGGTGAAATCCGAGAGATGCACGATGAAGCGCGCACGGAGGGCGTCACCGTTGGGCAGCAGCGTGAACAACTCCATCCAGCTCGCATTGACGCGGACGAGTGGCTTGTCGGAGGTCGACGGCAGGCAGGACACGGACCAATACCAGCGCTCCGTCGTGCGCGGGATGGGGATGCAGGTTTCGCCGTAGAGGCGAAGGATGTCGAGGACGTCCCGCGCCTGCGGCCGCCGAAGCAGTTTCTCGAAGCGGGCGGCGTATTTGAAGCGGTGTTCAAGGGATTCCGAGCGGTCCGGAGCGTCCAGCGACGGGGCCTGCGCTTCCAGCCACGCGCGCTGCTGCTTGGAATCGAGGAATTGGCGCAAGCCTTTGACGCTAGGTAGGTTCATTGGAGCTTCCCAATTCCGTCAGGTGTAAAACCCCACTGATCCTATGGTCAGTAGCGCTTGGAGCGCGCGCACCATGGTATAGCTCCCCGTCACGTCGGCAATGTCGTTTTCAAAGATCGGCTCGCCGGCTTGCGCGCCTCGCTTAAGCAGAATGTTCAGTTGAACGGCAGCTGCACGCGTCGATGGCGTCCTCATCCACCGCCGCAGAGCTATTTTGAATGAACTCGAATCGCGGCGCCGGGTCGCGGCCCATCGGCCGCTCGACTAGGTCTTTGATCGGCTGGCGGTCCTCGTTGGCGCCCGGGGGGGTCACCTTCAGCATGGACCGCGTTGCCGGATCCATCGTGGTTTCCTTGAGCTGGTTCGAGTTCATCTCGCCGAGGCCCTTGAAGCGGCTGACCTCGACTTCTCCCTCCGAAGAGCTACCACCTTGCAGTGCAGGTTAAGGGGGCACCATGTTCAGGCTGCTGAAGCTCAAGCCGCCGCACGGCTGGAGCGCCGTCGCGTGGGAGCTGGGAATCGTCACGCTCGGCGTGCTGATTGCGCTGGCGGCGCAGCAGCTTGCCGACGCTATTCATCAGCGCAACGAAGTCGCCCAACTGGTCGGCGCGCTGCGCAGCGAACTGGCCGACGACCGGGCGCGATGGGAGCATGTCCGCGCCTCCAACTCTTGCAGCCTGCAGCGGCTCGATGCACTCGAGAAGTGGAAGGGGACGGCGCCTCCCGGCGCCACGCTCAACCGTGCCTATCGGCTGTTCCTTTGGAACCAGCACACGGGCGCCTGGGACCTCGCCAAGACGAGCGCGACCACGGCAAATATTCCGCTTCGCCAACGGCTGATCTTCGCGAGCCTATATGACGCGATCAACAACTGGCGCCAGATGATCAATGAGGAGGGCGAAAACGCGCGGGCGTTGAGCGGGCTGCTGGCGACGGCGGATCAACCGGAGAACCGCCGGCAGATCGCCTATCGCATCTCCTTGGCCCGGGGATTCGTCTACCGGAGGCAGTTCAACTACGAGTACATGTTCAAGCGTTTCGACGCGCTGAGGATCGCGCCCGACGAGAGCCAGCTGACGGTTCAGGCCAACGACAAATTGCTGTGCGAACCGCTGGACCGGATAAGCTAAGCGTCGATCTCATCCTCATTGAGCGCTGCTGCGCGCCACATAGGCTCGCTCTCGCAATTCTTTGAATTGCTTTCCGCTCACTTTGTGACGTCGATCCGGTCGGCTCCGCCGCCGGTCGGCCGAGGCTTGCCGTCTCTCGATGTCACGACGCTTGCTTCGCGCCGCTTACGTTACGCTCGGCGGCCGCCTACGCATCAATCGCATCCTCATCGACCGCCGCCGCGCTGTTCTGGATGAACTCGAACCGCGGCGCCGGGTCGCGGCCCATCAGTCGCTCGACCAGGTCCTTGATCGGCTGGCGGTCCTCGTAGGCGCCCGGAAGGGTCACCTTCAGCATGGACCGCGTCGCCGGGTCCATCGTGGTTTCCTTGAGCTGGTTCGGGTTCATCTCGCCGAGGCCCTTGAAGCGGCTGACCTCGACCTTCTTGCCCTTGAACTCGGCCGCTTCGAGCTCGGCGCGGTGGGCGTCGTCGCGGGCGTAGAGGGTCTTGGCGCCGGAGGTGAGGCGGTAGAGCGGGGGTTGGGCGAGGAAGAGGTGGCCGCGGCGCACCAGCTCGGGCATTTCCTGGAAGAAGAAGGTCATCAGCAAGGTCGCGATGTGGGCGCCGTCGACGTCGGCGTCGGTCATGATGACGATGCGCTCGTAGCGCAGCGCTTCTTCGTTGAACTTCTCCCGAGTGCCGCAGCCCAAAGCGAGGTTGAGGTCGGCGATTTCCTGGTTGGCGCGGATCTTGTCGGCGGTAGCAGAGGCGACGTTGAGGATCTTGCCGCGGATGGGGAGGATCGCCTGCGTCTTGCGGTCGCGCGCCTGCTTGGCCGAGCCGCCGGCGCTGTCGCCCTCGACGATGAACAGCTCGGTGCCTTCGGGGTCGTCGGACGAGCAATCGGTGAGCTTGCCGGGGAGGCGGAGCTTGCGGGCGGACGTCGCGGTCTTGCGCTGCACTTCGCGCTCGGCGCGACGCTTGAGGCGCTCGTCCATGCGCTCAAGGATGGAGCCGAGCAGCGCGCGGCCGCGGTCCATGTTGTCGGCGAGGAAATGGTCGAAATGATCGCGGACCGCGGCCTCGACGAAGCGCGCGGCCTCGAGCGAGGTCAAACGGTCCTTGGTCTGGCTCTGGAAATGGGGATTGCGGATGAACACGCTGAGCATGAGCTCGACGCCGTTGAAAACGTCGTCGGCGGTGATGTCCTTGGCCTTCTTGTTGCCGACCAGCTCACCGAAGGCGCGGATGCCCTTGGTCAGCGCGGCGCGGAGGCCCGCTTCGTGGGTGCCGCCGTCGGGCGTCGGGATGGTGTTGCAGTAATAGCTTTCGCTGCCGTCGGAATAGAGCGGCCAGGCGACGGCCCATTCGGCGCTTCCCTGGTCGTTGGGGAAGGGCTGGCGGCCGGTGAACGGCTGGTTGGTGACTGCGGGACGGTCGCCGAGCTGCTCGGCGAGATTGTCGGCAAGGCCGCCGGGGAAGTGGAAGACGGCCTGCTCCGGCACCTTGTCCGAGGTCAGGCTCGGGTCGCAGCGCCAGCGGATTTCGACCCCGGCGAAGAGATAGGCCTTGGAGCGGGCGAGCTTGTAGAGCCGCTCGGGGCTGAAGCTCGCGTCGGCGCCGAAGATCTCGGGGTCGGGCGTGAAGGTCGTGGCCGTGCCGCGACGGTTGGGGGCGGCACCGACTTCCTCGAGCTTCGAGGTCGCGACGCCCCTGGCGAAGGCCTGGCGATAAAGCTTTTTCTCGCGCGCGACCTCGACAACGGTTTCGATCGAGAGCGCGTTGACGACACTGACGCCGACGCCGTGAAGGCCGCCGGAGGTCGAATAGGCCTTGCCCTCGAACTTCCCGCCGGAGTGGAGGGTGGTCATGATCACTTCGAGCGCCGACTTGCCGGGATATTTGGGATGGGGGTCAACCGGGATGCCGCGGCCGTTGTCGGTGACGGTCAGACGGTTGCCGGGCTCCAGCGTCACCTCGATGCGGCTGGCGTGGCCGGCGACCGCCTCGTCCATCGAATTGTCGATGACCTCTGCGGCGAGATGATGGAGCGCGCGGTCGTCGGTGCCGCCGATGTACATGCCGGGGCGGCGGCGGACGGGCTCGAGGCCCTCGAGCACCTCGATGGCGGAGGCGTCGTAGCTGTCGGGGGTGGCAGCGGCGTTGGACGAAAACAGGTCGGACATTTGAGGAACGGTATAGGGCGCGGATTTCGGCGGTGCCAACCGTACGACCGGTGTTTTCCACAGGTCTCGAAATGGCCAACAGCCGTTCCAAAAGAATGTCCACCGGATGCCACAATGGGTCTGGCGACGGACTGCGTGCGAGAGCCGTCACGGGAGTGAAGCGGCGCACGCCTAAGCGCCGTTATCGGACGCAAAAATGGCCCCGGGAGCAGGTGCTTCCGGGGCCTTCTTTTTTTTGCCTTCAGCGAATTACCAGGCGCGGTTTTCGGCAAGCTCCATCTGGCCCGCCGCGATCGCAATCACGTCCGCCACTTCTTCGGCAGTGGCCGCGGCACCGATCGCGTTCAGGAACTGCGGGTCGAGGCGGCTTTCGTCGAGCTGGTCCTGGAGCTTTCCGCTCGGGCCGCGCGTGAGGATCCACACGCGGGCTTTGTCATCGATCTTCTCGAATCTCATCGGGGTGTCCTTTGGGGATTCCCGGACGCGCTGGCAGGGGAGGGTTGAGGGAGGCGCGCCCGGGAAAGGGTGAAGCTTACGGGAGCTGGACGATCCGGCTCATCTGTTCTGCGCCACTGGTGACCGCGAAGCTGCCAGCGAGGATCAGCATGAGTTTCATCGTTCAGTTCCTTTGGGTTCAATCGACCTTGAGAATACCGTTCATCCTGATCGGCCGGTTCAGGTTGAAATAGTTGGGTGAGGTCTTCATCACCGTCTGGTGAATCTCGTCGAATTGCTCGGGAGTGCCGTTTCCGGCGATCGTCACCACGTAGTCGATGGCCTCGTATCCGGCGGCGACGGTGTCATCGAGGCCGAGGAAGCCGCGCAGGTCCAACGTGCCGTTGGTGCGGATCTCGAGCTTATCGAGGGTGATGTCGTGGAGTGCCGCGCCGGCGACGTAACCGACGGTCATGCAGGCATTCACGGCAGCCATCAGCAGCTCCTGTGGATTAGGAGCGCCGTCGCTTCCCAATAGCTCGCAAGGCTCGTCAGCGACGATCTTGTGGCTGCGAGCAACGCGCTGGCCGGCGATGGTGAAGCCGTCGACGGTCGTCTCGCTGCGGGTCTGGCCTTGCCAGCGGGTGGTGACGTCGAAGCTGACCTTCGCTTGGCTGGCGTCTTCCTGAATGCCTTCGACGACTTCGCTGAGCGCGTTGAGGTCGAGGCCGTTGACGCGGCTTTTCACGGTATCGAGCATGATAGTTTCTCCTTGTTGGATGAGTTCAGGCGAAAATCGGGGCTGCTTCGGCAATGCGCTTCGCAGCGTTGGGTGAGAGGGTCTCGAGCGTCGCCTTGAAGCGCTCGTGGACCATGCCGGAACCGAGGTACGTCCAGCGCGCAGCCTGGTGCTGCTGGTCGAGCATCGCGTCGCGGCCTTCGACGCGGCCGCCGACGGCTTTCTCGAGTGCGTCGAGGTTGAAGCCGGCCTGGACCTTGAGCCCGCCGTCGAGGAAGGCGCCGATCTCGAAGAATTCGTCGATCGCCTTGTCGATCTGCTCCTCGGAGCGCCCTTCGGCGAGCGCCTCGACGATCAAGGTGTCGAGCTTCGCGTGCTGAGCCTCTTCCTTCCAATGGTTGAGCATCAGGCTCTTGAAGAGCGGGTCGATGTCGCCGTCGTCGCGGATCGAGCCCAGGTAATGTTGCTGGCTCATCCACTCGATCATCAGGATTACGAGTCCGACCGCGAGCGGATCATGACGCAGGATTTCCGCGACGATTTCGTGCGATGGACCGATGATCTGGCACTCGACCGGAAAGCCGCGGACGAACGCCTGGTGAAAGCGCTTGAACAGGTGGATGTGCTTGGCTTCCTCGCCGGCGAAGTTGAGGATCGCCCGGACCCGCCAGTCGTCGTCCGTCAAATGCGGACGCGCATGATCGAGGACGAACGGCAGGATGAACTCCTCGACGATCCCGAAGATCGAAAGGTACTCATGCGCGCTGATCTGATTGAGGATGCGCTGCTCGAACGGGCTCAGGCGGTCGAGCGCCGCCGTCCGGGCCAGGCTCTCCGGCATGAAGTTGCGCGAGAAGTCGAGTTCCTGGTCCTCGCGCAGGACGTCGTCGAGCTGCCACTGCGCACGGAGCGACGAAGTGAGCGTCGCCTGATAGTCGAAGTTGTGGTACATTCGCTTTTCCCTTGTGCTCAATGCTGCAAGAATAGTGGAAGCAAAGTAGTCGCAAACGCAGTCGCGCTTGAAAGGATCGTGAAGAAGACGATCGCCGTACTGCTGGTCTGAAGTACTTTGTCTTTGTCGTTCATCTCGAAACTCCTTCTTTTCATGGCGCAGTCCGTCGTTGCCGGAAGAACAGTCTTCCGGCTTCTGTGGGATGCGTTGGCAATTGGTGGCGATGATCTAGGCGATCGCGACGTTTGCCAAAATGATTGCGCTGCCGGATAATTTGACCGAAACGCCGGATTGCCCCGTTAACGGAGGCCGTGCTTGGACGTTCTCGACGAGATCCTGGGCTCCCTTCGCCTTAGCGGCGGAGTCGTCATCGACGGTGAGTTCACGGGTGAATTCTGCGTCAGCGCGGAGTTCACGCCGGGGCACTTCGAACCGTTCTTCCCGGTTCCCGAGAAGCTGATGAGCTATCACTACGTCCGCTCGGGCCGGTTGGTCGTCGAGGTGGACGGGATGGAGCCGGTGACTCTCGACGCGGGGGACATCGCCATCCTCCCGCGCAACGATCCGCATCGCCTAGAAAGCCGTCCGGGCCTTCGTCCGACCGACGCGAGCGAGATCAGCCGGGTTACCGCAGACGGGGTCCACCGAGTTACGACAGGCACCGACGGTCCCAAAGCCGAGATTTGGTGTGGGTTCCTCGCGACGGAAAAAGGTAGTGAGCACCCACTCCTGGATGCACTCCCGCCGCTTCTGACGCTCGACGTGACCGGCGGGGAGGCGGCGTGGCTCGACAGCTCGATGCGGTTCCTGGCCGAGCAGCAGCCTTCTTCGGAGGTGGTTGCAAGGCTGGCGGAGCTGTTCGTCACTCAGGCCGTGCGTGAATATATCGACCGACTTCCAGCGGGTGCGAAGGGATGGTTGCGTGGGCTAGCCGATCCCGCGGTGTCCAAGGCGCTTTCGATCATCCACACGCGCTACGCCGAGGAGCTCGATGTCGAAGGACTGGCCCGCGAGGCAGGAGTGTCGCGTACGGTGCTCGGTGAGCGCTTCACCGAGCTGCTGGGCGAGCCGCCGATGCGTTACTGCGCGGGGTGGCGGATGCGCGTCGCGGCGAACATGCTGCGCGACGGCAAGGAGAATACAGCAAACGTCGCTTATGCGGTCGGCTTCAACAGCGAAGCGGCGTTCAATCGCGCCTTCAAGCGCGAGTTCGGCGAGCCGCCCGCGACCTGGCGCCGCAGGGTGGAAGCAGAGGAGCAGGCGCGCGCGAGGCTGATGCAGCCGCACGAGGTGCCACCTCAGGAAGTGCGGTACTGCACGGCAAGCGACGGAACCCGGCTGGCCTTCTCGGTCATGGGTGAGGGGCCGCCGCTGGTGAAGACCGCCAATTGGCTCAACCATATCGAACATGATTGGGAGAGCCCGCTGTGGAAGCACTGGCTCGGCGAGTTCACGCGCGGGCGGTCGCTGATCCGCTACGACGAACGCGGCAACGGCATGTCGGACTGGGACACGCCCGACCTTTCGTTCGACGCCTTCGTCAATGACCTCGAGTGCGTCGCCAATTGCCTGGAGCTCGAGCAGTTCGACCTGTTCGCCATAAGCCAGGGCGCGGCGGTCGCCGTCGCCTACGCGGTTCGGCATCCGGAGCGAGTGCGGCACCTCGTCATCCTGAACGGATATACTGCCGGCTGGGCTTCGCGATCGGATCCGCTGGAGGTCGCGCGACGCGAGGCGATGCTGACGCTCACGGAAATCGGCTGGGGCGCGGATAATCCGACGTACCGCCAGTTGTTTACCAACACCTACGTTCCCGAGGCCTCGCCCAAGCAGATGGGCTGGTTCAACGAGATGCAGCGCCGGTCCGCCTCTCCCGAGAATGCGGTTCGCCTGCAGCGGGTGCTTTCAAAGATCGACGTTCGAGATCTTCTGCCGCAGGTGACTACGCCGACCCTGATCTTCCATTCGCGTGAGGACCAAGCCGTGCCGTTCTCGCAGGGCGAGGAGCTTGCGGCCGGCATTCCAGGCGCGCGGTTCGTGCCGCTCGAAAGCCGCAACCACATCCTGATCGAAAGCGAGCCCGCGTGGCCGATGTTCGCCGAGATCAGCCGCGAGTTCCTCGACCTCGACGCCGACAAGCTGCCTGCCTTGCCGGTGCAGACCCCGAAGACGGAGCCTTTGGAGATCCGCGGTGACTGCTCCGCCGTCGACGGAGCGCGCATTGCATATGCGGTTTCTGGAGAGGGCTTCCCGATCGTCAAGGCGCAGAACTGGATGACCCACCTGGGTCATGACTGGACGAGCCCGGTTTATGGTCACTGGTATCGCGAATGCGTGCGCTCAAACAGGCTGGTGCGTTCGGACATGCGGGGGTTCGGCAGGTCCGAGTGGGAGCCGCCCAATTTCGATTTCGAACATCTGGTCGGCGATCTCGAAGCGGTGATCGAAGCAGCAGACCTGGAGCGATGCGATCTTCTGGGAATCTCTCACGGCTCGGCGATCGCGATTGCTTATGCCGCGCGGCACCCGGAGCGGGTGCGAAAGCTCGTCCTGGTCAACAGTTTCGCTGCGGGATGGCGGGTCCGGGCGGATCCGGAGGAGATCGCGTGGCGCGAGTCCCTTCTGGAGATGAACCGACGCCAGCCGAGCTTTCGCCGGAGCCTGCTCGGGGAGATGTTCATCACGCTCTATTTCCCTTCGGCCGACCAGCCGTTGATCGACTGGCACAACGATCTGTTCAACACGCTCGGACCTGTGTCGAACATGCAGAAGATGATCGAGGTTGCCTCGCTGATCGACGTTCGCGACGAACTGGCGAAAGTGAAGGCGCCGACGCTGGTCGTTCACGCCAACAAGGACGGCAATGCGCCGCTGGAAGTCGGGCGGCAGGTCGCTGAAGGGATTGCCGGCGCGCGCTTCGTCGAGCTCGACGGCGCGAACCATGTGCTGCTGGGCGACGAGCCGGCGTGGCCGGCCTTTACGCGCGAGCTGCGGGCGTTCCTCAGTGAACCGCTAGCGGACGAGATCGCTCCGCAGCCTCTGCTGCAGCACTAACCGCTTAGCGGACCCGCGGCCCGCCAAATGGGAGCGGCGGCGGGGGACGGCGATCGCGGCGTGGAAGCTGAGCCTGGTAGGCGACTCCGCAATGCTGGACGCAGTAAGGGAAGCCCGGGTTGGCGGGCTCGCCGCAGAAATGGAAGTCTGGCTCGCCGGGGTGGCCCATCGGCCACTTGCAGATGCGATCGTTGAGATCGAGGAGGCCCGTCTTGTCGGCAACCTCCGGGCTCGGCTTTGCCGGCACGAGGCGGCGAGGGGGAGCGGGCGGGATCGGAGCCTGCTGATCGCCCGGACCCTGGCGAACGAAGCCGCCGGGGCCGATCGAACGATACTGCATCTCAGGGCTAGAGCGCGGCGGCGAAGCGGGCGCTGGCCGGTGTTGCGGAAGGGGCCGGCGGAGCGGGCCTTGGGGCCTCAGCCTTCGGTGCAGCGGGTTTCGGGCTGGCGCCCGCCGGGGCCGCCGGCTTCTTCGCTTCCTTTTCCTCACCCGGCTTCACCGGAGAGGGACGCTGCTCGAGGCCGAGGCGGTGCGCCTTGCCAATCACCGCGTTGCGGCTGACGCCGCCAAGCTCGTCGGCGATCTGGCTCGCGGTCGCGCCTTGCGACCACATCTTCTTCAGGCGCTCGATGCGCTCGTCGGTCCAGGACATGTAACTTCAGCTCCGCTTCTCTTGCCGGTGACCCTCGCCAGCGATAGGCGCATCACCCGTGAACGATCGATCTCCCAATACCCAAGCCGCGCCGTGGGTGCAGCGAACGCCGGGCGACCCGGTGCTCAAGGGCGTCAATTGGGGAGGCCTCAAGACCCTGTATATCAAGGAGGTACGGCGTTTCTTCAAGGTCCAGATGCAGACCGTCTGGGCGCCGGCCGTTACGACCTTGCTCTATCTCGCGATTTTCACCGTCGCTTTGGGCCGCGGCGGGCGGACGGTGATGGTGATCCCTCCATCGAGGTTCCCTTCGCGAACTTCATCGGCCCTGGCCTGATCGTCATGGCGATGATGCAAAACGCCTTCGCCAATTCGAGCTTCTCGCTGCTCGTCGGGAAGATCCAGGGGAACATCGTCGATTATCTGATGCCGCCGCTGTCGACGGGCGAGCTGATTGCCGGGCTGATCGGGGCAGCGGTTACGCGGGCGTTCCTGGTCGGATTCGCGGTGTGGCTGGCGATGCTGCTGTGGCCGGGCGTGTCGGTCGCGGTGCGCCGGCCGGAACTGGCGCTGTGGTTCGGGCTGATGGGCTCGCTGCTGCTGTCGTTCCTGGGGCTGCTGACCTCGGTGTGGGCGGAGAAATTCGACCATGCGGCCGCGGTGACCAACTTCGTGGTGACGCCTCTGTCGCTGCTTTCGGGCACCTTCTACTCGGTTCACCAGCTTGCCCCGACGTTCCAGAAGGTCAGCCATGCCAATCCGTTCTTCTACGTGATCTCGGGCTTTCGCTCCGGCTTTCTGGGCGTCAGCGATTCGCCGCTGTGGGTCGGAGCGATCGGGCTGCTGGTGCTGAACCTGGTCCTGTGGGCGCTCTGCTATGCGCTCCTGAAAAGCGGCTGGAAGATCAAGAACTGAATAATTTCAGACGGTTGTCGAATTAAGATAATTGAACGGCTCATAACGGACGCGTTCAGACCTGCATCAAGCGAAGCCGTGCACAACTCACGCATCAACTGCTCAAGGGAGAGCCATGATGCGTAAGATCGTTCTTGCAATTGCTGCCGCCGGTGCGGCCCTGATCGCTGCGGCGCCTGCCGTCGGCGCAATATTATCCGCAGCCCAGTCGCGGCTACGGCTACAACGATAATTCGGCCAGGTGCGTGCCCTGCAGGCGCGGGTCGACAGCGGTGCAGCGTCAGATCCGCTTCCTCGACCGCCGCGATGTCGTTCGTGACAGAAGGGCCGACAGCCTGCGCGGGGAGGCCAACCAGATCGAGCGCAAGCTGCATCGGGCCGCCCGTAACGGGCTCAACCCGTACGAAGCTCGCGACATCAATGTCCGGATCGCCCGCCTCGAACAGCAGGTTCAGTACTCGGTGGCCCGGAACGGCAATTACGGCCGCAGCTATTACGACCGCGACCGGGACGGCCGCGACGACCGCTACGAAGATGATCACGGCCGCCGCCGCGATTATTGATCGGCTCGGCGATTGATCGAAGGGAAGGCGCCTCGGTTTGCCGGGGCGCCTTTGTCTTGTGCAATTGTCTGGCCGCGGGCTCGGCTTTGCCCTTTTTCGCGCCTCTGGCTATAGGCGCGGGCACCTCGAAACCGCTGCTTCAGGAGCCTCGCTAAATGGCCATCACGCCGCTCATGCCCGTCTATCCGCGTTCGCCGGTTCGTCCGGTGCGGGGTGAGGGAGTTTATCTCTACGGCGAGCAGGGCGAGCGCTACCTGGACTTCGCAGCCGGCATTGCGGTGAACCTCTTGGGTCACGGCCATCCCTATTTGACGAAGAAGATCCAGGAGCAGGTTGCGACACTGATGCACGTGTCGAACCTGTACGGCTCACCCCAGGGAGAAGCGTTCGCGCAGCGGCTGGTCGACCTGACGTTCGCGGATACGGTGTTCTTCACCAATTCGGGCGCGGAAGCAGTCGAGTGCTCGATCAAAACGGCGCGGCGATATCATTTCGCCAAGGGCCGGCCCGAAAAGCACAACCTCATCACCTTCTCTAACGCCTTCCACGGGCGGACGATGGCGACGATCAGCGCGACCGACCAGGCGAAGCTGCGGGACGGCTTCGCGCCGCTGCTGACCGGCTTCACGGTAGTCGAGTTCAACGATCTCGAGGCTGCTCTGGCAGCGATCGACGAGAATACGGCGGGCTTCCTCCTCGAGCCGATCCAGGGCGAGGGCGGCATCCGCCCGGCGACGCAGGACTTCATCTCTGGCCTGCGCGCAGCTTGCGACGAGCACGACCTGATGCTCGTGTTCGACGAGGTCCAGTGCGGCGTTGCCCGCACCGGCTCGCTCTACGCTTACGAGCATTATGGCGTTCAGCCCGACATCCTAGCGACGGCCAAGGGCATCGGCGGCGGATTCCCAATGGGCGCGTGCCTTGCGACCGAAAAGGCCGCGGCGGGGATGGTGATCGGCACTCACGGTTCGACCTTCGGCGGTAACCCGCTGGCGATGGCGGCAGGGCAGGCGGTGTTCGACATCGTCGCGAACGATGAGTTCCTCGCGAGCGTCCGCGAGAAGGGCGAACGGCTCCGCTCAGCTCTCGAGCAGATGATCCCGAACCATGACCATTTGTTCGAAAGCGTGCGCGGAGTCGGGCTGATGCTGGGCGTGCGCATGAAGACGGACAGCCGCGCCTTCGTAAATTACCTCCGCACGAAGGGAATCCTGACGGTGAGCGCGGGCGACAATGTGATGCGCGTGCTTCCGCCGCTGAACATCGAGGAAGAGCATATCCGTGAGTTCGTGGATGGGCTTTCGGCGGCAGCCGCCGAATATGAGGTTCCGGCCGCGGCGGCTTGAAGGTTGAGGGGCGAACAAGCGCTCCCTATTTAGGCCCCATGCCGACAGTAGAGCTCAACACGGACGTCGCACTCGGCGTCGCGATCCCTTCGCGTAATGCGCGGGGCCGGATCGCGCGCCTCGGGCCGGTGGTCGATTCCATTCTCGCCAGTCACGAATATCCACCGGTGCTTGAGCAGCTGCTGGCGGAAGCGCTGACTTTGACGGCTTTGCTCGGATCGCTCCTCAAAGAGCCGCAGGGTCAGCTCACCCTGCAGGCGCAGACCGAAGGCGGGATCATCGATCTTCTGGTGTGCGACTATCTCGGCGGCGAGCTGCGCGGATATGTTCGGCACGACAAGGAGCGGCTGGCCGACATGTCCAAAGAGCCGACGCTGAAAGAGCTGTTGGGCAAGGGCTATCTGGCGATCACGTTCGACCAGCCGGTCGCGAACGAGCGCTATCAGGGGATCGTGCCGATCGAAGGCAAGAACCTCGCCGAAGCGGCACAAAGCTATTTCGCGCAATCGGAGCAGATCCCGAGCCTGGTTCGGCTCGCCGCCGAGAAGCGTGACGATCATTGGTTTGCCGGCGGCCTGCTCCTCCAGCACCTTCCGGAGGGCGAGGAAGGACGCGAGCGCCTGCATACGCGGCTCGACCACCCCGATTGGCCGCACGTGGCAATTCTCGGCGGGTCGGTAAAGCCGGAAGAACTGACGGACCCGGCACTGCCGCTCGACAATCTCATTTGGCGGCTGTTCCACGAGGAGGATGAGTTGCGGACACTTGCGGCGACGCCGCTCAGCCGCGGCTGCAGGTGCGATCCCGCTTACGTGCGGTCGGTGATTGCCCGCTTCCCGGCGGATGAGCGCGAAGCGATGGTGGGTGACGACGGCATGATCCGCGTGGATTGCGCCTTCTGCTCGTCGAGCTTCGCGATCGAGCCGAAAGAGCTGACTTGAGCATTAAATTTCCAGAAAATGAGTTACCACTCCGCAAGGACGGAGTGATAAAGGGGCAAGCCATGAATCGGACCGGACTCGCAATCCTGACCGTCGGCGCGTTGGTACTCGCGGGTGCCGCACAGCCGTCCATATTCGCGCAGGCTCAGGCGGGCCTGTGGGAGGTCAGCGGCGTGCCCGGTGCCAAGGCGCCGCTCAAGCAATGCCTCGGAAATGTCGCCAAGCTCGCGGAGTTCGAGCATCGCGGGAAGGCCTGCAGCGCAAAAATAATCAAGAGCAACGCGAGCTCAACGGTGGTTGAATATAGTTGCGGGTCGGCGGGTTTCGGGCGCAGCCAGGTGGATGCGCTGACCCCGCGCTCCTTGCGGATCGATACGCAGGGCATCTCCAACCAGCTTCCGTTCAACTACGTGTTGCAGGCGCGCCGCATTGGTGACTGCCCGCAACAGACCGCTCAGGGCCATTAAGGCGGCGTTTAACCATAGCGTAGTACAGAGGAGTCGTGCCGGATTCGGCACGCTTTCCTCCCATCGGGCAGAAATGCCCGATACCTGGGCCGCCAATCCTTCGGGAAAGGCGGCCCTTCTTTTATCGGCGTGCCGGCCTTAAGGGCGCGCCCGTGCTTTACCTCGTCATCAAGGCTGCCATTTCGGGCGTGATCGTTGCCGCGGTGTCGGAGATTGCCCGGCGCTACCCCGGCTGGGGCGGTCTCGTCGCGTCACTGCCGCTGACTTCGCTCCTGGCGATGCTCTGGCTGTTTCGCGACACACATGACGCCGAGCGGGTCGCTGAGCTGTCGGTCAGCACGATCTGGTTCTTCATCCCATCGATTCCGCTATTCATTGCGCTGCCGGCGCTGATCCGTTCGGGGTTCGGGTTCTGGCTCAGCATGGCGATTGTCGTGGCGGCCACGCTCGCGCTCTACGCGCTGATGTTCTGGGCGGCGCCCAAGCTCGGCCTCAAGCTATGAGCCGGAGTGCGGTCGTCCTCCTGTCGGGCGGGCTCGATTCGATGGTCTGTGCGGCGCTAGCGCGCGAGGCGGGCTTTGCCGTGACCGCGCTTACGGTGGATTATGGCCAGCGTCACCGCATCGAGCTCAACGCGGCGCGCGCGGTAGCGTCCCAGCTTGCCGACCAGCACATCGTCGTGCCGCTCGACCTGCGGGCTTTCGGCGGCTCGGCGCTGACGAGCCACATCGAAGTGCCGAAGGATGGTCTGACTGACGGCATCCCGATCACTTACGTGCCCGCACGCAACACGATCTTCCTGAGCCTTGCGCTGGGCCTTGCGGAGGCGAGCGGGGCTCGGGCGATCTATATCGGCGTCAATGCGCTCGACTATTCCGGTTATCCCGACTGCCGCCCGGAATTCATCGAGGAATTCGAGAGGCTGGCGAATGTGGCGACCAAGGCGGGTGTGGAGGGCGATCCGTTCACGATCCACGCGCCGCTGCTGCACCTGACCAAGGCCAATATCGCGCGAGAGGCTCAGCGGCTCGGGCTGGACGCAGCGATCAGCCACAGTTGCTACGACCCGGCACCGGACGGCCGCGCCTGCGGCCTTTGCGACGCGTGCCGCCTGAGGGCCAAGGGATTTGCCGAGGCCGGCATCGAGGATCCGACGGTTTACGTATGACGTACGCAGTCAAGGAATGCTTCGTGACGCTCCAGGGTGAGGGCGTGCAGGCGGGGAGCCGCGCGGTTTTCCTCCGTTTCGCCGGGTGCAACCTGTGGTCGGGGCGGGAGCAGGATCGAGCGACCGCGCAGTGCACCTTTTGCGACACCGACTTCGTGGGAACGGACGGAAGCGGCGGGGGCAAGTTTACGAGCGCCGCGGAACTGGCCGAGCAGGTCGAGCGCGTCTGGGGCGAAGAGGCTGAGCGGCGGCTGGTTGTGATCACCGGCGGCGAGCCGATGCTGCAGCTGGACGAAGCCCTGGTGGGCGAATTGCACGACCGAGGGTTCCGCGTCGCGGCGGAAACCAATGGAACCCTTCCTGCGACGGCGGGGCTCGACTGGATCTGCGTCAGCCCGAAGGCCGGAACCGACGTCGTTCAACGCCACGGGGATGAGCTGAAGCTGGTGTGGCCGCAAGCGGGAGTGGATCTGGCCGAGATCGAAAGCTGGTCATTCGACCATTTCCTGGTCCAGCCGATGGACTGCGATCAACGTGAAGTGGCCGTCGAAGCAGCGATTCGCCTGGCGATGAAGCGGCCGAAATGGCGCCTGTCGCTGCAGACGCACAAGCTGCTCGGGTTGCCCTGATCTTATTGGGTCGAGTTCGCCGATGTGTTGGACGTGGGCTCAGGCGGCGTGGGCCGTTCGAGGGGCGGCCTGCTCGGAGCTTTTGAAGAGGGCTTGGTTCGTGAAACCGGTGCGGCCGCATTGGTTTCGTTGTCGAGATCATTGCCGACCTCGGTGTAATTCACGTCGGCGGCCATGTTCGCCGCGTCGGCCGTGACGGCATCGATTGCGGTAACGTCGTTGGAGACGATGTTCTCGGCAGTGAGATTCTCGTCGATGTTCATCGTGTTGTCGTGCTGGTCGTTGTTCTTGCACGCGCCGAGGGTGAGCGCAGCGGCAGCGGCGAGGATCAGGAGGCGCATGTCGAACTCCACCAACAAATTGAAAAAAAGAGGCTGCCGGAAATAACCGGCAGCCTCTTAAACGCCAACG
This sequence comes from uncultured Alphaproteobacteria bacterium, assembly GCA_963754245.1. Classification (GTDB taxonomy): domain Bacteria; phylum Pseudomonadota; class Alphaproteobacteria; order Sphingomonadales; family Sphingomonadaceae; genus Sphingomicrobium. Next base: position 277,339 of record CAVWET010000002.1, read on the forward strand.
CCCCCGTGAAGGAGGCGTTTGAAACTACATCGCGTTGTTGGTCGATGCGTTGACGTCCGTCGCGTTCGTCGCGTTCATGTCGGTCGCGTTCATCGTCATGTTCGCGTCGGTCGCGTTCATGTCGGTGGTCGCATTCATGTCCGTGGCGTTCATGTCGGTCGTCGTGAGATTCTCATCGACGTTCATCGTATTGTTGGCGTTGTCCTTGCTGCTGCAAGCCGCAACCGCCAGAGCCGCACCAGCGACCAGGATAAGAGCACGCATTCAAAACTCCCTAATTATTGCGATCTGCAGCAGGTGGCCCCACTTCGCAAATCGCGCGGACAATAGTCTGAAGCGCTCGCATCCTTCAAGTGGCTTTGCACGAACCCGCCAAGCCGTTGAGAAAGTGCGGAAAAGCGCGCTTCAGGGCGTCATCAACACCTTTCAGGCCATAATGTTTCCCAATTTCCGTAAGGCTAGTGACGCCAAATTCGGCGATGCCGCAGGGAATGATCCCGCCGAAATGTGACAGGTCGGGAGCCACGTTGAGCGCGAAGCCGTGGAGGGTCACCCACCGCTTCACGCGTACGCCGAGGGCGCCGATCTTGGCTTCATTCTCGCCCTCTCCGACCCAGATGCCGATGCGGCCGGGGGCGCGGTGCGCTTTCACGCCGAGCTCGGCGAGCGTGTCGATCATCCAGCCTTCGAGCTGGTGGACGAAGCAGCGGATGTCCTTTCCGCGCCGTTCGAGGTCGAGCATCACATAGCCGACGCGCTGGCCGGGGCCGTGGTAGGTGTAGCGGCCTCCCCGACCTGCCTCGAAGACCGGGAAATCCATGGGATTGAACAGCTCGGTCGGGTCAGCGCTCGTGCCGGCCGTGAACAGGGGTGGATGCTCGAGGAGCCAGACGCATTCGCTCGCTGTGCCGTCGCGGATCGCCGCGGCGCGCTCGTTCATGAACGCGAGCGCCTCCTCATAAGGCACCGGCGCGTCGCTAATCCGCCATTCGATTTCGTCTGTGGCTGTCACGCGGCGGGACATGGCTCTCGCGTGAAGGCGCGGCAAGTGCCGTTGCGCGATCCGCGTCGGCTCCGCATAACGCAGCGAACTGATCAGGGGACGTGTATGGCGAAGCTGTCGATTTCACAGGCGTGGGACGAAACGCGACTAATCTTGGCAAGAGACGGTAAGCTGATCGCCGCCGTAGCTCTCGCGCTGTTCGTACTGCCCGGCATCGTGCTCAACGTTGCCGTTCCAAAGATGCCCACGGGCCAAATGCGCGAGCCCGGAGCGTGGATGCTGATCGCGTTCGCTGTTTTGCTGATCACGTTGATCGGACAGCTTGCTATCGTTCGGCTGTCGCTTGCGCCACATATCGCCGTGGGCGAGGCGATTACGCATGGCGCACGCCGCCTCGGTTCCTACGTCGGGGCCTTCCTGCTGTGGAGCGTGCCGCTGCTGGCTATCGGATCGTTCTTGTACACGATGTCGAATCCTCAAAGCCCGAACCCTTCCGTCCCCGCGGCGCTCGGACTGCTCGCCGTTACGGGGCTGGGCGTCTTCATCTCGGTGCGACTGATCCTGCTCTCGGCGGTTGCGAGCGCAGAGAGCGGCGGCCCGATCGCAATCCTGCAGCGGAGCTGGGAGCTGAGCCGCGGCAATTGGTGGCGGCTGTTCGGCTTCGCAGTGATGCTGCTGATCGCAGCCATGGTTGCGATTTGGGCGGTTAGCGCCGTCATCGGCGTGATCGCTAGGCTGGCGTTCGGGGATCTCACTCCGCTCAGCATCGGCGGATTGATCGTCGTGATCGTCGGACAGCTTCTGAGCGCGGTGATTTCCGTCATTCTGCTGGTGATGATCGCCCGCCTCTACTCGCAACGCACCGGAGCGGCCTCTGCTCAGGCGAGCGTGCCCAGCAGCGGGATCTGAGGGGCGCAATCGCGCGGCAGGACGCCGAGCAGGCGCGGGTCGGGAAAGCGCTCGATCGCGCGCTTGAATGGAACGAACCCCGCGCGGCGATAGGCGTTGAGCGCCGCCGGGTGATCGAGCGAGCAGGTATGGACGTGGACACGGCGCACGTTTTCGCGCCAGGCACGCTGCAACGCTTCGGCGAGAAGCCACCGGCCGTGGCCAATCCCTGATAGCTGCGGAACTAGGCCGATGAAGGCGAGCTCGCATTCGTCGGGCTCACGGAAGTCGAGCTCAAGCATGCCGACTTCGCGCCCGCCCTCGTCCGTGACCGAGTAAAGCTCGACCTTCGGGTGCTGGATGATCGACGCGAGGTGCGCGTCATCCATGATGAGCCGCGAGAACCATAGCCAGGGCGAGCCGACCTGCCGGAAAAGCTCGCGGTAATGTTCGGGCTGCGGCACTTCAATTCGTTCGAGGGCCAGCGCCGAGTCGGGGACCGCGATAAACGGCCGATCGCGGATCTCGAGATAGGTGACGACCGCTGCGAGCTCGCCGTCCAGGACAGCCTCGTAGCTCATTTCCACTTCGCCAGCGGCGGAAAACTCATCAGGATCGCGTCGACGTTGCCGCCGGTTTTGAGGCCGAAGAGCGTGCCGCGGTCGTAGAGCAGGTTGAACTCGACATAGCGGCCGCGAAATTCGAGCAGACGCTCCAAGTCGCCGTCGTCAAAGGGAGTGTTCATCCGCTTCCGGACCAGCGCGGGCACGATATCGAGAAATGCTTCGCCGACGTCCTTCGTGAAGGCGAAATGCGCGTCGAAATGGTCTTCAAGATAATCGTAGAAGATCCCGCCGACGCCCCGCGAAACATTCCGGTGGGGCAGCCAGAAATACTCCTCGGCCCATTTCGAGAAGCGCGGATAGAAGGTCGGGTCGTGCGCCGCGCAGGCGGCGCGGAAGCGTGCGTGAAAGGCTTCCGTATCCTCGGCATAGGGAATCGCTGGATTGAGGTCAGCGCCGCCGCCGAACCAGCGCTTGGTCGTGGTGAGGAAGCGCGTGTTCATATGGACGGCTGGCACGTGCGGATTGGCCATGTGCGCAACCAGGCTGATGCCGGTCGCAAAGAAGCTCGGGTCCTCGTCGGCGCCCGGGATGCTCTTGGCGAACTCCGGTGAGAATTGCCCGCACACGGTCGAGACGTTGACGCCGACCTTTTCGAAGATCTTGCCGGTCATCTGGCCGCGTACGCCACCGCCTCCCGGCTCGCCCGTCGCGTCGGTGCGCTCCCACGGATTGAACGCGAAGCTCGCGCCCGATCCGGCCTCACGCTCGATCTCCTCGAAGGCGGTGCAGATGCGGTCGCGGAGGGATTCGAACCAGTTGCGGGCAGCCTGCTGCTGGTCGTCGAGCTCGATCATGCGCGCCTCATTGCGATGTCCTGGGCAGTAGGCAAGCCGGGACATGGCGAAGATGTAATGTCGGCATAAAGCTGCCGTTCACCGGAGCGCCGTCAGTTTCTCCTGCAGCAGGGGACATGAATTCAAGGACTTAGTAGGTATGAAGACCCTTCTTCTGACTGTCGCGCTCGGCGCGACGATGTTTTCCGGTGCCGCCATTGCGCAGGACCAGGGCGGCGGGCGCGGCGGCCGGATGCAGGACATGACCCGGGCGCAGGCCCAGCAGATGGCCGACGGGATGTTCCAGCGCTTCGATCTCAATCACGATGGGACGGTCACCCGTCAGGAAGCCGAGCAGGCCGCGTCGCAGTTGGGTGCGGGCGATCGGGCTCAGCGCATGATCGATCGCGTTTTCGGCACTGCGCAGTCGCTGACGCTCCAGCAATTCGAGGCGCAGCAGCTTGCCCGCTTCGACCGTGACGATCTCAACCACGATGGAACTGTCACAACTGCCGAGCGGCAGCAGGCGCGGTCGGCGTTGAAGGCTGAGCGCGCTGGGCAGGCCCAGCCGCAGGCTCAGTAAACGCGCCGCTGCGCGTTCACTAACATCCGGAGCAGCATGGCGACAGGCCGAGGCACGCCGACCTTGCCCTCGAGCCACAGGCTCACCGCCGAGCGCGAGACGCCGATCGCCTGGGCGAGGTCGTTCTGCGTGCGGTAGCCGAGGCTGCGCATGGCGGAACGAAGCTCGTCGGGCGACATGGAAGCGAGCATTTGCCGGTTTTCGCTGATCGGGGCCGTCGTGCTCATCTAGATCGCATCGGCTCCGCGGTCCCCGGTGCGGATGCGGATCGCCTGCTCAACGTCCATCACGAAGATCTTGCCGTCGCCGATGCGGCCGGTGCGCGCGGCGTTCTCGATCGCTTCGATGACGCTGTCGACGAGGCTATCCTCGACCACGACCTCGACCTTCACTTTGGGCAGGAAGTCGATCACATATTCGGCGCCGCGGTAGAGCTCGGTGTGGCCCTTCTGTCGGCCGAAGCCCTTCACTTCGGTCACGGTCATGCCGGTGACGCCGACGTCGTGGAGTGCGTCCTTGACGTCGTCGAGCTTGAACGGCTTGATGATCGCCTCGATCTTCTTCACGCGGCAGCCCCGTTGCGGTTCAAAGCTGCTAATGCCCAATCACCGCCGCATTTGGAAGGCAGGCCGCGCGCGAAATGAAGGCTATCATCCTTTCGGCAGGGCAGGGGTCGCGGCTCGGGCACTTGGTCGACGACCGCCCAAGTGCCTGATCGACTTCAACGGGCGATCGTTGCTCGACCGGCAGCTCGATACGCTCGAGGCAAACGGCGTGCATGAAGCGGTGGTCGTCACGGGCTTTCACGACGAGTTGGTGCAACAGGCGATCGCGGCACGGAGCGGCGGGCCGGCGGTGCGGACGATCTTCAATCCCTTCTACAAAGTCGCGGACAATACCGGCTCGCTCTTCATGGCGCGCGAGGAGCTCGAGGGCGATTGCCTTGTTTGGAATGGCGATACGCTCGTCTCGCGCGAGCTGATGAGCAAGGTGGTCGGCAACGACCGGGAAGGGATTTGCGTCACGATCGACCGCAAGCAGGCCTATGATGACGATGACATGAAGGTGATCGCCGCCGATGACGGCCGGCTACGCGCGATCGGCAAGCGGATTTCGGAGGGCGTGAACGCCGAGTTCGATCGGGCTGCTGGCGTTCAGGTCGGGCGGCGCTGAGCGATTTCGCGAGGCGATCGAACGGGCGATGCGAACGACCGAGGGAACCACCATCTGGTACCTGCGGGTGATCCACCACCTCGCGCAGAACGGCGAGGTGTGGACGTTCGACATCAATGGCGAGGAGTGGGGCGAGGTCGATTTCCCGCAGGACGTCGAGGCAGCGCGGGATCTCACCGCGCGATGGGACGCGGAGGCCAAAGCCGCGGCCGCCTGAGATGGAAGCGCTGCGCATTCCCGTTGGCGACGAGAGCGTTTCGGCGCTTTTGATACGGCCTGGCGATGCCAAGGCGCTTTACGTGTTCGCCCACGGCGCGGGCGCGGGCATGACGCACAAGAGCATGGCATCCAACGCGGAAGGCCTTGCGGAGCGAGGCGTTGCGACGCTGCGCTATCAGTTTCCGTACATGGAAAAGGGATCGAAACGGCCCGATTCTCCGAAGATTGCGCATGCTGCGGTTCGAGCCGCGGCAGCCGAAGCGATGAAGCTGGCGGCAGACCTGCCGCTGTTCGCAGGCGGACGGTCGTTCGGCGGACGCATGACCTCGCAGGCGCAGGCAGATTCGCCGCTGCCCGGAGTACGCGGGCTCGCATTCCTCGGCTTTCCGCTTCACCCCGCGGGCAAGCCGGGCATCGAGCGCTCTGAGCATCTTTCGCGTATCGAGGTGCCGATGCTATTCGTTTCCGGCGCTCGCGATGCGTTGGCGGTGATGGACCTGCTCAAAGGTGTCGTCGCGGGTCTCGGTGATCTGGCAACGCTGCATGTGGTCGCGGACGCAGACCACAGCCTCAAAGTGCCGGCGAAGAGCGGGCGCACGCCTGCTCAAGCAGAGGCCGAAGCCCTCGACGCGATGGCGGAGTGGATGCTCGGCTTACTCTGAAGGCGGAAGGAACCGGCCGACGACGTCGCGGGCCAAGCGGGCGGGCCGCTGGGTCACGGCGTCGAGGCAGCACCAGCAGCTCTGGATTTCGCTCAGTTTCTCCTCGCCGCGCTTGAGCACGGTGCGGAAGAAGGCGCGGGCGCCCTGGACTTTCTCGGCGATCACCTCGGCAACCACGCTGTCCTGAAGGAAGGTCGGCCGCAAGTAAGTGATCTCATGCTTGAGCGCGACCCACAGGTGCGCCGCCACTGCGTCGGGCGGGGCGACCGTGCGCCAATAGTCGATCACCGCCTCCTGCACCCAAGTCAGGTACACGGCGTTGTTCACGTGACCCATCTGGTCGATGTCGCCGGGGTGAATCGCGACGGGGTGACGGAACATGGCCATGACCGCATGAGTTCCCACTCGCTGACACGCATGTCAATAAGGGTTCAGCCCGTCAGTATGGTGGTCTGTCGAATCCCGCCGGGCTCCTCGTAAAGATCTCGCAGCCGTTCTCGTTAATGCCGATCGAATGTTCGAACTGGGCTGAGAGCGAGCGGTCGCGCGTCACTGCCGTCCAGCCGTCGTCGAGCACCTTCACGTCGGCCCGTCCGATGTTGATCATCGGCTCGACGGTGAAGATCATCCCCGGCTTGAGCTCGGGGCCGGTGCCGGGGCGGCCAGCGTGGATGACTTCGGGGCTGTCGTGGAACAGGCGTCCGACGCCGTGGCCGCAGAAATCGCGAACGACGCTGTAGCGCTGGCCTTCGGCGTGGCGCTGGATGGCATTGGCGATGTCGCCGAGGTGATTGCCGGGCTTGGCCTGCTCGAGGCCGAGCATCAGGCATTCGTACGTGATGTCGACGAGCTTGCGCGCTTTCAGAGGCACGTCGCCGACGAGGTACATGCGGCTGGTGTCGCCGTGCCAGCCGTCGACGATCGGGGTGACGTCGATGTTGACGATGTCGCCGTCCTTGAGCGCGCGATCGCTCGGGATGCCGTGGCAGACGACGTGATTGATCGAGATGCAGCAGCTCTTGGTATAGCCGCGGTAGCCGAGCGTGGCCGGAATGCCGCCGCCCTCCAGCGTCAGCTTGTAGACAATGTCGTCGAGCGCCTGCGTCGAAACGCCGGGCACCACGTGCGGCACTAGAGCATCGAGGATTTCCGCGGCGAGGCGCCCGGCGCGGCGCATGCCCTCGAACGCTTCGGGGCCGTGCAGTTTGATGACGCCGTTGCGCGCTTCGAGCCGGTCGTCGGGAGCGACGGTGATGTATTGAGTCATATTGGCTAGATAGGCATTCGAGCGCTCGAAGTCACCGGAGGCTGCGTGGTCGAACAATCGAAAATCTGGACTGCCGCGCTGGTGGTGATCGGGGACGAGATCCTCTCGGGCCGGACGCAGGACAAGAATGTCGCGCAAGTCGCGACGTGGCTGAACGACCAGGGAATCCGCCTGGCGGAGGTGCGGATCGTCCCGGACGTTCTCGAGCGCATCGGCGAGGCGGTGAACGCGCTTCGCTCTGCGCACGACTATGTCTTCACGACGGGCGGGATCGGGCCGACCCACGACGACATTACGGTGGATGCGATTGCCGCAGCCTTGGGTGTGCCTGTCGTGATCCATCCGCAAGCTCGCCAGCTCCTCGAGGATTACTATCGCGATCGGCCCGGCGGAATCACGGACGCTCGCCTGAGGATGGCGCGCGTCCCGGAGGGCGCGGAGCTCATCCCCAATCCAACTTCGGGCGCTCCCGGTGTGAAGATCGGCAACGTCTACATCATGGCGGGCGTGCCCTACATCGCGGCGAGCATGCTGGAAGCGCTGACCGGGAGACTGGAAGGGGGGCGGCCTGTCGTCTCCGTGACGATCGGAGCGCGGGCGCCGGAGAGCGACGTCGCCGACCTCCTGCGGGAGACGGAGGAGGCGCACCCGGGAGTGGCCATCGGCAGCTATCCCTTTTTCAAGGACGGCCGGTATGGAGCGAACTTCGTGATCCGGTCGGAGGATGGCGATCTGGCGCGGGCGACGGGGCAGGATCTTTCAGTGCGCCTGCGAGGGGCGGGCTACGAGCCGGTCGATGGGGGAATTTGGAGCGGGTAACGGGAATTGAACCCGTGCGTTCAGCTTGGGAAGCTGACAGGCTACCATTACATCATACCCGCGCAGCAGCATCCGAGTTAGGTCGCGGGGCGAAGTCCGTCAACGCGAGATGAAATTTCGCCGCACGGGGGAACGCAGAGCGCGCATCCGGCGTTGCATATAATAAGTATACTTACTATATCGTCGCCAGTGGAAACGATCCCTTTCGAAATCGGTGAGACGGCGCATGCGCTGCGCAAGGCGTTTGACCGCCTGGCGGTCGGCCTGGGCGTCACGCGCGCGCAGTGGAAGGTTCTGTTCAAGCTCACGCGGACGCCCGGCCTGAGGCAGGTCGAGCTGGCCGACATGCTCGATCTGGAGCCGATCACCTTGTGCCGTATCGTCGACCGGCTCGAGGAAGCGTGCCTCGTCGAGCGGACGCGCGATCCGGATGACCGCCGGGCATGGCGGCTTCACGTCGCCGCACAGGCACAGCCGCTCATCGACAAACTTCAGGCCGTTGGTGCCGAGCTTGTCGAGCATGCGTTTTCGGGAATCGACCCGGAAGATATTGAAATCACACGTCGGGTGCTGGCGCGGGTTCGCGAGAATGCCGGCCGGACGACAGCATTGAACAGGGCGTCGAACGAATGAACAAGATGGCAACCCAGCCGATGACCCGCGCCGAGGCCGCAGAGGCCCCGAAGGTTGAGGGCGTTCGCAAGAAAGTCGCGGAACGGGGTGCGCTCAAGACGATACTGATGTTGATCGTTCCCGCGTTGCTCATCATCGGCGGTGCTTATTACTGGCTGACCAGCGGCGGCAGCGTGTCGACCGACGACGCGCAGGTGAAGCAGGACATCGTTTCCGTCAGCCCGCAGGTGACCGGCCAAGTGGTCGAGGTCTTCGTTCGCAACGGGAGCCGGGTGCATCGCGGCGACCTGCTCTTCAGGATCGACCCCCAGCCTTACCGCGTCGCGCTCGAGCAGGCACAAGCCGCGCTGGCGAATGCGCGGCTTCAGACAACCGTGCTGCAGACGACTGCCGCGGGAACGGGCGGCGACATCACCGGGGCCGAAGCCAATCTCGCGATCAAGCGCAACGCGCTCGGACGGCAGGAATCGCTGCTGAAGCAGGGGTTCACGACGCGTTCGGATTATGAGGACGCTCTCAACGAGGTCCGCACTGCCGAAACTCAGCTGGCGGACGCTCGCGCTCGTGCTGCGAATGCCAGTGCCGCGGTCGCGGCGCCCGGTCAGCAGCCGCAAATCGCCCAGGCCCAGGCAGCCGTCGACAAAGCGCGGCTTGACCTAGAGCGCACCGACGTGCGCGCGCCGATGGACGGCGTAATCGAGAATGCGGACAAACTGCAGGTCGGTCAGATGGCCGTGCAGGGCATCGGCATGGTCAGCCTCGTCCACAGCTCCAACGCGTGGGTCGAGGCGAACTTCAAGGAAAAGGACCTCGCTCGCATGGCACCGGGCCAGAAGGCGAAGATCGTAGTCGACGCTTATGGCGGCCAGAAGTCCGACGCCCATGTCCAGAGCATCGGCGCGGGCACGGGCAGCGAGTTCTCGCTTCTTCCAGCCCAGAACGCCAACGGCAACTGGGTGAAGGTCACGCAGCGCGTCCCGGTGCGGATCGCCTTCGACGGCAAGCCTTCACGGCCCATGATTGCCGGCCTGTCGGTGACCGCGACCGTCTACTTCGACGACAAGAAGAAGAAATAAGCGTCCGATGGCCGAGGAGAATTCGGCGTCAGTCGCAACGCATCCGCTACCCTCGGGCGAACGGCTGATCGTCACCATCGGCGTGATGATGGCCGTGCTCCTGCAGGTGCTAGACACGACCATTGCGAACGTCGCCCTGCCGCACATGCAGGCGGACCTCAGCGCGTCGCAGGACCAGATCAACTGGGTGCTGACGAGCTACATCGTCGCGTCCGCGGTGGCGCTCCCGATCAGCGGCTGGCTGGCCGATCGGGTGGGCCGCAAGCGTCTGCTCCTGATCTCGGTCGTCTGCTTCACGATCGCTTCGGTTCTGTGCGCAACCGCGACGTCGCTCACCGAAATGGTCGTCTTCCGCGCCTTTCAGGGCGTCAGCGGCGCTTTCATCGTACCGCTTGCCCAGGCGACCTTGTTCGACATCAATCCCAAAGAAAAGCACGGGCAGGCGATGGCGCTGTTCGGCGGCGGCGTGATGATCGGCCCGATCCTGGGACCGGTGCTGGGCGGGTGGCTGACCGACAATTACAATTGGCGCTGGGTGTTCCTCGTCAACCTACCAGTCGGGATCATCTGCACGCTCGTCATGATGCGCTACATGCCGAAGACGGAGACCCACCGCCGCAGCTTCGACGGTTTCGGGTTCATCCTGCTGGCGCTCGCGCTCGTCGGACTTCAGCTGTTCCTAGACCGCGGCGAACAAGCGGATTGGCTGTCGAGCTGGGAGATCCGATGCGAGCTCGGCGTAGCGATCGCAGCGAGCTGGATGTTCGTCGTCCATATGATCACGGCGAAGCATCCATTGTTCGACCGCAGCCTGTTCAAGGATCGCAATTTCGCAACGGGCATGCTGTTCATGGCCGTGACCGGCGTTCTGCTGCTGGCCGGTCTGGCGCTGCTGCCGCCGCTGCTTCAGAATCTCTATGGCTATTCGGTGCTCCAGTCGGGGTTCCTAACGGCACCGCGCGGAGTGGGCACGCTGATCTCGATGCTCCTTGCGGGACGGCTGACCGGCAAGTTCGATGCACGCATCCTGGTTGGTATCGGCGTCGTCCTGATGGGCACTTCACTCTACATGATGACCGGTTTCGCCATCGACCAGCCGGCGCGGCCGGTGATCATGAGCGGCGTCGTCCAGGGGCTCGGCCTCGGGCTGATCTTCGTGCCGCTGCAGAGCCTGGCATTCGAGACTCTTGCGCCGCGCATGCGGACGACCGCGGCGGCGCTCCTCAACCTGTCTCGCAACATCGGCGGGTCGGTCGGCATTTCCGTCGTCAGCACTCAGCTGGTGCGGATGACGCAGGTCTCTCACGCCGACCTTGCGCACAACATCACCGAGCAGACGATTCCGACACTCGATCCGTCGCTGCTGCAGACCGTCTTCCCCGTCGCGGGGCCGGCCGCGCTCGCCTACATCAACGTGATGATCAACAAGCAGGCGCTGTTCATCGCCTATCTCGACGACTTCAAGCTGATGATGATGGTGACGTTCGCGGTGCTTCCTCTGCTTTTCCTCATGAAGCGCGGCAACCAGGTCGGCGGCGGGGGACCGCCGGTCCACATGGATTGAGCAACATCCTCGCCGTCCGGGTGACGCCGCGATCCGCCAGGCCCGGCATTGGCGGCTGGCGCGTCGACGCGAACGGGCGCGACGAGCTGGAGATCCGGGTTGCGGAAGCACCAGCTGACGGCGCCGCGAACGAAGCGGTCATCAGGCAGCTCGCCAAGGCGCTTGGGGTCAGCCGTTCCGAACTGTCGATCGTTGCGGGCGCGGCATCTCGAAACAAGCGTATCGTGATCCCATTTGACCTCGCAGAGGCGCGGGGGCGGCTCAGCAGCGGTTAAAGGAGAACAATATGTTCCAGGTCGGCAAGCGGCGTCTCGGCAGGGATGGCCCCGAAGTCTCAGCGATCGGCCTCGGCTGCATGGGCATGAGCGAGTTCTACGGATCCGGCAGCGAGCAGGAATTGATCGCGACGATCCATCATGCGATCGATCGGGGCGTGAACTTCCTCGACACCGCCGACATGTACGGGGTCGGCAAGAACGAGGAGCTGGTCGGGCGAGCGATCCGCGACCGCCGCGATGACGTGTTCCTCGCTACGAAGTTCGGCAACGTGCGCGGACCTAATGGCGAGTTCCTGGGCGTTAAGGGCGATCCGGCCTATGTCCGCTCCGCATGCGAGGCGAGCCTCAAGCGGCTCGGCGTCGAGGTCATCGACCTCTACTATCAGCATCGTGTCGATCCGAACGTGCACATCGAGGATACGGTCGGTGAGATGTCGCGCCTGCAGCAGGAAGGGAAGGTCCGCTATCTGGGACTGTCGGAAGCAGCACCGCGGACGATCCGAGCCGCGAACGCTACTTCGCGCATTACCGCAGTGCAGACGGAGCTATCCTTATGGAGCCGCGATGCTGAGGCTGAAGTGCTTCCGACCGTGCGCGAGCTTGGCATCGGTTACGTCGCTTATTCGCCGCTCGGCCGGGGGTTCCTGACCGGGCAGTTCAAATCGCCCGACGATTTCCCGGAGGACGATTTTCGCAAGCATCACCCGCGCTTCCAGGGAGAGAACTTTCAGAAGAACCTCCAGCTGGTCGAGGAGGTCGAGGCGATGGCGAAAGAGAAGGGCTGCACGACCGCGCAGCTCGCCCTTGCCTGGGTGCTCGCGCAGGGCGAGGATATCGTCCCTATCCCGGGCACCAAGCACGTCAAATATCTCGATGAGAACATCGGCGCGCTGGAAGTCAAGCTGACAAGCGAAGACCTGAAGCGGCTCGACGCGATCCTGCCGCCGGGCGCCGCCGCCGGTGAGCGGTACCACGTGCGCGGAATGGAGACGGTGAACCTCTAAGGGCGCTCGTCGATCAAGCTCATGCAGGTGACGCCTGCCTCGGCCTTCTGAAGCTCTGAGACATCGACCTCGAGGACGTGGAATCCGCGATCGCGGAGCGCGGCGGCGGTCTTTGGATTGCCGGCGGGCAGGATCAGGTAATCGCCGACGCGAAGGCTGTTCGCGGCTGAGGGCTCGTCGGCTGAAACGGCCAGCGCATGCACGCCCCTGAATTGAGCCGGGTCCACGGCGCCCGGATTGAAGAGCAGGACCCGCTGCCCGGCAATGTCGGTTCCGGCGAAGGTCGCGCCCGTCTTGAGATGCAGGCAGTCGCGCAGCTCGGCCTTGACGACGGAATAGCTGATCGGCTCAGCCAGCGCTCTCAAGGCGGCGATGCCCTCCTCGTCAGTCCGCGTGGACAGGCCGACATACAGCGTCTGATCGATCCGCATCACATCGCCACCGTCCAGATATCCTTCAGTGATGTGATGCACCTGAAAGTGCCCGGCGAGGCCGCTGGCGGTCGAGCCTGTCTCTCCGATCCGTGACGGGGCTCCCGGTCGGGTGACGATCGCGTGGCCGTCGAGCAACAGCGCGGTGTCTTCCACGAACACGGCGTCAGGATCCTCGGGCAGGTCGGGAAGGCGGATGATCTTTAGTCCCGCCTGCGCGAGAGCCGCTTCGTATCCTGCATGTTGACGAGCCGCCTTCGCGGTATCGATTGGCGTGCGCTCGAGATGCGTCAGCTGGCATTCCGCAATCCGCGAGCTTACCGCCCTGGTGAAAGCGCGGGGCATCAGTGAGCGTCTCTCACGATCTGGCCGCCCTTCATGACGAAGCGGACGTCGCGTACCGCCTTCACGTCGCGGGTGGGATCGCCTTCGACGGCGACTAGGTCCGCGAGCAGGCCGGCCTTCACCTCGCCCCGGTCGGTCAGGTGCAGGATGCGGGCGTTGCGCGACGTCGCGGAGATGAGGACTTGCGCCGGGGACATTCCGGCGCGCTGCATCGCCTCCATCTCCAGCCAATTCTCGCCGTGCGCGAAGACGCCGACGTCGCCGCCCATGCAGATCGGGACGCCGGCCTTCATCGCCAGCTCGAACGCGCGGCGGTTCTGCTGAACGCTTTCAGGCGCAGGCTCCTCGCCGTTCCAATGTTCGAAGTAGCGGGCATAGGCTTCGGACGCGCCTAGCGTCGGGCAGAGCGCAATGTCTTTGGCCGACATGGCCTTGAACACCGCTGCGGTGCCGCCGTAGCCATGCTCGATCGTGTCCGTGCCTGCGCGGACGGCGCGCATCATGCCTTCGGCGGTGGTGGCGTGAACGGCGACGAGGCGGCCCGCATCGTGGGCTGCGGCGACTCCGGCGTCGAGCTCGGCCTGGGAGAGGGTGGGGCGGCTCGGCTCGCCCTTGCCCCAGTGATAGTCGGCATAGAATTTGACGATGGTCGCACCACCGGCGACTTGGTCGCGGACGGCGCGGATGGTCTCGTCGGCGCCGGCGACTTCCTGCGCGCCTTGCGGGACGGGAACGCCGGGCTCGAAGCCCTTGGGACCGTAGGCGCCGCGGGCGACGATTGCTTTGGTCGAGACGAGCAGGCGAGGGCCCGGGACGATACCCTGGTCGATGGCCTGCTTGAGCCCGACATCGGCGAAGCCCGCCCCTTCGGTGCCGAGGTCGCGTTCGGTAGTGAAGCCGGCTTCGAGAGTCTTCCTGGCATGCACCACGGCGCGGGCAGTCCGCAGCGCGAGCGGCTCGTGGAGCACCTGATCGTCCCAAAGCGTCTCATTGTACGGGTGAAGGAAGAGGTGCGAATGGCCCTCGATCATTCCGGGCATCAGCGTGGTGCCGGGCAGGTCGATCGTTCGGGCGCCCGCGGGTGCGGTGAGGTTAGGCCCGACGGCTGCGATGCGGTCGCCCTCGACGAGGACGGACCAGCCTTCGTGCGGGACCGGAGCCAAGCCGTCGAAAATACGAGCGGGACGCAGGAGGAACGTGTCGGCAGCCGCCGGGACGGCAAGCATGACGGCGACCAGGAACAGGATCAGGCGGCGCATTACGTCAGACTATGCTGACGCGACCTAGCCGCCAAGCGGGCGTTCGTACGTAGCGATCAGGCGACTTTTTGAGCAATTATTTCTAACATAAGTTAGCTTTTGTTAAGCACCGCCTGCGAATAATCGACGCTCCACCGCTCGGGGGAGAGCGTCAATGGAAGAGGTCATTGAGACGATCCCGGTCACGGACGCCAAGGGCGACGAGCTGATCGTCTACGAATATCAAAAGTTCGTGCCGCACCTGACGGCGCTCGGGCTGCTGCGGGGTGGCGGGCAAAAGCGCCTGATGTTGGATACCGGTGAGGCAGTCGCACGCGTGGACCGCGACACTTTCGTGATTGCTGCGACAGGCGAGAAACTCTTGCGGATTCGCTGAGGCTAAAGCGGCGTGGATCCTGCGAGCGCGATGTCTGCATTCCGCCCATTCCCGACCTTGGCCGCTGACTCTAGCTTGGGCGACAGGAAAAAGGGCGGCTGGGAAAGTCCCAACCGCCCTTCGATTCCGTTCATCGCAACCGAAGCGATCTAGCGCTTCGAGAACTGGAAGCTGCGGCGTGCCTTGGCGCGGCCGTACTTCTTGCGCTCCACGACGCGAGGATCGCGGGTCAGGAAGCCGGCCTGCTTGACGGCGGCGCGTAGCGCCGGTTCGAACCGGCTTAGCGCCTGGGCGATGCCGTGCTTGACCGCACCGGCCTGGCCCGAGAGGCCGCCACCTTTGACGGTCGCTTCGACGTCATATTGCCCCGTGCGATCAGCAACGCCGAACGGCTGGTTTATGACCAGGCGCAGCGACGGACGAGCGAAATAGACTTCCTGCTCCCGGCCGTTGATGACGATCTTGCCCGAGCCTGGCTTCAGCCACACGCGCGCAACGGCGTCCTTGCGGCGGCCGGTCGCATAAGCGCGGCCATGTTTGTCGAGCTGCTGCTCACGCAGCGGAGCGGCGTCCTGAGCCGGCGGCGGAGCAGCCGGAGCTTCGGCTGCCGGAGCTTCCGCAGTCGGCGCGGCCGGAGCCGGGGTAGCGCCGAGCTGGTCGGCGATCGAATTCACGAGTGTCGGACATTAGGCGCCCACCTTGTTCTTGCGGTTCATCGACGCGACGTCGAGAGGCTGAGGGTTCTGGCCGCCGTGCGGATGCTCGGTGCCGTTGTAGAGATGCAGGGCACGCATCTGGTCGCGGCCGAGCGGGCCGCGCGGGATCATGCGCTCGACGGCTTTTTCGAGGATGCGCTCGGGGAACTTACCCTCGAGGATCTTGCCGGCGGGAACCTCCTTCAAGCCGCCCGGGTAGCCGGTGTGCTTGTAATAGAGCTTCTGCTGCAGCTTGCGGCCGGTGAAGCGGACCTTGTCCGCGTTGATCACGACGACATGATCGCCGCAGTCCACGTGGGGCGTGAAGCTCGGCTTGTGCTTGCCGCGCAGGATGTTGGCGATGATCGTCGCGACGCGGCCGACAACGAGGCCGTCGGCGTCGATCAGGTGCCATTTCTTCTCGACCTCGGCCGGCTTTGCCGACTTCGTCGTCTTCATCAGCGCCCTCATGGCGTTGATCCTTTCGTTGAAATGCGAAAGGCGCTGCGTGATCGCTGCGCCGTGGACGCGCTATTTGCGGTTGAGCGGCCGAAAGTCAAGCAAATCCGTTGATTTCCAGACGGGTAAAATAGTACCTCAAAGAAGCGTCACGCCCACGTAACGACTGGAACGCCACGCCCGGTCACCTCGTTTCAGCAGCAACACGAAACGGGAGGAAGTGCCATGTATATCGGTCTTGGCGGTCTTTTGATCCTGATCCTGATCCTGTGGCTGCTGGGCATCATCTAGCAGCCAGATTACGTGCGTCGGGCGCAGCCTAGCCGCCCCACGATCTCTACAAGCGCCCGCGGATCGAACAGTTTCTCGATCCGCGGCGCGCCTTTGAGGCGGCACGGCAGGATAGCCGTAGCTGGTGCGGCTGATTTGCCCCTCTACAAAGTCCCTTGCGGTCGGGCCGCTTGGTGATAGCGCCGTGAGTATCCGCAGCAGAACATCTGCGGTATAGTCGTCCTCGACCAGGGCGCTCAGGTACCGCTCAGGTCAAGTCGTCGCGCTTGCTCGGTTTTTCGGGCTCATGCCCTTGCCCGTCGGTCGTCCTCGCGTTTTTCTCATAGCGTAAGTGAGGGTGAACTGCGATGTCCGTGCCTACGGTCGTTTCAAGGGAAATTGCCTTCGGTTCGGGACCTGCGGTGGCGTCGAAGCTCGAAGCTTTCACGAAGTTATCATCGGATGACCGCACGGCACTCGCCCAGGTCAGCCGCAATTTTCGTTACGTGGACGCCCGCCGCGACGTGATTTCCGAAGGCGACAAGCCTCGGCACGTGCATCTCGTCCTCGATGGCTGGGGCTGCCGCTACAAGCAGCTGCCGGACGGGAAAAGACAGATCGTCAGTCTCTTCGTGCCCGGCGATTTCTGCGACGTGAACGTCTATATCCTCAGATCGATGGACCACAGCATCGGGGCGATCACCCGGCTGAAGGTCGCGATGATCACGCCCGAGGAGATGAACGCACTGACCGCTGAGCGACCGCGGATCACGCAAGCCCTTTGGTGGCATGAATTGGTGACGCAGGCGATCCAACGCGAATGGACCCTGAACCTGGGGCAGCGGAGCGCGTACGAGCGCCTCGGGCACCTGCTTGTTGAGCTTTATTTGCGGCTTGCCGCAGTCAACCGCGCCGCCGACGGCCGCTGCGATTTTCCGCTGACCCAGAACGGCCTGGCGGATGCCACGGGTCTCACCTCAGTTCACGTTAATCGGACCTTGCAGGAATTGCGGCGGGATGAACTGATTGAGCTCGAACGCAAGCAGCTCCACATCCTCGACCTCGAACGCCTGATGGACGTGTCGATGTTTAACACGAACTATCTGCATCTCGACCACGAAGGGCGGCATCTCGACGCCAACGCCTGACGGCGTTCAATGGCGCTTGATCGTTCGGGCGGCGCAGCCCGCCGACTGGCATGAAAATAAGGCTATATTCACGCGTTGCCCCTAATATCGTTGCGCTTTAGTGCCGCGGCGCGTGCTGCCGCGGCAGCGTGATTCCCGTTCAAATGGAGTGCAATTCGGCCGTGCCGAGACGCGTCAAAGATTTCATCGACATCAGCGAATATACGTCCCTCGAGGACCTTATCCGTTACCTCGAGACGATCAGGGACAACCTGCCCCCCGAGCATGAGGCGGAGCTCAAGATCCGCGGGGACGACGTATTTGGACGTCGCCTGACGATCACTTATTTCCGCGATCAGACCTCTGACGAGGCTGAGCTCGAAGCAAAATACTCGGACCCCGACCCGGGCATCGAAAAGCTGCGCAAGGAGCTTGATGACCTGCCTTACAGCCGCAAGAAGGCTTCCCCGCCAGCCAATTAGGCCCGGGGGGCCGGTCCGCTGTTCGGCCGGAATCGCTCGATCAAGCGGCTCTTCTCCCACAGTTCGAAGCTGCCTAAGTCACAGCGGATCGCGGCTTCTGCGCGTGCGTGATCGTCCGCCGACGCTTCGATCCATTCTGCGCTGGTGATCTTGCCGGCCCCGTCCAGCCGGTACAGCCTGTAATTTGGCAACGCCCCGAACCCCGTACCCTGTGGGCGAATTAACACGGCATCGCAGCAAAAGGATTCACCTGTGTTACACCCGGTGGGCCCTTTCGCCTTGTAATCAAAAGATTTTCGAAATGGTACGGACGTGTAACTTAGGTTAAACACAATTCTCCCAAGCCGTTGCACAAGTGCGCGTCGATGATCAGTGTTCACTTGAAGCAGTTGCGTAAGCGTGCGGAGATCAGCGCCGAGGAAGAGCGCGCGATTCGCAATTGCGTGTCCGAAACGCGCAGGCTCCCGGCCGACGAGGTGATCATCCATTCCGGCGTTGAGCTCAGCAGCAGCTTCATGCTGCTCGACGGCTGGATGGCGCGGAGCAAGGATCTTGAGAGCGGGGAGCGCCAGGTCACGGAGCTGCATATCGCCGGCGACTTTCCGGATCTCCACGCCTTCACCCTCAAGCGGCTCGATCACGACATTCTGACTCTTAGTGAATGCGTGGTCGCGATCGTGCCGCACGAGCGGCTGAAAGGATTGGTCGAGCGGTATCCGCATCTCGCTCGCGTTTACTGGCTGTCCACCAACATCGACGCGGCGATCCATCGCGAGTGGGCGCTCTCGCTTGGCCAGCGAACGGCCCTTTCGCGTATGGCGCACCTGTTCTGCGAACTTCATGCAAGACTCGAGCTGGTCGGGCGGACGAAGGGCGATACGTACGAGCTGCCGCTTAAGCAGCGGGAGCTGGCCGAATGCCTGGGCCTGACCGTCGTACACGCGAACCGCACGCTGCAGGAACTCCGCCGCCGCGGTTTGGTGGAATTCGAGAACAAGCAGCTGACGCTCCTCGATCGACGAGGCATCGAAGGCGTCGCCGAATTCGATCCGGCCTATCTCTATCTCGAGCGGCGTCCTTATTGAGGGCGTCAGCCGACGTTGCTCTCGACCCAATCGGCGTAAGACCCCAGCACCTTGTCGATTGGCCAGGTCACGATGCACGGCACGTCATAGCTGTGCAGTCCAGCGATGCGCGTGATGAGCGCGTCAGCCTCGGCATTGGAGGTCTTTAGGACTGCGGCGATTTCGTCCGCCGTTTCGACTGCGCCTTGCCACCGGTAGATCGATCGAACCGGGCCAAGGATGTTGATGCACGCCGCGAGCCGCTCTCCGACGACGGCGCGGCCGATGCGCTCCGCTTCCTGCGCATTCGCGAACAGCACGTAGAGGGAAACGACGCTCATTCGCGCCGGCCCCCAAGCTCATGCGCGCCCCAAACGGTCGCGGCGACCAGCAGCGCGCCGGTCGCCTGGTGGAGGACTGCGAGCCAAATCGCGATGCCTGAGAGTACAGTCAGGATGCCAAGGACGATCTGCGTTCCGAACGCCGAGTGAATGGCAATCGAAGCGGGGCGCGAAGTCTTTCGAACTTGCCGGGCGAACAGGACGAGGACGACGACTACGACCCACGCCCACCAACGGTGCATGAAGTGGAGCAGGAAGGGGTCGTGCGTTAGGGCGAAGGCAGGTCCGTTGGACCAGTCGATGCCCTCCGGAACCAAATGGCCGTTCATGTCAGGCCAGCTATTGGAGACATAGCCGGCCCGGAACCCCGCGACCCACGCGCCGAGCATCAGCTGGACGAACAAAACGCCGAGCGCGATTGCTCCCCAGCCGGTCAGCCGGGAAGGCCCGGCTTCTGGATCCTTCGCGAGCCGACGTAGGTCGAGCGCAGTCCAGATCAGGGCGCCGAAGAGGAAGAGCGCGAACAGCAGGTGCTCGGAGAGGCGGTAAGGGCTGACCTCCGTACGGCCCTCGAGGCCCGACATGACCATGAACCAGCCGACGGCGCCCTGTGCTCCTCCGAGGATGAACAGTGCCGCAAGCCGCCAGCCGAAACCCCTCGGGATCGCGCGCTTGAGTGCGAACCAGCCGACGCCGAGAAAGAAGATCAGGCCGAGCACCCGGCCGAGCAGCCGATGCACCCATTCCCAGAAGAAGATGAACTTGAAGCCTGAGAGGCTCATCCCGGCCGGGCCGGCGACTTCGCGATACTGAGGCGTTTGCTTGTAGAGATCGAATGCGTGCGTCCAGTCTGCCTGCGTCAGGGGAGGAATGGCTCCGCTGATTGGCTTCCACTCGGTAATTGACAGGCCACTTTCAGTCAGACGGGTGATCCCGCCTACGACGACCATCGCGAACACCATCGCTGCGATGAGGAGCAGCAGGTTGGACAGTGCAAGCGGGCGTGAACGGGGTTCGGCGCGGCTCGGCGCAGTCGAGGAAACAGCTGAGTCCATGAGGCGAGCAGCTATTCGCGTGCGGTAAGACGCTCGGCAAGCCTTGAAATTAGCCCTGATGATATATTGTAACTAAATCGCGGCTGCTCTACATCTGTCGACCGTGGGAAAGTTGACCTCTGAGACCGCCCGGCTCGATCGGATTGCCATGGGCCTGTCGGGCCTGTGCGTCATCCATTGCGTCGCGACCGCTACTCTCGTCGCACTGCTCGCATCGGCGGGCGTGCTGGGAAGCCCGGCAATCCACGAGGTTGGGCTGACTCTGGCCATGATCATTGGGGCGTACGCGCTTGGGCGCGGCTTGCTTCAGCACGGGTTCCTGTTGCCCGCCCTGGTCGGATCGCTTGGTCTTAGTGTCATGGCCGT
>CAVWET010000003.1:0-304832 GCA_963754245.1 uncultured Alphaproteobacteria bacterium
TTTTCGATGCTGAATTGTCCGACTGATCCGGTCGAAATTTCGCTTCGGCGGACCAGCGATCTCACGGCCCGGCTGACCATCGCAAGCCCGGTTCTGGTGCCGGACGAAGAGCAACAACCCGAGAAAGTTCAGTTCGAACGGATCGTCGGCGGCCTTGCCAAGCAGTTGAGGTCGTCGCTCGACCGCAAGCTAGGCAGGTACAGCGTTGATTTGCCTATCTTTCCGCCGCTCTAATTGAGCCGTCGAAATCGTTACGGCTGTAGCGAAAAAACTTTCGAACCCTGCGAAACTTTTCGGAACTGAATGCGAAGAAGCCGCGTTGTGCAGTTCGGATAGTGACCTTTTGCCCCCCCGCTCTCGCTATCCGCTTAAATGGGCCCGGAACCGCCAACCCTCCCCCCCCCCCGGTGGCGCTTCCGGGCCCTCTTCTGTCTGGGGCACAGCAACGACATTGGAAGTTGATCGGGCCGCGCGCCGCGCTGCTCGCCAATGCGTGATGCGGATCGCGAGGATGGCCAGTTCGTAGAGCCCATAGAGCGGGATCAGCAGCAAGAGCATCGAAACGACGTCGGGCGGGGTCAGCACGGCGGCGACGGCAGCCGCGGCAACTATCGCATAGCGGCGTGACTTCGCGAGTTGCTCGCGAGTGACAATGCCCGCGCGCTCGAGGATCATCAGGAGGATCGGGAGCAGGAACGCGGCGCCGAAGCCGAACAGGAAACGCGTGCAGAAATTCAAATAATTGCCGACCCCCGGAAGCGCCTCCTGACTCACTCCGCCAATGTCACCCTGAAAGCTGAGCAGGAAATGCAGCGCCCAGGGCATGGCGACGAAATAAGCAAAGCAGGCGCCGGCCGCGAAGAAGAACGGCGTAAGCACGAGGAACGGAAGGAAAGCGTTTTTCTCCTTCGCATAGAGTCCGGGCGCGACAAACCGCCACAACTGGATTGCGAGCACCGGAAAGCTGAGCATCAGCGCCGCCCAAAGCGCGACCTTCACCTGTGTGAAAAATGCCTCGAATATATCGGTGTAGATCAGCTTGCCCTGGCCCGCCCGTAGCAACGGCTGGACAAGGACCGCGAAGATGTCCTTCGCGAAATAGAAGCAGAAGAAGAACGTGATGACGAGCGTGGCCAGGCACAGCAGAAGGCGTTTCCTGAGCTCAATCAGATGCTCGAGCAAAGGCTGCTTCGTATCGTCGATATCCTTCACGGGAGCGGTCTTTTATCGGAAGGAGGTTCTTCCTCGGCGGTTTCCCCGCTCGCGACCGGCGGCATTTCGTCGGGCTGCCCGGCTTCCGGATAGTGCGCGTTCGCCGGATGCAGCTTCATGATCCGCTCGTTCTCCTCGCGCCACTTCTTCTCCATTTCCTCGAGCTCGGCTTCGCGGACCATATTCTCGATGCCGGAAGTGAAGTGCCGAGCCATGCCGCGGATTCGCCCGACCCAATAGCCTATCGTCCGCATGACCTTCGGCAGGTCCTTGGGTCCAATAAAGATCAGAGCGAGAATCGCGACGACCGCGAGCTCTGAGGAATCGACGCCGAACATTCGTGCCCTTCAGGGCTTAGCGCGCTTCGTCGTCTCGCGGGGGAGGCGACGCGACGGGATCTTCGCGGCGCGGGGTCACATCGATCGGACCCTGCGAACGCGCGTCGTCGCGCGGAAGCTGGCGCGGCGGCTCGGTGCGGCGTTGCTCGTCGTAACGCTGACGCTTGTCGTCATCCTCGTCCGCCATGCCCTGCTTGAAGCTCTTGAGGCCTTTGGCGACGTCTCCCATCATCGACGAGAAGCGGTTGCCGCCGAACAACAGCAGCAGGATGATCGCGAAGATCAGGATATGCCAAATGCTGAAACCGCCCATGGGGAAACTCCTTTGAGGCGTGTATCTAGTCCGCCTCGTCTTCGCTTTCCAGCTGAAGCTGAAATACAGACTCATCGAGCGGGTCCAAAAGTCCCGCAGCCTTAAGATCGTCGATGCCCGGCAGATCGCGCCGCGAACCCAACCCGAAGTGCGTCAGGAACTCGTGGGTCGTCGCATAGAGCAGCGGACGGCCCGGTCCCTCGCGGCGGCCCGCCGGACGCACCCAGCCCGAGTCCATCAGGACATCGAGCGTACCCTTGGAGATCTGAACTCCTCGGATCGCCTCGATCTCGGCGCGGCTGACCGGCTCATGATAAGCAATGATGGCGAGCGTCTCCGTTGCAGCTCGAGACAGGCGGCGCGGCTCCTCGCGGGTGCGACGCAGCAGATGCGCCAGGTCGGGCGCCGTCTGGAAGTGCCAGCGTCCGCCGCGCTCGACCAGCTCGATCCCGTGCCCTTCATAGTGCGCCGTCAGTTGGCCGAGCGCGATTTCCACCTCGCCCTCGCCCACATGCTCAACGATCTCCTCAACGGTGAGGGGGGCGGCGGAGGCGAACAAGGTCGCTTCGATGGCGCGCATCAGCTCGTCCATCAGGCGGCCTTCACCTGGATCGGTGCGAAGGCCTCGTCCTGAACGAAATGGAGGCGACCGCGCTTCGCAAGCTCGAGAATTGCAAGAAAGCTCGACGCGAGGGCCGACTTGCGGAACTGCGGATCCTGCGTCGAAGGCAGGAAGCTTTCAAGGAAGGTCCAGTCAAGCGCGTGGCCGATCATCCGGCCAACCCGCTCAAGCGCTTCTTCCAGTGTCATCACCGAGCGCGCGTGGACGACGTGCATCGCGGGCTGGGTTCTCGCACGCACTACGCCGTAAGCGGCGAACAGGTCGAAGTCGCGAACCTGCCAAGCCGCCTTGCGCACGAGACGAAGCCCTTCGGGCGCTCCGCGAAGGAACACGTCGCGCCCGATGCGGTCGCGGCCGAGAAGCCGGGCGCCGGCCTCGCGCATCGCGTCGAGGCGCTGCAGCCGCATTTGCAGGCGAAACGCGATCTCTTCCGGGCTCGGGTCCTGTTCCGGATCCTTGGGCAGCAGCAGGCAGGATTTGAGGTAGGCGAGCCATGCGGCCATCACGAGATAATCCGCCGCAATCTCGAGCTTCAGCGCGCGCGCTTGCGCGAGATAGGCGAGATATTGTTCGACCAGCTGAAGGATCGAGATCTGCGCAAGATCGACCTTTTGCGCGCGCGCCAGGTTCAACAGAAGGTCGAGGGGACCTTCCCAACCGTCGAGCGCGAGGGTGAGCTCGTCCGACTGGCGAACGGGACGCTCTTCGAAATCCTCTTCCACGGGTAAGAGACTAACCACAAGCGAAGCATCTGCGAAGGCAGGAGCCCGGCAATTTCGTGGATAATCTAGCGGGATGGGCGCGATTCGGGATCAAACCTGCGCGAGAAGCGTGTCGCGCTTGGCGATTTCCTCGGCGAAGTCGATGCCCTCCGCCTCCAGCATCGTCGCCGCCATGGCGCGTGCAAGTCGGGCTTCGCCTTCCGGGCTCATCGGGGGGGCGGCCGCGGCGACCGCCACCATTTCCTCCATCTTGCCCGAGCAGTGAAGCGCCGCATCGCAACCGGCCGCGACCACGCCAGCCGCGCGACTGCTGAAGTCTCCGGCAAGTGCCTGCATGCCGATATCGTCGCTCATCAGGAACCCGTCGAAGCCGATCCGGCCGCGGATGATATCGCGGATGACGATCGGCGACAGGCTCGCCGGGCGGTCTCGGTCCCACGCAGTGTAGACGACGTGCGCAGTCATCCCCATCGGCGCCGATGCGAGCCGTTCGAAAGGTTCGAGGTCGATTTCCAGGTCTTCGGCGCTGGCGGTCACGATCGGCAATTCGTGGTGACTGTCGACCAGAGCACGGCCGTGCCCGGGCATGTGCTTGATGATCCCGAGCACTCCGGCCGAGCCCAGCCCGTCGAGCACGGCGCGGCCGAGCGCCGCCACCTGCATCGGCTCCGACCCAAGCGCGCGGTCGCCGATGATGTCGGTCGCGCCCTCCTGCCGAACGTCGAGCAGGGGCAGCGCGTCGACGTTGATCCCGCACGAGCGGAGCATCAGCCCGAGAGCGCGCGCATTCGAGCGCACCGCCTCGATCGCCGAGGACGGCGCAGCCCGGTACAGGATCGCGAAACGCTCGGCGGCGGGAAATGCCGGCCAAGCGGGGGGCCGCATGCGGGCGACGCGTCCACCTTCCTGATCGATTAGGATCGGCAAGTTGGCTCGACCGGTGAGATCGCGTAGCGAATCCGTCAGACGCTGAAGTTGCTCGGGATCGGCGCAGTTCCGGCGGAACAGGATGAAGCCTGCCGGGTCGGCGTCCTTGAAGAAACGGCGCTCGTCGCGCGTGAGCTCGAGCCCTTCGGGCCCGTAAATCGCAGCCTGCATCTACTGCGCCACGAAGCAATTCTCGCCGGCGGCCTTGAGCGTCTGGCAGGCTTGCTTCGCTTCGGCCGGCGACGGAGCCGTGGCGCGGAGCCTGATCCCGCCTGGGAACGGCACGATCAGCTTGCCCATGCTGCCGATGGACGGGAAGCGAGATGATAGTGCGGTCCAGGCCCGTTCGGCCTGCGCCTGGTTGGCGAAGGCGCCGAGCTGAATGATGCTGCCGTGCGCAACCGTCGGCGGTGCCGGTTCGGGCTTGGGCGGCGTCTTGGTCTCGGGCTGGGGCGCGGCCTGCGGCTGCTCCTTGGGCGGTTTGGCAACCGGAGTCTCAGGCATCTTGCTGAGGTCGAGCTGGGCGTCCGTGTCCTGGCCAGCGCTCGTTTCGAACGCCGTCTCACTTTCCCCCTTGATGTCGAGGCCGCCGGGATTTTGCGGCTTCACCTTGTAGGGACCCGGTTCGGCCTTGATCAGCTCCGGCGGGCCGTTCACCGCCGTGTCGCGGCGGCCGAGCCAGAAAAAGGTGGCTGCGACCAACAGCGCGGCAGCCAGCACCAGCCCAAGCGCGGCAAGCATCTTGCGCGCGGAGACGCCCCGCGGCTCGTCTTCGTCCTCGACCGCCTGCAGCCAGGGCAGCTGCCCGTCGTCGTAAGCGGAGCGGTTATCGGTCAACGCTCGATCTTCGCCTTCCATGGCAGGCCGACCACGGCGCAGCTCAAATCGATGCGCTTCATGCGCTGGCACAGCACTTCAGAGTGCGCCTGCGAGCTGGTGCCGATCCGGAAACGGTAGAAAACCTTGCCCTTCGAGTTGCGGTCCGGCCGGACCACGGCGGGAAGGTGCGCGACTGCCGGATAGTCCCGAACCATATAGCGCCAACCGGCCTTTGCCTGCTGCACAGAACCGAACGCGCCGATCTGGACGAGCCGGCCGTAGGCGCCGGTCGTCACCCGCGAGGGCCACAGCGTAAGCTTGGCTGGGCTGGACGGCTTGCTCGCCTGAGCTGGAGCGGGCGTCACGGGCTTTGTTTCGGCGTCTACGACTGCCGTCTTCTCAGACGCGACTGTCGCGGGCTCCGCAATTTCATGAGCTACCGAGCGCCTTACCGGAGGCGGGGCAATGCGCACTTGCGGCGCGGGTGTCGAGCGAACCAGCGGCGCGGGCGCCGGTGCGACCTGCGGCTGAGGCGCGATGCGAACTTCCGGCGCCGGGTTCGGCTGTGGCACCGCGACGGTGGCGCTGTTGGGCGAACGCACGGGATTTGTGACCTGGGGCTCCTGGCTCAAGCTGCCAAGCCAGAAGGATGCTCCCGCAACGAACAAGGCGGCAGCGGTGGCCCAGCCCACCAGATCGAGTGCCCCGCGCTTCACCGGCGCCGTCTTCTTCGGCGCTGCTTCGTCGGTCAGCCAGGGAAGGCGGTCGAGGCCGCCCGCGGTGCGGCTGTCGCTCATCTCAACGCATCTCCTCGGTCGCAGTGACGCCCATAAGGCTCAGACCGCTACGGATGATCTGCGCGATTCCAAGCGCCAGTTCCAGCCGCGCCCGAGAAAGTTGTGGATTGTTTTCAAGCAGGAAGCGCCGTTCGGGATCATCATTGCCGCGATTCCACAATGCGTGGAATTCCGCCGCCAGATCATAGAGAAAGAAGGCCACTCGGTGCGGCTCGTGAGCCATGGCCGCCCCCTCCAACACGCGAGAATATTGGGCCGCCCGCTTCACGAGCGCGAGCTCTTCGTCATCGAGCAGCGACAGGTCTGGCGGAGCGTTCAGGTCCACGTGGGCGTCAGCCGCCTTGCGCTTGAGCGAACTAATCCGCGCATGAGCGTACTGGACGTAGAAGACGGGATTGTCCTTCGACGCTTCGACCACCTTGGTGAAGTCGAAGTCCAGCGGCGTGTCCGACCGCTTGGTCAGCATCATGAACCGGACGGCATCCTTGCCGACTTCCTTCACGACGTCAGCGAGAGTGACGAAGTCGCCCGCGCGCTTCGACATCTTCACGGGCTCGCCGTTGCGGAACAGACGCACCATCTGCACGAGCTTCACGTCGAGATCGACGCGTCCGTCGGTCAGCGCCCTCACCGCCGATTGGACGCGCTTGACGGTTCCTGCGTGGTCGGCGCCCCAGATGTTCACTAGATGATCGGCGAGCTGGGCCTTCTGCCAGTGATAAGCGGCATCGGAGCCGAAGTAGGTCCAGCTTCCGTCCGACTTCTTCATCGGCCGGTCCTGGTCGTCACCGAACTGACTCGACCGGAACAGGGTCAGCTCGACCGGCTCCCATTCGTCGTGGGGATCGAGGCTCTTCGGCCGTTCGAGCGCCCCTTCATAAACGAGCCCCTTGTCGCGAAGCACCTGCATGGCGTGCTCGACCGCACCGTTGCGCTGGAGCTCGGCCTCGGACGAAAACAGGTCGTGGTGGATGTTAAGCAGGCCCAGATCGTGCCGGATCAAGTCTAGCATCGCCTGGATCGCAGCATCGCGGAAAAGCGGCAGCCACTCGCTTTCCGGAGCAGAGACAAATCGATCGCCGTGCTGCGCAGCGAGGATGGTTCCGACGGGCTTCAGATAGTCGCCAGGGTAAAAACCCTCGCCGATCTCGCCGATATTCTCTCCCAGCGCCTCGCGGTATCTGAGATGCACCGACCTTGCGAGCGTATCGACCTGCGCTCCGGCGTCGTTGACGTAATATTCCTTGGTGACGCGGAACCCCGCCGCCTCGAGCAACCGAGCGAGACTGTCGCCGACGACGGCGCCGCGGCAATGCCCCATGTGGAGCGGACCGGTCGGATTGGCCGAGACATATTCGACGTTGACCCGCTCGTTGGCGCCGACGTTCGACAGGCCGTACTCCTCGCCCTCGCGCAGGATGGTGCGCAGCTCGTCGCGCCAGGCATCCGGGTTCAGCCGAATGTTGATGAAGCCCGGACCTGCCACCTCCACCGACGTGACCGGCGCAAGCGCCTCCAGCTTCGGCTTGATCGCCTCGGCAAGCGCTCGCGGATTCGTGTTAGCGCCCTTCGCAAGGACCATCGCCGCATTGGTGGCGAGATCGCCGTGCGCCGGATCGCGGGGAGGCTCGACCGTGACGTTGCGACGTTCGATCCCTTCGGGAAGAGCGCCGTCACTGATTAGGTCGTCGAGCACTCCATCAAGGAGCGCCGTATATTGGGCGTAGATGCTCAACTGGGTCCACCGGTGCTGGAAAGCGTGCGCCTCTAGCGCAGCAAAGGGCCGAGTGTCACGCGGCCTTCTCGGCGATCGCCTGAACCTGATGTAATCGCGTCAGATCGAGGCGGAGGCCCTTTTCGTCCTCTGAAATCATCTCGACAAATTCATGATTGACGCGGATTTCTGCACGGCCATAGCGTTGCAGCGTCTGCGAGGGCGTCGCGAGCAGCATGTCGGTGCCGCTAACGCTCGCCGTGAGCATCACACGCTCGCCGGACTCGATCACCTCTTCGATCTTGCTGTCCTCGGCTAGGAGATGGATCAAGGTCCACCCCAATCCCACCATTGGATTGTGGTTCCGCACGAGTTCCAGCTCGCAGAGACGGCGAAATCTCTGGCCATCGATCATTTGCGCCGTTTCCAGCCATGACAGCTGCGCGGTTGCGTCGATCAGCGGGAACGACCGCGTCCAGGCAACGCGGACGATGAGCGCCCGCCGCCCCTCGTACCTGCCAATCACGGCAAAACGGCTGAACACGATCCCCTTCCTCGGTCTGGAGAATCGCGCGAAGATTAGGCCGGTGACCGTCGCCGCGAAGAAGAGGCCCAGCAGAATTTCGACAGAGGCGATCGCGTGACCAAGCCGGGACGCGGGATACATGTTGCCGTATCCGACCGTGGCGAGCGTATCGACAGAGAAAAAGAATCCGTCGGTCAGCGAGCCGGGTTCGGCGTTGGCGAGCGAACCGGGGATCGCCGCGTAGAGAATGCCGAACAGCAGGTTGAGCAGTACGAACGTCAGCACGACGGACCCGAAGAAGGCGGGCCATCGGATCTCCATCAACCAATAATAGGGGTCGAGATATTCCCAGCGAAAAGGCGACTTCGTCCGACCGTCGTCCAGGAGCAGCCGAAGCTCGTGCTTCGCGCGCTGCCTTGCCGTCTCTACTCGCTCCGGTGCCACAGCCGCGACATATGACGGCCTAGCGCAGGTCTGAAAAGAACGGCCGACCTCTAGTTACAGATGGTCGGTTCGGATGGGCCCTTCGTGTCCGCGTAGCAATTTCCGCCGGCGGCGTCGGCGCGGTTGGTCGACCTCAGCGCGGCGCCAGCGACGATTGCCAGCCCGACGATGGCAGCGAGTATTGCCGTCTTCTTGCTCATGGTCCGCAACTCTTACATTCGAGACCTTACAATCATGTAACCTTTCGCCGGTGCGGGATAGGCAAATTTCGATAAACAAATGTTTATTTTCAGATTGTTGCCGCAGCGCACCATGCGCGCTTGGGTTTAGAAGCGGTCGGCGGGCAGGTTGACGGGACCGACGAGCTCCTCGTGCCGGGAGATGGCATAGCGGTCGGTCATGCCAGCAATGAAGTCGCCGATGGTCCGCAACTGATTGACACCTTCGCCGTGCTGCCACGGTGGCGGGAGGCGAGACGCATCGTCGCGATACGCATTTGCAAGATTGGTCACGATCCGTTCGGCTTCCCGGCGAATCCCCTGCAACTGAGGCGAATCGTAAAGGCGAGCGTAGAGGAACCGCTTGAGCTCGCGCTCCTCGGCGGCAAGCGCGTCGGAGAAGCCCGCAAGCGGGCGTCGGGCGGCTCGGATCTCGTCGAAAGTCTGTGCGCCTGCGTCGGCGACGCGGCGGGCAGTCTCGTCGAGGACATCGCCAACCATCGTCCCGATCATGTCCCGCACAAGCGCGCGCTGCTGCTTGTCGAGTGATATTCCGGGATGGCGCTTAGCGATCGCGTCCCAGTGCCGCCGGACGAGAGGCAACTCGATCAACTCGTCCAAGTCCAGCAGGCCCGAGCGCAGGCCATCGTCGATGTCGTGATTGTCGTAGGCGATATCGTCGGCAATCGCTGAAACCTGCGCCTCGAGGCTCGGCCAGGTAGAGAGCTCCAGGTCCCACTCAGCGTTGGCATTCACCATGGCCCAGGTGGGGCTCGCGATCGGTCCGTTGTGCTTAGCAAGGCCCTCCAGCGCTTCCCAGCTGAGGTTCAGGCCATCGAAATCCGGATACGGCGTTTCCAGCCGCGTCAGGATGCGCAGCGTGTGCGCGTTGTGGTCGAACCCGCTGGCGTCGACCAGGGCGGCGTTCAGGGCATCCTCACCCGCGTGACCGAAGGGTGGATGGCCAAGATCGTGAGCGAGGCACAGCGCTTCGGTCAGGTCCTCGTTGAGCCCGAGCGCACGCGCCATTGTGCGGCCGATCTGCGCGACTTCGATGCTGTGGGTCAGGCGAACGCGGAAGTGATCGCCGTCGGGTGCGACGAACACCTGCGTCTTGTGGCGAAGTCGTCGGAAAGCGACCGAGTGAATGATCCGGTCGCGGTCGCGCTGGAAGACGTCGCGCGGGCCCCGTGGTCCCGAGTCAGGCTCGCGATGGAGGCGGCCGCGGGACGCTGCAGGTTGCGCCGCGACGCCGGCAGGAAGCTTCATTCCGTGCCGAGTGGCACAATCTGATCCGCTGGGGAATTGCTGTACTTGAAGGCGGTGACGTCGACCGTCCGCAGATCCTCGGCGAAAGTATCGGCATCGCTGCTGCTGCGGAACGGTCCGACCAGCAAGCGCGCACGATCCGGGCTCCTGGCGATATAGCCCGGGATGCCGTCGAACAGGTCGCTGTTCTTCGACTTCATCTGCTGAAACTGACCGCTGAGCGCGGCCGCGTTGGAGCCGCTCGCAAGCTGGAGCCAGATCTTCTGCGTCGCCGGTGCAGGCCTGGCCGCCGTTATATTCCGGACCGGAGCCGCGTACGCGACCTGCTGAGGCGCGGGCCGATATACGGGCTGCTGCGGCACCGGTTGTGGCGCCGGTTGCCGGAGAAGCTGATCGATTCCGGTAAGCCGGTTCGTGGTCACACTGCCGGTCACCTGCGGAACGGTGGCGGAGGCCAAACGGGCATCGCCGGTGTCCGGAAAGATGCCAAGGTTGGCGGCAGCCGCCTTCTGGCCCGACTGTAGTGAAGGCAGACGCTGCAGGAACGGCGCGAGCGAGGCCGAGCTGCCCGGCATTGCAGCATTGATCGCGACCATCGCGGCATTCGTGTCGCCGGCAAGCGCAAGGACGAACGCCCGCGCCCGGCCCGCAGCCACGTCACCCTTAGCGACGAGCGGTGAAAGCGTGCCGAGCGCTTCGCTCCGATCACCGCTGATGGCGAGGCTGAGCGCAAGGCGGCGGCGTGCTTCGTCGCCATCCGGCCCGGTCAAAGCTGCGCGATATTCCGCCTGCGCGTCCGCCTGACGTCCCATCAAATCGTATGCGAGGCCGCGATCACAGCCCAGGGTCACGCGCGTCGCGCCAAGCTGCTCTGCGCGGTTGAAGTACGGAAGCGCCGCCTGCGGTTCGCCGCTGAGCACGGAAACGGCGCCCATCCCTGCCTGCGGCAGCGGGCTGCGCGAATTGACGTCGTCGGCCCGGGCGAAGAAGCCGGCCGCAGCCTGCGCATCGCCGAGCTCAAGCGCCGCGCGGCCCGCGCCGATCAGCGACGCGAAATCCTTCGGATCCGAGGCAAGCGTGTGGAGGTAGCGCGTCAGCGCCGCCGTGGCTGTCTCGTTATATGGTGAGTAGCTGCCCTGCGCAGCCGCCGGCGCAGCCGTGAACACGACCGCCGCAGCGCATGCAATGAGCGCTCCCTTCGCTATTGGACGCAACAATCCCCGCATCATCCTCCCCTGGGGCATTGAATCTTGCCGAAGCCTTTCTGCCTAGAGGCTTTACGGCGAGCCGTGCCGCGGCGGCGGCAGTTGGTCCGCAAAAGAGTGCGGGAGGCGGCAATTTAACGAAAAAGGGCGACCCGGAGGCCGCCCTTCTCGAAACCGGTTCGCCGAAGCTTACTGGTTGTTCTGGCGATTCAGGAAGCGCGGGATGTCGATCGGATCCTTGCGGTAGTCCGGCGCCTCGCCCTCATCGATCTGCGCCTTGGGCGCGCCGCGGGCGATGTTCGACATACGCTCGAACAATGTTCCACCGGCATTCGCAGCAGGGCGCTCGGCCTCTTCCTCGTCGGTCGGCGGAGCGATCGGCGGAGCGCCGACCGGGCTGGTCAGCACGTCGTCCGCGCCGAGCAGAAGCTCCTCGCCGTCGTCCTCGGCGACCGGAGCCTCGATCTCCTCGATCGTCTCTTCGATCCCGGACTCGGGCTGCGGAGCAGGCGCTGCCGGCGCGGGAGTGGCCGAGCGGCCGGGAAAGGCAAACACCTTGCCGGGTGCAGGCTGAACGCCGACGTCGGCCTCGATACCCGTGGCGACGACCGACACGCGGATCTTGCCGCCGAGATCGTTGTTGAACGCCGAGCCCCAGATGATGTTGGCGTCGGGGTCGACCAATTCCTTGATGTGGCTGGCGGCCTCGTCGACCTCCATCAGGCGCATGTCCTCGCCGCCGGTGATCGAGATGATGACGCCCTTGGCGCCCTTCATCGACACGCCGTCGAGGAGCGGGTTCGAGATCGCCTTTTCGGCAGCCTCGATCGCGCGCATGTCGCCATCGGCTTCACCGGTGCCCATCATCGCCTTGCCCATCTCGCTCATCACCGAGCGCACGTCGGCGAAGTCGAGGTTGATGAGGCCGGGCATGACCATCAGGTCGGTGATACCGCGGACGCCCTGCTGCAGGACCTCGTCTGCCATCTCGAAGGCTTCCTTGAAGGTCGTCTCCGAATTGGCGAGGCGGAACAGGTTCTGATTCGGAATCACGATCAGCGTGTCGACGTGCTGTTGCAGCTCCTGCAGGCCCAATTCAGCCGAACGGGCGCGACGCGCACCCTCGAAGGCAAAAGGCTTGGTGCAAACGCCGACCGTTAGAATTCCCATGTCGCGGGCGGCCTTGGCGATGACCGGCGCGGCACCGGTGCCGGTGCCGCCGCCCATGCCGGCGGCAATGAAGCACATGTGCGCACCCGAAAGGGCGGCGGTGATCTCATCAATCGTTTCTTCCGCGGCAGCGCGGCCAATCTCCGGACGCGAGCCGGCGCCGAGCCCTTGCGTGATCTTGAGGCCGAGCTGGATGCGGCGATCGGCAAGCGACGCATTGAGCGCCTGAGCATCGGTATTGGCGACCACGAAATCGACGCCCTGGACGTCCGCGCGCATCATGTTCGCGATGGCGTTGCCGCCCGCGCCGCCGACGCCGATGACGCTAATCCGCGGACGGAGCTCGTCGACCTCCGGCCGGATGAAATCGATGCTCATCTAAAAATTCCTCCCCCAAGCAGCAACGCGTTGAGCCCACAGGATGAATCAATGAATCATCCCGAGTTGCAAGCCAAGCGAAAAAGTTAACCGCGACCAAGAATTCACCAAAAAAGTGGGGAGAAGTGTCGCCATTGCGACGCACTTACCCACAGCCGATCGGGTCAGCGAGCGAACAGGACCACCGATCTTCACCGATCTTCGCAGTGACGGCGCATCTTTCCGCCGCAGCTCGAGCGGATTCGCATCATCGGATGCGGCGCCCAATGACAAGGCATTCGCGGCCAGATATCCCGCGCCGCAGTAGCGCGCAACCCGCCCTTATAACGGCCGCTCTCTCAACTCCGCTCGGCGTCGTGTTGACTGGCAGTCATCTCTTGGCGGGCAGGCTCGTCAGCTGATCGGGGTGGCCCGCCGCGCTTCTCTCGCCACGCGTCGAAATCCCGATCGAACCGCGCCTGCTTCTCGCGGCTGTAATCGGCATATTCGCGGTCGAGCTCGGCCTTCTTGCGCCGGCGATAGTCGGCATAGTCCGTCGCGCCGCCTCCGGCGTCCGTCTGCCCCCTGGCCCGCATCAGCAGATAATATTCCCGCGCAGAGCTGTGCGGGGTGAACGGACGCGCGCTCTGGGCGAATCTGTTCCTGCTGTTCTGGCTGACCTTGATGCCCTTCGTGATCCGCTGGATCGGCCTTGCCGGAGTCACGCCGCAGCCCGTCGCCGCCTACGGAGCCGTGACCGTGATGGCGGCTTTCGGCTACATCTGGCTCGAACGCGAGCTGATCCTGGCGGAAGGCACGGAGTCGCGAATTCGGGCCGTGGTCGGCCCGAGGAAGAAGGAGTGGGTCAGTTTCTCTGTCTACGCTCTCGGCGTTCCGGCGGCCTTCATCTCGCCATGGCTCGCCATTGCCCTCTACATTGCGGTTTCTTTTATGTGGCTGATCCCGGACCGCCGCTTCGAGCGGTGGCACAACTTGCAGCAGTCTAAGACGCATCCGCCCCCCTCCTAGCACCGTTTTCCACCCAAGGCCGACTCTAGAGGAGCGTCCGCCCTCCACCCATCGCAGCCATTCGGCGGATCTGAAGGTCGAAGGAACGTTCCCGCAACGATCGCGTTGGCTGGCGGAGATCCACGAAAAGGGAGAGAAGCATGAAACGGATTGCGTTCATTGTCGCAGCGACGGCCGTTGTTTCGGCTTGCGCGACGACGCCACCCCCGATGCAGACTTGCCCCGATGGATCTCAGGTTGCGGCAGGGGTCCCGTGCCCGCCGCCACCGCCTCCTCCTCCGCCCCCTCCGACCGTCTGTCCCGATGGAACGACAGTAGCCGCCGGTATGCCCTGTCCGGCTCCGCCACCTCCGCCACCACCTGCGCCACCACCGCCGAGCCACGCGGGCGAGCGCGGCTGACCATCAAGAGGTAAAAGGCCCGCCGCCCTGTAGGGGAGCGGCGGGCCGGATCGCCCCGCGGGGCCGGCGGGGCGGCGCGGTCTAGCGACGATCCATGCGTTCGTGCTTGGCCTTGGCGTCACCCTGAGCCGAAGCAGAAGCGTTCCCTGAACCGTTCCCGCTTGCGTCCAATGAAGCCGAGTTCGTGAGCGCGCTCGCCGCGGCAAAAGCGGCGTTCCCGGCCGCGCTCGCCGTCGCGGCTACCTGGCCAGCCACCGCGCCGACCTGGTGCGTGCCAATACCCTGGACACCCAAGCCGACATTCTTGTTCGCGGACGCGCTTCCCGAGGCTGAGCCGTTCATCGCGAGAGGATTGCCCGCGGCAGTCGCGTTGGTCGCCGAATTGACCGCGCCGGTCACGGTGCCGGCGAGGCCGACATTGCCGTTGGCCGATCCGTTCCTCTCGTCGACCGAATGACCCCCTGAGGCGCTCGCCGACCCAGTCGCGATGCCGCTGACGCTGTTGGTAATCGAGGCAGGACCGCTGAGATTACCGGCGAGATTTCCGGCAGCATTGCCGACGCCGCTCAGCGTCCCGCCGACGTTCGCGAGACCGCTGAGCCCTCCGCCAGCGGTGCCGGCGAGCGTGCCATTCACCGCACCGTTCACGGCGCCGGTGACGCCGCCCAGCAGTTGGGCCGAAGCCGGCGCAGCAACGAAAGCCAGCGCCGCAGCACCCGAAAGAATGAACTTGTTCATGCCAGTCTCCTTTTCTCGAATGAGGGCGTCTTGCTGCCCCTCATCATCAGGAGAACGACGGCACTTCAGTCTTTCATCCCGTCTACTTCGCCCCGACGATTTTCGGATCGATCCGGCAGTCGAAGCAGACGATGCCCCGCCCGATGCGGCCGGAACCGCGCCGTGCTTCGGCCGCGAGCCGCTCCGGAGATCCCATGACGAGCAGCCGGGCGGCGGCGAGCGGCGCAGCGAAGCTTGTGCCGCGAACGCGCGCATATCCCCGTCCCGGAAAGGCTGCCGCCATGTCCGCCCCCGGTGCCGCAAAATCGAGGTGTGCCGCCTTTCCGGCTTCCGGAAGGGCGCGGCCTCGCGCGTCGACGGCGGTCACTGCGATGACGCCCCCATAGGACGCAGGATATTGCGGAGGCGCTGCGGGTCCATCGTTGCCGACCGCAGCTACCACTCGGATGCCTCGGCGTTGGACGGCGCCGATCGCTCGCGCGACCACGGCGTTCTCGGGACCGACCAGGCTGATGTTGACCACCTGGACCCGATGCGCGGCGAGCCAGCCGAGTGCCGGCACGAGCGCCGAAACCGACCCAGCTGCCCGACTGCCACCGTATATGTCCGCAACGTAGAGCCTCGCGCCATTAGCGGCGCCGCGAAACGGCCCCTGATTACCGACGAGGAGGGAAGCGACGGCCGTGCCGTGGCCGGTTGGCCTGGGCGCCCCTGCGAAGCCGCTCTGCTCGATCGCTGCGCCGGCAAGGGACGGATGCGAGGCGACGCCGCCGTCGATCATTCCGATGACGTGTCCGTTTCCAGCGCCGGCGAGAGACGCCAGCGAAGCGGTAAGCGGAATCAACGAGCCGCCCGCCGGCTCAAAGATATGATCATAGTCGACCTGCAGCTGCGGCGCCGCAGTCCGCAATCGCCGCATCGCTTCGCGCAGGCTGAGGCGCGGCGGGACCGCGAGCTTCACGATCCGAATATCGAGCGCCGGCTCGACGTCTTGAGCGACGATCGCAAAACCTTTGCGACCCGCGAGCTGCAGTGACCCGGGATCGGGATCGATGGCGACCAGCACGCCGCGACGTGCCGGCTGTCCACGGTCATCCGCCTCGAGCAGGTCGCGGTTCTCGCGAATCAATTCCTGCAGGCGCATCTTGCGCAGCTCGGCCAATGTCGAGCCGCCGGACTCGGCGATCGCCTGCGGCAGTCCTTGCACCGTATCGAGCGTGGGACGGACAACCTGCTGCTGCAATTGCGAGGAGCCCAGTACGTCCTGCAGCACCGGCCCGGCGACTGGCACATTTCCAACGGGCGCAGGCAGTCCGACCGGCGGCGGCGACAATTGCCCCAACAGCTGCGCTCCGGCGGCGCCTCCGCACGCGGCCATCGCCACCGCCGTGCAAAGAAGATGACGTACAAATCTGGACATCCGTGATCCTCTTTATCATCCGTCCCATGGATGAAACGTGCACGGCGCATCGTTTCATCCGCATGGGCTTTGATGGATCGAATTCGAGTCGTTCGAGGACGGGCTGACGGGGCTGCTTCCGCGGCTCAGACGCTTCGCGCATACGCTGTCCAGGAATCCGGCCGACGCGGACGACCTAACCCAGGCGACGGTCGAGCGAGCCCTGCGATCGCAAGCGCTGTGGGAGCCGGGCACGCGGCTCGACAGCTGGCTCTACCGGATCATGCGCAACCTGTGGATCGACACGGTCCGCTCGCGCGGACGGAAGGAAGATCTGCACGCGCCCGTCGAAGAAGCGGAGCGGATGGGCGAAGACCCACGGTCCGCGATCGAAGCTTCGATCGACTTGAAGAAGGCCATGGCTGCGATGCAGCGCCTGCCGGACGAGCAGCGCGAGATCGTTTCGCTAATTCTGATCGAGGGCTTCGGGTACCGCGAATGCTCCGAGATTCTGGGGCTTCCGATCGGGACGGTTTCGAGTCGGCTGGTGCGCGGCCGCACGGCCTTGTTGGAGATGATGGGTGGTTCACATGGTGAGTGACGAGACCTTCTTCGCCTGGCTCGACGGCGAGCTCGATGCGGGCGAGGCTGCTCGCGTGGAGGCAGAGGTTGCCGCCGATCCGCGGCTGTCGGCGATGGCTGCCGAACACCGCGCCATGCACGCAAAGCTGAAGGGCGCTTTCGACGGCGTGATCGATGCTCCATTGCCCGGGCAATTGCTCGCCGCCGTTGGTATTCCGCCACAAGCCGAGCTGATCGACTTTGCCGATGCAAAGAGGCGGCGCGAGCGGTCGTTCTGGCCCTCGGTGACGCAGTGGAGCGCGATGGCGGCAACGCTCGCCGTCGGTGTGCTCATCGGTACGCTCGCTCCTCAAGCGCGCAACGTCGCACCTGTCGAGGTGCGCGGTGGAAAGATGTACGCGGCATCAGCGCTCAGCAATGCCCTCACCGATGACCTGGCGAGCGCGCCACGCGGCACCGTCCGCATCGGGCTCACTTTCGCCGATCAATCAGGTGTGGTTTGCCGGAGCTTCACCGATCACGCCTCAAGCGGCCTTGCCTGCCGCGATGCGGATGGGTGGCGCGTCCGCGGCCTGTTCGCCGCCCCTGAGGGCCAAACCGGCAACTACCGCATGGCAGTGGGCATGGACCCGAACCTGGCGGCGCTCGTAGACTCGACCATGGCCGGCGAGCCATTCGACGCCGCTCAGGAAAAAGCTGCGCGGGATAAGGGCTGGCGCTCATCGCAAAAGCCGTCCGACAAGGCGGGCCGGGAATAAATCGACCGGCGCGGTCGTTAGCTTCTCCGAAACGGGGAAGCATATGTTGCACTATCGCCTGTACTTTTTCCGCTCGGAAACCGGTCACATCCGGGAAGTTCGGGAGTTTGAAGCTCCGCACGATTTTGCTGCCATTTACCAGTCGCAAGAATGGCGATCCGGGGAGTTCATGGAGCTTTGGTCGGGTGCCCGGAAGGTGGCGCGCTGGCCTGCTTGCTGCGTCCCTCAGCCGACGATCGAGCCATCCATCGTCCACTTCCCTCCCACGGCAGACACTAGTTCTTCGCGGCGCCTGTGACGCGCCGTCGTCGGGCGACCAGCGCCACTGCGATCACCGCAACGGTGGGCGCAATCCAGTCGAGCCAGGGATCCGCATATTGCCAGACGCGCGGGTCGAGGCCGCCCCACCAGGGCATGTTCGCGCGGTGACCGGCGCCGAAATGCTCGATCCAGCGATATTCCGCTTGCGAGATCTCGCGCGAGACGAACCATGCGATCGCCGCCGCGGCGCCGGCAGACCAACTGCGCAAAATGGCCCAGATGATGAGTTGGACAACAACCGCCATCAAGATATGCTCGATCACCGCTTTCGATCTCCAACGAGGATCCGTGCCCTTCGACGCCAGCCCTTACACGCGCGCCCAGCCGATTCGTACCGGCTCGAGCCGTGGACGGCTCGCGTTCAAGCGAGCGCTTCGGTGGTGGCGGGCTCCGCTGTGGCTGTTCGCGCTGCTGACGGGCGCGAAGAGCTTCGCCGATAATCCGATCCTCGGGTCGAAGCGGCTGAACGGCGCCGGCCTGCATGTCTGGCGGCTCCGGACTGCACATCGCCTCGCCTCAATTCGACGCGCATGCCTCGCGCACCGGCTCTCGGAGCGGCACAAGGCGGCGTTCGACCGCGATGGTTTCGTTGTCGTGCCCGACGCGCTTCGAGCGGAGCAGTTCGATGCGCTCAGGTCCGCCTTGGCGGACGCCGAGCTCGAGTGCCGCAGCCAGCAGCAGGGCGACACGATCACCACCCGGCTTCCGGTAGGACCGGAGCTCGTCGGCCGAGTGCCGGCGCTTGCGCAATTGCTGGACATGCCCTGGTGGACGGGGCTCATGGCCTACGTCGCGAGCACGCGCGCCAAGCCGCTCTATTACATCCAGGCGATTGCCGGCGGCGTTGCGGACGGACCGGCGGACCCGCAGCTGGAGCTTCATTCCGATACCTTCCAGCCGTCGCTCAAAGCCTGGCTGTTCCTGACGGACGTGGCGAAGGACGGGCGGCCATTGACCTATGTCGCCGGGTCGCACCGGCTTACGCCGGAGCGGATTGCCTGGGAAAGGCGCAGGAGCGTCGAAATCGACGGCGCCGATCGCCTCTCGCAACGCGGGTCTCTACGGGTGAAGCCGGAAGAGCTACCCGGGCTCGGTCTTCCGCAGCCGACCCATTTCGCAGTGCCGGCGAACACGCTCGTAGTTGCCGACACTTGCGGTTTCCATGCGCGGGCGGCGTCCGATCGAGCGACGCTTAGAGTTGAGCTGTGGGCCTATTCCAGGCGCTCGCCGTTCCTGCCGTGGACCGGGCTCGACCTGTTGTCCTGGCCCCCGCTCGCAATCCGGCGCGCCGAATGGCTCGCGAGCATCACTGACTGGCTCCACCGGCGCGGCTGGAAGAAGCAGCAGTGGCGCCGCGCGGGGATGTGGCGGAACGTCGTGAGCTTCTAATCGAGCTGGACTTGCCGGATGGGCGGAATGGCCGCCGCCCACCACAGCGCGCCGAACGCGGCAACGGCCGCCGTCAGGATGAAGGCATTCTCGTAACCGGCGCGGTCGACGATGATCCCAGTGACGATCGGTCCGAAGATTCCCGACAGATTGCCGAAAGAGTTCTGCACGCCGACCCAGGTCCCCGACGCGCGCGGACCGGCGAACATCTGCGCCACCGCGTAAAGGTTCATCGAGAGCGAAGCCGAGGCCGCGCCGGCCAGGCAGAGCAGGATGCCGATCTCGACCGCGCTATGCGCGTAAGCGAGCGCGAGGATGCTGACCGCGGCGAGCGTCTGGCTGGCGACCATCATCCAGCGGCGAACGGCTGCCTCGGAACGCCCCGACCGCGTCCACCAGTCGGTGAAATGTCCGTAAACGAAGGCGCAGGCGCCCTGGACCGCGTAGCCCAGCGACGCGAGGAAGGTCATTTCGGTGATCGAGAAGCCGCGCGATTTCGTGAGGTACAGGGGCAGCCAGGCGAGGAGGAAATAGAAGCAGTAGTTGCCGAGGCTGTGGACGATCGACATCGACCACAAAGGCCATTTCGAGATCACCGCGGCCACCGGGACTGCTGCGCCATGGTCGTAGCGGCGCTCATTGGAGATCGCCCGAACCGCGCGCCGCCATGGTGCGAGCCAGAGAAGGGTCAGGGCGCCGAAAACAAAGAACATCGCGCGCCAGCCCCAGTGCGCGACCATCAGCCCGCCGGCGAGGGTACCGACGGCAGGGCCGAGCGCGATGCCCATCGCGAGCGCTGAGTTAGCGACACCGCGGCGCTCCGGTGGAACATGGCGGGCGATGATCTTGGAGCTGCCGGGGAAGGCGAGGCTTTCGCCGACGCCGAGCATGACGCGCAGCACGAGCAGTGACGTGAAGCCGCCGGCAAAGCCCATGAGCAATGTACTTCCCGCCCACAGCAGGATGCCCAAGGCGAGGAGCTTGTAGACCGAGAAGCGGTCGCACAGCCATCCGGCGAACAGCTGCACCGGCGCGTAGATCCAGAAGAAGGCCGAGACGGCGACGCCGTAGGCCTCATTCGAAAGGTTGAGGTCGCCCTTGAGCAGCGGCGCGGCGATGGGAAGCGCGCCCCGGTCGACGTAATTGAAGAAGATCGCAATGCCGAGCAGCAGCACGAGCGTAGACGCGCTGCGTTGCGCGGTGTCGGTCAGAACCCGCCCTTCATCGCCTGGATCAGCCGGCCGACCATTCCTCTCGCGGGCGCTTGCCGAATCACCGGTCCGGCGATGTCGCGGATGTCGCCTCGGCCGGAGGCGGCGAGCAGCGCGAGGCCGATCAGCGTCGAGAAGGCCGGGCCGCTATGCGCGTCGGGAAGGCCGGTGATCTGCTTGGGGCGGCCGACGCGGACGGCGCGGCCAAGCACGCCCTGCATGTAATCGGCGATATTCTTGAGTTCGGCGCCGCCACCGGTCAGCACCACCTGCCGTCCGACCGGCCCGGTGAAGCCGAGGCCCTTGAGAGCGCCTTCGATTTCGTTGGTCAGCTCCTCCACGCGCTGGCGGATGACCATCATCAGCTGGGCCCGGGTCAGTTTCATCGGCTCGGCGCCCGGTTCACCGCCAGCGGTCGTCGCCTCGATCATCTCATGGTTGTCGCGCGGGGAGGTCATGGCCGAGCCGTAGAAGCATTTCATACGTTCGGCTTCGCGGCGCTGCACGGCGAACGCCGCCGCAATGTCGTTTGTGATATCGTGGGCGCCGAGGGGAATCGAACGCAGGCCGACCAGCATGCCGCCGTAATGGACAGAGACGTTCGTGACCTCGGCACCGAGCTCCACGAGCGCGACGCCGAGCTCGCGTTCCTCCTGGTTAAGGCAGGCGAGCGCCGCGGCAATGGGTGAAGCGACGATCGCGCGCACACCGAGATGCGCCGAGCGGATCACGGTGTCGATGTTGCGCAGAGGCGATGGATTGGCGGCGATCACGTGGATGTCGACGCCGAGCCGATTGGCGTAGAGCCCGATGGGCTGCTGAACGCCCTGGGCGCGATCGATCGTGTAGAGGGCTGGATGTGCGTGCAGCACGACCTGGCCGTTGCGATCGATCGCATTCTTGCCGGCGCTGAGAAGCTCGTCGATGTCGGCTTGCTCGACGGGGTGGCCGCCGAGCTCGACCTCGACATTGGCGACGTCGCTGACGAGCTCGCCCGCCCCGTAGCTCGCCCACACGTCCTCGACCGTCAGTCCGGACATGCGTTCCGCGAGCTCGACCGCCTCGCGAACCGCGAACTCGCTCGCGGCCATGTCGGTGATGTAGCCGCGCTTCACTCCGCGGCTCTCACGCTGGCCGGTGCCGAGCACCGTCAGGCGCCCGTCATCGTCCGGCCGCGCGATCATCGCGCTGACCTTGGAAGAGCCGATATCGAGAGCGGCAATCAGAATTCTGTTCGGCAGGCCCCGCCACGTTTCTAGGCTCTTACCCCTGCTGCTGCGGTTGATCGGGCACGATCGGCTCGCCCGGCGCGCGCGGCAGGCGGACGATCATCTTGCCGGGAACGCGCAAGTCGAAGCGGACGATCCCACGGCCGAGGAGGCCGGCGGCTTTGTCGAGCCGGGCGAATTTGGACAAGGCGGTCTTCGATGCGCCGTCGCCTTCCGGAAGCGCGACGATCTCGCCAGACTGGAAGTTGAGATCCCAGCGGCGACCGCCGACCCAGGTCGCCGAAGCGAGCTGCGGCTTGAGCGTCGGCACGGCGTTCATAAGGCGCTCGAGCTGCTGCGCCTCGCCGTTCGCTCCGGGGCCGATCAGCAGCGGCAGGTCGGGCATCTTGTCGACCGGAACCCGGTCGAGCATCACGCCGTCGCTGTCGATCAGCGCCAGCTGGCCCTGGTTCTGCCACAGCGCCGCGGGCGTGCGCTCGACGATGTCGATGACGAGCGTATCGGGGAGCCGGCGCGACACGCGCGCATCCTTGACCCAACCGAACTGAAGCAACCGGCGCCGGATCTCCGACACGTCGACGAGCGCCTGGGGTGCCTTTTCGCCGCCGGCGCTCTCGGCCGCGCGGTGAAGCTCATCGGTCACGACGCCGTCGACGAGGACGCGATTCATGTGCCGAAGACCGGCGATCTGATAGCCGCTGACCATGAATCCGGCGCGACCGATGGCAGTGCCGGCAGCACGCTCCGCCTTGGCCGGGATGTCTAGAGCGAGCAGAACGACGAGGGCGATCGCCAGCATGAATCCGCCGAAGACGAGGCCGGCGAGCTTGTTGGCGCGCCTCTGGTCGACCGGGAGCCGCTTGGCGATCCTCTTGGGGACCGAGACCTTCGCGGGCTTCCGCTGCTTCGGCCGAGTTGCCCCGCCCCTGCGTACATGCGCAGCGGTCATTGCAGCGCCTCGTCGATCAGGCGCTCGACCAGCTCGCCGTACCCGATGCCTTTGACCTTCGCCTGCTCCGGAACCAGGCTCAGCGGCGTCATGCCGGGCTGCGTATTGACCTCGAGCAGATAGATGCCCGCCTCGCCGAGCTCGTCGTCCCAGCGGAAGTCGGAACGCGATGCGCCCTTGCAGCCGAGCAGCAGGTGCGCCCGAGCGGCCATGTCCATCATCGCGGTGGCGATCTCGTAAGGGATTTCGGCCGGGCAGACATGCTGGGTCAGGCCGTCGGTATATTTCGCGTCATAATCGTAGAAGCCCGCCTTCGGCTTTAGTTCTGTCACGGCGAGCGGCTCGTTGCCCATCACCGCGACCGTCAGCTCGCGGCCCTTGATGAAGGGCTCAGCCAGCAGGGTGTCGAAGTGGTTCCAGGGACCCTCGACGTCGCGGCCGATCGGGTTACCGTAATTGCCTTCGTCAGTGACGATGGCGACTCCGACGGACGAACCCTCGTTCACCGGTTTCAGCACATAGGGCCGGCGGATCGGATCTTCCTGGAAGAGGCTTTCGCTCTCGACGATCTTGCCCGCCGGCATCCGGATGCCGTGCGGCACGAGCACCATCTTGGTAAGCTCCTTGTCGATCGCGATGACCGAAGTCTCGAGACCGCTGTGCGTGTACTTGAGGCCCATCAGGTCCATCATGCCCTGAACCGTGCCATCCTCGCCGGGCGTGCCGTGGAGCGCGTTGAACACGACGTCGGGTTTGAGCTCGG
The DNA here is from genome assembly GCA_963754245.1 of uncultured Alphaproteobacteria bacterium. Taxonomy (GTDB): domain Bacteria; phylum Pseudomonadota; class Alphaproteobacteria; order Sphingomonadales; family Sphingomonadaceae; genus Sphingomicrobium. The sequence goes on from CAVWET010000003.1 coordinate 23,423, forward strand.
CAAGACGACGCGCGATGTCGCGGTCCATGTCGAGCTCGGTGACGTTCGACCATCCGCGCTCGCGCAAGGCCGCAGCGACGCCCTTGCCGCTCGTCAGCGAGACTTCGCGCTCGGCGGACCAGCCTCCCATCAGGATGACGACGTGGATGTTCTTGTTCATTCCTTGCCCACCCGCTGGATTTCCCATTCGAGGCTGATGTGGGATTTCTCCGCGACCCGACGCCGGACTTCCTCGCCCAGCGCCTCGATCTCGGCACTCGTCGCGCTACCGAGATTGAGCAGGAAATTGCAATGCTTTTCCGACACTTGGGCATCGCCCATGGTCAGCCCCCGGCAGCCCGCGGCATCGATCAGGGCCCAGGCCTTGTGGCCTTGCGGGTTCTTGAAGGTCGAGCCGCCGGTGCGGCTGCGCAGCGGCTGGGATTCCTCGCGGGCGCGGGCGATCGCGTCCATTTCCGCTCCGATGGCCTCGGGGTCGCCGGGTTGGCCTCGGAAGGTCGCTTCAACCACGACGGCACCGGGCGGAACTTCGCTGTGGCGATAGGTATAGTCGAGCTTCTCCAGCGGCCATTCGACGACTTCGCCTGACCGAAGCACCAGCCGCGCCGAGACGAGGATGTCCTTCACTTCGCGGCCGTAGGCGCCGCCGTTCATGCGGACGAAGCCGCCGACGGTGCCGGGAATGCCGCGCAGGAACTCCAGGCCCGCAATGCCGTGATCGCGGGCGGTCGAAGAAACGAGGATTCCGCTCGCCCCGCCGCCGCAGCGCAGCGTGGTTTCGTCCAGCAGCTCGATTTTCGCGAACGGCTTGGCAAGGCGAACGACCACCCCCGGAACGCCGCCGTCGCGGACGATCAGGTTGGAGCCGAGACCCAGCGCCATGACAGGCACGTGCGGGTCGAGCTCGTTCAGGAACGTCTCGAGGTCTTCGGCGTCGGCCGGCTCGAACAGCCACTCCGCGCTGCCGCCGCTCTTAAACCAGACGAGCGGCGCAAGCGGGGCGTTCGGCGTCAGTCGGCCACGGACCCTGGGCATGGTCGCGATCGCGCTCATGCGACCGCCCGCGGCGATTTGTTCGACCTCAACTTGCAGATGCCGTCGGCCAGGACCGCGGCCCATTTGGTGATGTCGCCGGCGCCCATGCAGATGACCATGTCGCCCTCAGCCGCCAGGTCGCGAAGCTCGCGGCACAGCTCGTCGAGGCTATCGACGGCACGCACCATACGATGGCCGTGGGCGCGAAGGCCATCCGCCAAAGCGGTGGAGTGAACTCCGTCGATGGGCTCTTCGCCAGCGGCGTAGACGGGCGTGACGAACACCACGTCCGCATCGTTGAAGGCGTTCTGAAACTCTTCCATCAGCGACTGAAGCCGGGTGTAGCGATGCGGCTGCACGACTGCGATGACACGGCCTTCCGCGCCTTCGCGAGCGGCCGCGAGCACCGCGCGGATCTCGGTCGGATGATGCGCATAATCGTCGATGACAATCGCGCCGTCCGCCTCGCCGACCTTCGTGAAGCGCCGCTTGACCCCCTCGAAACGTTCGAAGCCGGAAACGATTGCCTCATCGGATATACCGAGCTCGAGTGCAACGGCGATCGCGGCAAGCGCGTTCTGGACATTGTGACGGCCGGGCATGGGCAAGTGGAGGTGCACGCTCCGCCGTTCGCCGTCCTTGTCCAGGATCAACGCGTCGAAGTCGGTTCCACTCGGGACGGGCGTGACGTTGTCGGCGCGCACGTCTGCGAGCGCGGAAAAGCCGTAGGTGACGATCCGCCGGTCGCGGATGCGGCCGATGATGTTCTGCACCTCGGGATGATCGACGCACAGAACGGCGAGACCGTAGAACGGCACGTTCTCGACGAACTCGACGAACGCGTCCTTGACCGCGTCGAAGCTGCCGTAGTGCTCGAGATGCTCGGGATCGATGTTCGTGACGACTGCGATCGTACCGTCGAGGCGCAGAAAGCTGCCGTCGCTCTCGTCCGCTTCGATCACCCACCAATCGCTTTTGCCGAGACGCGCATTGGAGCCGTAGCGATTGATGATGCCGCCGTTGATGACGGTGGGGTCGACACCGCCGCTGTCGAGCAACGCCGCAACCATCGACGTCGTCGTGGTCTTGCCGTGCGTCCCGGCGACGGCGACCGTCTTTTGCATGCGCATCAGTTCAGCGAGCATTTCCGCGCGGCGAACGCGAGGAAGGCGGCGTTCTGCAGCCGCCTGGAATTCGGGATTGCTCTCCTTGATGGCCGTCGAGCAGACGACGACGGCGGCATCGCCGAGATTGTCGGGCGAGTGGCCGATCGTCACCGGGATGCCGGCCTTGCGCAGCTTCTCCACGACATAGCTGTCGGACGCATCGGAGCCCTGCACCTTGTAACCGAGCTGATGCATCACCTCGGCGATCCCAGACATGCCGATGCCGCCGATGCCGACGAAGTGGATCGTGCCGATATCGGTGCCCATCGCCTTCATCATGCGGGCATTCCCCCCGCCGGCGCCGCGGCGTTCACGCGAGGCGTCAGAGCCAGGCCCACCACGACCGGCGCGAGGCCGCCGCCGACGCGCTCGACAAGGTCGGCGAGGTCGCGCGCCGCGTGCGGCCTGCCGACCGACAGGGCGCGCGATGCGGCATTGTTGATCGCAATCGGGTCCGCCGCCATCGCCTCGATCTGCCGGGCGAGCACCTCGGGCGTGAAATTGTCCTGCTGGATCGTCCGCGCGCCACCGGCCGCCGTCATTTCACGAGCGTTGGCGGTTTGGTGATCGTCGGTTGCGGACGGGAACGGGATCAGGATCGCGGGCCTTCCTGCGGCAGTCAGCTCCGCAATAGTCGAAGCGCCCGCGCGGCCGATAATCAGGTGCGCATCGGCGAGCTTATCCGGCATATCCTCGATATAGGTCAGCAATTCCGCCGGAATGTGCAATCCGGCATATGTGTTGCGCACGCGCTCGATGTCGTCGGGGCGGCACTGCTGCACGACCTGCAGTCGATGGCGCAGCGAGGGCTGGAGCAGGCCCAATCCCGCGGGCACGACCTCGCCGAGCACCGATGCGCCCTGGCTCCCGCCGGTGACAAGGATCTTCAGCGGAGCGACGTCGTCGAACGGCGGATACGGAAGCTCGCCCAACTTGGCGATTTCATCCCGGACGGGATTGCCGACGACCACCGTCTTCGCCTGGTACTTCGGCTTGAGACGATCGACCTTGTGATAGGCGATGGCGATCGCCTCAGCCTCACCCGCGAGAAGCCGGTTCACTCGGCCGAGCACGGCATTCTGCTCGTGGAGCACGGTCGGGATGCGCATCGCGCTGGCGGCAAGCAGCGAAGGGAAGGCCGGGTAGCCGCCGAAACCGACGACCGCGTCCGGCGTGTGCTCACGGTAAAGGCGCTTGGCCTGCCCCCTGCCTTTCAGAACAGCCCCGGCTGCCTTCACAAGACCAATCGGTCCTCCAGCGAGCCGTCCGGCCGGAAGGATATGCACCGGGACGTCCTTGAACAGGCCCGGAAACCGCGCGCCGCGCTCGTCGGTGATCAGAAGCACGCCGTGCCCGCGGCGCTCGAGCTCCGCCGCGAGCGCATGGGCCGGGATCATGTGGCCGCCGGTTCCCCCGGCAGCGAGCACGAAGTTCATGTCGTCAGGCTCTCCCCGCTCCACTTCACGACATAGGGCGAGCGCGTGAGATACGGGTTCCGGCGCGTGAATGCGAGCAGCAAGCCCATGCCGATCGACAGAGCGAGCATCGAGCTTCCGCCGTAGCTGATAAACGGCAGCGTCATCCCCTTCGATGGGGCAAGCTGCACGTTGACCATGATGTTGATCAGCGCCTGCAATCCGAACTGGATGACGAGGCCGGCCGCGGCGAGGATCGCGAAGCTGTTGTCTTCATCGAGGAGCTTGACCAGCACTCGGGCGACGATCCCGAGGTAGAGCGCAGCGATGGCGAGGCAGGCGATCAGGCCGAACTCCTCACCGATGACCGAAAAGATGTAGTCCGTATGCGGCTCGGGCAGGCCGAACTTGCGGGTGCCGCCGCCCGGCCCCATTCCGAACAGGCCACCGGCGGTCAGTGTCCGCATCGCGTTCTCCGTCTGGAAGTTGTCGCCGCTTCCGAACAGGAATTCGTCGATGCGCTGCGTCGCGACGTCGTAGAAGAAATAGGCGAGCACCACGCCTACCAGGCCGGCGACAGCGAGACCGATGAGGATGCGCATGTTGACGCCCGCAAGCGCGAGCATCGCGACCCAGACCGCGCAGAAAATGATCGTGCTTCCGAAATCCGGCTGCTTCATCAGCAGATACGCAATGCATCCGGTGAGGAGCGCCGAAAGCGGATAGACCGGAAGCGATTTGTCGCTGTCCTTGAGGCTCAGCAGCCAGGCCATGGCGACCACGAAGAACGGCTTGAGGAACTCCGAAGGCTGGACTTGCCCGAGACCGAACTCGATCCACCGGCGCGCGCCGTTGTGCTCGGGACCGACGATCGGAACGAACACGAGCAGCACGAAGAAGAAGGCGGCGCCGAACAGCGAGATGCGCCGCGCTCGCTCGCGCGGCATCATCGAGATGCCGATCATCGCCGGAATTCCGACTGCGATCCACGCGAGCTGGCGCCAGAAATAATAAAGCTCTGCGAAGTGCACGTTTCCGCCCGAATAACGCTGCGCCGCAGCCGGCGACGCCGCCGCCACCGCGATCAGACCGATCGCGATCAACACCGTGATCAGCAGCAGAAGGACCTTGTCGATCTCCCAGAACCAGCGGCCAATCGCGCTCGTGTCGGAACGTCCGTAGCGGCTCGGGTCGACCAGCGCCGCCTTGGCTTTGATCTGGCCGGAGATGGTCTTGATCATAGGGCCCCCACTAGCTTTCGGAACTTGTCTCCGCGCTCTTCGAAGTCGCGGAACTGGTCGAAGCTCGCGCAAGCCGGCGACAGCAGAACCGTGTCCCCAGCCTCCGCTTCGCCCGCGGCCTCCCGAACCGCGCGCTCCAGCGTTTCGCACTCTGCCACGTCCATGTTCTGCGACAAGAGGCCAGCGAACAATTCGCTCGCCTCGCCAATGGTATAGGCCTTGCGCACATGGCCGAAGTACGGCGCGCACTCGTCGAGATTGTCGGTCTTTGCCCGTCCGCCGCAGATCCAGCGGATGCGATCGAATGCGGCGAGCGCCGGAGCGGTGGCGGTCGGGTTGGTTGCCTTGCTGTCGTTGATGAACAGGACGCCGTCCTTATCGCGAATGCGCTCCATGCGGTGCGGAAGGCCGGGATAACTAGCCAGACCGAGCGCGATCATGTCTGGCTCGATCCCGAGCCAAGCGGCGGTCTCTATTCCTGCTCCGGCGTTGTCAGCGTTGTGCGGACCCTGAAGCGCGGGCCAGTCGCTTTGATCAGCCCAGTCAGGCAACACTAACCCGTTAAATCCACTTACAGGATCGACCAGACCTTTTTCGAACGCGGACCAGTCGATTAATGCGGTCTGATCGGGCGATTGCATCGTGAACAGCCGTGCCTTCGAAGCCGCATAAGCTTCGAAGCTCACGTACCGATCTAAATGGTCCGGCGTGATGTTGAGCAGCACTGCGATATCGCAATCGAGGCTTTGCGTCAGGTCGATCTGGTAGCTCGATAGCTCCAGCACATAGACGCCGCCCTCGGGCAGCGGGTCCTGGGCGAGGATGGGGAGGCCGATGTTGCCGCCCATCGTGCTAGGCACGCCAGCGGTCTGCAGGATGTGATGAATGAGCGCGGTCGTCGTCGACTTGCCGTTGGTGCCAGTGATGCCGACCACCTTGTGCAGCGGAAGCTCGGGGCGGGCGCGGGCGAACAGCTCGATGTCGCCGATGATCTCGACGCCGGCCTCGCGGGCACGCTTCGCGATCGGGTGGCGGTTGAGCGGGAGGCCCGGCGTTACGACGAGGCTGTCGAATTGGGTGAGATCGGCTTCGTCGAGGTTGACGATGCTGAGTTCTCCCCTCTCGTTCAGGGGAGAGGAAGAGCCGCGAAGCGGCGAAGGGGCGGGGGAGTCGGGGGAACTGGAACTCCCCCTCTCCCCGTCCCTCTCTCCTGAAGGGGCGAGGGAGAGCTTCGCTCTCGCCTCCTCCTTCGCATCCCATGCAGTCACCCGCGCGCCGCTCGCAAGCAGCGCCTCGACGGTCGCCAAACCCGACCGCGCCAGACCGTAAACCGCGTAATGCTTGCCCGCGAAGGCCTTGGCCGTGATCACGATGCGTCCGTGCTCCTGCGAAGGCAGGAGTCCAGACCTGTTTTCTTGACTGGACCCCTGCCTGCGCAGGGGTGCGATGCGAGGGTCGCCGTCACCGCAGCTTGAGCGTGCTGAGGCCCGCGAGGGCGAGCACGAAGCTGATGATCCAGAAGCGGATCACGACCGTCGGCTCGGACCAGCCGAGATGTTCGAAATGGTGGTGGATCGGCGCCATCAGGAAGACGCGCTTGCCGGTGCGCTTGTAGACCACGACCTGGATCACGACCGACAGGGCCTCAACCACGAACAGGCCGCCGACGATCGCCAGCACGAACTCGTGGTGCGTTGCCACGGCCACCGCACCAAGGGCCCCGCCGAGCGCCAGGCTGCCCGTATCGCCCATAAAGACGGCCGCGGGCGGCGCGTTGAACCACAGGAACGCAAGGCCCGCGCCCACGATTGCCAGCAGGAGCACGGTGAGGTCGCCTGCGCCGGGCACGTGGGGCACGCCGAGATAGTTCGCGAACCGGGCATTGCCGACGAGATAGGCGATGAGCAGGAAGGCGATCGACGCGATGATCACCGGCATAGTCGCAAGGCCGTCCAGGCCGTCGGTCAGGTTCACCGCATTGCCGAATGCGACGATCACAAACGCTCCGAAGGCGATGTAGAACCAGCCGAGGTCGAGCACCGTCTCCTTCACGAACGGAAGGTGCAGCCCGGTGCCTCCGGTACGCACCATCATCCAGGTCGCGAAGCCCGCGATGATGAATTCGAGCAGCAGCCGCGTCTTGCCGGAGAGACCCGCGTGGTGGGCCTTCTTCACCTTGTCGTAATCGTCGAGCCAGCCGATCACGCCGAAGCCCGCCGTGACGATCAGGCAGGCCCAGACGTAAGGATTGGTGAGGTCCATCCACAGCAGGACGGAGATCATCACCGATGTCAGGATCAGCAGCCCGCCCATGGTCGGCGTGCCGCGTTTGGCGAGATGGCTTTGCGGCCCGTCGGTGCGGATCGGCTGACCCTTGCCCTGTGTCTTGCGGAGCCAGCTGATGAACTTGGGCCCGAGGAGAAGCCCGATGAGCAGGGCCGTCGCGCTCGCCGCACCGGCGCGAAAGCTGATGTAGCGGATCAGGTTGAGTGCACCGGGGAAACCGAGCTGAGCGGCGATCAGGTAGAGCATGCGGGTTCCTTTGCCATGCTCTCGACGAGCTTCGCCAGACCGACCGAGTTGGACGCCTTGACCAGCACCGCGTCGCCCGGGCGAACGATGCGGCGCAGCGCCTCGGTCGCTTCATCGACATTGGCGACGAGGTCGAGCGAGATGTTGCCGATCACCTTCTCCGCGAGCGGGCGCATCTCGTCCCCGATCAGGATGAGTTGGTCGACATGGGCGTTGCGCAGCGCAGGAGCGAGGCCGGCGTGGAGCTGGGCGCTGTGCTCGCCGAGTTCACGCATCGGGCCGAGCACCGCCACGCGTCGAGTCACCTCCGGCTCTTCGCCGAGGCTCTTGAGCGTTGCCGCCATCGACGCCGGATTGGCGTTGTAGCTTTCGTCGATCAGCAGCACTTGGCCGCCGCGAATCTCGATCATGTGGCGCTGACCGCGCCCTTTGAGCCCGCCGAGGTCGGCAAGCGCGAGCCCGGCGACGGCCACATCCGCGCCGACCGCCTCCACGGCGGCGAGCACGGCGAGCGAGTTGGTTACCCAATGCTCGCCACGCTGCGAAATGGTGAAGGTCAGCTCACGCTCCAGCAAGGCTGCGCTGATCAGGCTTCCGCCTCCCTCCGCAGTAACAGCGTGCACGGCATGCACGTCCGCGTCGCCGCCGCCGAAGGTGATGATGGGGTCGGCATGTCGCCGCGCGGCTCTGACGAGCCGATCGCGATGCGGAGTGTCGTTCGGGACGATCGCGGTGCCGCCCGCCTCGAGTCCCTCGAAGATTTCCGCCTTGGCGTCCGCAATTGCTTCCATCGAACCGAGATTCTCGATGTGCGCCGGGGCAATGGCGGTAATGACAGTGACGTGCGGTCGCACCTGACGCGTGAGCGCAGCGATCTCGCCTTTGTTGTTCATGCCCATCTCGAGCACCGCGAACTCCGCATCGCGCGGCATGCGCGACAGGCTGAGCGGAACGCCCGTGTGGTTGTTGTAGCTTTTCACCGAGCGATGGACCTTGCCCGGCCGGTTGCGGTCGAGCGCGGCGAAGAGCGCTTCCTTTGTGCTGGTCTTACCAACCGAACCGGTAACGCCGATGATGGTCGCTCGGCTGCGCTTCCGCGAAGCACGGCCCAGAGCCTCAAGCGCTGCGAACGTGTCTTCGACCAGCACGTGCGGGCCGTCGACGGGCTGCGAGACTATGACGCCCCCGGCGCCCGCTTTGAAGGCCGCATCGACGAACTCGTGACCATCATAGACGGTACCGGGCATGGCGATGAAGAGGTCGCCCAAGCCAACCTCGCGGCTGTCGAAGGTGACGCTCCTGACCTCGAATGGCGCGCTGGCCGTTCCGCCGGTCGCGGCGGCTATCTCTTCGCTGGTCCAGAGCGCGTTCATGCGGCGCACTCCCTCGCTACCAGCGCATCGTCGAAGGGAAGCACTCGGTCTCCAATGATTTGTCCGGTCTCATGGCCCTTACCGGCGACGAGGACGATGTCGCCAGCGCGGGCGATGCAGATCGCTTCGGCAATCGCTTCGCGACGGCCGGCGACTTCGGTCGCAGCAGGCGCGCCGGCCATGATCGCAGAGCGGATCACCGCAGGATCCTCGCTGCGCGGGTTGTCGTCGGTGACGATGACGACGTCGGACAGACGCGACGCGACAGCGCCCATTTCGGGGCGTTTGCCCTGGTCGCGATCGCCGCCCGCGCCGAACACCGTGATGAGGCGGCCTTCGACGTGAGGCCGCAGCGCGGCGATCGCCGCTTCGAGCGCGTCCGGCGTGTGAGCGTAGTCGATGTAGACGGGCACGCCAGCGCGGCTGATCACCGCTCGCTCGAGCCGTCCGCGCACCGGTGCGACGCGCTGCATAGCCGAGAAGGTCGCGTTCCACTCGCCGCCTGTCGCGAGAACCAGCCCGGCGGCAGTCAGGACGTTGGACGCCTGGTAAGCGCCGATCAGGGGAAGGGCGAGGCGGTGCGACTTGCCGCCATGTTCCAGCATCAGCGTCTGGCCCAGTGCGGTCGGCGTCTGCTCGACGAGGCGGATCGTCTCGCCGCGGCGACCGACTGTCAAAAGCTCATGGCCCGCGTGCCGGGCCCGATCCATCACCTCGTCGGACTTTGGATCGTCAGTCCAGACGACGGCGGGCTTCCCGGCCGACAGAAGCCCTTCGAACAGCCGCATCTTGGCTTCGAAATACTCCTCCATCGTGCCGTGATAATCGAGGTGATCGCGGCTGAAGTTGGTGAACGCCGCGGCAGCCAGCGCCACGCCCTCTGCGCGGTGCTGGTCGAGACCGTGGCTCGACGCCTCATAAGCGACATGGCTCATGCCCATGCGCTTCAGGCCGGCCATATTGTTGAGGAAGGTGACGATGTCGGGCGTCGTGAGGCCCGTCTTCACCTGGTCGTCGGACGTCGTCACGCCGAGCGTGCCGATCGAGGCTGACCGATGACCGAGCATTCGCCAGATCTGCCGCGTCATCTCGACGGTCGAGGTCTTGCCGTTGGTTCCCGTCACCGCGACCACCGTCTCCGGGTAAGGCGCGTAGAACCTGGCCGCGAGATCAGCGAACAGTCGCCGCGGCTCCGGGTCGGCGAGGTGCGGCACGCGGTCCACTTTCGCCTCCGGCCGCGCGACCACTGCAACCGCGCCGCGATCGACAGCGGAACCGATGAAGTCCTCGCCGTTGAACACCGCTCCCTTGAAGGCGCCGAACACGCTTCCGCGCGCCACCTTGCGATGGTCGATGGCAAAGCCGGTCACTTCTGAAATCGCCATCGATGTCCGCGATGTCGGACAAGCGCACCTGGAGGTTATTCCTTCGTTTCGTGAACGAAGGGCAAGACCTCGCCCATGTTCGGTTCGCGATTCATGTCGGGGGCCACGCCGAGCATCGGAGCGATGCGGCTGACGGTGCGGCTGACGACCGGAGCGACGTTCCAGCCGGCCGTCGTGAATCCGTAGGTGTCCTTGGTGGCGTGGGGTTCGTCGAGCATTACGACGATCACATAGCGCGGGTCATCCATCGGGAACACACCTGCAAAGCTCGTGATGTTGATCGTCTGGCTATAGTGGCCGTTGATCAGCTTCTGCGCGGTGCCGGTCTTGCCGCCGATGCGATAGCCGGGGGCATCGGCCTTCTTGCCAGTCCCCTTCATCACCACGAGGCGCAGGAGAGACCGCATCTTGTAGCTCGTCTCTTCGGAAAAGACTCTGCGGCCGGGCGGGAGCGGATTGTTCGGGCCGCGCTTCAGGATCGTGGGCGGATGGTAGACGCCGTTGTCAAACAAGGTCGCGTAACCCATCGCCAGCTGAAGCGGCGCAACCGCGATGCCCTGGCCGAAGCCGATCGTCATCGTCTCGAACGGACCCCAGCGCGATCCGGGAGTCAGAGCGCGGCCCCGTTCCCTGAGCTCGATTTCGACGCGGTCGAGGAAGCCCATTTTCTTCAGCCACGCCTTCTGTCGCGTGGTGCCGAGCTGGTCGGCGATCTGGGCCATGCCGATGTTCGAGCTCTCCATCATGATCTCGGCGACCGAGCATGCGCGGCCGAAAGGATGCGTGTCGTGGACATTGTGGCCGTAGACGGTGAGCACGTTGGGGCAGTTGTAGATCTGGCCGGGGCCCCGGACGACGCCAGAGTCCATGGCCATCGCAAGCGTGAACGGCTTGAACGTTGAGCCGAGCTCGAAGACGCCCAGCGTCGCGCGGTTGAACATCTGGTCCGGCGTGCCCTGGCCCGGCGCGTTGGGATTCATCGCCGGGAGCGAGGTCATTGCGAGGACTTCGCCCGTGTGGACGTCCATGACCACGCCCGCGGCACCGATCGCCGAGAACTGTGCCTTGGCGTCACCCAACTCATGCTCCAGCGCTTGCTGGATCTTGCTGGAGATGGACAGCACCAGCGGCTGGCCGCGGGTCGCGGCATCGGAGAGGTATTTATCGAACGCCCGCTCGACACCGGCGGCGCCATGACTGTCGATGTCGGTAAAGCCGAGTACGTGGGCGGCGAGGCTTGTCTGCGGATAGAGGCGGTCTGGCTCGCGCTCGATCGCTAGGCCGGGCTCGCCCAGCGCGTTGACCGCTTCCACCAGCGCGGGCGATGCGCGGCGACGGAGGTAGAAGAACGGCTTACCTGAGCGCAGCATTGCGAAATACTGCACTTCGCTCTGTTCGGGCATCAGCCGTGCAAGCGCCCGCGCGATCGCGAGCTTGTCGCCGATCACCTTTGTCGGGTGAACCGCGATCGTCCACGCATCGATCGTGCGCGCGAGCGGCTCACCGTCGCGGTCAACGATGTCGCCTCGGTCCGGAATGAGCTGCGTCAGGCCTTCCTTGCGGCCGGCATGGTCACCGAAAGCAGCAAGCCACAGGATGCGCAGCGCGATGATCGCGATCACGCCGGCATAGACAAGCATGCCGAACATCAGCCGCTGGTGCATCAGGGCGAGAATCTGCCGCCGCTGCCCGACAAGTCGGAGCCGCTCGGGCCGTGGCGCGACGAGAGCGGGCGACGGTGCGTTCATCGGCCGGGGCGCAGTTCCTTAGATGATTTCAAAACGGGCTTGGACGAATGCTTCTCCGGCAAAGGAGCAAGCGGATCGACCTTTGCAAGGCGAACCGATTTTGTCACCGGGCCGGTCGTGGCAAGGACCGGTTTATCCACGAGTTTTCCCGGATGGGCGGCCGCGAGGCCCGGCTTATCCACGGCTTTTTTGGGTGCCGGTTTGGCCGCTGTGGCCGGCAGAGCCGTGGACTTGGAGCCGGCCGTCTTCTGGGGCGAAATGTTGGCCGGCTCGGACGGGACCTCGCGCGTCCCGGTTTTCAAACTTGCTTCGTGAAGCAGTGCGCGCGGAGCGACGGGCGCAGGCGCACCTGCATCGTCCGTCTCCTGCTCACCGAGCGGAGCTTTCTTCGCTTCAGGCGCGGGCGCCGAGGCCAGCACCACCGGAGCGTTGAACTCGACCTTGTGCTGCGGCTGGGCAAGCCGCGCGAGCTCGAAGCTGCCGCTCAGGAATTGGTCGGCAGCAGGCGCAGACAGTGCCAAGACTTTTGCGTTCCAGCGCTCGAGCTGCGACAGCCGCGCCCGCGTTCCGATCTCCGTCTGCACGGTGCGAAGGTCGCGCTGAGCCAGCACAATCTTCGTCTCGACGTCCTCGAGCTGGGCGCGCTCCGAAGCGACGCGGAGGGATACGAGATAGCAGCCGAGCGCTGCTCCTGCGCAGGTTGCGACCATGGCCAGCGAACCGAAGTTGCGCACGCTCATTGCAGCGTTTCCTTCCATGCCGGAGCAGATGTGCGGATCGCGCTCCGCAGACGGGCCGACCGGGCGCGAGGGTTCGCGGCCAGCTCACGCTCCGTCGGGGATACCGGCTTCGCCACCCGCTCGAACGTCGGTTCCCGCGGGTCGCTCTGCACAGGACGGTGGCGCGAACCGGCCGGCGTTCCTCCGCTTCGTTCGCGAAAGAAGCGCTTCACGATCCGGTCCTCGAGGCTGTGAAAGGTGACCACGGCCAAACGTCCGCCGGGGCGCAGGGAACGTTCGGCCGCAGCCAGTCCTTGCTCGAGCTCGTCGAGCTCGGCGTTCAAATGGATGCGGATGGCCTGGAAGGTCCGAGTCGCAGGATCGCTCTTCTGGCCCGGGCGGAAACCGGCGGCACGGCGAACGATCGCCGCGAGCTCGGCGGTACGCTCCACAGGACGTGCGGCAACGATGGCACGAGCTATCGCCCGGGCGCGCGGCTCCTCCCCGTAGTCGCGCAGAACCCGGGCGATGTCGGCCTCCTCGGCCGAATTCAGGTAATCGGCGGCGGTCAGACCCGTCCTGCTCATCCGCATGTCGAGCGGCCCGTCGGCCTGGAACGAAAAGCCGCGCTCGGGACGATCGAGCTGCATCGAGCTAACGCCGATATCGAGCGCGATCGCATCGACGAGGCCGATGCCGCGCTCGGCCAGCGCACGGTCCATCTGGCTGAAATTCTCGTTCACGAGTTCCAGCCGCGGGTCCGGGACGAGCGACGCACCGGCCTCGATCGCATCGGGGTCGCGATCGAAACCAATCACTCGTCCCGCCCCCGCAGAGAGCATGGCACGTGTGTAACCGCCGGCTCCGAAAGTGCCGTCCACCGCCGTTTCGCCGCCATGAAGCGCGAGCGCCTCAACGACGTCGTTGACCAGCACCGGTACGTGTGGGGCCTTTTTTGCACCGGCGCTGGTCACGACTGGCCTCGATCTTCGAGGCGGAAACGGGCGATGTCCTTGAGGTCTTCGGGAATGCGTTTGTCGTCGAGCAGTAGCTGCGGGTTCCAGATCTGGAAGGTCTCGCCGGTGCCGAGGAACAGTGCGAGCTCGCCGATCTGGCCCTTGCGGCGCATCATCGGCGGGAAGACGATGCGTCCGGAGCTGTCGTAGGGGACCTCTTCGGTAGCTGCGAAGGCCATGAGATTGCGCTGCTGATATTCGAGCTGCGCGTCGGGGCTGGTCTCTTCCTTTTCGAGCAGGCGCTCGAGCTTGGCGTGCTTCAACGCCGCGTAGGCGGGATCGTAGGCGCTGAGGCAGGGAAAGTTCTCGTGCTTGGCGAGGACGATCGTCTTGGCATCACCGCGGCGTTCGATGACGCTGCGCAGGAACGAAGGAATGGACACCCGGCCCTTCCCGTCCACCGCGTTCAACGCGCTGCCCTGAAAAAGATGGTCTAGCGCCACGTCACTCCCCGTTCGCAGCGCGCGAGTGACCCCTCGCGGAATCACATCGTCATGCGGTCCCGCGTCAGCGTTCGAATCAGAGGGTCAACCCCCGCGCTACAGCCTCTGTTGGTAACTCAGAGGCCTCGGGGATACAATGGGATTTTATGGGTTTAAATGGGGTAAACGTGGGAAATGCCGGATTTCCGCGGCTTCTTACGGATCATTTCAGCGCCTGTTCGTGGGATGTTCTGGCATGCGGAGCCTGTGGATAAGTCTGTGAGTCCCCGCGACTCGGAGAATCACTTGGCGGCGAGAAGAGCAAGCTGATCGAGCACCGCATCGAGATTCTCTGACGCACCCGAGCCGAGTTCGCCGGCGCAAAGGAGGTCGGCGTCAGCGACGATGGTCGCGTGACCCCTGCCGATGTCGCAGTCGGCGACTAAGCGGTCCGCGCTGATCGCGCATTTGCCGGACAAAGAGCCGGGCGACACGGTCAGGATCTCTCGGCCAGCCAGCTTTCGAAGCTGCGGCCCGCGCTCGGCGGGAGCGTCGAGGCGAAGGCTCCAATGCGCGAGAAGCCCAGTATCCATGAACATCGGCGCGGGACGCAACGGGTCTCCAAGCGGGCGTTTGCTCGGCCATTCGAGCATCGGGTCGGCCAGCAGCAGGACCCGCCCGCCGTTCCGCACCCACTGATCGAACGCGACGAGGTTCTCGGCGGTCTGGGACGGCGGATGCGCCATCAGGAGCAGCCTGCCCTTCGCCAAATCTCGACCGCTCGTCACGCTGATCGGCACCGCCCTGTAGCGGCTTTCAAGCGCTTTCAAGACGGGCGAACCACCACCCTCGAGCGAAAACTCCTCACCGAACACCAACGGCAGGCTCGTCAGCAGGAGAAGTGTCGGCCGCCCGGTCTCGGCCGTTTGCGGCGCGGGTGTCCGACTGAAAGCGAAAACGGCTGCCGCGAGGGCGAGGACGATCACCAGCACGGCGCCGAGGCGCGCGCGCTTCACTTTTCGTTGGCGGTCACGTTGTTTCCGCTGTCGGCTGCGCCCGGCGCCACACCGAGCTCGGCCATCGGTTCGGTCGGTTCGTTGCTGGCCGCCTGCGTCACGGCATTCTGTGCTGGATCACGCCCTGCCTTGCTGATGATCGAGCCGAGAAGGACGACCAGGAAGGCGAAGGCGAGACCGGTGAGCCCATATCGGATGCGCTGCGCGCTGCTTCCGGCCCGGTGCGGCATCTTCATCTACGAAGCTATGTCCCAGTTCGACAATATGCAAGACGACGGCCTTGACGGTCCTTAACCATGGCGCAAAGGGGCATGTATGACTCGCACCCCCATGCTCATCATACTTGCTGCCGCCGCTGCGCTTGCCGGCTGCAACAAAGAGAACCACACGATCGTCGCCGGTGGCCCCGACGTCGACAATGACACCAACGCCGCCGCCAATGCGCCTGTAGCGCTTCCGCCTTCGATCGAGTCGAGCAAGACTTATCGCTGCGCCGACAGCAGCCTTGTCTATGTCGACTGGATGTCCGACGGCAGCGCACACGTGAAGAACAAAAAGGATGAGGCCCCGACCCTCGTCGCTGCCGGCTCGGCCGATCTGAAGGGCGACGCCAAGGCCAAGTCGATCAACTACAAAGGCCAGAACTGCAACAGCTGAGCCCAGCTTCGATTCTCCCCCTGCGGCCTTCGATCAACAGCCGCAGGGGAGTTGATTTCCATGCAGCTTAGCAGGCGGGCGTTCACGGGCGGAGCATTTGGCTTCGCGCTCGGCAGCCAGCTGGGCACCAGGGCGCTAGCTCAGGTCCCGTCCGGCCTCGGTGCAGCAGTTGCAGCAATCCGCGCTCAGGCCGAAGCCCACCACAGCTTTTTCGGGCTGCCCGGCCTGACCCTGGCTCTCGCCACCCCCGATGGCTTCGGGACGGTCGAGAATTTCGGCTTTGCGAACGCCGACGCGCGTACGCCGATCGCTCCCGACACGCTCTTCCAGATCGGCTCGATCAGCAAATCGATGACCGCGACGGTGATCCATCAGATGGCCGCGGAAGGGCGGCTCGGTCTCGACCAGCGCGTCAGCGACATCGTGCCGGCCATTCCTCTTCCGGTCGGGAACACCGTCTCCGTACAGCATCTGCTCGATCACGTTGCGGGACTGGCCGACAGCGCGCCGGTCTTCGCGCCGGGCGGACTGTGGGCCGCTTACGCGCCCGCCGCACATTGGCATTATTCCAACACCGGCTACGAGATCCTCGGCAAGATCGCGGAACGTGCCGGCGGCAAGCCGCTCGCGCAGTTGCTTAAGGAGCGGATCTTCGTGCCGCTCGGCATGGGCCGCACACGCGGCGCGATCATCGGAGCCGATCGGACCCTTTATGCCCAAGGATATGAAGCGGCCGACCAGTCGGCGGTGTTCGCACGCGGGGTGCCGCTCGCGCCGGCATCGTGGGTCGACGTGACCTTCGGCGCGGGAAGCGTCGCCTCGACCGGAACCGACATGATCCGCTTCATGCGCTCGCTCGCCGACGCGGTGCAGGGACGCGGCGGGCTCGGCCTCTCGCCTGCGCAGGCGAAAATCTTCACCAGCCACGCCGTTCCCAGCGATACGCCGGGCATGAGCTACGGCAATGGCCTGATGCATGTCGGGAACGCCGGCCGCTCGTACCTCCATCACACGGGCGGAATGGTAAGCTTTTCCTCAGCCTTCCACATCGATGTAGCGAGCGGCGTCGGCGCATTCGCGAGCGCTCCCCTCAGTGCCTTCGCGGAATACCGGCCGCGCTTGCTCACGCGCTTCGCGGTGGATGCGCTGACCAACGCGCTTGCCGGGCATCCCTTGCCGACGCCTCCGGCACTCGATGTACGGCTGCCTGCGCCAGCGAACTACGTCGGACAGTTTGAGGGTCCGGCCGGCTCTTTCGAGGTCCGCGCGGGAACTCCGCTCACCATCATCGCAAATGGTCAGTCGGCGCCGCTCCAGCCGTGGGGCGGCGACATCTTCCGCACCACCCATCCTTCGTTCCGGCAGTTCTCGCTGATGTTCGATCGGACGAAGGGCGCCATCACGGGCGCGAGCTGGGGCCCGTCGGCCTATCTCAAGAAGGGTGCGCCCGGCTCGCTCGCACCCTCGAACCCGGCACTCGCAAAGCTCACCGGGCGCTATGTCGACGACAATCCGTGGTACGGCACGGCGATCGTCGTCGAGCGCGGCGGCAAGCTCTGGATCGGCACGGAAACGCCGATGACGCAGATCGGCGCAAACCAGTGGCGGATCGGCAATGAGAGCTGGTCCCCCGAGCGCGCCTCGTTTGCGAGTTTCATCGACGGGCGCCCGCAGGTCCTGGTCTTCTCGGGGGAGAAGTTTCTGCGGCACGATATCTAAGCCACGGCGGGCGACCAGGGACTCACCGCAACATCGGATCCCCATTCCAATCACGTCACGGTTCACGGCAAGCTGGAGGTCTGCGCAGCCATCCTGTCGAAGTCCTGGAAGCGCTCAGTCAAGGTGCCGGACGAGCTGCGCGGGAAGGTCCTCAAGCGGCGGTGCGAGATCCAGGGGTCACCCGAGGAAGTCGCGAAGGCGCTTGGGCTGAGGATCGGGCCGAAACGGAAGCGGGGGCGACAAGCCGAACGGCTTAGAACGCCTGGCCTCGCGCCTGGCCTCCTGCACCAACCGAAGCGACCCTTCACGTCCCCGCCCCCCGCCGCTAAGGCGCGCCGCATGGACGTTCTGGAAGCTCCTTGCATCACGCCGGACATCGTCGCCGAGCATGGGCTCGCGCCGGACGAATATGACCGCATCCTGAAAGCGCTCGGGCGCGAGCCGAACTTGCTCGAGCTCGGCATTTTCTCGGTCATGTGGTCGGAGCATTGCAGCTACAAGAGCTCGCGCGTTCACCTCAAGAAGCTGCCAACCGAAGCGCCTTGGGTGATCCAGGGGCCCGGCGAAAATGCCGGCGTGATCGACATCGGCGACGGCGACGCAGCAATCTTCAAGATGGAGAGCCACAACCACCCCTCCTATATCGAGCCCTATCAGGGCGCGGCGACGGGTGTCGGCGGTATCCTGCGCGACGTCTTCACCATGGGCGCACGGCCCGTCGCGAACATGAATGCGCTCCGGTTCGGGCGGCCAGATCACCCGAAGACCCGGCATCTCGTTGCCGGCGTCGTCGCTGGGATCGGCGGCTACGGCAATTGCGTCGGCGTTCCGACCGTCGGCGGCGAGGTCAATTTCGACGCGGCGTACGACGGAAACATCCTTGTCAACGCGATGACGGTCGGCGTCGCGAGGACGGACAAAATCTTCTACTCGGCGGCCAGCGGCATCGGAAACCCGATCGTCTACGTCGGCTCGAAGACGGGCCGCGACGGCATCCACGGCGCGACCATGGCCAGCGCCGACTTCGCCGAGGACAGCGAGGAGAAACGGCCCACCGTCCAGGTCGGCGACCCGTTCACCGAGAAATTGCTGATCGAGGCGTGCCTCGAACTGATGGCAACCGACGCCATCGTTGCCATCCAGGATATGGGTGCGGCGGGCCTCACCTCGTCGTCGGTCGAAATGGCCTCGAAGGGCGGCGCGGGCATCCGCCTCGACATGAACAAGGTGCCGTGCCGCGAAGAGGGCATGACGGCTTACGAGATGATGCTCTCCGAAAGCCAGGAGCGCATGCTGATGGTGCTGAAGCCCGGGCGCGAGCCTGAGGCCGAGGCGATCTTCAAGAAGTGGGAGCTGGACTTCGCGGTGATCGGTGAGGTCACCGGCACCGGCCACATGGTGCTGGAGTTCGACGGCGAGGTGGTCTGCGACATCCCGCTCGGCCCGCTCGCCGACAATGCGCCCTGCTACGAGCGCCCCTACGCGATACCCAAGCCGCCGCAGCCGCTGACGAACGCTCCTGAAAGCACGAACATCGCGGCAGACCTGCTGAAGCTCGTGGGCTCACCCAATCTCGCGAGCCGCCGCTGGGTGTGGGAGCAATACGACCAGTCGGTCGGGGCCGACACGGTTCAGCGGCCTGGCGGGGACGCCGCCGTCGTCCGGGTACACGGGTCAACAAAGGCGCTTGCGATCACGACCGACGTGACTCCGCGTTACTGCCATGCCGATCCGGTCCAGGGAGGAAAACAGGCGGTCGCAGAAGCCTATCGCAACCTCTGCGCCGTCGGCGCGAAGCCGCTGGCGATCACCAATTGCCTCAACTTCGGCAACCCGCAGCGGCCCGAGATCATGGGCCAGTTCGTCGGCTGCGTCGAAGGCATGGCCGAAGCCTGCCGAGCGCTCGACTTCCCGGTGGTGAGCGGCAACGTCTCGCTCTACAACGAGACGAAGAACGAGGATGGGAGCAGCCTCGCAATCCTGCCGACGCCGGCCATCGGTGGTGTCGGACTCCTCCCGGATTGGAAGAAGTCGGCGACCATCGTCTTCAAGGCCGAGGCCGAGCGGATCCTGCTGATTGGAGCGGATCCACGAAGCCAGCCGGAGCTTGGCCAGTCCCTCTGGCTCGAAGTCTGTCATGGGCGGCGCGACGGCCCGCCTCCGCAAGTCAGTCTTGAGACCGAACACCGCAAGGGTGAGCTGGTCCGGAAACTGATTGACGAGGGCCTGGTGACGGCTGTCCACGACGTGTCGGACGGCGGGATTCTCGTAGCCGTCACCGAAATGGCGCTCGCCTCCGATATCGGTGCGCGACTGACCGTCGAGAGCTTCGAAGATCATGTCGACCGGGAGAAGGTGCAGCACGCCTGGTCGCTGTTCGGCGAGACTCAAGGGCGATACGTCGTCACCGAACCGCACAACCAGCACATGGTCGAGCGCCTCGCGCTCGACGCTGACGTCGGTTGCTGCTTCATCGGGTGGACCGGCGGTGACGCGATTGTTATCGATTCACGCCTTTCCGGAGTGGTTTGCGAAGTGTCTATCGCCGACCTGCGCGCTGAGCACGAAGGCTTTTTCCCGAGGCTCATGGGCAGCGAGCTGCCGCCGGAGTTCTGATGCCAAGCGGCTATTCCGGAACGCCGCTCGCTAAAAAGTTGTCGCTCAAGGACGACATGCGTGTGTGGCGCGACGGAATGCCGGCCAGCGTCTCCGAAGAAATCGCGGCCGAAGGACTGCAGCTTCAGCTGCTCGGAGTCCCCGAAGCGCCGATCGACGCAGCGCACGTCTTCGTCACTTCGCGCGGCGAGCTGGAGGCCAAGCTTCGCGAGCTGATGCCGCTTCTCGCGCCAAACGGCTTGATCTGGGTGAGCTGGCCTAAGAAAGCCTCGAAAGTCCCCGCCGACATCACCGAAGACGTGATCCGCGACATCGCGCTTCCAATGCATCTCGTCGACGTGAAGATATGTTCGGTCGATGACATATGGTCGGGACTGAAGTTGGTAATCAGGAAAGTGCATCGCTGACCGGGGAGCACGCAATGGACGGACGTACGATCGCGAAGCCAATAGTCGTCGCCACTCTGATTTGCGGCACGCTCGACATTCTTTGGGCGGTTATCCTGACGGTATGGCGAGGCCGCGAACCGGCAGCAATGCTTCGGGCGGTTGCTTCCGGGCCGTTCCCGCGCGCGACCGATTGGGGAGTGAGCGGATCGATCCTTGGTTTGATTGTGCACTTCACTCTCATGGCCATCATGGTTGCCATATTCGTGGTGGCGGCGCGGAGAATTCCCGCGCTGCTTGATCGGCCTTGGCTAGCCGGCTTGATCTACGGCCTGGTCACCTATGTCGTCATGAACCTCATCGTCGTGCCACTCCGTTTCGCGGCGGCGTGGCCCCCGTCTGCCTTGTCCATATCCACGCAGCTTTTCGCGCATGTCGTCCTGGTGGGTTGGCCAACCGCATTCGTCTCACGGCGGTACATGCGCGGGTAAGATTTCTCTTGCGAATGGTTCGCATTATCGTTTATATTGAACTCCATGATCGTTTGTGTCTGCAACCGAATTACCGAGAGTGAAGTTCGCGAGGCAGCTCGCGCCGGCTGCTCGACGGCAGAAGCCGCCTACGCGTGCCACGATTGCGAAGTGCAGTGCGGGTGCTGCCTCGACTTTGCCCAGGAGCTCATCGACGAGGAGCGTGGCAAGCGCTCTCACCTCCGGCTCGTCACCGCCGAAGCCGCCTGATCGACCTTCCGGCTTGACCCCCGTTGCTTGACGGAGCATCGCGCGCTCGCGGCGACGCGGGAGGCGATGAATGAAGGGCGATCCCAAGGTCCTCGAGCTGCTCAACGAAGCGCTCAAGAACGAGCTCACCGCCACCAACCAGTACTGGCTCCACTACCGCCTCCTCGACAATTGGGGGGTGCATAAGCTTGCCCAGTTCGAGCGCTCCGAATCCATCGATGAGATGAAGCACGCCGATCGCCTCGCCGAGCGCATCCTGTTCCTGGACGGGTTGCCGAACTTCCAGGCGCTGGGCCGGCTGCGCATCGGCGAGAATGTCGAAGAAGTGCTCAAGGCCGACCTCGAGCTGGAAATGGAAGCCTTGGTCCAGCTCCGCAACGCGATCGCCGATTGCGAGAAAGTGCGCGATTACGGATCCCGCGACTTGTTTTCAGAGATCCTCGACAATGAGGAAGAGCATGTCGACACGCTCGAACAACAGTTCGAGATGATCGCGCGCATGGGGCTGCAGAATTACGTCCAGCTCCAGTCGGAGTCGGCGAAGGACTAGATCCGGCCGAAGCCCTGGTTCGTGACCTTGCGGCCGAAGCCCGCCGGTCCGGTCCGCGTGACCAGCGGATTGGTCGCCTTGTCGAAAAGATCGACCGTTTCTTCGAACAGCCGACGCAGCTCCACCACCTCGGGGACGAGCTCGTCCGGGAAGCGGTGAGTCTCGACGCACAGGCGCGCGGTGGTTTCGATCAGTTCGGCCATCTTGGCGAGCGGCTCCGCGCCGAGCTGGCGCGATTCACCCTTGAGCGTGTGCGCCGGAAGGACGAGCGCGGCCGTATTCTGGCCGTGCATCGCCTGCTCGATATCAGCGACGGACTTCGTGCCGTCTTCCTTGAAATAGGTCAGGATGCGGATGAAGTTCGGGCCAAGTTCGGTCCAACTCTTCTCGAAATGCACCCAGTCGACAATCTCGCGAGCCTCGTCGGCCACCCTAAGCTCCTCATGTGCCGGATGCCTCCGGCAGTGGATCCACCCCTATCGAGATAGGGCGCAAAGGGTAAAATTCTCCTTAGCGGCGACCCTTATCGAATGGGTTGCCGCGCCCGCGGAAATCGAGCCTTAGCGGGACCGGACCGAGCTTCAGGTCGCGCCGAATGGCGTTAACCAGATAGCGGCGATAGCTCTCAGGAAGCTCATCGGTTCGGTTTCCGAACACGACAAACGTCGGCGGACGCGTGTTTACCTGCGTGATGTAGCGCAGCTTGATTCGTTGGCCTTTAGGTGCGGGCGGCGGATTGGCCTCGACGGCGTCCTCGAACCAGCGGTTGAGCTCGCCAGTGGGCACCCGCCGCGTCCATTGCTCGCGCAGGTCGAAGGCGACTTCGAGGATCGTGTCGATGCCTTTGCCGGTCTTCGCCGAGACCGTCAGCACCGGCACATCGCGCAGCTGCGACAAGCCTTCCGCCAAAGCGGCCTTCACGCCGTTGAACAGCGCGGATGCATTTTCCGCCACGTCCCACTTGTTGAGCGCGATGATCAGCACGCGCCCTTCCTCGATCACCTGCGAGGCAATCCGGAGATCCTGGGACTCCAGACCCCTCGTCGCATCCAGCAACAGGACGACAACCTCGGCATAATCGATCGCCCGTCGAGTGTCGGCGGCCGAAAGGCGCTCGAGCTTGTCTTCGACCTTGGCCCGCTTCCTGAGGCCTGCGGTGTCCACGAGGCGCACCGGGCGCCCGTTCCACTGCCAGTCGAGGCTAATGGAATCGCGGGTGATGCCTGCCTCCGGACCAGTGATCATCCGCTCCTGCCCGAGCATCCGGTTCACCAGAGTCGACTTGCCGGCGTTGGGCCGCCCCACGACGGCGATGCTGAGCGAGCGCTCCTCCTCTCCAGCCTCCTCGTCGGCCTCGAAACGCTCGTGCTCCACATGCGGCAAAAGCGCCTCGAACAGATCGGCGACGCCTTCACCATGCTCGGCGCTGATCGCGACAGGATCGCCAAAGCCAAGGCTATAGGCTTCGTACGCGCCGTCCCTGCCCGTGCGGCCTTCGGCCTTGTTGGCGACGACAATGACGGGGGTCGTTTCGGCGCGGAGCCAGCGCGCGATTTCCTCGTCGAGCGGAGTCACGCCTTCTCGGCCATCGATCAGCAACAGCGCGGCGTCGGCGTCGCGGACGGCGGCTTCGGTCTGCTGCCGCATCCGGCCGGGCAGCGTCTGCGGGTCTTCGTCCTCGAAGCCCGCCGTGTCGATCACTCGGAACTCAAGCCCGAGAAGCTTCGCCTCGCCTTCACGGCGGTCGCGCGTGACGCCTGGCCGATCGTCGACCAGCGCGACGCGCTTGCCGACGAGCCGGTTGAACAGGGTCGATTTGCCGACGTTGGGCCGGCCGACAATGGCGACGGTGGGCAAGGGCATGGAGCCATGTACCCCCGCGCAAACGAGGGTCCAGTCCTATCTGAACGCGCTGAGTTGGCCGCGGTCGTCGTAGATGTAGAGCGTGTTGTTCGCCACGACCGGCGGCAGGCTCGCGCCAGCGGGAAGCCGAGTTTGTCCCTGGAAGGCGCCGCTCGTCGGATCCACGAAGATCAGCGCGCCGTTCGATCCAGTGATGATTAGGCGTCCGCCCGCAAGGACCGGGCCTGAATATTCGATCTCGCCCTTCTTCGACTTGGCCTTCAGGAACTGCGGCAGCTGGTTGATCCAGCGGATGTGACCGTTCTGCCGGTAAATGCAGAGCAGCTTCGCCTCGTCGGTGATGACGAAGACCCAGTCGCCAGCGACCCACGGCGTATCGATACCGGCAACGTTCAGCTCCCAAAGCCGCTGGCCGGTGATGATGTCGAGAGCGACCATGCGACCGCCCTGGCCGACGGCGAACACCTGCCCGTTGTCGATCACCGGATCGGCATCGACGTCGGAGAGCGACGAGACGCTGGTTCGGATGGTCGTACGCTGTAGAGTGTCGGACCACACCTGACGCCCGTTTTCGTAGCGGTAGGCGTTGAGCTCGCCCGACGAGAAACCGGCAACGACCGTGCCCTGGCCAACGGCCGGGGACGCGGAGCCGAACACACCTGCGATTTCCAGGGAGGCGGCCTCCGACCAGTTGGTTGAACCGTCAACTTCGCTGAGCGAGTAGATTTGGTTGTCCTGGCTGATCACGTAGAGCGCGCCATTGCCGACGCTCGGCGCACCGCGGAGAGGCCCACCGGGGCGCACCTGCCAGACCTTGCCGCCGTTGCGTTCATCGAGCGCCACGACGTAGCCGAGGCCGTTCGAGGCAAAGATGCGGCCGTTATCGTATGCGATTCCGCCGCCGTACATCGCGGCCTGGTCGCCGCGGTCGGTGGGCGTCGCGGTCGCCCAGGCCTGCGCACCCGTGCTCCCGTCGAACGCGCGAACAGTTCCGAGCGTGTCCATCGTATACACGCGTCCGTTGGCGACGACCGGAGCCGATGCGAGACGCGCCGTCAGGCTGCTGCCGCGGCCGGCGTTGACGGAAAAGGCGCGCGTCACTGCACCGCCCAGGGCCAGCTGGCCCACGGATTTCGAGGCTGAGCCGCCCGACTGAGTCCATGTGGTGTTCACGACGGGTTGCGGAAGACTCATCGGAAGAGCCGTCGTAGCGGGGTCGACCTCCACGTCGGTCTCGCCCGTCAGGACCGCGATGCGTTCGCCGAGCACCGGGGTCGACGGACCCTTCTTCTTGAAGACGCTGCACCCGCTCGCAGCGAGCGCTACGGCAATCATCACTGCAATGCGGATACTCTTATGCTTGATCATCGTCGGTCCTACTGGGCCGGAGGGAGAGCCGCGCTCGCGTCGACGCCCAGGCTGCTTGCAACCTGGAGTGAGCGGGCGCGGATGGAGTCGGGAACGGTCTTGTCTTTGGCGATCGCGGCGAACAGCTGCGCGGCCTGCGCCGGCTGGTTCTGCTTGAGAAGCGCAAGTGCGGTCATTTCGCCCGCGGTGCCGAACCAGGGCGTGCCGGGTTTCGCCAGCGGCTGAAGCCGCGAGATGACCTCCTGCGGCTGAAGCGAATCGAACTCCAGCGCCGTCTGCCGCAGCAGAGCGGCATCGCGATATGGCTGCGGCAGCGAGCTGTCGCCGGCAATCTCGCGATACTTGGCGGTCGCGAGCTTCACGTCGTTCTGCTGCAGGGCGAGCGCCGCTCGCGTGAACATAGCGGTTGCCCGGACACCCTTGCTGCCGCGGTCGGACATTTCATCGAGCTGCTTCGGCGCATCGCCCGGTGCACCCGCACCGATGTTCTTGAAGACCTCTGCGAGCTGCTCGACCTGCTTCTCCGAGCGCTGCACCTTGTGCTGCTGCCACCAGATGAAGCCGCCGCTCGCGATCAAAAAAAGGACGACCGCGGCCGCGAGCAAGGCGCCGTGCTTCTTCGCGAAATCGCGCAGCTGGTCGCGGCGCAGATTCTCGTCCACCTCACGGAGGAAGGTCTCGTTATACTCGGGAGGCTCCGCCAAATCTTCCTCAGAGCAAAGTGGATGAAACTGCCGGAAGCTTCCTTCCCCGCATAAGCTGAACGGAAGCTGGCGCCGCATCGTCTAGCGACTGTGACAGGAAACGCAAAGGGGGGCGGCAATCGCTGCCGCTTTTCGAGGTGGAGATAGGCGGGGTCAAAATCCGCGATGCCCTTAAGGGCTTCGAAGTCGAGAATGTTCAGGCGGCGGTTCTCAAGCTCGATCGAGAGGAGCGACTAAGGTTTCAGGACTTCGGCCGGTAAGTCTGCTCCGTAGACGGGAAGCGGCGAGAGCGTACTTCATCGGCATATGTCCGTGCCGCTTCGCCGATGCGCCCGGCAAGATCGTCGTAGCGCTTCACGAACCGCGGCGTGCGTTCGAACATGCCGAGCATGTCGTCGATCACGAGAACTTGGCCGTCGCAATCGGCAGACGCGCCGATGCCGATGATCGGCACGTCGACGTTCTGGGCGATGTGCGTAGCGATCTCCTCCATCACGCCCTCGACGACCATGCAGAACGCGCCTGCGCCAGCCACGGCGATGGCGTCCTCCTCGATGATGCTTGGCTTCGTCGCCGCTCCTGCCGCGTGCGCCATAGCCGCCGAGCACATTGACCGCTTGCGGGGTCAAACCGACGTGACCGATGACGGGGATGCCGCGGTGGGACAGGAACTCGATCGTGGGAGCCATCGCTTCGCCCGCCTTCGAGCTTCACGGCGGCGCAGCCCGTTTCCTTCATGATGCGCGACGCATTGGCGAAAGCCTGCTCGGGCGAGCCCTCGTAGGAGCCGAAAGGCATGTCCACGGCGACCAATGAATGCCAGCTCCCCCGAACGACTGCGGCGCCATGCGCGCACATCATCTCCAAGGTCACCGGGATCGTCGACGGCAGCCCGTAGATAACCTGGCCGAGACTGTCTCCGACCAGGAGCATGTCGCAATGCGGATCGAGGAGCTGCGCCATGCGCATAGTGTAGGCGGTGAGCATCACGATCGGCTGTTCGGTCTTGGCATCGACCTTGCGAGCCCGGATCGATGGCGCCGTGATCCTTTTGCCGGGAACCGGTACCGGCGTCGCGCGGCTGGTTGAGGTGTCCATGGTGAATGTCGACATGGCGCGGTCTTCTAACGTTCGAGCGTTAACCCCGCTAGCGGAAGCTCATTCCGGAGGCGAAATGCCCGGAACCTTCAACGGCTATTGAGCGTCGAACAGGCAAGTGCGCGATATTTCGCGTGGATTGAAACTGGAGTTCTGGCGATGAACGTCCGCTCTTGGCTCGGCGATGCCGGGCTCGCGGTCCTGCTTGCTTTGCCGACCGCTACCTTGGCCGCACCAACCGCCTATTACGCATCACGCCCGACCGTATCAGCACAGCATGTTCAGCTTGCCTTGGCAGATCGGACCACGACGCAGTCCCGCTTGGGCCTGCCCGGCTAAGCGCTCAGCGCAGCCAGCCGCGCTGCCGCGAATGCCGCGCGAACCAGTAAACCGTCCAGGTCAGCGCGGCGACGACGAGCGCCACGCAGAAGGTCGTTTGCAGACATGCTCTCTCGCAGCTGCGTCACCAGGAGCAGCCCCGCCAGCCAGATCAGCACTGCAAGCAGCGATAGCAGCAGGGCCACTCGGCGGCCCTGCGCCGCACTACGAGAAGATTGCTCCCAGCAGGCCGACCCACACGGCCACGGCATACGCGCCGGTCACCCAGGCGGGCTCGGCTTCGTAAGCAGCTCGCTGGTCGAGCGGCATCGTCGCCGGGTCGGCGAAGACGTGCATCAAGTAGCTGATGCAGCCGAACCCCATGAACAGGAGCGATGCCGCGGCGGCGATGATGAACCACCCTGCGACCGGCCGCGGGCTGTACAGATCCTCTTCCATTCGAGCTTTCCCCTATTTCTCCAGCCCCAGCCGCTCTTCCCAGCGGGCGCCTTCGGCCAGCGAAATGGAGTCGAGAACCGCCGTGCTCTGATCGCGAAGGACGTGAAGGCGCGCCGGATGGCGCACGTCGCTTCGTCCTGACAGTCGCCGCACGGCGCGTAGAAATTGACGCTCGCGCAGGAGACGAGCGCGATGGGTCCCTCCATCGACCGCACGATCTCACCGAACGAGATCTGCTCGGCCGAGCGCGAGAGCTGGTAGCCGCCCTTGGGACCCCGTGCGCTTTTGACGAGGCCCGCCTTCTTGAGGTCGAGCATGATCAGCTCGAGATATTTGGGCGGCACACGCTGCGTATCGGCGATACGTCCGAGCTGGACCGGCGCACCGCCCTGCTCCTCCGCAAGGAACAGCAGGGAGCGCAACGCGTAGCGGGTCTTCTGCGCGATCATTCGTTCAAACCGTAGCCCGGCGCTTGGCCGATGAACAACACTTAATTACCCTGACACGCGGCCGAGAAACCGGGACCGCCCGCATGAAATGCATGTAACCTTTCGGCCACGGGCGTGAGAGCCGCCCGGCCTTAGACGACAGGTTACGGCCAATGAGCATGCGGGCGAAGAAGATCGTGAAGTCGGCGACGACTGAAAAGAAAACGAGCTAAATAGGAACACTTCTCCGTGCGGCAGTGCGCGTCGGCTCTCTCCCTCCCCCGCTGTGCGCGCCGCACGGAAACATTATGGAGGGTTGATACAGACCCCCGCAGGGAGAGTTTATGGGACGCAAGATCCTGCTTGTTGAGGATGACGCCGAAACCGCCGCCTACCTCAGCAAGGGCCTGACCCAGGAAGGCCACAGCGTCGAGCAGGCGAACAACGGCCAGGACGGCCTGTTCCGTGCCACCGACGGGAGTTTCGACTTGATCATCCTCGATCGGATGCTCCCGGCCCTCGACGGCTTGTCAGTGCTCAAGGCCTTGCGCGCGGCGCGGATCGAGACGCCCGTGCTCGTCCTCTCCGCTTTGGCCTCGGTGGGCGACCGGATCGAAGGGCTGGAATGCGGGTCCGACGATTATCTGGTGAAGCCATTCTCCTTCGCCGAGCTCCTCGCCCGCGTGAATGCCCTGCTCCGCCGCCGCGAATCCCGCATCGATCCCGCCGATCACCGGCTGACGGTCGGCGACCTGGAAATTGATCCACTGTCCCGGACGCGTGAAGCGGGACGGCAAGAAGCTCGATCTCAAGCCGCGCGAATATCTCCTGCTCGAATATTTCGCCCGCAATGAGGGGCGCGTGGTTACCCGTACGATGCTCCTGGAGCAGGTCTGGGACTACCACTTCGACCCGGGTACGAACGTCATCGACGTGCACGTCAGCCGCCTTCGGCGGAAGCTCGACGACGGGTTCGAGAAACCGCTCCTGCATACGGTCAGAGGCGCGGGCTACATGCTAGCCGCTTGAGCTTGCTATAGCTCGACGCGTGCCCACGACCTTTAGGATCGCCCTCGTTGCGGGGCTGCTGGCGCTGCTGTCGAACCTTGCGGTCATCGGATTCATCTACTGCGCGAACGCACGACGAAGCCGTGTCGCGAGATGCGGCAGCAAGTTGTGGAGCAGGACAAGGTCCTGACCGACGTCTTTCGCACCGGAGGCGAGCCGGCAGTCACCGATGCCGTGCAGGACACGATTGCTTATGCCGATCCGCTCGCGGTGGTTGCGCTGCTCAACTCCAAGGGGCGAGAGCTAATCGGCAACATCGAAGGCCTGTCGCAAGCGCACCTTACCGAAGGCCCCCGGAGCACGTTCCTGCGATTGAGAGGCCAGCCGACACCGCGCCGCGCGCTCGTAATGATACACCATCTGAACAATGGCCAGTGGCTGATCAGCGGACGCATCGCGGGCGAAGGACTTGCCATCAAGCAGACGCTGGAGAGCTCGCTCCTGGTTGCGCTTGCGATGGCGCTGATGCTCGGTCTCGCCTGCGGAGCCGTCCTCGCGCGTTATGTCGGACTGCGGATCGGCAACATCGTCGCGGTCGCGAACCGGATCAGCCGCCACGATCTTAGTGGCCGAGTGCCTTTGTCCGGCAGCGGCGATGCATTCGATCGGCTCAGCCAGCAGATCAACGCGATGCTCGACCGGATTGGCGGGCTGATGGACGAACTGCGCATGCTGACGGATTTGCTTGCGCATGACCTGCGCTCGCCGGTCAGCCGCTTGAGATCGGCCGCTCACGCGGCGGCGGAGACGCCCAATCCACAAGAGCAGGAAGAGCTTCTGGGAAGCGTCATCCGCCAGGCGGACGCGCTGATGCGGATCTTGACCGCCGTGCTGGAGATCAGCCGATCGGAAGCGCTGACAGGCCGGAAGCAATTCAGCTGGTTCGACCTCGGCGAGCTCGCGGCCGAACTCTGCGAGATGTACGAGCCCGTCGCGGAAGAGGCAGGCGCCGAGATCAAATATGAGCGTCCGGCTCGTCCAATCCCGCTCTACGGCCATCGCCAGCTGCTGGCCCAGGCGGTGAGCAATCTCATCGAGAATGCCGTCCACTACGGCTCTACAGGAGGTGAAATTCGCGTCGGGCGTGGCAAGCGACGGGAAGCAGATGCGGATCGACGTCGCGGACCGTGGGCCAGGCATCCCGACCGAGCTTCGTGGAGAGGCGATGCGGCGCTTCGGCCGCCTGGATTCCAGCCGTTCGAAGGAAGGGGCCGGGCTTGGCCTGGCGCTGGCCGAAGCCATCGCTCACCTGCACGAAGGCGATCTGATCCTTGAGGACAATGAGCCGGGTCTGCGCACCAGCCTCGAGCTCCCGTTGCGTCCGCAGGACGCGGAGAGGGCTTAGGCCGGCTCAAAGCTGCGGCAGGATCATCGGCCGAGGCGACAACGAGCGCATCCCAAGCAGCCGTGGTTCGTTTGCGACACGTGGCCTTACGGCCCCTCTGTTTCTTGGCGTGAAGGAGCAATTCGATGGCACAGCACGGCTATCTGCGGGAATATGACGAAGGTTTCGGCGGCGGCGATAGCGAGCGCGACGATTGGCGCGACAGGGACGACCGCGACCGGCGCAGCCGCGAGCGCGGACGCGGCTTCATGTTCGACGAGGACAACCGCGGGCGTTCGCGCGATCGCGATGACGATCGCGGCTTCTTCTCGCGCATCGGCGACGAGGCGCGCTCATGGTTCCGCGACGACGAGCGCGACAATCGCGGCGGAGGCCCGCGAGGCGGCTTCGGCGGATCGAACGAGTGGCGCGAAGGCCGACAGAGCTTCAGCAGCCATCCGGACGACCATTATCGCAGCTGGCGCGACCGGCAGATGCAGGCGCTCGATCAGGACTATGCGGATTACTGCCGTGAGCGCGAACAGCGGTTCCACCAGGACTTCGACAGCTGGCGCCAAAACCGGCAGCAAAGCCGCGGTCAGCAAAGCCCGCAGCCGGGCGGCCAGAACCAGGACGAGCTGTTGCTTGCGAGTGGCGAGCACAGCGGCGTGAATACCACCCCCGGAGCCATCAACGAGCCGCAGGCCACCACCGCACCGGAAGCGGAGGCAACGCTGGGCACGATTAATTCGGAGAACAGCGGGATCGGTCGGGGCGGCCGCCGCTCCTGACAACCTGGGCGGAGCTCCAGCTCCGCCCGCTTCATTACCCTTCGATGACCACTTTCGAGCCGACCTTGGTCAGGCCATAGAGCTTCTCGGCGAACTTCATCGGCAGGCGAATGCAGCCGTGACTCGCCGGAAAGCCGGGGTTCTTTCCGCCGTGCAGCGCAATTCCGTAGGTGTCGATGCGCTGCATGAAAGGCATCGGCGCATTGTCGTATTTCTTCGAGCGGTAGAACGGCCGCTTCTCGAGCACGGACCAGAAGCCGAGCGGAGTGATCCGGCCAACCGTTGCTGTCGAAACCGTGGCTGCACCGACCAGCTTGTCCGCGCGATAGACGTAGGCCATCTGCGTCAGCCGATCGATCACGATCCGGGTCTCGCCCTGCGTGGGAACCGTGGTCGCCCACAGATATTGACCGGGCGTGAGTCCGACCTTCCCGAACTCGGCGACCATGTCCGAATGAGCCTTGGGAGCGGCGCCCTGGGTCCAATGGTAAGGCACGGGCTGCGGCCCACGCGCGCGCACCGTCGCCGCGTGGGACGCATGCGGCGCGTGCCCGAAGATCCGAAGCTTCGCTTCGCTAGCGCTCGAGCCCGTCAGACTGATGGCCGCAAGTGCGATGAGAGCTCGATAGTTCATGGATTCGTCTAACGCTCCAGCTCGGGTGTCGTTTCGCGTCTGAACATCTCAACGGCATGGAGCATGTCAATATGACGGTAAACGCGAGGTTACCGTTAACCGGCTGACGTGCCTGACGATTGCTACTGCATGGTGTGGAAACTGCGGAATGCGAGCACGATCAGCTGGGCAATAAACAGAACGACCACGAACGCATGATACTTCGGGTTCCGCGTCTTCATCGCCCCGAGCAACAGCGCCGACCGGGTGACGACCGTAGCGACATAGGGCCACCCCAACGACGCTAGATGCGCCATGCCTTTGACGGCGGTGTCGGCGAAATCCATCACGCTGAAAAGAAACAGCAGGCCGAACAGCCATCGGCGGCGCGAATAATAATAAGCCCGGTAGCTGTGGTACTCGCCGAGTTCCGACGGCATCAGCACCGCGCAGATCAAGTAGAGCACGACCGCGAAGCTCAGGACGAAGACGTAGAGCTCGAACGTCCAATGCGTGACGCTCGCGAGCTGGAATTCCCACCACCACAGGAACAGCGCGTTGAGGAACATCAGCGCGACCCACAGCAGGTGCACCCAGTAGAGCTTCTGCCGGTCGGGATGCTGGATCAGCTTCGCGACGCCCTGCAGCAGATGCGTGACGGCAAGGCCGATAATCACCGACGCTAGCACCATCACATAGTTGAAGAATTCCATGCCCCACCCCCGGCGCAGGACCTTAATGCCCGCCTCCGACGGAGCAACGGCTAGTGCGGCTCAGGATCCGGCTTGGGAGGCGCCGCGGCCGTCAGAGGAGGGCGCAAAGGGCAATTGCGACACTCTTCGGCATGACTACTCCCAGGTGGTCGTGCCTTTCGGCCACCCCGGCCGCTGGACGCGCACGATGCAGAATCGCTGCCCCGACGGTGCGCGCATGACCACCCAGCGCTCCATGCGGGTGTCCACGGTAGCTCCGAGCTTCTCCAGCCGCGCGACCTCGGCATCGATGTCATCCGTCTCGATGTCGATATGGACACGGCTCTCGTGATCGACGCGTTGGATCTGCACGCTGATCTCGTTCGGCGGCGTTTCCAGCATCACGTAATTCCCGCGCGTCCCCGGATGATCGGGATCGACCGCGCGTCCGAGCGCACCCGCCCAGAACTGCGCCGCGGCACCGATATCATCGACGTTGCAGTCGATCAGAATGCCGTTGATGCGCGAGCGATGCATCCAATCATTCCCATTCGATCGTGCCGGGCGGCTTCGACGTGTAGTCATAGACCACCCGGTTGATGCCCTGCACTTCGTTGACGATTCGGGTCGCGACGCGGCTGAGGAATTGCGGAGTCGAACGGGATAGACGTCCGCCGTCATCCCATCGACGCTGGTCACGGCGCGGAGGCCGCAGACGTAATCGTAGGTGCGGTAATCGCCCATGACGCCGACGGTGCGGACCGGAAGCAGCACCGCGAACGCCTGCCAGATCGCGTCGTACAGGCCGGCGTTGCGGATTTCCTCGAGGTAGACGGCGTCGGCCTTGCGCAGGATGTCGCACTTCTCCTTGCGTGACTTCGCCCGGGATGCGGATCGCCAGGCCGGGCCCGGGGAACGGATGCCGCTGGACGAAGGCCTCGGGAAGCCCAAGCTCACGCCCAAGCTCACGCACCTCGTCCTTGAACAGCTCGCGCAGCGGCTCGACGAGCTTCATGTTCATCCGCTCCGGGAGGCCGCCGACGTTGTGGTGGCTTTTGATCGTCACCGACGGGCCGCCGGTGAAGCTGACGCTCTCGATCACGTCGGGATAGAGCGTGCCCTGCGCGAGGAAATCGGCGCCGCCGATCTTCTTCGCCTCCGCCTCGAAGACGTTGATGAATTCGGCGCCGATGAACTTGCGCTTCTTCTCGGGGTCGGTGACGCCTTCGAGCCCGCCGAGGAAATCGGCGCTCGCGTCCACGTGGACGAGCGGGATGTTGTAGCTGTTGCGGAACAGCGAGACGACCTGCTCCGCCTCGCCCTGGCGCATCAGGCCGTGGTCGACGAAGACGCAGGTCAGCTGGTCGCCGATCGCTTCGTGGATCAGCACCGCCGCGACCGCGCTGTCGACGCCGCCCGATAGCCCGCAGATCACGCGGCCCTTGCCGACCTGCTCGCGAATGTCCGCGATCTTCGCATCGCGGAAGCTGGCCATGGTCCAGTCGCCGGCGCAGCCGCAGACGTGCCGCACGAAATTGGCGAGCAGCTTGCCGCCGTCGGGCGTGTGCACGACCTCGGGGTGGAACATCAGGCTGTAGCGCTTCGCGTCCTCGTTGGTGGCGATCGCGTAGGGCGCGCCTTCGGAGCGCGGCGACGACCTCGAAGCCCGGCGCGAGCGTCTCGACGCGGTCGCCGTGGCTCATCCACACCTGGTGCTTCTCGCCGACGTTCCAGAGGCCGTCGAACAAGGCTGATGGCGCGACGATATCGATGAACGCGCGGCCGAACTCGCGCTGGTCGGAGGCGACGACCTTGCCGCCAAGCTGCTGATGCAGGGTCTGCTGCCCGTAGCAAATGCCGAGCAGCGGAAGGCCGCTGTCGAAGAGGGCTTGCGGTGCGCGAGGGCTTTCCTCGTGGAGGACGGACGAGGGCCCGCCGGAGAAGATCACGCCTTTGGGCTGGAGCCGCTCGAAGGCTTCTTCGGCGGAGTTGAACGGAGCGATCTCGCAATAGACGCCGGCCTCGCGGATGCGCCGCGCGATCAGCTGCGTCACTTGGCTTCCGAAGTCGACGATGAGGATAGATTTCGGTGGGTTGGACCGTCATGGCGGGCGGATAGAGAGCGCCAGCCCCAGAGTAAAGTTCGGGTCAACGCGAGGCGTGTGCGCGCGGCCAAAAGCTGCTGTTGTTGTTTCGCTCGACAACGAACCGGACGACGGTAGACGGCTCAAATCAAATGCGCCGGAACTCCGCGGGGGAGCCCGGCGCACCTCGTGACGAACTCGTCAGTCGCTTAGTAGCGGCGGTAGCCGTACTGCGAATAATCGTACTGATTGTACGGCTGGTAGTTGTTGCCGTAGCCGTAATTGCGCTGCGCCGGGCTGATATCGATGTCAGCGATATAGCCGCGGTAATCCGCCTTGCAGCGCCAGGTCAGGTCGACTGGAGCCTGCGCGCCATAGCCATTGTTGCCGTATGCAGCGTAGCGGCCACTGGTCGCGACGCCGCGCACGGTCAGGCCGTTCGAGCGTGGCTCGACGCGGCTGATACCGACCACCCGGCCGCCGCCACCATAGGCGTAATTGTTGGAGCCGCCGTTGTAGCCGCCGTTATAGCCGTAGCCGCCGCTCAGGCGCTGCTGCACCGCGGCCGCGCACTGATTGACGATCGCCTGCTGGTTCCCGCCGTTGTAGCCGGAGCCGTTATAGCCGTAGCCCCCGCCGCCGAAAATCTGGCCGATCGCCTGGCCGATGCCGCCGCCGTAGCCGGGATAATATTGCGCCGCGGCCGGCGCTGCACACCGAGCGCGGCAGCAGTAACGCCGCCCGCCAAGATCCTCGTCACTGCCTTCATCGCCAAACTCCCTCGTTCGGAACTCGCCGTGCAAAACGCACGGCGGCCCATGAGAGGCGCATTATCGTTACGGCGCTGCATCGCGCCTGAACAGCCGCGTCGGCCACTGTTCAGGTAACGCGTGAAAAATGCTTGCCAGAGAGTGGCTTAGCCGCGAACGACTAGGCGGCTTCGAGCTCGTCCTCGCTCATCACCGGGCCGCTGTCCTGGCCCTTGGCGGAGACGTCGCGGTCGACGAACTCGATCACGGCGATCGGCGCTGCGTCCGAAGCGCGGATGCCGGCCTTGATGACGCGAGTGTAGCCGCCGTTGCGGTCCGCATAGCGGGGCCCAAGCACATCGAAGAGTTTCGCCAGCTGCGCGTCGTCCATCAGGCGGGACTGCGCCAGACGGCGGTTCGAAAGGCCGCCGTGCTTGGCGAGCGTGATGAGCTTCTCGACATAGGGGCGAAGCTCCTTCGCCTTGGCCGTCGTCGTCGTGATCTGCTCATGCTTGATGAGCGCGGCCGCCATGTTGCGAAACAGGGCTGCACGGTGGCTGGAAGTGCGCTGAAGCTTACGGCCGCCAACACGATGGCGCATGGGTCATTCCTTTCGTTCGTCAGGGGTCCGTGCGAGGTAACCCCGGCCAGGCGGACTTCAGGGAGCCGCCCTTTCCCTCGTGCTCCTGCGAAGTCAGAAGCCCAGTACTGGATTCCTGCCTTCGCAGGAATACAAAACGGCGAGCCTCAGCCCGCCGGACGCCGAGCCCTCAAGCGGAAATGCGCCGGTTAGTCAAGGTCCGGACCGCAAGCCTCACCACCAGCGGCGAGAGGCCGCGGTAGGCTGAATTCGTGGTAGACCGAGCCGGTTTCAAGCTCCTTGCACAGGCGGCGGTGCGCCTCGCCCAGCGCGTGATAGGGCAAGCCCGGCAGCAGGTGGTGCAGCGCGTGGTAGCGCAAGCCGACCGGTGCCCACAGCGCGGGCAGCGTGCCGGGCGGGGGCACGTTGACGCTGTCGAGATATTGGGCGGTAACGCTCATCGCGTCGCCGTCATTCTCCCACAGGTGCGCGACGAGCGTGCGGATCTGGTTGAGGAACATCACGCCCGAGGCGACGCCGAGGAAGATCAGGAAATTACGAAGCGGGATCACGCCTGTCGCGACCATCGCCAGCAGCGCGATTGCCCAGATGCTGCATGCCGCCTCCTGCCAGGCCCAGTCGCGGGCGAACTCCCCTTCGGGCTTCGGCCGGACGAACTTGGGGTTGATCTGAAGGCCGGAATAGCGGCCGACGACGATGCTCCGCAGCTTCGGCGACAGCATCGACAGCGGCGCGAGGATTCCGAAGCGGATCAGCATGCCGATCGGAGCCAGCGCGGCAGCGATGAGGAACACGGGCAACGTCCACGGATGCATCAGCGCCAGCGGCAGATATTCAGGATCGTCGACCGTCCCGTAATAGCGCTTGGCGTGATGCTGGTTGTGGACGCCCTCGTACATGAAGCTCGGGATCATCATCGGCACGCCGACGATCAGGTTCCAGACGAAACGGAAACCCTTCACCGCGCCCTTCTTGATGTGCGTCAGCTCATGGATGAACGATCCGGCGCGATAGAGCGCAAGCACGCCAACGAGGCCGGCGATCACAGCCAGCCACGCCGGACGAAGGAACATCGCGCCGAACAGTCCGGCATAGCCGAGCAGCGCCGAGCTGAGCATGTCGGCCCAATAGGTCCTGGTGCTCGGCACATTGAGGTCGCGCGTCAGGTTCGCGGCGGCCTTCAGCATGGTCGCATCGTCCTTGACGCGCGCGGGAGCGCCTCGGCTTTCGGCCGCGTCGCTGCGTTGGCGCTCGAGGGTCGCTGCTTGGGTCATATATCGTTGCTGAACTTGGGCCTTTGGCAGGAGATAGTGGCGGGACTTAGGCGTCTCAACCTTAACTGGCGCTGGGCGAAAACAGCCGCTAGCCCTCCTGCATGAGCAGTGCACCCGTAACGATCCGCCCGGTACAGACCAAGAAGGACAAAAAGGCCTTCGTCGACTTCGCATGGGACGTCTACAAGGACGATCCCAATTGGGTTCCACCGCTCAAGGACGAAGTCCACGGCCTGATCACTCCGGGCAAGAACCCGTGGTTCGAACATGCCAAGGCGCAGCTCTGGCTCGCCGAGCGCGGCGGCAAGGTCGTCGGACGCATCAGCGCGCAGGTCGACGAGCTGGTGCAGGAGCATATGGGCCAGGGCATCGGCCAATGGGGCTTCTTCGACGCGCTCGATGGCGAGGTGTCGGCCGTGCTGATCGCCGCCGCCGAGGATTGGCTCCGGCAGCAGGGCATGACGAGCGCGCTCGGCCCGATCAGCCTTTCGATCTGGGATGAGCCGGGGCTCGAGATCGAAGGCTTCGACGAGCCGCCGACGGTGATGATGGGCCATCACAAGCCCGAATATCAGGCGTGGATCGAAGCGGCGGGATATTCGAAGGCCAAGGACCTGCTGACCTACGAGGTCGACATCGCCCACTGGGACGATCCCAAGATCAACCGCCTGATCGCAATGGGCGAGCGCAACCCGCACATCCGCATCCGCATGGTCGACAAGTCGCGCTTCAACGAGGAAGCGCGGCTGATCCTCAACCTGCTCAACGACGCCTGGTCGAACAACTGGGGCTACGTCCCGCTGACCGAGGCGGAGATCGCCTATGCCGGAAAGAAGCTGAAGCCGATCATCTACAATGAGCTGGTGCGCATCGCCGAAATCGACGGCGAACCGGTCGCGTTCATGATCACGCTTCCGGACATCAATGAGCTGATCAAGGACCTGAACGGCGAGCTGTTCCCGTTCGGCTGGGCCAAGCTCTTGTGGCGCCTGCGCAAGCCGCGCACCCTACGCTCGCGCGTGCCGCTGATGGGCGTCGCGAAGAAGCTGCATCAGTCGCGGCTCGCCAGCCAGCTCGCCTTCATGCTGATCGAATACACCCGTCGCGACTGCGTCGGGAAGTTCGGGATCAATATCGGTGAGTTCGGCTGGATCCTCGAAGACAACAAGGGGATGCTGTCGATCGCCGAGCTGCCCAGCGCAAAAATCAATCACCGCTACCGGATCTTCGAAAAAGCGCTTTAGGCCCGCCTCGATCTTCACCGATCTTCGCAGTGACGAGGCGGTTTTTGGCAATGCGACCGGGGCAGGCAGCGATGAGGCAGCATCCGCTTTTCACGGCCAAGGCTATGAGAGCGGCGATGCCGTGTAGGACAGCGAAATCTACGGGGGCCCAAGCGGCAACCTTCGACCCCTTCCTGTCATTAGCATCCGCCTCCGCAGGCTCCTGCCAGCCCATTTCAGGATTGAAGAAGCGGTGTGTGGCGCTTCAGGGTTGAGAGGCAGTTTCCCTAGCCGCAAAGCAGGCGCTCGGCGCTATCAAGTCAACCGAGGCCGGTCGGCCCCTTAATCGGCCAACAGCCTGGACCCGTTCCACCTGAACAGTGGATGTGTGAGCGCCCGACATTTCGGTCGGACGCGGCACGGTGTTCACGAACTGGGGCGAGGCGTCAGCAGCCCGGGGTGTAGTAAGTCACGCCATTGCGGTGGTGCCTTCTGGGCTTGCAGCCGTAGTAGGCGCCGTTGTTGCTATAGCGCGGGTGGGAATAGCCGTAAGCTCCGTTGTACGAAGGCTGGTATCCGTACGAAGGCTGATATCCGTACGAAGGCTGATATCCATACGACGGCTGATATCCATATGACGGCTGATATCCGTAATTGTATGAAGGCTGGTAGCCATATGCTGGCCGATACGTGTTGGAATATCCGGTACCTAATACTGAATTTACGATCGTTCCTAGGCTCTGCGCGTGAGCTGGCATAGCAATCACGCCTAAGATGGCCGCAGAACCGGCGATGAATCTTTTCATTATATTTCTCCGTTCTACTGAACAAACGCTCTTACTGCCAAAAGTATCATTAATTGCCAGCTTTTAATGTACGTTGTCTCACGTTCATCTTGTGTCGGTCGCCGGTGAGTTTCGATCTTCACTGAGAAACGACACGCAGGATCGCACCTCGCGCGGAATTGGATCAATGGTCGCCGGAGCGTGTCGCGAATCCACCCAAAGCTGGCCCTAGGGAAACAACCGTATGCCTAGTCTTGGCAATTCCTGCTTTAAGGCGGCTCGATGGACTTACATGGCAGCATCGCGACAAACCTGTCGTCAGCCGTTCAAAGCGCCCGCCGCTTGAGTGGTCATCCGGTTCACGCGGATACACTCTCCCACTGGACAGATCTTCTCCACCACGCTCGCCGCGAACTGGAGGCCGGTTCTAGCGAGGTCCTTCAATCACTCATTGTAGAACTCGAAACGGAGCTAGCTGAACGCACTGTCTGAACGTCCGCCTTCGACCCATTCCTGCCATTAGCCGACCCGTAACCCCGCTCCGCTAGATGGCTCGCCGAGTTGCAGGGAGCCTCATCGTGCCGTTCTTCAATGAATGTGTCCGTTGTATGTTGGAGGCTCAGCGAGCCTCTTCGTTCGCTTCGGATCCATAATCCTGTTCTTTCCGCTGCTCATCGGCGGAATTCTCTTGGCTGCTCGGTTGACCAATCCAGGAAGGAATAGAGATCGCGCCGTCATCGGGGTCTCGATTTTAACTTGCCTCGCCTTGTTGTTCGCGGTGCTGGTACTGACCAGCGACCGGCCTGCGAAATATTCGCCCTTAGTCCTGCACGAAGGACCCTTTGAATGGCCTGAGGGATGCGCCA
This sequence comes from uncultured Alphaproteobacteria bacterium, assembly GCA_963754245.1. Lineage (GTDB taxonomy): Bacteria > Pseudomonadota > Alphaproteobacteria > Sphingomonadales > Sphingomonadaceae > Sphingomicrobium. The sequence continues at coordinate 63,467 of CAVWET010000003.1, forward strand.
ATCGGGAATATCGCGATGGAGATTCCATCAGCAGCGACTGTCACGATTACCGAAATACGCTACCTCCGAAATTCGTCTTCGATCACGGGTTTCCCGGACTAATCGAACGTACGGAGCACGACTATTTCAGAGTTGGTTCTGAGGCCATCAATTTCCAGTGCAACTATTTCACGAAGAAGTGCACCGTCAGGCACACCGAGCACAACGTGTTCCGTTAATCGCCTGATGTATTAGGTCGCGTCGATGTCTGCTTTCCACCCATTCCTGCCGCTAGCGTGATATTGCAGGTCTCGGGCCCATTGCGGACACTGCGCCGGTCGTCGATAACCACTAGCGTGCGATTAGGAGCATTGATCGACAAGCTCTCGAAGCATGCACCTTTAATCGAAGTATTCACATTGTGCGGCGCGCTTGTCGCCGCTTGGACTAACGCACCCGTCTGGTTGCCGAACACCTTAGCGATTGTCGTGGGCAGCCTTGCCTTGATGTTGTTCGCTGCAAGAGGGCAGCGAGGCAGCCTCAAAAGCACGGAAGAGTTGGGTTTCGCGCGGAACACCCATTGGATCGAGTATGAGCTGGCCGGCAAGGGAACGCCGCCGGGTTATTACGTTCTGGCTTTCTTGGGGCTCATCACGATTGCGCTAACGGGTTTCCAGTCGGCATATGCGAGGCCTGCCTGGGCTGGGTTCGCGCTCGGTTTCGTCTGGGGGCTTGCGAACAGGACCTATCCCATCGACGACGAGACGGATCTCTAAAGTCCCTTTTCAACCCATTCCTGCCATTGCGAGAGCGGCGCGTCGGTTGCTACGCAACGCTCATGTGGAAGCGACTGACGATTGGCTTGGGCGGTCTTTTGCTGGCGTTTTCTGGTCACGCCAGCCAACCCGACCCGTTCGCGTATGAGTTCGTGATGACGCCCGAAGAAGGGCCGGTCGATGCGGCTGTTGAGAGGCGTTACACCGCTTCGTTCAACCGCTGTCAGAAAGGCGCTGTTACGACGGCCGCGAACGTCGCCTGTTTCCACGATGAGTTCTCTCGCCAAGATCTGACGTTAAATCGGGTTTGGCGCACCGCCTTCGCTCGCATGCCCGCCAACAGCCGAGGTCGCCTTAGAGCAGCGCAACGGCAGTGGGTCAGTCAGCGCGACCCGTTCTGCAAATCCAAGGCGGCGGAGTTTAGCGGGGGGACCATTGCGCCCGTCGTGTATCTCGACTGCCGCGTCGAACAGACCATCCGACGAACGATGTGGCTCTCGGCGCTACTTGAGCGCAATGACAGCTTTCCACCCATTGCTGCCGCTTACTGAATGGCAAAACGTTCGGAGCAGGTTAAGCGTCAGAGCCGCATTCGGAACGACCTGCCAAGCGCTTCGCGAGTTGCTCCTGTTTCAGGAAGTCGTCCATCATGTTGGCGACAGTGTGTCGGGTTCCCAGCCGCACAGGCTGCCCATGACCGCGCCAGCTCGCCCAAACCTCGCCCTTCTCCAGGCTAAAAATAATACCACCCGAAGAATCGTCGGGCTTCTGCAGTCTTGCGACGACGTGTCTCACCAGTACCGCCATTGCGATCATGCCCGCGGACGCGGCGAGAAACATTCCCGCACTCGGCAAGAAACACGGCAATGCCAGCATATGTCTCGGCGGGCCTTCCAAGAGGCCGCCGAGGATTGCTACCGAGGCGAGCGCGACCGCGCCGGCCTGCCACCACCTTAGCATCACGGCACAGACGAATACGAAAGGAAGGTACGGCGTGAACTCGCAGCCCGTCACAACGCCGTTGACGGCGGCGCGCACCAGAGTCGGCAGCGCGAGGGCTATTATCACGCAGAAGATGGCCGTGGGCCCGGTCAGAAGCGGTGCACGGAGCCATCGATTGAAATTGTCACGAAACATTCGTTCCCCCGAGCGCCCGACCCTATGACACGAATGTCTGCTTGACGACAAACCCCTAACGTCAGCTTTCCACCCAAAACTGACGTTAGCCGAACGGCTGCTTCCGACCCATTGCGGACATTCGCAGCGATGCGGAGCCATTCGTGATGGGGATACTGACCATCGTCAAAGCAAAGCTCGGGAAACCCATCTAACTCGGTCTGTAAAACCCACCGAGAAAGATCACGATGACCGAGAACGAGAAAGAGCGCGGCCGACAGTTGCTCGCGACGGTTCGCCAAGGAATGGAGGTGGTCGACAGCGACGGGACCCGCATCGGCACGGTGGCGCGGATCGAGGGCGGACATCTCAAAATTCTCCGCATCGACCAGGAGCCGCGCAACGCGCATCAATTCGTCAGCCCGGAACTGATCCATTCGGTCGACGGCCGCGTGCGCCTCAGCCGGAGCTGGGACGAGCTCCGCCGGCTGTGGGCGCACGACGAGTTTGCCAAGCACCACAACCTGCGGCCGCACATCTGAACGGTTCTTAGCTGCGTACGACCGTGGAGCCCGACTGCAGCACGACATTGGCGTGGCGTCCGTTTTCGGCCCAAAACAGAGATTAGGGACACGCGCTTAGTTCGCGCGGCCCGCTAGGGACAAAACCCGATATTGGACAAGCCAAAAAAAGCGCAGTCATGGAGGGTCGCGTTCGTTTCGGCGCCGCGACAGCAGCAACGGTCCGGACTAATGGGATTTCCCCTCCTCTGCCTCCGGGCCGTTCGCTTGTCCGCAGTCGCTGCAAAGTTCGCTGCTTCGCGGCCTGTCGTTGCGGACGATGAAGTTACGCGTGGGGTAGCTCGCACAGGCTTCGTTGAAGTGCCAGAGCCGCTGCCACTTCAGCTTGTTGTGCTCCCGCTCGATGCCGCGCCGGTAGTCCAATCGACCTACTCCTTCCAAGGCCGAGCAATGCTAAGATAACGGTATCTTCCGAGCGCGTCCTCACCGATGCGGCTCAAGGTAATGTTAATGTGCCGGGTCAGTGAGGGACAAACGTACCTACTGCCTGGGGCGCGTAGTGGAACGATTTGGGCAATCCGCGCCGCCATAATCGGGACGCATAAACTGTGTCGCCGGTGCAACACTTTTTCGCAGCTTGTCCTGATACGCCGAATTCATGAAACCTCCGCTGCGCGTGTAGGTTCCAGCCGTTGGGGAACCACATGAAAGGGGGTAACCCAAATGCGCAATTTCCTCTTAGCGGGAGCAGCCGCGCTCGTAATCGCCTCACCGGCAACCGCGAAAGATCACAGCGGCTACGTTGGCATAGACGTCGGCGCCGTTTGGCCGAAGAGCCAGGACGTATTCGGCTCAGTCGCCTTCAGCGGGCCGGTGGTCTGCAATGCACTTCCGCCCGCGACTTGCACTTTGCCGACGGACTTTGCCAATTCCAACATCGGCTCGATCAAGTACAAGACCGGCATCGATGCCGATCTCATCGGCGGCTACGATTTCGGAATGTTCCGCATCGAAGGCGAGGTTGGTTACAAACATGGGAAAGTAAGCAATTCCCACGTCAACCAGCCATTCCTCGATTCGCTCAATCTTGCGGCTGGCACGCTCCTCGCCAATAGCGACTTCAATCTCGACAAGACGACGAACGTCTGGGACGCCATGCTCAATGGCTGGCTCGATTTCGGCGGTGAGACCGGGATTGGCGGCGGCGTCGGCGCCGGCGTCGGCTATGCCGGAGTCCACCAGTTCGGCCAAAGCAAGGGCAAGCTTGCGTGGCAGCTGCTCGCCCAGGTCTATTACCCGGTCAGCCCAAACTTCGATATCGGCCTGAAGTACCGCTACTTCCATGCCGGATCGAGTTCGGGAACGGAGACGTTCGCCTTTACCGGACCGGCGGTCTGCAACGCGCTTCCGCCAGCGGTTTGCACGGGCGGAGTGGCGACGTTTGAAGACCGCAGCAAATGGACTTCGAACAGCCTCCTGCTGAGCGCGACGTACAACTTCGGCGCGGCTGCGCCACCGCCGCCACCGCCGCCGCCACCACCGCCGCCTCCGCCGCCTCCGCCGGCGACGCAGACGTGCCCGGACGGCTCGGTGATCCTGGCAACGGACGCGTGCCCGCCGCCGCCGCCTCCGCCACCGCCTGCTCCAGTCGAGCGCGGCGAGCGCGGACGCTAAGGGCCAGCTGCCGGTCCATGTCGTGAGATGAGAGGGCTCGGGAAAGCCATGCTTTTCCCGGGCCCTTGGATTCCGTTAATAGGACAGCGCTTTTGCAAACGGCGCCCATGTCCGCTGACCCAAAGCTGACACTTCGGTCCGCGACCTAACTCAGCTCCACCCAGGTCGGCGCGTGGTCGCTGGCCTTCTCCTGTGCCCTCGCCCATTTGTCGACACCGGCGCCTTGCAGGCGATCCGTCGCCTCGGGCGAGCAGAGCAGGTGATCGAGGCGGAAGCCGAGATCGCGCTGCCAGCAGCCCGCGGTATAGTCCCAGAAGGTATAGAGTTTCTCCTCGCGGGGATGCAGCGCGCGCAGCGCGTCGGTCCAGCCCTGGTGAAGAATGCGGCGGTAGGCCTCGCGCGTTTGCGGCTGGCAGACGGCGTCGTTGGCCGTCGCACGGATCGAGAAGACGTCCCGGTCCTCGGGAACGACGTTCCAGTCGCCGCACAGGATGGTTGGCCGCTCGTCCTTCAGTAGCTCCTCGGAATGGGCGCCGAGGCGTTCCATCCACCTGAGCTTATAGTCGAACTTCTCCGTGCCGACGGGGTTGCCGTTTGGCAGGTAGAGCGATGCGACGACGAAGCCCTTCGCCTCCGCCTCGATATAGCGGCTGTGGGTGTCGTCGGGATCGCCGGGAAGGCCGACGCGCCTGAGTTCAGGCTGATCGCCTTTCGCAAGCACGGCAACGCCGTTGAAGCCTTTCTGTCCGTGCCAGACGGCGCCATAGCCGGCCGCCTCGATATCGGCGATCGGAAGCGCCTCGTCGGCGCACTTCAATTCCTGCAGGCAGGCGATGTCTGGCTGTTCGCGCTCAAGCCATTCGAGAAGGCGCGGGAGGCGGGCGCGGATACCGTTGAGGTTGTAGGTGGCGAGCTTCATTGGCCCGCCCTAACGGGTCCCGGCTAGACCGAGAAGCTGCTTCCGCAGCCGCAGCCGGATTGCGCGTTCGGATTGGTGACCTTGAACGCGGCGCCGCCGAGATCCTCGACGAAATCGACCGCCGACCCGCGCACCAGCTCGAGGCTCATGGGATCGACGACCAGCTTCACGCCGTCCGTTTCCGCGACTTCGTCCGCGGCGTCCGCGGCCTCGGTCAGCTCAAACTTGTAGGTGAAGCCCGCGCAGCCGCCGCCATCGACCGCAAGGCGCAGGATGGCCGGCCTCGACTGGCGCGCGGCAATCCACGCGACACGCTTCGCGGCGTTTTCGGTGAGAATGATGTCGCTCACGAGACCGAGATAGGGAGCATGAGGGCTCCCAGCAATGTTACTTGCCGCCGCTCGGCCCGCCGATCGCCACCGCGTCCATCGACGCCGAGTTCGAGCGGCGCTGCATCGCAAGCACGTAATCGGTCGATTTCATGAAGGGGATCGGGTTCACGGCGCGGCCGTCGATGCGCACTTCATAGTGCAGGTGGTTGCCGGTCGAACGGCCGGTCGAGCCCATGCGGCCGACCTGCTGGCCGCGCGTGATGTGGTCGCCGGGGTGAACGAGAATTGCGGACATATGGCCGTAGCGGGTGGTGATTCCGCGGCCGTGGTCGATTTCGACCAAATTGCCGTAGCCGCCGCTGTTCCACCCCGCGCGAAGCACGGTACCGTCGGCGGTCGCATAGATCGGCGTGCCGTAGCTCCCGGCGAGATCGATGCCCGGGTGCATCGCGGCACTGAAATGGAAGGGATCAGAGCGAACGCCGAAACCGCTGGTAAAGGTAACGTCGGCTTTCACCGGCTTGTCCGAGGGAACGGCAATCACGCCGTCCTGAAGCTGGTCGAGCTTCTTCCAGCTGTTGAACAGCGCCTTGAAGGTGGCGTTGCCCGCGCTTTCGAACGGTCCGCCGACGCCATCGGCGCTGCCGACGCGGGCCGGGCTGATGCCGAGCCGCTTCAGCTCGGCAGCGGTGACCTGGTAGCGAACGTCAAGGGCCTGCGCGACGAGCGCGGCCTGCTCGAGCTGCTGTTGCTCGACCCGGGCGAGCGGGCCGTCCTTTGCGATGCGGCCACCGGCTGCTGCGGCGATGAGCTGGGGATCGATCTTCTGCCCGCTCAGCGCCGCCTCGATCAGAGCCTGGCGTTGTTCAATCTGACGGGCGCGAGCTTCGGTCGCTGCAGAAAGGCTACCAAAGCCATGCGGACGGGCGAGGAGCTGAGCAGTGGCGAAGCTGGCCCAGCCGACAAGGGTGAGGAGCACGACGAAGAGAACAGCCTGGACGGGGGCAGAAACCCGGAACCGACGAAGCCTCGATCCGTCATGGACGAAGAGGTCGCGGTCGCGAAACAACGTCGTCGCCGCCAGAACTGCAGTCATTGTCCCCGCTCCCAAGCTCACACGCTGCGCACGCCGTGCGCAGCGATGGATCCACACCAATCAGGAGCTCCCCAGCCCCTTGCCGAACACGGTCATTCGCCCAATCCCGTGCGACAGGTGCGGAGCCTGCGCGGCGATGGTTAAGGAATTCAACCTTTTGGCCCTCTGAGCGGGACGAGTTGCGACAACTCTACGGTGAACCGTTCATTCCGGGGTTTTTACGGAGGTGAATCAATCCGTTGTGCGGTGCAGCATCCACGTCATCGTTGCAGAGTCGAAGCGAATCTTTCGCACGGACTTGCCGCAGCCGCATTCCCCTTTAAAACCGTGAACGGGCCACGCCGTCCCAACGCGGCGCGAGCTCTCTGCGAGGAGAGTGACGTTGATTGAAGCCGACGCTGCCGGCGCCATTGTGCGCCGCGAAAAACCGCAATCCAAACCCGCGAGACCCTATTTCTCGTCCGGTCCGTGCGCCAAGCCGCCCGGCTGGCGTCCCGACCTGCTCGGCACGCGCGCGCTCGGCCGCTCCCATCGCGGGAGTATCGGCAGGCCGCTCCTCGCCGAAGCGATCGACCGCACGCATGCGCTGCTGCAGCTGCCGGCCGACTACCGGCTCGGAATCGTCCCGGCGTCCGATACTGGCGCGATGGAGATGGCGATCTGGTCGCTGCTCGGCACCCGGCCCGTAACGATGCTGGCGTGGGAGAGCTTCGGCGCCGGCTGGGTCACCGACGTTGCCAAGCAGCTCAAGCTCGACGCCGAAATCCGGACCGCGGATTACGGCGAGATCGCGGATTTGTCGGGCATTGATCCGGCTCGCGACGTCGTCTTCACCTGGAACGGCACCACCAGCGGAGTGCGGGTTCCGGACGCCGCCTGGATCGCGGGCGAGCGGACCGGCCTCACCATCTGCGACGCCACTTCTGCTGCGCTCGCGCAGGACATCGACTGGACGAAGATCGATGTCGGCTCCTTCAGCTGGCAAAAGGCGCTCGGCGGAGAGGCGGCGCACGGCATGCTCGTGCTCAGCCCGCGCGCCGTCGAGCGGCTTGAAGCCGAACCGGCGCCGCGCCCGCTGCCGAAAATCTTCCGCCTGACGAAAGGCGGCAAGCTCATCGATGGCATCTTCCGTGGCGAGACGATCAACACGCCCTCGATGCTGTGCGTCGAAGACTGGCTGCTCGCGCTCGATTGGGCGGAACGGGCCGGCGGCCTCAAAGCACTGATCGCCCGCGCCGAGACTAATGCGGCGATGCTCGATCGCTGGGTGCAGGCCACCGACTGGATCGAGCATTTGGCCAGGGATCCGGCGATCCGCTCCAACACGTCAGTCTGCCTGCAATTCGCGGATCGCTCGGATGTCGAGGCCAACAAGGCTCGGCAGAAGGCGATAGCGAAGCTCCTCGAACAGGAAGACGCCGCTTACGACATCGGCGCTTATCGCGATGCGCCGCCCGGGCTTCGGATCTGGTGCGGCGCGACGGTCGACACCGCAGATATCGAAGCGCTCGGGCCGTGGCTCGACTGGGCGTGGGAGGCCACGACGTGACCGAACAAGTGCGCGTCCTCATCGCCGACAAGATGGACCCCAAGGCCGCGGCCATCTTCCGCGAACGCGGCATCCAGGCCGACGAGAAGCCGGGACTGACACCCGACGAGCTCAAGGCCATTGCCGCCGGCTATGACGGCATCGCCGTCCGCAGCTCGACCAAGATCAATGCTCCGATCATGGACGCCGCGCTGCCTCGCTTGAAGGTGATCGGCCGCGCGGGGATCGGCGTCGACACGATCGACGTACCTGCGGCCAGCGCGCGCGGCATCGTCGTCATGAACACGCCGTTCGGCAATTCGATCACGACCGCCGAGCACGCCATCGCGATGCTGTTCGCGCTCGCCCGTGAGATCCCTCAGGCGGATCAGTCGACGCAGGCTGGGCGGTGGGAGAAAAACCGCTTCCTCGGCGTCGAGCTCGCCAGCAAGACGCTCGGCCTCGTCGGATGCGGCAACATCGGCTCGATCGTCGCCGACCGAGCTCACGGCCTGAAGATGAAGGTCATCGCCTACGACCCGTTCCTCTCGCCAGAGCGCGCGGTCGAGCTCGGCGTCGAGAAGGTCGAGCTGGACGACCTGCTCGCCCGCGCCGACTTCATCACGCTGCACACACCGCTCACCGACCAAACGCGCGGTATCCTCAGCCGAGAGGCGCTCGCCAGGACCAGGCCCGGGGTGCGCATCGTCAATTGCGCCCGCGGCGGACTGATCGATGAAGCTGCGCTCAAGGAAGGCCTCGAATCCGGGCACATCGCGGGCGCAGCGCTCGATGTGTTCTCCGAGGAACCGGCCAAGGAGAATGCGCTGTTCGGCACGCGCGGACTGATCTGCACGCCGCATCTCGGTGCCTCGACCAACGAGGCGCAGGTCAATGTCGCCATTCAGGTTGCCGAGCAGATGAGCGACTTCCTGCTGCTCGGGGGCATTACCAACGCGGTTAACGTGCCGTCGCTGTCCGCCGAGGAAGCGCCTCGGCTCAAGCCGTACATGGCCCTCGCCGAGAAGCTCGGCCGGCTACTCGGCCAGATCGCTGGCACGGAGATCCGCTCGATCGACGTCGAAGTCGAAGGCGCGGCGGCCGAGCTCAATATCAAGCCGATCACAGGCGCAGTGCTCGCGGGCGTCATGCGCACCTGGTCCGATACCGTGAACATGGTCAATGCGCCTTTCCTGGCAAAGGAACGCGGCATCGACGTTCGCGAGATCCGCACCGAACGCGAGGGCGACTACCACACGCTCGTCGCGGTCACCGCCGGGACCGATCACGGGCCAAGGCGCGTCGAAGGCACCCTGTTCGGCAACCGCGCGCCGCGGCTGGTGAACATCTTCGGCATCCCGGTCGAGGCGGACCTTGCGGGCCAGATGATCTACATCGTCAACAACGACCAGCCGGGCTTCATCGGCGCCCTGGGCACCAAGCTCGGCGAGAACCGGATCAACATCGCGACCTTCAATCTCGGCCGGCACAAGGAAGCGGGCGAGGCGGTTGCCCTGGTCGCAGTCGACGACCCGATCACGAGCGAGGTCGCAGGCCAGCTGCATGAGCTGGCCGGAGTCCGCGAAGTCGTGCCGCTAAGCTTCTAGCCACAAGCGAAAAGGGCGCCCCGACTGGGACGCCCTTTGGCCAACCCGCCTGCGTGCGAGCGGGTCGAACGAGAGTTCTTAGTGAGCGCTGTTGCCGTCGGCATCAGCGCTGTTGCGTACTTCGTCCGCCTTCTGCTCGCCCTGATTGCGGACCGCGTCGGCGGTGTTGTCGGCATTCGCCTGCACGTTGTCGGCAGTGTTGTCGGCATTCGCTTCGATCGTGTCGGCCGTGTTCTCGGCATTCGCCTCGATATTGTCGGCAGTCTGCTCCTGCGGGCTTTGCTTGCAAGCCGCGAGCGCGCCGATGCCGAGGGCAATCGCCAGGACGGTGGTGGTCTTCATTTGCTCACTCCCCTGTTGTGGTCCTTCGCCCCTGACGGGGACGTAACGGAAGTGCAATACGCACTGCGGCTCTTTTCTGTTCCGTCGCTTCAACGAATTCGCCGCTTTGACGCGCCACGCCTCGGCCCCTAGACCGGCGCGGGCTGCACATCAGGAAGCGGACAAGTGGGAAATGTGACCGTCATCGGCGCCCAGTGGGGCGACGAAGGCAAGGGCAAGATCGTCGACTGGCTGGCGAGCCGCGCAGACATGGTCGTACGCTTCCAGGGCGGCCACAATGCCGGGCATACGCTCGTCGTCGGCGATCAAACCTACAAGCTCTCGCTCCTTCCATCGGGCATCGTCCGCGGCACGCCTTCGGTGATTGGCAATGGCGTGGTGCTCGATCCGTGGGCACTGAAGGCTGAGGTCGAGCGGATGCGCGAGCTTGGCGTCGAGGTCACGCCGGACGTGCTGATGATCGCCGAGACCTGCCCGCTAATCCTTCCGATCCACCGCGACCTCGACGCACTGCGCGAGGACGCCAGTGGCGCCGGCAAGATCGGCACGACCCGCCGCGGCATCGGCCCGGCCTATGAGGACAAGGTCGGCCGCCGCGCGATCCGCGTCTGCGACCTCGCCCAGCTCGACGACCTCGGACCGTTGCTCGACCGCCTCTGCGCCCACCACGACGCGCTTCGCGCCGGATTCAACGAGCCGCCGGTCGACCGCGAGCGGCTCAAGAACGATCTCGCCGAGATTGCCGATTTCGTGCTCGCCTTCGCCAAGCCCGTGTGGCGCGACCTCGACGAGGCGCGTTCGCGGGGTCGCCGGATCCTGTTCGAAGGCGCGCAGGGCGTGCTGCTCGACGTCGATCACGGCACCTATCCGTTCGTCACCTCATCGAACACCGTCGCTGGAACGACTGGGCCCGGCAGCGGCATGGGCCCTTCGGCCGCAGGTTTCGTGCTCGGCATCGTCAAGGCCTACACCACCCGCGTCGGCTCGGGTCCCTTCCCGACGGAGCAGGACAATGACGTTGGCCAGCGCCTCGGCGAGCGGGGTCACGAGTTCGGCACGGTGACTGGGCGCCGCCGCCGCTGCGGCTGGTTCGACAGCGTGCTCGTGCGGCAGGCTGTGGCGGTCAGCGGAGTGACCGGAATTGCGCTCACCAAGCTCGATGTTCTCGACGGCTTCGACACGGTGCAAATCTGCACCGGCTATAAGATCGATGGGAAGAAGTTCGATTACCTGCCGCCCCACGCGGCGGACCAGATGCGCGTCGAGCCGGTCTACGAAGAGATCGAAGGATGGGACGGCTCTACTCGCGGCGCGCGCAGCTGGGCCGATCTGCCGGCGCGCGCGATTAAATATGTCCGCCGCATCGAGGAGCTCATCCGCTGTCCGGTGGCGCTGGTCAGCACCTCGCCCGAACGCGACGACACGATCCTCGTAAGGGACCCGTTCGCGGGTTAGCGCCGCAACTCGAACCGCCCGGCGCTCTCCGGTGCGATATCCTCAATTGCAACATCCTCGACCCGCGCATTCGACGGGCCGCGGCGCATCCTCTCGATCATTCGAGCGACGTCATCCTCTTCGCCGGCTAGATGCGCCTCGACCGCGCCGTCACTGCCGTTGCGGATCCAGCCGCTGATGCCAAGTTCGCGGGCCTCTCCCTGCGCCCACGCACGATAGAAGACACCTTGCACGTGGCCGGTTACGCGGACGTGGCGACCGACCAGCGCCATCAGACGGTCGAGATGTCCGGCGCGTCCTCGGCCTTCATCCCGACGACGTTGTAACCGGCATCGACGTGATGGATCTCGCCGGTGACACCGGACGAGAGATCGCTCAAGAGATAGAGGCCCGCGCCACCCACATCCTCGATCGTGACGTTGCGCCGCAGCGGCGAATTATATTCGTTCCACTTCATGATGTAGCGGAAGTCGCCGATACCGCTCGCGGCCAAGGTCTTGATCGGGCCGGCCGAAATTCCGTTTACCCGGATGCCCTCCGGACCAAGGTCCGCGGCGAGATATTTGACCGACGTCTCCAGCCCAGACTTGGCGACCCCCATCACGTTGTAATGCGGAATGACCTTCTCGGCGCCGTAATAGGTAAGCGTCAGGATCGATCCGCCGTTGCTCATCAAGCGGCGAGCACGCTGCGCGACTGCGACGAAGCTGTAGACCGAGATGTTCATGGTCATCAGGAAATTGTCCATCGACGTATCGACGAACTTCCCACGCAGCTCATTCTTGTCCGAATAGCCGATGGCGTGGACGACGAAGTCGATCGAACCCCATTGCTCTTTCAGTGCATCGAACGCCCGGTCGAGCGCCTTCATGTCCGACACGTCGCAGTCGACCAGGATGTTGCAGCCAAGCTCGGACGCGAGCGGCCGCACGCGCTTTTCCAGCGCTTCGCCCTGGTACGAAAAAGCGAGCTCGGCGCCTTGCTCGCCGACGGCGCGCGCGATGCCCCACGCCAGCGAGCGGTCGTTGGCAAGACCCATGATCAGCCCGCGCTTGCCCTGCATCAACTGGCTCAAAGTTGCTGTCCCCCAGTTTGGACTTCGATCTTAACGTCTTCCCCGACCTCCGGCTCCTCGACTTCAAGCTCGTCGGTGTAGGGCCCTGTGTAGATTTCGCCCTTTAGCGCGGTGGCACCGCTTTCTGCCAGCGCCGCGTTGAGTTCCGCGCCGATGACGACGCCAAGGCCGACCATGAAGAAGAAGATCAGCGCGACCATCACTCCGGCGAGGCTGCCGTACGTCCGCGTGTAACCCCCGAACAATGAGAGCGCCGCTGGAAGAATCTCCGCGGTCCCAAGCCACCAGACGGTGATCAGCAAGGCGCCCGGCCATTTGCGGCAGCCGTGCTTCCGGTAACGCGACGGCGTCAGGGCGAGGAAGAGAAGGTAGAATGTGCCGAACAAGGTGACGGCGGGCACAAGCCGGTACAGTCCAAGCGTGCTTCCGATGTTCTGCGCCAGCGGAAACCACTCGATGATGAAGTGGTGAGCAATGGTCAGCGCGGCGCTGACCGCGAAAGCAATCATCAGCAGCAGCACCGCGCCGAGGATCATCAGCATCGAACCGAGCCGATATTCCCAGAAGGGTGCGCAGAACTTCACGCCATAGGCTCGCCTTAAGATGTCGCGGATCGTCTCGATGAAGCTGGTCGCCGTCCACAGGCCCACGATCGCTCCGAACCACAGCAGATTGCCGGTGCGGACGGTCAACACCTCCTGGATCGGTTCGCGCAGCGTGGCTGCCACGTCCGGCGGCAGACGGCGAAGCACGTTGGCGACGGTCAAGGCCGCGTCCTGACCTTGGCCGAGCAGGTGCGCGACCGCTGCGGCGACAATGAAGAATGGAAACAGCGCGACGATCGACAGGTAAGCGAGGTTGCCGGCGTGGATGAAGCCGTCGTTGTACACACCGACGGCGACGCGCTTGACCACTTCCCACGCCGTCATGCTCGGCTTGAGCTTCTCCTCGACCTCCGTTCCGAAGGCCGCCCGCATGCTCGCCAGACGTTTGCGCCGTGCTTCCGGCAATTCGGGGGAGATATCCCTCACAAGGCGGTTCTAAACACCAAGGCTCGCCCGGGGGTTGCCGCCGCCATTCCAGCTTTCTGCGAACTTTTGCAGGTCCGGATCGCTGGAGGGCACGTCAATTTCGACATTGACCAGCTGATCGCCACGCCTGCCGTCCTTGGTGGTGAAGCCGCGGCCTTTGAGACGCAGCACTTTCCCCGACGTGGTTCCCTTAGGAATGGTGACCATCACCGGACCTTCGGGCGTCGGGACTTTCACCTTCGCGCCGAGCACTGCTTCCTTGAGCGTCACCGGCAGGTCGAGGCGGATATTGTTGCCTTCGCGCTTATAAAAACGATGCGGCTCGATCTCGATCGTAACCAGCGCATCCCCGCGGCCACCCGGTCCTTCCTCGCCTTTCCCCGCGAGGCGGATCTTGGTCTCGTCCTCGAGGCCCTGCGGAAGCTTGAGATCGATCGTCTTGCCGTCAGCCAGCGTGATCCGCTGCGGCTTCAAGGCTACCGCATCCTCAAACGGCACGCGAAGGCGATAGGCGACGTCTGCGCCTTTCTGCGGGGCCCGCGCGCGCTGGCGAAATCCGCCGAAGCCGCCGCCTTGTGGACCGCCGCGCGCAGTCGCTGCTCCAAACAAGCCCTCGAAGAGATCGCTGAGATCGGCGGTCTCGCCGCCAAAATTGAAGTTCTCGAACCCGGCACCGCCCGGTCCCGGACCGGGCTGTGGTCCGCCCGGGCCACGCGAATAGCCGCCGAAGCCGGCGCCGAACGGCATCTTGGGATTGCCGTCCTCGTCGATCTCGCCGCGGTCGTATTGCGCGCGCTTGTCCTTGTCGGACAGCAGGTCGTAAGCCTGCGTCACTTCACCGAAGCGCTTCGCAGCGTCCGGATTATCCTTATTGCGGTCGGGGTGAAGCTGCTTGGCAAGGCTGCGATAAGCCTTCTTGATCTCGGCCTCGCTCGCGCCCCGTTTCACTCCCAGCCGTTGGTAAAGATCCAGAGCCATATCACTCACATGCCGTACTGTTCACCACGTGACCAGATGGGTTGCCGTTTCGGCGAGGCCAAGCCTAAGCGCGTTTTAATGACCGACCCCCTCGCCCTTTTCGACGATTGGCTCGCTGAGGCTCGCACGGCCGAGGTCAACGATCCTGAGGCGATGGCGCTTGCGACGGTCGCCGACGGTCAGCCGTCCGTCCGCGTCGTCTTGCTCAAAGGTCATGGCCCAGACGGCTTCGTATTCTACACCAATGAGCAAAGCGCCAAGGGCGATCAGCTAGCGGCCAACCCGCGGGCCGGCTTGCTGTTTCACTGGAAGTCGCTTCGCCGCCAGGTCCGGATCGAAGGGCCAGTCGTGCGCGTGCCGGATGCAGACGCGGACCGCTATTTCGGAACACGAGCGCGCGATTCCCAGCTTGGAGCATGGGCGTCGGACCAGTCGCGCCCGCTCGACAGCCGCGCCACGTTCGAGCAGCGCTTCGACCAAATGAAGCTGCGTTTCGAAGGTTTGAACGTGCCCCGCCCACCGCATTGGGGGGGTTACAGGGTGATCCCCGAGCGGATCGAATTCTGGAGCGACCGCCCCCACCGGCTCCACGAGCGGCGTCTGTTCACGCGCGACGCAGGCGGCTGGAGCGAAGGCCTGCTCTACCCGTGACGGAAACGCAGATCAGCCAGTCCGACCGCGCCAAGCTCACCGCACGCGCTGCGATCGCAAGCAGCGCGATGGCGATCACGCTCATCGCGCTCAAATCCTACGCCGCTCTGCAGACTTCATCGATGGCGATGCTTGGCTCCTTAACGGACAGCGCGCTGGATCTGGTGGCCAGCCTCGTCGTCCTGCTTGGCGTTCGTATCGCTGCTGCGCCGGCCGACCACGACCACCGCTTCGGGCACGGCAAGGCCGAGGCGCTTGCCGCGCTCGTCCAGGTGATCATCATCACCGTCTCCGCGATGTTCATCGGCTTCCGCGCCGTGCAGAGGCTCCTGCACGGTGCCGAGACGGCCCAGGCCGAGCTCGGCATCGGTGTCTCGGTCGTCGCGATGATCCTCACGTTGGGCCTGATCACCTACCAGCGGCACGTGGTGCGGCGAACAGGCTCGGTCGCGATCGGCACCGACCGGCTGCACTATTCATCCGACCTGTTGCTCAACGGGTCGGTGATCGCTGCGCTCATGCTCGATCAGTTCGCCGGGCTGAGGGGCGCGGACGCAATTTTCGGAGTGCTGATCGCCCTTTGGCTGTTGTGGGGCGCATGGACGAATTCGAGTCACGCGCTCGACCAACTCATGGACCGCGAATGGCCGGCCGAGCGGCGCGAGGATTTTCTCGCCGCCGCGAAACAATATCCAGAACTTGCGGGGCTCCACGACCTGCGCACGCGCAGCAGCGGAACGCATTACTTCGCGCAATTCCATGTCTGGGTGCCGGCGGAGTGGACGGTGCAGGAGGCGCATGACCGTCTTGATCGCGTCGAGGAGGAGTTGCAGCGCCGCTTCCCGGACACCGAGATCCTGATTCACGTCGACCCTGAAGGGCAGACCGACCGCGAGACTTTGCTGCCCAGGAAATCACGGAGCAGGCGACTTGACCACGATTCCCTTCTTTCAGGTCGACGCCTTCGCTGAGCGCCCGCTGACCGGCAATCCGGCAGCCGTAATGCCCCTCGAGCGCTGGCTCGACGATGCGCTGCTGCAGGCGATCGCGGCGGAGAATAATCTTAGCGAAACCGCTTTCACTGTCCCGAGCGAGAAGCCGGACGCGGACTTCGACCTTCGCTGGTTCACGCCGACCGACGAAGTTGAGCTGTGCGGGCACGCGACGATCGCCGCCGGCCACGTGCTGATGACCGGGCAATCGGTGCGCTTCTCGACCCGAGCAGCGGGCATGCTTTACGTCAATCGCCGCGACGAGGTGCTGGAGCTGGACCTGCCAATTCCACCGCTGACCGAAGTCCACGAACCCGAGCTGACTCGCGCGCTCGGACTGCCGGACAGTCCCGTGTGGCTCGCCGACGGATGCAATGACGCGGCGATCATCGAAGTCGCCGATGAAGCTACGGTCCGCGCCGTGAAGCCGAATTTCGTAGCTCTACGAGGCATTCATCGCATGGCGGTGGTCACCGCCCGAGGGGAGGATCAGGACATCGTCGACCGCGTGTTCGTGCCTTACCTCGGCATCGACGAAGATCCGGTGACGGGCTCGGCGCACGCGGCGCTCGTGCCCTATTGGGCGCCGCGCCTCGGTCGCAACGAGTTCACGGCCTTGCAGGCAAGCGACCGAACCGGCCTTTTGCATTGCCGGCTCGACGGCGACCGCGTGCTGCTCGGCGGGCGCTGCCACACCGTCATCGAAGGACAGTTCCAGCTGTGAGCATCATTGCTTTCCTCGCCCTCGCCGCAGCAATGCCGCAGGCGGAAAAAGCCGCGATCCTGAATACCGTCCATCACATGGAAGACGCGTGGAACCGCGGCGACTTCCGCGGCTACATGGCCGGCTTCAAGAACCCCGACGTGGTCTTCGTGTCCGGCGGCAAGTTCCAGGAGGGCTGGCAAGGCACGCTCGACCATTATGTGCGCGATTATGGCGGATCGGCAGAACGGCGCGGCAAGCTCCACTTCTACAATATGAAGGTCGACCTGCTCGCTCCGGACGCCGCGATGCTGGTTGGCCAGTATCGGCTCGAGCGCGGCCCTAGCGTCACCGAGGGCGTGAACACCCGCCTGTTCCGCAAGATCAAGGGCAAGTGGCTCATCACGATGAACCACGTCTCGGCCTACGACGTGGCGCCTACTGCGACCGCGCCAGTAGCGCGCTAAGGTCCGCCTTCCAGAACTTCGCCCAGGTGTGAGTGCCGTGGCCGTGGGTCTCGGTGCTTTCCGGGATGAGACGGAATTCGGCATTTTTCATCCGCTTCACGGCCTGCTGCGGCATCGGGAAGTTGCGCGGGTTGATGAAGTCGTCGGCCGAATTGATCCACATTACGAGAGCGCTGATCTTCTCGAGGTTCGGCCACGGGTTGTAGTTCCGCGATGAAGTCCAGCTGGTAGATGAGGTCGTTCGCGTCGAGCGACTTGAGCGCGTTCGAGACGCTTTGCTCGGCAAACTGGCTGGCCGCGGCACGGGTCGGATATTGCGACTGATAAAAAAGCGGAGCCGAGCCTGCGACGAACAACAGGTTCTGCGCGGCCCTCAGGCCGCTCATCGGCTCGGCGGCGTAATTGCCCCCGTTCCATGCGGGATCCTGTTCGATTCCGTCGATCGCGAGTTGCCGCCACATCCGGTTAAGCCCCGCAATCTCGATCGGCTCGCAGGCAAGCGGCATCAGCGCCTTCGCAAAGTCCGGATAGGTCTCGCCCCAGACGAAGGCGTGCATGCAGCCCATCGACGTGCCCATGATCAGCCGCAGCTGCGTCACGCCCATGCGCTCGAGCATTGCGTGCTGCGCCGCGACCATGTCGTCATAGTCGTACTTCGGGAACTTCATCCGCAGGCCATCCGAAGGCTTCGACGATTTCCCGTGCCCGATATTGTCCGGAAGGATGATCCAATATTTGCGGATGTCGAGCGGCTGTCCCGGGCCGTACAGCTCGTCGGCGAATTGTGGACGCAGGAACTGCTGGCCGGTCCCGCCCGTGCCGTGAAGGACCATCACGGCATTGTCGATCACGCCGGCAGCGTTGCGGTGAGGAGCGCCTAACGTCGTGTAATGCATGCGAAGCTCGGGCAGGCTCTCGCCAGAACGGAAAGCGAAGTCCTTCAGGACCACGTCGCCTTCCTTGATCGGCCAGGCCTGACCCGCAGTGACCGCAACGACCGGCGACTTCACGATTGGCGGAGCGGCTGCCGCCTGCGCGGCAAGAGCAGCGAGCAACGCGAACACAGAACAATTCATCCTTTGAGTTTCTCCTCGAGCGCATCGAGCATCGGAAGCTGACTTGGCAGCATCAGTCGGCGTGCCTCTTTTAGATCCATCCAGCGGCCCTCCGAAACCTCCGGAAAGCTTTGCAAGCCCCCGCTTCTGGGCGGCCACTCGATCTTGAAATAGACGCTTCTGATCTTCGTCGCATCGAGATCGCCCTCGAGCGCAAAAGCTTCGACGATCTTTCCGCCGGCCTGGCGAACATCACACAGCGGCACCGGCGTTTCGTTCAGCTCGACCCCGACCTCTTCCTTGAATTCCCGGACGGCGGCTTCGAGCGCCGTTTCGCCCTGCTCGACCATCCCCTTGGGAATCATCCAGGCGCCCACGTCCTTCTTCCGCCAGAAAGGTCCGCCCGGCTTGATCAGCAACACCTGAAGCGCACCATCCCGCTTCCGGAAAAGAAGGACGCCAGCGCTATGCGGCCGCGGCATTCATCGCGCTTTGATCTGCTGAAAGGGTCTCCGCAATCCATCCGCCGCCGAGCAGGCGCGTACCCTCATAGGCAACCGCCGCCTGCCCTGGGGCAACCCCATATTCCGCCTGGCCGAAACGAATCCATTCGTCATCGAGATTCGCGCTAACCGGGGGCGCGAGCGAACGCACCTTAACACTGACGTCCGTCTGCGCTTCGCCAATCCAGTTCCAATCGGCGACTCGCATTGCTTCGACGGCGAGGGCCCGGCGAGGCCCGACGACGATGCGTCGGTGCTCGGGCTCCAGACGTACCACGTAGAGCGGCTCGCTCTGGCCGCCGATCTCGATCCCGCGCCGTTGGCCGACGGTGAAGTGAACGACGCCGCGGTGCGCGCCGAGGACCCTCCCGGCGAGATCGACGATCTCTCCTGGAGCTTCGGTCTCGGGGCGCATGCGCTTCACCAGCGAGGCATAATCGCCATCGGGCACGAAGCAGATGTCCTGACTGTCGGGCTTGGCCGCCACCTGAAGCCCGACCTCGCCCGCAAGCCGCCGCACCTCATCCTTCGGCAGATCGCCGAGTGGAAAGCGCACGAAAACCAATTGCTCGCGCGTGGTGCCGTAAAGGAAGTAGCTCTGGTCACGTCGAGGATCGGCGCCCTTGTGCAGCTCGACGCGCCCGCCATTCACCACCCGCCGCACATAATGGCCGGTCGCGAGGCAATCGGCGCCGAGTTCGCGAGCAAACTCGACCAGATCGACGAACTTCACGCCCTGATTGCACGACGCACACGGTACAGGCGTACGCCCGTGCGCATATTCGTCGACAAACCTGTCGATCACCCCTTCGCGGAACCGGCTTTCGTAATCGAGCACGTAGTGTGCGATCCCCAGCCGGTCCGCGACCTGCTTGGCATCGTAGATATCCTGGCCGGCGCAGCAGGCGCCGCTGCGCCGCACCGCCTCGCCGTGATCGTAGAGCTGCAGGGTCACGCCGATCACCTCGGCGCCGGTCTGGGCGGCGAGCGCAGCCGTGACGGAGCTGTCGACGCCGCCCGACATGGCAACGACGATCCGGGCACCGTCCGCCGGACGGCCAAGCTGAAAATCAATCCGCATCAGGGGGTCTAATCTGGCCCGTCTTTACCCGAATTTCACCATCCGCGCCTAGACCACGCCGATGGAGAGGCAGCTAGGGGGGCTGGTTTGGCGCGTCACGAGGGGAACTTTCGCGAGCATGCGGAGGAACCGCTCAGCCTTGACGAGCTCATCGCTCTCCTCGGCACGATCGGGGAGAGCGATGTGGCGTCGCGTAACGACGCCATCGCGTGCGCCCTCTCCGCAAGCGAAGGCTGGCAGGATGCCGTTCGGCGGCTTCGCGGCGCCTTCGCTGACGGAGGCCCAGGGTTAAGGGGCTGTAAGGACGAACTACCGGAAGATTAACCAGCACATTTCAGAATGTTTTTAAGCCGCGCAATTAAACAGCAACACAGTGTCAATGATTAAGCAGGTGTGACGGAATGCTCGAGAACCAGAAGATTCGTCCGGCCCAGGTCATCGGACCTCTCGGCGAGCCGCTGACGCTCGATTCGTTGCCGCCTGCGACGACCACGCGCTGGGTCGTGCGCCGCAAGGCCGAAGTCGTTGCCGCGGTGGCAGGCGGTCTCCTGAGCGTTGACGATGCCTGCAAGCGCTACTCGCTGAGCCTCGAGGAATTCACCAGCTGGCAGCGCGCGGTCGACCGCAGCGGCATGCCGGGCCTTCGCGTCACGCGGATCAAGCAGTATCGCGACCAGTACGAGCGCCAGCAGCGCTATTGAGCGCGGCGTCGCGTAAACTCGTTACAGAAGAGCATCCATCCAGCTTTCCGGCCGCGTCCGAGCGCCTTCGTTAACCAATTTTCTTGCCAGACCCTTCCGAATCCGGAACAACCGGCGCGCATCGCGCGTCTGTGGTGCCGGAATGATCGTCCGTGACCGTTGGGCGATCACGAGAACAGGAGGGAAAGAGCTCATGTCAATTATCATCTGGCTGGTAGTCGGCGGTATCTGCGGTTGGCTGGCGAGCCTCATCATGCGCACCGACGCGCAACAGGGCATCATCCTCAACATCGTCGTTGGCATCGTCGGCGCGGTCGTCGCCGGCTTGCTGTTCGGTGTGAACATGAATGCCGGCATTACGATCGAGAGCTTCCTGTACGCGCTGATCGGCGCGGTCATCCTGCTGGCGATCGTGAACCTGATTCGCAGGGGCACCGTGCGCTAGCGCGAAGCGAAATCCTGCATCTTACCGAAGGCCGCGCGGGTTTCGATCCGCGCGGCCTTTTTCGTTCACTGCAGCTCGAAGGTCATTGCGACATTGACCTGCAATTTCTGTTCGCCCGGCTCGATCTTCGTGGAGGCCAATTCGGCTCGAGCCATCATCGGAGCGGGCGGCGGCGGAGCGTAGTATCCGCCGCTTTCGCTAACGGCGACGACCCGGACGACGCGCATGCCGAGGGATTTCGCATAAAGATCGGCTCTAGCGCGTCCGCTGGCGATCGCCTTCGCCCGCGCTTCGTCTAATGCCGCCTCAGGCTTGTCGACGACCAGGTTGGGGCCACTGATCTGGTTGGAACCTTCGCTCACCAGCGCGTCGAGGATCTTGCCCGAGCTGCGAATGTCGCGGAAGCGAATCGTTACCGTATTGGTGGCGGTGTAGCCAACCAGCTGCGGCGCCTGGTTCTCAGGATAGCGATATTCCGCATTGAGGTTCACGTTGCTCGTCTGGATGTCGCGGTCGGGGACGCCGGCGCGCTTCAGCGCCGCGAGTACGCGGTCCATCCGATTGGCCGAGTCCTGCAAGGCCGCCGTCGCGGTCGGCGAGCGGGAGATCACCCCGGCGGAAATGATCGCCACGTCAGGCACGCGGGTGACCTCGCCCGTCGCGCTGATGTCTAGCCGGGTGCCGGCGATGGTCTGCGTGATCGACGCCTGCTCGGCATCGGCGGCCGCCGGAAGCGTGGCCGCGCCGAGCATCAGCGCCGCGAGCAAGATGGGTTTCATGTCTCGTTCCCCTGGACAGTCGTTACCATGACACAACGGTTCGCCGTTGCGCCATGGCTGTTTCCTGAACGAGGACAGACCTCAGGCCCGGTTGCGGACGATCAGCCGGTAAATGCCGAGGATGATGAAAGCGCCGACGATTGCCGCGATGAAGCCGGCGCGTTCGCCGGTGTTGTACCAGCCGACCGCATGACCGATCCAACCGGCGAGCAGTGCGCCGGCAACGCCGAGCAACACCGTGATGATGCACCCGCCGGGGTCGCGGCCGGGCATCAAGAGCTTGGCGATTGCGCCCGCAATACCGCCGATGACGATCCAGCCGATGATGCCATATTGTTCCATCTCGCCGCTCCCCATTTCATTGCCGTTCATCACGGCTATTGTTGAATAGCGCCGCTAACGCGCGCTCGCGGGACTAGTGCCACCGTTAGTCGAAAAGCAGTAGCGCATGTTAAACCAAGGACGCCACTCCCGGTTGCACGAGGTGCTTTATTCGGCTAATACAGTCCGCACCGGCACCAACAGAATCGCTAGCTCACAGGGGAATGATGAACCGCGAAACCTCTATCCGCACCTCGGACACGCTGATCGTGACGGACCGGGCCAGCCGCAGACGATGGGTCATCGTCGGCGCGCTCGCGCTCATCGCGATTCTCGTTCTTGGCGCGGCGATGATCATGGGCCGCAACGCCAGCAAGACGCCGCAGGCGGCAGCCGGCGCGGGGCAGATCCCCTCGGTCTCGGTCGTCATTCCAGGCCAGACGCAGGTCGCGCGCAGCATCACTGCCAGCGGCCCTCTCGCCGCCAAGCGTGACCAGCCGATCGGCATCGCAGGCTCCGGCGGCCGTATCGTCCAGGTGTTCGTGGATGCCGGCAGCTGGGTCCGGGCAGGCCAGGTGCTTGCCGTCGTCGACCGCACGGTCCAGGCCCAGCAGGCGTCTCAGCTCGCGGCGCAGGTAGAGGCTGCCAGGGCGAATGCCGCGCTGGCGCAAGCGAATTACGAACGGGCCATCGCGCTTCAGGGGCGCGGATTCGTCTCCAAAGCGGAGATCGATTCCAAGAAGGCCACGCGCGACGCCGCTAATGCGCAGGTGCGGGTCGCTCAGGCGACTCTCGCAGCCCAGCGCGCCGAGATCGGCCGGCTCAACGTCGTCGCCCCGGCGGCGGGGTTGATCCTGGCCCGCAACGTCGAGACCGGTCAGGTCGTCAGCCCGGGCTCGGGCTCCCTCTTCCGGATGGCCGAGGGCGGGCAAATGGAAATGCGGGCTCAGCTGTCGCAGCAGGATCTCGCGTACGTTCACGCCGGAATGACGGCGGCCGTCACGCCAATCGGGTCGCAGTCGAGCGTCCAGGGCACCGTGTGGCAGGTCGCTCCGGTGATCGATCCCCAGTCGCGCCTCGGCGAAGTGCGCATCGCCATTCCCTATGTGCCCGCGATCCGGCCGGGCGGGTTCGCCGAAGCGAAGATCACGTCCGGCACGACCTCCGCGCCCCTGCTCCCGCAGAGCGCAGTGCTGAGCGACGACAAGGGCAATTACGTCTACGTCATCAACGCGAAGAACGAGGTCGAGCGGCGCAACATCCAGATCGGCACGGTCAACGACAACGGCGTGACGATCGCATCGGGTATTTCGGGCAACGAGGCGGTCGTCGTGTCCGCCGGTCCGTTCCTCAATCCGGGGCAAAAGGTGAATCCGAAGCGCGAGGCATTGCGCTGAGCGGCCAAGACGATCGAGTGAAAGCAGTTAAACGATGAATTTCCGTAACATCTCGTCCTGGTGCATCCGCAACCCGGTCTTCCCGATCGTATTGTTCGTCGGGCTAATGCTCGCCGGCCTGATCGCGTTCGCGCGGATGCAGGTGAACAACAATCCCGACATCGACTTCCCGGCGGCGATCGTCAGCGTCAGCCAGCCCGGCGCTGCACCGAACGAAATGGAAACGCAGGTCACTCAGCGGGTCGAATCCGCGATCCGGGGAGTGAACGGCGTCGAGCAGATCGACAGCACCGTGGTCGAGGGCAACAGCCAGACGGTGGTCCAGTTCGAGCTCGGAACGCCGAGCGACCGTGCCGTGAACGACGTGCGGAACGTTATCTCGCAAATTCGCAGCAACCTGCCGGACGGCATCCTCGAGCCGCAAGTCACCCGCATCGACGCGAATGACGAGCCGATCTCGTACATCGGCGCGCAGACCACCGACATGACGCTCGAGCAGTTGAGCTGGTACATCGACAATACGGTCGCGAAGCGCTTGCTCGGCCTTCCGGGCATCGCCGCGGTCGGCCGTGTCGGCGGCGTCGATCGGAACATCCGCGTCATTCTCGATCCCGCGCAGCTCCAGGCGCAGGGCATCACGGCGGCGCAGGTCAACCAGCAGCTTCGCCAAAGCAACATGAACGGCGCCGGCGGCCGCGCCGAGATCGCCGGCTCCGAGCAGTCCGTGCGCGTTCTCGGAAACGCCCGGGATGCCTACCAGCTCTCGCAGACCCAGATCGCGCTCCCTGGTGGACGCTTCGTCAAGCTCGCCGATCTCGGTGAGGTCAAGGACAGCAATAGCGAGCAGCGCTCCATCGCGAAGATGAATGGCCGCCAGGTCGTCACCTTCATGATCCAGCGCTCCAAGGGCGCGTCCGAAGTGACGGCCTATGACGAGGCGTGGAAGGAGATCCACAAGATCGAGAAGGAGAACAACGGCAAGGTCAAGTTCTCCGAGGTCTTCAACACCGTCGACTACACCAAGTCCCAGTACAAATCGGCGATGGAAGGCCTCGTCGAAGGCGCGATCCTCGCCGTTCTCGTCGTCCTGCTCTTCCTTCGCGACATCCGCGCGACCTTGATCTCCGCGGTCGCGATTCCGATGTCGGCGATCCCCGGCTTCTGGCTCATGAGCCTGATGGGGATCACGCTCAATTTCATGTCAACGATGGCCATGGGTCTGGTCGCGGGCGTGCTGGTCGATGACGCGATCGTCGAGATCGAGAACATCGTCCGTCACATGCGCATGGGCAAATCCGCTTATCAGGCATCGCTCGACGCGGCGGACGAGATCGGCCTCGCCGTGCTCGCGACGACGATGGCGATCTGCGCCGTCTTCTTCCCGGTCGCGCTAATGCCCGGGATCGCCGGCCAGTATTTCAAGGCGTTCGGCTTTACGGTCGTTCTGTGCGTGCTGATGAGCTTGCTCGTCGCCCGCATGATTACGCCGCTGATCGCCGCCTATTTCCTGCGCTCGCACGGTGCCCAGCCGCACGCCGCGTGGAAGTGGATGGACTTCTACCTCAAGCTTCTCAACTGGAGCCTCGACACGTCCAAGGCCGACGCCTTGCTGGCGCGACTGCCAAAGCCGGCGCTCAAGATCGGATTTTACGCGCTCCTCGTCCTGGTCCTGCTCCTCTTCGCCGGGATCTTCGCCATGGGCACGGGCGCCGCGATGGCTGTGCTCGGGAAGTCGGGCTGGCCGGGAGCGATCAACTTCGTCCTCGCGGTACTCATCGGCGCGCTCGTGACCTATGCGCTGGCCAACCTGATCAGCATGCTTCTGCGCAAGCTCGGCGGTTTCGGCGAGTGGTACGGGAAGGTCGCCGATCGCTTCAACGCTCGCCTGCAGGATCATCGGATGGCGATGGTCGGCGCGGGCGTCGGCACCCTGCTGCTCAGCATCGTGCTGTTCGGAACCCTGTCGATCTCCTTCTTCCCGCCGCAGAATGACGATTATTCGCGGATCAACATCACTCTGCCGCCGGGGAGCACGCTCAAGCAGACCGAGGCGGCGACGGACAAGGTCGCGGCCATCGTGGTCAAGGATCCTAACGTCGAGCGCGTGTTCGAGCGCGTGAACGTCGCGAGCGGCCGCGTGAACGTCGTGCTCAAGAAGAGCCGCAAGATCACGAGCACGGAATTCCAGCAGGCGATGACGCCGACGCTCGCCGCATTCCCGGATGCCCGCGTGAGCTTCATGAGCCAGAACGGCGGTGGCCCCGACCCCGATTCGCGCGACATCATGCTCTATCTGGGCGGCGACGACCCCGTTCAGCTGACCGAGGTCGCCAACCGGATCGCCAAGGAGATGGAGACCGTGCCAGGCTCTGCGCGCTCCGCGCGTCGGCAGCCAGCTCGCCCAGCCCGAAATCGTGATCACGCCGCGGTTCGACCTCGCGGCCGATCTCGGCGTGACGACCGCGGCGCTGAGCCAGACGGTCCGCATCGCGACGCTTGGCGACATCGAGCAGAACAGCGCGAAATTCTCCCTGTCGGACCGCCAGGTGCCGATCCAGGTGTCGCTGTCGGAGAATTCGCGGCGCGACATCCAGACGCTCGAGAATTTGCCGGTTCCGACGTCGAGCGGCGGTTCGGTCCCGCTGAAGGCCGTGGCCAAGATCGGCTTCGGCTCCGGACCGACCACCATCAACCGTTCGAGCCAGCTTCGCCGGGTAACGATCGGCGCCGACCTCGCGCCGGGCGTCGTCGAGGGCGACGTCTGGGCCAAGGTCTACGAGCTGCCGAGCTTCAAGAACCTGCCGCAGGGCGTTCAGAAGATGAACCTTGGCAACCAGAAGTGGCAGTCCGAATTGCTGTTCAACTTCGCGGTCGCGCTGATCGCCGGCGTACTGCTGGTGTTCGCGGTGCTGGTCCTGCTCTACCGCCGTTTCCTCGCACCGTTCGTGAACATGGGTTCGCTGCTTCTCGCCCCGCTCGGCGCGGCGATCGCGCTCCACATCGCGAACCAGCCGGTATCTCTGTTCGTGCTCATCGGCATCCTGATGCTCTTCGGCATCGTCGCCAAGAACTCGATCCTGCTCGTCGACTTTGCGGTCGAGATGATGAACCACGGCATGAAGAAGAACGAGGCCATCTGGGAAGCCGGTCACAAGCGTGCGCAGCCGATCGTCATGACAACCGTCGCCATGGTCGCAGGCATGCTGCCGACTGCGATATCGATCAGCGGCGACAACAGCTGGCGCGCGCCCATGGGCATCACCGTGATCGGCGGCCTGATCTTCTCGACGCTGCTGACGCTGCTGCTCGTCCCGGCCTACTTCTCGATCGCCATCTCGATCGAGACGCGGATCGGCAAGCTCTTCCACCGCTTCATCGGGGACGACGCGCACGCGACGGGCCACGCCGTTCCAGCTGAGTGATGAACCTCAGCGCCGGCTCAGCTATTGAGCCGGCATGAGGGCGATGACCAACGGCACTTTATCCCGCTTCAACCCGGCGCAGCCCGGAGCGCAGGGGATGAAGGTCGTCGCCACCGGGCTGCTGGTGGTGATGGCTGCCGTGTTCGCCGCCGCTCGCGCGTTCGAGCCGCAATATCCGTGGCTCGGCTACGTCAAATCGTTCGCCGAAGCCGCAATGGTGGGCGGACTTGCCGACTGGTTCGCGGTCACCGCGCTGTTCCGCCATCCGCTCGGCCTCCCAATCCCGCACACCGCGATCATCCCGCGCAACAAGGACCGTATCGGTGAGGCGCTCGCGCGCTTCCTCCAGGAAAATTTCCTGATCCCTTCGGTCGTCGCGCGCCGAATGCGCAACATCGACGTCGCCGGCGCCGTCGGCCATTTCCTGCAGACCCCAAGCAAGGAGGAGCAGTCTCGAATCCGCGCAGGCGCGTCGCGCTTGATCGCCGACATCTTCGAAAGCCTCGACGACGAGCGGCTCGGCGGCATCGTCAAAGGAGCGATTTCGTCGCGGCTGCGCAGGACGGAAATCGCGCCTTTGCTCGGGCACGCACTTGCCTCGGCGATCAACGAGGACCGGCACGTGCCGATGCTGGAAGCCGGCATCCGCTGGATGGCGCGAGCGCTCGACGCGAACGAACCCTTGATCCGCGAAATGGTGCACAAGAAGGCGAACTGGGTGCTGAAACTCGCAGGGCTCGACGCGAAGCTTGCCGACGCGATCATCGACGGGCTTCGAAAATTGACCGTCGAAATGTCCACCGACCCGGCCCATCCCGTCCGGATCAAGGTCGAGGAGGCGCTCGCGCAACTCGCCAACGATCTTCAAACGCGCCCTGAGACGCGTGAGCGCGTCGAGTCGATCAAGGAGCAGCTGCTCGACAACAGGTCGGTCAGCTTGTGGCTCGACGCACTGTGGCAGAAGGGCCGCGAGGCAATCATCAGGGCCGCGCGCAATCCCGACGCCGTGATGGCCGGAAAGCTCGGCGAGATCCTCAAGTCGATGGGCGGGACGCTCGAGAAGGATCCGCGCATCCGCCAGGCGATCAATCAGTTCGCCCGCCGCGCGGTGGTCGGCACCGCGGCGAGCTACGGCGGCTCGATCGTGCTGCTGGTATCCGATACTGTCCGCAGCTGGGATGCGCGCACGGTCACCGACCGTCTTGAAGCAGCGGTCGGCCGCGACCTGCAGTACATTCGCATCAATGGCACGCTCGTCGGCGGCCTCGTCGGCCTCGTGCTCCATTTGCTGGACAGCCTGTGAGCGACCCTGTTCTCGACGCTCTTGCGGAGACTGCGCGCAACCGCGGCCTCAAGCTGGTGCGTTCGCGCGTTCGTACGCCCGGGAGGCGCCGCTTCGGCAAGGTCGGGCTGACCGACCCCGGCGGCAAGCCTGTGTTCGGGATGGACGACAAAGGCCCCAGCGCGAAACCCGAAGACGTCGAGCATTATCTTCGCAATCTCGGCGCCAAGGACTGGGGCGCCTCGCTCGACGTCGCGGTCATGCCGCGCAAGCGCAAAGCCAAGCCTTCAAAAAGCGCCGCGAACGACACCGAGCCTGAGCCGGAGGTCAAGCGCGAGGTAAAACGCCCACCGCCACTGCCCAAGCCGAAGCTGCCCAAGAATTCGTGAGGCGACGGCCTCAGATGCCGCGCGCCTGGTCGAACTGATCCACGAGCTCGGTCACGAGATCGACGAGAAGTCGGTTCGAAAAAACCTCAAGGCGCTGAAGAAATCCGGTGAGCTGCCGCTTGTCGCGACGATCGGCAAAGAGGTCGTTGGCATGGTTGGCCGCCACGCGATGGTGACGATCCACCGCCCGGCACCCGTCGGCCGCATTCCCATGCTCGTCGTCGCCAAGGAAGCGCAGGGGATGAAGCTCGGCCGAATGCTGGTCGGAGCGGTCGAGCAATGGTGCCGCAAACAGGGCTGCCAGATCGTCGAGGTGACGAGCAACGACCGCCGCGCCCAGGCGCACGCCTTCTACCGGCACATGGGCTACGAACGCAGCAGCATCCGCTTCTTCAAGAAGCTTTAGCCCGCGCTCCGCCGCTCGATGGTCGCACCGACGGCGGAGAGTTTCTCCTCCAGCCGCTCATAGCCGCGGTCGAGGTGGTAGACCCGCAGCACCTCGGTCTCGCCTTCCGCCGCAAGCCCCGCAAGCACCAGGCTCATCGACGCGCGCAGGTCCGTCGCCATGACGCTCGCCCCAGTCAACTGTTCGACACCTCGAACAATTGCCGAACGGCCATGAATGTCCACGTCGGCACCCATGCGCCTCAGCTCCGGCACGTGCATGTAGCGGTTCTCGAAGATCGTCTCTTCGAGGAAGCTGTCGCCCTGGGCGAGCGCCAGCATCGCCATGAACTGCGCCTGCATGTCCGTCGCGAACCCCGGGAACGGCGAAGTCGAGAGCGCCAGCGGCCGCATTCCTCCATTGGCGCTGACCTTGATGCCGCGGTTGTGGAACTCGATGACAAGGCCAGCCTGCGCCAGGGCGTTAAGCGTAGCCTGCATGTCGTCGGGGCGGGCGCCGATCAGGTCGAGCGAGCCGCCGGTGATCCCCGCGGCGCAGGCATAGCTCCCTGCCTCGATGCGGTCGGGCATGACTTCATATTCGGTCCCGTGCAGCCCCTCGACGCCGTGGATGATGAGGTGCCCTGAACCAATCCCGCTGATTTTGGCGCCCATTGCGACGAGCAGATTGCAAAGGTCGACGATCTCCGGCTCGCGCGCGGCATTGAACAGCTGCGTCTTCCCCTTCGCCAGCACCGCAGCCATCACCGCGTTCTCGGTCGCGCCGACCGAGACCACCGGGAAGCTGAAGTCGCCACCGGGCAGCCGCCCCTTCGGCGCCATCGCTTTCACGTAGCCGGCCGCGATCTCAATCCCGGCGCCCATCGCTTCGAGCGCTTTTAAATGCAGGTCGATCGGACGGTCGCCGATCGCGCACCCGCCCGGCAGCGACACCGTCGCCTCGCCCATGCGCGCCAACATTGGCCCGAGCACCAGCACGGAGGCCCGCATCTTGCGCACCATGTCATAGGGCGCGACCGTCGAGACGATCTCGTCCGCCTGCAGTGTCATCCGGCGGCCGATCTGGCCTTTCTTGACGCCGGCCACCCTGGTCGAAACGCCGAGCTGATTGAGAAGATGGCTGAACGTGTCGACGTCCGCGAGCCGCGGGAGGTTGGTTAGCGTCAGCTGCTCCTCGGTGAGGAGCGCACACGGCATCAAAGTGAGCGCAGCGTTTTTCGCGCCGCTGATCGGGATCTCGCCCTGCAGCTTCGCGCCGCCCTTGATCCAGATGCTATCCACGCCGCGCGCTTTAGCGCGTGACCGGCCCGTTACAAGCGGAGGAGCCTCAGGCCTTCTCGAGCGTGCACTGCAGCGGGTGCTGGTTCTCGCGGGCGAAGTCGATGACCTGCGTGACCTTGGTTTCCGCGACTTCGTAGGTGAACACACCGCACACCGCGACGCCCTGCTGGTGGACCTGCAGCATCACCCGCGTCGCGTCCTCAATGCTCATCGAGAAGAATTGCTGAAGGACCAGCACGACGAACTCCATTGGAGTGTAGTCGTCGTTGAGCATCAGCACCTTGTAGTTGGACGGCTTCTTCGTCTTCGGGCGCGTACGCGTCGCGACGCCGGTCTCGATCTCCTCGACACCGTCGCCGTTGCCGGGCCGGCCGGCCATCATCGTCCACGGGTCACGCATCACGCTTGGAACACTCATCGCCCCTAAAATATGGCAAGCTGCGACAGAGCGGCAAGGCAGCAGTGGCGCAAGAATAAAAAAAGGCGGCCGCTCCTTGTGGAGCGGCCGCCGTACAGTCGTTGCCCTGACTTTAGGAGGGGAGAGGGTCAGGCAACGAGGGTGTTGAAGCGCTCGGCGTTCGCCGTGGCGCGGTTCGAAAGCGGCTGGAACGCCTCACCGGCGAGCTTCACCAGCAACTCGGTCAGCTTGGACGACTCGGCGACGGCGCGGTCGAACGACTGACGGGCGAACTCGCTCTGCAGCTGCAGATACTCGGTCGGCGACTTGGCTTCGGCGAGCGAACGGATCGCGTCGGCGGTCTTCTCGACACCGTCACGGCTGGAAGCGACGACTTCCTGGCCGATCGAGCGGGCGCCCTCGCTGGCAACGCGGCCAGCCTCGACGATCGCTTCGACGTTCGCGCGAGCGAGGTCGGCAAGCTCACCAGCAACCTTCTGGCTGCGCTTGGCGAGGTCCTGGCTGCGCTCATTGGCGTCGGCGAAGATATTCTGGAACGGCGCGAAGGCCGGGACGGCGTCAAAGCCGTTGAAGAAATTGGTGTTGGTCACGGTATCAATCCTTTGCTGGGCCGCGCGGGCAGCCTTCGAGGCAGTCTTGCGCGCGGCGGTGCGGGTCTTGCGGATGGTGCGGCGCGTCGAACGGCGAACGGCGGCGGCTTCTCGGCGGCAGCTTCACGCTTCACGCGGCGAGCGGTCGTGGCGCGGGTGCGCTTGGCGACCTTCTTGCTTTCCGCCACGACCTTCTCGGCAGTGTCGGCGATCGCCTCGACGATCTTCGCGGGAGCTTCGGCAGCAGCCTCGGCCTGAACCTTGTTTTCGTCTAGCCATTCTTAGCATTCCTCTCGAATATGTTGCAGTGCACAATAAGCATTGCGCCGCACCATTTCAAGTCAAAAATGGTGCACTGCAACAATCCGCCGCTTGACGGCCACGCTTCACCCGAAGCAAGAGCGCCCATGGACCAGCAATCCCGTCAGCGTCGCGGCCTCCTGATCGTGCTTTCGTCACCTTCCGGTGCCGGCAAATCCACTATCGCGCGGATGTTGCTGGACGCTGACAAGGAAGTGACGATGTCGGTGTCGGCGACCACCCGCCCAAAGCGGCCGGGCGAGGTCGAGGACGTCGATTATCATTTCGTCGACGATGCCGAGTTCGACCGGATGATCGCGGCCAACGAGTTCGTCGAGTGGGCCCATGTTTTCGGCTATCGCTACGGCACGCCTAAGGCGCCGGTGAAGCAGGCGCTCCGCAAAGGCCGTGACATTTTGTTCGACATCGACTGGCAGGGCGCCCGGCAACTCGAGCCCGATTTCGGCGAGCATCTGGTCACCATCTTTCTCCTTCCGCCGACGATGCGAGAGCTCGAGGATCGGCTGCACAGCCGCGGCAAGGACTGCGAAGAAGTGATCGCCGACCGGATGCGCAGGGCGGCCGATGAGATCGATCACTGGGCGGAATATGAATATGTGCTCGTCAACCGCGACATGGACGCCTGCCTCGCGCAGGTGCGGGCGATCGTCAGTGCCGAACGGTCAAAGCGGGTTCGGCAGACCGGCCTTGTGGAATTCGTCCGCGACCTGATCGGCCCGGCTCACTGATCGAGTAATCCGAGGAAGCGCGCTGCGGCGAAGAAATCGCGGCGGCGGTTCTCCAACGCCTGCTCAGCATCCGCGTCCGATCCCCATTGCTCGAGCTGCCAGCAGTCATCGATGCTGACCGCCTCCCAAGCCTGCTCGGGCGTCAGGGCCTTCTCGAGCACCGCTAATGCCGCAATCACCGATCCGCCGACGGTGACCAGCGGCGACAGCCCCGCCAATCGAAAGGAGTCGAGTGCCGTTATGGCATGCGCCAAACGCTCGACCGTCGCTTGCGGCTGCGCGACGTGCATCAGTCCTGTTGTGGTCACGAAGTCCACGTCGAAACGCCGCCGGGCCCACCCCAGCAGCTGGTTCCAACTCTTCTCCTGCCGCTCGACCA
This sequence comes from uncultured Alphaproteobacteria bacterium, assembly GCA_963754245.1. Taxonomy (GTDB): domain Bacteria; phylum Pseudomonadota; class Alphaproteobacteria; order Sphingomonadales; family Sphingomonadaceae; genus Sphingomicrobium. Next base: position 96,206 of record CAVWET010000003.1, read on the forward strand.
GCTTGCTCGGACCGTCGGCCCGATAGCAGGCAAGGTCTGCCTCGGCGTACCGCGCCAGCCCTTCCGCAAACGCCTGCCGCTCCGGCGCAACCCGGTCGATTGCGGCGTTGGCAAAGCCGGTCAGCGGCATTGCCCGCGGATCGATCGTGTCGGCGACTGATCGCCATTCGTCGGCGATCCCTTCTGCCAGCGCCTCGGTCGGCACAAGCAACGAGGTTCGCGCCGGCGTCTTCACGGGCCGGCCGTCGAGTTTGATCGTCCAGCCGCCGTTCTCGCGCTCGACAGCGACGTCCTTCCAGAAGCGCTTCATGAATTGCCGCGATCCTGCTCGTCCCATGCGCGCTTGAGCAGCCGCGGCGCGAACATGGCGTCGATTACGCCTATGATCGCAACAATGGCGCCGACCTGCGGCCAGCCCCCCGGTCGCACCAGGTTCGTGTAGATGATCGCGATCCCAAGAAAGAAGATCGCCAGCCCGCCCGCTCGCACGAGCGAATAGAGCAGCAGTCGCCGGCGCGCGGTCGCGTCATCCATGGACATGGCTCCGGACCAGTTCGAGAACTTCGATCGGTCGCTCCGCCACCGCTACGGCGCCCGCCTCGATCAGCTCTTCGGCGTCGTGATACCCCCAGGCTGCTCCGATCGGTGCTGCGCCTGCGGCAGCGGCCATCGCCATGTCGTAGCTGGTGTCCCCCACCACGAAGCTCGTCTCCGGCCTCGCGCCCGCGTCGGCAATCGCCTGTTCCACCATGGAAGGATGCGGCTTCGAGGGATGGCGGTCGGCGGTCTGGAGCGAGACGAACCGCGCATGAAGTCCGTGGCTTTCAAGGCAATGCGTCAGCCCGCGGTCCGACTTCCCCGTCGCGACCGCGAGCAACCATCCGTCAGCCTCGAGTGCATCGAGCAATTCAAGAACGCCTTCAAACAGCGGCTCCTCGACCTTGCCCGCAGACCGCAACCGCCAGAATGCCCGCTTGTAGTCCTCCGCCAGAGCCGAGTGCTGCTCGGCCGATGCATCGGGCAGAAGCGCCGCCATGGCTTCGGTGAGGCTCAAACCGATCACTCGGCTGCTGATTTCGGGTGGAGGAAGCTCCAGACCATGCTCTGCGAATGCATCGCCGAGGGCCGCATGGATGGTCGCGCCGCTGTCGACGAGCGTCCCGTCGCAATCGAAAATCGCCAGGCGGTTCAGCGCCGCCCCCGCTTCGGTTCCGACCCGCGTGACCGCCGCTCCCCCCGGCGCTCGCGGCGCTTGGCCTTGGCCGCAGCGGCTGCTTTTCGCTGCTTCGCCTCGCGAGAGGGCGCAGCGCTCTGCTCCATCGGCAGAGAATCGCCCGCCATCGGACTGAAGCCCAGCGTCGAGAGGGTCTCCGCGAAGTGCGTGGGCAGCTCCGCGGTAACGTCGATCTTGCCCCCTTCCGGCGCATCGATGCGGATGCGTCGGGCGTGGAGATGGAGCTTGCGGCTGATCCCACCGGTCAGAAACGCCTCCGGCCCCCCATATTTGGCATCACCGACGATTGGGTGCCCGATTGCCGCCATGTGCGCACGCAGCTGGTGCGTCCGTCCGGTCAGCGGCTGCAGCTCGACCCATGCCGCCCGGTTGCCCGCACGGTCGATGGTCCGCCACCGCGTCTTCGCCGGAAGCCCATGTTCCTCGTCGATATGCATCTTCTCGCCGCCCGTGCCGGGCTGCTTCGCGAGCGGCGCGTCGATCGTGCCCTCGTCGAGGTCGGGAACGCCGACGACCAGTGCCCAATAGACTTTCTTTGCCGTCCGTCCCGAGAAGGCCTTTGCGAAATGCCCCGCCGCCCGTGCCGTCCGCGCGACCAGCAGCGCGCCCGACGTATCCTTGTCGAGCCGATGGACGAGCTTCGGCCGTCCCCGCTCGTCGGCAAGCCCGTCGAGCAGCCGGTCGAGATGGTGCGTGGTCTTGGTTCCGCCCTGTGTGGCAAGCCCCGGCGGCTTGTTGAGCACGAAGGCAAAGGGATCCTCGTGGATCACCATGTCGCGAACGAAACGGACCTCATCATCGCTCAGCTGCTCGCGCTTGGGCTGCGGCCGCGCAGTCCGGGCGGGCGCTGCGTCGGCAGGCGGAATGCGAATCTGCTGCCCGGTTTCGATCCGGTCGCCCGGGGCCGCCTTTTTGTCGTTGAGCCGCAACTGCCCCGTCCGCGACCAGCGCGAGACCAAGTTGAAGCTGACGTCCGGCATGTGCCGCTTGAACCAGCGGTCCAACCGGATGCCGTCGTCGTCATCGCTGACGGTAAAGGTGCGCGCCTCGGCCATGGGGCGCGCTTCCTAGCGAATGCTAGGGCCCGCGTCCCGCCCAATGTTCGAAGGCGCGCTTCTGGATCTTGCGGATGAGCTTCGCCGCCGCCGGGCCTTCCCATTGGCCGGTATATCGGTGCTTCTTCGCGCCGCCGACCCACCAGCCCTGCCCCGGCAGCCGGTCCGACTGGCGCACCACCAGGACCGCCAATTCCGGCTCGCCCCGCTCCGCGGCGTCATCGTCGACATAGGACAATACCTTGCACAGCGCCCGCATCTTAGGCCGCGTGAAATCGTGCCCGAGCAGGCCCAGCACTTCGGAATAGCTGATTGCCTCCCCGGCCTTTGCCGACGCTACCAGGATTGCGCGAACCTCGATCGGGTCCGCGAGCAGCCCCGCTCCGCTCATCCCGCTTTCATCACCCCTGGGGCTGGTTGGCGACGGGCGTCAGCTCGAACACGTCGAGCTTGGACGTGCTCTGCGGCCAAGGTATCACGAGGCGCCAGCGGAACGGCGCAATGCGTTCGAGCACGCCCGCCATGTCGCGCTTGGGATCGTCGCCATAGGCCAGCGGCTGCTGTTCGTCCCCGAGCGCAAGGCTGCCGAGGAAAATGAGCCGGTCGGTTTTGTCATCTTCCCAAAGGCGTCCCGCCGGGCGCTGGCTGCCCGTCTGCTTGACGATCGTCAGCAGATCGTCCTCGACCTCGACATAGCAGAAGAATGGCTTGAAGCTTTCGTAGGCGCGTGTCTTCGGTGACGCCTGGCCCAGCTTGATCAGCCGGCAATTGTAACTTCCGGGTGTGGGAGCTGGGCGGGGCAGCCCTCCATGAGGCTTGAGCAGCGCGCCTTCCTTGCGGATCTCCGTGCCGAAGCTCTTGCCGGCCTCGGTCAGCGCTTGCTGCCAGGCGCCGTCGATCCGCGCGAGGCGATCTTGATCGGCCGGCGTTGCGAGCCCCTTCCACGCATTCGACTTCAGCGGCGGCTCGACCTCGACGACCGGCCGGGCCCCCGGCGGGAGCTTCGGCCTCGTCTCGCAACCGGCGAGAAAGGCGAGGCCGATCAACGCGGCGTAGCGGGCGCGCTTGGTAACCATTGGACCGGCAAAGGGCACTCTTGTCTCCCTCGGAATGCAAGAGTGACAGGGCGTAGGTTAAGTATCAACTAACGGGACATTAACCACGCTCTTCAACCATCGGCTCACCGCCGCTACCGCGTTGTTCGATGAATGAGCGCGCTGACCAGCCCACACCAAAATCCTCTGGCCAGGGCTTCGCCTTTGGGGTCGCGGCCTATGCGCTGTGGGGCGTCCTCCCGATCTATTTCAAAGCGTTCCGCGACGTGCCCGCGGTCGACATCGTCGCGCACCGCGTTCTCTGGTCGGTTCCCTTTCTTGCAGTGATCATTGCCGTCTCGCGCGGATGGCAGAAGGTTCGCGCGGTACTCGGACAGCCGAAGACCCTCGGCGTTCTCGCCGTGACGGCGCTGCTCATCGGCGGAAACTGGCTGCTCTATGTGTACGCTGTGACCAGCGGTCACATCCTCGCTTCGAGCTTCGGCTATTATCTCAACCCGCTCGCCAACGTGCTCCTCGGCCGGTTCGTGCTCCATGAACGGCTGAACCGAATGCAATGGACCGCGGTCGCGATCGCCGGCGCCGGCATCTCGGTCTTGGCCGTCGGGGCGCTGAGCCAGCTGTGGATCAGCCTCACGCTGTGCGCCACGTTCGCGATGTACGGTCTCCTGCGCAAAATCGTCGCCGCCGACGCGGTCACCGGCCTCGGCGTCGAGACCGGTCTTCTTTTCCCCTTCGCAATCGGCTGGCTCGCGTGGCGCGCCAGCGCGGCCGTGGCCATCATGGGCACTAACACAACCGATACTGTGCTCCTGCTTGCTGCCGGCGTCGCTTCGACCACGCCGCTGATCCTGTTCACGGCCGCGGCCCGCAAGCTCGCTTATTCAACACTGGGAATGCTGCAGTTCATCGCGCCCACGCTGCAGTTCCTGATCGCGGTCGCGCTGTACGGCGAACCGTTCACCACGGCGCACGCGATCGCATTCCCCGCCATCTGGATCGCGCTTCTGCTCTACGTCACGGCAATGCTCCGCGCGCCGCGGCTGCCGCAAGCGCCGGAATGATGCTAGCGGCGCAGCCATGTTCAATCTCGTCTCGATCATCATCGGCGCCGTCGCGCTGATCCTCGCGCTGGTCGCGTTCATCCCGTTGCTCGGCTGGGCCAACTGGCTGATCATCCCGCTCGCAATTCTCGGCGCTGCCGTCGGCATGATCTCGCGCAGCACGGCGGGCAGAAACCTCAACCTGTTCGTGATCGTCGTCGGCGTCGTCCGGCTAATGCTTGGCGGCGGCATCCTGTGAACCGGGAGGCGCGGATCGACGCCTACATCGCCAAGGCCCAGCCCTTCGCGCGCCCGATTCTCGAGAGGATTAGAGAGCGAGTCCACGCCATCGTTCCCGACGTCGAGGAAGCGATGAAATGGAGCCACCCGACCTACTGCAAGGGCGGCAAGATCGTGCTCGGCATGGCTGCCTTCAAAGCCCACGCTGTCGTCCATTTCTGGCGCGGGCAGGAGCTTGGCTTCGAGACCCGGGACGGCGCGATGGGTCAGCTCGGCAAGCTCACCGTCGTCGACGACTTGCCGCAGGACTTCGACGCGATGATCGCCAGGGCCGCCGAGCTATCATCGAGCAGTCCGGCACCGCGCAAGCCGAAGCACGCCCCGAAGCCTGCCCCAGAATTGCATCCCGAATTCGCGGCCGCGCTGGGGAAAGCGCCGAAGGCCAAAGCCACGCTCGACGGCTTCCCACCGTCCGCGCAGCGCGACTATTTCGAATGGATCGCCGAAGCAAAGCAGGACGCCACTCGCCAGAAACGCATTGCCGCCGCCATCGAATGGCTCAGCGAAGGCAAGCGCCGGCACTGGAAGTACCAGAATTGTTAGCGTGACATCCTAAGGCCCGGCCCGAAGCGCGTCTGCTCCTCGCCTTCCACGCTGAACCCGCAGCTCTCGTAGAAACGCCGCGCGCTCGGGTTTGCGAGCACCGTCAGGCTGAGCCCGCGAAGCCGCGCCTGGTGCGCCGCCGCCTCGATCAAAGCCCTCCCGATTCCACCGCCCCACAGGTCCGGCTCCACGAACAGCCCGTCGAGCTCGCCGCCGACGACCGCCGCGAATCCGGCGATCTCGCCTGCGAACTCCGCGACGATGACCTGCCCGTTGGCGATTTGCGCCGGTGGCAAGTGCACCGCGTCAGGATTGGCCAGCAGCTGGTCGCGGTAATCCGGCAGCTCGAGCGAAGCCCGCCGCTGCAGCTCCTCAAGTTCGTCATGTTCGTCCGGCTTCGCGAGCCGCAGGGTAATGGTATCAGCGCGCTTTGACATAAGACCCGGGGGCGACCTCGATCGCCTTAAGCTTGCCGCCCCCCGGTACCCGCGCCCCCTCAACTTTCACCGTCTCGCCATCCTGCTTCTTCAGCCAGGCGAGCCAGTCCGGCCACCAGGATCCCTTGTGCTCCTTCGCCGCCGCGACGAACGCATCGAGCGTCGTCGCATCCTTGTCGTTGACCCAGTATTGATATTTCTGGGCAGCCGGCGGGTTCACCACCCCGGCGATATGACCGGATCCGGCGAGCACGAACCGCTTCGGGCCAGCGAAATGGTCCATGATCTTCCACACGCTCTGCGGCGGCGCGATATGATCCTCTCGCCCGGCCTGAACGTAGGTCGCCGTTTTCACCTGATCGATGTCGACCGGCGTTCCCGCAACGGAGATCCCGCCCTTCTCGGCCAGCTTGTTCGACTTGTAGAGGTTCTCGAGATAGTCGCGGTGCCAGCGCGCGGGGAGGTTGGTCGTGTCGCTGTTCCAGTAAAGCAGGTCGAACGGCGGCGGCTCCTCGCCGAGCAAATAGTTGTTGACCACATAGTTCCAGATGAGGTCGCGCCCGCGCAGCAGGTTGAACGTCGCGGCCATATAGCGGCCGTCGAGATAGCCCTTCTCCGCCGTCAGCTGCCGCAGCAGCGACATGGTCTCGTCGCCGAGGAACAGCTTGAGGTCGCCGGCTTCGGAGAAATCGACTTGCGCGGTGAAGAAAGTCGCCGACTTGACCTTGTCCGCCTCGCCCTTCGCCTGAAGGTAGGCGAGCGTTGCCGCGAGCGTCGTGCCCGCAACGCAATAGCCGATCGCATTCACTTGCTCGACGCCAAGGCCGTCCCGCACCGTGTCGATCGCATCGATCTGACCGCGAAGCACATAATCGTCGAGCGAGGCGTCGGCGATGCTCTCGTCCGCCGACTTCCAGCTGACCATGAACAAGGAAATGCCCTGGTCCACGCACCATTTGACGAAGCTTTTCTCGGGGCTGAGGTCGAGGATGTAGAAACGGTTGATCCACGGCGGGAAGATGATGACCGGCGTCTCCAGCACCTCGTCCGTCGTCGGCGTGTACTGGATCAGCTGGTAGAGCGGCGTCTGCTTGACGACCTTCCCCGGCGTCGTCGCAAGGTTTCGTCCGACCTCGAACACGCCGGACTTGGTCTGGGTCAGCTGCCCAGACGCAATGTCGTTGAGCATGTTGGCGAGGCCCTTGAGCAGGTTCTCGCCACGCGTCTCCATCGTCCGCTTCAGGACTTGCGGATTGGTCAGCGCGAAGTTCGAAGGACTCATTGCGTCGACGAAGCTGCGCGTCGCGAAGCGCAGTCTCTCGCGCATCTCCGGGTCGATGCTCTCGATCTCGTCGACCGTGCCGAGCAACTTGTCCGAAATCTGCAGGTAGGTCTTGCGGATGGTGTCGAAGATCGGGTTTTCGCTCCACTCGGGCGCGGCGAAGCGGCGGTCTTTCTTCTCGGCAGCGGGCGCGGCGGTCACCCCGCCGAGCATCTTGCCCCACGTTTCCAGCCCCTTCGCCCACGCCTGCGCGCCCGCGCTCATCAGCGCCATTGGATCGGTCGAAGGCGGCATTTCCCCGAATCCCATCGCCGGTTGCGTCCAGCCCGTGCCGAAGGATGGAAGAGGCTGGCCCGCCTTCATCTGCTCGGCCCAGAATTCCATCATCATCTGCTGAGCGCGGCCCATTACCAGCGTCCAGTGCTGCCAGTCCTCGAGCGTCGGAATCGCACTGTCGGTTTTCGGATCGTCGGCCATGCCCCTAATGTAGGCGTCATGCCTATCCCGCCGCAAATCCCGAGCGCCCTCGTCTGGCTTGATTATTTTGGCATCGCAGTGTTCGCGATCTCGGGCGCGCTGCTCGCCGCCGAGAAAAGGCAGACCCTCGTCACATTCTTTTTCTTCGCCGTGGTGACCGGCGTCGGCGGCGGCACGCTCCGCGACCTGTTGATCGGGGCGCCGGTATTCTGGGTCCACACCAACTCAACGCTGATCATCTGCATTGCGGCAGCGCTCCTCGTCTGGATCACGAGCCGTCACTGGTTCGCGGGCAAGGCCCTGCTCTGGTTCGACGCGGCCGGCCTTGGCGCTTACGCCACCTACGGCGCCGCCAAAGCGCTGGCCTTTGGTGTTGCGCCGGTGCCCGCCTTCGTAATGGGGGTGCTGACGGCGTGTGCGGGGGGCATCATCCGCGACGTCCTCGCCGGCGAGCCGTCCATTCTCATGCGCCCGGAGCTTTACGTCACGGCGGCTGCGCTCGCGTCAGGCTTGTTGGTGGGCTTCAGCTTGCTTGGTGTTCCAGGCACTCTGGCCGTCGGCATCTCAGCGATCGCTGGTTTCACCCTTCGCGCATTCGCGATATCTCGCGGCCTGTCGCTCCCGGCCTACAAAGATTGAGGGGACTCACCATGCGCCTCAGCTACGTCATTAAATTCGTGTCCGATATGGACAAGGCGATCGCCTTCTACCGCGATACGCTCGGGCTGGAACCCAAGTTCCAGTCGCTTTTCTGGAGTGAGTTCAACACCGGGGAGACGACGCTCGCCTTGCACCCCGCTTCACCTGAAAATCCCGCCGGATCGGTCCAGCTCGGCCTCGGGTCGGACGACCTCGCCGGCTTCTACGGACGACGCGAGGATCTCGGCATCGACTTCACCCAGCCACCGACCGACATGCACGGAACTCAGATCGCGCGCTTTCGCGATTGCGAGGGCGCCGAGGTTTCGATCAGCGGGGGCTGATCAGAACAGCTTCGAAATGCCCGCGTAGAGCTCCACGTCCGGCGTGATCCGGTTGAGCCCGAAGTTCGCGCCCGCATCGAACTGGACATCTTTACTCACCAGATAGGCGACCGAGCCGTCGGCGGACGCCAGCCTCGTCGTACCCGCGGGCCCCCAGTCCCAAACGCCCCACAGCTCGGCCGAGACGGTCAGCTTTTCATTGAGCGACGCGCCGAGATTGAACACCTGCACCATTGCCGCGTGTCGCCCATGACCGTCCTCGTCGGCGAGCAGGTCAAGTTCCGGACCTAACGACAGCGTCAGCACCGACTTGCCCAGCTGCGCGTTGACCGGGACGACGACCCCGCCCTCGACTTTGCGATTGCCGAGCCCGTGGCTGGCGGTGGGCAACTTAATGAACGGATCGAGCGCCGCCTGCACAGGCGCGTCCTCGCCGGTCAGCCGGTACTTCACCCGCAACAGCACGTCGCCAAAGCCGCTGGCATGCTCGCCGGGTGCCCGAAGGACCTCGAACGGCGTCACCCCCAGCTCGATATCGGCGCGATCGCTGACGCCATATTTGAGCAGCGAAGAGCCAAAGGCCGTGAAATCCGCAGTCTCGCCTCGCGACCGATCGTGCGCCCAGTCGACCAGGCCGGTCTCGACCTGGAAACGCCCTGATGGCACCGTACACGCGCCAGTCGACTTGCTCGGCCGATCGGGACAAATCGGCTGCTCGTCCGCCGCCGCGGCAGCGGCCGACAGGCACAACAGCGCCGCGCTCGTGAAAATCCGCCCCCGCATGCCTGTTACCTGCGCCAAGGCGCGGCGCCCGTCGAGTGACAAGCGACCGGTTCACACGGCTTCCTTACGCCGTCAGAACGCCCACCCGAGCGACAGCGTCACGCGATAGCGATCGTCGGGCTACGACGCGCGTCATGTTCAGTGCGGGGCCATAAGGCCTAGACATCCAACGATCCCAACTACGAACATCCCAAGGCCAATTTCGCCGCCGATGCTGCGTGCAAGATTTCGCGTCGCGCTCTCTCCGCCGTTCCGCAACGCCGGTCCAAAGTGCCAACGATTCAATGCGGCAAGCCCGACCATTACGGCCGCGAGTCCGACCTTCACCAGGAGCAGGTCGAAATACGAACTGCGCAGCGACACCGCCGCCATTGGCAAAATCGACGCACGCATTGATGACTCCAGTTAGGACCAGCAAGGCGACGACGAAGATCCCCCAGATCGAAAACAGGCGCAGCGGACCGAGCAATCCCCCGGGCTGTGACCGGTGCGCTGGAACGAGCATCATCAGGACAATCAGCCCTCCGAGCCAGAACCCGCCAGTCACGAGATGCACTGCGTCATTGGTTGCACGGATGATCGGAACGTCACCACCTGTCGCAGCCGCATGGCTGATCGGAGCAAGCGAGGCGAGCAGAACCCCGGCCAAGTTCCAGACTTCCGGGCGGTCCGGTCTCATCCGGATGACGCAGATCATCCACAGCACCGCAAGTGCGACGAAACGGCCCAGGAAGATCTGCCCGAAACGTGTGTCCGTTGCCGCTAATCGAAGAACCGAAGGGTCAACGGAGCCCTGCCAACTCCCGCTCATCTGACCTGCGATAAGGCAGAACCAGACAATTCCGCTTAGTACTGCGAGCGAAGCTGCGGTCAGGAACAGAAGATGAGCCGATCTGACAGGAGGCCCACCAAGCCCGGCGCGGCGCAACAGTACCGCAAAGGCGCTGCCTCCGAAGATCGTCATCAGGCTCGCGAAATGAATCGCGCGGGCCGCCGCGAGAAGCGCGATCATGGCTTGACCATGAAGCTGTACGCGCCCTCCGTGCGATGCGTGTCGACCGAAACGGCATGCCAGCGGACCCGGTAACTGCCGGGCATCAGCGATCGAATGGGAACGACAATAGAGCTCCCGGCAATCACGGCCGCACCAGCTTCGACGTTGCGGCCCGACGCATCGGTGACCGATACTCCGCTAAATACCGGTTCGAGCGTCTCGGTGAAGCTGAGCGCAACTCTTTGGGGCGGCGCTCGAAGAGTGGTGCCGGCGCCGGGATCCGCGTGCTGGAGAAATGCATGCGCAAGGCCCGGCGTTCCGCAAGAAGCGATCGCGAGAAAAGCGATAAAAAGACGCGCGTTCATCGCTGGCCTCCGAAAATTGGTCTGCCGAGCGAATGCGGGAGCAGGTCGTCGATGTAGAAGTGCAGCTGACCAATGAAACCGACGCCGTGGCCACTTGCCTTGTTCACCGGCACGATCGCTTCGGCCGCCACCTGAATATATTGACCGGACCAGATTAGCCCCGGGTTGATCGCCCCCGTGGTGCGGTCGCCGTGCGCGCCGGTAGGCGATGAGACGCTGAATTCAACCACCGGGGTCAGGTGCGCGACAAAGTTGCTGAAGCCTTGGTCGCGCACGTTATTCTGGAGATAGAGCAGGCTGTACTCGATCGCTCCGCCCCACTCGATCGTCTTAGGTTCGTCGCCGCCCGGGATGGCGTACCCCACCGTCCCGGTGACGGCGAGCGGCCGGAGATATTTCATGCTGTCGGGGAGATCGCCGAAGCCTTTGCCGAATTTGATCGTAGGCGTGTATGTGGACGATCGTTCGGCGACCCGCTTGCTTCCGGTGCCACCGACCTCCCAATCGAGGCCAGTGGTGAAGATGAACTCGTGCCCGGGATTCCGGTAGACTTCGAGCGTCGGCGAAATCTCCAGATTGCCGAAGCCTTTTTCATGCCGCTCGCCCGGCGGCTTGGCATCGATGTATCCAATGCCGACCCCGATCGCGAACCCCGGCACGATCGATTTGGAATAATCGAAGTCGTAATCCGTCTCGTGATCGAATGATGTGATCGTTGGCAAAGCCATCTCGTCTGCCGCGAAGGGGTCGTCCGTAGAGATGGTCGCCGGAAAGAACCGCTGGCCAAGGACGCCGTGGGCGCCTGCCGGCGCTGGAGCCAACACGCCAGCGAACATCAGCACCGCAGCTGGCAATGAAAATTGGGGCGTGGCCGCCCGCCTGCAGAGAAGAATCATGCGTTTGAAATCCCGCTTTTTTCCGGATTGTCCGGAGCTGAGTCGATTGCGAAATGAGCTCAGGCGGGGATCGGCGGGCCTCTCAGCGGAGGACGCTCGTGAAATCGATGCCGTTCGAGGAACAGGCAGGTGCGGCCGAGCACCAGGGCCGCGGCAAAGACGAGGATGCCGACGAGCGTCGGGAAATCGGGAACGACCGACCCTAGGCCCGATGCCGCGGCATAGGGACAAGGCTGATGCAGCTTCTTCGAATGCCCGTCATGATGCGCCGCCATCGGAACGGCGCCGCCGTCCGCATCGGGGCAGGCCACCACAACCACGGTGCCATGATCGAACGAAGGCATGAACCCCGCCGGCGCAAGCAGCCGCGCGGCTAGCAGCAGCGCCAGAAGCGCAGCGCAGATCGAGCGGGTCAGGGCGGGAGCACTTCTCATGCAATTCGTCAGATGGTGCTAGCCGCCGAGCGTTCCCGTGTCAGCCACTCAGGCGCTCGCCCGGTTCTTCCGGAAGATCGCGAACAGGATGATCACGAAGGCTAGCAGCCGGAAGAGGTAGACCGGCGTGCGCTCCTCGGTCGGGATGTTCGCCAACGCAAGCACGCCCTGGACGATGCCGAGCAATGCGAAGGCCAGCGCGAACGCAATAAAAAGCTCGTCTCGCGTCCGCCGCCAGAAGCGCAGGAAGAAGAGCCCGCAGAGGACGAAGCCGAACGACACTGCTCCCGACAGGAAGTCATAGAGACTGACATGCTCAGGCATCCTCGGCCTCCCATACGAACCCCCAGATCAGCGAGACGACCGCGGCGAACGCGAACGCGAGACGCGCAAGACGGAAGTCCTTTTCGGGCCAGACGACAAGGTCGCAGACCACCATCAGGTTGTTGAGCGCGAGGAATCCAAAGCAGACGCTGCTCCACAGGAGAAGGCGCGTTCCGGTCCGCGCGTAGCTCCTTCCCAGCAACCAGGCGCAGGCCGCGCTGGTCAGGAAACAGAGCACGTAAACCGTCGTCGGAAAGATATCCCCCATCGCTCAATCCTTCCGCAACTTGAACGCATTGGCAAATGCCGTCGCGCTGCTCGCGCTGGCGGCGATGATGGCTCGGCGCACCGCGTTCGGCTTGCTGCGATAGAGCTTCTCGACCTCATCGACGCATTCGCCGATCTGCGCATTGACCGGCATGTAGCTCGCGCCTTGCTCATCGACCGATGCAATTCCCGCGGCGACGAGCCCGTCGAGCGCGTTGTTCACGACCAGCTCGCTCGCCCGAAGCGTCGCCACCAGATCGGCACGGCTCCAGGGTCGTCTCTCGCTCTTGAGCAGCAGGACGAGTTCGAGCGCCCAGACGGATCGAAAGCTCGAGCCGATGAACGGATGAAGTTCTTCGTCAGGTCTTGGCACAGCCGGAGGTCAGCAACGCATCGAACACTCGCGATCCCGTAACGACAGACTCGCCCAGGCGCAACCCGCGCTGAACCGATCATCCACGCACCGGCGCAGCGTCTCGCCGGGCCGCCGCCGCGACTGCCAGCGCCGGCGATGGCAGCTCCAACCCCCGCCAGGCGAATTCCTCGATAGGACGATCGGCAACTAGCCGGACGTCCGTCAGCGACATCCGTTATGTCTGCTTTGGGTCAAAGCAGACACTCGCCCCTGACGTGTTGCGCTGCGGCAAATCCACAGGAAAAATTGCGTTAACCATGATTTAACCGCTTGCGTCTGAACGCGTTAAGGCACAATAGGTAGTAGCGCGAGAGGGGGAACACTCAACACCTGGTGTTCGGCGCCGGAATCCCTATATTCCGGTGACGGGCCAACTCGTCCCCGCTTTCCACAGGGGACGGGCGGTGAAAAAGCCCCGTCGAGCGCCGAAAAAGGCTAGGATGCCGGCCATGGCTCCGAGTTCGAACAATTGGGGAACAAACGGTCCTCGACGAGGCCGATGAAGGACGGGGAAGCGCGATGGATTTTTCGACCGGCTCAGAAGTACCGAGCGACGACGTCTCGACCACCGCATCCGGCACGCAAGGCGGTCCACGCGCCGCAGTTCGACGTCAAGACCGACGCCAGCGCGCGACGCGCTGCTGACCGAGTTCGGCAAGGACACGCTGCAGCGACCGCTATCTGCTCCCGGGCGAAAGCTACCAGGACCTGTTCGCGCGCGTCGCCGCGGCTTATGCCGACGACGCCGACCACGCGCAGCGCGTCTACGACTACATCTCGCAAGCTGTGGTTCATGCCGGCGACCCCGGTGCTGTCGAACGGCGGCACCGGCCGCGGCCTGCCGATCAGCTGCTATCTGAACAGCGTCGCCGACAGCCTCGAAGGCATCGTCGGCACCTGGAACGAGAATGTCTGGCTGGCCTCCAAGCGGCGGCGGCATCGGCACCTATTGGGGCAGCGTGCGCGGCATCGGCGAGCCGGTCGGCCTCAACGGCAAGACCAGCGGCATCATCCCGTTCGTCCGCGTGATGGACAGCCTGACGCTGGCGATCAGCCAGGGCTCGCTGCGCCGCGGCTCGGCCGCCTGCTACCTCGACATCTCGCACCCGGAGATCGAGGAGTTCCTCGAGATCCGCAAGCCCTCGGGCGACTTCAACCGCAAGGCGCTCAACCTCCACCACGGCGTGCTCGTCACCGACGAGTTCATGGAGGCGGTGCGCGACGGCGCCGAGTTCGACCTGCGCAGTCGCCCAAGGACGGCAGTCGGAGCGCGGCAAGGTCGACGCCCGCTCGCTGTTCCAGAAGCTGGTCGAGACCCGCCTCGCGACCGGCGAGCCGTACATCATCTTCATCGACGCGGTGAACCGGGCGATGCCGCAAGCATCACCGCGACCTCGGCCTCAAGGTCACGACCTCGAACCTGTGCTCGGAGATCACGCTGCCGACCGGCCGCGACCATCTCGGCGCCGACCGCACCGCGGTCTGCTGCCTGTCGCTCGCTCAACCTCGAGACCTGGGACGAGTGGAACAGGCGACAAGCAGTTCATCGAGGACGTCATGCGCTTCCTCGACAACGTGCTGTCAGCGACTACATCGCCCGCGCGCCCGACGAGATGGCGCGCGCCAAGTACAGCGCCGAGCGCGAGCGCAGCGTCGGCCTCGGCGTGATGGGCTTCCACTCCTTCCTCCAGGCGCGCGGACCTGCCGTTCGAAGGCGCGATGGCCAAGAGCTGGAACCTCAAGATCTTCAAGCACATCCGCGCCCAGGTCGACCAGGCGTCGATGATGCTGGCCAAGGAGCGCGGGCCCTGCCCCGACGCCGCCGACATGGGCGTGATGGAGCGCTTCAGCTGCAAGATGGCGATCGCGCCGACCGCGTCGATCTCGATCATCTGCGGCGGCACCAGCGGCCTGCATCGAGCCGATCCCGGCCAACATCTACACCCACAAGACGCTGTCGGGCAGCTTCTCGATCAAGAACCCGTATCTCGAGAAGCTGCTCGCAGGACGAAGTCGAAGGACAGCGCCAGCGGTGTGGAACTCGATCCTCGAGCAGGGCGGCTCGGTCCAGCACCTCGACTTCCTCACCCAGGAAGAAAAGGACGTGTTCAAGACCAGCTTCGAGATCGACCAGCGCTGGCTGATCGAGCTCGCCGCCGACCGCACGCCGTACATCGACCAGGCGCAGTCGCTGAACCTGTTCATCCCGGCCGACGTCGACAAGTGGGACCTGATGATGCTCCACTTCCGCGCCTGGGAGCTGGGCATCAAGTCGCTCTATTACCTGCGCTCCAAGTCGGTGCAGCGCGCCGGCTTCGCCGGCGGGGTCGAGGCCGACAACACGCCCGAGCTCAAGGAAATCCAGCTCGCGTCGACCACCGACTACGACGAGTGCCTGGCGTGCCAGTGAAGCGCGCCGCGCATTCGCTGCGCGAGCCGTCGCGCAAGGGCGCCGGCGCCGTCGTCGCTCGGCACTCGTCGCGCTCGACCTCGATCGCGACGCGTCGGCGACGCTCGCGCTCGGCGCGGACGTGGCTCCGGCGATGACCGACGCGCGCGCATGATCGAGCTTGCGGCCGCGGTCGCGATCGCTCGTCGGCGGCGTCTGGCTCTACCGCCGCCGAGCCGCGCGGTCGACGCGCGGCTACGGCAGCCAGGGCGCGGTGCTGCTGTTCGTCGTCGCGCGCGATCATGGCCGATCCACGCGCTCGGCTGGCATCGAATATCACCCGAGCGCCGGGCGAGCTCGACGGCGATGAAGGGCAGCGCGCGGCAATGATGCGCGCTCGCACCTTCCGCGCCTGCCTCGCGCTCACCGCCTGCGCCGCGACGCAGGCAGCGCGGACGCCGTCGCGCCCGGCGCGCCCGGCTTCCTCGCTCGGCCTGTGGCACGGCTTCATCTTCCCGGTCGCCTGGGTCGTGTCGCTGTTCGCGTCCAACGTCGCGATCTACGCCGTGCCCAACAACGGCGGCTGGTACGATTTCGGCTATTTCCTCGGCATCGTCGTGTTCGGCGTCGGCGCCCGCAAGCCACGTCGTCTACCGCGACCGCGTCATCGACGTCCGCGCGCGGAGGATCGACTGATGCGCAATCCGCCGCGCCCGCACCTCGTCCCATGATTCGAGCTTCCAAGGAGCGTTAACCATGCCCCTCCTCGAAGCCCGCAAGCAGTACAAGCCGTTCGAATACCCCTGGGCGTTCGAATATTGGAAGCGCCAGCAGCAGATCCACTGGATGCCGGAGGAAGTGCCGCTGGGCGAGGATTGCCGCGACTGGGCGCAGAAGCTCGACCAGACCGAGCGCAACCTGCTCACCCAGATCTTCCGCTTCTTCACCCAGGCCGACGTCGAGGTGCAGGATTGCTACCACGACAAATACGGCCGCGTGTTCAAGCCGACCGAGATCAAGATGATGCTGACCGCGTTCTCCAACATGGAGACGGTGCACATCGCCGCTTACTCGCACCTGCTCGACACGATCGGCATGCCCGAGAGCGAGTACTAGCGCCTTCCTCCAGTACAAGGAGATGAAGGACAAGCACGATTACCTCGCGACCTTCGGCGTCGACACCGACGAGGACATCGCCAGGACGCTCGCCATGTTCGGCGGCTTCACCGAGGGGCTGCAGCTGTTCGCCAGCTTCGCGATGCTGATGAACTTCCCGCGCTTCAACAAGATGAAGGGCATGGGCCAGATCGTCAGCTGGTCGGTGCGCGACGAGAGCCTCCACTGCGAAGGCATCATCAAGCTGTTCCACGCCTTCGTGAAGGAACGCGACTGCCTGACCAAGGCGGTCAAGGACGACATCCTCGACATCTGCCACAAGACGGTCGCGGCTCGAGGATGCGTTCATCGACCTCGCGTTCGAGCAGGGGCCGGTCAACGGCATGACGCCCAAGGAGATCAAGAAGTACATCCGCTACATCGCCGACTGGCGCCTGGGCCAGCTCGGCTTCGCGCCGATCTACATGGTCGACGAGCACCCGCTCCCCTGGCTCGCCCCGCTGCTCAACGGCGTCGAGCACGCCAACTTCTTCGAGACCCGCGCGACCGAATATTCGAAGGCCGCGACGCGCGGCGACTGGAACGAGCGTGTGGGACAATTTCGACCGGCGGCAGAAGGCGAAGGCGGAGCGGCGGCGAACGACGGAGCCGGTGCGGCCGGCGAGGCGGGCCGGATATGTTCGCGGCGGCGGGGGTGGCGGCGGAGTAGTTGGCCACTGATGTTCGAGAAGCTTGACGGCTACGATCTTGTTGCGAACCTCGTGCCAGGGGCTGCGCTCACCTATGCGCTGCACTTCTCAGGGTTTCCGCTTTCAGCAACCCATTTGGTTCATGATCGCTGCCACATATCTTAAGGAGCGGGTTCATGGCGCGGCGCGCGGCGGAAGGAAAATGACGATCGAGGAGTTCGACGCATGGGCCCTGCTCGACGCCGTCACCGACGCCACCTCCTAGCTCCCCTGCGAAGGCCGGGGGGTCCAGGAGGAAAATCCAGGCTCCTGCCTGCGCAGGAGCACCGTTCAGGAAAGCAGCTCGTCACTGCGAAGATCGGTGAAGATCGGGCCTGCGGCAGTTAGCGCCCCGATGTAATCCGCCTCCGGAACGATTACCTAGGCGTCGGAACGGAGATCCAATGAACCGGCTGACAAGAACGGACGCGGCGCTCAACGCGCTGAATGAAGAACGCGATCACCTCGCCATCCAGATCAGCTTGCTCGACGATGGGGCAACGCCGGACCCGGAACGGCTGACCGCGCTGCGGCGAAAGCTGGACACGCTGGAGCAGCGAATCTCACATTACCGCCCCGCCTAGGCATAAGCCCTAGGCGCCGGCGTCGCTGTCCTCGCCGGCTGGCGCGCACCAGTTCGGGTCGGAGCTCCCGGCTCCCCGAGCTAGGCCTTCGGAAGTCAACGTCTTGCCGACGTCGTCGCCGTTGACCATCACCTGGCGAGCCATCCGTCCCGAAGCGTCATGGAAGGCGCGGCTGACGGTGACGTTGCCGCTGTTGAGCAGGTCGGCCAAGCGCGTCGTCGCGTTGATCCCGCGGCTGCGCTCAGCCTCGCACTTCGCGCCATTGATCAGCGGCGCTTCGATGCCCGCGATCTGCATCTTCTCGCCCGCGACATAGATCGTGTCGCCGTCGACCACGCAATTGCCGCCGTCGGCGTTGTAGCATTGTTCGAACCGCGCGATCTTTGCCGGGTCCGTCGCTCCGAACTTGAAGGAGGTCGCCACGGCGGCGACCACCGCCAGCGCCGCGACTCCGGCGCCGAACAGCACCATCCCGCCGAGCCCGCTCCACATCTCGCGATCGCGAGCGCGCGTCTCGGCCTTGCGCAGCTCCGCCGCGCTCAGCACGCGCACCGGCTCGCGCAGTAACGGCTCGCGCCGAATCCGCGACGGCCGCCCTGCGGAATCCTTGCGGCGAATCTTCGATTGCATGGTCACGCTCGAACCCTAGGCGCACGGGATTACTTTCCGGTTAGCGCGTTCCTCCGCGGTCTTTACCCTTCGCTAACCATGCTCGTGGGATTGCAAGCACATGCGCTCGATCCTCTTTCTGGTGGCCGCCATCCTGCTCGGTCTCACTGGCGGCTACGCCTGGTCCCAATGGTCCAAGCCCTCGGCCGCCCAGAAGGCCACTGCCCAGGCGCAGGCGATCCCGTCGGCAAAACCCGGACAGACCAAAGCAGAGATCGAAGAGACCGCTTATTACGCCGATTGCGACGCCGCCGCGGCCGCCGGCAAGGAGCCGCTCTACGAGGGGCAACCCGGCTACCGGAAGGAGCTGGACCCCGACGGCGACGGAATGGCCTGCATCCCGACATCCTGATCCGCGGTTTCCGCGAACACGTCGCGCGGGCCCGCCACATGGTAGAGCGTCAGCGATACGGCGAGGCACGCCGCCGCGACCAGCAGGATGCCCGCCGTCGCTCCTTCGGGCCACGACGCCTTCCGCGCGGAGGCGAGCGCAGGCGCCTGCGCCTGCTCGGCTCTGACAGACGTTTTCACGCGAACCCCATTACCGGATGGCGCTCACCCGCCGGTTGACGATGATGGTTAGCGGACGGTTAGCTCGCGGTAATCACGCCCCGCCGCTCGGCGGTTGATCCGCAGTCCCGCCGTCCTACTTAGCCGTAGCGTCGCCTGCCCGACAGGAAGGAGCCCGCATCATGGTTGAAGCCACGCGATTGGAACTGAAGGATTTTCCGCCTGATGCGTACCGGCACCTTCTCCAGACGGAGGGCTTGATCACTCAGCATCTCGACTTGACGCTCTACCACCTGATCAAGCTTCGCGCGTCGCAGATCAATGGATGCGCCTTCTGCCTCGCCATGCACACAGACGAGGCATTGAAGCACGGCGAAACTCCCGAGCGGATCGTGTCGCTCGATGCTTGGGAAGAGTCGCCGCTTTACACGGACAAGGAACGCGCGGCGCTCGCCTGGACGGAGGAGCTGACGCTGATCGCCGACAGTGGCGCCAGCAAGGAGTCGTTCGAGGCACTGAAACCGCATTTCACCGTGGAGGAGATCAAATGGCTGATCCTCGCCGCGGTGCAGATCAATAGCTGGAACAGGATCGCGATCTCAACTCGCGCGCAGTACGACCGCGCGATGTTCGCTCACGCGGCTCAGGCCAAGACACCCGAACCAGCCTAGAGAAATCTGTCATCGGACGGGGTCGGTCTTAGCCCGCCGCGCTCCGGCGCCTGCGCCGGGAGCTGGACAGCAAGTCCGCTTCGGCGCGCCGACGGATCCGTTCCTTGACTTCGACTGTGTGATCGAACCCTTCGGAAATGCAGCGGCGGTGGGTGAGGCAGAGGTTCTCGAGTTCTTCCGCGGTCCCGGAAAGGACCTGCTCGAGTTTTGGTGCAAGGTCGTGGCCGCTCGAAAGGTCGAAGCGCATCGGACGGCGGCAACGGCGGCAATCCTCGCCGTCGCGCTGGCGCAGGGCCTGGAGCCGCTGTTCCAGCTGCTGGCGGCGGAACTTCCACGGATTTACAAACTTGACGATGACGGAGCTCATGGACGCCAGTTTAAGCGCCAGTGCTTACCGTTCGGTTAGCTACGGCGCGCCCGCGCTCGCTTTGCGCTGGGCTGCCTCCTTGGCTTTGACCGCGGCGGCCTCGGCCTCCTTCTCCTGGCGCAGTTTCTTGGCCTGCTGGTAAAGCTGGTATTCGGTGGCCTGCGGATCGGTGACAAACATGCTGCCGATCTCCTCGCCCCTGGCGAGCCGCTGGCCCATCTCGGCCGCAGTTGCGACGGCGCCGAGGAGACTGATCATCGGCGCGTCCATGCAAGGCGCGGAGCCCACGACCGCGCAGCTGTGATCCTTGTAATTCTCGGGAGGTTTGGGCCGGCCGGCCAATGCTTCCTTTTTGGCCCGCCTGGCCGCGAGCACATCGGGGTCGATGCGATAGCCCTGCGGCTTTGGCGCACAGATGACGATTTGGGTGCTGTTCGCATCGGGCGCCGCTGGCGAACACTTCGCCGGAGCAGCACCTGGAGGAGTCGGCGCGGCTCGCGCCCCATCATCCGCCTGGCCGAGGAGAGCTGCGGCGAGGATCAGGCCGACGGGCATGGCGCCTTTGTGTGGGCCGCAAGGTTGCGCCGCGATGAACATTCGCCTGCGGTCATGGTGAGCGCCTACAGCTTCTGGATCAACTTCGGCCACTAACCGCGCCACGTTTACGCGATTTTCCCATTTCGGCACGATTGGGAACCATGCGCCTGTCCTTATGGTTAATTTTTCGTTAAAGCCCGGGGTTCTTCTCGAAGGAGATGCCACATGAAAGGGATGTTCCACGTCGCCGCCGGCGGCCTGTGCGCAATGGCGTTAGCTGCAGTGCCGGCAACGGCCCAGTCCGGAAGCTTCAGCTCGCACTCGCGCTCAGGCGGGTTCACCGCACGGCCCCCCCAGTTCGGTTGCATCGGCGGCGGATCGTTCGTCTTTGACGGGCACAACAACGACGGAAGGCGCGATCATCGCCGGTCACGCAGCGACGTCTGCCGGTCCGATACGGTGATGGACGTTTATGGCGGCGAATGGGCGCTCTACAACAACCGCACCTGGGAAGCGGATAGCTACAACGACTGGTGGCACGACCGGCCCGACCGCGCTTATCCGGCCTGGATGCGGCGTAACCAGGGTTGCGAACGGCCTTGGTACAGCGGCGACACGCTGACCTGCTAGGCTGAAGCGAGCGGGTCCGACTAGTCTGGCTTCCGGAAGTCCTTCCGGGCTTCCTGGAACCAGCCCTTCGCCGCCACCCCGCGTTCGCGCTGGACCTGCTTTGGTGCAGGCTGTGGCTGACTGCCCGGCCACGCGATGACCATGATGCCGACCGCGAGGATCGCAAGCGCCGCGATCAGCGCCAGGAATGGGATGGTGCTGAGCAACAGTCGCGGATTTTCCGGCTGCGTTCGGGGGCCGGCTTCTCGTTTCCGTCGGGCCGTCCTGCGCCGGGCCATGGCGCCAAGATAATCGTCGATCCCCGTCCAGCGGCGGAGCTCGGGTGGCGCCAATTCGCCCTTGTTCCTCATGGGCTTGGAAGTGCTCCTCGTCAGCGCCGATTTCAACTCGATTCGGCGCTGCTCATCAGCGATCCGGCTCACTCGCCGATCGGTTCGCCGCTTTCCTCCTGCTCGAACAGGTCGGCGACGACGTCGCCGCGCGCGGTCAGCCGCACCTTGTCGCCCTCGACTTCGGCGACGAGGCCGCGCGGGAATGTAATGATGATGCTCTTCGTGGCCGACGCCGCTGTCGGCGCGGATCAGCTTGATGCGGTTGTCCTCGACCCGGTCGACGGTGCCGAGATGCACGCCGTCGGCGCCGATCACTTCCATATGCTCGCGAATGTCTTCAAAGCCGCTCATCGCTTTGTCTCCTTGTGGGCCCGCGTGCTTCAACGCTCCGCCGACGACTGGGATGCACGCCGCGGCGCGCGCTTACGCTTGTTTGGCGCACGAGTCATCGGCGGGCCGGCTTGTGACGCAGCGAGCGCGCCGCCTAAGTCCGCCGCCATGGCTGATGTCCGCACCACCACGCTTCCCGATGCCCAGACGCGCGCCGGAAGCCCCGCCCTCGCCCACCCATGTCGCCATCCGCCGCGAGGACTATCGGCCGCCCGACTGGCTGGTGCCGGAGATCCGGCTCGATTTCGACCTCGGCCCCGACGCGACGCGCGTCCGCGCGACGCTCAGCGTCGAGCGCAACGGCGCCCACGAGCGGCCGCTGCGGCTCGACGGCGACGAGCTCGAGCTGCTTTCGGTCAAGGTCGACGGACGGGAGTTGCTCACCGCATCGAAGGCGCGCAGCTGGTCGATCGATGTTGCCGGCGACCGCGCAACGGTCGAGACCGAGGTCGAGATCAGTCCCGCGGCGAACACCAAGCTGATGGGCCTCTACGCGTCCGGCGGGATGCTGTGCACGCAATGCGAGGCGGAAGGCTTCCGCCGCATCACCTTCTTCCCCGACCGGCCCGACGTCCTGTCGAAATATCATGTGCGGATGGAAGGCGACGCGGCGGCGCTTCCCGATCCTGCTGTCGAACGGCAACCGCGTTGCGCAGGGCGACGCGCCAACGGGCGCCACTGGGCCGAGTTGGAGGATCCCGTTCCCCAAGCCCTGCTATCTGTTCGCGCTCGTCGCCGGCGACCTCAAGGCCAACCGAGGACAGCTTCACGACGATGAGCGGCCGCAAGGTCGATCTCGTTCATCTGGGTGCGCGAGGCGGACCTTCCGAAGACGCAGCACGCCATGGAGAGCCTCAAGCTGGCGATGGCGTGGGACGAGAAGGTCTACGGCCGCGAGTATGACCTCGACCAGTTCAACATCGTTGCCGTCAGCGACTTCAACATGGGCGCGATGGAGAACAAGAGCCTCAACATCTTCAACTCGGCCTACGTTCTCGCCGATCAGGAGACGGCGACCGACGCCGACTTCGACAATATCGCGCGGGTCGTCGCGCACGAATATTTCCACAACTGGTCGGGCGACCGGGTCACCTGCCGCGACTGGTTCCAGCTGAGCCTGAAGGAAGGCTTCACGGTCTTCCGCGACCAGAGCTTCTCGGCCGACGTCGGAAGCCACGCGGTCAAGCGGATCGAGGACGTCCGCGTGCTTCGCGCGGCGCAGTTCCCCGAAGATGCGGGGCCGCTCGCGCATCCGGTGCGGCCGGACAGCTATATCGAGATTTCGAACTTCTACACGGCGACCGTCTACAACAAGGGCGCCGAGCTGATCCGCATGTTCCACACCGTGCTCGGGCCCGACAAGTTCCGCGCCGGCACCGACCTGTATTTCGAGCGCCACGATGGCGAGGCGGCGACATGCGACGATTTCGTAAGGCGTTGGAGGACGCGCAGCGGAGTCGATCTGTCGCCTTCAAGATCTGGTACAGCCAGGCCGGCACGCCGCAAGTCAAAGCGCGGCTCGAGCATGACGCGGCAGTCGCGAACC
Source organism: uncultured Alphaproteobacteria bacterium (assembly GCA_963754245.1). Classification (GTDB taxonomy): domain Bacteria; phylum Pseudomonadota; class Alphaproteobacteria; order Sphingomonadales; family Sphingomonadaceae; genus Sphingomicrobium. The sequence continues at coordinate 119,562 of CAVWET010000003.1, forward strand.
GCGACCCTGCACCTGGAGCAGCATGTGCCGCCGACGCCCGGGCAGGCTCGTCAAGCAGCCGATGCCGATCCCGCTCCGGACCGCGCTGATCGGCGAGCAGAGCGGCACCGAGATCGGCGCCGGAGCGGCTGATCCTTCTCGACCAGCCGCAGCAGAGCATCACCTTCGACAATGTTGACCGAGCCGCCGCTGCTGTCGATCAACCGCGACTTCTCGGCGCCGATCATGCGTCCACGCAGAGCGCAGGACCGGCGAGCTCGAGCGGCTTGCCCAGTCCGACACCGACCCGTTCGCCCGCTACGAGGCGATGCAGGAGCTGATGATGCGCGCGCTGGTTGCCGGCGCGCGCGGCGAGCCGGTGGATAGCGACGCCCGTCGTGCGGGCAATCGGTGCCACGCTGCAGTCCAACTCGCTGGACGCCGCCTTCAAGGGCGAGGCGATCCTGCTTCCGAGCGAAAGCCTGATCGCCGATCGCATGGATGTCGTCGATCCAGACGTGATCCACGCGTCCCGCGAGGAGCTGCGGCGTGGCGATCGGTTCGCAGCTGGCCAACGATTCTGCTCGGAGCGCATCGCTGCGACGGCGCGGCGGGACGACGACCTCTCACCCGCAGCCAAAGGCATCCGGCGTCTTCGCACAGTCGCACTCGCATACTTATCGGCCGCAGATCCAGGCGCATGCGGCGCCGCTCGCCAAGGCGCAGTTCGACAAGGCCGACAATATGACCGACCGGCAGGGTGCGCTCGGCGTCTTGGTCTCGCTCGAAGTGCCTGAGCGGCAGGCCGCGCTCGATGCATTCTACGAACGCTTCCATGATGATGCGCTGGTCCTCGACAAGTGGTTCGCGCTACAGGCTGCGGCGCAGCGGCCGGACACGGTCGACCAGGTGCTGAAGCTAGCTTCGCATCCGGACTTCGCGATTACCAACCCGAATCGCCTTCGCTCGCTCGCGGGCGTGTTCGGCGCCAATCACTGGGCGTTCCATTCACCGGACGGTCGCGGCTACGCGTTCCTCGCGGACATGATTCTCGCGGCAGACAAGCTCAACCCGCAGGTGGCAGCGCGGATGGTGCCGCCCCTCGGCCGCTGGCGGCGATTCGAGCCGAAGCGTGCGGAAATGATGCGGCAGGCGCTCGAACGGATCGTTGCAACGCCCGGCCTGTCGAAGGACGTGTTTGAGCAGGTGTCGAAAAGCCTAGCCTGACCGTGCAAACGGTCGGTCGAAAGTGTACTGTCGGCCCCTGGCTAGAGGAGGGCGACATATGCCTGCGACCATCGTCAAAGCCGGAGACAGACCTCCACTGAACATTCTTGGGATGCCGCTCACCATGCTCTGCGAGGCGGGCGAGACCGGCGGTGCCTGGTCCTTGTTCGAGGAGGAGGTTCCCTTCGGGATGGGGCCGCCGCCCCATCGGCACGATTGGGACGAGGCCTATTATATCCTTGAGGGCGAGGTGAATTTCGAAGTCGACGGTGAGCAGGTGAAATCCGTCAAAGGCGATTTCAACTACCTCCCGCGCAACACGGTGCACGGCTTCAAAGGAGCGTCGTTATCACCCGCGCGCGTACTGATTTTCGCTAGTCCCGCGCACGGTTCGGAATTCTTCCACCAGTTGAACGAGGAGGTCCGCACCCTGCCCGAGGATGCGGCCAAAATTCCTCAGATCGGCGAGCGGCACGGAATCCATTTCATTCCGGCCTGATCAGCTCAGCCGCCGATCCATTGCGCGACTTGCTGAGCGACCTGGTTTGCCGCGCGGTTGAGAGCTGGAGCGACTGTCGCCGACGTGCCGTCGGCGGGGACGCTGGCTGTGAAGCGGCGGGTTTCGACGCGGTTGCCGCCTGCGGCTGAGAGCGAGCCATCATACTGCACCACAACCTGGCCGCTGGCAGCGTCGTAACCGAAGCGCTGCAGCTCGCCGGTAACCGTCAGGCCGGGATCGAGGCTCGTTTGCGCGGGATCCAGCACGACCCGGTTGGTGGTCCGGCGCACGGTCTCTGAAAGCAGGTTCTGGAAGAGCCGCGACGGCGTATCGACGAGCTGAAGGTTCGCGACATATTGCACGTCCGTTGGGGTGGCCTGAACCGGCACCCGGACTGCGCTCAACGCCCTGCCGACCAGGGGCGTCGCGATGGTCACCGCTTGCCCCGCCGGAGCGCTCCGCACGATCTGCGCGGGCTCCGGCGCCTCGGGTGTCAGCGTCACCAGCGTTGCCGGCGGCTTCCCACCGCCAAGCATTCCGCCGAGCGAGCAACCTGCGAGGGCTGTCGCCACTGCGATCGGTACAAGATTGGCCAGCAACCGCCTCATTTGCGTTTCCCTGGATTATAGTCGGGCAGCTTTTCGGGCCCGAGCGTACCCCCGATGCCCTGCTGATTCACGCGGTCCGAGACCTGCCGCAGCGACTGCGAAAGCTCGCGCAGGTCATGCACCAGCTGGTTCGCCTGGGGCAGCGTCGATTTGCTGAAGTTCTGAACGCCGGGGCGCGCATCGGTGATCATCGCGTTGAGATTGTCCGTTGCGATTTGAATCGACGCAATCGCCTTGCGCAGATCCGCGGCCGCCGGACGGCCCTGTTCGTTGACCAGCCTGTTCGCATTATCGGTGAGTGCGGCGACGTTGTTAGCGGCGAGACCCGCATTGTGCGACGCAATCTTGATCTGCGCGATCGTGTCCCCAAGCTCGGGCCCGTGCTTCTTCAGCTCCTGAGTTGTCGCGTCGATATTCTCGAGGATGTCCGAAATAGCGTTCTGGTTGCGGTCGCTCAGCAGCTCGGTCAGACGCTCGGTCAGGCGCTGGATGCGATCGATCAGCTCGGGCGCGCTGTTCAGCAGGGCGCTGATGCCCCCGGAACTCGCGGGCACGACGGGGCAACCCTGCGGTCCCAGCTGATTGATCGGAGGCCTGCCACGCTGCGCGCCCGCAAGCTGGATCTCGCTGACACCCGTGAAGCCGACACCATGGATCTGGGCCGTCGTCCCCTGGAGCACCGGCGTTTGCTGGTCGACTTCGATCCGCACCCAGACGAATTCAGGCCGGTTCGGCAGAAGCGAAATCTTTTGGACCTGCCCGACCGGCACGCCGGTGAAGCTAACGTTCGAGCCCTTGTTGAGCCCGCCTACGCCCTGGGCGAAATAGATGTCGTAGCACTTGGTCTGCTTGTTCGAGAGGCCAGCGAGCCAGACAATGAACAGGAGCACGCCGGCGAGCAGAGCAACCGTCACCGCACCGACCATCACATAGTTCGAGCGGGTCTCCATCAGGCTACAACCTCATGCTCATAGCTTGCGGCAGCAGCTCGCCCCCGCGGCCCATTAAAGTACTCTTGTATCCAAGGATGATCCAAAGCCAATAGTTCCGGAATCGTTCCGACCGCGATTACTTTCTTGTCGGCAATGACGGCAATACGGTCACAGATCGAGTGCAGCGTGTCGAGATCGTGCGTGATCAGGAAAACTGTAAGGTCGAGGCGTTTCTGCAGCCCGAGGATCAGCTGATCGAACGCGGCAGCGGCGATGGGATCGAGACCTGCAGTGGGCTCGTCGAGGAACAGCAGCTCAGGGTCCAGCGCTAGGGCACGGGCGAGGCCGGCGCGCTTAACCATGCCGCCCGACAGCTCCGACGGAAACTTCGGACCCGCGTCCGCCGGAAGGCCGCCCATCGCGATCTTGTAGGACGCAATCTCGTCGAGAAGCGGCGGCTTGATGAACGGGAAGTATTCGCGGATCGGAACCTCGACATTCTCCGCGACGGTCAGCGTTGAGAAGAGCGCGCCATTCTGGAAGAGAATCCCCCAGCGGCGACGGATGTTCTTCGCTTCGTCCTCGGTTCGATTGACCATGTTTTCGCCAAGGACCTCGATCTCGCCCGATTCCGGCGTCTGCAGGCCGATGATCGAGCGAAGCAGCACCGACTTGCCCGTGCCAGATCCGCCCACCACGCCGAGGATCTCGCCGCGGCAGACGGTCAGATCGAGGTTCTCATGGATGACCTGATCGCCGAAGGCGTTCTTCAGGTGCCTGACAGTGATGATCGGATGGCAGCCCTCGGGAACGGTGGCTGGATCGTTCTTGCCGTCGGTCATGTCCAGCCGATCGAGCTGAAGAACACTGCAAACACTGCGTCCAGAACAATCACGAGAAAAATCGACTGGACCACCGCCGTGGTGGTGCGGGTGCCCACTTCCTCGCTGTTGCCCTGGACCAGCATGCCTTGGAAGCACCCTGCCAGAGCGATGATGAACCCGAACACCGGCGCTTTGATCAATCCGACCCACATATCCGTCATCGGAATCGTTTCGTTCAGCCGCTGAACGTAGGTCAGCGGTGGGATCGCGAGGTCGAGCCAGACGAAAATACCGCCGCCAATCAACGCCGTGAGCATCGCCCAGAACGCCAGCAGAGGCATCATGATCACCGCCGCGATCATCCGCGGAATGACCAAAGCCTCGATCGGAGACACGCCGATCGTCCTCATCGCATCGATTTCCTCGGTGATCTTCATTGTTCCGAGCTGAGCGGCGAAGGCTGATCCGGAACGGCCCGCGACCATGATCGCGGTCATCAGCGTGCCGAGTTCGCGCACCGTAATGCGGCCGATGAGGTTGATCGTGTAAACCTCGGCGCCGAACTGGGCGAGCTGGACCGACCCCTGTTGCGCGATCACGATGCCGATGAGGAAGCTCATCAGCCCGATGATGCCGAGCGCTCGAACGCCAACGACGTCGAAGCGCTGGACCACGGCGTTGACCCGGAAACGGCGCGAGGGTTTGCGAATGACGTTGGCGAAGCCGATCAAGGTCGCACCGAAAAAGCCCAAGAGGCCCACGAGCGTCCGGCCCGTTTCTGCAACCCACTCGCCCAGCTCGCGGAGGGCTGTCAGGAAATTGTGCGGCTCGTCCGGCACGACGCGCGTCGGCTTATCGAACTCCCCCACCTGCTTGAGGAGGCTCACCTCGTCGCGGCTCGCGTTGATCACCTTCGCCCCGCGATCGCGAACCGTTCGATAGATGATCCAGGCTCCGACGGTATCCATGCGGTCGACCTCTTCCAGGTCGATCGTGACCGGGTCGGGTAAAGCATCGATCTCGCGTTGAGTCGTTGCGGCACGTGTGATCGTGAGGGCGCCGGCAACGCGATAGAGGCTGCCGTGCGGCTGGTCTTCGTCCTGCTGATTAAGCTCGGCCATGCGCGACGGATTAGTGCGCGAAATGAATGTGCGCGGCAAGTCGCGGTGACGCGAGCGGCCCTTCCCTGCCCTTCCAGCGGCCGTTATGCGCCGCCGCAATGAGCGCAAACGCCGCCTTACTGTTCCTGCCCGTAGGCGACAATGCGGCCCGCGCCTTCGGCATCGACGCGCGTGAGCGAGCGTGCCGCCTCGCCACCAACGCTGGGTTCGAGTGCGTCGACGAGGTTCGCGAAGGTGCAGCGGCATTGGTCGCAAGCCTTGGCTACGCCTGGGACCCGATCTGGCTCAGGGTCATGCGTGGCCGGCCGCGGACGGTGCTCACATCAAATGGCAAGGCCGTGATGGCGCATGTCCCTGCCGGCGAAGATGCGGCTCCGGTGATCGCCGCGCTGGCGAACGGCGCCGCCGTGGCCGGCTATGAAGCGCTCGACACGGAGACTGCCGAGATCAAATACGATGAGCTTAGAAAGCGCGAGCGTCCGTTCGTTCTCCCGCTCGACGCCAGCAACCCGGAGCCGGTCGAGCGCGCTGCCTATGACGCGGCCTACAAGGGCGTGACCGACGTTCTGACGCTCTATCTGTGGCGCCGGCCGGCCTTCTACCTGACGCGCTGGGCAGCGCAGGCGCGCCTTTCGCCGAACTTCGTCACCTTGATCGGTGGAATCCTCTGCGTCCTCGCCTTTTATCTCTTCTGGCGCGGAGAATATTGGTGGGGCGTGCTCTCCGGCTTCATCTTCATGGTACTCGACACCGTGGACGGAAAGCTGGCGCGGGTGACCGGCGCCTCGTCCAAATGGGGCGAGGCGTTCGACCATGGCATCGACCTCATCCATCCGCCGTTCTGGTGGTGGGCGTGGGAGCATGGGCTCAGTACTTACGGGCGTCCGCTCGAGCCGCTGACCGCCACAATGGTGATCTGGGCGATTGTCGGCGGATATGTCGCGCAGCGCATCATCGAAGGCCTGTTCATCAAACGCTTCGAGGGCATGCACATCCATGTGTGGAAGCGAGTCGATAGCCAGTTCCGCCTGATCACCGCGCGCCGCAATCCGAACATGATCATCCTTGTCGCGTCGCTTGTGGTCCGCAGGCCCGACATCGGGCTCGAACTGGTTGCCTGGTGGACGATCGCGAGCCTCATCTTCCACGCGGTCCGGCTCGCTCAGGCAACCGAAGCGGCTGCTCGCGGACAGCGGATCGTCTCCTGGTTGGACGCGTGAAATATACGGCGATCCTGCTCGCCGGCTCCCGACCGGGTCGTGACCCTTTCGCCGCTCAATTCGGCAATGACATCAAGGCATTGGTGGCGGTTTCCGGTGAGCCCATGGTGCGACGTCCTGTCCGCGCGTTGCTCGACAGTTCGCACGTCGAGCGCGTCCTCGTGCTGTCTCAAGCTCCGGACAGGATCGCCGCCGTGATCCCGGAAGATCCGCGCGTCGAGTTCCGGGAATCGACCGCGACCATCGCCGAGACCATGCTCGCCATCTGCCGCGATCCAAAAACGCAATGGCCGCTTCTGGTGACCACTGCCGACCACGCGCTGCTCGATACGGGGATTGTCGACGAATTCTGCTCGGGTGCCGCAGGTTCGGATCTGGCGGTGGGCGTCGTCGAGCGCAGGGTGCTTGTGCAGCGTTGGCCGGACGCGCAGCGCACCTGGCTGAAGTTCCGCGGCGGTGCGTACACGGGAGCGAACCTGTTTGCGCTCGCTTCGCCGGCCGTCGGTCCGGCGATCGCGCTGTGGCGGTCGGTCGAACAGGACCGGAAAAAGGGTTGGCGCCTGATTGCGCTCGTCGGACCTCTGATACTCGTCGGCGCCGCGCTCCGGCTAGCCAGCATCGACAACGTGCTCGATCGGCTCGGACGCAAGCTTTGGCTGTCGATCAGGGCCGTCCGCCTGAGCAATCCGGTCGCCGGCATCGATGTGGACAAGCCTGCGGATCACACGCTCGCCGAAGACATTTTAGCGGGGCGTGCATGAGCGACCTTGCCATCTACGACATGGACCGGACGGTCACGAAACGCGCAACCTACACTCCGTTCCTTTTGCACTGCGCCGTTCGCCGTGCGCCATTGCGGCTGCTGCTTCTGCCGTTCGTGATCCTGTCGATGTTGGCGTACGCGATGCGACTGGTCGACCGAGCGAAACTCAAGGAGATCAGCCATCACCTGCTTCTCGGAGGGCGTATCCATCCGCGCGATTTGCGACCGCTTGTCGAGAGCTTCGCAGAATGGCAGCTAGCCAGCAACATTCGGCCTGGTGCACGAAAGGCGATCGTCCATGACAAGGCCGAGGGCCGCCGCATTGTCCTCGCGACCGCATCCTATCGTCTCTACGCGGACGAGATCGGCGCGCGCCTCGGCTTCGACGACGTGATCGGGACGGGATCGATCATCGGTCTCGACGAACGCGTACGTGCAAAGATTGCGGGCGAGAATTGCTACGGCCCGGCCAAGCTTCGGATGATCGCGGATTGGGTCGAGAAATCAGGCCTGAAAGGCGTGCACGGCCATGTGCGCTTCTATTCGGATCATGTCTCCGACCAGCCGGCGTTCGAATGGGCTGACGAGCCGGTGTCGGTGAACCCACACGGCAAGCTGCGGCGATTGGCCGAGGAGCGGGGCTGGGCGATCGAGGACTGGGGCTAAGGGCAGCTTTCGACCCATTGCGGACGTAAGCTCGCCTTTAAGGGAAGCTTGCCGATGATTAGTTCACTTTGTGGTTTTGCGACCTGCGGCCGGGCTGGCGTCGCGGGTCAATCAGTAGGAAGCGGCCCAGTTCCAGGGGGCCAAAATTAGGACGCTTCCACACGGGTCAAGGCTGCATGCGACAGCAACTCAGCCGGTATTTTCCATTGTTCCCGCTTAAGCTATTTGTGCGAGCATAGGGCGCCGATGGCGCCGAATGTTGAATCCCATTGCACCGAATCCCAATAGCATCATCGCCCAAGTTGAAGGCTCCGGCACAGAACCTACGGCCGTCGTGTCGCCGCTAAATCCATTGCTGCCGAAGTCTGTTCTTCCGCTCGACAAATCGCCCAATCCCGAACAGTCGTTTGAAATCGTATTGGTATCCATCGTCACAGCCGCGTGCAGCGCGATTGCGCGACCGCACAGGATGCTCGCGCCGGTGTTCAACGTGATGCTTTGATCCGCCAAAATGTTGCCTGCGAACAGCGTTCCTGTTCCCAACGTCGCTGAGCTTCCGACAAGGAAGAAGATGCCGTTTCCGGCGCCCCCGTTCAAAACCGTAACCGAGGACGCCGAGGCCGTCGTCAACGTAGACCCGATCTGGAAGATAAACGAACTCAATGGATCGTTACCGAAATCCAAGGTCAGGTCGCCGGTGAGCTGTGCTGACGAAGAGAAGTTGTAAACCCCGGGACTGAGAACCAGCCCACCGAGGTCGATACCGGTCAAGTCAGCTGTGTAGGGCACTCCCGAAAGCACCGCGAAGGCGGTTGCTGCGTCCGCTTGCGCTTGCTGAGCGACACCATCGGTCTGATGAACGGTGCCAGTGAGCGTAATCGAGCCCAAACCAGTAATCGAGGTTCCGGGGTAAACTCCTAAGTCCCCGTTGATCGTTGTAGGGCCAGTATTCGTGACCGTGGATGCACCAAGGACTGCAAAGTTCTGAGCTGAACCGAGTGGAGCAGTTTGTGCGGGAAGCGAGGACGCTGTTGCGAGCGCAAAGCTGACAATTCCGGCCAGGAAAATGATTTTCATTTCGCGTTCCTCGTTAAATTCTTGCTAAGTCTCCTTCCGCGCTTCCTGCCAAATAGAGTCAATTATCATATGTTGGGTGACGAAATTTGTTCTTGCGCACACCTTGGGCATCAAGATTTAAGCGGGATAATCTAGAACAATCCAGATTGATGCGACGATTGTCTGAGCTTCAGCCTATTGCAGACATTAGCGACAAAGATCTTCGTTACTTCAAACCCTGAATTCTGCGACGAGCATTAAATTGTGCGCCACTAGAGCATTGATCGCACTACTAACGTGCTATTCGGCCCGATCCCGCTCAGGTTCGGCGGTTTACGGACGCAGTGACTCGACGCTCCGCAGCATCGCGCCGGGATATAATTTTCGGCGGTGCTTTGGCATATCGCCCAGATGAGCTCGATGATTGCAGCAGGTTACTGGGAGCTCGACGTAGGGACAGGGACCCTGAGCTTGTGCCCGCGCAGTCGGGAGATGTTTGGTCTCCCCCTGCATCGCGCAGAACCGCTAGGAGAGAAGGACTGGGTCCGTCTCGTCCATCCTGATGACCTGCCGGTCGTCCGCCGGGCCCTTCACGCGCACGTGGTCGGCGAGAGAATCTACGCCGAACGGTTTCGCGCGATCCGCCCCGACGGATCTGTTCGCGAGATTTTCGGGGTTGGAGGCCCGCTCAATGATCTCGCTGAGCGCGCGTGTTTTGTTGGCTGGAACGTCGATGTCGTCTCCTCAGGCCGGTTGGCGGGAGAGGAGATCTGGTACGGCCTAAATCTATCGAAGGGAGTTGCTGACCTCCGCCGTGAGGCGAAGTGCTCGTCCAGCGAGGAGCAAACACGGCCCCTGCTCGCGCAGGAGAGTGCGGACCGTAGCCCGGAGCACGGACGTCTGCTCGAAAGGGCGGAAGCGATTATGCGGATTCGCCAAGCTCGCGAGCGACTGATGGGCCGCGCAATGCTCGGCGAGCCCGCTTTCGATCTCTTCCTGGCTCTGTACATCCTATCAGCGAAGCAAGGGACCGTTTCGATCACCGGTCTTGCTCAAGCAGCCGGCATCCCTAGCGCGTCCGCGTGGCGATGGTTGGCCTATCTGGTCGGCAAAGGTTTCGTCTCCCGCTGCCCCTCAGCGGTTGACCGGCGGATAGTCTCAGTTCGCCTGACCGAATCCGGCCGAGCAATTTTCAACGAATTCTTGGCTCTTCGGTGAGCCGGCAATTACGATCGCCCGCAAACCTCAGCTCAATTCTTTCATATTGGTAAGATCGCGCGGGTTCACATTTTGATTGGCGATGTTAGCTGGCACGGACCGAGCCCCCCAAAAGACGCTCGGCGTGTAAGCGTTCGAAAACCGCTCGCTAATGCAGAAGGCCCGCTCCGACGTGGGGGCGGATCTTCTGCAGTCGCCGCAAAAGGGACGACGTGGCTATGAGGCCCAAAGAGCCAGCGTCTTCGCAGCTACGTGAGGCGAACCGCCAAGTCGCTGACGCTTTGCGTCAATGCCGCATATTGCTGGAGCGGACCGAGAGACTGCTTCGTCGTTCTGATCAGGACAACGAACCTGACCGATAACACCAGGAGCGACCGTCCCGTGAAATGGTTCGAGCTCGCTGGGAACTCCTAGATGAAAGACGATACGGCACCCGTTCTTACTCCGATGCTTCGGAAGCTCACCCTCTGGGCTCATCTGGACGCTGACGATGAACGGGCATTACTGGGTCTGCCGCACAGTTTGGTTACCGTTCCCCGGGACGAGCCCATCGTCCGGGAAGGCGATAGGATTTCGCACTGTTGGCTAGTGCTATCGGGCTTCTGCGCGCGCTACAAAGATGTCGGCGACGGCGGTCGCCAGATCGTCTCGATTCATATGACCGGCGACTTGGTCGACCTGCAGAATGCGCTTCTCGGCATCGCAGATCACGGCGTGCTGACCCTCACCGCGTGCGACATGGCGACGTTCCCGGTGGAGGCGGTCCGAGAGCTCACCAACTCGCGCCCTGCAGTTAAAGATGCCTTGTGGCATGATACGCTCGTGGATGCCTCAATTCACCGCGAATGGGTGGCCAACCTTGGGCGACGCGACGCGCCCACTCGCATCGAACACCTGCTATGCGAGTTTGCACTAAAGCTTGAAGCCGTGAACTTGGGAGAACAGCTGAACTACGAACTTCCCATGACCCAGCATCAACTGGCGGACGCCACCGGCTTGACGGTAGTTCACGTCAATCGAGTGCTACAGGCGCTAGCAAGGGATGGCCTGATCGAGAGGGTGACCCCCCGCTCCGTGCTCATTGGCAACTGGAAACGATTGGCGGCTGCCGGCGATTTCCGCAGCGACTACCTTCATCTCGGCTCCCTCAAGAGTCGGTCGCGACACAGATAGGTCAGGCGGCGCGCGGAAATTCCGGCGTGTTCCTGCGGACTGGCGGTCGCAACGGAGAACGTTGAGAAAATCCGACGGAACCACGCGCGCCATTGGCGAGTGGCAGTCACGGCAGCGGAAACGGACCCGCCTTACCCCGATAGAGTTCAGCTTTCCACAACGTTAGCGATGCGCCTCGCTTAGACCGCGTCGAGGGCGTGTGCGAAGTCGGCGATGAGGTCGTCGGGGTCTTCGACGCCGATCGAGATCCGCACCAGGTTCGGAGTGATGTCGAGCGCCTTCTTGCGCTCTTCCGGAACGGATAGATGCGTCATAGCGGCTGGCGCGCTCGCCAGCGTCTCGGTCCCGCCGAGGCTGACGGCGAGATGCGCGATTTGCAGCGCATCGAGGAAGGCGAACGCCTCCTTCTCGCCGCCCTTGAGGTAAAGCGAGAAGGTCGATCCTGCACCGGTGCAATGGCGGCGATAGATGTCCGCCTGTCGCGAACCCTCTTCGAGGAAGCCGAGGTAGCCAACCTTCTCGACCTTCGGGTGGTCACGCAGGAAGGCGCAGACTTGTTCGGCGTTTTCGCCGGCCCGGTTCATCCGGAGCTCGAGCGTTTCGAGGCTGCGCAAGAGCATCCACGCGGTGTTCGGATCGCAGATGCCGCCCATCACGTTGCGCATCAGCCGCGCCTTGTCGATCACCGCACTTTTGCCGACCAGCGCCCCGGCGACGAGGTCGCTGTGACCGCCGGCATATTTCGTGAGGCTGTACACGCTGATGTCTGCGCCCTGGTTCAGCGGCTTGGCCCAGAGCGGTCCGAGGAAGGTATTGTCGATCGCGATCGGCGGGAGCTCGTCATAGTCGCTGAACGCGGCGGCTCGCGCAGCCGCTACCGCCTCGACATCGACCAGTACGTTGGTCGGGTTCGCGGGGCTTTCGAGATAGACCAGCGCGACGCGGCCCATCGCCTTGGCGCGAGCCATGACCTCATCCAGCTCTGCGCGTGTCGCTCCGGCCGGGAAGTCGACATACTTCACGCCAAACTGCGGCAGGATCTTGTTGATGATGGTTTCGCTCGCCGCATAAAGCGGGCCGGAGTGGACCACAACGTCGCCGGGGCGGACGAGTGCGAGAAGCAGGATCGCGATCGCCGTCATGCCGCTGGAGAAGGTCAGCGCGTCCTCTGCGTCCTCCCAGATCTGCAGCCGGTCCTCTAGGATTTCCTGATTGGGGCCGTTGAAGCGCGAATAGACCAGGCCTTCGGCGGTGCCGCCGCCGGGGCGCTTGCCGGTGATGCCTTCGAAGAAGCGCTTTCCATCCTCCGCCTTCTCGAACACGAAGGTCGAGGTGAGGAAGATCGGCGCCTTCAGCGACCCTTCGGACAGTGCCGGGTCGTAGCCGTAGCCCATCATCAGGGTTGCGGGGTGAAGCTTGTGATTGCCGATCGTCGTCGGCGTCTGCTTGGGCGGCCGACGGCTGGACGGCATCGGATCAAATTCTTCGGGCAAATGGGCTCTCCTTGCGGCGGGCATTAGCGCCAAGCGCGCAGCGCGCCAATCAAGTCCGCTCCACGGCAGATAAGGTCAGCTTGTCGGAAGCGCGATCGCGCTCAGCTGCCGCCCGTAATCCGCCTCGCCGAGATGGGTCGCGCGGCGGAAGGAATAGAAGCGGTCGGGATTAGCATAGGTGTCGAGATGCAGGGCTTCGACGCGGACACCGGCCGCGCGGAGGCGATGCTCGATGTATCCAGGCAAATCGAAATGAGGTTTGCCGTCCGGGTGTCCAGCGAAGAAGCGATCGTTCTCAGGATCGGCCTCGATGAAACGCTGACGGAAGGTCGCGTCGACCTCATACGACGGTTGGGCGATCGAGGGACCGATGGCGGCGCGGATCCGCTCGCGGACGGCTCCCAGCCGCTCCATCGCGGCGATGGTCGCTTCATTGACGCCCGCGATAGCGCCCCGCCAGCCGGAATGCGCCGCGGCGGCGACGCCGGCCTCGGCATCCGCCAAAAGCACCGGCGCGCAGTCCGCGCTCAGAATGCCGAGCAGCAGTCCGGGACGGTCCGTGACCATGGCGTCCGCGCGGGGCCGCTCGTCCTGCGGCCAGGGGCGGTTCACGTGGACGACCTCGGCGGAATGGACCTGGTGCACTGTCGCAAGCTCGGCCCCTGGAAGCAGCGCGGCGACAGCCCGACTACGATTCTCGTCGATCGCCGCGCGGTCGTCGTTGCTGCCATAGCCGACGTTCAGCCCGGCAAGCTCACCGGTCGATACGCCGCCTCGCCTGCCGAGGAAGCCATGGGGTACTCCGGCAAGCGTTTCCGCGCGGATCCTTTCGACCTCGGTCACAGGCGCTTCCGCATGATAATGTCATGGTCGGCCTGACTTCCCACCATGAAGTCGTAGCGGCCGACGGCCTCGAAATCCGTACCGGTCGTAGAAGCGGCGCGCGCGCTCGTTCTCGATGAAGACGGTCAGGTACATGTCCTCGATCCCGCGTCGCGCGGCCTGCTCGATCGCCCAGTCCATCAGGACCTTTGCGATCCCCGCGCCGTGATGCTCCTTCAGGAGATAGAGCTGATCGAGAAGCATTGCCGGCCGGTCCGTCTCGATCGGAATCTTGAGGGGGCCCAGCTTTACATATCCGGCTGGCTCGCCGTCCACCTCGGCGAGGCGAAATGCATAGGAAGGATCCCGAAGCTGTTCCTGCCAGTCCTCGATGCCGAAGCTCGTCAGGAAGGCGTCGAGGTCCTCCGGGCGGTAGAGGTGAGCGAAGGTCTCGCAGAAGCTCGCGTCGAAGATCCGATCGAGCGTGGCCGCATCTTCCGGCGTGACATCGCGATAGGTGATCATGCGAATCCCGCCGGTACGGGCCAGTCGGGCGAATGAATAGCGACGACCTTGAAGAGCTGGCCCATCTGGTCGGGCGAGATCAGGCGTTCGAGCGCGGATCGGACTTCTTCGGCACAGCCCGGGTTCGACTGCGTCAGGCCCGCGGCCCTTGTCGTTATGCCGAGCCGGGCGAGCCATTCGCCTTGCCCAACGACTGGCGTGACCGCAGCGCCGGCATTTCTCGCTGCTCGAAGGACAGCCTCGAAATCGACGTGCGAAGTGAGGTCCTGTTCTCCAGGATCGGCGAGCACCGGCACGAAGCCGTGACGGCGGACCGCCTGAAGCGTGTCGCCCTTGCCGCTGCGCGCATGGCCATAGTCGACGAACAGCGCGACACCGCCGTTTTTCACCAGCTTTGCGGCGACCGCGGTGACCGCGGCTTCACGAGCAGGTGAAAGCTCGATGACCTCACCGTCGCGATCGAACGCGAGACCTCCGGCCAGCGTCGTAATGCGGCGCTCCGTTCCATGAACCATCTGCTGAATCGGCAATGCATCGAGGAATTCGTTCGCGACCAGCATCAAGGAGGCGTCCGGCAACTCCTCGATCAATTCGTGCCACTGCGCATCGGCAGCGGAACTGGCCTGAGCCTGCCGCAGGACAGGACTGGTTTCCACCAGATGGACGCGACCTGAAAAGGTGCCTGAGCGCAGCACGCGTAGCGCGTCGGCAGCAAGCGTTCCTCTTCCCGGGCCGAGCTCAGCGTAAACCGCTCCGGATGGCTCCCCGGCACGCGCCCACACGTCGGCGAGGCAGGCCCCGACCATCTCGCCGAACATCTGGCTGATTTCCGGCGCAGTGGTGAAGTCGCCCGCCGCGCCGAATGGGTCGCGCGTTGCGTAATAATAGCCGTTGCAGGCTTCCATGAACGTTTCGACGGTGATCGGCCCCTCGGCGGCGATCCGCTCGCGAAGCGCGCGTTCGAGGGGAGTCACGCGACGGAAGAGGTGCCCGCCGTCGGCTCTACGCGGACACGTCGCCCCTTCGCGGTCAGCATCAGGTAGAGGCCGCCGAGGATCATCGGCAGCGACAGCCACTGACCCATGTGCAGGTGCGTCGCCTGCGCGAACTGGACGAGCTGGCTGTCCGGCTCCCGAATGAACTCGATGCCGAAACGGAACAGGCCGTAGAAAAAGATGAACGCGCCGACGAGCTTGCCCGGCTCGTAACGAGCGTTCGTTTTCCAGAACATCCACCAGAGGATCCCGAAAAGCACGATGCCCTCGAGGAACGCTTCGTAGAGCTGGCTCGGGTGACGCGGCGGACCGAGGATGTTGCCGTAGGGTGTGGCCTCGACGAAGCGCACGGCCCAGGGGACAGTCGTCTGCGCGCCCCACAATTCCTGATTAATGAAATTGGCCAGACGGCCGAAGAATAGCCCGAAGGGCACGCAGCAGGCGACATAGTCGTGGATTCTGAGCCACGACAATTTCTCCTTATGCGCGAAATAGAAGATGCCGAGCGACGTACCGATCACGCCGCCGTGGAACGACATTCCCCCATCCCACAGCTTCACGATCTCGATCGGATGCTGAAGATAATGGCTGAGATTGTAGAACAGCACATAGCCGATCCGCCCGCCCAGGATGATGCCGAGAGCTGCGTAAAAGACGAGGTCGTCGGCGTGGCGCCGGGCTATCGGCGACCCCGGCTGCCGGATCAGCTTGAGCAGATACCAGTAACCGACGAAGATGCCCGCGAGATAGGCAATGCTATACCAGCGAAGGTCGAAGCGCCCGATGTGCAGAAGAACCGGCGATAGGCCCAGATCTGGAAACGCGGCGAACCGTGAATAGTCGGCGGCTTGCAAGGACTTCCCCTTCGATGCGACAGCGTCTCATAAGGTGGGTCGCCGCAAAGGCAAAGAAAAGCGGGGCATGAATGCCGACTGAGCTGGACCGAAGGTTCGACGAGACACTGGAGGCCGTGACGGCGTCAGGCGGACGGCTGGTCATCGGAAGGGACGCGCAGGATCGAGCCATCGTCGAGAACCTGCCTCCGACCCTGCCCGGTCTCTTCCGGACGTTTTCGGCACTCAACGCGGATGCGGAGGCTGTGGTTGCCGGCGAGGAGCGCCTCACATTCGGAGATCTCGATCGAATCTCGGAGCGCGCGGCGCAGGGCTTGGTCGCGCGTGGGATCGTCAAAGGGGACCGCGTTGGCATTGCAATGCGCAACTGCCCCTCGTGGATCGTCTCCTACATGGGAGTGATCAAGGCGGGCGGAGTCGCGACTCTGCTCAACGGCTGGTGGGAAGAGCTGGAGATGGAGCATGCGATCCATCTCGCCGAGCCTAAGCTGATCATCGCCGACGCTCCCCGCGCGAAGCGCATCGCGGCCAAGTGCGCCGACACTGACATCTTCTCAGTGCCCGTCGAGCTCCCTGTCGAGCAGGCGCTTGCAGAGTTGCTCGACAGCCCGGATTTGGCTCTGCCCGAGATAGCACCCGAGGACGACGCGACGCTTTTGTTCACGTCTGGGTCCACGGGGGAATCGAAGGGCGCGCTGTCGACGCACCGCGCGGTCACGACAGCCACCTACGCCTATGCGACCGGCCTAATCGTGCTCCTCGGTATTCTTGCGTCGGAGGGCCGCGCGCCCGCAGCGCAGTCCCGGACTTTGCTGAGCGTGCCTTTGTTTCACGTCACGGGCGAAGTGCCGGTGATGATCAACAGCTTCGTGATCGGCCGCTGCATGGTCATCATGCCCAAGTGGGACGCAAGCGAGGCGATGCGTCTGATCGAGAAAGAGAAGATCACCTATTTCGTGGGAGTGCCGACCATGAGCCTGGAGCTCATGAATCATCCGGACCGCCACGATTACGATCTCTCGTCGCTGACCGACATCACTGCGGGCGGCGCTCCCCGGCCCGTCACCCATGTGAAGCGACTGCGAGAAGAATTCCCGAACGCCCAACCGGCGCTGGGATACGGACTTACCGAAACTAACGCAGCCGGCTGCGCAAACTATTGGGGGAATTACGCCGCGAAGCCCGCATCCACCGGACGAGCGCAGAAGCCCTTCATCGAGCTGGCAATCCTCGGCGAAGGCGACCGGCACCTACCGACCGGTGAGGTTGGCGAGATCGCGATCCGGAGCGCTTCGAACATCAGCTGCTACTGGCGCAATCCCGAGGCGACGAAAGCGTTGTTCACGGCCGACAATTATCTGCGCACGGGCGACGTCGGCTATGTCGACGAGGATGGGTATTTGTTCATCGTCGACCGGAAAAAGGAAATCATCATCCGCGGAGGCGAGAATATCTCCGCCGCGGAGGTCGAGGCGGAATGCTATGCCTGTCCTGACGTCGCTGAAGTGGCGGTCTTCGCGGCTCCGGACGAGCGGCTCGGCGAAGTGCCTGTCGCGGTCGTCCACACGAAAAATGGGCTTTCCGAAGAGGACCTGCGGGCGTTTCTGGAACAGCGCATCGCCAGGTTCAAAATCCCCGCACGCTTTATCTTCAGCCCGGAGCCACTGCCCAAGCTTGGCACCGGCAAGATCGACCGCCCCAGCCTCAAGGCTCAGTACGCGCGTTGAACATCGACCGTCGAACATTGCTGATCGGCGGCGGTGTCGGCGTCGGTCTGGTCGTGGGATTTGCCCTGTGGCCGCGCGGCCTGCCGAGCGGGCTCGTGACCGGCCCGCACGAGCAGGCGTTCGGCAATTACATCAAGGTCGCGCGCGACGGGCGGATCACTGTCGCCGTTCCTCAAGTCGAGACGGGCCAAGGCATCTGGACGGCGCTGCCACAGATCGTTGCGGATGAGCTCGGTGCTGCGTGGGACTCGATCGGGTCGAGCCGGCGCCGCTGAGCGGTGACTATGCCAACGCGCTAGCCAAGGATGAGGGCTGGCCCGACCACGCCCGGATCACCGCGGGTTCGACATCCGTGCGCGCTTTTGAGCAGCCACTGCGGGAGGCCGCGGCGACTGCGCGGATGATGCTGGTGGGAGCGGCAGCAGACCGGTGGAACGTCACGCCCGAGGAATGCGACGTCGCCGACGGGTTCGTGATCAACCGGGGACGAACCTTTACGTTCGGCGAGCTTGCCGAAGAGGCCGGAGATCGCACGCCTCCCAGTCACCCGCGGCTCCGCACTTCCGTGAAGCAGCGGTTGGCCGGACAGCCTCTGCCGAGACTCGACGGTCCCGCAAAGTGCGACGGAAGCCTGCGCTTCGCAAGCGACGTGCGTCTCCCAGGCATGTTGTTTGCGTCGGTCCGCGTGGCCCCGCCTGGAGGGCGGCTCAGAGGCGTTTCAGGCGAGGCCGTCAAGGGTGCCCCGGCGTTCGGAGCGTCGTCTCGCGCGGTGGGTGGGTGGCCGTGGTGGGCGACAGCTGGTGGGCGGCGGAACGCGCCCTGAAAGCTGCCGATCCGCTATTTTCGGGAGAGAAGACGCCGACCGACATGCGGGCTTTGTTCGAAGCCGCATTAAGCGACGGCGACGCACAACAACGGTTCAGCCGGGGAGACTATGAAATCGACGGTGCGAGGATCGCGTCCCCTCGCCGCCACTTATTATGTTGCTCCTTCGCAGCATCTCGGCCTCGAACCATTGAGCGCGACGGCGAGAGTGACCGGTGGCAATGTCGAGACCTGGGCAGCTACGCAGGCGCAGGGCCTTGGCAAATCCTCAAGAGACGGC
This sequence comes from uncultured Alphaproteobacteria bacterium, assembly GCA_963754245.1. Lineage (GTDB taxonomy): Bacteria > Pseudomonadota > Alphaproteobacteria > Sphingomonadales > Sphingomonadaceae > Sphingomicrobium. The sequence continues at coordinate 138,369 of CAVWET010000003.1, forward strand.
GGGCTCTATCCGATGGCCGCCGGCGAGCCGGCAGGGCGCGCGATGGAGCCAGATGCCGTGCCGATCGCGGTTGAGCTCGCTCGCGAACTGAAGCGGCCGGTGCAAGTCACCTTATCGCAAAGCGTAGGTCAGAATCAGGATCGCGTCGCGCCAGGCGCGCTGGCGCGGATGACAGCGCTTCCGGGGGCAGGCGGTTTAACGGCAGCGTGGCAAATGCGCGTGGCGACGGCGGACGGCCTGGGCTCGGCCTTTGCGCGGCTCGAAGGGAAGGATGTTCCGCGGGAGCTCGGATCAACTGCTTTGGACGGCGCGACGCCCCCCTACTCGATCCCGAATGTCCGCATCGAAAGCGTAGCCGCGACGCTGCCGTTCACCGCCGGTTACATGCGCGGCTCGCCACAGCGCGAGATGTGCTTCTTCACGGAGAGCTTCATCGATGAGCTGGCGCGAGCGGCGGGAATGGAGCCACTCGCGTTTCGGATGTCGATGCTCGGGAGCGATCCGCGGCTCGCGCGGTGCTTTCAGGGTGCGGCACGCCTCGCTCAATGGGACGGGGGCGCCCCCGGAAGCTCGATGGGAATTGCGGGCAGCTCCGCGTTCGGGTCGCACATCGCGCTGGTCGCGAGTGCGAGCATCGGTGACGATCAGCGGGTGAAGGTCCATCGTCTCGTCGCTGCGGTGGATTGTGGACGCGTCATTAATCCCGGCATCGTGCAGCAGCAGATCGAGAGCGGACTGCTCTGGGCGCTCGCGCAGGCAACGATCGCAGCGCCGGAATGGGTGGCCGGAATGCCCCGGGCCCGGTCAATAAGCGGTATTGGTCTTCCGCGCATGAGCGAGCTTCCGCAGATTGTGGTGGAAATCATCCCGAGCAGCGATGCGCCCGGTGGCGTGAGCGGGCTTGGCACAACTCCGCTCGCTCCGGCCGTCGCCAACGCCATCTTTGCGGGGACCGGCAAACGGATGCGTTCGCTGCCATTCGATCTCGCGTCGGTCGCATGAGTCTGCCGGCCGATCATCCGCCGCCTCCCGATCCGAAGATCGGAATCCTGCTGATCAATCTCGGTACGCCGGATGCGCCGCACGCCCGCGCCGTGCGGCGTTACCTCGCGGAATTCCTCAGCGATCCCCGCGTCGTCGAGATTCCTGCGATCGCCTGGCGGCCGATCCTCCACGGGATCATTCTTCGAACGCGCCCGCGCCGGTCAGCAGAGGCCTATAATCAGGTGTGGACCAATGAAGGTTCGCCGCTCGCGGTGATTGCTCGGCGGCAAGCGCACGCGCTCCGTGATCGCTTTGCGGGCCGCGCCAGCGTCCATTGGGCCATGCGCTACGGCAACCCCGGGATCGCCGCGGCGATCGCCAACATGGTCGAGGAAGGATGCAAGCGCATTCTCGCTGCCCCGCTCTATCCGCAATATTGCGCAGCAACGACGGCTACCGCGAATGACGCGGTGTTCGCGGTTCTTGCCGCGATGCGCGACCAGCCGGCGCTGCGCACGCTGCCACCGTACTACGACGATCCGCTCTACATTGGTGCGCTCACGACGGATCTGACACGCCAACTCGCAACGCTCGACTTCCAGCCCGAGCGCCTGCTACTCAGCTTCCACGGGATGCCTCAACGCACGCTCGAACTCGGTGACCCTTATCACTGTCACTGCCAGAAAACGGCGCGGCTAGTTTCCGAAGCGCTCGGACGCCGGGTGGATATCGCTTTCCAGTCGCGCTTCGGCCGAGCGAAATGGCTGGAGCCGGCGACAGACGCGACTCTCGCCGGCTATCCCAAAGGCGGCATCAAGCGCGTAGCCGTCGCTGCGCCAGGATTTGCAGCCGATTGCCTGGAGACGCTCGAGGAACTTGGTATCCGCGGTCGCGACACGTTCCTGCACGCCGGAGGAGAGAAGTTCGCGCTGCTCGATTGCCTAAACGATTCCTCCGAAAGCATCGCCATGCTCGAACGCCTAATCGACCGCGAACTTGCAGGCTGGTTGCAGCAGACCTAAGCGGCGCGGTTGCAAAACAGGAGGAACACATGGCTCGAGTAGCGATCGTGACCGGCGGTACGCGCGGGATCGGCGAGGCAATCAGTGTCGCGCTCAAGGACATGGGTATGCAGGTTGCGGCGAATTATGCCGGCAATGACGAGCGCGCTCGCGAGTTCACCGACCGTACCGGGATCCCGGCATACAAATGGGACGTCTCCGACTTCGACGCCTGCCAGGAAGGCGTCCGCAAGGTCGAAGCCGACATCGGTCCGGTCGACGTGCTGGTCAACAATGCCGGAATCACCCGCGACGCGACCATGAAGCGCATGGACCACCAGAAGTGGCAGGACGTCATGGATACGAACCTTGGAGGCTGCTTCAACATGGCCAAAGCGGTGTTCGAAGGCATGACCGGCCGTGGTTACGGGCGCGTCGTCAACATCGGGTCCATCAACGGGCAGGCCGGGCAATACGGGCAGGTGAACTATGCCGCGGCGAAGTCCGGCATTCACGGCTTCACCAAGGCGCTAGCGCAGGAAGGCGCCCGCAATAACGTCACCGTTAACGCGATCGCGCCTGGATATATCGACACCGACATGGTCGCCGCCGTGCCCGAGGAAGTGCTCGGAAAGATCGTCGCGAAGATCCCGGTCGGACGACTCGGCAAGGCCGAGGAGATCGCGCGCGGAGTTGCCTTCCTCGTCGACGAGAATGCGGGCTTCGTCACCGGCTCGACGCTCTCCATCAACGGCGGCCAGCACATGTACTGATGGAGCGCGGCTACGCTCCACCAACCAAACGTTCCGTCCTGATCGCCGGGCACGCGACATCGATCAGTCTCGAACCCATGTTCTGGAAAGCATTGGAGCGGGCTGCGCGTGAACGCGGGCGGCCCATCAATGCACTGGTGGCGGAGATCGACGTGGAACGGCTGAGCGCCGAGCGGCCACCCAATCTCACGTCGGCGATCAGACAGTGGCTGTTCGAGCGGCGGACAGAATCGCCTGAGTGAACGCGGCACCGCCATCAGGTGCGTGGTCGAGATACAGGGCTGGTTCGATCAACTCGAGTTCCATGATCCGAAGTGTGCCCTGGTCGTCGGGAATTATGTCCACGCGGGCATAAGCGGCATGTACGGGCGCAGCCGCAAGCGCCTGCCGCGCGAGCTTCTCGGCACCCGGAGGAGCTTTGGTCGGCAGGGTCACTCCGCCGAGGTGCGGTTGCACCCGGAAGTCGCCGGCTGCGGGGCGCTTGACGACCGCGTGGCTGAATTCACCGTCGAACAGCATCAGCGAGAACTCACCGCTTCGCGCGATCTCCTCGATCAGCGGCTGAATGATCATTGGGCGCCGTCGGCTGTCGGCGGGCAAATCGTCGTTCGGACCAAGACGATGCGTTCCAGACGCACTGGCCGACACCGGCGGCTTGATCACCAGCCACTGACTATCGAAGTGTCGCCGCGCTTCCTCAAGATCGGCATCGCAGCAAGATTCCACCGCAAGCGTTGGAACCGTGGGAACTCCCGCATCGGCAAGCTCTGCGAGATAGGCCTTGTCCCCGTTCCAGCGAAGCAGAGCCGGCGAATTGAGCATCGTGACTCCCGCGCGCTCGACGCGGTCCAGAAAGGCGAGCCAATCCCCGTATCGCAGGTGATAACCCCAGGCGACGAGCGGGAGGACGAGATCGAAGCCCGCGAGGTCGCCCGCCCGAGTCCACGACACGGGCTCGACCTCGGCACCTGCCGCGATCAGTGCTTGTGCCTCGACGTCGAACGCCCAGCGCCAGGGCTCCGGATAATCCGGGTCGGGGACTAGGAAGGCAATGCGCACGGCTTAGCGGGCGAGGAGAATTCGCGCCTGTCCCGCGATCTGCGCAAGCATCGGCGCACTCACATGCCCCTCCCTGCGCGCGCGGTCGATCAGGTGTCGGAACTGATCGATGCGTGCCGCCTGCCCTTCGATGAAATCGTCGACCGCTTCATCCGGATGGCTGCGCATGCGCGCGAGGAACTCAATACGCAGCTGCTCGAAATCGCGCGTAAGACCTGCCGTCAGCAGACGCTCCCACTGGTCGGCGGGCACAAAGCGGGCAACCTGCTGCTGCGCCCAATCCAGCCCAAGCGCCTCGCCGAGGCGCGTGTAAGCGCGCGTCAACGCAAGTTCGTCGATCTTCTTGTGCGTCGCGAGAGCGGCAATGCCGAATACGCCGTCCAGCTCGTACAGGCGTACGAGACCGTGAACGATGTCCTCGCTTGCTCCAAGCGCGATCAGCCGGTCGCGGCGCGCCGCCGCTTCATTGCGGACTTCGGCACGGATCAGCTTCGTCGCCGCTGCCGAGATCTTGCGGACGCCGGGCTCGAGCAGCTTGCAAAGCTTCGTTACGCTCGTATCGCCCGCTGCCGCGCGGATGATGTCGGAGATGTGAGCGCGCACGGTCGCGGCGGCGATCGAGAAGAGCTCGATGCGCACCGTTTCCGGCAGCGGCTCATCCTCAATCTCTCGCCACAGCTTGTCGAGATCGAGCAGGCGTTCGGCGACCAGGAACGCACTGATGACCTGCTGGAGCGAGGCGCCCTCTTCTTCGGTCAGATCATATGCAACCCCCGGGCCGAGACGGTTCACGAGCCGATTGGCGACCTTCGTGGCGACGATTTCATTGCGCAACCGATGGGCGCGGATCGCGTCGGCGTGCGCCTTGCGCATTGGCTGGGGGAAGGCTTCGAACAGCTGTGGCTCGACCAGCTTGTCCTCGGCCAGCCGAAGCTCCTCCGCCGCGTCCTGAAGGACGAGCTTGGAGATCGAAAGCACAACCGACAGCTCGGGACGGGTCAGGCCCCGGCCTTCCTGACTCCGGCGCACCAGTTCCTCGCTCGCGGCGAGGCCCTCGACCTTGCGGTCGAGGCGCCCGGAAGCTTCCAGCAGCTCGATCGTCCGCACGTTCCCCGGCACGGCGTTAGCGCCGCCGGCTTCCGCAATGGACAGCGCAAGGCTCTGCAGGCGGTTATCCTCGAGGACCAAATCCGCCACATCGTCGGTCATCTTCGCGAGCAGCCGGTTGCGCTTCTCGAAGGTGAGCCTGCCCTCGCGCATCTCGCGATTAAGCGGGATCTTGATGTTGACCTCATTGTCCGAACAATCGACGCCTGCGCTGTTGTCGATGAAGTCGGTGTTGATGCGGCCGCCGTGTCGCGCGAACTCGATGCGGCCCGCCTGCGTGATGCCGAGGTTTGCTCCCTCTCCGATCACTCTCACCTGAAGCTCGACCGCGTCGGCGCGCAGGGCGTCGTTCGCTGGATCGCCAACGTCGGCCTGATTCTGCGTCGAAGCCTTGATGTAGGTGCCGATCCCGCCGAACCACAGGAGATCGACCGGGCTCTTGAGGATCGCGTTGATCAGGGTGGCGGGCTCGACGGTCTTTGTGTCGATCCCGAGCGCCTGCTGCGCTTCGGCGCTCAGCGTGATCGATTTCTCGGTCCGGGCGTAAACGCCGCCGCCCTTGGAAATGAATTTGCGGTCGTAATCGTCCCAGCTGGAACGCGGCAGATCGAAAAGACGCTTGCGCTCCTTCCAGCTGCTCCCCGGCTCAGGATTGGGGTCGATAAAGATGTGGCGGTGGTCGAAAGCAGCGACGAGGCGGATCGTCTTTGACAACAACATCCCGTTCCCGAACACGTCGCCGGACATATCTCCGCAGCCGACGACGGTGATGGGATCTGACTGCACGTCGATGCCCATTTCGAGAAAATGGCGCTGCACGGAGATCCAGGCTCCGCGCGCCGTAATCCCCATCGCCTTGTGGTCGTAGCCATTGGAGCCGCCGCTGGCGAACGCGTCGCCCAGCCAGAAATTGCGCTCCAGCGCGATTGCATTGGCGATGTCGGAGAAGGTCGCCGTACCCTTGTCCGCCGCGACGACGAAATAGGGGTCGTCGCCGTCATGGATAACGACGCTCTCCGGGTGCACGACCTTGTCGTTGACGAGGTTGTCAGTGACCGAAAGCAAGGAGCGAATGAAGATCTTGTAACTCTCCGTGCCTTCCGCGAGCCAGGCATCGCGGTTGGTCATGGGCGGGAGCTGCTTGGGATAGAAGCCGCCCTTGGCACCGGTCGGCACGATCACGGCATTCTTGACGAGCTGCGCCTTCATCAAGCCGAGGATCTCGGTACGGAAGTCGTCGCGTCGGTCCGACCAGCGGATGCCGCCGCGAGCAACGGGACCGCCCCGCAGGTGAATGCCTTCGACGCGCGGGCTGTAAATCCAGATCTCGCGCCACGGCACCGGCCTGGGCAAGCCGGGGACCATCGACGAGTTGATCTTGAACGCCAGCGCTTCAGCAGCGGCCGGCCCGAAGGCATTGGTCCGAACAATTGCCTCGACCAGCGCGCGCAGCCGGCGGAGGATGCGGTCGTCGTCGATGGACTGCACGCCGGCGAGGGCCGCGTCCAAGTCGCTGCTGATCTTGTCGGTCTGTTTTTCGCGACCCGTGGCGGCAGGATCGTGAGCGGCAGTGAACAAGCCGATCAGCGCTCGTGTCGCAGCCGGAGCGCGGCGGAGCGCATCCACGATCGTGACTAGCCCGAAGCTGCTTCCGGTCTGACGGAGGTAGCGGAACCAGGCGCGCAGCCAGACCACCGCCTGCATTTCCAGGCCTGCAAAGAGCACAAGCTGATTGAACTCGTCATCCTCGGATGCACCGCCCAGGACGCCGGCGATCGCGTCCTCGATAGGCCCGGAGCGCGCGAGAATCGCATCGATGTCGGCTTCACCGCCGATCTCGACCCGGAAATCGTGAATGTAGCCGTTGCCGCCCGAGAGCACCGTCGGCATTTCCTCAAGAACCCGGAAGCCGAAATTCTCCAGTACAGGCACGGCTTCGGACAGCGGAATGAGAGCGCCCTGACGGTACATCTTCAGGCGCAGCTGACCCGGTCCGTCAGTATCCGTCCGGAAGATTCGGACGTTTCGGGCGAGGTCGTCGTCCAGATCGCACAACCGCAGGATGTCGGCTGCACCCTCTTCGGGAGCACTCCGCGCACGATAGCCATCCGGGAACGCGTCGACGTAGGTGATCGCAAGGCGCGTCGCACGCGCAACGCCAGCCGCTTCGATCAGCTCCGCTTCCACTGCTGGAGCCCAGCCGCGAACCATCTCCACGACGGCGGCATCGAGTTCCTCGCAATCGGGATCAGGAGCGTCTGCGTCGATATATTGAGTGTAGCGGATCAGCGCGAGGTCACCGTCGCCGAGCTCCACAGACCAACTCGTGATTTCGCGCCCCACTTCATTCTCGAGCAGCATCGCGATAGCCGTGCGGCGGGCGGTGGTCAGCTCTTCCCGCGGCAGCCAAACGAAGGTGAACAGCTGACCATTAAGGATGCTGCGCACCTGCAACAGCGCCGGACGCGGCCTGTCGGCAAGCGACATCGCCATCATCACCATTTTGCGGACGCTGTCGTAATCGACGGTGATTAGGAGATCGCGCGGAAGCGACGCCATCGCGTGGCGCAAAGCCTTACCGCTGTGACCTTTCGGATCGAAGCCGAAGTCCTTGTCGAGTTGGTTGAGGCGCTCGCGCAAGACCGGCACTTCCTCTGGCGGAACTCGCAGCGCTTCGCTCGTCCAGAGGCCGGCGTGGACTCCGATCCCCTCGACTTTGCCCTTTTCGCCGAAAGGAACGACGACGAGGTCAAGCGGAACACGGCGATGGACCGTCGACTTGCGCTCCGCCTTCGCCATGAGCGGCGCGTCACCGCCCTGTTCGAGATAATTCATCGCCCCCAGGCAGCCGCCCTCATCGGTCGGAGCGCCCGGGATGCTGAAGATGCCGAGCGAATTCGCGGGCTGCTTGTAAGGCCGCTCCTCGTGGTAGCCGAGCAGTGTCATCGCTCCGTCCGCGAACCAATTGAGAAGCGCTCGGCCCTCCGGATCCTCGATCGCTTCTGCGTCGGCTCGCATCTTCGCCTGGAGCTTCGTCCAGTCGCGCACCGCAAGGCGCACGTCGTCCAACACTCGGCGCAAATCCGCCGCAAGCTCCTGCCGGCCGCGAGCGTCTGCACGATCAAGTTCGAGGTACATCATCAACTCTCGGCGGCTCTTGTCCGCACAGATCTCCTCGACCTCCACAAGTTCGCCTTTGTCGTTGCGCGCGACGCAAACGACCGGGTGAAGCAGCCGATAGATCGTGAGCTGGCGAGCCGCGATCGCGTTGGCGACGGAATCCACCAGGAACGGCATATCGTCGTTGACGATAGCAATGCGCATGCGCCGGTTTCCGGCTTCGCCGCCGGTGGATTCGATCGTCAGCGCAAGTTCGCCGCGCTTCCGGTTGGCGGCGACCGCCGCCAGGAATTCCGCGGCGCCACGCTCCGCGTCGCGGCCAAGGCCTTGGGTTTCACCAGGAAGGGCGTCTCTTGTCAGCGCCTTACGGATTGACTCGACCAGCGGCGGGTCCAGGCGCGTGTGGGCCGTCATGAAAAGATTGTGCTCCGCGAGTGAGGATGCGCGGGGCCTATAAACCCGGGCTCGCGAGGCGGACAACCCCGCGGCGTCGTGAATTTGCTGTCAGGCGGCCTTGCGGATGGCGCGCTCGACGAGTGCTTCGTCGTCCACGACGGCAACCGGCTCGTGTGAACCGTCCGGCGCGCGGCGCGTGATGACGACCGCAAATTCTTCTTCCGCCGGGATCTCGGCCAACGACATTGCTGGCACCTTGCGGAGCTTGGCGCGGGCCGCATCGCCCTTCGTATCGGGCTTTGGCTCAGGCCGGCGGGCCTGGCGCTCCGCGGCAACAAGCGCTTTGAGGCCGCCCGGTTGCTTCTCGATGAAGGACTTGAAGCCGCCGAGGTCGATCTCCTGTCGCTGCGCGTAGGAAAGCGCCGCCGCGAACTCGGTCAGCCTTGCTTTGTCATAATCGACGCCGAACACGAGCTTGACGATCGGAGTCATCGGCGCCCTGGCTTGTGCCTTCACGCCCAATTCCTCGAGCAGCTCGGCATATTCTTCGTGATTCTGCTGCGCCGCGATCGCGAAATCATAAGCCAGCGACAAGGCGCGGTAGAGCGAGGCTCGCGTGCGGCCCTCGCCTGCCTTCACCAACTCTGCCGTCTCGCGCGCCGCCCACAACCGGTCTGCGAGGCCGGCATTCTCGTCGAGGACAAGCTCTGCGACCTCGTCCGGCTCGGCATTCGCGATCGGGCCGACCTCCCATGAGAACGGGACGCGTGGCGGCGCCTCGTGCGCGGCCTCGGCGGTCTCAAACTGCGGCTCGGCGGAAGGACCGTCCTCCCAAGTCAAATGCTCTTCGGCTGTGACCGACGCAGGCGTGGCCTGCGCATCTGAGGGTTCGACTTCGACCGACTGGTCTTCCGTCTCGAAAGTCTCAGGCTCCAAGTCGTCGAGCTGTGGTTGAATGGCTTCGGGCTCCGACTGCTCAAACGCCGCTGGGGCGTACGGGTCTTCCACGGCCTCTTCCAGCAGGAGCTCGTCGACTTCCTCAGGTGGCGGCGCGTCGGGCCGAGCTTCGACGACTTCATCCGGCTGGACCTCCGTCGCCCCAACCGTCTTCCAGTTGATGACGCCGTAAATGAAGTCGATGGCATCGCCGTCCGACGAGAAAGGCATCAGGATTCCGCGGTAGCAAATGTTCGCTCCGCGCTGGTTCACGAACTCGGCCTCGAAGCCGACCGGCGCGCGATTGGCAATGATTTGCATGTAATGGTCGGTCAGGCGCGACAGCAGCGACCGGCTCGGAACGTCCGAGATCGTTCGCGCGTCGTCCGCGAGCCCACACTCCTCGCGAATGTCGGCTCCGATGTACGGGATGGCGGGATTGTCACGCCCGCACGTGAAGTCGAGAAGCACGCTGTTCGCGGCGAAATCCTCAACCGCGCTCGGTTCTAGATCTTCGATAGAAGGGAAGTCGCGGCCGTCGAGAAGCGAGACCCAATTATTATAGGCGCGCACGTGCATTCGGCGCTCATCGGTGCCGATGGCCGCAGCAACGTCGTGCGACGCGCTGGCATCACTTGCGCCGCCGAGATCGAAGTCGCTCGGATGCTCGCGATAGCTGTCCATGTACGCTGCCCACTCCCTCGAAAGCAGGAGCAAAATCGCTGAGTGCGGTTACGAAAGCGTTAAGCATATTCAATCAGCCGGAGAGTTGCCGGCGCTTCGCCTCGCGCTGGCCTTGCTCAGTACCAACTCCGCTGATAGGGGGCGTGCCTCGCGGAGCCAGCCCCCCGGACTGGACCCGCACGGCATCTTCCGGAGCCAAGCCGCTTTAGCTCAGCTGGTAGAGCACATCATTCGTAATGATGGGGTCAGGTGTTCGAAGTCACCTAAGCGGCACCACCTCTTTAGCAAGTTACGGACCCACACAGCGGGCCAACGCGTCGAAACCTTATGCTCTCCCTTGGGTAAGCGTTGGGCACGTGAAAAAGGAGCTAATGGTCGCGTAGGGTTTACTAGCCCGTCCGACCGTGCGCCCAAAACGATGGCGCGCAGCCGATAGAGTACGTCATCAGCCCGCCCGGGATTGGCGGCGATCTCCGGGTTCAGGCGGATTAGGGCATCGCGCAAGTATGGTTCGACCAGCACCTCTTGCGGACGGCGGGGAAGATCGGCGGGGGCGACATAGTGCCAGCCGAGTCCGGCGATATTATTGCCGACCCGGGCGAGGCCGGGGGAGAACTGCGCCGGACGGGCCGACAACACACCCGCGAGGAGGTCGCGCAGTTGGGCTTCAACGGTGTTTGCTTCGGTGAAGCTCATTCACTTAGCTCAATGTATGCGAACACATCCTCACGGATTTTGGCGTGCGCATCCCGAGCCTTGTCCAGCCGATCAGCCGCAAAGGCTAAAGCATCGGCCAGGAGTGAAATCCTCCCGCATATTTTTCCTTGTTCATCTAATGAAGGGAGCGGCACAGGAATTGGATTGAGGTGCTTATGATTAAGCTGTGGAACTGAGGTTGTATCGGCGAAGCGCCAAAGACCAATCCCCTTAAAAAACCACATCAAGTAAGGGCGGCGAAGGAGCAAAGGCTCTAGGGTACCTGAAATCGACCGGTAACTGGGGTTTAGATATAGCTTCCAAGATTGGCGTCGGTGTGGCGGTCGCGGCGATTAATGCGGCCCTGGCGTAATTAGCGATCGCATCCAGACCAGCCGGCCTCAATTTTGCCGAGTGGCTCACGCCGGGGGTTGGCTGCTCATCTCCCTGGGCTCGGGGATGGTCCGTTTCGGGATATTTGCTCGCGGAGCCGCCGAGTACTCAGATACACTGAACATTGGCCTGCTCAAATAAGACGAACCTAGTGATTACCGGGGCTCAGTTCTAGCGGTTCGATCTTCGTGGCAGTCGACGCGCTCTTAGGCACCTCTCGTTCCTGCGAGCGGCGGGTAGCGTTGGAGAAAAGCAGTAGGTCGGCCCGTCAAGAGGCGACTACGACAAACGACACAGTTCCATCGTAGTCGTCATCCCAGTTTCCTGACCAGTCCCGCAGCCCGTATGTGGCCGTCACGCGCACCGTGTTCGAGCCCAAAATGGCACCGCTTACCCCCACCTGCAGATTGCCGAGGTGATGGTCGTCGCCATTGGAATACTCGACGTTCATCCCCGTAAGGAGGGCAACCGCGGTGGTAATGGCATTGGGAAACGTGACGTCTTCTGTCGCCGTGCGCGGCCCCGATCCGCTCATCGGCGAGAAAGTTATCAGTCCTTGGGTAATCTGCATGGCACCACTCCCGAAGTGGTTATTGGTCGCACTTGAGCACTAGTGTTCATGGTCTGGCTTGCCGGCGTGCGCGGCAATTGGATTGGTGCGCCATTCCCCAGAAACTCTGTTGGATCCGATACGAAGCCAGCCGTCACGATGTTCGAGTGTCAACACACGGTCGGGCACCAAGCGCGAGGCTCCTACTGCCGAAACTCGGACTACGTTCAGGCGCGGCTTACCGCGCAGATCGAGCGTGTGGCCGCGTCCAATTTCCCTACCCGCTTCATCTGACCAGCGAACTTTCGCTGCTTCCGGCCCATCGGGAGCACAAACCCAAGCTTTGAGAACTCGCTGGCCGACAACACGAGTGACAATCTCTGCGCCGGAAACGGTCTCTTCCACGTCAAAGGGCAGGTCCACAATGGCGGTCGCGAGTTCCCTTGTGCCGAGAAGCCGCAGACGCCGGTACTTGCGCAATGACTCGGCAGGGACGGCAATTGCATGCTCCTGCGTCCGCGGAACCACGCCGCGCCAAATTCCGCGGTAGTCCAATCCCTGCAGCATTACCCAAATCCCGTCGTCCCCCTTCCAACTTACCGAGGTGCGTTTGCGATCAAGCGATGCCTCTATCTTGGGAGGCTCCCCGAAAGGCACCTTCAGGACTTCTTTGCCGTGGTGCCGGATCACTAATAGAGACGCGCCCTTGCTGACCGAAAGAAGTTGTCGGATGCGAAGGACCCGGTGCGAAATGCAGCTCTGACGCACGTCGAGAGCAATCGACTGCAGCAACTCTCCATCTTCATTTAGCTGTTCGGCTCGCCATTCGCCGCGGCGACGGCGAAGCGGAACCCGTGGCACGTCGAATATGAAGGAGGGCTCCAGCATGACGTCGCCAGTCAGTTGCGCTGTTAGCCACAACATGAGCCCAGACCGCCGCCTCCCGATGGCCCGATTGAACCTTCGCAATTGTTGGCTGATGGACCCGCTTTGCGGACCGTTACCGGTCGGCGGAAGAGCGCCCATGAGAGCCGTGTACGTATAGGGGCTAACCCATTTGTCACTCGAGTAACCCATGAAATCAAAGGTCGTTGATGGGTCTTTGACGACGTTAGCTATTGGATCGAAGCCGAACTCTCCGATCGAGTCCCGTGGCAGCATTGCGTATTGCGGGTAGTCGTCATCGGGAGAGGCAGGGTCGTCGCAACGGGCACTGTCGTCGCAACGTACGTGGTCGCGTCCAAACGCATGCCCGATCTCATGCGCCACCGCTGCCTGGTCGGACACGAAACTAACGCCGACGCCGCTGCGCTCGATACCGCCAATGCTCCATCCGGTGCTGTCGATCTCCGTGTCGATTCCGCCCGCGGGTATGAAGGCTACGAACAACTCGCTGCCCCCTCCTCGCAGATCCTCCAAGATGTCGAGAATGCCATCGAATCCGGGCGTATCATCGCCGTCGTCGGAGGGTTTCAGGTCCTCCCCATAGTCGAGCGCTTGATACCCCCCGAGGATAACCTGCCCAACGGGATACGTACGCTCTGTGAAGTCGAAAGCAGCCACCACATCTGCGACTGTCGGCGCCGCAAGATTGAGCGATTGGCCCGTGTAATGCACCGCAACAGCATGCACTTCTAACGGCGTGACATCGAGGAAGCGGGCCGTTCTTATGAATGGGACCGAGCGAGGCGTCGGGTTCGCTGCATCGAAGACCTGGAGCATCAGCTCCAGCTCGCCGCCGCACCAGTCGCCCGGCACCATGAAGTTTAACGTATGCCCAACGCTGCCTCGATCTATCGCGACCTCAGGCCGCGGCGCGATTGTAGAGAGCGGCGCGATCGCGGTCGTTGCGCCAGAGCTAGTGGTGACCGTCAGCTCGCCCGTCAGGGTCGAAATGGGGGAAGTCGTCTCAATGGAGTCATAATCGACGTAAGCTCGAACGCCCAAATTCTTGCCTGCTACTAAGCGAATGGAATTGTCCGGCATGGCCGTCGAAGAATCGAAATGTTTGTAGCTTTGGAAGAACTGGATTCCCTGGCTTAGCTCTATGCCGGTCACATTGATGTCTGTGCGTGGCGGCACGGATGTCGGAGAGATCAGGTCGGCAATGACCGCGAACTCGATCTGCCCAGAATAGTCGTCATCCCAGTTTCCGGACCAATCGCGAAGGCCATAGGTAACTTCGACCACCACCGCGTCGCCGTTCACGACGGGATCGAGTTGGATCTGCAAATTTCCGAAGTGATGATCGCCACCCGAAAAGCCCGCCGAGAAATCGGTCAGCGCCGCAGCTGCTCGGAGCACCGCTCTAGGGAAGACAACCGTTGCTTGTGCGGTTCGCGGGCCGTTTCCCCTCAAGGGCGGAAACGAAACAGAGCTCGTCTGTATAGCCATCGCGATCTCCTAAAGATCATGAATTCATGACCGATTAGGAAGACACGGCCCCGATACCAGGCAAACCATCACGACAAGCGCATGACTTGTCGCTTGGTTTATCGAGATCGTGGGATCCAGTTCTCAAGTAACTAACATAGTTTAGGATCAGCGGCAATTGCGCGGATCTGGCTTCTTTACCTGCAAGAGATTATAACGACGCCGTAATGAGGCCGAAGAAGGGCCCCAGGATCTGGCCGTCAACTTCGTTCGACCTGCTGCAGGCCGCCGCTCCGCCAGAACAGTCCCATAACGCTTTGCGCCACAGCTCCCTTGCCAAATCGTCCGCAATGGAGCGGCCTGTGTGCGCGTATGATGGTAGTTTCGCCGTTGAAGATGTGAGCGGCGCCCGCTTCGGGGATGCGATGCAATTCGTTTGCGGGCGTCTTCTATTCGCTTCATTCGTTATCAACTCGACACTGGCGAGCTCGCCGAGCGCCTGGACGAACACACTTTCGCGATTGCCACCACCGGAGAACAACTCTTGCGGGTCTGATGCTCGCTTGGCTTCGAACAAAGACCGGACGTTCGCGGTGGGTTTGGGCAGGAGGCGCCAATTTCTCGAGTTGGCAGCTGACGCAGGGACAAGCCGTTACTACGGGCGTCCCGGCGGACTTTATTACGCCGCCTGAGAGACTGTAGAATCCATGAAGGCGGTCGCCGCTTCGCGGATGGAGGCCATGGAGGGCGCAAACCAATTGCCGCCCGAACACCTCGAAGCGATGCAATCGGCCGCCTTGTTCGCAGCGAACGTCGAGCTCAAACGCGCGCCAGTATGCATTCGGATCACGAGTGTATTCTCCAGGATGTCGAAACGCGCTTCCCAGTCTGCTCGCCCGTATCTCCCCCGAACGGGCTCCGGCAGTGCCCAGTAGAAGGTGTCGCGCTGAGTGATGCCGAACAGCTGAACCGAGGCGTCGTCGATCAGGTGCGGCAGCTCCTCGAGCTCATCATCCAGCAAGTGATCGCGGAAGTGCATGTCCAGCTGGCGCTCTACCAGTCGCCACGCTTGGCAATTCACGGAAGACAATCTGAGTTCATGGAGTTAAAATCGAGGAATTCGCAAGCGTTCCATCGTCGTGGACGCATTGCATCAAAAGCGTTCGTGTAAAGTCAGCTTTCAGTCGATCAACGTTCACCGGCAAGGTTGGTGTACACGCAGAGCCTAACTGTTGAGAGTTTTCGCAGGTTCACCAGAGCGGTGAGGCAGGGCGATGCTTTGCTCTCGACCGCTTCCACCCTCACGATTTTGGATTTGGCCTTTTCCCGGACGGTGTCCGCGCCACCGAGCTGCTGCAGACCAAACGAATGCCTCCATCTGGCAAAGCTTCAATAGCGGAAACACGCGACCTTCTCCTTGGCGCAAAGATCAGGCACTTCTTGTTCGCTCATCGCGAGCTGCATTGCCCTGCTCATTAGCCGCGCCGCCCTTCAGCCATTTTTCGTGCCGCATCTTCAACCCGATAGATCTGGGTCCTCCGGACCCGATCCGCCATGTTGTCCCATGCGGAGGCGGCATTCAGGCACCGGTCACGAACATTCACCAGGCGCTGCCTGCGGCTTGGGCGCGGCACTCAGCTGCCCGTTCATTGTAAAAATCTAATGTCGACATCGTCGAGCATCCTTCTCGTGGACGTGGCCCGCTCCGCACGAACGCGGAGCGGGATATACGATCGATCAGGCGCCTGAAGGTTCACGGCGCTGGTCGCGGCCGCGACTATCGTTCTCGAGGTCGTAGGTGACGCGCTGTTCGCGGTCCAGCGTGCCCATGCCGGCGGCTTCAACGGCGCTGATGTGGACGAAGGCATCGCTGCTTCCATCCTCGGGCTGGATGAAGCCATAGCCCTTGTCGTTGTTGAAGAATTTCACGGTTCCGGTGATCATTTTGATGTTTCCTTCTGTGGCGGACCGCCAAGCGGCCCTCCGATGGCTAGGAGAGGCGAGAAGAAGGAAAAGGAGCCGCAAAGCGCCGAAGACCGTCCGATTGCGACTAGTAGCAAGTCCTCGGTACGGCATGGCACCGCGTTTCACAATGGGTCCAGGACAATCGCCTGACTCCGACCGCTGCGCTTTCGACCGACTGAGGTTCCAGCAGCTGCGCAGAACGCAGCCGACACCAGTGCAACAACAACGACGACCTATCCGGCGTCTGACCAAAACAAATGACGAGGACCATGGCAAATGGGGCCTTGCGCGCCGAGATCGAAACGGTGCCTCGTCGAAACAAGCGACAGCGCCGGCACAAGTGCCTATACCTTCTTTGAGGTCGCCGCTGGCGAGCGCGGTTCGATGGTGTCAGCAGGACACCAGGGGCTCGTCCATAGTATCGACGGAGACATCCCCTGCCGAGTGGACGGCGGAAACTGACGAAAGCCTTTTGAAATTCGATGAAAGCAATGAATTCGATGCTGCCCCAACTCGGCTGGAAGCCGTTTTTCAGCGAGCAAGTCTCTGCCGAGGAGGCTCGGGAGTGCCGGCCTGTTCGGGTGATGTCTGTCCATCGCGGGATGGTGAATGTCGCGGGCGAAGGGCTCGAGGACTCGATCTCGTCCATCTCCCGGCGCCAAAGGGACCGGAAGACCGGCCAACCGTGGGCGACTGGCTGCTAATCGACGGGATAGTCGGAACCTCGTGCGCATTCTTGATCGAACAAGCCTGTTCAAGCAGGCCGGCGCCGGGGGACGAGCGTCGCGCTTCAACTTATCGCGGCAAACGTCGATACGCTTTTCATCGTCACATCCTGCAACCAGGATTTCAACGTTGCGCGGATCGAACGATATCTGGTCCTCGCGCGCGAGGTGGGCGTGCGCCCGGTCATCGTGCTCACGAAGGCCGACCTTTCGCCTAACCCCGGTACAGTTCCTCGAAGAGGCAAGCGCGCTCCAGGCGAGGGCTGGACAGGTTGAGTTGGTCAACGGGCGCGATCCTAAGAGCGTCGCTTGCCTCGCTGCGTACTGTGGAATTGGGGAAACGGTTGCGCTGGTGGGATCATCCGGTGTCGGCAAGTCAACTCTCGTCAACACGTTAAAGGGTCAAATACATCGCAACGCAGGCTGTACGCGAGAGTGACGGCAAAGGGCTTCACACGACGACGGTCCGCCAGATGCACCGCCTTGGCTCGGTCCGGAGGGAGGCGGTTGGCTCGTGGACACGCCCGGCATGCGCGAGCTTCAGATGTCCGAAGTAACCTCTGGGGTTGCCGAGGTGTTTGACGACATAGTGGCGATATACGCTCGAATGCCGCTTCACGCAACTGCACCCATTCTGAAGAGCCCGAATGCGCCATCCGAGCCGCGATTGCGCAAGGATACGTGGGAACTGCCCGCTTCGAAAGGTGGCGCAAGCTGACACGGAGGATGTGGTAAACTCTGGCAACGCGATGCTCCGCCGCGCACGACCGAAAAAGGCGGGCAGGAGGAAATGCTGAGTGGCTGATCTGTACGTCAAAGCATTGGAATCCGAACGCAGAAAGCTGTGGGCCGAATGTCGCCTGAAGGGTCTCGCCAAGGGCACACCCGAACGGCTTCGCATAGAAGAACTCGACAGGCTGCTAATGGAGCATCGGGCGAAGCCGGCTCGCTGAGGCATCCGCTGCCGACACGAGCGATTATCGCGGCTTAGCCGTCTGCCTCCGACCTAAAGCTAACTCCAAGCCTCCCTCCTCCCGTGGGTCCCGGGGAGGTCACATTCCGCGCGGGGACTGAGCCAAAGTGCTTTCCACAGGCAACCGCCGCAATCGAGATTTCTGCGCGTTTGGGTAGTCTTTGGGAAGGCCGGACCGGCCGCCTCTTACGGCGAGCTAGGCTGTTGATTTGTTACGCTTTTCTGAAAGCCTACCGCTGCCTTCGTAATGATGGGGTCAGGTGTCGAAGTCACCTAAGCGGCACCACCTTTTTGACACTGTTCAGAACCGACAGCGCGGCAGGTTGGCTGGCAGCCGCCACAGGATGGAGACGTTCTGGAGGATTCCGCGGCTCGGCATGGTAGCAGCGTCCACGAGGTGCGGCTTATTCGTCGGCGAGTGCTCTTCGTCGTGAAAGCTCCCGCGGACCCGCACCCTCGCCCCATCGTCGCTCTTAAGGAAACCGGGCACCTGACCCCAGCGCACAAGAACCGATTTCGAGTCCGCCGCGCAGTTTTCCTTCAGGCGCCAGCTGCCGTCGGCGTTCGCGTCGACTACGCCTTCGACTTCCACTGGTCGGCCTGTCCAACTCGATGGATCGGTCTTTAGACGTTCGATTGTGACGCTCGCAAACGGGCTGGGCGCGATCGGTTGAGTGCAGCCGGCGGACAGTCCGACCAGTAGCAAAGCCGCGGTTGGACGCCGAAGTTTAAGCAATGTCAGCCCTTCAGTCAGGCATTGAGTGCCATTTGCTCCAGCACTTTTTCCACTCGCATAAGGCCCTCGGCGCTTTCCACTGCAAGATGAAGAGGTTGGCCCTCCAGCTGCTCGTGCCGTGTGTTGAGGAAAGCGATGACGGGCGCAGCTTCTCCGAAGTGCCGCCAAGCACACTGAAGGACGTCGTTCTGCCTTTTCATTTGTTCGGGAGTCGGCTGCGTGCCGTCACGTCGCCTGCGAAAGCTCATCGTTTGGCGGCCATTGCGATTGTCGGCGCGCGCGCCATTTGTCGGGTTGGAGTTCATGTCACAAACCCCGGAAGCGCACGGCGAGCCCCGAGTAAATCGCGGGCGCTGCGGATCTGCTCCGCATAATCGCGCGCAAATTGATCGTGAGCTTGCTTGTGTTCGAGAGTGGGACCGCCCTCCGCAACGATCAACGAAAGTTGATGCCGGCAAAGCAAGGAATTGAGGTCCACGAGCTGTCTCCTGCTGTAAGCGGGAGCGCGTTGGTCTCTCAGCCGCCGGCGCTTACGAGAGCGGGACCGGCGATCCTTGGAATATGGGCAGTCCGCCCGCTGATTACTAGGCAGTGCGGACCAGACCGTCGCACCGTCGCCACGGTCGCGGCGGGCCGATAGGCATATCTTTTGATCTAAGACACGCCTATCAGGTCGAGGCTACCCGCCGGTATCGACGGTTTTAAGCGCTCTCGCGCTCTCTCCATCCTTAACGCCAGCTAGCCACGAGCCGTCCGCGCGGGCCGTCTCGGCGAACAAGGACGGACAGGCTTTGGCGAAAGAAGAATTGCTAACCATCGAGGGAGTTGTCGACGAAATTCTGCCGGATGGCCGGTTCGGGGTTTTGCTCGATAATCAATATCGGATCATCGCCTATACCGCCGGGAAAATGCGCCGCTTTCGCATTCGTTCGATTGTGGGCGACCGAGTTCACGTTGAAATGACACCCTACGATCTCACGAAAGGCAGGATCGTCTATCGCGAGAAGCTCGGCGGGCATTCGCCAGGGACCAAGCGACGTACGTTTCGGCGGTGAGGTGGCGCGTGCCAGGCTTTGTCGTCAAACATAGCACTGAGCTCCCGGGGCGTTAGTGGGGAGCGCGTGCCCGGATCAGGAGCGCAGCATGACCGAAACTTGCGAATGTCCCCTGCACGGAATCCAGCCCGCCGCGTATGTCTGCAAGCACATCGTCGCGCTGTCGGCCGGTGAAGCTGATGCATTCGTGTCCTACGAGGCGCAACACTCGGACGACCTGCGCAATGCCTGGTGCGAGGTCTGTGAAGCCCACCTCCAAGCACACTCCGGTGGCGACTGGGCGGAAGGCTCGGTTCAGGTGCCCGGCGGATTTCACATACTCTGTTCGCAATGTTACCGAGCACGGGAAGAGGAGGCGCGACGCGCCGGCCGAAGATTCGTCCACCGCGCCTAAATAATCGGTCGCTAACGATCGGAAGCGCTAGGTTTATGCGAGCCCTGGCACGCGACTTGTGCTAAGGTATGCGCATCCCCGGCAAATCTTCCGCAGGCGCCGGTGACTGAGAGTCCGCGTCGTGCTCCCGCTTGCAGCGAAGGAGCATTTTTATGGACCATCATCACCCTCTCGCCGATCCAGGCTTCCCGACCGTTCAGTCGGGCTCATCGCAACCGCGGGACGCCATCGCCGCAGCCAAAGGGGGTGCAGATGAGCCGCGCTCTTAATCTGTCGCTGACGACGGCGCAGGTCGACAAGCACTGCCGTGACATTGGCGTTGCAATTTCGGTCCTCGAGGCATTGCCGGACGGGGGCGCTCGGCTGGTGTGTATGAGCAATTACGGGGCGGCACAGATCCGCACGAAGCTCAAGAGTCATCTCATTCAAGAGGAAGTGCGGCGCGAGCGATTCCGGCCGAGAAAGCCGCTGTGGTAGGACCGAGGCGTGACGAGTGCGAGGGAGCCTTTTGTGAGTGCGGAAACTTGGCATGAAGAGCGAGAGAGGCTGGTGCGCCTTCTGAAAGCGATCGAAAGCGGGGACGTTACGCACATCGATCAAGAAGGCCTGCGCCAGCTCCAGGCAACGAACCCTGAAAATGTTGTCGTCTTGAAAGAACGTCTCGCGAAGCTGAATAGCCGACTCGGCCTCGGCTGAACTCTGCCGCGATGGTTGTGCGCGGCTCAGTGACCGAGCGCTGACAAGCCAAGGGCGACCGCCCCCAGCGGTCCCGCCCTGTTTCCAAGTCCGGCAGGCATCAGGAAATCGTCCGCCATATCCGCCGCGGTATAGAAGCCGCCTAAGCTGGCGAACGCGCGTTCGCGAATTGCGATGATGAGTTCTGGGCGACCGTTCATCACCCCACCACCCATGACGATCCGCTGCGGCTGAACGGAAAGCAGCAAGTTGTGAACGAGCATCGCCAGCGCATGCTCGACGCTCCCCCAGCCTAGCCAATCCTCGCCGATGGGGCCGGGGCCGTGCCGCTGCGCGATCGCAGGTCCCGAAGCGAGGCCTTCAACGCAGTCGCCGTGAAATGGGCATATGCCTGGCCAGTCATCGCCCGGCAGTCGCGTCACCCGCAAGTGACCCATCTCGCCATGCCCGCGCCCGTACATGGTGCGGTCGCCAATGATCGCTCCGACACCGACGCCGGTACCGACCGTGATGTAAGCCAAGTCATCCAGGCCCCGCGCGGCGCCCCAACGCTGCTCGGCACGAGCGGCCCCAATTACGTCCGTGTCGATAGCCGCAGGGACTTCAAAGCGAGCGAACCTTGAAAGCACCGGAGTGTCGGACCAGCCGGGTTTCGTCGTGGAAACGATCGAGCCGAACTGCGGCGAGGTCCGATTGAGCTGAAGCGGTCCGAAGCTTGCGATCCCAATTGCACCGAAACCCTGTTCCGCATGCCAGCGGTCGAGCACCCTATCGATCTCAGTGAGCGTCGAATCCGGATCGCGCGTCTCGATCCGCACCTGCTCGATCACGTCGTCCGGAGAGCTGCCGAGAATGCAGATGCACTTCGTCCCGCCAAGCTCGATCCCGGCAATGATCGGGTCGGTCCTCACCAGCAGGTATACCCGCCGTCAGCCAATATCATGAGGCTCGATGCGTCGGATACGGGAAATGCGCAACCGACGCGACCTCGCTTAGTTTGCAGGCGCCGGTGCTACGCGTCCGACGCACTCGCCAAGGCCGATGCGGACGGCGTTTCCGCCCTCGCACCAGGCGCGAAGCGTCACTTCGTCGCCGTCCTCCAGGAAGCTTCGCTTCTCTCCGTTCGCGAGCTGCACCGGCTGGTTTCCGCCCTGGCTGATCTCGAGCAACGAGCCGAGACCGCCGGCACTGTCGGTCGACAGTGTGCCCGTACCGATCAGGTCGCCGGGCTGGAGGTTGCAGCCGTTGCTGGTGTGATGGGCTACGATTTGCGCCGCGCTCCAGTACATCGCCGCGTCGGCTGAACCGCGCGAGAGAATGTGTGGAGCAACCCCATCCGCACGCATTTGCTCGGTGGTCAGCGTGACTTCCAACTGGATTCCAAGAGCGCCCGCCTGTCGGTCCTGTTGATCGTCCAGATACGGAAGTGGCTGAGGATCGCCCGTCGGCCGCGGCGGCATCGACTTGCGAAACGGCGCCAGCGCATCCGGGCTAATGACCCACGGGCTGACGCTGGTGAGGAAGTTCTTGGCGAGGAAGGGACCGAGCGGCTGATATTCCCAAGCCTGCAGGTCGCGCGCCGACCAATCGTTGAGCAGGCAATAACCGGCGATATGGCCGCTGGCCTCGCGCACCGGAACCGGCGATCCGAGCTCGTTGCCTTCGCCGATCCAGATCCCGAGCTCGAGCTCATAGTCCAGGCGGCGGCTGGGTCCATATTCCGGCGCGTCGGCGTCTGGCGGTTTGCGTTGCCCGTTCGGGCGGATGACCGGCTCGCCCGAAGGCCGGACCGAGCTTGCGCGTCCGTGGTACCCAATGGGCACATATTTGTAGTTCGGCAGTAGCGGATTGTCGGGGCGGAACTGCTTGCCGACGTTGGTCGCGTGATGAATGCCGACGTAGAAGTCCGTGTAATCGCCGATCAGGCAGGGCAGGTGCATCGTCGCTTCGGACTGGCCGACAAGATGCACCTCGATGCTGTCGCGGTTGCGCTCATCGCGCAGCAGTTCCGACAGGCGGGCCCGGAGCGCCGCGTGATCGTCAGCCCCGCGCGCGAGCCAGGCGTTCAGCACCGGCTGACAAAGGTCGGCACACCATTCGGCCTCAAGCAGACCCGCATCCGCAATGGCAGCGAGGTCGAGGATGAAATCGCCGATTGCGACCCCGGCTCGCCGCTGCTCACCGTCCGTCGAGAAGATCCCGAGCGGCAGGTTCTGGATGGGGAAATCGCGGTGGCCGTTCGCGCTCTCCACCCAGCTCGTCAGGGCGGGATCGTTGGTGGGGCTATTCACGGAAGCTTTGCCTTGGGAAAGCCGGCCCACGCCATGTCATAGTCCGGCTGCGCGCGTTCGAGTGCATATTGCGTCGGCCGATACGGCCAGCACGTCTCGACCATGAACGCCATCGTGCCTTCGGCCTTGGCCGGCTTGAGCTCCGCCTCGCTCGCCTTGCGCCAGCTCTCGAGGTCTGGCCCGTGCCCGCTCATCAAATTGTGCAACGACAGTCCGCCGGGCTGAAAGCCTTCGGCCTTCGCGTCATACGCGCCGTAAATCAGGCCCATCGCTTCGCTCATCACGTTGCGGTGGAACCAAGGCGGGCGAAACGTATCCTCGGCCACCATCCAGCGGGGTGGGAAGATGACGAAGTCGGCATTGGCGCGGCCTGGCACGTCGCTGGGACTCGTCAGCACCGTGAAGATGGACGGATCGGGATGGTCGAAGCTGATGGTCCCAATCGCATTGAAGTTCGCAAGATCGTAGCGGTACGGCGCGTAATTGCCGTGCCACGCGACCACATCGAGAGGCGAATGGTCGAGGCTCGTCGTCCACAGCGAGCCGAGTGATTTCTGAATGACGTCGGTCTGCTCGTCCTTGTCCTCGAACCAGGCGACAGGCGTTTCGAAATCCCGCGCATTCGCAAGACCGTTCGAGCCTATCGGCCCAAGCTCCGGCAGACGCAGCGGCAAGCCATGGTTCTCCGCGACATAGCCGCGCGATTCACCATCGACTTCAACCCGGAATTTCACGCCGCGCGGCACCACGGCGACCGTGCCGGGAGGAACCTCCATCCTTCCGAACTCGGTAGCGATTCGCAGAGCGCCCTGCTGCGGGATGATCAGCAGCTCACCGTCGCCATCGGCAAAGACGCGGCCGATCATCGACCTGTTGGCGCGGTACAGGTGCACCGCCACACCCTCGAGATCGAAAGGGTCGCGATTGGCGAGCATCGTCACCATGCCGTCGACGAAGTCGGAATTGTCTGGCAGGTCGGCCGGCGGATCCCACCGCAAGCGATTTGGCGCAAGCGGCTCATGAACGGTGCCCGGGGCGAACAACGGCGCTCCTGGGTAGCTTACGAAAGGTCGGTGATCGGCGGTAGGCCGCATCCGGTACAGCCATGAGCGGCGGTTCTCGTGCCTGGGCGAAGTGAAGGAACTGCCCGATAGCTGCTCGGCGTAAAGGCCGAAGGGGGGCCGCTGCGGCGAGTTGCGGCCCTTCGGCAGCGCACCTGCAACGGCTTCGGTTTCGAAATGGCCACCGAACCCGGCCATGTAGCGCAGCTCGCTCATGTGCGGCGCGTTACTGTTTCAGGCGCACAAACTCAAACGGGCGCGGCCCCTGTTGGAACCGCGCCCGTTCGCAGGCGGGGACTCGCTACCGCCCGCTAGAACTCAGTGATTGACGTTGACGTCGATCGAATTCGGAACGTTGATGTTGGTCGTCTTGCCGCCGAGACCGAGATTGTCCCGGAACATGTACAGCAGCACCAGCACCACGATGATCAGCAGGACAACGGCAAGAACGCCGCCGCCGCCACCGCCACCCGTTTCCACGACGGTCGTGCGTTCGCGCTCCACATCATCGCGATCATCGGCCATTGGAAACTCTCCCTGTTCACGTTGTTATTGCGAAACGAACGAACTTTGGCGGAGGCGGTTCCTTCATGAACTCGGCACGATCCTGCTCGGTTGCTCAATGCTCACGCTGTGCGCTTGCAATCGGCCTGCTCAACACTCATCCGATGAGCAGCAGCCCACCAACGCGATCAGCACCAATAACGTCGCCGTGAATAAGGCCGCTTCGCCAGATGATCGAACGCCATTGAACGAACCTAAGGGTCCAATCGACCCGAAGAGCGTCGAAGCGGCGGGCCAGATCGTGCAAAGCTATGGCGCGCTGATCGAGCAGGGGCGCTGGACGGAGGCAAATGCGCTCTGGGGCAATTCAGCGCTGGCGATGAAATTCGAAACAGATCTCGCGCAGCTCGCGGACGTGCACCTTGAGATCGGCAACCTTGGCGAACCCGAAGGCGCTGCGGGTTCGATCTACGTGACCATGCCGGTGATCTTTTACGGCGACCTGCACAATGGGCAGCCCTTTCGCCGCTCGGCTGACGTAACGCTGCGCCGCGTCAACGATGTCCCCGGATCGACCGATGCGCAGCGCCGCTGGCATATCGAACGGATCGACTGGGCGAGCTAAAAGCTAATTCCAGGTGGCGGGAATTTTCTGCGCCGCCGAATTGTCTGACGCGGCGGCAGTTTCGGCGTTGGTGCTGTTCGCATCTGAGTCCGGCGCAGATGTAGCGACCGTATAGGCGAACCAGATGACCGGGACGGCCCAAAGCAGGGCCTTCCAGCGGCTCGTGAAGACGGATCTGGTTCTCACCAACGGAATCATCCCGCCTATATCGCACGGCGCGTTTAAGAATTGCTTTCTTCCTCGTGCGTCACTTCGCGATGCGGGAATTTGTCGCGGATGCGCGTGTTGAAATAGACGCCCTTGGCGAAGGCCGTGCGCAGCGTATTCGCTACTTCTTCCGGCACGCCTGCGTAGACGTACTTTCGGCCGGTCGTGAACTCGACCCACAAATTCTGCTCCGTCTCGTCGTAGACGAAACGGCGGATGACGGTGGAAGGCATGGCCCTTTTAACGTTCTTGGCGCGGCTACGCTCCGACGGCTCAAGCCGCGTCGGGCGAAGGGACCGGCGAGCGGCTGCGGCTCAGCGCCGCGACCATTCCCCCAAGCGCGAGGGCAGCGCCGGCGATTGTCAGCGGTGTCCAGCGATAATCCTCGAGCCAGGTTGAGAAGCCCATTGCGATGATCGGCACTATGACGCTCGAATAGGCAGCCTTTGCGGGGCCGATCTTCCGTACCACGGGATAGTAGAGGCTAAAGGTCAGGACCGACGCCAGCAATGCGAGGTACAAGACACCCGCCCAATAGGACCAACGCGGGTCGAAGGTGGGGGGGCCGGTCATCGCGAAGGCGATCAGGCCGTCGATCAAGGCTCCAGCGGCCATCGACCACGCCAACATCGAGAATAGCGGGACGCGACGGATCTCGGGTCGCGCCTGCCAGACATTGGCTATAGCGGCGCCCAGCATGCCGACGAGTGTCAAGCCAATGCCGGCTGCGATTTGGCTGCGGTCCGCGGGATGTTGGCGGATTTCGTGGACGAACAGCAAAGCGATTCCAGTGACCGCGACCACCGAGCTCCACGAAAAACGCTTGCTCGGCCGATGGCCCAGCAACAGCCACGCCAGCAGGCTCGCCGGAATTAGCAGCAACGCGAACACGGTCGCGACGACGCCCGACGTGATATGCCGTTCAGCGAGATAGACGGCGTTGAAGTTCACGCAAAATTGCGTGAAGCCGAGGAACGCAGCGGCGATCAGGCCCTTCCGGCCGATGTTCAGCTTGTCGCCTTTCCATCGCGCGAATGCGCCCATCGCGAGTGCAGCAACGACGAAGCGGTATGTCACCGACCATTGCGGCGCGACCGTTCCGAGCTGTCCCCGGATTACCGTCCAGGTCGATCCCCAGATCACGGTAAAGACGATGAATGGAATCACCACCGAACCCGGCCGCTCGGAGTGTCCTTCGCTCAGCTCAGCTTCGGCCAAGTCGCTCGGCTTCATCGATCGCTGAAGTAGCGGGTCGGTCGGGTCCGGGGCCAATCGAAGCGCGCCCGAAGCTGATAAGCCTCGCTTATCGCGGTCACAGAGCGCGAATCGCCGAAGCGAGCTGATCGACTGCTTCGCCCTGCTGGTCCCAGCTGATGACGAGGCGGATCTGCGCCCGGTCCCCAGTCGTAAAAGTCAAAGCCCCGCCTGCTCAGATGCTCGGCCTCGTCCGCGCTGACGTTGAGGAAAATCTCGTTCGCTTCGACCGGATAAACCAGCCGGTGCGGTGCGGCGCTCGCGACGGTCTGCGCAGCAGCATTCGCCGCCCGTGCATTGTCGAGCCACAACCCATCTTCCAGCAGCGCGAGAATCTGTGCGGCCAGCATCCGGCCTTTCGAAGACAAATGTCCGGCGCGTTTCCGGCGCACGGCGACCTCGTCGAACAACTCGGTCCTGAACAGGATCAGCGCCTCGGCATTGAGGCCGCCGTTCTTGACGAAGCCGAAGGACATGGCGTCGACGCCGGCGCGCCACGTCACGTCCGCCGGACTTTCCCCGGTGGTCGCGAGTGCGTTCGCGAACCGCGCGCCGTCCATGTGCAGCGCGAGGCCACGCTCCTTCGCTACTTTGCCGAGCGCTGCCACCTCGGCGGCTCGATAGACGAGCCCGTACTCAGTGGCGTTGGTGATCGAGATCGCTGCCGGCTGCACCTGATGGACGTCGTTGCGGATGAGGCCGCATGCATCCGAAACTGCATCCGCCGTGATCTTCGCGCCTTCACCATCGAGCAGCATCAGCTTGGCGCCGCCTGTGAAGAAGGCAGGAGCGCCCGCCTCGTCGACCTCGATGTGAGCGTGGCGGTGGCAAATGATACTGCAGTACGGGGGACATAGTGCCGCCAGCGCGAGGCAATTGGCCGCGGTTCCCGTAGAGACCCACAGCGATCGAACATCGGTCTCGAACAGTTCGGAGAAGACGCCATCGAGCCGCTGGCTCAAGTCGTCGCCGTCATATGCGGTGTCGACCCGGTTGGAGGCGGCGATTGCCTCGATCACCTTTGGGTGAGCAGCCGCCGCATTGTCGGAGAAAAAACGCATCGCCCCGCCGAATGGCGACCGATGGCGGGACGGTCAATGCGATTGAAAAATGGTGCTGCCGGTGAGGATTGAACTCACGACCTCAGCCTTACCAAGGATGCGCTCTACCACTGAGCTACGGCAGCATTTTTTCGGAGGTGCGCGCGCCTATGACGGGGCGGCCTGCGCCGTGTCAACCCGCTTGAAGGCGGCCGGTTCACGCGGCATCTGGACGGCATGAGCTCTAACGACAAAAAGCGGGAGGAGCGGCTCGCGGCGGCGCTGCGGGAGAATTTGCGGCGCCGCAAGGCGCACTCCCGCAAAATGGACGAAGCGGCGAAGGATGAAGAAGCCGAAGACTAACGGCGGGTAGCGTCACGGTCGCGGAGCGGCTTTTCGCCCAGCGCGCTTCGATTCCGCCGGCGATCGCGTCGCCGATCCAGATGACGGCGCCGAGAAGGCCGATGCCGAGGACAAGCTGAAGGGCAGTGATCACCGATTCGTCTCCGTGATTTCCTTTTACGCCACAAGGTATTAAACGCGCAATTAATGCACGTTCGTCTGTCCTCATAACGGGACGCGAGCATCAGCGCGGCCGGTTCTCCGTTCCCTTCCCCGCGGTGATGAACAAGGCGACGACCGGCCATCCGCATCGGCCGTGTGCCACACGCCCGGCGGGTTGATCGCATAGTCCCCCGGGCCGAGCTCGTGCGACTGCTTGGTGCCGTCGGGCAGCTCCTGGTGCAGGGTCATATGGCCCTGGATGCAGCAGACGACCTCCTCGCCGAACGGATGGACCTCCCAGCTCGTCCACCGCTCCTCGAAACGGAACAGCGCGACGATCCGGCCCTCGTCGAGGTCGTCGCCGTGCCGCTCGCATATAGCCGTCGTACCATTCGAAGCCGGTGAACTTCGGCTCGGCGACCGCACGCGCGCCGAGCCCGAGGTGGATCGGATAGTCGAACAGCGACTTGCCCTGCATTGCGGTTCTCCCGCGTTATTCGCCTTTCATCACGAAGGCATTGAGCTTGTTGCCGTCCGGATCGCGGAAATAGCCGGCGTAGAAGCCGCCGCCGCGGTCGCCCGGTGCGCCTTCGTCGGTCCCGCCGTTGGCGAGCGCGATATCGTAGAGGCGCTGGACCTGCGCTTCGTCCCTCGCCTCGAGCGCGACCATCACGCCGTTGCCGACGGTCGCGGCATTGCCGTCGAACGGCTTGGTCAGGCCGATGCCCGCGCCGCCGCCCGGCTTGCCCCAGGCGATGAACTGCTCGTTCTCCATCATCCGGCCGACGCCGAGCTCGCCGCACAAAGCGTCGTAGAATTTCGACGACTTGTCCCGGTCGTTCGTGCCGAGCGTCACGTAGCCGATCATCGTCGTCCTCCTGCTGAGTCGGGTGGAGAACATTAAGGGAACAGACGTCTCCGTTCAATCACCAATCGGCGCGCAGGCCTGCCGGAGCCAGTCGAGATCCGCGCCGTTCAGGTCGGGTCCGATCTTCGCCAGCACGTGCGCATGATAGCAGTTGAGCCAGATCAGCTCTTCGGGATCGAGCATCTCGACGTCGATCAGCCGGCGGTCGATCGGCGCGAAGGTCAGCGTCTCGAAGCCGAGCATCTCCTTCTCCGCGCCCTCGATCTCGCGCGGCACGACCAGCACGAGATTCTCGATCCGGATGCCGTACTCGCCGGTCTTGTAATAGCCGGGCTCGTTGGAGATGATCATGCCGGCCTGGAGCGGCTCGTCGCCGCCGCTCTGCGAGCTTCCGACCGGCGAGATTCGCTGCGGGCCTTCGTGGACCGCAAGGAAGCTGCCGACGCCATGGCCGGTGCCGTGGGCGTAATCGAGGCCCGCTTCCCACAACGGCCGGCGGGCGAAGCTGTCGAGCTGCTGACCCGCGCGTGCCCTTGGGGAACACCGCGGTCGCGATGGCGATATGGCCCTTGAGCACGCGGGTGAAGCGGTCGCGCATCTCGTCGGTCGGCTCGCCGATCGGCACGGTGCGGGTGATGTCGGTGGTGCCGTCGACATATTGGCCGCCGGAATCGATCAGGTAGAGCGTGCCCTTCTCGAGCTTGCGGTTGGTCTTCTCGCTCGAGCGGTAGTGGACGATCGCGCCGTTCGGCCCCGCGCCCGAGATGCTGTCGAACGAGAGGTCGCGCAGCTCCGGATTCTCGCGGCGAAGCGCTTCGAGATGATCGGACGCCTTGAGCTCGTCGACATCGCCCTTCGGCGCTTCCTCGTCGATCCAGTGGAGGAACTTCGAGATTACCGCGCCGTCGCGCTCCTGCGCGGCCTTCTGGCCGGCAATTTCCGCCGGGTTCTTGATCGCCTTGGGAAGGATCGTCGGGTCGCGCATCGGCACGATCTTGGCGCCGGCCTTGTCGAGCGCCTCGAAGATCGCGGCGACCGCGCGCTCCGGATCGACCACGACGGTCTTGCCCTTGAGCTCGGCGAGAGCGCGCTTTCGAACTCGGCGCGTTCGTGGAGCCGAACGCCGTTGCCGAGATGCTGACGGACGTCGGGACCGATCTTCTCCGAGGCGACGAACAGGTCGGCGGTGCCGTCGGCGTGGACCAGCGCATAGGCCAGCGCGACCGGCGTGTGGGTGACGTCCGCGCCGCGGATGTTGAACGCCCAGGCGATCGAGTCGAGCGCCGACAGCACCGCCGCATCGGCATGGTGCTTGGCGAGCCAGTCGCCGATCTCCGTCCGCTTTTCCGCCGCCGACTTGCCGGCATATTGGTCGGGCTGGACGATCAGATGCGCCTTCGAAGCCTCCGGGCGGTCCTTCCAGATCTCGTCGATCGGGTTGCGGGCGACCGGCACCAGCTCGGCGCCGCGGCTCGCAAGCGCTTCCTTCGCCTTCTTCACCCAGTCGCGCGTGTGCAGCCAAGGATCGTAGCCGATGCGCGCGCCTTCGGGCGCATGCTCCTCGAGCCACTCCGTCGTGCTCGTCTCCGGCACCGACTGGTAGCTCCACTCGGTCGGGCTGACCTGCTGGCGGACCTGGAGCGTGTAGCGTCCGTCGACGAAGATCGCCGCTTCCTCGGGAAGCACGACGGCCGAGCCGGCCGATCCCTCGAAGCCGGTCAGCCAGGCCAGCCGCTGGGCGTAGCTGCCGACATATTCGCTCATATGCTCGTCGGTCAGCGGTACGACGAAGCCGTCGAGCTGGTCGGCCTTGAGCTGCTCGCGAAGGGCCTTGAGGCGATCTGCGTATGTGGACATAAGCTAAGCTCCATTCGCGCTACAGCTAGTCCAACCGGCCTCGCTCTTAAAGTCCCGACGCGCGACAACCCGTGCGGCGACTTCTTGGAAACGGGGGTTCTTCTACTTCTTCCACTTCGTGACTTTCGTCCCGAGCGACGAGCTTCGTCCTTAGAGCGAGCAAGCACATTCGCAGCTATAGGACAGCTGTTTGTGCAGAATGCCTATGTCTGCTTCAACCCATTTTAGACGTTAGTCGGTCAGGTTGAGCTCCATGAACACAAGCCAGTTTCGAAGCTCGTCAGAGAGTTCATAATAAGGCTCGACGTCTTTGAACCCGAGCTTGCGATAGAGTCCCTGGGCTTCGCGCTGCGCCGGCCCGGTATCGAGCAGCATCTTGCGATAGCCGATGGTCCTTGCCTCGCCGATCAGCGCTCGCCCGAGAAGCTGGCCGACACCTCGTCCGTGGAACTCGGGATAGACGAACATCCGCTTCATCTCGCATGCGCCGTCGCCGAGATCGCGAAGGGCAACACAGCCAGCGATTTTGCCGTCCTCTTGCGCGACCAGCAGCCTTCCCCGGGGCTCGGCAAACTTCCCCGGGAGATTGTCGAGCTCCTCCGAAAAAGCCACTGGGTCGAAGTAACTCTCGACGATGTGCCGATCGGCGGCGTGCCGCTCGCCATGCCATTCGACAAATGCGCGCATGAGCGCGGCGACCTGTTGATAATCGTCTTTCGATGTTGCGGTTCGGACGATCATCCGTCCCTCCCGTCGATGCGACCAGTTCGAGCGCTTTAAGCTACCGGCAATGTCCCGCCGTCAATCACGTCACTCCGGCCATGGCCGCGAGCGGGATCGAAGAAGCCTTTCGGATGCTTGAAGGTCGTTGGAAGATGGTGATTATCTTTCACCTCTTCGATCGCGGGCAAATTGCGCTTCTCGGAGCTGGAGCGGTCGATCCCGGGAGTTTCGCAGAAGATGTTGATTCAGCAGCTGCGCGATCTTGAGCGGGACGGCATCGTCACAAGAACGATCCACCCACAGGTTCCCCCTAAGGTCGAATACGAACTCACTTCGTGGGGCCAAGCGATGTGCCCCGCGCTCGACGCCTTATTGGAGTGGGCCGCGCAATGACCCCTCAGGCAGTCCTAAATACTGCTTTGGGCCCAAAGCAAACTCTAACGCTTTTTTGGCCGCTTGATCGATCGCGCTGACTCTCGTTTTTTCGAGGGCGCGACTTCGTTTGCGGTCACCGCGACTTTCATGATCGTGTTCATCGGCACCCCCTGCAAGCGAGCGATGGAGTTGGCGGGTAGTTTCTGCTTCTCGACCGCGATCTTCAATGCGGCAGAGTCACCATGCGTCTCATTCTGGCGCAGGTGGCCTTTCCGTAGCCGGTCATCGCGCTAAGAGCGCTGACATGGACATGCCTTCCGACCTGCCGTCGCCCCCCACCGCCGAACAGCGCCCTTATAGCTACGAGCGCCATGGCGTCACGATCGAGGATCCGTGGCACTGGCTGCGCGATCCGAAATATCCCGAGGTCGATAACCCCGATGTGCTTGCTTACCTCAACGCGGAGAATGCCTATTTTGAAGGGTGGAAGGCGCAGCACCAAGGGCTGATCGACCAGCTGTTCGATGAGATGAAGGGGCGGATCAAGGAGGACGACAGCTCGGTCCCGATCCGCGACGGCGATTTCCTCTACTGGTGGGCGTTCAAGCCCGGAGCGCAGTACCGGACCTGGTTTCGCAAGCCCGCCAGCGGCGGCGCGGACGTGGTGATCTTCGACGAGCCGGCCGAAGCGCACGGCAGCGAATATTTCCGCCTCGGCGCGCTCGAGCCGAGCCCGGACGGCAAGCTGCTCGCAACGCTCGTCGACGTGGACGGATCGGAGCGGTTCAAGCTGCGCATCCGGGACGTCGCGAGCGGCAAGGATATCGCGACGGTCACAAACGTCGGCATCGGACAGCCGGTGTGGACCGGCGACAGCGCCGGCATCGTCTTCACCGAGGTCAACGACAATTGGCGCAGCTACCGCGCGCAGTACCACCGGATCGGCGCCGCGCCGGAAAAGGCGATCACGCTCTACGAGGAGACGGAGGAGCTTGGCTTCAGCGTCGGAGTGGGCAAGTCACACGACAAGAGCCTGATCATGATCGCGACGGGCGACAACGCGACGAGCGAAGTGCGGTTCGTGTCCGCCAATGATCCGTCGCAGCCGCTGATTTTGATCTCCCGCCGAAAGCCCAACCGCGAATATCATGTCGATGCGGCGCACGGGAAATTGTGGATCCACACCAACGACGACCATGTGAACTTCCGCCTCGCGGAAGCCGACGTGTCGAACCCGGAAGAGTGGCGGACGGTGATCGCGGGATCCGACCGCGTGTATCTGACGGGGGTCACGTCGTATCGCGACCACCTGGCGATCAGCAGCCGGGTCGAGGGGCTCGATCAGCTGGTCTTGCGCACCTACGCCGGGGAGGAGACGCGCATTCCGTTCGCGGAGGCGAGTTACAGCGCCTTCTTCATGGGCAATCCGGAGTTCGCGCCGGCGAGCTATCGCGTCGGCTATTCGTCGATGGTCACGCCGATGACGACTTACGACTATCATCCCGAGAGCGACGAGCTCGAGGTCCGCAAGGTGCAGGAGATCCCGAGCGGCTACGACGCGTCGCAATATGCGACCGAGCGGCTGATGGTCGATGCGCGCGACGGGGTGAAGGTGCCGGTGTCCGTGGTCTACAAGAAGGGCTTCGAGAAGAACGGCGAGGGCAAGCTGTTCCTCTATGCATACGGCGCATACGGAATGGCGATCCCGCCGGCCTTCAACTCCAACCGGATCAGTCTGCTCGATCGCGGATGGGCGTGCGCGATCGCGCATATCCGGGGCGGCGACGACCTTGGCTACAAGTGGTTCCTCGACGGGAAGCTCGCCAGGCGGACCAACACGTTCAACGACTTCGCCGACGTTGCGAAGGGGCTGATCGCGGCGAAGTTCACCAAGCCCGGCAACATCGCGATCAACGGCGGTTCGGCCGGCGGCGAGCTGATGGGGGCGGTCGTGAATTCCGATCCCGGCTTGTGGGGCGCGGTGGTCGCGGACGTGCCGTTCGTCGACGTGCTCAACACGATGCTCGACGACACGCTGCCGCTCACCCCGGGGGAGTGGCCGGAATGGGGCAATCCGATCGTCGACAAGGCCGCGTTCGATTACATCCGCAGCTACAGCCCTTACGACAATGTGAAGCCGCAGGATTACCCGCCGATGCTGATCACCGGCGGGCTCACCGACCCGCGCGTGACCTATTGGGAGCCGGCCAAATGGGCGGCCAAGCTGCGCGCCACCAAGACCGACAACAACATCCTGCTGCTGAAAATCAACATGGGGGCCGGCCACGGTGGGAAATCGGGCCGGTGGGAGAAGCTGCACGAGGTAGCGGAGACCTATGCGTTCATCCTGACGGAGACGGGGAAGGATTGAACCGGCCCATCTTCGAGCTGGCGCTGACCGCGGGTCCCGAGCACATCGACGAGCTCGGGCACGTCAATAATGCCGTATGGGTGCAGTGGATCCAGCAGGTCGCCGTGGCGCATTGGACGTCGGTCGCGGACGAGGCGCACAAGGACGCCTATTTCTGGGTCGTTGTGCGGCATGAGATCGATTACCTGCGCGCAGCTTATCCGGGCGATCGGATCAGGGCCCGGACATGGGTTGGCGATGCGCCGAAGGGCGCTCGCTTCGATCGCCTCATGGAATTCACCGGGCCTGACGGGAAAGTGCGCGTCCGTGCGAAGACGCAGTGGGCGATCATCGACAAAGCGAGCGGCCGGCCGATCCGCGTGCCGCCCGAAGTCGTGGCGCCCTTCCTTTCACCAGTGTAAGCGAACCGGCATGCCCCGTCCCGTCTTCTACGAATATTGGCGGTCTTCCGCCGCTTACCGCGTCCGCATTGCGCTCAACCTGAAGCGCGTCGATTACGAGAGCCGCCCTGTGAACCTGCTGGAAATCAGAGCAGAATTCGGCTGAGTACCGGTCTCTCAACCCGCAAGGTCTGGTGCCGATGCTCGACATCGACGGACATCGCCTGACCCAGAGCGTGGCGATCATCAACTATCTCGATCTGCGATATCCGAACCAGCCTTTGCTTCCGGCATCCGCGGCGGAGCGTGCGCATGTCGTTGCAATGGCAATGGCGGTCGCGTGCGACATTCACCCACTCAACAACCTGCGCGTGCTCAAGTATCTGAAAAACGAACTCGGCCATTCTCAGGATGAAGTCGACCGCTGGTACGCGCATTGGATCAGCGAGGGACTGCCTGCCCTCGAAGTGATGGCGGCACCGCGCGCCGGCAAGTTCCTGTTCGGCGACGCACCGACCGGCGCCGACATCTGCCTCGTCCCGCAGCTCTATAATGCGAGGCAATTCAACGTGCCGCTGGATCACTATCCGACATTGCTCCGCGCCGACCAGAATGCGAACAAGCTCGAGGCGTTCGCCGCCGCGCATCCAGATCGTCAGAAGGTGCCAGCATGAACCGTGTCGACAGCATCAACCGCGGAATGACCGAGATGAAGCCGCTGGATTCGGTTGAAATTCCTTCGCTTGAGGGCAAGGTCAGCGATGAGGAATGGCAGATCCGCGTCGACCTTGCTTGTGCTTACCGGATGGTCGCACATTACGGGTGGGACGATCTGATCTTCACGCACCTCAGCGCACGCATTCCAGGGTCGGAGCATCATTTCCTGCTCAATCCGTACAACCTGATGTTCGAGGAGGTTACGGCCTCCTCGCTCGTGAAGGTCGACGTCAACGGCAACGCGGTCGATCCCACTCCCTTCATCACCAACCCCGCGGGCTTCACCATCCACTCCGCAATCCACATGGCGCGCGAGGATGCGCATGCGGTCATGCATTTGCATACGCCGGCCGGCCAGGCAGTGTCGGCGCATAGCGACGGTCTTCTGCCGCTGACGCAGACGGCCATGCTGATCCGCGGCGATGTCGCCTTCCATGATTACGAAGGCGTCGCGGTCGATCTCGATGAGCGCGAGCGGCTGGTCGCGGATCTCGGCACCCAGAACGCGATGATCCTGCGCAATCACGGCACGCTCGCGGTCGGAAAGAACGTCGGCGAGTGCTTCATCCGCCTCTACTATCTGGAGCGCGCATGCCAGGCGCAGATCATGGCTCTGTCGGCGGGCGACAATCTCAGCAATCCGCCACAGGGCTCGCCGGAGGTCACGGCGCTGCAGGGCGCGGTCGGGCTGCCGATGGCCGCGAACTTCCTCGCCTGGCCGGCGCTGAAGCGAAAGGCGTACCGCCTCGACCCCAGCTTCGCGAGCTGAGTTGGCGGGCAAAGCGGCATCCATTTCCGATTACCGCGCGCTCGCCAAGGCGCGGCTACCGCACTTTCTGTTCGAATATCTCGACGGCGGCTCATACGACGAGGTCGATTCTCCGGCGGAACGTCGAGGATTTGCAGTCCATCGCGCTCCGGCAGCGAGTCCTGCGCGACATGTCGGATATCGATCTGTCGACCGAGCTTTTCGACCACCGCTGGTCGCTGCCAGTCGGGCTCGGACCCGTGGGGCTGTCGGGACTCTATGCCCGTCGCGGAGAGGTTCAGGCGGCGCGGGTCGCGGCGGCCGCCAATGTCCCTTTCGCTCTTTCGACCGTTAGCGCCTGCTCACTGCGCGAGGTCGCGGCATCGGGTCACGTGCCCTGGTACCAGCTCTATTTCGTCAGGGATCGTGGCTTCGTCGCGGACCTGATCGAGACGGCCAAGGCCGCGGGTTGCGGGGTTCTAATCCTTACCGTCGATCTTGCGGTCCCGGGCTCGCGTTATCGCGATGCACGGGCGGCCGGCGCTGGGTTTAGGCGAATGGCTCAGTTGCTAGGTCGGCCGGAATGGCTGTGGGACGTTGGCATCCGCGGCCGCCCCATCAGCCTCGGCAATCTCGAGCCGATTGTCGGCAAGCGCGCACCGCTCAGTCATTTTCAGGAGTGGATCCACGCCAACTTCGACCCTTCCGTCAACTGGAAGGATGTCGAGTGGGTGCGCTCTCGATGGGACGGCCCAATGGTGATCAAAGGAATCCTGGACCCGGATGACGCGCGAACGGCAGTGGACAGCGGGGCTGATGGAATCGTGGTTTCCAATCACGGCGGACGTCAGCTGGATGGGGCCTTGTCCAGCGCACGCGCCCTGCCGCGCATAGCCGACGCCGTTGCAGGGCGCATGCCGGTCCTTGTCGATGGAGGAGTGCGGTCAGGACTCGACGTCGTGCGCATGCTCGCGCTCGGCGCGGACTTCGTCCTGCTGGGCCGGGCCTGGGCATATGCGCTCGCAGCGCGCGGACAAGCCGGTGTCGCTCATGTGCTGAAGCTGATCGAAGCCGAGATGCGCGTGGCCATGTCGTTGACCGCGTGCACAAAGATCAGTGAGATCGATGAACAGATCCTCGACCTGCCGAGCTGATCAGGAGACGCTCTGAGCATCGTCCCAGTGTTCGAGTGTCGGACCCAAGGCATCTTTCATCTGCCCCAGCTCAGCTTCGAACGCGCGCCAGCTTTCCACAACGTCCTTTCGAATGGGCTGGCGGACCTGTTCGGCGCTCACGGTGCGCACCGGACGTTTCGTCTCGTGGAAATTCAGGCAGGCCTCGTCAAACGGCAGACCGAGATAATCGAGCAACCTGCGGATCTCCGCCTCGGGGTCTTCGACCAGGCGCTCATGGACCAGGCGGTGGACACGCCCTGGGGACACACGATCCCAGTGTGCCATCAGCCGCACATAATCGGCATAATGGCGACCGAAGTGGGCGAGATCATAGGAGAATTCCTGGCCCCGCGCGTAGAGCTGCTTGAAATTGGAAAAGCCGCAGGCGAGCGGATGGCGGCGCACGTCGATGATCTTGGCGTTCGGCAGGATGAGCTGGATGAAGCCGATGTGCATCCAGTTGTTGGGCATCTTGTCGATGAAAAAGGTGCGATCCGTCTTGCGCTGGAACCGCGTACGCTCGAGATAGAGAGCGCCTAGCTCGCGGAATCGCTGGATAGCGAGGTCGGCGAGCAGTTCGGGATAGGGCGTCGCATTCGGCGCGATGCGAGGGTCCGGCTCCAACTCGCGGATCAGCACGTAGATGTCGGGCAGTTCCGACGTGCCTTCGATCGTCGGATGGCTGGCGAGGATCTGCTCGACCAACGTGGAGCCGGAGCGCGGCAGACCAACGATGAAGATCGGGTCCGGCGCAGGATCGCCGCTGCCTGCGTGGCCGGCGAGGAAATCCGGGGTGAACAGCCGCTCGGTTCGCTCTACCAACCCAGTGACTCGCCACGGATCGTTCGTCACTTGAGCGGCGCGGATCTCGTTTCCGGCGCGATAATGCTCGAAGCTGCCTGCCGCATCCCCTCGATCTTCCAGCGCCTTGCCCAACGCGAAGTGTAGACGCAACTGGTCTTCAGCCGCCCGCCCGGGCGTACCGATCAGCCCGCGCAGCTTTTCGATATCCTCGTCGCTGAACTTGAACGTCTTGAAGTCGGCGAGCAGCCACCAGGCTTCGCCATAGTCGTTGCGGACCTCGAGCGCCCGGCGGCACGCTTCGACGCCCTCGTCTGACCGGCCGACCGTCTTCAGCAGGAACGCGAGGCGGGTCCAGATGTCGAGGTTTGCCGGATTAGCACGGACAATCTCCTGATAGAGGTCGATCGCCTGCTCATATTCGCCGATCCGGCCAAGCGCATCGGCACGAAGGTCTTTGACCCCCTCAAACTCTAGGAGGTCGTCCGTGAGCTTTTCGATCTCTGCCACTGCCTCGCCCGACCGTTCCTGATCGTGCAGCGCGCTTGCAAGGTGCAGGCGGGCATAAGCGAAGCCCGGAGCCTGCTCGAGCGCGCGGCGGAACAGCGCCTCCGCGTCGGTCAGGAACCCCGCCGAGGCGGCAATTTCGCCCAGCATGCGCAAGGCTACGAAGTCGTTCGGGCGCCTTTGGAGCGCCGATCGGAGGAAGCGTTCTGCCGACACAAAGTCGTCGGCAAGCATCGCGTCGTTGGCGCGGGCGATATCCGGGTCTTGGGTCGACGCCTGCATCGCATCGAGTTCAGCCTGCGTGGGCGCAATGCTCATCGATATGCCTCACGCAATAGAATGGTCGGGGAGAGAGGATTCGAACCTCCGGCCCCTGCCTCCCGAAGACAGTGCTCTACCAGGCTGAGCTACTCCCCGACCGGAACCCGCCCCAAGCGACGTGCAGTCGCGGCGGGAGCCAAGGCTGCGGCTAGATAGATGGGGGCTCGGGGGAACGCAAGCAGCGCCTTAGCGGCCAAGCGCGTCCATCCAATGTTGCACTCGGACGAACTTCTCGCGCGGGGAGCCGGGACGCGCGTTGGCACTCTCCGTCTCCTCGATCTTGCGCCAATCGTCGTAATCGGTGGGCATGACGCCGCGGCTCTCGAGCATGCGCTTGAGGCCCTCCGCGCCTTGGCGCTCGGCGGAGCTGCCGGCGGGCATTGCGGCGACGATCCGGTCGGCGACTTCGTAGCCGTCCGGTCGATTGGTACCGATCGTGCCTGAAGGGCCGCGCCTCGCCCAACCGACCGCGTAGAGGCGATCGGAAATGCGCCCCTGCTGGTTGACAAACTTGCCGCCTTCGAACGGGACCTCGGCGATGGGGGACGTTGAATAGCCGATTGCGCTGACGATCAGCGACGCAGGAACTTCGTAGATCTCGCCCGTGCCGCGCGCGGCCCCCTTCTCGTCCAGCACCGTCCGCTCGACGATGATCTTCTCCGCCCTGCCCTCGCCTTCGATGGCGAGGGGTTTGGCGAAGAAGTCGAAGACCATGCGCTTAAGCTTGGAGGCATCGGGGGACGTCCCCGCGAAGCCACGCAGAATGGTGATCGACTTGCGGTGGCCAGGCTCCAGCGCCGCGTCGTCCTCGAGCGGCGGGAAGTCCGCCGTCTCCACGACGGGAGAAGTCGCTTCGAGGTGACCAAGCTCGCCCAGCTCCTTGGGTGTCATCGCGATTTGGTGGGGGCCGCGACGGCCGAGGATGGTGATCGTGCGGATGGCGGAATGGTCGAGCGCGTCGAGCGCATGGCCGACGATGTCCGAGCCTTCGAACTCGTGGCGCGTCTTGGAGAGAATTCGCGCGCAGTCGAGGGCGACATTGCCATTCCCGATCACCGCCGCATGCGTGCCATCGAGCGGTGGATCGAGGTCCGCGAAATCGGGATGGCCGTTGTACCAGCCGACGAACTCTGCCGAGCCGATGACGCCGGGCAGGTCCTCGCCCGGGATGCCGAGCTTGCGGTCGTGCGGTGCGCCCGTCGCAAGGATCACGGCATCGTAAAGCTCGAGCAGTTCAGCGACGGATACGTCGCGGCCGACGGTGATGTTGCCGAGGAAGTCGACGCCGGCGCTCTCGACGACTTTGTCATAGCGCTTGCTGACCGCCTTCAGCGACTGATGGTCCGGAGCGACGCCGAAGCGGATGAGGCCATAGGGGACCGGATAGCGGTCGAGGATGTCGACGCGGGCGTTGCCGGCATAGGCCTTCTCCAGCGCCTCGGCAGTGTAAAAGCCCGCCGGACCTGAACCGACCACCGCGAAATGCCGCATCCGCACCTCCTTTACAGCAGTGCTTAGCGGCAAAGGCGGCGATGCGTCAGCCCTTCGAATGATCCTCGAGCAGGACGTTGCCTTTCTTCTGAAGCGCGCCCTGGATCAGCCCCGAAAACATGCCGAGCATGCCCGGAAGGAGTACCCTCACCCGCACCTTCGTTTCCTCGACGTCGATCGTCGATTGGACGGAATCGCCCATCGCCTGAACGCGCAGGTTGAGCTGGTCACCGGCCCATCCGGATTCGACGTGTGCGCCGCCCGGTATGTGATCGGTTAGGCGGTGGACGTTGTTGGCGATCCGGCGCCGTGCCTCGTCTTTGCCAAGGCTGTGCGGAAGATCGACTTCGATAGGCTGTGACATAAGACTAATACACCTGGCATCGCATTCAGAGCTTTTCAAGCTCCCACGAAGGATTATCGTTCCGACGATGCGTCGGGTTTGCCTCCTTTTGCTCGGCTTCACGTCAGTCGCCGGAGCCCAGCCGCCGACCTGGGTGCCTGGTATGCTGTGGGAGCCGACAGCGCCTTACATCACCGTCGGGCAGGACGAGCCTGGCTATCGCAATTGGTACGTGGCAGCGCCGTGGCATGCCGGCTCGATCAGAGCTTTCAACAATTATCTGACCACCTACGGAGTCGGGGGAGTTGTTCCGACGTGGCAGTTGCTCCGAACCGCCAGCGACTGGCAGAAATGCGGAGCCCAGCCGTTCGAGATCCCCCCCAGCGAAGACTGGCCAAACGTGATCCAGGCGCTGCGCTACATCCGCGACAAGGTGATCCCGGTCATCGGGCCCGTCGAGCCAGTGTCTGTGTATCGCAACCCATCGCTCAACCAATGCGCTGCGGGCGCGCCGGAAAGCGCCCACCGTTTCATGCAGGCGGTCGACCTTGTGCCGCTTCGGCCCGTCACCCGCGACGCGATGATGCAGCGCCTCTGCGCCGCGCATGCCAGGAGCGGCGAGGGTTACGGCGTGGGTCTCGGCTTCTACGTAGGCCTGCGCTTTCACGTGGATTCGCGCAAATTTCGGACGTGGGGCGTGAACGACGAGGGCACGATCGCCTGCGCGCTGAGTTATCAGATCGCCCATGCGAGGGATCCGGGTTCGAACTTGCCCGATCCAACCAATAGGAGCCCGCAACCGTCGTCGCCGCCCACTGCTGCGGACTCCCCAAAATCTTGACTCCCGTCAAGGCTTGTGTTGCTGAATTGCAACACCATATCGACCCCGAGAAAGAGGGGTAATTGAATGGATTTCGAAAAGCTCACCGACCGCGCGCGCGGATTCCTTCAGGCGGCACAGACGATCGCGGTTCGCGAGCATCAGCAGCGGATCGCGCCAGCACATCTGCTCAAGGCGCTGCTCGATGACGAGCAGGGAATGGCGGCTGGGTTGATCGGCGCTGCTGGGGGCGACGCAAGCGCAGCGAAGCGAGAAGTCGATGCGCTCGTCGCGAAGATCCCGTCCGTGACTGGAAGCGGTGCCACCCAGGCGCCCGCGCTTGACGGAGACACAATTCGTATCCTCGATCAGGCGGAGCAGATCGCTCAAAAGGCTGGCGACAGTTACGTCACGGTCGAGCGGATCCTGCTCGCGATGGCGCTGGCAAAGAATACGGATGTTGGCAGCGCCCTCGCGAAGGCGGGAGTCACGCCGCAGAATCTCAACACTGCGATCGACAAGCTGCGCGGCGGCCGAACGGCCGATACGCAGGCTGCGGAGGATCGCTACGACGCGCTCAAGAAATATGCGCGCGACCTCACCGAGGCAGCGCGCGAGGGCAAGCTGGATCCGGTGATCGGACGCGACGAGGAAATCCGCCGAACTATCCAGGTGCTGGCGCGCCGGACCAAGAACAATCCGGTGCTGATCGGTGAGCCGGGCGTCGGCAAGACGGCCATCGCCGAAGGCCTCGCGCTTCGCATCACCAACGGCGACGTGCCTGACGGCATCAAGGACAAGCGCTTGCTCGCGCTCGACATGGGCGCGCTGATCGCGGGCGCGAAGTACCGCGGGGACTTCGAGGAGCGGTTGAAGGGCGTGCTGGACGACGTGCGACAGGCGGAAGGCGACATCATCCTCTTCATCGACGAGATGCACACGCTCGTCGGCGCCGGGAAGGCCGAAGGCGCGATGGATGCGGGCAATTTGCTGAAGCCTGCGCTCGCACGCGGCGAACTGCATTGCATCGGTGCCACCACGCTCAATGAGTATCGCAAATATATCGAGAAGGACGCAGCGCTCGAGCGGCGCTTCCAGCCGGTATTCGTCGGGGAGCCCAGCGTGGCGGACACAATCTCGATCCTGCGCGGTCTTAAGGAGAAATACGAGCTTCACCATGGCGTACGGATCACCGATGGCGCGATCGTCGCTGCGGCGACTTTGAGCAACCGCTACATCACCGATCGTTTCCTGCCAGATAAAGCGATCGACCTGATGGACGAGGCTGCGAGCCGAATCCGGATGGAGGTTGAATCCAAGCCGGAGGAGATCGAGAATCTCGACCGGCGCATCATCCAGCTCAAGATCGAGCGCGAGGCGCTGAAAAAGGAGCAGGACAAAGCATCCAAGGA
Organism: uncultured Alphaproteobacteria bacterium; assembly: GCA_963754245.1. GTDB lineage: Bacteria > Pseudomonadota > Alphaproteobacteria > Sphingomonadales > Sphingomonadaceae > Sphingomicrobium. The sequence continues at coordinate 181,380 of CAVWET010000003.1, forward strand.
CCGCCTCGCCAAGCTCGAAGAAGAGCTTGCGAACCTGGAGCAGCAGTCGGCCGAGCTGACTCAGCGGTGGCAGGCGGAGAAGGAAAAGATCGCCGGCGAGGCCAAGATCAAGGAGCAGCTCGACGCAGCGCGCCTCGAGCTCGAACAGGCGCAGCGGAGCGGCGATCTCGCAAAGGCCGGGGAGCTTCAGTACGGGCGCATCCCGCAGCTTGAGAAGCAGCTCGCCGACGCACAGGTCGCGTCGAAGGGTGCAATGCTGCGCGAGGAAGTTACCGATCAGGACATCGCCGGCGTGGTGAGCCGCTGGACCGGAATTCCGGTCGAACGGATGATGGAGGGTGAGCGCGAGAAACTGCTTCAGATGGAAGCGCTGATCGGCGCCCGCGTGATCGGCCAGGAGGAAGCGGTGAAGGCCGTCTCCGCCGCCGTCCGCCGCGCTCGCGCCGGGCTTCAGGATCCGAACCGGCCGCTGGGCTCATTCCTGTTCCTTGGCCCGACGGGCGTTGGCAAGACGGAGCTGACCAAGGCGCTCGCCGAATTCCTGTTCGACGATTCGTCCGCGATGGTCCGCATCGACATGAGCGAGTTCATGGAGAAGCATGCCGTCGCGCGGCTGATCGGCGCTCCTCCCGGCTATGTCGGCTATGAGGAAGGCGGAGTACTGACTGAAGCGGTGCGGCGGCGGCCGTACCAGGTGGTGCTGTTCGACGAGGTCGAGAAAGCGCACGGCGACGTCTTCAACGTGCTTCTGCAGGTGCTGGACGACGGGCGCCTGACCGACGGCCAGGGCCGCACCGTCGATTTTACCAATACGATCATCATCCTGACCTCGAACCTCGGCTCGCAATATCTCGCCTCACTCGGCGAGGATGAGCCCGTCGAGAAGGTCGAACCGCAGGTGATGGAGGTCGTCCGGGCTCACTTCCGGCCCGAATTCCTCAACCGGCTCGACGAGATCATCCTGTTCCATCGCCTGAGCGCTGGGCACATGGGCCCGATCGTCGATATCCAGGTCGCGCGGCTGCAAAAGCTGCTCGAGGACCGGAAGATCAGGCTCGAGCTGACGGACGCTGCGCGCGCGTGGCTCGGCCGCGTCGGCTACGATCCGGTCTATGGCGCTCGGCCGCTCAAGCGCGCCGTCCAGAAATATCTGCAGGACCCGCTCGCGGACAAAATCCTCGCTGGCGAAATCGCCGATGGATCGACTGTCCGGGTCGATGAAGGTGACGGGCAACTGGTGCTAACGCCAGTGGGCGAGCAATTGGAAGCTGCTTGATCTCAGGGGAGCGGCTGTGGGCTCCCCTATTACTGCGGCTTCGGGTTAGCCGTCAGGCGCTGCTGCCAATCGTCCACCTGCTCGCGGTTCTGCTGGCGTAAGTGCTGCCATTCCGCGGCTGTGTGACAGACTTTCTTGCCCCCAAGGCGCGAGCCGATCTCCTCCTGCTTTTCGCAAATCGTGCGGTTCGGATCTTTGAGCTTCGGCTGCGATGAGGACGACGCCGCAGGATCCGCCGGCGCGGTCTGCGCGCCGGCAGGCACGGCGAGAGCGAGGCTCAAAATTACGATCACCAAAGACTTCAACATGCCCTTATCCCTTTCACGCGGCATTCTATCGGTTTAGCCTGCAGGCGTTCCCGGGTTCGTGTGCTGCCGCTGCCAATCTTCCAGCACGTCACGGTTCTGCTGACGCCATTCCTGCCACTCAGCAGCAGTCTTGCAGACCTTCTTGCCGCCGAGCCGCGAGCCAAGCTCTTCCTGCTTCTCGCAGATCATCCGGTTTGAGTCCTTTGACTTCTGCTGCGTGGACGGCGCGGAAGCAGGATCGGCAGGCGCGACTTGCGCCGTAACAGGCGCCGCCAGTGCGAGGCCGAAGCCCACAATCACAACAGACTTCAACATGCGCTTACCCCTTACTTATCGAGGCATTCCAAGCCTCTAACATCCGATGTGGGCGCTCGACAATCACCCTTCGACTAACCGCCGGGCGCGACGTCGAAGGCGACGGTGATCCGCTCGCCTTCGCCGAATGGGCGGGTGCCATGCCACATCCACGAGGGGAAGAGAGCCAAACGGCCAAGCTTCGGCTCGATCAGGCGGCGCGGCGGCAGGTCGACGCCGAGCTGCGCCTGCGGCTCGCCGAGAGTCAGCCAGCCGGCGTGATCGCCTGTTCCCAGGTCCGGCGGCAGAACAATGTACAAAGCGGAACTCAGCCATCCCATCGAATGGAAATGGTTCGAGTGGTGACCGCCAGATTGCAGGCGCACCGACCACGCGCCGCTGAACGCGATCCGCGAAGGGCGGGCGCGAGCGAGCGGATGCCGTGGATCCAGCTCGGGCAAGTTAGCGGCATGCTCCGCCGCGGCCTGACGCACCGCTTCGCGTAGCGCGGCAATCTCAGGCTCAATCCGATGAAAGAGATTGCCGTCCGTCTGGGTCCCGCCACGGACGGACTGGGCGAGCGGCTGCCCCCGCAGATTGTGCAGGCGCCGTAGCGTGGAAGCGAGCTCGTCGAGTGGCGGCAGCTGATCGGCGACGTCATAAACGCCGACGAGCCGCTCGTCGCCTTCGAGCCAGTCTGCTCGCAGGTCGCCCGTTAGCCGCCAAGTCGTGGGCGCATAAGGCCAGAACATTTCCTGTTCAGCAGTCTCAAGCCATCGGTCGAGAATCGCGGATGCCCGGCCTGGCCTGCCGGAACGGAGAAAGTGCCGGACGAGCCGTACGTCGAAATTCGCCACTCCCAAGGGAGCGAGTTCCACGAACAGCCGGTCGGCCTTCTCAACGTCGCCAATTTCGGAGCGGACGACTGCCTCGTGGGCAGTGAACAACGGCTGCTCGCCGAATAGCCCGCGGCCCTGCTCGACGCGCGCGAGCACCTCATCGAACTGCTCGGCGTGAAGCAAGGCGACCATCTGTTCGCGGCGGAGGTCGAGACTGTTAGGATGGGTACGCAGCGCCTCGTCGAAGCTGCGCGTGAAGTCCCGCCGCTCACCGTTGGTCCATCGCAGTTCGGTGAGCAGCACATGACCGTCGGTCCAGAGTGGCGAGCGCCCGACGACGGTTTCCAGGCCGCCGATCGCATCGTCCATTCGGCCTTCCGAAACAAGCGCGGAAGCCAACCCCTTCACCAGCTCGGTATTTGCCGGTGAGAGCTTTAGCGCCCGGGCAAAGGCCTCGACGCTCGGCTGCCCCGCCTCAAGCAACGTCCGTGCATAGCCATGCAGGACCAAAGGTTCCGTGGGTGCGAGCTCAGCGGCACGGCGGAGGGCGGGAATTGCCAGCTCGCGCCGATCCTGTTCGCGATGGACCAGCCCCTTGATGTGCCACAGCCGATAATCGTAGGGGGCGACGTCGAGCGCGCGATCGACCTCGTCGAGGGGCAGGTCCGGGTCAGCCCGGTTCAGGGCTTCGATCGCTTGGTCGAGCACTCGTGCCGGATCGATCGTGTCGGTCGCCATTGCACCGAGCATGCAAGTTTCCGCTGTCACCGGCAATTCCTGGCGAACAGAGTGAGCCGCCGCGCGCGCTCATGGCGCAAAAGAAAACGGCGGACCTCCGGAGAGGCCCGCCGTGGAGTTCTTACGCAGCGATCGGCTTTAGAAGTCGACCGTCACGCCCGCGAAGAGGAAGCGACCCAGCGAGTCGTACATCTGCGGGAAGGTATTGCCGTTCGCCTGGACGTCGGCGCCTACAATCGGCGGCGACTTGTCGAAGATGTTGTTCGCGCCAAGCGGAAGTTGTACTTGTCGGTCAGCCGCGCCGTGAGAGCCAGATCGAAGAAGCTCTGAGCTCCGATCTGCGCGTTATGCGGGAAGCTGTGCGGCCCCGTCGGCGACAGGTTCAAGTCGGCATCTTGGCTCAGAGTGTCGTTCTTGACGCTTCCGAAGTACCGCCATTGACCCGAAATACCGAGGCCGTCCGGCAGATTGAAGCCGATCCGCAGCTTGTGCCTCCACTTCGGATCGGGCGACGTGAACACCGAGCCGAAGCTGCACTGCGCTCCATAGAAGCCGGCGCAATCATAAACGCCGTTCAACGTGCTGTTGCCGAGCGCGACGCCAGGATTGATCCCCGTGTCGAAGATCAGGTGCTGGGTCCACGTACCAACGAAGCTCGCGTTAAACGTACCCCATCCGGCAAACTTGTGATTGTAGGAGGCGTTGAAGTCGAATGCCCTTGGTCGTCAAGTCCGCCGACGTTCGTGGTTTGCAACGCGATGAAGCCGTTGGCCGTGTTGAACAGCGATCCGCCGGCGTCACGATGGACCAAGTTGCAGAATGCCGGATCAGCCGTGACTGCGCAGCTGGCAAGAACGCCGTTGAACGGAAGCGCGGCGATCAGGTTCTTCACCTTGATGTTGAAGTAATCGACGGTGAAGGCGAGGCCCGGAACCCAGCGCGGCTGAACGACGACACCAAGCGTGTAGGTGTCGGCCTTTTCCGGTGTCAGGTTCACGTTGCCACCGAACAGGGTATTGTACTGGTTGGCCGGGTTCGCATCGACCGTGCCGTACTGCGTTGCCAGCATTCCGGTGTTGGCGCACTGCGCCACCGACAGAACGGGCGTCGTGCCCGCGCACAGGTCGGATCCGACCGACAGGCCAAGGCCCTGCGGGAAGAACAATTCGACGATGTTCGGCGCGCGGACCGCGCGGTTGTAGCTGGCCCGGAAGCGGATGTCGCGGATCGGGCGCGAGCTCGGCCGAGAGCTTGTACGTATCCGTGTTGAAGCTGTTGCCGCCGTCGATCTTGTAATCCGAGTAGCGGTAGCCGCCGGTGATCGTGAACTCCTCGATGAAGGAGTGGCTGATGATCGGCACCTGGACTTCGGTGAACAGCTCGCGAACGTCGAACGAACCGTGGTTCGGGAGCGTCGGACCGCCCTGGCCGGCGAGATCGCCGGTCTGGAATTCGATGTCCGTGTTGAAGTTCAGCAGATTCCTTGCGATACTCGGCACCGACGTTGATGCCGACGCCGCGGTCCGCCCACGGCGTCTGCAGCCCATATTCGCCGCCTTCGAGCGTCATGTTCGCGTCGGCGATCTGTCTCGTTGACGTTGCCGCGCTGGAAGCCCGGGGTCTGCAGATAGTTCAGCGCCGCCTGCGTGACGCCGCCGGTGCGTGAAGATGTTGTACGGCACGCAGTTCGGATCGCCGCCGCCCGGAACGCGCCGCGCGGCAGACCGGCGTTCCGGCCGGAACGCCGGCCACGCCGCCCACCGCCGGGTTGGCGATGACGTCGATCGCGCGCTGCAGGCGCGTGACCGAGAAGTCGTTGAGGTAGGTCTCGGCGCGGCGCGACGTGCCGAACTGATAATAAGCGTCGTAGGACAGGCCGCGCAGCAGGTCGCCCTTGATGCCGGCGACGATGCGGTAGTCGGTATGCTCGAGATCGTCGTCGCGCCCGCCGCCTTCGACGTTGCGGCGGCCGATCAGAACGATTCGCCAGCGGCGACGGCAAGCCGGTGGTCGGATTGACGATGCCCGGATTGGTGAACGTCTGGCCCGGAACGCAGATCGTCGCGAATCTCCTGCGCCGACAGCAGCGGGTTGTCGCAGTTGAGCGTAGGTCGTGTTGTTGAAGTTGCCCGACGGAGCGATCTGCGCGTCCGTGTGGTCGTGCATGAACATCGCTTCGAGGTACGGCTTGGCACCCGGGCTGATCTCATATTCCGCGAACGTGCCGAACGTGTAGCGCTCGTCCGGCCGCTGGAAGTAATTGTACGGCGCGAAGTTGAACAGCGGCACGCCGCGGAACGAACTGGTTGCCCGAGACGTGACCGTTGAACAGGCGGGTGCACGACGATCGGGCGTGAACAGGCGAATGCGGCCTTCGGCCGAAGTCGCCGAACCGCCGCAATAGCCAGGACTGGCCTGCCGAGATGTAGGCCGGGTTGGCGCTGAGGTTGCAGAACGAATAGTCGCGGCTCGCCTCGAGCACCGCGTTCTGCTTGCGGTAGGTCGCATAGGCCATGACGCTGCCGCGGTTGTCGTCGAACCCGGCGCCGAACGCGCGCCGAGATGTCCTGCGAGCCGCCGTTGGTGCTCAGGCCGTGCGGCGGGAGGAAGCCCTTCTCTTCGTTCGCGCCGAGGATGTCCTGACCGGCGTCGGTTGTCATGCATGAACGTGCTTGCCTGGGCGTCGATGCGCAGGCCGCGAAGTTCGTGTCCATGATGAAGTTGACGACGCCGGCGACGGCGTCGGCGCCGTACACCGACGAGGCGCCGCCGGTCAGCACGTCGACGCGCTTGATCAGCGCCGACGGGATGAAGTTGATGTCCGGCACGTTGCCGCCGGCGGTCGGGTCGCCCGGCTGCAGACGACGGCCGTTGATCAGCACCAGGGTGCGCTTCGCGCCGAGACCGCGAAGGTTGACGGTCGCGGTACCGGTCGCGCCGTTCGACACGTTCGAACCCTGCGCCGCGAAAGCCTGCGGCAGCGAGTTGATCAGGTCCTCGGTGCGGGTCGTGCCCTGAAGCTTGACTTCCTGGCTCGACAGCACCGTCACCGGGCTCGCCGAGGTCAGGTTCGGCTGCGGAATGCGCGTGCCGGTGATGACGATGTCCTGCGAGGTCTGGACGGTCCCGCCCTGCGCGTTGGTCGACGGGACGGTCGACTGACCTGGCCTGCGGAGCCAGTGGTGTCCGGAGTGCTCGGCGTGGCGCTGTTGTCAGGCGGGCTCGGCGTTTGCCGGAGGAGTCGACTGCGCAAGCGCAGGCGAGGCGACCATGCTGGCACCGACCAAGAGGGTGGTCGTGAGCAGCCGCTGACGGAAATCGAGCTTCATAAAAATCTTCCCCTTCGTTAGCCGCGCGCGAACACGGCCGCAGTAGCGGCAAACGTTACTTTGCCGGACTGCCTTCAGTGATAAGTGAGGTATGGAGAGGCTGGCAACGGCTGCGAACCGGTGCTGACGCGAGTTGTCCATCCTATGTATCAAATTTGCAACATGGCGATATTGCGTGAAATCGCCTCTGAGTAATAGCTTCAGCAACGGATTCGCGGGGGACCAAATGATACGTAAGCCACTGGCAATTGGAGTGATTCTGGCCATAGCCGTTGCGTCGAAGTCTGACGCCCGGCGCCCGGCGCCAAGCACGGGAAGCCCGCAATCCATCCAACAGCTGATTGCCTGCCGATCGATTACCGACTCCGCGCAGCGGCTCGCCTGCTACGACCGCCAGTCCGACGTGCTGAGCAACGCACTTGCCAAGAAAGAGGTGGTCGTCATCGACAAAGCCCGGGCCACGGCAACTAAGAAGAGCCTCTTCGGCTTTTCCATTCCGAACTTTGGCGGACTGTTCGGTGGCGCGGACGACGAGGTGAAGGAGGTATCCAGCACCGTCACCCGGGTGTCGCAGGATCCCTACGGTGCCTATGTCGTGACTTTAGCCGACGGTTCGACCTGGTATCAGCAGGACGATGCTCCGCTGGGGTTGGGCCCGGAAAAGGGCGACAAGATCATCGTTCGCCGCGGATCACTCGGCGCATTCTATCTTAGCGTGAATGGCCAGCCCGGGATCCGGGTGAAGCGGATCGGCTAGGCTTCCGCCCGCTTCTCGGCCGTCAGGCTCGACTGCGCGTCGATGTAGGGCTCCTGCCGCTCGACGCTCCAATAGCGCAGCTCATGCAACGGGATCCTCTCGCCCGTCACGGCGCAGACCACATGGTCGCCGTCAGACAGGAGCCGGAACGTGCCGGGCAGATAATGAATGCGCGCGGCCTTGCCGCTGCCGGACATGAGCATGCGATTACTCCTCCGCCTCATCGAAGAGGCCGGGTTGGGGAGCGATGTAGGAGCGCCGCGCTGAGCGCTCAACCCGCCTTGGTGCACCCTCCCCGTCCACCGTTGCGTCGACCGCACCATCGCTAAAATGGAGCCGAAGCTCGCGCGCCGCGCGCGCGCCCGAGGCATGAGTAAGAGTCTGTCCGGATCTGTCGGTCACTCGAGCGAAGCCTCGCTTGAGCGGCTTGTCGGGATGGGCAAGTTCGGCAAGCCGCCAAAGCGCGCCCAGTTGCTCCGACATCCGCGCAATCCGCTGGTCCACCAGCTCCCGGCGCAAACGCCCGGAAACCAGGTTGAGATCGGCGCGGGCATTTCCGGCCCGTGCGGCGAGCGAGCGCGGGAGCCGTTCGCCAAGGTCGTCCACGCGCTGAACGATCGGTGAGAGGATCGCTTGCGGCTCCGGCCAGCGGCAGACAGTAAGGTCGAAGCGCTCGCGGCCCCGCTCGATCCTGCGGGACAGGCAATGTTGCGCGCGATGCTGGAACTCGCCGAGCTGCACGAGCAGTTCCGATCGGACCGGCACTGCAATTTCGGCAGCGGCAGTCGGCGTCGGCGCGCGCAGATCGGCGGCATGATCGATCAGCGTCGTATCCGTCTCGTGGCCCACGGCCGAGATCAGCGGAATTGGGCACTCGGCAGCCGCGCGGACGACCTCTTCCTCGTTGAACGGCCACAAATCCTCGATCGACCCCCCGCCTCGCGCTACAATCAGTAGATCGGGCTTCGGATCGAGCGATGGGAAACCCCGGATCGCCTCGGCAATCCTTGCGGAAGCACCTTCGCCCTGCACCGCGACTGGCCAGACAATCACGTGGGTCGGGCAGCGCTCCTCGAGCCGATGAAGAATGTCCCGGATCACGGCCCCGGTCGGCGAGGTGACCACTCCGATCACCTGCGGGAGGAACGGCAGCTTGCGCTTGCGCGCCGGATCGAACAGCCCTTCAGCCGCAAGTGCCTTGCGGCGGCGCTCGAGCAAAGCCAGCAGCGCGCCCTCGCCCGCGAGCTCCATCCGCTCGATGACAATCTGATACTTCGACCGACCCGGATAAGTCGTAAGCTTGCCCGTCGCGATGACCTCGGCGCCATCCTCAGGACGAAAGGCCAGAACTCCCGCGCCGCTGCGCCAGATTACCGCGTCGATGCACGCATTCTCGTCCTTGAGGGTGAAGTAACAGTGGCCTGAAGCATGGCGCTTGAATCCGGAGATCTCGCCACGGACGCGAACCTGGCCAAAGGCGCTCTCGATCGTTCTCTTGAGGGCGCCCGACAACTCGCTGACGGTTAGCGCAGGCGAATTGTCGCCGGGAGCAACGTTGGCTAACAGCGATCCGCGCGTGTCGTCAGGGAGATCCATGAATATTCTGCTCTTGGGGTCCGGCGGACGCGAAGATGCGCTCGCGTGGCGGCTTAGGCAATCGCCGAGCTGCGACCGGCTGCTCGCCGCGCCCGGCAATCCCGGGATCGCCCGCTGGGCTGACTGCGTCGTCATCGATCCGTGCGATGCGGCAGCCGTCTTGAAGATCGCGCAAGAGCGGAGCATCGACCTCGTGGTCATCGGACCCGAAGCGCCGCTGGTCGCTGGCGTTGCCGACGTCCTTCGCGCGAACGGCATCGCAACATTCGGACCGAGCGCTGCCGCGGCCCGGTTGGAAGGGTCCAAAGGCTTCACGAAGGACCTATGCCGCACAAATGGCATCCCAACTGCTGACTATGTTCGTGCCGATAGTCCTGACGAGGCTCGACAAGCGCTTGGCCACTTCGGGCTTCCGGTCGTCATCAAGGCGGACGGCCTGGCGGCGGGCAAGGGAGTGACCGTGGCAACTACCCGCGAAGAAGCCGAGGTCGCGATCGACGAAGCAAGCGGCTCGCTGGTGATCGAGGAATTTCTAGTCGGTGAGGAAGCAAGCCTGTTTGCCCTGGTCGACGGCGAGACAGCCGTGCCACTCGCTTCGGCCCAGGACCACAAGCGCGTCGGCGAGGGAGACACGGGGCCCAACACCGGCGGTATGGGCGCCTATGCGCCGGCTCCTGTTCTGACGCGCGAACTCGAAGGGCGCGCCATGGACGAGATCGTGCGGCCGACTGCACGGGCACTTGCCGCCGCGGGAACCCCTTTTAGCGGGGTCCTTTATGCAGGCCTGATGCTTACGTCCGAGGGTCCCAAGCTGATCGAATATAACGTCCGTTTCGGCGATCCCGAGTGTGAAGCGATCATGCCGCTCGTAGAGGGCGATTTCGCCGACTTACTGAATGCTGTCGCGACAGGGCGGCTGGGCGAGATCGATCCGCCCAAACTCGCACCCCGACACGCGATGACGGTGATAGTCGCTGCGCGGGGCTATCCGGGAAGTCCGGCAAGCGGCGGAGCCATTCGGGCGATCGACGCCGCAGAGCAGGTCGAAGGTGTGACCGTCTTCCATGCAGGCACCGCGCTTGCGGAAGGTGGGCTCATCGCAAACGGCGGGCGTGTACTGGCCGTGACGGCAGTGGCAGACACGTTCGCGAACGCGCGGGCGCGTGCCTATCGCGCTGTCGATCAGATCGACTTCGCGGATGGTTTCCATCGGCGCGACATCGGCTGGCGCGAGCTCGCAAGAGAGAATGCATGAACCCTCTGTGGAACTATCTGTGGCCAGTGTTCTCGCTCGGGCTGATCCTCGGCGTTCTGGGCGGAATGATCGGGTTCCGTCTGCCCAAGTCGGCTGGTCCTGATGAGGGCGAACGCCTTACGCCCAGGCTGCGGCGCAAGCGGCGCGTCGCCTTTGCCGCGGGTGCAGTGCTGTCCATCGCAGCGGCTTGTCTGTGGCATGGGCCGCTCGGCGGCGCCGATCGCTTCTCGACGCCCATTGAACGGGGCCTTCACAACTTCTTGGTCGACAATGAGATGACGCGGGTTGCAGCGAAGCTGCACCACGATCCGCTCACTCGCGACGTCCTGCTTTCGGGGCCTGCGGACGATTTCCAGCGCAGTGAGCTAGTACGGCTTATCGATCAGAATTCCCGGCGTTCGGAGCGCGCGCTGGTCGGCCGATGGTGGCGGGCTGCCGCTCATCGTCGAGGGCTGCGTCATCTCACTCCTGGGCTTTCTTTTGGGCCTGCTGCTCGCCTATCTCATCGAGCTTCGCCGTCGTTACAATTCACAATGGAACTGGTGACCTGATGGATTTTGTCCGCGAATATTGGTGGGTCTTTGCGATCGTCGTAGCGCTCGTGCTGGCGTTCGTCCTGCTACGCCCGCGGCAGCGCGTCCGCCTGACGGACAGCGCTCCGGTGCGCCCGCACATGGCGCAATCCCGCCCGCCGGAAGGTCGAGGTGTCGGTGGCGAAGTCGCGGCGGCGACCAGCGATGTGACTGGAGAGCTGCTCGGCGCACCTGTTCACAAGAAGCTCGACGGGGTCAGCGAGCCTCATGACGATCTATGCCGGCTCAAAGGAGTCGGCCCCAAGTTCGCGGAGGCACTACACCGGTTCGGCTTCTATCGGTTCGAGCAGATCGCAAACCTGACGCCGACGGAAATCGACCGCATCGATCCGCAGCTCGGCGCGTTCCGGGGCCGCCTCACTCGCGATCGCATTGTCGAGCAGGCAGCTTATCTCGCCCGCAACGACACGGACGGCTTCGAGCAGAGGTTCGGAAAGCTCTAGCCGACGGCTTCGGCCTGAGCCTCGGCCGGGCGTTTCCTCGGGCGGGAAGCGAGCAGCTTGTCGATCTTGCGGCCGTCCATGTCGACGACCTCGAACTTCCACCCGTCATGGCGGAACGTCTCGCCCGTCTCAGGCAAATGCTTAAGCACCGACAGCGCAAAACCCGCGACAGTGGAATAATCACGCTCATGCGGCAGGTTGATGCCGAGCCGATCTCCCAGGACATCGGCGCTAGCAGCCCCGGAAATCAGCCAGCTGCCATCCTCGCGCTCAACCAGTGCAGGTTCCTCGCTGTGGTCAAGGTCGCTCAAGAAAGTTCCTGCCAAAGCAGCCAGGATGCTGCCCGGAGTCACAATCCCATCGAGATGGCCATATTCATCGTGAACGAGCGCCAACGGCACTTCCGAGCTTCTGAGCACTGCCAGCGCATCCATCGCGTCCATCAGATCGGGAATGACGGGCGCCTTGCGGCACAGTTTCCCAAGGTCGATCGGCCGTCCCTCGAGCGCCTCGGCAAGCACGTCGCGCGTCTGAATGACGCCAACGATATCCTCGACCGATCCATTGGCCACGGGGATGCGGTTGTGCGGCGTTTCGAGCAACGCCACTCGGACCTCGTCGGGAGTTGCGTTGACGTCGATCCAGTCGATCTCCATCCGGGAAGTCATCACTTCACGCACCGGACGATCGGCCAAGCGCACGATCCCGGAGATCATCGCACGCTCGTCTTCCTCCAGCACGCCCGCGGTTTGCGCTTCCGCCACGACCAGGTGCAGCTCTTCGGCTGTGACATGATTCCGTGATTCCCGGTCGAACCCGAAAATATGGAAGATCAGCGCGCTCGAACGATCTAGGACCCAGACAAAGGGAGCAGTGATCACCGACAGCCAGCGCATGGGCTTGGCCATCACCACCGCAATCGGCTCCGGCGAGCGAAGCGCGATCTGCTTGGGTACGATTTCGCCGATGACCAGCGAAAAATATGTGGTCAGGGCAACGACGAGCCCGAAGCCGGCCGTGTGTGCCGTTGATGGCTCCAGCCCAAGCAGCTGCAGCCGCTCGCTCATCGGTTCACCGAGGCTCGCGCCTGAGAACGCACCGGCGAATATTGCAATCAGTGTGATGCCGCTTTGCACCGTCGAAAGGAATCGGCCCGGATCGGCGGCGAGATCGAGTGCGCACGCCGCACCGGTGCTACCGCTCTTGGCCATTGCCTTGAGACGAGCCTCACGGGAGGAGACGATGGCCAGCTCGCCCATCGCCAAAACGCCATTGAGGCAAATCAGCGCGAAGATGAGGAGGACGTCGAGCCAGGGAATGGGTGCCAAGTGGTCGCTCATAGGCGTGCCTTCGAATGTAACCGCCAGCGGCGTCCATTAACAAGCACTCGCTCGGTTCACAGGCGGAACCATCATCGCTAGGCACCGGTTCATCGCCCGATCAAGGCTTTCTGGGAGCAACGCAGACTATGATCACTCGCCGCACGTGGATGACGGTCCTCGCCGGTTCGGCCCTGGCCCTCGCGAGCTGCCAGACGGCGCCGCCGCCGATGGTGCGCCCCGCGGCTTTCACGCCGCTCGGGGTGAGCGCGCCCTATCTCTCCGGAGACGTGATCGGCGGACATCGCAGGCGAGAGCAGCGAAGATTCGCGCGGCAAAGATTCGGCCAATTCCACCTGCAATGGCTTCGGCCTACATGGCGCGGCTTGATCGCGAGCTTCGCCAGCAGACCGCCGGCATCGGACTGGACGTGCTCAACCTGGGCGGCAGCATCGTCATCCGAATCCCGGCGACCTTCACGTTCGATACGGGCAGCTCGAGCGTGAAACCGCAGACCGATGCGACACTGCTGGAGATTGCACGAACCGTGAAGACGATGAACCAAACCTTCGTCGACGTTCTCGCCCACACTGACACCACCGGGACGCCGCAAGGCAATCTCGCGCTGTCGGAGAAGCGGGCTGCCGCGGTTGCGACCTATCTTGCCGCGCACGGCGTTGCAAAGGGACGGATTGCCTCCCACGGACTTGGCAAATCGGTGCCGCTGTACAATCCGGACGAGACGGAAACACAGCGCGCAGCGAACCGGCAAATCGAGATCCGGCTCGTCCCGTACCTCGGCTAACGCCGCTCCGCGAAGAAGCGACTGAGCAGTTCGGCAGACTCACCTTCGCCAATCCCGCCGAGCACGTCCGGGCGGTGGTGGCACGTGGGCTGGGCGAAAATCCGCGCGCCGTGCACCACGCCGCCGCCTTTGGGATCCTCGGCGCCGAACCGGACTCCCTTGAGCCGAGCGACGGACGCTGCAGCCGCACACATGGCGCACGGCTCGAGCGTTACCCACAAAGTGCATTCATCAAGGCGCGAGGTCGCGAGCGCGGCCGCGGCAGCCCGGATCGCCTCCATCTCGGCATGTGCGGTGGGGTCGAGGGAATTTCGCATCGCGTTACGGGCTTCGGCCACGATCTCCTCACCGCGCGTGACGACTGCACCGACCGGCACCTCACCGGCGAGGGCTGCTTCAGCCGCTAGGTCGAGCGCTCGCCGCATTGGCGGAGGGAGCGGGAAACTCATGCCGCCGGCTAGCCGAGCCGGTCACGCAAGTCACATTGCGTTGTTCGTCGTCGCGGCAGCCTGGTTCTGCGGCGGCACGACTTCGAGCTTCGGCACCTTCACCGTGGTGTTGGACGCGCCGACCTTCACCGACCCGGTCTCGACATCGAAGGCCGGCGCCTGCCCACCCTTAGCTGTCACGCCGTTGCGAGTGGCTGTGATCTCGGGCGCCTTGGCTCCGCGGATCTGGTTGATGTCGATGAATCCGGTCGCAATCCCCGCGATGACCGCGATGATGACGACGACCAGGACAAGGATGATGGCCCGCATGTTGCTTCCCCGTTATTCGTCCGCTCGGCTATGTGGGCCGGCAGCTCACAAGTAAATCCAGGTTACAACGCTGCCTACCGATATCCGGTTGCGGCCGTTTTCGCCCCCTCGGCGTTGACGAGCGGGACCCGAACGGCTAACGGGCGGCGCTCTTCGGGCCTTCGGGCTCGTCCAGAAAATCAGGATCAAGAACCATGTCGCGCGTTTGCGAGCTGACCGGCAAGGGCCGGCAGGTGGGCAACAATGTTTCCCACGCCAACAACAAGACCAAACGGACGTTCCTGCCGAACTTGCAGAACGTTACTCTGATTTCCGATTCCCTCGGGCAGAGCGTGAAGCTGCGCGTTTCGACGCACGGCCTTCGTTCGGTCGAGCATGTCGGCGGGCTCGATAACTGGCTGCTCAAGACCAGCAACGAGAAACTCAGCGCCAAGGCCCGCAAGCTGAAGCGCGACATTGCCAAGAAGGCGACCGACCAGGCCGCCTGAGCTTGGGCCTAAGCTTCTGAAGTCACGCGGTTTTTCCTGAACGCAGGCTGCACGCCCCGTTCAGTCTCGATTGGGCGCGAATCGCTCATAAGCCTCGTCATCCGACGGGGTTTTCCCCTTTTCCCTGTCGAGTCTGGAAACAGACGAATTCCCTCGCGTCGCGTAACGAGGGGGGCCCGGTGCGCCAGTCGCATCGGGCCCAATTTTTTATGGGCTCTCGAACAGCTGCGCCAATTGATCGACCATCGCTCCGGCGAGCTGATCCGCGTCCATGATGGTGACTGCGCGGCTATAGTAGCGGGTCACATCGTGGCCGATGCCGATGGCGATGAGCTCGACCGGCGACCTCTTCTCAATCCACTCGATCACCTGCCGCAGATGCCGCTCGAGATAGCTGCCACCGTTGGCGCTGGCGGTGGAATCGTCGACCGGCGCGCCGTCCGAAATCACCATCAGGATGCGCCGCTCCTCGGGCCGCGCGATCAGGCGATTGTGCGCCCAGAGCAGAGCCTCGCCGTCGATATTTTCCTTTAGCAGCCCCTCCCGCATCATCAGACCGAGATGACGGCGCGAGTGCCGGTAGGGCTCGTCGGCGCGTTTGTAGACGATGTGGCGGAGGTCGTTGAGCCGGCCTGGGTTGGGCGGGCGCCCGGCCGCGAGCCATGCTTCACGGCTCTGGCCACCCTTCCAGCCGCGCGTGGTGAAACCGAGGATCTCGGTCGATACTCCGCAGCGCTCCAGCGTCCTCGCGAGGATGTCGCCGCAGATCGCGGCAATGGCAATCGGCCGTCCACGCATCGACCCGCTGTTATCGATCAGCAGCGAGACGACGGTATCCTTGAAGTCTGTGTCACGTTCGATCTTGTAACTCAGCGAATGGCCAGGGCTGACGACCACGCGAGCTAGCCGCCCGGCATCGAGCAGCCCCTCCTCCTGATCGAATTCCCAGCTCCGCGTCTGCTGCGCGAGAAGTCGCCGCTGCAGGCGATTGGCGAGGCGCGTGACGACATTGTGCAGGCCCGCCATCTGCTGGTCGAGATAAGCCCGCAGGCGAGCGAGCTCTTCCTCGTCACATAGGTCAGCGGCCTCGACGATCTCGTCGAAGCGCGTCGTAAATGCCTTGTAATCGGTCTCAGGCGAAAGCTCCCAGTTCCGACGCGAAGGGGAAGCGAAGACGCTCTCGCTGATATCGTCTCCGGCGCTCGATTCCTCTTCGCCCGCTTCCATTTCATCATTGCTGTCGGCGTCGCCGCTCGAATCCTCGGTCTCCTCCCCGCGCATCTCGGCGTCGCCGCCTCCGGGCGTTTCCTCGTCGCCCTGCTCCGCACTGTCCTCGCTTCCGCCTTCCTCACCCTCCTCGTCGTTCCCGCCCTCGTCCGGTTCTTCCTCGCTCAGCTCCTCGGCCGAGGCGAGGTCGAGATCTTCTAGGAGCCGGCGCGACAATTTGGCGAACGCCGCCTGGTCGTCGAGGGTCATCGCCAGCGCGTCGAGCTCGGCCGCGGCCTTCTCCTCGATCCAGGAAGAAACAAGCTTTAGGCCTGGAAGCGCCGAAGCCGGCGGAACATCTCCACTCAGCCGCTCACGCGCAATGAGTGCGACCGCCGTGGCAAGCGGCACTTCTTCCGCGGTGCGCGCACGAACAATCGCGTCTCCCCGAACCCGCGCCTCGGTGAGATTGGCGAGGTTCTCTCGCACACCGCCCATCGCTCGCGCTCCGAGTGCTTCGACCCGCGCGGTCTCCAGCGCGTCGAAAACCGAACGCGCGTCCGCATCGACCGGCGCGACGCGAGCGTGAAGCCGCGCATCATGATGGCGCAACCTCAGTGCTGCTGAATCCGCCGCGCCGCGAGCTTCCGCGACAAGCTTCGGCTCGAGCCCCGGACCGGGCGAGGGAACGCGCGCAACCTTGCCCTGCGAGGTCGCGACTTCCGACGCAAATGCGACGTCCAGTTCAGGATCCTTGGCAATCGCCCGCGCTGCGCCTGCTAGAGCGCGGCGGAAGAGATCGATGCGTTCAGCCATGCAATTCTCGATGTAGCGAACGCGATTGAAGCCGCAAAGCGTGTTGCATTGGGACGCGCAGTTACCTCGCTGAAAAATTATTTGTTACGAAGTAGTTACCAACACGTTGACTCTGTTCTCCGGGCCTTCCAGCATCAGTTGTTCGCGCTTGTTTCGCGCGAGGCGACATCCGCCTGGGTGGATGCGAGTACAGGGGAGAGTAGCGCATGAGTATTGTTCAGAGAGTTGGGTCGGGCGGTCCGTCCCCGACCGATTATAACCTCGATACCCTCTACGGGCTTGGTTATCGGACTTACACGGTCAACGGCGTCGCCAAACCAATCATTGGCCTTCAGGGCGTCATTTCACACATCGACAGCGGGACCTCGATCACGACGCACAACGGCGTGATCACATATTCCTTCTTGGATGGTCCGCACACCATCGGGCAGTACAACAATCCTCACAACGGCTTTTCGGAGCCTGGCGGCTATAGTCCACTGTCTCCGGCGGAACAGGCTGCCGCGCGTGAATCGATGCATCTTTGGGACGACCTCATCGCCCCCGCCATCCAAGAGACGAACGGCAATGGCGCGGATATCGTGTTCGCCAACACAACCACCGGTCCCGCGCAGGGCTGGACCTATTATCCGATGGACCATCGGTACGAACATGTAGGCAGCGACGTGTGGACTGCCGATCCCACGGAGAACTGGACCAACGACTGGCTAAATTCGCAGGGTTACGGCGCAACCACGCTGACTCACGAAATCCGGGCATGCCCTCGGTCTCAGCCATCCGGGCGCCTACAACTTCGGGCCGAACTTCTCGGCGACTTATGAGAACGGCGCCGAATATGCGCAGGACAGTCAGCAATATTCGATCATGTCCTACTGGAGCGCAACGAAGACGGGCGCCCGAGCCGTCAACTGGGATGCGCTCCTTTACAGTAACCCGCAGACGCCAATGCTCCACGACATCCTGACCATTCAGGCGAAGTATGGGGCGGATCCGACAACTCGTACGGGCGACACGACATACGGGTTCAACTCGAATGCCGGGGACAATCTGTTCGACTTCTCGCAGAACCATTACCCGATGCTCGCGATCTACGACGCCGGCGGTTCGCACGATAAGATCGACCTGTCGGGATTCACCGTGTCTCAGTTCGTGGATCTGCATCCCGGATCGTTCAGTTCGATCGGTGCGGGGATGCCGACGGCGGCGGAGGCCAACGCCTATCTCGCCAACATGACCGCGATTTCAGGCGAGGACTGGGGTACGTTCGACCAGGCGACCTGGGCCGGCACCATGGCGAGCTTCCAGAACGCCAATGCCAACAGCATCGCCAACGATCTGGCTCTCTACGGCCAGACTCCGGTCACGGGCGTCACGACGACCGAATATCAGAACGTCGCGATCGCCTATGGCACCATCATCGAAGATGCGACGGGCGGCTCCGCGCGGGACCTCCTGTGGGGGAATGACGTGGCGAACGTGCTCAACGGCATGGGCGGCGACGACGTGCTCAAGGGCTTCGGCGGAAACGACACGCTGTACGGCGGTGCAGGCAACGACCTGTTCGTCTTCGCTAAGGACGGATCAACGGACACGATCGCCGACTTCCAGACGGGAGCGGATAAGATCGATCTGAGGACCGTGGCGGGCGCGACGGCTGGCTACGTCACCTACGACGCGGCCCACCACCAGGTGCAGATTGATACGAACCACGATGGCACGTTCGATATGTTCATCAACATCCAGGGGACCGCCGTCGCTCCGACGGACTTCCTGCTCCACCCGTAACAGGCGGAGTGATTTGAGAAAGGGCGCCGCTCACCGAGCGGCGCCCTTTCTTATGTCTTGCTGACCACGCTTTCCGGCAGGTCCGAACCGAACACGCGTTGGTAATATTCGGCGATCAGCGGGCGCTCGGTCTCGTCGCATTTGTTGAGAAACGACACGCGAAACGCGTAGCCGACGTCGCCGAATATGTGCGCGTTCTGCGCCCAGCTGATGACGGTGCGCGGGCTCATGACGGTCGAGATGTCGCCGTTGATGAAGCCTTGCCGCGACAGCTCGGCGACCTTGATCATCTTGTCGACGATCTCCTTGCCGCCGGGATCATCATATTCGCCGGACTTGGCGAGGACGATCTGCGCCTCGACCGCGGCCGGCAGATAGTTGAGCGTCGTGACGATATTCCAACGATCCATCTGACCTTGGTTGATCGCCTGCGTACCGTGATAGAGACCCGTCGTGTCGCCGAGGCCGACCGTGTTGGTCGTCGCGAACAGGCGGAACCACGGGTTGGGCCGGATCACGCGGTTCTGGTCGAGCAGCGTGAGCTTGCCCTCCGCCTCGAGCACTCGCTGGATCACGAACATGACGTCGGGACGCCCGGCGTCATATTCGTCGAACACGAGCGCGACCGGATGCTGCAGCGCCCAGGGCAGCAATCCCTCGCGGAACTCGGTAACCTGCTGGCCTTCGCGCAGCACGATCGCGTCGCGACCGACAAGGTCGATGCGGCTGATGTGCGCGTCGAGGTTGATGCGGATCATCGGCCAGTTGAGCCGTGCGGCCACTTGCTCGATGTGCGTCGACTTGCCGGTGCCATGATAGCCCTGGACCATCACGCGACGGTTCTTTGCGAAGCCGGCGCAGATGGCGAGCGTCGTGCTGGGATCGAAGACGTAGGTCGGGTCGAGATCCGGGACGCGCTCGTCGGGCTCGCTGAACGCCGGGACCTCCATGTCCGAATCGACGCCGAACAACTCGCGCACCTTCGCGATCTTGTCGGGCGACGCGAGCAGGGTCTCGGCCCGGCTTTCGGGCATTACGTTGGGTAGATCAGTCATAGCCTTACGCCTTAGGTGAAGGAGGCGTTTGCCTCAACTTCTCACGACCTTCTCGGGCAGCGGGAAGAGCGTCCTGAAACGATCGGCGAGCGCCATGTCTCCTTCCACGCGGATCAGGTCAAAGGGCGCGCCGCCGTGAATCACCGCTGCGATTTCGCTCGGCGTGCCGATAAAGGTCACATCACAGTCGGCACAATCGCGGCGCTCCACCTCCATCCTGCCGTCAGTCACCGCGGCCACGTAAGCCGCCTCACCGAAACGGAAGCAGATGCGGCCGTTGAAGCCTTCCGTGCGCTCCGGCGAGATCAGAGTCTGGAACGACATGATCACCGACACGTGACTCATCCGCAAGGTCGGGTCGTGGAGCGGGCTCCTCGCGGCCCAACGTCCGAGCGAAGCGATGATCGGGATCGCCTCAAGGCCCCATTGCGTTGCCTCATAGACCTGAACCGACGCGGGCGGCGGTAGCTTGATCCTCCGAACGAGCCCGCGGTCTTCGAGCTCGGTCAGGCGCTGCGTCAACACGTTGGCGCTGATGCCCCAGAGATCAGCCCTAAGCTCCGAAAAGCGCCGTGGTCCGTATGCCAGTTCACGCAGCACCAGCATCGCCCATCTTTCCCCGAGCAAGTCGAGCGCGTGAGCCAATCCACAAGCGTCCTCGTAGCGACGTTTTTCCTCCTTCTTCCGTGAGTTGGTTAGCTTTTGTAACTTCATAGTTGCAATTTATAACTTGGTCGGCAAAAAGCAAGCGAATCGAGTCGCAAGGGAGAGAAAAGATGTCGCGCATGATCTTCGTGAACCTGCCGGTGTCGGACCTGGAGCGCTCAAAGGCCTTCTACGAAGCCATCGGATTTCGAAACGAGCCCAAGTTCAGCAATGACGCAGCGGCAATGATGGTGCTGTCCGACACCATCTCGGTGATGCTGCTCACTCATCCCTTTTATGCAACGTTCACTCGCAAGCCGATTGCAGACGCAAACAACAGCAGTCAGGTGCTGCTGTGCATTTCCTGCGAAAGCCCTGCGGACGTCGATCGTATCACCGACGCCGCAGCCTCGGCGGGCGGAAAGGCCGATGTCGCCCCCAAGCAGGATATGGGCAGCGCGATGTACGGACGTAGCTTCGAGGATCCCGATGGCCACCATTGGGAGCCGATGTGGATGGACCCAGCCTTCGCCGAAAAGGGCGCCCATCCGGTCGAACAGGCCACCGCTGCGTAACATTGCAAGATTAGGAGGGTGAGATGCCAGTCGATCCCAATTCCGAGATCGAAATCACGGCTTTCCGCTGGGTACCGGGCTTTGCTCAGGGCCTGGTCCGGGACCTCAGGATCCGCTGGGCGCTCGAGGAGATCGACCGGCCGTACGGCGTGAGGCTGCTCGACGCGACCAAGCCACGGCCGCAGGAATATTTCTGCGAACAGCCGTTCGGGCAGGTGCCGATCTACAAGGACAATGAGGTTGAGCTGTTCGAGAGCGGCGCGATCCTGATCCACCTGGGCATGCAGGACGAACGGCTACTCCCCACGGACCCGAACGGAAAGATGCGCGGCATCGCCTGGCTCATCGCGGCCTTGAACAGCGTCGAACCGGCGATCTTCCCGCTGCTGATGATCAACATCTTCAATCGTGGTGAGCCCTGGACCGCCGAGGCCGCGCCGAAGTTCGTCGAGCGGCTCAACGGACGGCTGAAATGCGTCTCCGATGCGCTCGGCGACAAGGAGTGGCTTGAAGACCGCTTCACCATCGGTGATCTGATGCTCGTCGCGGTCCTCCGCCAGCTGCGCGGAACAGGCATCCTCGACAAGCTTCCAAACTTAGCCGCGCTCGTGAAGCGCGGTGAAGCGCGGCCCGCGTTCCAAAGGGCCTTGTCCGACCAGCTCGCCGTGTTCCGCGAGCATGAACCGCAGGGAGAACCAGCATGAGCTACATCGACGGATTCATCCTTCCGCTGCCCAAGGGCAAGGAAGACGAATATCGCAAATTGGCCGAAACGTTCGCGAAGAAGGCGGAAGCCCAGGGCGCAATCGGCAGCGTCGAATCGATCGGCGACGGGCTGGAGCATGGCCACACCACGGACTTCTTCCGCGCCGTGCAGGCGACCGACGACGAGAATGTCGTCTTCTCCTTCATCGTCTGGCCGTCGAAGGACGTGCGCGACAAAGGTTGGGAGCAGATCATGGCCGATCCGGAAATGCAGCCCGGCGCGCAGCCGATGCCGTTCGACGGCAAGCGCATGTTCTGGGGCGGCTTCAAGCCAATCGTGAACACGCTGGAGAAGGTCTCCGCTTGAAGCGGCAATCTCCTGAGGAGGATTGAAACATGACTGACGTGCGTGACGAGGTGGCGGGTGCCGCCGCGAACGATAGCGGCCGCAATCCGAGCAGCAGCTTCATCTGGTACGAACTGATGACCCCCGATCTGGACGCCGCGAAGGCGTTCTACGACGCGGTGGTCGGCTGGAACATCGAGGCGCAGTCGCAATTCCCCAACGGCTACCGGATGATCGGCCGGAGCGACGGCGGATTTGCCGGCGGCGTGCTGCCGCTCAACGATGAGATGCAGCAGCATGGAGCCCGGCCCACCTGGCTCGGCTATCTCTACGTCGACGATGTCGACGCAACGGCCGCCGCAGTCGAACGGTCCGGCGGCAAGACCTTCATGGCACCGTTCGACATCCCGAACATCGGGCGGGTGGCGATGGTCGCCGATCCTTCGGGAGCGCCCTTCTACATCATGAAGCCGATCCCGCCCGAGGGTCAGCCGGACGCTCAAAGCGACGTCTTCTCGGTCGATCAGCCACAACGCGTCCGCTGGAACGAGCTTTCGACCACTGACCCGGAGGGTGCCGTCGACTTCTACCGCGGTCAGTTCGGCTGGGGACAGGAAGGCGACATGGATATGGGCGAGATGGGCAAGTACCGCTTCATCCAGAACGGCCCGACCACCATCGGCGCGATCATGCGGAAGCCCCCGCAGCTGCCGGTCAGCCTGTGGACCTATTATGTTGGCGTGGACGACATTGATCGTGGTGTCGGCGCGATCAAGTCCGGCGGTGGCCAAGTCCTCAACGGCCCAATGGAAATCCCAGGCGGCGAGTTCGCGCTCAACGCAATGGACCCGCAGGGCGCCCCGTTCGGCCTCGTCGGCCCTCGCAAGTAAGGAGAGCGCAATGTCTGCCAATAAACTGACCACCTGCCTTTGGTTCGATAAAGGCGAAGCCCGCAAGGCTGCGGAATTTTATGCTTCCGTGTTCCCCGACAGCCATGTCGGCAAAGCCATGGCGGCTCCCGGCGACTACCCGGGCGGCGAGGATGGCGCGGAACTGACCGTCGATTTCACCGTGCTTGGAAGCGACTTCGTCGGCCTGAACGGCGGTCCCAATTTCAAGCCGAACGAGGCGGTGAGTTTCATGGTCGTGACCGAAAACCAGGAAGAAACCGACCGCTACTGGAACGCCATCACCGGCAATGGCGGCGAGGAGAGCATGTGCGGTTGGTGCAAGGACAGGTGGGGGTTTTCGTGGCAGATCACACCGCGCGTGCTGCTCGAGGCTAACAGCAACCCGGACAAGGCCGCCGCCAGGCGGGCGTTCGAGGCGATGATGACGATGCATAAGATCGACATCGCCAGGATCGATGCCGCGCTGCGCGGGGAGAGCATTGATGCGTAGGTTGACCGGGGCCGTATTCCAGTCGCTGGACGGCGTCATGCAGGCGCCGGGCGGACCCGAGGAGGATCGATCCGGCGGCTTCAAATATGGCGGTTGGTCATTCGCCTTCTGGGACGGCAGCATGGAACAGCCGTTCGGCAAGGTGATCGAGGCCGAGTATGACCTGCTGCTGGGCAAGCGGACCTACGACATCTTCGCGGGCTACTGGCCTTACAACCGCGACAATCCGATCGGTGAGCGGTTCCAGCGCATCAACAAATATGTGTTTACGCATTCCGATGAGCCGCTGACCTGGGAGAACAGCAGCAAGCTGTCGGGCGACACGGCCCAAGCCGTCGCCGAGCTGAAGAAAAGTGAGGGACGCGACCTTCTCATCCAGGGAAGCAGCACGCTTTACCCGCCGCTGCTTTCGGCGGGCCTCATCGACTGCTTGCTCGTGATGACCTTCCCTGTTCTACTGGGCCGCGGAAAGTCCATCTTCGATGGGTGTCAAAGTCCCGGCAAGCTCAAGACGATCGACCATTTCGTCTCGGATAGCGGAGTGACCTTCGCGACTTATGCTCCAGACGGCGACGTTCCCATCGGCACGTTCGAAACCAAGGAGCCCAGCGAGGAGGAACTGGACCGCCGGGAGAAGATCAAAGAAGGCACTTGGTGAGCCTCGAACTCTACGTCCACCCCTTCAGCAGTTATAGCTGGAAGGCGCTGATCCCGATCTGGGCCGACGGCACACCCTTCGAATATCGTAAAGTCGGTGGAGACGAGCCCGAGGCGACCGCAAGGCTCGCCGAGCTGTGGCCGTTCGCCAAGTTTCCGGTGCTGGTCGATCATGGCGAGGTCATTCCCGAAGCAACCTGCATCATCGAACATCTGCAGGCTCATCACCGCGGTCCGAACATTTGGATTCCGGACGGCGATTTCGGCAGGCGGGTACGGTTCCTCGATCGCTTCTTCGACCTCTACGTCCAGGGCAACATGCAACCTTCCGTCAACCATGCCTTGCGGCCCGAAGGAATGGGCGATGCTTATGGCGCCGAACAAGGGCGGAAGAATCTGCTGATTGCCTACGATTGGCTTGAGGTGAACCTGCCGGATAACGGCTGGGCGGCGGGCGAGACCTTCACTCTTGCCGATTGCGCGGCTGCGCCCGCGCTTTTCTATGCCGATTGGATCGAGGAGATCGGCGAGGGACGGCCAAAGCTCAAAGCTTATCGCGCCCGGTTATTGGCGCATCCTGAGGTCGCGCGAGCGGTCGAGGAAGCGCGGCCATTCCGGAAATACTTCCCGCTCGGCGCGCCCAACCGCGACTAGGCGAAAGCGGCCGCCTTCCTCAGAAGCTGATAGGCAGCGATGACCGCGCCGAGCTTGTTCTCGTGGCGGCGGTCGCCGCCATTCTTATCGGGATGGTAGCGGCGGACGAGATTCGAATATCGCTGACGAATCTCATGCCGGCCCGCGTCGTCGCCGAGGCCGAGCACGGACAAGGCTCGCTGCTCGTCCTTGCTGAAGCGCGATGGCTTGGCGCGCTCGCGGATGTTGCCGAAGCGGCCGGCGATGGCGTCCAGCGGATCGGCGAAGTCACTCCACCTCGGCGGCGGGTCAGCGCCGTTCGCGGCAAACTTGCGGCTCGGCCGTTCCCAGCCCGCGAGAGGCGACTGCGCGCGGGTGATCTCGTCGGGGCTCATGCCCTCGAAGAAATTGTACTTCGCGTTGTGCTCGCGGACATGGTCCAGGCACAGGAAACGCCATTCGCCCGGCCCATCGAAATTGGCTGACTGGAGCGGCGCCTTGAATTCGCCAGGCGCGCCGCAGCCTGGAACGGCGCATCTCGCCCTCGCCCCTTCAACCCGCCCGTGCATCCTGGATTGCTTCGTTGCCATCGAACCACATTATATAGGGCCCATGACTACCCAGACTACCGGTCCCGTCGCGGCTGAAATGCTCCGGCGGCTCAACTCGGCGCTTTCGCCAACGCGCATCGAGCTGATCGACGACAGCGAGCAGCACCGCGGTCATGGCGGCTATAATCCCGCCGGCGAAAGCCACTTTACGTTACGCATCGAAACCACGGCCTTCGCAGGAAAGAATCGCATCCAGCGTCAGCGCATGATCTATGCGGCGCTTGGCGATCTCATGGAGAGCCGAGTCCACGCACTGTCCATTCGCGCCACCGCGCCAGGAGAGCAATGATGGCCACCGTCGAGACCGCCTTTCTTCAAACCATAACCCCGGTCACTCACGACCTCGGCGATTTCAAGGTGAACCGCACGCTTCCGGCCCGCGAGCGGACCATGGTGGGGCCCTTCATCTTCGTCGACGAGTTCGGGCCGGCGCGGCTTCCGGCCGGACAAGGCATGGACGTGCGCCCTCATCCGCACATCAATCTCGCGACGGTCACTTATCTGTTCGACGGCGCGATCGAGCATCGCGACAGCATCGGCTCGCATCAGGTGATCGAGCCCGGCGCCATCAACCTGATGACAGCCGGCCGCGGCATCGTCCACTCCGAGCGCTCCCCGCACGCGATCCGGGCAGAGGGGCCGAGCCTGTACGGCATGCAGACCTGGCTGGCGCTTCCCGACGGGCGCGAGGAGATCGATCCTGCCTTCGATCATGTTGGCGCTGATGGCCTGCCGCTGATCGAGGACGGCAATGCCAAAGCACGCGTCCTGATGGGCACTCTGTGGGGTGCGACGGCGGCGACGCCCCAGCATTCGGCCACCATCTATGCGGATATCGAACTTGGAGGGGGCGGGTCGCTGCCGGTCGAAGCCGGCGCGGACGAGCGCGCCGTGATGCTGGTCGGCGGCGAGGCTGAAATCGATGGCGAGGTGTTACAGCTGTTCACCTTGTATGTCCTAAAGCCCGGGCATCAGGCCCGTTTGACCAGCTCCGCCGGCGCGCGGATGATGTTGATGGGCGGCGCGGCGTTCACCACGCAGCGTTACGTATTCTGGAACTTCGTGTCCTCCTCGCGCGACCGGATCAACCGGGCGAAGGAGGAGTGGAAGGCCCTCCGCTTCCCGCTCATTCCCGGCGACGATCAGGAGTTCATTCCGCTGCCCGAGGTGCCCAAGACGGTCAGCTATCCGTGAAGCTCACGCTGGCGGCAGTTGCGTCCGCCCTTCTAATCACCGGCTGCGCCAACCCTGGTCTGCGGCCGCTGGATTTTCGTCCGACATGGGCTTGCAGGTCGCACACCACCAGCAACAATATCGACGTGACAGTGACCCGAACGCTCGATGCGCAAGGCCAGCAGATCGACATTGAATATCAGTGGTCGATCGGCGGTTTCGACCGCGGGCGGCTTGCCCTCATGGCCATGCAGCAGGTCAAGGATGCCGGCGACCCGTCGCTTCGGGCACGCGAGCTCCTGGTTTCATGGTCCGGCTTTCCGAGCCACCTGCAGCGCGAGCGACTGCTGATTGTTCTGCACCCTTCGGA
The DNA here is from genome assembly GCA_963754245.1 of uncultured Alphaproteobacteria bacterium. Lineage (GTDB taxonomy): Bacteria > Pseudomonadota > Alphaproteobacteria > Sphingomonadales > Sphingomonadaceae > Sphingomicrobium. The sequence goes on from CAVWET010000003.1 coordinate 208,156, forward strand.
TGAGCCGCCCAACACGCTGGATGGTGTGGCCATGATACCCTACGCGAACGATCTCATCGGAGGTGTATTGTCCTGGCAACGCGTCGCATCCCTCGCGCATGACTCTCCGTCGGCGCAGCTAAGCTTGCTCGAACCTCGCGGCCGGACAATCCGTTCTGCGACCGTGGACCTCACAAGAATGAGCGCAGCTGTGGAACAGACGCGCGCGGCGTTGGACGCAACACGCACGAAGGCAGCAAAATTCGAGAAAGGCTGTGAGCCTGTGACGGAATGGATGAAGCTGTGAACGGGGAGATCGAGTTCCGGAAGATCGCGCTGAGAACCGGTGTCACGCTGAACGTCGCTTTGGCCGGCGATCCCGACAATCCCGCCGTGATCCTGCTCCACGGGTTTCCGGAATCGCACCGGACCTGGCGCGAGGTCGCGCCCCGCCTTGCTGACAGCTTCTTCCTCGTCATGCCTGACGAGCGCGGGTTCGCCGGGTCGGATCGCCCTCAGGATCCCAGTGATTACCAGACCGATACGCTGATCGACGATATCTTCGCCCTTGCTGACGGGCTGAGCCTCCACGAGTTCGCGCTCGTCGGACACGACTGGGGCGGCGCGATCTCCTGGGCTGCCGCGCTGCGTGGCGATCCCCGGCTGACGCGCCTTGCCATCATCAATGCGCCGCATCCGGTCATCTTCCAGAAGAGCTTGATCGAGGATCCCGACCAGCGCGCGGCATCGCAGTACATCACCGCATTCCGCTTGCCCGGCTTCGAGCAAGCGGTCGAAGCGATGGGATGGCGCACATTTTTCGACAAGACCTTCTCCGGCCATGTCGACGTCTCGCAAATTCCCGAAGCCGAGAAGCAGCAATATATCGCCGACTGGTCGCAGCCGGGCGGCTTCACAGCCATGCTGAACTGGTATCGCGCGGCCAAGGTGATCGTACCGCCGCCGGGCGTGACCATGCCGCTGCCCGACTTCCTCCTGCGAGCCTTCCCCAGGGTGAAGGTCCCGACCTTGGTCGTATGGGGTATGAAGGACGCTGCGTTGCTGCCGTTGCAGCTCGACGGCCTCGACACCCTGGTGGACGATCTCACGGTCGTGAGGCTGCCGGACGCCGGCCACTTCGCGCCTTGGGAGGCGGGAGAACAGGTCGCTCAGGCGCTCGAGCCCTTCCTTGCGGGACAAGCGGCGGCTAGTGCCCCTGCGGCATGAGCCAGACTCGCTCCCGTTCCCGATCAGCGGCGCGCCTCGCAGCCGTCCAGGCGCTCTACCAGCATGAGATGGAAGGCACGCCGCTGCCGCGGCTGCTCAAGGAGTTTCACGACCACCGGCTCGGCGCCATGATCGAGGACGAGCAATATCATGACGCGGAACGCGACTTCTTCGACGACCTCGTGACCGGAGCGGACGCCAGGCGCGCTGAAATCGACGGCTTGATCGGCGGACGGCTGGCCGAAGGCTGGACCCTGGAGCGGCTGGACCGCCCGATGCGCGCCATCCTGCGGGCCGGCGCATACGAACTGATCGCGCGTGCCGACGTTCCGGTCGGCTCCGTCATCTCCGAATATGTCGATGTCGCTCATGCCTTCTACGACAAGCGCGAGAGCGGCTTCGTCAACGGGCTGCTCGACGCCATCGCGAAGGAAGCAAGGCCCGCCCGCGCGGATTGATGGACCCTTGCCCCCGCCACGCCGTTGGGTGAGGGTTAGACATGCGCGAACAGGAGGTCATCGACCGGCTTCGGCGAATTGCCACCTCGCCCGAGGCGCGCGGGTTGCTCGACGATGTCGCCGTCCTCGGGCGCCTTGTGGTCACCCATGACACCATCGCCGAGGGAGTTCACTTCCTGAGCTCCGACCCTGCTGCAAGCGTCGGCTGGAAGCTCGTTGCCGTCAATCTATCGGACCTGGCCGCGAAGGGAGCAACGCCTGCCGCAGCACTGCTCTCTCTGACGATGTGCGGAGCGGGCAAATGGGAGCTCGCGTTTCTCGGCGGCATCGAGGCGGCGTGCGAAAGCTACGGTCTGCCGTTGATCGGCGGGGATACGATCGCCTTGCCTGCCGGAGCTCCGCGCGTTCTAGGGCTCACCGCCATCGGTCACGCCGGCAAGGCCGTTCCCGACCGGGCCGGAGCAAAACCGGGGGATTCCCTCTGGCTGATCGGCACTGTTGGGGACGGTGCGGCCGGTCTTGCACTGCTGCGCGAGGACCGCAACGCGACCGGCCCGCTCGTCGAAATCTATCGCCGCCCGGTTCCGCTGCTCAGTGCCGGCCAAGTCCTCGCACCCCACGCAAACGCGATGATGGACATTTCCGACGGCTTATTGCTCGACGCGAAACGCATGGCGCAAGCGAGCCGTTGCCGGATTCGCATCCACCTCGACACCCTGCCGCTGTCGGCAGCGTTCATCGAAGCCCAGGGCCCGGACCTCGACGCGCGCTTGTTCGCAGCTACCGGCGGCGACGATTATGCGCTGCTCGCCGCGCTGTCGCCGGACGTCGATCCGTCAACACTTTCTTTACCAGAAGGGACCACGATCGAGCGGATCGGGACCATCGAAGCGGGCGCCGTGTCGGTGCGCCTGATGAACGAAGGCCGCCCGGTAACGCTGCCGGAGAGACTTGGTTTTGAGCATTCGCACGATCAGCATCGCCGGCTTTCCCTTTCGCCAGTGGGCGATCGGCATTAGCGGCCTCGCGTCCGGCATGATGCTCGCGCTTCTCCTGCGCTAAGCCGTTCCATTCGCGCGGTTGCCAGCTGCGCAATCGCTCCCTAGAAACCGGCCCAATTCCGGGCGGCCACGTTCTCCGGCCGCATCGGCTCGCCAAAATAAACAGGGAAGCGTGAAGGCATGAACGACGGCTCAAACCTGCTTTACATTGCGATGATCTGCGGCCTGTTGGCCGTTCTCTACGGGATTTTCACCAGCCGCCAGGTGCTCGCCATGTCGCCGGGTAATCAGCGCATGATCGAGGTCAGCGCAGCCATCCAGGAAGGCGCCGCAGCCTACCTCAAGCGGCAGTACACGACGATCGCCATCGTCGGCATCATCGTCGCCGTCATCGTCGGCATTTTCCTGAAGCCGCTGTCTGCGGTCGCCTTCCTCATCGGCGCCATCCTATCGGGCGCGGCGGGCTTCATCGGCATGAACATTTCGGTCCGCGCAAACGTGCGTACGGCGGAAGCCGCGCGCAACAGCCTGCAGAGCGGTCTCACCACGGCATTCCGCGCCGGAGCAGTGACAGGCTTGCTCGTCGCCGGTCTCGCGCTGCTCGCTATCGCGGGGCTATTCTGGTTCCTGACCGGGCCCGGTGGACATGCGCCGAACGACCGGCCGGTCGTCACGGCGCTTACGGCGCTCGCTCTCGGTGCCTCGCTCGTTTCGATCTTCGCCCGCCTCGGCGGCGGTATCTTCACCAAGGCCGCGGACGTCGGCGCTGACCTCGTCGGCAAGGTTGAGGCCGGGATCCCGGAGGATGATCCACGCAACCCGGCAGTGATTGCGGACAACGTCGGCGACAATGTCGGCGACTGCGCCGGCATGGCCGCCGACCTGTTCGAGACTTATGTCGTGACGGTCGGCATCACCATGGTATCGATCGCGCTTGCGCTCGGCGGGGCCGATCCGGCGCTTCTGATGAAGATGATGTGCCTGCCGCTGCTGATCGGCGGCGTTTGCATCATCACGTCGATCATCGGCACGTACATGGTCCGCCTTGGCCGCAAGGGCTCGATCATGGGAGCGCTGTACAAGGGCTTCTGGACGGCCACGCTGCTGGCAGTTCCGGCGATCTACTTCGTCGCGAAGTTCACCCTCGGCGACCTCAATCAGACGATCACTACCACACAGGCGCGAGCTTCCCCGCGATGCACCTCGTCTGGGCGAGCTTCATAGGCCTGGCAGTCACCGCGCTGATCGTGTGGATCACCGAATATTATACGGGCACCAACTATCGCCCGGTGCAGTCCATCGCCCGCGCCAGCCAGACAGGCCATGGCACCAACATCATCCAGGGCCTCGCCGTCAGTCTTGAGTCGACGGCGCTTCCGACCATCGTCATCATCGTCGGCCTCATCTCTAGCTTCCAACTAGCGGGATTCCTTGGCGTCGCATTCGCGGCTTCGGCCATGCTCGCGCTTGCCGGCATGGTCGTCGCGCTCGATGCCTACGGTCCGGTCACCGACAATGCCGGCGGCATCGCCGAGATGGCCGGCATGGAGGAGGACGTTCGCACCCGCACCGACGCGCTCGACGCGGTAGGCAATACCACCAAGGCGGTGACTAAGGGCTATGCGATCGGCTCGGCCGGCCTTGCCGCGCTGGTGCTGTTCGGCGCCTACACCGCCGATCTTCGCGAATTTGGCGGCTCGATCGGCGTGACGTCTAACCTCGACACTTTGTTCAGCCTGTCGAACCCCTACGTGATCGTCGGTCTGCTGCTCGGCGCGCTGCTGCCCTACCTATTCGGCGCGATGGGCATGACTGCCGTCGGCCGCGCGGGCGGCGCGGTGGTCGAGGAAGTGCGCGGACAGTTCCGCGACAATCCCGGGATCATGGATGGTTCGGTTCGCCCGGACTATGCGCGCACAGTCGATCTCGTCACCCGGGCGGCGATCCGCGAGATGATTATCCCGTCACTGCTTCCGGTGTTGGCCCCGATCGTCGTCTATTTCGCGATCACCGCCGTTGCCGGACGTGAGAACGGCCTTGCCGCGGTCGGCGCCCTGCTTCTCGGCGTGATCGTCTCCGGGCTGTTCGTCGCCATTTCGATGACCAGCGGCGGCGGCGCGTGGGACAACGCAAAGAAGTATATCGAAGACGGCAATTACGGCGGCAAGGGCTCCGAGGCCCACAAGGCCGCCGTGACCGGCGACACGGTTGGCGACCCCTACAAGGACACCGCCGGTCCGGCCGTGAATCCGATGATCAAGATCACCAATATCGTCGCGCTGCTTCTGCTGTCGGCGCTCGCGGCGGGCGCCGCCCACTAGGGCGCGCCACCGCTTAAAAGGGGAGCCCCGCCGCGGTCCGCCGTGGCGGGGCTTTTCTTTTGTACGCCGCTGGAGTTGAAGCGCCGCCCAAGGAGGCAACGATGCCGCACGCGATCCGAGTCCATCAGACGGGAGGACCTGAGGTCCTGCAGTGGGAAGAGGTTCGGGTTGGGGATCCCAGTCCCGACCAGGTGAAGATCCGCCAGGAGGCGGCCGGCCTGAACTTCATCGACGTCTATCACCGGACCGGTCTCTACCCGCAACCGTTGCCGTTCACGCCGGGTGTCGCAGGCGCGGGTATCGTCGAAACCGTCGGATCGGACGTCATCGACGTGAAGAAAGGCGATCGTGTCGCGTATGCGGGGCCGATCGGCGGCTATGCCGAGGAGCGGCTGATCGACGGCAGTCGCGTCGTCAAGCTTCCGGCAGATATCTCCTCGGAGCAGGCTGCAGCCATGATGCTGCAGGGCATGACGGCGCACATGCTGCTTTGCTCGCTGCATCGCGTCCAGGCTGGAGAGACCATCCTCGTCCATGCAGCGGCAGGCGGTGTCGGGCTGATCATGTGCCAATGGGCGAACGCCCTCGGCGCGACCGTCATCGGCACGGTCGGAAGCGACGAGAAGGCGGAACTCGCACGTGCGCATGGCTGCGATCATCCCATCGTCTACACGCGCCAAGACTTTGTGGCTGAGGTCGCGCGGATCACCGGCGGCGCAAAGGTGCCGGTGGTCTACGACGGCGTCGGCCGCGACACCTTCATGAAGTCGCTCGACTGCCTGCACCGGCGTGGTCTGATGGTGAGCTTCGGCAATGCGTCGGGGCCGGTCGACCCCTTCCCTGCTACCATCCTTGCCCAGAAGGGCTCACTCTTCCTCACCCGGCCGACGCTCTATGATTACGTGATCGAGCGCGAGGAGCTGGAGCAAGCGGCGAAAGAGCTGTTCGACGTCGTCACCAGCGGCAAGGTCAAGATCGAGGTCAAGCAGAGCTTCGCACTGAAAGACGCGGCCGAAGCCCACCGCGCCCTCGAAGCGCGAAAGACGTCAGGGTCGACGATCCTTACCATCTGAGCGCCGCCTTCCCTTTTTCCGGCTCTCTCGCTAAGGCTCCGCGACTTTTTGCGCCTGAACGGAGAGGAATCGCTTGGCTAAGGAAGAATTGCTCGAGATGCGTGGGCAGGTCGTGGAGCTGCTGCCCAATGCGATGTTCCGCGTTCGCCTCGAGAACGGCCATGAGGTTCTGGGTCATACGGCCGGCAAGATGCGCAAGAACCAAATCCGCGTGCTGACCGGCGACGAAGTGCTGGTCGAGATGACGCCTTATGACCTGACCAAGGGCCGCATCACCTATCGCTTCATGCCCGGCCGCGGAGGGCCGCCCGGATATCCGTGATTGCGGCCAAGGGGATGAAGCTCGTCCTCGCCTCGGCAAGTCCCCGCCGCCTTGATCTGCTCGTCCGCATCGGAGTGAAGCCCGATGCGGTCGTCCCCGCCGAAATCGACGAGAGCGTGCCGAAAGGCGAGTTGCCACGGCAGCACGCCCTGCGGCTTGCCAAGGAGAAGGCGGAAGTCATTGCGGCGCTTGAGACTGACGCCCTCGTGCTTGCCGCCGATACGGTCGTCGCGGTCGGCCGGCGCATCTTGCCCAAGGTCGAGGACGAAGCGACATTGCGGGCGTGCATGCGGCTGCTCTCGGGGCGGCGGCATCGGGTGCTGACCGGCGTCGCACTAGCAATTCCCGGTCATGGCATCCGCGAACGCCTGGTTGAAACTATGATTGCGATGAAGCGGCTGAGCGACGACGAGATCGATTATTACGCGAGCCATGGCGAATGGCGCGGCAAGGCAGGCGGCTACGCGCTCCAGGGCTATGGCGAAGTTTATGTCCGGCACATTGCCGGCAGCTATTCCAATGTTGTCGGACTACCGCTGGCCGAGACGCGCCTTCTGCTCAAAAGCGCAGGATACCCAATTGCCTGAATGGCTGATCGAACGCGGGATCGGAGAGACCCGCGCCGTTCTGGCCAACAGGGGCGAGATCATCGAGGTACGGATCGAGCTCGACGGAGTGACACCTGCAGGAAGCGTCCTGAGCGCCAGGCTGGCGAATACCGGAAACAGCGGCCGTAACGCTGTGGCGGTTGCGAGCGATGGCGTTGAGTACCTACTGCCACAAGGCGCTGGGGGCGTTACGCAAGGCGCGACATTGGCGATCGAGGTCACACGCGAACCGATCCCCGGCGCGGAATCCTGGAAGCGACCATTGGCACGTCTTACCGACAAAGCCTTGGCTTTCGTGTTGCCCTTAGCCGAACGAACCGGCGGCCGTGAGATCTCCCCGGGTCCCGAGGACCAACTTCAGGAGCTTGGTTGGGACGATCTTATCGATGAGGCGCAAAGCGGCCTGATCCAGTTCGCAGGAGGGGAGCTGCGGGTGTCTGCAACGCCGGCGATGACCCTGATCGATGTCGACGGCTATCTTGCACCCGAGGAGTTGGCGGTGCTCGGCGCGTCGGCAGCAGCCGACGCGATCCAGCGGCTCGATATTGGCGGATCGATCGGGATCGATCTGCCGACCGCGGGCAGCAAGGCGGCTCGTCAGGACGCAGCGGAGCAGATCGACACCAGGCTTCCGCAACCGTTCGAACGGACCGCTGTCAACGGCTTCGGCTTCGTCCAGATCGTCAGGCCGCGTACCCGCCCCTCGCTGGTCGAGCTTGCGCAGGACAGACCCGCTTTCGAAGCTCGCGCGCTCCTTCGACGGGCGGTTCGGGAAGGGCCAGGCCCGAAGCGGGTCGTCGCTCACCCGGCGATCATTGCCGTTCTCGACCGCCACCACCAGTGGATCGATGCTCTCGCGCGGCAGGTCGGAGGCAAGGTCGAGTTGCGTGCGGACGCAGCTCTCCCCATGTCAGGTGGGTATGCGACAAGCCTCTGATAAAACCAAGAAATGCCCTCTGTGCGGCAAGCCTGAAGGTCCGGACCATGCGCCGTTCTGCAGCCGCGCCTGCAAGGATCGCGACCTCCTGAAATGGCTCGGCGAAGGGTATCGCATCGCCGGGCCTCCAGCCGACCCCGAAAGGGTGGACAGCGACGGAAGCGACGGTTAGGGAGCGCGCTCGCTTGAGCAGGCGTCCCGCCCGTTCCGAGAGCCCAGGTAGCTCAGTTGGTAGAGCACGTGACTGAAAATCACGGTGTCGGTGGTTCGATCCCGCCCCTGGGCACCATCGCTCCGGATGAGCGATCTGTGCACACCGACATCTTCGACCTTCCGACCCCCGCTCTTCTCCTCGACCTCTCGCGGCTCGAGCGGAACGCCGCGCGGATGAAGGAGAAGGTGCATCAGCTCGGCGTCACGCTTCGTCCACACGTGAAGACGTCCAAATCGATCGCCGTGCTACGCGTGCTCGCAGGCGGCGAGGACGTGCCGATCACCGTCTCGACGCTGGCGGAGGCGCGTTACTTCTTTGCTCACGGGGTCACCGACATCCTCTACGCAGTCGGCATCGCGCCGGTGAAGCTGCCCGAAGTTGCCGACCTGATCCGCGCCGGCTGCAAGTTACGGGTGATCCTGGACACCGTTGAAGCGGCTGCTGCGGTGCGAGCGTTCGTGGAAACCAATGACGTCGGGATCGAGGCGCTGATCGAGATCGACAGCGACGGGCATCGTGCCGGTGTCGCGCCGGATGATCCGCTGCTGATCGACATCGGGCGGACTTTAGGTGACCGTCTCGCGGGCGTGATGACCCATGCAGGCGCGTCGTACGATTGCCGCACGCGCGAAGAATTCGAAGCGATGGCGGAGCAGGAACGCTCACTTACAGTGCAAGCCGCCGAGCGCTTGCGCGTTGCGGGTTTCGGTTGCAGCATCGTCAGCGTGGGATCGACGCCGACGCTTCACTACGCCCGCGGCCTCGAAGGCGTCACCGAAGTGCGGGCCGGCGTCTATGCCTTCGGCGACCTTGTTCAGGCGGAGCTCGGCACCTGCGCCATGGACGACATCGCAATTGGAGTGCTCGCGAGCGTGATCGGCCACAATCGACACCACGGACGCGTACTGATCGACGCCGGCTTCCTCGCGCTCAGCCGCGATCGGGGCACGGCCGACATGCCGCTCGACTGGGGATATGGCGCGGTGTGCGACCCGGCCGGAAATCTCATCGAGAGCGTTACCGTCTCCTCCACCAACCAGGAGCACGGCATCATCACCAGCCGATGCGGCGAGATCGATTTCGAGCGATTCCCCGTCGGCAGGCGGGTGAAGGTGCTGCCCAACCACGCCTGCGCGACTGCCGCGGCCTACGACCGCTATTTCGTGACCAACGGGAGCGAGCGGATTGTCGACGTGTGGGACCGCGTCAACGGTTGGTGAAGCCCTAAAGCTTCTCGGTCAGCTCCGGCACGATCTTGAACAGGTCGCCGACCAGGCCAATGTCCGCGACCTGGAAGATCGGCGCTTCCTCGTCCTTGTTGATGGCGATGATCGTCTTGGAATCCTTCATGCCCGCGAGGTGCTGGATCGCGCCGGAAATGCCGATCGCGATATAGACTTCGGGAGCAACGATCTTGCCGGTTTGCCCGACTTGATAGTCGTTCGGCGCGTAGCCCGCGTCGACGGCTGCGCGGCTCGCGCCGACACCGGCGCCGAGCTTGTCGGCCAGCGGGTCGAGGAGCGAATGGAATTGCTCCGACGAACCAAAGGCGCGGCCGCCCGAGACGATGATCTTGGCGCTGGTAAGCTCCGGCCGCTCGCTTTCCGACGCTTCCGCCGAAACGAAGCTGCTGATGCCCGGATCGCCCCCGGCATCGACCTGCTCGACCGTTCCGGAGCCGCCGTCCGCGGCCGCTTTTTCGAAGCCAGTCGTGCGAACGGTAATGACCTTCTTCGCGTCCTTCGACTTCACGGTCGCAATGGCGTTGCCGGCATAGATAGGACGCGTGAAGGTGTCCGGTCCTTCCACCGAAAGCACGTCGCTGATCTGCATGACGTCGAGCAGCGCAGCGACCCGCGGCGCGATATTCTTGCCGGTGGTGGTGGCGGGAGCGACGAACGCGTCATGGCTTTCCATCAGCTTCGCCGCGATCGGCGCGACGGCTTCGGCAAGCTGGTGCTCGAGCGCCGCCGCGTTGGCCAAATAGACCTTCGACACGCCCGCAATCTTCGCAGCCGCTTGCGCAACCGCGTCCGCATTATTGCCGACGACCAGCGCGTTGACGTCGGCCAGCTTCAATGCGGCCGTGACCGTCGCCAGCGTGGCGTCCTTGACGACCCTTCCATCATGCTCGACCAGAACTAGAACGCTCATTTCGCAATCCCCAGACCCTTGAGCCGTTCGACCAGCTCGTCGACGGACCCGACCTTGATTCCGGCCTGCCGCTTGGCGGGCTCCACGACCTTCAGCGTTTCAAGCCGCCGAGCGACGTTCACGCCATAATCGTCCGGCGACTTGGTCGCGAGCGGCTTCGATTTCGCCTTCATGATGTTCGGCAGCGAGGCGTAGCGCGGCTCGTTGAGGCGCAGGTCAGTGGTGACCACCGCCGGCAGGTTGAGCTTCACGGTTTCGAGGCCGCCATCGACTTCACGAGTCACCGTCGCGCCATCGGAGACTTCCACCTTCGACGCGAATGTGCCTTGAGGCCAGCCGAGCAGCGCGGCGAGCATCTGGCCGGTCGCGTTGTTGTCGTCATCGATCGCCTGCTTGCCGAGGATGATCAGCTGCGGCTGCTCCTCCGCCGCGATCTTCGCCAGGATCTTGGCAACGCCAAGCGGCTCGACCTCTTCGTCGGTCTGGACGAGGATGGCGCGGTCGGCGCCCATCGCCAGTGACGTGCGCAGAGTCTCCTGCGCCTTCGCCGGACCGATCGACACCGCGACGATCTCGGTCGCGACGCCCTTCTCCTTGAGGCGGATCGCTTCCTCGACCGCAATCTCGTCGAAGGGGTTCATGCTCATCTTGACGTTGGCGAGATCGACGCCCGAGCCGTCCATCTTCACCCGCGGCTTCACGTTATAATCGATGACGCGTTTGACCGCGACCAGCACTTTCATTTGGCTCTCCTTGCGTCCCTGCGCACGCAGGGACCCAGTGGTAAGAAAAGAGTCTGGGCCCCTGCCTTCGCAGGAGCATGCTCAAATTCAAGCAGCAACGGGCGCCTTCACTTCTGCCACAATCTTCCGCGCGGCATCGCCCAAGTCATTCGCCGGAATGATCGGCAGTCCGCTGGACGCGAGGATGTCCTTGCCCTGCTGGACGTTGGTGCCTTCGAGGCGAACGACCAGCGGCACGTGCAGGTTCACCTCGCGCGCCGCAGCGACCACGCCCTCCGCGATAATGTCGCAGCGCATGATTCCGCCGAAGATGTTGACGAGGATGCCCTGCACCGCGGGGTCGCTCAGAATGATCTTGAACGCCGCGGTCACCTTTTCCTTGGAGGCGCCGCCGCCGACGTCGAGGAAGTTGGCGGGCTCGCCGCCTTCCAGCTTGATGATGTCCATCGTCGCCATGGCGAGGCCCGCGCCGTTGACCATGCAACCGATGTTCCCGTCGAGCTTGATGTAGGCGAGGTCGAACTTCGACGCCTCGATCTCCATCGGGTCTTCTTCGGTGAGGTCGCGGAGCTGCTCGAGATCCGGGTGGCGGAACTCGGCATTGTTGTCGAAGCCGACCTTGGCATCGAGCACCATCAGCTGGCCCCTTTCGGTCACCGCCAGCGGGTTGATCTCGATCTGCGACGCGTCCGTGCCGAGAAACGCCTGGTAGAGGCTGGCCAGCGTCTTCACGGCCTGCTTGGCGAGGTCACCGGAGAGACCTAGCGCCGCGGCAACTTCGCGGCCGTGGTGCGGCATCAGGCCAGTCGCGGGATCGATGGTGATGGTCCGGATTTTCTCCGGCGTATCGTGAGCGACCGTCTCAATGTCCATGCCGCCTTCGGTCGAGGTTACCATCGCCGGGCGTCCGGTCTCGCGGTCGACCAGAATCGCAAGATAATATTCCTTCGCAATGTCGACGCCGTCGGTGATGTACAGGCGCTGGACCTGTTTGCCCTGCGGACCCGTCTGAACGGTGACCAATGTCTTGCCGAGCATCTCGGCCGCGTGCTCGCGGACCTCGTCAATCGAATGAGCGAGGCGGACGCCGCCCTTGGCGCTTTCGCCCAGCTCCTTGAACTTACCCTTGCCGCGGCCGCCGGCGTGGATCTGCGCCTTGACGACCCACAGGGGCCCGGGAAGGCGTTGCGCCGCCTCCACCGCCTCATCGACGCTCATCGCGGGATAGCCGGCAGGCACGGGAACCCCGTACTTCGCGAGCAATTCCTTGGCTTGATATTCGTGGATATTCATGGCGCGGCCCTTAAGCAGAATGCTCGCCGGGATGCAAAGCTCCGGCGCTCGGAAACCCACTAGTGTTACCCTCGAATGCTTGGAATCGGGGGGCTTCCACTTCTTCCACTTTGTGACTTTTGGACCCGATCATGTGCAACGACCTGAGACGCTTACGTGCCTAAACTCCGGGGACGCGTGTAGGACAGAAGAACCGTCGTGGCCGACCCCGAGCGCCCAATCCGCAAGATCATTCATGTCGACATGGACGCCTTCTATGCGTCCGTGGAGCAGCGCGATAACCCGCAGCTGCGCGGTAAGCCGGTGGCTGTCGGCGGGCAGCACCGCGGTGTCGTGATGGCGGCGAGCTACGAGGCGCGAAAATTCGGCGTTCGGTCGGCGATGCCTTCGGTCACGGCGAAGCGCCGTTGCCCGGAGCTCATCTTCGTGAAGACGCGATTCGACGTCTATCGCGCCGTTTCGCAGCAGATCCGGGCGATCTTCCTCGACTACACCGATCTCGTCGAGCCGCTCAGCCTCGACGAAGCCTATCTCGACGTGACCGAGGACCGGCGTGGCCTGGGCAGCGCCCGCGCAATCGCCGAGGACATCCGCCGCCGGATTCGCGAAGAGTGCCAGCTCACCGCCTCGGCCGGCGTTTCCTATTGCAAGTTCATCGCCAAGCTCGCCTCGGACCATCGCAAGCCCGACGGACTGTGCGTGATCACGCCGGAGCGCGGAGCGGAGTTCGTTGCGTCGCTGCCCGTTGCGCGCTTTCACGGAGTCGGGCCGGTCACTGCGAAGAAAATGGAGCGGCTCGGGATCCTCACCGGCGCGGACCTGCGCGAGTGGAGCCTGCCCGCGCTCGAAGCGCAGTTCGGAAGCTCGGGCCAATGGTATTGGAAGATCTGTCGCGGCATTGACGAACGCGAGGTGAAGCCCGACCGGCCGTACAAGTCGGTCAGCGCCGAGCGGACGTTCGACGAGGACCTCAGCGATCCCGAGCGGCTGGCAGCAGAGCTGGAGCGGATCGCCGGTTATGCCTGGGACCGCATCAAACGCGCCGAAGTTTCCGGCCGGACCGTCACGCTGAAGGTCAAGTACGCCGATTTCACGATCATTACGCGGTCCAGGAGCTTCGCTTCGACCGTGCCCGATCTCGAGGCTTTCGCGCGCGCGGGGCATGCGCTGCTGGACGCGCTTCATCCGCTTCCGAAGGGTATCCGCCTCCTCGGGCTCGGGCTCCATAATTTAACCGGGGATAATGCTTTGGACACCGTACAGCTGGGACTCGCAATTTGAGCAAAGTTCTGATATAAAACTGTCACACGGGGCCGCGAGCGATTCAGCTGCGGCCTCATTCATAGGGAAGCCACAGAACTGGCTGGGGAGCCACGACCGTTGGTCGCTTTGGGGGGCGGCACCCAGGTGCTGGCTCTTCTGCCGCAATTTGAAAGGTGTGCAATGGCTACAAAGGCGCTTAGCTTCGACGTTGGCGATTATGTTGTTTACCCCAAGCATGGCGTTGGCCGCGTCGTAGAGCTTCAGAGCACCGAAATCGCCGGATGCAGTCTCGATCTCTATGTGCTCCGGTTCGAGAAGGAAAAGATGACTCTTCGCGTGCCCGTCAACAAGGCGGACAGCGTCGGCATGCGCAAGCTTTCGTCGGACAAGACGATGAGGGATGCGCTCGAAACCCTGAAGGGCAAACCGAAGGTCAAGCGCACCATGTGGTCGCGCCGTGCCCAGGAGTATGAGGCGAAGATCAACTCGGGCGACCTGACTTCGATCGCCGAAGTGACTCGCGACCTGTTCCGCCCGGACGATGCTCCGGAGCAGAGCTATTCCGAGCGCCAGATCTTCGAGGCGGCTTCGTCGCGTCTGGCGCGCGAGCTCGGGGCCATGGAGCAGACCGACGAGAAGTCGGCTCTGGCCAAGATCCTCGACATCCTCAACAAGGCCTGGCCGATCCACAACAAAGCCAAAGAGCCGGCATAGACGTCGCAGCTACGCTGGTTTGAGCAAGGGCGCCCCTCACCGGGCGCCCTTTCTTTTTGCGCTTGCGGCCGTTACGGCCGTGGTGTATTGTGCATATAACACAGTATGACTGGAGGAATCATGCGCAATTCCATCGCTCTCGCGGCCGTTGCCGCCTGCACCACCATCTCCGGTTGTGGCCGGGTCCACGCCGAGGATGGCGGGGCCACCGTCTCCCGCAATTACCAGGTTGGCAAATTTCAGAAGATCGAAGTGGCGGGGCCGTACAGCGTCCAAGTGCGCACCGGCGCCAACCCCAGCGTGTCCGCTAACGGCTCCGAAAAGCTGCTCGAACGGACTGTCGTCGAAGTGAAGGGCGACCAGCTGCTGATCCGTCCGGAAGAAAGCAAGGGCTGGTTCCACTTCGGCTGGTCGACCCATGGCCATGCGAACTTCACAGTTACCGTTCCGCAGCTGAGCGGCGCAACGATCGCCGGCTCCGGCGGCATCAAGGTCGACAAGGTCCAGGGCGACCGGTTCGATGGCACTGTGGCGGGCTCAGGTGGGATCGATGTGGCGGTCATCAACGTCCAGACGCTCAAGCTTGCGATTGCCGGGTCAGGCAGCGCCAAGGCGGCATCGGGCAAAGCGCAGTCGGCGGACTATGACATCGCCGGGTCGGGCGATCTCGATGCAGGCGGTGTCCAGACGCAGCAAGCGAAGGTGTCGATCGCCGGCTCCGGCAGCGTCAAGGCTCAGGCGACCGGCACCGCCGACGTCAGCATCATGGGCTCGGGCGATGTCGACGTTTCGGGCGGTGCCAAGTGCAGCGTGAGCAAGGCTGGCTCAGGCAACGTCCGCTGCTCTTAAAGCGGCATTAACCATGCTGTAGGAAGGTGCGCTCTATGCGCAACTTCCTGCTTGCCTCCATCGCGATCGCAACCCTCGCTTCGCCCGCCGGCGCGGCAACTCGTAATTTCGGCGTCACCGGCTTCGAAAAGGTGCGGGTCGAGGGTCCGTTCAAGGTCAAGCTGACGACCGGCGTGGCACCGTTCGCGAGCGCGAGCGGCTCGCCCGCCGCGATCGAAAAGGTCGCGATCGAGATGCGCGGGAACACCTTGCTCGTCCACGCCAGCAGTTCCTCCTGGGGCGGTTATCCTGGACAGGATGCGGGACCGGTCGAGATCGACATCGGCACGCATGATCTCAGCTCCGCTTGGCTCACTGGATCGGGAGCGATCGCCATCGACAAGATCAGTGGCCTGTCGTTCGATCTTTCGGTCCAGGGCTCGGGCGCGGCAACAATCGGCCGGACCGACGTGGATCAGCTGAATATTTCCATCGGCGGCACCGCGAGCGCGAGCCTATCGGGCCGAGCGGACAAGGTTACGGCGGTGGTGCGGGGCGTTTCCAGCCTCGATGCCGCAAACCTTGCGGTGAAGGATGCGACGATCGGGGCCGAGGGCACCGCGACCGTCGCTGCCAACGTCAGCAACTCGGTGAAGGTCGACGGCAACGGGCCGATCACGGTGCGCTTCACCGGCGGTCCCGCCTGCACCTTACGGGTGGGCGGGTCCGCGAGCGTCAGCGGGTGCAAATCGACTAGTGAATAGAGGCGCGGGCCTCGACTCCTGACAGGAAGCTCCACAATGCCCCGGCTAGTATCTCGCCTGCGGCCACCGCTTCCGCTTTCTCAGCTTCCGGCAGGCAGTCGAGCAGTTCACGGCAAACCGAGCTGTGCTCGACGTCGGCCGTCTCGTGGACGCGGAAGAAGCGGAGCGTCTCCTCGTCAGAGATGCCGTAGCGGTCGTTCAGGCCCTCGATCTTGGCGCTCGCGACGTGCGGGAACTGGCTCTCGTAAGCGTAGAGTGCGCCGAGACCCGCCGCGTAAGATTGCCGCGAAAGCGTGCGGAACGTGTCGATGAGCGCCCGCGTCTCCGCATTCAGCTCCTGCGCGCGCACACCGTCTTCGCTCTCGCCGAGGCCGCGGGCGAACATCAGCCACAGGGTCGCATGGTCCTGCTTGCCGGCCTCGATGCCTTCTTCCTCGGCAAGATTCTCGGCGAGCATCCGGCGGCCATCGCGATCCGGGCAGGCGCTGTGCACCGCGCTCACCGCGCGAGGAAAGGCTTCGACATGATGGAAATATTGCCGCGCGTAGGCGCGCAGGGTGTCGAGCGACAGGCGTCCTTCGGTCCACGCCTGATAGAAGGGATGGCTGAGCATGGCGCGCTCGGCGACCTTCGAATCGATCAACGATGACGTGCTGCTCATTTGAGGCCTCCCTGTTCGTGATGAGAGGCCGATAGCGTCGGCCAGCCGACTATACCAGAGCCAGTGCGGCGAGCCGTCCGTAGAGCTGCGGCGGAAGCATTCCGAGGCCGCTGCCGTCGTCGTCCGACGTCGGTGCATCGGCGTCCTCGAGGTAGCGCCAACCCTGGTGCGCACGGCGCGGCATCGGGGAGACGGTGACGAGGTCCGCCGAGCAGACGATGTCGAGTCGACCGTCCTCGCGATCCTGGAAACGCAGGATCTCCTCGCACGCGATCAACCGGTGCTTGACGATCCAGTAGAGCGACCCGCCGATGAGCTCGGCCGCGCGCTTCGGCCGCATGCGCGTGACGATGCGGACCTCCCCGGCAAGCGCTCGGCCGGCAATCCGCTTCTGCAGCATTTCGAGATCGCGGCAGGCGAAGGCTACCTTGGTCAAATGGAGCTTCGGCACGTCATGCGCATGCCGAACTATCCCATGATTCGCAATCGCTTAGCGGCCGAGGCCGACGACCGCCGCCAGGCCGAGGAAGCTGAAAAAGCCGGTCACGTCGGTGATTGTCGTCACGAACACTGCCGACGACACCGCCGGGTCGATCCGAAACCGCTCGAGCGTGACGGGAACGAAAATCCCCCCGAGCCCGGCGGCGAGATTGGTAATCACCATCGCCGCGCCCATGACCGCTCCGAGCAGCGGATTACCGAAGATGAGCGCAACGCCCGTCCCGATCAGCGCGCCTAGCGAAATTCCATTCGCGAATGCGACCGTCAGCTCACGGCCGAAGGCTCGAAGCGTATTCGATTCTGTCAGCTGGTTCGTCGCCAATGCGCGCACCGCGACCGCGAGCGTCTGGGTCCCCGCGTTGCCGCCCATTCCGGCAACAATCGGCATCAGGACGGCGAGCACCGCATATTTCCCGATCTCGCCCTGAAAGAGACTGACGACGCTCGCCGCGATCATTGCCGTGCCGAGATTGATGACCAGCCAGAACAGCCGTCGCCTGACTGTGAGCAGGGTCGGCTCGTTGATGTCTTCGCCCGCCGCGCCGGAGAGCGCCAGCACGTCTTCGCCGGCTTCTTCCTGGATGATGTGGACAACGTCGTCGACGGTAATCATGCCGACCAGGCGCCCCTCGTCGTCGACCACAGCGGCCGAAACGAGCGCGTATTTCTGGAACCGCAGGGCGACGTCTTCCTGATCCATGTCGACCGGTATCAAGGTCTGCTCCGGCTGCATGATCTCGCGGACCGGCGTCTTGCGCGGCGTGCGCAGGATCAGCGACAGCTTGCAGGTCCCGACCGGATGGTGGACGGGATTGACGACGAAGACTTCCCAGAAATCGTCGGGCAAGTCGCGCGTCGAGCGCAGGTAGTCGATGACCTGCCCAACATTCCAATGCTCGGGCACCGCGCACAGCTCGCGCTGCATGAGGCGTCCGGCGGATTCTGCGGGATAGCCGAGCGCCTCCTCGACCGCGGCGCGATCGTCCGGCTCCATGCGCTGGAGCACGGCCTGCTGCTCGTCGCGGTCGAGATCTTCGATCATCGCGACCGCATCGTCGGTGTCGAGCTGCCCAGCGATCTCCGCGACCTGCTGCGGCTCCAGCTCGTCGAGCAGGTCTTCGCGAACGTAATCGTTGAGCTCGGCGAGCACGTCGGGGCTAACGATCCCGGCGAGCGCCTTCACCAGGCCTTCGCGCTCATCGCGCCGCGCAAGCTCGATCAGGTCGGCCACGTCGGCGGGGTGCAGCGGCCGTACGAGCTCGCGCGCGGTCTCGTCGTCGCCGGCTTCGACGGCGTCGAGAACCTTGTCGACGAACTCGGGCCGCAGCCGGTCTTCCTCGTCCACGACCGACTTCGAAATCGTGAGGGGTCGCGTCGGCGATGTGCTCGCTCTCGCTCACTATGTTTCCCCTCGATTGAACCCGGTCCGGCCCTCCTATGGTCGCCGCTGCTCTGGCGCAACCACCGCGGTGCGCCTAAATCGCGCGCCTCACGACGCTTTACTGACGGAGTTCATTCGCATGGCCGACGCCGAACGCCTGACCCTTTCTCTTTCGAGCGGCGGCGACGTCGTCATCAAGCTCCGCCCGGACTTGGCGCCGGGGCACGTCCAACGCATCACCGAGCTCGCCAACAGCGGCTTCTACGACAATGTCGTGTTCCACCGCGTCATCCCCGGCTTCATGGCTCAAGGCGGCGACCCGACGGGTACGGGCACAAGCGGATCCAAGCTTCCGAACCTGAAGGGGGAATTCTCGAACGCACCGCATGTGCGGGGGACCGCATCCATGGCGCGCACGCCCGATCCGGATAGCGCGAACAGCCAGTTCTTCATCTGCTTCGACGACGCACGCTTCCTCGACGGTCAGTACACGGTGTGGGGTGAGGTCGAGAGCGGCATGGAATATGTTGACGCGCTGCCGGTCGGCGAGCCGCCGCGCGATCCGGGCAAGATCGTCAAGGCCACCGTCTCGACCGCTGCATGAAGAAAGTCGCGCTGATCACCGGGGCTTCGGCCGGCCTTGGGGTCGAGTTCGCTCGGCAATTGTCCGCGCGCGGCCTTGCCCTGGTGCTTGCCGCACGGCGCAAGGAACGGTTGGAGGAGCTGGCCAAGGAGCTCGGCAACGCCCGAGCGGTTGCAATCGATCTTTCAAAGCCGAATGCCGCTGCGAAACTGATGGCCGACCTTGAGGGAGCCGGCGAAGAGGTCGAGATCCTCGTCAACAACGCGGGTTTCGGCCTGATCGGCCGCTTCGCCGAGCTCGACGCCAGGCGCCAGCGGCAGATGATCGACCTCAACGTCGGAACGCTGACCGATCTCTGCCGGGCGGTTGCTCCCCAGATGATCGCGCGCAAGTCAGGCGGAATTCTCAACGTCGCGTCGACCGCGGCCTTCCAGCCCGGGCCGAGAATGGCGGTCTACTTCGCGACCAAGGCCTTCGTTCTGTCGCTGAGCGAAGCCCTGCACGAGGAGCTGAAGCCGCAGGGGGTTCGGGTCACCTGCCTGTGTCCAGGGCCCACCCGCACCGAGTTCGGCCTCGTCGCAGGGTTCGGCGGGAACGGCCTGTTCGACCGCGTAGCGATGGAATCGCCTGAGGTGGTCGAGGCCGGCCTCGACGGCCTCGACAAGAACAAGGCGGTGGTTGTTCCAGGGCTCGTCAACAAGGTCACGGCGAGCAGCGGGCGTTTCGCTCCGCGGTCGGTAGTTCGCAAAATCGCTGGAGCAATCAAATATTGATTAGGAAAATGAACTCGCGTGGGCGTGGCGCCGTTTCGCTGACGTCTTCAAGCGGGGGTAGGAGCAACAATGCCTGACACCGACACGATCGACCGAGTGACATCGCGCAAGGTCCAGGTTGCGAGCTTGCCGCCCGCCGACAGCGGCCGCGGTTTCGCCCGCCTCCCCGACCGGCTGATGGACGAGCTGGGCCTTAACGAAGGCGACGTGATCGAAATCGTCGGCAAGCGGACGACGGCCGCCCGCGCGATCCGGCCCTATGGCGAGGATGAGGGGATCGACATCATCCGGCTCGACGGCCTGCAGCGCGCCAATGCGGGCGTCGGCTCGGGCGACTTCGTCGAGGTCCGCAAGGCGGAGGCGAAATCTGCAAGCCGCATCGTCTTCGCACCGGCCCAGCCGAACGTCCGGCTGCAGGGCTCGGCGGACGCCTTGAAGCGCACCTTCGCCGGGCGTCCGCTGGTCGAGGGCGACACCGTCGCGACGACCGGCCACCAGCGCATCAACGCGGACATGCCCGACAACATCCGGCAGATGCTCAATGCTCCCGCTTTCGCGCTGCAGGAGCTGAAGCTCGTGGTCGTCTCGACGGTGCCGAAGGGTATCGTCCAAATCGACAGCAAGACCGCCGTCGAGTTGCTTCCCGAATATACCGCCGATGACGGAGAACGGCGCGCCGACGTTACCTATGACGACCTCGGCGGAATGCGCGATACGATCGACGCGCTGCGCGAGATGGTCGAGCTCCCGCTTCGTCACCCGGAGCTGTTCCAGCGCCTTGGGGTCGATCCGCCCAAGGGCGTCCTGCTCCACGGCCCTCCTGGAACCGGCAAGACGCTGCTGGCACGTGCCGTTGCGAACGAGAGCGCGGCCAAGTTCTTCCACATCGGCGGCCCTGAGATCATGGGCTCGGCCTATGGCGAGAGCGAACGGCGACTGCGCGAGATCTTCGAGCAAGCCGCGCAAGCCGCGCCGTCGATCATCTTCATCGACGAGATCGATTCCATCGCGCCCAAGCGCAGCCAGGTGACCGGTGAAGCCGAGAAGCGGCTGGTCGCTCAGCTGCTGACCCTGCTCGACGGCATGGAGCCGCGGCAGAACACGGTGGTGATCGCCGCCACCAACCGCCCCGAAGCAATCGACGAAGCACTGCGCCGTCCTGGCCGCTTCGATCGCGAGATCATCATCGGAGTCCCCGACGAACCGGGACGCCGCGAGATCCTGGGAATCCATACGCGCGGAATGCCGCTCGGGCCCGACGTCAACCTCGATGACTTGTCGCGACGCACCTACGGTTTCGTCGGCGCGGACCTCGCCGCATTGACCCGCGAAGCAGCGCTCGAGGCGGTCCGGCGCATCATGCCCAAGATCAACCTCTCCGAGCAGACGATTCCAACCGATATCCTCGACGCGCTGTCGGTCGAGCTTCGCGATTTCGACAATGCGCTCAAGCGCGTGCAGCCCTCGGCCATGCGCGAGGTGATGGTCGAAGCGCCGACCATCGGCTGGGACGATATCGGCGGGCTCGACGAACCGCGCGATCGCTTGAAAGAGGGCGTCGAGCTTCCGCTCAAGCATCCCGAAGCCTTCAAGCGGTTGGGCATCCGTCCGGCCAAAGGCTTTCTGCTCTACGGCCCTCCGGGCACAGGGAAAACCTTGCTCGCCAAGGCGGCGGCGCGGGAGAGCCAGGCGAACTTCATCGCCACAAAATCGTCGGACCTGCTTAGCAAGTGGTACGGTGAGAGCGAGCAGCAGATCGCTCGTCTGTTTAGCCGCGCGCGGCAGGTCGCGCCGACGATCATCTTCATCGACGAGCTGGACAGCCTGGTCCCGGCGCGCGGCGGCGGCCTCGGCGAGCCGCAGGTTACCGAGCGCGTGGTCAACACGATCCTCGCCGAGATGGACGGGCTCGAGGAGCTTCAGAACGTCGTCGTGATCGGCGCGACGAACCGGCCGACCCTGATCGATCCTGCGTTGCTTAGGCCGGGCCGCTTCGACGAACTGATCTATGTCGGCACGCCCGACACGGCGGGAAGACGTCGGATCCTCGCGATCCACACGCGACGCATGCCGCTCGCCGACGACGTCGACCTCGAAAAGATCGCGCAGCGCACCGACCGCTTCACCGGAGCGGACCTGGAGGACCTCGTGCGCCGTGCCGGTCTGACCGCACTGCGCGGCGGGCTTGATGCCGGAAAGGTCACCATGGCCGACTTCGAGGCAGCGCTTGGCGAGACGCGCGCGTCGGTCACGCCCGAGATGCTCGAGGAATATGAGCGCATCCAGGACACGCTGAAGAGCGAGGCGACGCGGCCTTTGGGCGGCATCGGCTTTGTCCTTCCCGGAATGCTGAGGCCGCGGCCCGGCGGCAAGGAAGGCTAGTCTTCGAGGCGGCTCCGTCCGACGATCGTCAGGCCGATGAGGAGTAAGGCGAAGGCCAGGAACGGCAGGTTGTGATCCAGCCCGTAAAGGCTGATGCCCAGCGTAGGCGCGAGCACATAGCTGATCCCGTTCGCTGAAGTGATCACTCCCGCAACCGCGCCTTGCTCCGCGAGCGGCACGGCGAGCGAGGCTCCTGCGGTGAAGCCTGGCCGGGTGAAACCGAAGCCGAGCGAGGCCAAGGCGAAGCCCAGCGTTATGCCGTAGAGATTCTGCGCGCCCATGGTCCACATGAGGCCCGCCGCAGCGATCAGAGCACCCCACAGGATCAGCGCGCGAGGGCTGAGCCTAAGTCGCGGGATCAATCCCCATTGAGCGCCGAGCGTGGCCACGGCACCTGCCATCATCACAATCGAGATCGGCCCCTCCGAGCCCCAGGGATCGAGGTGCAGCTGGTCGATCACGAAAAAGCCGAGACAGGTCAGCGTCGCCGCCTGCGCATGGCCGGCCACGACGCCCGCGACGATCCATGGGCGGATGCGCGGATCGTTCCACTTGAGCCGCTCGCGGCGTTGTGGAGCAGTTGCAGCCACCACGCTTGCGCCAGTCGGCGGCGTGGCCAGCGATGGGTAGCTCATTGCAGCGCCTCGCCCGACCCTACGACCGTAGCGGTCGTTCGGAAGCCAGCGCACGATCGACAGCACCACGACCAGCGCAATTGCCGCGAATGCGAACAGTGGCCCTGCGAGGCCCAGCACCGGAAGCACGAACAACGGCGCGACGGCCGGGCCGATGATCGTGCCGAGGCCGAAGGACGAAGACAGAGCCGACAGCGCCGCCACTCGTCCGCTGCGCCGCGTCTTCGACGCGAGATATGCTTGCGTCGCGGACGGCGTCGCGCAGCCGAAACCCCCGTAGATCGATCGGAAAATGGCGAAGAGCGAGAAGGTTAGCACTCCGCCGATCCATCCCTCGAGCCCGGCGTAGAGCACGATCCCGCACAGGAGCATCGAAACGATGAACCCGCTGACCCCCATCACCGTGAGCGCCTTGCGGCCGTGATGGTCGCTCTTGGCTGCCCAATAGGGAGCGAGCGCGACCCACAACACCGCCGACCAGGTGTAGGCGATCGCGACGTAGAAATCGGCGATGCCGATCTTTCGGCCGATCGCCGGCATCACCGACTGCAGCGCCGTGTTGCCCGACGAAGCGACCAGCATCGCCGAATAGAGCAGCAAAAAATGTGTGGGCGTCAGCGCCGTGGCGCCGACGCTGCGCTTACTTGCGATGGATGCCACGGATACAGGCTTAAGCTGCAGGTAAACGAAGCGAAACCTCTTCGTCGCAATAATCACGCGCCTGGCAGATCGCCGTTCGGTCCAGAGCAAAGGTTCACGTTCGAAACCTTGCAAAGGGGCCACGCATTTGCCAACGCTCGCCACCTTCGCTTCCCCAACGGAGCTTTCATGCCGTCCTCATCAGCGCGAACGATGAAGAGTCCGCGCCGCCTGCAACGGCGGCACGACCGGCGCTCGCCGAGCCCGCGCTGGCAATTCCTGCGCGGCTTCCTGAAAAATCCCGTGATGGTCGGATCGGTGATTCCGTCGAGCCGCGTCCTGATCGACAAGATGCTTGGTCCGGTCGACTGGGAGAACACCCGCCTGTTCGTCGAATATGGTCCGGGCGTCGGAACCTTCACCCGGCCGGTGCTGGACAGGCTGGGTCCGGACGCGACCCTGCTGACGATCGACACCAACGCCGACTTCACCCGGTATCTCAAGGAATCCATCGATGATCCCCGGCTGGTGACCGTCACCGGATCGGCAGCGGACGTCGAAAAGATCCTGGCCGACCGCACTCTTGGATCCGCCGATTACGTGCTCTCCGGCCTGCCGTTCTCGACGCTTCCGCCTGGCGTCGGTGACGCCATTGCCGAAGCGACGGCGAAGGTAATGCGGCCCGGCGGAGCGTTCCTGGTTTATCAGTTCAGCCCCAAGGTGCGCGATTTCATCCAGCCGCACTTCGAGCCGATCAAGCGCGGCTTCGAGTGGATCAACGTTCCGCCGGCCACGCTCTTCTGGGCCTACAAGGGCGAACCCGCGGGCTAACCCTCCAGCCGGAAGTTCAGCCGGCGCGTGACGGTGTAGTCCATTGACGACACCAGGAAGGCCGACACCGCCCACTTTATCCGCCGCCAAAGGTTTGCGCGCTTCTTGTGCAGCGCGGGCGAGATCCATTTGCTGTCGGCGATCTCCCGCTCGACATATTTGCGCATGGCATCGGCGAACGCCGCATCCTTGATCCGCAGCATGATCTCGCAGTTGATGTAGAGACTGCGGAAATCGAAGTTGGACGAGCCGATGTGCACGGTGTCGTCGACGATCGCCAGCTTTGTGTGCAGCTTCGCGGCCTGATATTCGTACATGTCGACGTGACGGCGGAGCAGTCGGCTATAACTGTGCCGCGCCGCGGCGATAGTCGCATTGTTGTCGGACTTGGCGGCCGTGATGATCCGTGCCCGGCCGCGCGAGCTCAGCCGGCCGATACGGCGGACCATGGCGCCCGGCGGCGAGAAATAGGCCATGATCATGTCGAGCGATCGGCCCCTCCGGATATCGCGGCCGATCGTGCGCCACCAGCTGTTGCGCATGCTCAAGGGTCCCGTGAACTTCCACTGCAGTTCCCCTCGCCACTCGCTATATTCGCCGACGATCCTGCGGAGCGAGCGCAGCTTCGATTTCTTGCGGGTCGACCAGCGGAACAATGTGTCGAAGTAGCGGCTCGCGGGCTTCACCTCGGGACCGGTGATCCGCAGCCAGAGATCACGCCAGCGCTTCGATCCGCGGTCGGCCATGTAAGTCTGGTCGATGTTGGCGCCGCCGATGATCGCAACCGCGTCGTCCGCGATCGCCAGCTTCTGGTGATTGCGAAGCAGATAGCTGCGGCCGTACGTCGGGTTGAACACGCAATGCTCGCCGCCGCTTTCGTCGAGCGCGCTGAAGAAGTCACCCGGTGCCGCAGAGCCGAACCCGTCGATGAGCAGCTTTACTTCCACACCTCGCTGCGCGGCCTCAACCAGAGCGTCGCGCACACGTTCGCCGACGCGGTCCGGATTGAACATGTAGAACAGCAATTTGACGCTGTGCTGCGCTCCACCGATCAGATCGAGGATCGCCCTCAGGCGGCCTTCGCCGGTCTCGATCACCTCAAGCAGGTTGCCGGCGACTTCCGCCCGGATCGCGACGGCGCTCGATTCTTCAGCTTCTTCAGTCGCCTCGGCCATACGAGCGCTGTGCCGTGCCCTGTCCCCTCCCGCAAGGAGCGCATTGGCCTGGGGAACGTCTCTGCTACCATCAAACGATGATCAGCTGGTTCAGGGACAGCGATGTCGTCGATGTCATCCAGTGGGCCATCCGCCTCGCGATGCTCTTCATCGTGCCTTCCCGGCGCACACCCGAAGCCGCGCGCAGCTGGCTCCTCCTGATCTTCTTTCTGCCGATCCCCGGCCTGATCCTGTTCCTGTTGATCGGATCGCCGCGCTTCCCCGCGTGGCGCGTCGACCGCTTCCGCAAGATGCGGGCATGGTTCGACGGCTTGCGCGACAGGCTGCACGCCAAGGGCGTCCTCGTGGAGCCCGGCGACGAGGTCACCGCGCTTACCGAACGGCTCGGCTACCTGCCCGCGGTCGAGGGCAACGATGTGGAGCTGATCGACGATTACGACGGGGTCATCCAGCGCCTCGTCGCCGACATCGACGGCGCTAAGATGCATGTCCGGATCCTGAGCTACATCTTCGCGGACGACCGAAATGGCATGCTCGTCATCGATGCGCTCGGCCGCGCAGTCGATCGCGGTGTGGCCTGCCACGTGATCATCGACGTGGTCGGATCGCACAAATGGGCGCGTGGAACGCTCGCGGCGCTTCAGGCAAAGGGTGTCCACGCGTGCGCAGCCCTGCCGTTTAGGCCGCTACGTCACCGTACGCGCCGTGACATGCGGAACCATCGCAAGCTGTTCATCATCGATGGCGAGATCGGTTATGCCGGTTCGCAGAACATCATCTGCCGCGATTTCCGACCCGGCGTCGTCAACCGCGAGCTGGTCGCGCGCGTCACCGGACCGGCGGTGGTCGAGATGACGGCAGTGTTTCTGACCGACTGGTATCTGGAGACCGAGCAGCTCCTCGACCCCGAGCCGGCGATCCCGGCGCGTGCCGGCAAGTGCCAGCTGCAAGTCCTGCCGAGCGGCGCCGACTATACGCTCGAAGGCTTCCAGACCTTGCTCACCTGGCAGGTCGACCGCGCGCAAAAACAGGTCGTGCTCGTCACGCCCTATTTCGTGCCCGACGACAGCCTGATTTCCGCACTTCGAACCGCAGTCGTTCGCGGCGTCGAGGTTCACGTGATCGTCTCCGAAATTGTCGACCAGCCGATCGTGAACCTCGCCCAGTCTTCCTATTACGACGAGCTCTTGAAGGGCGGCGTTCGCATTCACCGCTACCGCGACTACCTTCTGCACGCGAAGTCGGTGCGGATTGACGAGCGGCTCGGCATCGTCGGATCCAGCAACGTCGACATCCGCTCGTTCCAGCTCAACGAGGAAGTCAGCCTGCTTTTGCTCGATGGGCCGAGTGTCGCGAGCCTGCGTGAAATCCAGGACGGCTACATCGCCGGCAGCGACGAGCTGACCCTCGGCGAATGGCGCGCACGAAGCCCCTTCCGGAAGTTTTTGGAAGGCGGAGCCCGGATGGTCGGCCCCCTCCTATGACCTGACCCTGCGGCTCGCTATTAAATTGACTTTCAAAGGGTGCGCACGCTATTGGCGTCCCCTTCCTGAAATCCCATATTCCTGCCTTGGAATAGCTTTGCGGAGCGACGAATGGCGCGCGTTACGGTTGAAGATTGCGTAGACAAGGTCTCGAACAGGTTCGATCTCGTCCTGTTCGCGGCACAGCGTGCGCGCCAGATTTCGGGCGGCGCGGACCTCACGATCGATCGCGATCGCGACAAGAATCCGGTCGTGGCTCTCCGCGAGATCGCCGAAGAGACGGTCAAGCCGAAGGAGCTTCAGGAGGGCATCGTCACCAACCTGCAGAAGGTTCGCGTCGACGAGGAGGACGAGACCGAAGAGCTGTCCTCGCTCAGCGAAGCCGCCGAGGCGCTGCGCCTCACGGCTGCCGCTCCGCCGCGTCCGACCCCGTCGGGCGGCGACTACGAGTAACCCACTGGATTGACCTTCGGGCCGGCGTTACAGCTGGCCCATGGTTCCCTTTTCGTTCGCAGGCGAAACGTTCTTTGCGAGTGCTGACGGCGCGCTGTTCTGGCGCGCCCAGCAAGCGCTGCTCGTCGCCGACCTGCACCTCGAAAAGGCGAGCTGGTTCGCGCGGCTCGGCCAATTTCTTCCGCCGTATGATTCGCAGGCGACGCTGAGCGGGCTATCGGCGGCCGTTGAGCGGACCGGCGCGACCCGCCTCTTCTGTCTTGGCGACAGCTTTCACGACCGCTTCGGCTGCGATCGGCTACCGGAAAGCGCCCGCGAATTGCTGACGGAACTGACCCAGCGTCTCGATTGGACTTGGATCGTGGGCAACCACGATCCCGGCTTTGCCGATCATTGCGGCGGCACTTTGGTCGAGGAGATCGAGATCGCCGGGATCGTCCTGCGCCATGAAGCGGTCCGCGGCGATCCGCGCCCGGAAATGTCGGGCCACTATCATCCCAAGCTCCGGCTCAATCTCAAGGGCCGGCAAGTCTCGCGCCGCTGCTTCGTGATCTCGCAGACCAAGATGATCCTGCCGGCGTTCGGCTCGCTGACCGGCGGACTCGACGCGCACCATCCGGAGATTCTCGGAAGTGTGGGGACTGATGCTGCAGCGCTGGTGCCGGTCTCCGACCGCCTGCTGCGATTCCCGCTGGCGGCTTAGTCGGCGATTCTCAGCTCGATCGCCATCGCTCCCGTTGGCGAAAGCAGCAGTCGGGCGATCGCCGGGGAGCGCTTGCCGAACGTCGCCGCCTGCAGCTCGTTGCGCGCGGCGTGCCGGTCGAACTTGAAGCCCCGCCCCTCGGCCGCAGCTTTCAGCCGGTCGAGATGCTCGTCGAGATTGGCGATGCCGTCGTCCGGATCGAACTGCATCACTTCTTCAAGGTCCCCCATCACGCCTCTTTCATCCCCTGCCGACCAGCAAAGCACAAGCCCCGCGATTGCGCGGTTCAGCGGCTGTTCCTAAGCACGGGTTATGACATTACGATCCATGCTTGTTGCCGCGGCAATGGCGGCCCTGATTCCGGCGAGTGCAATGGCGCAACCGATCGATCCCAAGGTGCAGGCGCGCATCGACCGCATCCTCAAAGCGACGCCGCTGATCGACGGGCACAACGATCTCGCGGAGATCCTGCGCGAAAATTACGGCGGCAAGACCGAAGGCCTCGCGAGCGGCACTGAGGCGTGGAAGCCGAAGTCGGTAATGACCGACATGGTGCGCCTGCGCGCCGGCCGTGTCGGCGGGCAATTCTGGTCCGTGTTCATTCCCGCGGACGTCCAGGGCGACCGCGCGATTCGTAACACGCTCGAAGAGATCGACATCGTGAAGCGGTTCATCGCCGCTTATCCGCGCGATCTCGAGCAGGCCTACACGGCCGGCGACGTCGTCCGCATCCACAAGGCCGGGAAGGTTGCTTCCCTGATCGGGGTCGAAGGCGGCCACCAGATGGCGCACAGCTTTGCGGCGCTGCGTCAGTATTACGACCTTGGCGCCCGCTACATGACGCTGACGCATTTCAAGACCACCGATTGGGCGGACTCGGCCACCGACGTACCCCTGCACAACGGCCTCACCGATTACGGCAAGCGCGTCGTTCACGAGATGAACCGGATCGGCATGCTCGTCGACCTCAGCCACGTCAGCGAGGGCACGATGATGTCGGCGCTCGACGTCTCGAAGGCCCCGGTGATGTTTTCCCACTCCGGCGCCAAGGCAATCGACGGTCACCCGCGCAACGTCAGCGATGCAGTGCTCCAGCGCCTCGCCACCAATGGCGGCGTGGTGATGGTCAACTTCGCACCGGACTATGTGAACGACGCCGTCTGGAAATGGTCGGCCGAGCGGGACGCGGAGAAGGCTCGCGTCGCACGAATGCTCACCGGTCATGCGCAGGCGGAGCTAGAAGCCGCGATCGCCGCCTGGATCGCCGCGCATCCGGAGCCCAAGGCGACGGTCGCGCAAGTCGCCGATCACGTCGAGCATGTCGCCAAGGTCGCCGGGTATGATCACGTCGGGATCGGCGGTGATCTCGACGGCATTCCCGATACGCCGGAGGGGCTAACCGGCGTCCAGGATTACCCCAATCTCTTCGCCGAGTTGATCCACCGCGGCTGGTCGGACGCGAACCTCGCCAAGCTCGCCGGCGGCAACATCCTGCGCGTGCTCCGCCAAGCCGAAGCGGTGTCGAAGTCGATGAACAACGAACCGCCAGCCGCCGACCCGCTCACGCCCGACTATCAATGAGCGACAATCCCCTGCTCCGGGCGGCCATCATCCCGGTCACCCCGCTGCAGCAGAATTGCACTTTGCTGTGGTGCACTGCGACGATGCGCGGAGCCTTCGTTGATCCCGGCGGGGATCTGCCGCGGCTCAAGGCCGCCGTGCAGCAGGCCGGCGTGACGGTCGAGAAGATCCTGCTGACCCACGGCCATATCGACCATTGCGGCAGCGCCGGCATTTTCGCCGAAGAGCTCGGCGTGCCGATCGAAGGGCCGCACGAAGAGGACCGCTTCTGGATCTCGCGGCTGGCAGAGGACGGCGCGAAATACGGCGTCACAGGCCGGCCGTTCGAGCCATCGCGCTGGCTCAGCGATGGCGATCAGGTCACCGTCGGCAATCTCACCTTCGACGTGCGCCACTGCCCGGGCCACACGCCGGGCCACGTCGTCTTCCATCATCCCGAATCGAAGCTCGCGCTGGTCGGCGACGTGCTGTTCAAGGGCTCAGTCGGCCGTTGGGATTTCGAGCGAGGCGACCAGCAACAGCTGATCCGCTCGATCACCGAGCGGCTGTGGCCGATGGGCGGCGAGACCGCCTTCGTGCCAGGCCACGGGCAGATGTCCACATTCGGGCACGAGCGCGCCACCAATCCATTCGTCGGGGACGAGGTTTTAGCCGCCTGATCTAAGCTCTGCGTTGGCGAACGAACCAACCCTACGGCAGGGCTTTCGCGCTGCGCAGGTGCCCGCCTACGGTCAGCGCGAGTCCTGCGGTCAGAATCACGTGGACCAACACCGCCGGCCACAGCAGCAATCCGCTCGCAGTTGACGATGCTCCAGCTTCGGCAAGAAGCAGTGCAACTGTCAGGTTGTAGATCAGCAGAGCGACGAAGGTTCCGCGAGTGGCTGCGCCGACGCGCGGCCAACACGCAATTCCCAAGGAGATGAGCGCCAGCCCCGCAATATTGGCGATAATGATTGCCGGTCCGTCGATGTCGGAGCCGATCAACAGCCTGGCCAGAACCGATGGGGCGATGAGCAAGAGCAGGCCGGTTGCGGCCTCAAATCCGGCGGACGTCGCCATTATCCGTTGTCCAATGGTCATCTTTCGCTCCTCGCGAGGCAATTGTGCCCTTTCGGAAGCGGGCGGGACACTAGGGGAACACCGGAGGCGGCTGGACCGATTGCCTCACCCATAGCCGTCAGGCTGCGGCGACGCTCTTCATGCGCTCGGGCATCGGCCGCACGATGCGGTTGTCCGGCCGGAATTTGCGGTTGAAGAGGACGTGGAACAGCAGCTTGGTCCACGACCGGTGGTGATAGAGATGATCGTAGAACTCCGGCGCCGCAGCCCGCACCGCCGGCAGGCGCGACCACGGCACCTGGGGAAAGTCGTGGTGTTCGTTGTGGTAGCCCATGTTGAACGACAGCTTGTTCAGCGGGCCGTAGTAGGAATAGGTCTCCTGCCCTTCCTTGAACACGTAATGCTCCTGGATCGAGCGAGCGCCCACCGGGTGCACGCCGAGCGAGAATAACGTCGAGAGGAACAGATATGCCACCGGCCACCAGCCGAAAAACCATACGATCGGCGCCATTGCCGCCACCATCGCAACGATGTTGAGGACGACCCAATTGTCGATGGTCCGGATCGCCTTCACCGTGGTTGGCCGAAGGAAGGCTTGCACCGCCCAGAACATGCTCAGCCAGAACGTCTTGCGCCACCAGCTGTTGCCGACCCAGCGCGCCTCCCTGGCTGTCGGCACGTCCGCGTCGAGACCGGGGATCCCGAGATATTTGTGGTGCAGCAAGTGATGGTTGCGGAACCCGATCGCCGCAGGGAAGACGATGGCGACATTGGCGAGGATCGAGCCGAGCCGGTTGGCATTCGCGGTCCTGAACACGACATTATGCGTGTAGTCGTGGATCAGCACGAACAATGCATGGTTGGCGAACGCGCCGAATGCATAGGCGCCGATGATGATCGCCCACCACGGGGCGTGGAAAAGGGTCAGCGCGATACCGATGCCGACCTGCAGGCCGACCAGCAGCACGGTCCACAAGACCGACCATCGATCGCGCTTGAAGAGCCTTCGCACTTCAGGATGCGTCGCGAGGATCTGCTTCGCGCGCTGCCGGTGCGGCAGCGGCTTATCGGTCTGCGCGAACGCCGCGATGGGCGTTGTCACAGCGACCATCCGTTCACGTCCTCCTGCACCACTAGCCCGACAATGAGGGACTTCGGCACGTCCTAACATGGATTAGAAGACGCGAACCGATTATTTTGTTCGGAGATGGCGCGCCTGACTAACTGAACGTGTCCAGGCGCACCTTGCGCTCGCCTCTCATTTCGCTATACGAGCCGCGGTTCGCGACGATCCAGCCGCCGCCGCGGGTTTCCGCCCGCCGAGATGAGGCGGAGATCGTCGCAATTTTTATTGAACTCATGGATTTAAAGGTGCCGCAATGGCTGTCCCGAAGAGAAAAACATCGCCGTCCAAGCGGAACATGCGCCGCAGCCACCATGCGCTGACGCCGACCAAGTTCCAGGAATGCCCGAATTGCGGCGAGTTGAAGCTGCCGCACAACATGTGTGCGGCATGCGGCCACTATAACGGCCGCGAAATCGTTTCGACCGAGGCCTGAAGCGCATAAAGGCCTCACGATGACCGGGGGCCCACGCATCGCCATCGACGCCATGGGCGGCGATACCGGCGTATCGGCCATGGTCGCCGGCGCGTCGAAGGCGCTAAAGCGCGACCCTTCGCTGCAGTTCACCTTCTACGGCGACGAAGCGCAGGTCCGCGAGCAGCTAAAACGGCACCCAAATCTCGGATCCGCCGCCCTGATCCATTCTCCAGAGGAAATCGGCGGTCACGAAAAGCCGAGCCAGGCGATCCGCCGCGCCCGCACAACATCGATGGGCATGGCGATCAACGCGGTGAAGGAAGGCCTCGCCGACGCCGCGGTCTCCGGCGGCAACACCGGCGCGATGATGGCGATGTCAAAGCTCGCGCTCCGGACGATCCTCGGTATCGACCGGCCGGCACTCGCGGCCCTTCTCCCCACCCTCGGCGAGACCGACTGCGTGATGCTCGACCTCGGCGCCAACACCGAGTGCGACGCTCAGAACCTCGTCCAGTTCGCGGTCATGGGCGCGGCCTACGCGCGCACGGTCCTCTCCATCCCGAAACCGCGCGTGAAGCTTCTCAACATCGGCACCGAGGAATTGAAAGGCACGGACGAGCTCAAGGAAGCCGCCGCCATGCTCCGCGAAGCGGACTACCTGGCGTTCAAATTCGACGGCTTCACCGAAGGCGACCAGCTTTCGCGCGGAGGCGTCGACGTGATCGTTACCGACGGCTTCTCCGGCAACATCGCCCTGAAGACCGCCGAGGGCACGGCGCGGTTCGTCACCGACCTGTTGCGCCGCGCCTTCAAGAGCTCGCTTCGCTCCAAGGCCGGCTTCGCTCTGTCACAGCCCGCCCTTAACCTGCTGAAAGTTCACCTCGATCCGAACAACCATAATGGCGCGGTCTTCCTCGGCCTCAACGGACTGGTGGTGAAGAGCCATGGCGGCGCCACGCCAAAGGGCGTTGCCAACGCGATCGGCGTGGCGTGCGGCATGGTCCGCAACGACATCATCCGGAAGATCTCCGACGATCTCGACAATTTCCGTGCCCACGCTTTTGCCGACGAGGCTGTCCAGTGACTTTGCGTTCTGTTGTTCTGGGTGTCGGAAGTGCGCTGCCGAAGCGGAGAGTCACGAACGAGGAGCTGGCGCAGAGCGTCGACACCACCGACCAGTGGATCGTCGAGCGCACCGGCATCCGCAGCCGCTATGTCGCGGGAGAAGGCGAGACGACTGCGAGCCTTGCTACCCAGGCAGCGCGCCGCGCCCTCGAGCATGCGGGAGTGGCAGCGACGGACATCGAACTGATCGTTCTCGCAACGGCCACGCCCGACCAAACCTTCCCATCGTCCGCAACCAAAGTTCAGGCAGCGCTCGGCATCGACGATTGCGTGGCGTTCGACGTCCACGCCGTCTGCACCGGGTTCCTTTACGCGCTGTCGGTCGCCAATTCGATGCTTCGCTCCGGCAATGCAAAAAAAGCGCTGGTGATCGGCGCCGAGACGTTCAGCCGGATCCTGGACTGGGAGGACCGCACCACCTGCGTCCTGTTTGGCGATGGCGCGGGCGCGCTGGTGCTCAGCGCTGAGGATACTGACAGAGGAATCCTCGCAACGAAGCTGCACGCCGACGGCCGCCACAATGATTTGCTGTTCGTCGATGGCGGGCCTTCGACCACCGGGACCGTCGGCAAGCTCCGGATGAAGGGCCGCGAAGTCTTTCGCCACGCGGTCGTCAATCTCGCCGAGGTTCTCAACGAAGTGCTGGCGGCGGCGGGCCTCACCTCCGCTGACGTGAAGTGGGTCGTGCCGCATCAGGCCAACGCGCAAATCCTCGACGCCACGGCGAGGAAATTGGGCCTTGCGTCCGAAAAGGTGGTTGTCACCGTCCACGAACATGCCAACACGTCGGCCGCGTCGGTTCCGCTGGCGTTCGATACGGCAGTAAAGGACGGAAGAATCCAACGCGGGGACATTGTCGTGCTTGAAGCGATGGGTGGTGGCTTTACATGGGGGGCGGCAGCGCTCAGGTATTGAAAAAATTCGATAATTCGCCGAATGTCGAATTGTCGACACGAGGCAAGTTTGTTACGATGGTGAATCGACGCCGCGGGGGCAGTGTCGAACAGGGCGGGAGATTTTAGATGGCCGATCTCGGCATAGCGCGGGTCACTAATGAAGCTGAAGCCAACGGCACTTTGACACGCGCTGATTTGGCCGACGTCGTCCATCGCAAGCTCGGCCTCTCGCGCGCCGAAAGTGCCGGCCTCGTCGAGCGCGTGCTTCACCACATGTGCCATTCGCTCGCCGACGGCGCGAATGTGAAGATCTCCGGCTTCGGCACCTTCATCCTGCGCGACAAGGGACAGCGCGTCGGCCGCAATCCGAAGACCGGCATCGAAGTGCCGATCGCTCCGCGGCGCGTGATGACGTTCCGCGCCAGCCAGATCATGCGCGACCGGATCGCCGGGTAAGCTGGGTGGCGACGGCCGAAAAGGCACCGGACGCTCTCAAGACCATCGGCGAATTGTCGCACGAGCTGGGCGTCGCCCAGCACATCCTGCGCTATTGGGAAACCAAGTTCCCCCAGCTCAGGCCCATGCAGCGGGCCGGCAATCGCCGCTACTATCGCCCCGCTGACGTCGAGCTCGCGCGGCGCATCAACCGGCTGCTCAACGAGGAAGGCTACACCGTCCGCGGCGTGCAAAAGGTCCTTCGTGAGCGAGGGGATGCGGGCTCGCAGCCGGTCTCCGTGATGGCCCCGGCCTCGCCGCCCGCGTTCGCCCTGTCGGATGGTCCCGAAGGGGACGAGCCGAACGGCGTCGACGTGTTCCGCTTGATTGAGCTTCGCAATCGGCTCGCGGACGCGCTCGAAGGCTAGTCCAGCTCCCTGGGAAGGATCAGCTCGACCAGCTTTCCGCTGGCTGGCTTAACCTCGGCCCAGCTCGGAACTGCGAAATCGATCACAGCGAGAGCCGCCGTCGGAAACTTATGCTCGACGCGCTCGCGCAATCCACTTCGATCATCTGCGGTCAGTAGAGCGACGACGCGTTCGAGCCCCGGATTGTGTCCGACGAGCAGTAGATTTTCGACATCACCCGGAACGCCGTGCACCAGGTCCAGTAAAGTCGCCGGGTCCGCCAGGTACATTTGCCGTTCGAACCTGACCGGGAACGCGAACTCACCGTAGCTCTCGGCGACGCCATCGAGCGTTTCGCGGACCCGCGCCGCAGGGCTCGCGAGGCATAGGTCGAAGCGCACCTTCCTGTCCCTGAGCTCGCGCCCGATCCGCCGCGCCGCTTTCCAGCCGCGGTCGTTCAAGGGGCGGCCGAAATCGTCGGTGTTCGGCTGATCCCAACTGGACTTCGCATGACGTAGGATTGCGAGCGTTTTCACGTCAAAAGCTCTGTTACCGCCTCCCTTGAGGCTCTTTTGGCGAGCCGCTGGTCTACCCGCTCAATCGCGGTCTCGAGCGGGATCCGGTTTACCTGCACGCCCGCTGGAAATGCGGAGAGGAGCCGCGACGGCATGGCGGCGGACAATATCACGAACACGCCGGTGTCGCCCTGTCGGCGAATCAGCCGGCCGAATGCCTGCGCAATCCGAGCGCGCACTACACGGTCGTCGTACGCGCTCCCCCCGCCCGTCATCCGCCGGGCGGCGTGAAGCACCGTCGGACGTGGCCAGGGCACGCGCTCCATCACCACGAGGCGCAGCGATTCGCCGGGCACGTCGACACCGTCACGCAGTGCGTCGGTGCCGAGCAGCGACGCACGCGGATCGTCGCGGAAGATATCGACTAGCGTACCCGCGTCGATCGGATCGACATGCTGAGCGAGCAAGGGCAGCCCGGCGCGGGCAAGCCGGTCTGCAATGCGAGCATGCACGGCCTTCAGCCGCTGGATCGCCGTGAACAGGCCGAGTGTTCCTCCGCCCGCGGCCTCGATCAGCCGGGCATAGGCACCAGCCAGCGAAGCCACGTCGCCCTGCTTCACGTCGGTGA
Organism: uncultured Alphaproteobacteria bacterium; assembly: GCA_963754245.1. Taxonomy (GTDB): domain Bacteria; phylum Pseudomonadota; class Alphaproteobacteria; order Sphingomonadales; family Sphingomonadaceae; genus Sphingomicrobium. Next base: position 244,443 of record CAVWET010000003.1, read on the forward strand.
CGATCAGCACCTCGGAGCAGCCGGCATAATCGAACGGACTTTCCGCCTCGAAATGCGTGGCCGGACCAGGCAAGTGCAGCGCGCCGGTACGCGCCTCGGCCGCGGGCCAGCCCTCGCCCCCGCGCAAAGTCGCCGAAGTCACCAGCACCCCGTCTGCCGGAGCAATGACCGTGCGAGCCAGCGGCTTCGTAGGATCGAGCCAGCGGCGCTGGATCGCAACGTCATACTCGCGACCGCCCACCCGCTCGACCGCGAGCCAGTCAACGAACTCCGGATCGGCCTCACCGCCGATCCGCGCCAGCAATGCGATCCACGCCGCAAGCGTCTCTCGCCGCCAGGACAGACCACGAATCGCGCCCTCAACACGAGCCCGAGCTTGCGAATCGAGCCAATCGGGCGCGTCCTCGAGCACCGCCTCCAGCCGCCGCGAAAGCGCGGCCAATGGCTTCTGTAAGGCTTCCAAGATCTCCGCCGCTCCGGCTGCACTCGACACCAAAGCGCCGTCCGGCTCGGCAAGCTCGGTTTCCAGCCCGTAGCCCGCCTCCTGCGCCTTGGCGCGCGCGTAGACCGTGCCCCGAACCTCCGACAGCAGAGCCTCGATCGGCCCGAACGGCGCGCCTTCGACCAGCCGCTGCAGCCAACCGTCCGAGGGAAGGGCCTTCGCCGCCTCGACGGCGGCATCGAGCGCCACCGCGCCTTCTTCGTCGTAGGATGCAACGTCCATCAGCCGCGCCGCCAATCCGCGCCGGCGGCCACGCGAACGCCCCTCCGGCCCGACGATCCAGCGCCTGAGCTCGATCGCTTCCTGGCCGCCGAATGCAACTGCGAAGGTGGAGTCTGCGGCGTCGAACAGATGATGTCCCTCGTCGAACATGATCCGGCCGGGCGCATCCTCCCGCGCACGCGCCGCATTGACCATCACCAGCGCATGGTTAGCGATGACGATGTCGGCCTCGCGGCTCGCCCGCTCCGCCCGTTCGATGAAGCAGCGGCGATAATGCGGGCAGCCGGCATAGACGCACTCGCCGCGACGGTCGGTCAGTGCAGTCGCTCCCGCTCGGCGAAACAGGCTCGGCAACCAGCCGGGCAGGTCGCCGCCGACCATATCGCCGTCCTTAGTGTACGCCGCCCACCGTCCGACGAGCTGCGCCAGGATCGCCGCGCGGCCCGAGAAGGCTCCCTGAAGCGCGTCCTCGAGGTTCAGCAGACACAGGTAATTCTCTCGACCCTTGCGGACGACGATCCGACGCGCGCGCTCCTCCGCCTCCGCGAAGAGCTTCGGGCCCTCGGCATCGAGCTGCCGCTGCAGCGCCTTCGTAAAAGTCGAAACCCAAACGGTACCGCCGGACTGCTCCGCCCAGAGCGCGGCCGGGCCAAGATAGGCCAGCGTCTTTCCGATACCTGTGCCGGCCTCGGCGAGCAGCAGGTTGGGTGCGTCCTTCGTCCGCTTCGGCGCGAAGACGGAGGTCACGGCCTCGGTCATGGCGCGCTGGCCCTCGCGTGCTTCAGCCCGCCCTGTCAGGCGGTCGAGCTTCTGCCGCGCCGCGACAGGATCGACGCTCACCGTGCGTGGCGGCGGGCGATCAGCTGCTTCCTCCCACTGCTTCAGGCGCGAGAAGAGCATCCTCTCACCCCGCTCGGGCCGCTCCAGCCGCGCGCCGATCAGAGGCGCCCAGCCCCAGCCGAGCCGGTGCAGGGTCGCGTTCGACGTCCACGCCCCTTCGCGCTCACGCCAGTCCGGCTCCTGAAACGTCGCGAGCAGCCGCTCGGCAATCGCGCGGAGACAAGTCACCGCCTCCTGCTCGTCGCCGGGAGGCTCCAAGCCGACGGCACGGCTGAGGCCCGCCGGGGTCGGCACCGCGAACTGCGCCGGATGCACGAACGCGAACAGCTCCAGCAGATCGAGGCCCGACAATTCCGGGTAGCCGAGCCGCTGCCCGACCAGGGGGCCGTTGAGGATGATGTGCGGCGTCTCGGCTGCCCGAGCGATCGCTTCGCCCCGGCTCGCCTCCCGCACTTCGCCATCGCGGCTTGCCAGCCAAATTCCCGCATGGGTTGCGTGCAGCGCGGGAAGAGGCAAAGGAGCGGCCATCCCGTCGACCTTGGCTTTACGAGAACAGAAGAGCAACGCATTTGGACGCCGATTCCCTCCGCTCTACCGCGATGCAGTCGAAGGCCTGGCCTTATGAGGAAGCGCGCAAGCTTCTGAAGCGCTGGCCCGAGGGCAAGCCGGCGGGCGATCCGGTGATCTTCGAGACGGGCTATGGACCGTCGGGCCTGCCGCACATCGGCACCTTCAACGAGGTGCTGCGCACGACCTTCGTCCGCCACGCATATGAGGAGCTGACCGGCGGCTACCCGACCCGGTTGATCGCTTTCAGCGACGATATGGATGGTCTGCGCAAGGTCCCCGACAATGTGCCCAACCAACAGATGCTGACGGAATATCTCGGGCGGCCGCTGACGCAGATACCAGATCCGTTCGAGACGCATGAAAACTTTGCTGCGCACAACAATTCGATGCTGAGAAGCTTCCTCGACCGGTTCGGTTTCGACTACGAGTTCGTGTCGGCGACCGAATGCTACGCGAGCGGCGAGTTCGACCAAGTGATCCGCAAGGTGCTTCGAGCGTGGGATGGCATCATGGGCGTGATGCTCCCGACGCTCGGCGAGGATCGCCGCAAGACCTATTCGCCAGTCCTGCCGATCTCCCCTTCGACGGGCCGGGTCCTTCAGGTGCCTGTCGAGGTGATCGATGCTGAAGCGGAACTCGTCGCGTTCGACGACGAGGACGGCAGCCACGTCCAGCAATCGGCTTTCGGCGGTCTCGCAAAGCTTCAGTGGAAGGTCGACTGGGCCGCGCGCTGGGTCGCACTCGGCGTCGATTATGAAATGGCCGGAAAGGACCTGATCGAGAGCGTAGTCCAATCGGGCAAGATCGCGCGCATTCTTGGCGGCCGCCCGCCGGAAGGTTTCAACTACGAGATGTTTCTCGACGAAAAGGGCGAGAAGATTTCCAAGTCGAAGGGCAACGGCCTCAGCCTCGAGGACTGGCTGCGCTACGGCAGCGAGCCGAGCCTCGCCTTCTACATCTACCGCGAGCCGCGGAAGGCGAAGAGCCTGCACATCGGCGTCATCCCGCGCGCGGTCGACGAATATTGGCAGTTCCGCGGCAACTATCCTGCCCAGCCGATCGAGCAGAAGCTCGGCAACCCGGTGCACCACATTCACGGCGGCAACGTGCCGGCGAGCACGTTGCCGGTAACCTACAATTTGCTGCTCAACCTTGTCAGCTTGCCGGGCATTGCCGACAAGGACACGGCTTGGAAGTTCGTTCAGCGTTATGCGCCCGGGACCTCACCCAAGACCGATCCCGAACTCGACGAGCTCATCGGCCTCGCCGTCAATTATGCGCACGATTTTGTCCTGCCTGAACTGCGGCGCCGTCCTCCCAGCGAGACGGAAACCGACGCTCTGCGCGATCTCGATTCCGAGCTTGCGAAATTGCCGGCGGATGCCGACGCCGAGATCATCCAGCACGCCGTGTTCGAGGTCGGCAAGCGCCACCCGTTCGAATTCGCTGCGGACGTGGTTCCAGGCGCTCTACGAAACCCTGCTCGGATCGAGCCAGGGCCCGCGCATGGGCAGCTTCATCGCGCTTTACGGTATCGATAACAGCCGCCGGCTCATCGCCGAAGCGCTGGAGAGCGTCGCCGCCTAAGGCGCGAAGAGCGCGCTTCGCCCGAAGCCGAACACCGAGCCTTCGCCAGGAGTGCCTTCCGATACATCCGCGGTGTCCGTGGTCTGAGCCGCCGCACGTTCCGCGTCTTGATACGGGCAGGCAGGTCCCTGCTGTGCCGAGAGCAATCCGACACCGGCGACCATCGCGAGTGCGAGCACATAGCGTTTCTGCATGGCCTTGCTCCTCCGACATCCTTTTACCACGGGGGTTGCACACATTTTGCGCGATTTCGACGAACGGCATGCCAGATACTGGCAAGCAGCCTGCGCCTAAGAGGGGAACGAGCGCAGGCTGCCGACTCAGTCCGCGGTCGCGATCCGCCGCGGAACCTTGCGTTCCATCGAGCCGCTCGGCTTCACCGTCGCGTCGATCTTCTGGGCTTCGTCGCAATTCAATCCGCTGCGAACCAGCGCTTCGATCAGAGCATCCTTGGCGGGTACGGCCACATCCGGAGCGACGCCGGTGCCTTCCCAGTCCTTGCCCGTATCCGGATCGAAAGTCCGACCGACGGGAATGAAAGCCTGGAACTTGTCGCCGATCTCCACTTGGCCGCCGTAATGGCCCGCACCCGCAGTGGTCTCACCAATGATCGTCGCGCGGTGGGTTCGCTTGAGTGCCAACGTCATATGCTCGGCCGCTGACCCGGTTGCAGGCGAGGTCAGGACGAAAACCTTCGCCTTGAACAGCCGTTTTTCGGTCGTGCTCGGCTCGACGAAATGCTCGCGGCGGCTCACGCCCGCGGGCCCTGTGACCTTGCGAACCATGGGCTCGTCGTTCGGGTCAGCAACGCCTTCCCGCGTATCCATTGTGAGCAGCACGGTATTCTTCGAAAAGAGATACGGGAACATCGCGTTCATCTCCGCGAGGCCGCCGCCGTGATGGGTGCGATTGTCGAAGATGATGGTCTTTGCCGACGCGTGCCTGGCCATGAAATCGCGAACTGCCGCAACCGTCGCGTCGTCGCCCGAAAAGACGTTGAACCGGATGTAAGCGATGCTCGGCGTTAGCCAACGCTGCTCTTCGACCGGAGTCCAGGGGAAACGCGGCCTCGGACCCGCCGAAGCGTTATGGACCGTGGGCTCGGGCTCGGCGACCGTCACTCGAAGGTGCCCGTCGGGAGATACCGCACGAAGATCTTCGGTGAGCCGATCGGCAAAAGCGCGGCCGGAATGGATGTTGTCATAGGCGCCGCTCTCCACATTCGCTCGCAGCATTGCCGAATATCGTTTTGCAATATTGGGGAAGACGTAGGCTTCATCGAGCTTGCCGGCGAGGTCGAGGGCTGTCTTGCGTGCCTCCTCGGCGGTGATCGTCGTGTCAGCGGCGGCGACTCCGCCAACCGCCGGCTTCGGAATGGGCTGGGTCTGCGCGAGCGCGACCGTCGAGCAACCGATCATCGCGGCAACGAAAAACCTACGCATAATGCCCCTTCCCCTTGAACAATGGCGCCCGGCGTAACGGTAACGCTTTGCGCGATCTGCGCATTTTTCATGCGCAACTTCACCAAAATTTGGCACAGGAGCTCCGTGCTCGACCGCTTCGACCTCGACCTCCTCAACCAAGTCCAGCGCGACGACGGGCGCACGGCGGAAGAGTTCGCGGCCAGCGTACCGCTCTCTCCATCGGCGATTGCGCGGCGCTTGCGCCGGTTGCGGAGCGAAGGGTGGATCGCGCGGACGATCGCTTTGCTCGGACCTCAGCTCACCGGCACGCGACTGCGCGCGATCGTCATGCTTCAGCTGAGCGAGCACGCCGACCAGCACGGCAAGGCGGCCTTGCTCCAGCGCATCCGGGCCGCTCATCAGATCCAGTTCTGCTACGAGCTTGCCGGGACCTACGACCTGCTGCTGCTGTTCGATTGCGCGAGCATGGAAGAGTTCAACGAGGTCGCCGAGGGCGTGCTGACCGCTGACACGACCGTGCGACGTTACGAGACCAGCTTTGTCAAACGCGAAGACAAGTTCGCCCCCTTCGTAGACCTGACTGCTAGCTAGCCTGCTTGGCCGCGATCCAGCGGTCGATCTTCGCCTCCAGGATCTCCATCGGCAGCGCGCCGCTATCGAGCACCTGCGCATGGAATTGACGGATGTCGAACTTGGGCCCGAGCGCCGCCTTGGCCTTGTCGCGGAGCCTCTGAATGGTCAGCGCGCCGATCTTGTAGGCCGTCGCCTGGCTCGGAATGGCGATGTAGCGCTCGACTTCTGCCGTGGCGTCGGTCTTCGATTCACCCGAATGGTCGAGCATGTATTTGATCGACTGATCGCGGGTCCAGCCCTTGGTGTGAATGCCGGTGTCGACGACCAGCCGCATCGCCCTCAGCATCTCGTCGTTCAGCGTTCCGAAGCGCTGCACTGGATCCTTGTAAAAGCCCATGTCGTAGCCGAGCGTCTCCGAATAGAGCGCCCAGCCCTCGACGTACGCGGTATTGCCGCCGAACCGCATGAAGGCCGGAAGCGCGGTGTTCTCCTGAGCAAGGCTGATCTGGAAATGGTGGCCCGGCTCGCCCTCGTGGAGGAAAAGTGTCGTCTCTTCCCAAGTGAAGCGTGACGGCAGGTCGTAAGCGTTGAAATAGAAGGTGCCGGGCCGCGAGCCGTCCGGCGTGCCGCTGTCATACGAGCCGCCCGCCTCGAACTTCTCGCGGTACGGCGGATATGGCCGGATCACGAGCGGTGTCTTGGGCACGAGCGAAAAATACGTCGGCACCTTGGCTTCGACCGCAGACTTGATCCGCGCGTAGTCGGACTCGATCTGCTCGCGGCTCTTGGGCGCGAACTTAGGGCTCGTTCGCATGTAGTCGAAGAAGGCGTGGAGATCGCCCTTGAACCCCATTTCCTGACGGACTTTCTCGAACTCCTTGGTGATGCGCGCGACTTCGCTGAGGCCGAGCTGGTGGATCTGCTCGGGCGTCATCTCGGTCGTGGTCGTCGCCTCGACATCGTAGCGATAAAGCGCATCGCCGCCCTTCATGTAGAGGAGGCCGACGCCTTCGCGCGCGTGGCCCAGATAATCGTTCTGGAGGAAGTCGCGCAGCCGCGTCAGCGCGGGGTAGATCACCGTGCTGATCGACTGCCGATACTCATCCGTCAGCCGCGCGCGGTCGGCGGGCCCGACAGCTTTCGGGAATTCCTTGATCGGCCCCCAATAAGGAGATTCCTCGGGCTTCAGTTTGAGCTGGCTGTTCAGCTGCTCGATCATGTTGCGGACCGTCAGCTTGGTATCGACGACGCCTTCCGCCTCGCCCTTCTTCCACTGGCGGATCCCCTCATCGATGTTCGCGGCGAAGTCGCGGTTGCGCTTCAGGCTGTTCTCGTAATCGGCGACCGTATTGTAGGGCGCTCCGCCCTGCCCGCTCGCAAGCGTCGGATATTCGGTGTGGATGCCGAAGAAGTGATTTATCGGCAGCGCTTCGTTGAGCCTCATTAGTTGCGGCGTGTAGCCGCGGAGCGCGTCCTTGGTCTGAAACTCGAAAACGTCATAGGCGAGCTGGTCGCTTTGGCTCAGCTGGCCGCGCGGGATCGCGTGGAGCGCGGCAAGGTCGTGCTCGGCTGCGGCCTTCTCGCCGAGATAATGCTGGTGGCTAAACAGGTCGCCGAGCCGATCCGCGTAGCGCTGATCGCCGCGGAGCAGCGCTTGCACCGGGTTGCGCTTCAGCGAAGCTTCGTCGCTGTCTTTGAACACTTGGAACAGCCGCTCGTGCAGGCTTGCCTGCGCCGCAGTCGGGGCGGGCTGCGCTGCAGCGGGCGCGGAAACCGCCAGCAACGAGCAGGAAAGGATCAGGGCGCGGGCGAGTTTCGGCATGGAACGGCCTTTGGAAAGTGGATGAAGTGTGACGCAGACGCGAAAAGGGGCGCTGCAGCTATGCCGCAACGCCCCTTCGATCAACGGTTGTTAGCGTCTACCAGAAGAACCCACGGATCGCGTCGATAACTTCGCCCGTGTACACGTCGACGAGCAGGGCGTCGTTGTAATAGCGGATCCACCGCGTCCCCGGCGGCGCATAGGGCAGCCGGTACTCATAAGGATCGTTGATCCAGTAATTGCTCGAATAATAATTCGGCCACAGCCTATAGCCGATGCCGAACGGCTGATAACCCCAGCCGAACGGATCGTAGTAGAAGCCGAGGTGGAAGCTCGATCGGTGGTGATTGCGCCAGTTGCGCCAGTCGTACCGGCCGTCGTGACGCCAGTTGGTGTTCCAGCTCACCCGGTCGCGGCGATGATTGTTATCGGCGACCAACGGCGGCTGCGTGCCGCGGCGCGGGACGTCCCTGACCACCTGGCTGCGGTCGCGGGTGCGCATCACGTTCGGCACGGTCCGGTCGGACTGACGCAGCGACTCGTCGTTGACCTGCTGCGAGCCCTGCCGATGGCGGACATTGTGCCGGTTGCCCTGCGAATCGCCGCCGTTCTGGGCGGCCAGCATCCGCTCGCGCTCGGCGCGGAACGCCTGCGCCTGCGCCGGGTCGACCTGCCCGTTCTGCCGGAAGCCGTTGGAGCGGGCGAGGTTTGGCTGCCCGCCCTGGCCGGCATTGGCGTTGACGTGCCCCTGCCCGTTGGACTGATGCTCGGACGAAGACGACTGCCGCTCGCTGCGCGCCTGCTGATGTTCGGCGTGAGCATTGTTGTTGTCGTGGTTGTGGTGGTCACTCGGGTCGGCGAGCGCGGGGGTTGCCGCGGCTCCCGCCAGGAGGAGAGAAATAAGGAGCTTACGCATGACTCACACCTTTCTAACGTTGGGTGGGAAGTGCTCCTTTTGAGATGAGCAGCGGCTTAACCGTTACGGAGCCGTTTATTCAGGTTCGCGGGGCCGCATTGGCCTCCGGAGACGACGCCTTTGGAGCAGCCGGCGCGGACATCTGCGCGGCGCGAGCAATCGCCTTGCGGATGCGCGGGTAGGCACCGCAGCGGCAGATGTTGGGAAGTGCCCCGATCTGCTCCTCGCTCGGGTTCGGGCTCGCCCGGAGCAGCGCCGCGATCGCCATGATGAACCCCGGCTCGCAATAGCCGCACATCGTCACCTGCTCGGCGAGCCAGGCCTGCTGCACGGGATGCGAGCGGCCGCTGGACAGACCTTCGATCGTCATCACCTCCGCACCCTCGAGCGTTCCGATCGGGACGCCGCAGCTCAGCGCGGCACGGCCGTCGACCATCACCGTGCAGGAGCCGCAATCCCTGCTGTCGCAGCCGTATTTCGTGCCGGTCAGGTTGGACGCCTCGCGCAACGCCCACAGCAAAGGCGTCTCGGGATCCAGCCGGTATTCGATCGGCTCACCGTTCACGATCATGCGCGTCATGGGATCAACGCTAGCGCGGCGCGGCCCCGGCTGCCAATATCGCGACATGGCTCGGATCAGGACGGCGACCGGAATTTCGCTCGGCTATGACGAGGTCGACGAGGGCGGCCACAGGCCCATCGTGTTTCTCCACGGCGTCGGCTCCGACAAATCCGTGTGGCGCCCGCAGCTCGACTATTTCCGCGGCGAGCGGCGCGCGGTCGCGTTCGATTATCCGGGCTACGGCGATAGCGACCCTGCTTACGAAGGCATGACGCGCGACGATTATGCCGCAACCGTGCTTGCGGCGATGACCGAGCTCGGCATTGAGGACGCGCATGTCTGCGGCCTGTCGCTCGGTGGAGTGGTGGCGATCGCGATGTACGCCGCCTGGCCGAGGCGCATCAGGTCGCTGATCCTCGCCGACACCTTCGCCGACCATCCCGACGGACAGGCGATCTATGAGCGCGGTGTTGCGGCGAGCGGCGACCTCCGGGCCATGGCGGAAAGCCGGGTCCACGTCTTGCTTGCGCAGCCCGCCGATCCGCAGGTGCGCAGCGAAGTGGTTGAGACCATGGCCCGCATCGACCCCGCCGCCTATCGCATCGGCGCCAAGGCGGTGTGGCTCGCCGAGCAGCAGGGCCGCGCGAAGGCGATCCGGGTGCCGACGCTCGTCCTGTGCGGCGCGGACGACCGCATCACGCCGCCGGTGCTGTCGCGGGCGTTGGCGAACCTGATTCCCGGCGCGCAATATGAGGAAATCGAGGGCGCCGGGCACATTTCCAATCTCGAGCGGCGCGACGCCTTCAACATGTTCGTCGGCGCGTTCGTGCGCGGCGTCGACTCGCGGGAGTTGAGGCCGGTTCGTGACTGACGCCTACATCGTCGATGCCGTCCGAACCGCAGGCGGCAAGCGCGACGGCACGCTCAAGGAGTGGCACCCGGTCTCGCTGGGCGCCGCAGTGCTCGACGGGCTGGTTGCACGCACCGGCATCGACCCGTCGGCGATCGACGACGTGATCGTCGGCTGCGTCAGCCAGATCGGCGAGCAGAGCTTTCACGTCGGCCGCAACATGGTGCTCGCCTCTTCACTCCCCGACATCGTCCCCGCCGTGACCATCGACCGCCAGTGCGGCTCCTCGCAGCAGTCGATCCACTTCGCCGCGCAGGCGGTGATGAGCGGGACGCAGGACCTGGTCATCGCTGCCGGCGTCGAGAGCATGACCCGTGTGCCGATGGGCACGCCGGTGTTCCTGCCGATGCAGGCGGGGATCGGCAAAGGCCCGTGGCCGCAAGCGATCCTCGACCGCTACGGAGTAACCGAGTTCACCCAGTTCCGCGGCGCCGAGATGATGGCCAAGAAATACGGACTCAACCGCGAGCAGCTCGATCGGTTCGCGCTCGACAGTCACCGCAGGGCCGCCGCCGCGACCAAAGCCGGAGCATTCGACCAGGAGATCGTGCCGCTGAAGGTCGACGGCGGTGAGCATCGCCTCGACGAAGGCGTTCGCGCCGATGCATCGCTCGAGGCGCTCGCCGGTCTGAAAAGCCTGACTCCCGACGGCGTGATCACCGCCGGCAATGCATCGCAGATCTGCGACGGCGCTGCGGCCGTGCTCGTCGCCAGCGAGCGCGCGGTCCGCGAGCACAACCTCAAGCCCCTCGCCCGCATCGACAATCTGACCGTCACGGCCGGCGACCCGGTGATCATGCTCGACGAGCCGATCCGCGCCACGCGCGTCGCGCTCGAACGCGCGGGCCGCTCGATTGGTGACATCGACCTCTACGAGGTGAACGAAGCGTTCGCCTCGGTCCCGCTCGCCTGGCTGCAGCAATCCAACGCGGATCCCTCGAAGCTCAACGTCCACGGCGGAGCGATCGCGCTGGGCCACCCGCTCGGCGCAAGCGGCGCGAAGCTGATGGCCACCCTCGTCCACGCGCTCCACCGCCACGGCAAACGCTTCGGCCTGCAGACGATGTGCGAAGGCGGCGGAATCGCCAACGTCACCATCGTTGAGGCGCTGCGGTAGCTGCAGTTCGCCATTACTTTCGTCATTCCGGCGAAAGCGGAAACCCAGGCCAGGCAAAGATCAATTGAGCGGAGCGAAGCCGAAACCCTCCGCTAGATCCCGCCACCTTAGCTACGTTCCCGCTTTCGCGGGAATGACGGAGGAGGACGCACCTTCTTCCAACCATTGCGGACACCGGTGGACCATGGTCTAACCTCTTCCCCAGACTATTGTCGGGACATGACCATTGGTCGAAACCATATGCGCCGCCGCCGCATCTGACCTGCAATGACAGCGACGGATCGTCGCGCTCGCGCCCTTCGAACCCGGCAGTTGGGCTTGGTCTTCGCGGTCTTGCTCGTCGCGACGTGGGTCGCCTTTGCGTTTCTGATCCCGGTCGCTTGGGCAGCGGTGCTGGCAATTGCTGAATGGCCTTTATACCGGCGCGCCATCTCGCGTTTTCCGGGACATGATGAGCTGATCGCCGTCCTGTTCGCCCTTGCCACGGCATTGATCGTCCTGATTCCCCTCTCTGTTGCCGCCGTCGTTATGGTGCGGGAGAGCCAGGCCACACTTGATTGGCTGCAGCATGTGCAACAGTCCGGCATTGCGCCTCCACCCTGGCTTTCTTCGGTCCCGCTCGCCGGGCCGCGCGCCGCCGTTTATTGGCAACAACACTTAGGGACTCCCAAGGCGGCGAATGCGTTGTTCGGATCGGTGAGCGCCTACTCCGTTTTCGCCTGGACCAGGTCGGTTGGTGGAGAAGTCGCTCGAGAACTAGGGTTGTTCCTGATCACGCTGGTTGCGCTGGTGTCGCTCCTCACGCACGGAAATCTGATCCGGACCGACGCATCGGCTGCGGCCGCCCGAACGTTCGGGCCGTTCGGCGGCGAGTTTCTGGAGCGCATGATCGGTGCTGTCCGCGGGGCAGTCAACGGAACCGTGTTGGTCTCCTTCGGGGAAGGCGCAATCATAGGGGTCGGCTATTTTGTGGTGGGTATCCCGCAGCCGTTGCTATTCACAACTTTCACCATGCTCCTTGCCTTGGTCCCGTTCGGCGCCTGGCTAGTATTTGGTTTGGCTAGCCTCATCCTTATCGGTAGCGGGCAATTGTTGGCGGGGGCACTTCTGTTTGCATTCGGAGTGACCGTCATGACCGTCGGCGATAATGTTGTTCAACCGGCGGCCATCGGCGGTTCCGTGCAGCTGCCCTTCCTGCTCGCTCTGATCGGCGCGTTCGGCGGATTGCTGGAAATGGGGCTGGTCGGTCTGTTCATCGGACCGGTGATCATGGCCGCGTTGATGCTAGTGTGGCGGGAGTGGATCAGGCCGAATGTCGAGCAAGGAAATATCTGACCCCCTTGGGGCGATAGATCGGCGCAGAAAATTCTCCTGAGCCAATTGGTCGAATGTGAGCCTCGCGCTTCACGGCTGGCCCACGCCTATGGTGCCGTGGATATCGGTAGCCGAATGGCTGCTTTCCATTCATGCCGTCTTGCTCGGCATGTTGCTGATACCCCTATATTGGTTCTGGGATAGAATTCTTGCGAGACCACCCAGCACCTTGGCATTGGTCCTTGCTCTTACGGCCTACCTACTTTTCACATGGGGGAAGGTGATGCTCGCGATCGCTAAGGCGATCCACAACCTTCCCGAGCGGTAAGACGGAAGGCGTCTGCTTTCCACCCAAAGCAGACATTCCATCTGTCCTACTGGCGTGCTGCTGTGCAATGTTGCGCGGATGCGCTGCAGCCGTTCCGGTCTGAACCCCATTGCCTTTGCAGGTTATCGCGTGGGCGGACGTGCGTGCGTGCGCGTCAGTGCGAAGATCGGTAAAGATCGGGCCCTCGGCGCATGAAAATCGCCTGCATCGGCGCTGGGCCGGCGGGTCTCTACTTCGCCATTTCGATGAAGCTGCGCGACTCCGCGCACGAGATCGAAGTGTTCGAGCGCAACGCCCCCGGAGTCACCTTCGGCTGGGGCGTCGTTTTTTCCGACCAGACGGTCGAGAACCTCGCCGCCAACGATCCCAAGTGCGCGAAGATCATCGCCGACGAGTTTGCGCACTGGGACGACATCGACGTCCATATTCATGGCGAAACCATCACTTCATCGGGCCACGGATTCATCGGCATCGGCCGCAAGCGCCTGCTCGAAATCCTGCAGACCCGCGCGCGCGAGCTCGGCGTCGTTCTGCACTTCAATGCCGAATGCGATCCGGCTGATTCCAAATGGAAGGACTACGATCTCGTCATCGCCTCGGACGGCGCCAACTCGCGCTTCCGCGACGCTTACGCGGATGCGTTCGGTGTCGACATCGACGTCCGCCGCAACAAGTTCGTCTGGCTCGGCACGTCGAAGGTTTTCGACGCCTTCACCTTCGCGTTCGAGAAGGCCGAGCACGGCTGGATCTGGGCGCACGCCTATCGCTTCGCGCCCGACTGCTCGACCTTCATCGTCGAATGCGACGAGGAGACCTGGCGCGGCTTCGGCTTCGACACGATGGACCAGGCCGAAGCGATCGCAGCATGCGAACGCCTGTTCGCCAAATATCTCGACGGCCACAAACTCATGTCCAACGCCGCGCATTTGCGCGGATCGGCGGCATGGCTGAACTTCCGCCGAATCAAGTGCGAGCGCTGGTCCTCCGGCAATGTCATCCTTCTCGGCGACGCCGCGCACACTGCCCATTTCTCGATCGGTTCGGGCACCAAGCTTGCGCTCGAAGATGCGATCAAACTGGCCGAGGTGCTGAACCGCAAAGGACTCAGCCTCGAAGCGGCGATGGACGAATATGTCGCGGAGCGGAATCTGGAGGTCCTCAAGCTCCAGAACAGCGCGCGCAATTCGACCGAATGGTTCGAGACACTCGACCGCTATCTCCATTTCGAGCCACTGCAATTCGCTTATTCGCTCCTGACGCGCAGCCAGCGCATCAGCCACGAGAACCTGCGGCTTCGGGACCGCGAATGGCTCGAAGGGGTCGAACGCTGGTTCTGGAAGCGCGCGACCGACGGCCGTTCGAACAAGACTGCGCCGCCGATGTTCGCGCCGTTCCGCATGCGCGCCTTGCAGGTTGAAAACCGCATCACGGTCTCGCCGATGGCGATGTATTCGGCAACCGACGGAACGCCCAACGACTTCCACTTCGTCCATTACGGCGAGCGCGCGATGGGCGGTGCGGGCCTCGTCTTCACCGAGATGACCTGCGTGTCGCCAGAGGCTCGCATAAGCCCCGGTTGCACCGGCATGTGGAACGACGAGCACGTCGCGGCTTGGAAGCGCATCGCCGATTTCGTGCACTCCAATTCGAAGGCGAAGATCTGCCTCCAGCTCGGCCATTCCGGCGGTAAGGGTTCGACCAGGGTCGGTTGGGAAGGCAACGACGTCCCGCTCGACGACGGCAACTGGCCGGTGATGTCCGCGAGCGACGTCGCCTGGTCGCCGGTCAACCAGAAGCCGCGGCCGATGACCCGCGCCGACATGGACATGGTGCGCGACCAGTTCGCCGCCGCCGTCCGCATGGGGCTGGAAGCCGGCTTCGACATGGTCGAGCTGCACGCCGCGCACGGCTATCTGCTGTCGAGCTTCCTCACCCCGCTGCAGAACAGACGCACCGACGAATATGGCGGCAGCCTCGAAAACCGCCTGCGCTATCCGCTAGAAGTGTTCGCCGCGATGCGCGCGGCATGGCCGAGCGACAGGCCGATGTCGGTTCGCATCTCTGCCACCGACTGGGCGGGCGAGAACGGGATCACGCCGGATGAGGCGGTGGAGATCGGCGAGGCCTTCGCTCGCGAAGGCGCGGACCTGATCGACGTCTCCGCGGGCCAGACGTGGGCCGATGCGCAGCCGACGTACGGCCGCATGTTCCAGACGCCGTTCAGCGACAAGATCCGCAACGAGGGCCGGCTAGCGACCATGGCGGTCGGCAATATCTACGAGCCCGATCATGCGAACTCGATCCTCGCTGCGGGCCGCGCGGATTTGGTGGCGCTTGCGCGCCCGCACTTGATCGATCCCTTCTGGACTTTGCGTGCTGCCGCAGCGCTGGACTATCGCGACATCCACATCCCGCCGCAGTACCTCAACGGCATGAGCCAACTCGCCCGAAATCTGAAGCGCGAGGCTGAGGCTGCAGCCGCGATGAGGGTGTAATTAGAGAGCGATCGCTTCAAGAAACACGCCGCCGGATTCCTGCCCGCAACTCCACCGGATCTGGCCGTGCACCGGCTCCAGCGTCTCGACCTCAAGGGTCACGTCCATGCCGGGCTCGAGCTCTTCGGCCGCATGCAGGCGAAAGCCGTTGCTCGACACGTTGAGGATCATCGCGTCGACCGCGGAGCCGCCGAAGCGCACCTGCGCATCGTATTTCACGTCGATCCGCGCATCGCGGGGCGTGATCTCGTGGCCTTCCAGTCTGCCTTCATGCTTCATCGTCGGTGCATCCCAAATCGCGCGGCCGGACCCCTTCCGCGAGCGTTGCGCGGCCGCCGTACAGGTTGATGATGAAGGCAGCGTCCACTCCGCCCGCATCCAGTCCCACTGGGGCTGAAGATGCGCCCGGTTCGTTAACCGTCCTCTAAAGCAATATGGTTGCGGAGACCTTTACGGTCGCGCTGGGGGGCGGCGAACCAACGATTACCTAGCCTAGGATGATCTTTATCTTGGTAGAAACTGCAGAAGGCCAAAGCTGGCGAAATGTTCGATGCGGCGCGGCGCAATGATCAAGCTGTCGACTCCGAGCGTATCGAGCACGAACCGCAAGGCGGCTTCCGCCATGGTTTCCTGCCTTTCGTCGGCCGTTCGCCTTAACTGCTCGATCGCAGCAAAGGATTGGTCGCTCAAATAGCCGGCGCAGACCTCCGGTGCGTTGGCGAGCCGGCTGCCGGACGGCGGTTTCTCGCCCGGGCGGTATTTGCCGGTGAGGAATCCACCCGCGAGCGGGCTGAAGGCGGTGTATCGGAGCGCATGGGCAGCGCAGTACGGAATCAGCGCCTCGGCGTCCCCGGTCGCGAGGAGGTTGTACTCGTTCTGCAAATATTCAAAGCGCGAGCCGAGGCTGTCGCCGGCGATGTTTCTGACGGCCTCCACATCCGAAAGCGTCGCATTGGACACTCCGAGCCGGTCGATTTTCCCCGCACGGACAGCATCCGCCATGGCCTCGAGCGTCTCTTCCAGAGGTGTCACGCGGTCGAATTCGTGAATGTAATAGAGATCGACCCGCTCGACTCCCAAACGTCGTAGCGACTGGTCGAGGTGATGGGCGATTTGTGCCCGGCTGAGTGGGGACTCGCCGGGCGGGGAGCCGTGCGGGTTGCCGACCTTGGTCGCAATCTGCGCGTCCTGAACGAACGACGCGCCTTGCGAGCGAAGCCACTTGCCAAGAATGGTTTCGCTGGCGCCACCGCCATAGGTATTCGCTGTGTCGAACCGCCGAAGCCCTACCTCCCGCGCATGATCGAGCAGCTGGAGCGCCTGCGCTTCACTGTCGCCCGCGTCCCGCAAGCTCGGGGCTGAGCCGATTCCGCCGAAGTTGCCGCAGCCGAATATGATCCGGCCGATGTCGCGTTCCGTCATCATTGGCCGTGGCCTAAGGCAGGTCCTCGCCGCCTCCGGAGGCCGGGGGATGCAGATCGGCCTCCTGCGGGACGGTGATCGGTGCCAGTCCTGCTGCGGTCAGCGCCTTATTGAGCGCCGCGAGATCGCTCGCCTTGGTGCGCTGCCATTGGTCCCAATCCGCATCGAGCGCGGCGACCGTCTGAGCGGCGGTGGATTGCAGTGCGGTCGACGGCGCCGCGTCGCTTCCTTCCGCGGCGGTCTCAAGCGAGGCGAGCGTGCCGCTCTCGCCGGAAAAGCCGCTGTTGGGCAGGTCGGATGGCTCGAGCTTGGCCGCTAGCGCTCGAGCCTGCGCGGCAAGCGCCGGATCATGGATCGCCGGCAGTTTCGCGGCGAGCTGCTGCCGAACGGCCTCGGTTTCGCCAAAGCCGGTCCAGGCTTTCGCAAGTGGCTCGTAAAGAGCAGCCGAGAAGCGCGCCGCGGAGGCGTAGTTTGCATCGCTCACCCTTGGATCGGGAAGCACGTCGAAGTCTCGGCTCTGCTGCTTGCCGTCGACGGTCAGTACCGCGGAGTAGCGCCCCGGCGGCACGAGCTGCCCCTCTGGCAGCAGCGGCGTATCTTTGCCCCACACCGCCGCAATGCTGTAGGAATATTCGATCGCTTTTGGACGCGCGGCGCGCATGTCCCAAATCCAACGATGCGCGCCCGGAGTTGCGGCGAGCACCGGCTCGGGCTTGGTCCACTCTTCGGCGAAATACCGGTCGGCGGGAAGCGTCGCGGGCCGATCAGCGCTCGAGAAGCGGCGGACAATCGTGCCCGCGGAATCCCTGATCTCGAGCGTCACTGGCTGCCTCGGCGCAGTGGCCAACCAGTAATCGATGATTGCACCTTGCGGCGGATTTTGCCCGACCGGCGTTTCGGGCGCGAGCGGTGTGTCCTTGTTGTTGTTGAACCGGACCCGGTATGCGGCGGCTGGCCCGAACAGATGCGCTGGCTCGGAGACGGTCGTGGCCGTGACCTGACGCAACAATGCGAGGTCGCCAAGGATCCAGATTGCGCGGCCCTGCGTCGCCGCGACGAGATCGTCGCCATGGATCAGCAGATCACGCGCCCAGGCCGTCGGCAGGTTCTTCCGAAGCGCCTGCCAATTGTCGCCATCATCGAAGCTGACGAAAACGCTGCTCTCGGTACCGGCAAAAAGAAGCCCCGGCCGTTTCGGGTCTGCCCGAACGACGCTGACCACCTCGTCGGACGGAAGGCCGGCCGTGATCGCCTGCCACGACCGGCCGCCGTCATGTGTGCGGAAGACGTGCGGTGAGAAATCGTCGATGCGGTGCGTGTCGACGGCGACATAGGCGGCGTTGGTATCGGCACTCGATAAGTCGATGCTCGAAATCGCGCTCCACGGCCGAACTCCCGGAAGGGTCAGCGCCGTCCAATTTGCGCCGCCATCGCGCGTGACGTTCAGCAGGCCAGTGTCGCTGCCAACCCACAGCTCGTCGGCGGAGAAGGGCGACGGCTGGATCGAGACGATCGTCCCGTAGCCGCACCCGATTGCATCGGCGATCGCGACATCGCCGCCGCACCGCTGTGCACCGGCGGTCTTACCCGTCAGGTCGGGGCTGATGATCGTCCAGCTATCGCCGCGGTCGAGGGCTTTGAACACGACCTCGCCGCCAAGGTAGAGTGCAGGCGGTCCAGCTCGCGACGCGACCATCGGCGTCACCCAGTTGAAGTGGTGCGCGACGGTCGTCGGCCGCAGACCGTAGTTGGAGATCGGCCAGGGCGAAACGTCCGCGACCGTTCCGGTGCGCGCGTCCCAACGACTGACGTGCCCGCCCAGTCCGGACCCGTAGACGATCATCGGATCGGCCGGATCGGGAATGTCGTAATCGCGCTCGTCGCCGCCGACCGGATGCCAATCGCGCAGGTTCGGCGCGCCGTAATCGCTGCGGCTCGCGATGCCGACGGTGCCGCTGTCCTGCTGCCCGGAGTAGACCCAGTAAGGAAAGCGATTATCCGTCGCGAGGTGATAGAATTGGCCCGTCGGCTGGTTGTACCAGCTGCTCCAGGTCCTGCTGCCGTTGACAGAAATCGCAGCGCCCTGATCGGAACCTTCGGCCATCCGCCCAGGCATTTTGGGGTTGATCCAGATCGAGTGATAATCGTCGCCGCCCGGGCTTCCGCGGAAGATCACGCACCGGGCTCCGCCGCGGTCGCAGCGGCGCATCGATTGACCGACGAGATAGACCACGTCCGGGTCTTTCGGATCGACAGTCACCCGGTTGAAGTAATAGCTCGCATACGCCTTCTCGGAATTCACACGCGTCCAGTGAGCACCGGCGTCGTCTGAGCGCCACAAACCGCCGTTCGCCTTCGAATCAATGACCGCGTAGAGGCGCACGCTCTTGCCGTTTTGCGTCACCGCCAGGCCGATCCGCCCAAGCGGTCCGGTTGGCCAGCCGCCACCTGTCAACCGACGCCAATGCGCGCCGCTGTCGTCCGAGCGCCAGATCCCACTGCCCGGCCCCGAGATCTCGGTGAAATAGCTCTGCCACGGCCATTGCCGTGCATCCCAAGTGGAAGCGAACAGCACCTGTGGATTGCGCGCGTCGGCGACGACGTCGTTGACCCCGGTGAATCCGCCCGGTGCGAGCGGATGCGACCAAGTGCGGCCGCCATCCGTAGAGCGATAGATGCCGCGCGCATCGCTCGACCCGAAGAACGACCCGACGGCACCGACCACGACCAGGTTCGGGTTTGTGGGGCTGACCCAGATCCGGCCAATGTACCGAGTGTCGTGAAGGCCGAGGTCGGCCCAGGTCTTGCCGCCGTCGCTGCTCCTGTAAACGCCGCGGCCGGCCTGAACGTCGTAGCGCGGTTCAGGCTGGCCGCCGCCCGCATAAATGATGTTCGGATCAGACGGCGCGATCGCGATCGCGCCGATTGCCGAGCTTCCGCCGCGGTCGAACACCGACGTCCAGGTGTTGCCCGCGTCGTCGGTGCGCCACACGCCTCCGCCCGATGCACCGAAGTAGAAGGTGTCCGGTTTCGAAGGAACGCCTTCGATCATCTCCGCCCATCCGGCGCGGAACGGTCCGAGCAAGCGCCAATGAAGACTGTCGTAAAGGCGAGGATCGACGGGCGCCGCAGACGCCGTTCCGGCAACGAGAAGGACCGAGCCCAAAGTGGCGAAAAGCTGTGCTCTGATGCTAGCCACTCGTGAGCCCTCCGATGCCGAAGCAGGGCGGCGACCGTAGCGGAGAGTTTTTGTCAGCGCGAGTAAGCCGAACTTACGAACGATCGTCTCAATTGGAATAACTACTGCGACGCGACAATTCGCGGGCGCATGGTGGCTTCGAAGGCGCGCCACCGCGGTTCGATGGCGTCGAGTGCCGCCGAGACCTGAGCGAACCCGTGCAGCGCGTCCGGCGTCGGCGCCCCGTCGCCGCCGTCGACAGCCGTCGCGAACTTGTCCAACCACGACGAGATTCCGGTGAGCGTATTCGGCGCGTTGATACCCTGACTGACAGGCTCGGGACCGACCAACATTGCGTACTGAGCGTTGAGTGCGTCCGCTTGCCGATCGAGTTTCGCGAGCCCCGGCTTCAGGTTCGAGGCCTCCTTCAACATCGCCCGGACGCGGATCCGTTGTCCCTCGATCTGCCTGGCGAGGCGGAACTGGCTTTCGAAATCAGCCTGACCGACTTTCACTCGTGGATCGGCGAGAACCGTCAAAGGCTCCCGGACCGCGTGCCCCGCGGCCGTGAGCTCGACGGTATACTGGCCGGGAGGGGCCCAGATTCCAAACTCCTGCTCGCCCTCGATGCCGGCGGGCTTTGCATAGTGCAGATCCCAGACGAACCTGTGGTGACCCGGCGTAGCTGCAGGCGGCTGCACGGGTGTCGCCCATTCGGGGGCGACCGGTAGCTTCGAGAGGTCGAGCGGCTTTGGCAGATCCGCGCTGCCGAACCGTTTCACCAACGCCCCGGACGGATCGTAGATCGCGATCTGCACCGTTCCGGTGAAGTTGGCCGGAAGCGCGTAATCGACGATTGCCCCCGCCGGCGGATTTGCTGCCAGCGGCTCGTCCTTCGGCATTGGCGTGCCGGTGAACTCCGGCTCGTTCACCCGGTAAGCTGGCGCTGTCGGAAAGAGATGAACACCGGGCGCCCCATTGCCGGGCAGTGCGCGCAGTGGCAGGATATCGTCGAGCACGTAAAAACCGCGACCGTGCGTTGCGATGACCAGGTCGTTGCCGTGGATCTTGATGTCGCGGACCGAGCTCGCAGGCAGTGCCGCGTTGAGCGGTTGCCAGTTGCCGCCGTCGTCGAACGAGACGTAAAGGCTGCGCTCGGTCCCGGCGAACAGCAACCCAGGACGGACCGGGTCTTCGCGGATTACATTGACCGAATTGGGCCCGCCTTCGGCAGGCAAGCCATTGACGATGGGCGTCCACGTTTGGCCGCCATCGCGCGTTCTGAGGATGTACGGCCGCTGGTCGTCTAGGCGGTGACGGTCGATCGCGGCGTAGGCGACATTCGGATCGAAATGCGACGGCTCGATGATGCCGACTTTCGACCAGGGCTGGAGCGACGGCGGGGTGACGTTCATCCAATGGACGCCGCCGTCGTCCGTGCGCCAGATCAGGCCGTCGTCAGTGCCGACCCAGATCAGACCGTCCCGGATTGGCGATGTACCAATGTCGTAGATCACGCCGCGCCGCGGACCCTTGACGCCCGCGTCTTTCGCCGTCGGTGGATCGAGGTTCGGTGGGACGCCGGGATCGGGCCGGGTCAGATCGGGGCTGACCGAGGTCCAGATCTGTCCGCCGTTGCTCGTCCGGAACAGCCGCTGATTACCGAAATAAAGCGCGCGATCCCGCTTCCCGAAGGTCAGCGGCAGCGTCCAGGTGCCGCGATATTCGCCGGGGAACGCGAAGGTCGGGTCGATGTCGCGCACCTGGCCCGACTTGCGGTCGAGGCGTTCGACCCGACCGCCGTAGATGATATCTGGATCGTCGGGGTCCGGTGCGATTTCATCGCTTTCACCGCCGGGCGTCACTTCATGGAAATCGCCCATGGTGATGCCGTCTGCCTTGTTGTCGCCGCGGCTGGCAACGGAGGCCGCGCCCGAATCCTGCTGCGAGCCATAGATGCGATAGGGGAAGCTGTTGTCCGTCGAAACATGGTAGAATTGTCCGGTCGGCTGGTTGAACCAGCTGCTCCAGGTCTTCCCGCCGTTGATCGTTACAAGCGCGCCCTGGTCGACGCCCAGAATGCGCCGCTCGGTGTTCCTTGGATCGATCCACAATGTGTGGAAGTCGTCGCCCGTGGGATCGCCTTTCACCGGAATGAAGTGCGCGCCGCCGTCGTCCGACCGGAGGATGATCGTGTTCTGCACCCAGATCTGGTCGGCGTTCTTCGGATTTGCGGTTATCCCTGCGAAGTACCAGCCCCAATTCCAGATGCGCTTGTCGCCTGTGACCTTGCGCCAGGTGAGGCCAGCGTCCTCCGAGCGGTAAAGGCCGCCCTGGTCGGTGTCCTGACTGTCCACGAGCGCGTACACCCGGCGCGGCTTGGCTGGACTGGTGGCAAGCCCGATCCGCGCGGGGGCGCTGGGCAATCCATGGTCGGTCAGCCGATGCCAGGTCCTGCCGCCGTCAGTCGATTTGTAGAGTCCGCTGCCAGGACCGTTGGACGGCGGATACGTATTCCACGGTGGCCTCCGCGTGTGCCACATCGCAGCGTAGACGATGCTCGGATTGCCCGGTTGATACGCAAGATCGATCGCGCCGGTATTGGCGTCCTTGTATAATGTTCGGGCCCATGTCTTCCCGCCGTCAGTCGAGCGGAAGACGCCGCGCTGCTCGCTGGGCCCGTAGGGATGTCCGAGTGCAGCGACGAGAAGCACATTCGCGTTCCTCGGATCGACGAGGATCTTGCCGATCTGCTGCGTGTCCTGAAGGCCGATCGACTGCCATGTCCGGCCGCCGTCGGTGGACCGGAACATGCCGATGCCCTGAGCAATGTCGGAGCGCATGTCGGCTTCCCCGCTGCCGACATAGATGGTCTTCGGAGACGAAGGCGCGACCGCGATTGCGCCGATCGAGCCGACGTTCACCTGGTCGAATATCGGCGTCCAAGTCCGTCCGGCGTCATCCGTGCGCCAGACGCCGCCATTGACCGCACCGAAGTAGAAACGGCGGGCATCATCCGGCGCGCCGGCGACTGCAAGGACACGCCCACCTCTAAACGGGCCGACGGATCGCCAATGCAGGTCCTGGAACAACGTCGGATCGACGGCGGCCGACTGGGCGACGGACGCCGCCGCGATCAATGGCACGGTAAGCAGCAACTTGGTTCGAAGGCGCACGCCCAAACCTCCCGGAAGCGATTCGGGTCGGCCTTAGCGGAGTCGAAAGGGGACACGAAGAAGCTCTGTCGTCTAAGCCTGGACTATAGCCGGAGTGAACACCGTCTCCTTGCGGCGGATCTGGTGTCGCAGATTCAGCGTGATTGCGGCGGAGGCAACAAAAAGCAGCGGGATCAGCGTCAGTCCGAAATGGTATGATCCGCTCGAATCCTTGCTGATGCCCCACAGGACCGGCACGACGAACGCGCCGAGCTGCGCGAGCGTGTTGATGGACGCGACGGCGACCGCGACCATGCGGGATTGAACCACTTCGGTCGCGACGAGATAAGTGGAAAGCGTCAGCGCCGGCCAGAAGAAGCACGTCGCCAAATAGGCTGTGACGAGCATCGTCGGGGTGCTCGCCTGTCCCATAGCGGCGTAGCACGCCGCAAACAGCACGGTTCCGCCGAAGAGATGCCCAAAGCGGCTGCCGATCCGGTCGCTGTGCCAACCCGACGCGAGCATGCCGAGCACGTTCATCAATCCGCCGCCGCTTATCAGATAACCGACGTGGCGCACGTCCATCCCGGTACCGGTCATCATGACCTGAGGTGCGATCAGCGCGAAGCCCATGGATCCGCCGAGGGTCAGACAAGCGATGGCGGCGAGCTGCAGCACCACCGGATCGCGCAGCGCGTGAAGAAGGGGCGTGTGCTTGCCCGCGCCAAGACGCGCGTTTTCGGCTGCAAGCTCCTGATTGATCCATGCTCGCTCGTCGTCCCGGAGCCAGCGCGCCGACGCGGGTGAGTCGGGAAGGAGCCAGAACATCGCCGCGCCGAGCGCGACCGTGGGCAGGCCTTCGATGAGGAACAGCAATTGCCACCCGCGCAAGCCGCCGAGGCCGTCGAGGCTCAGCAGCCAACTCGACAATATGCCGCCGACAATTCCGGTGACACCGAAGAAGCAATAGAAGCGGCTGATTGCCCGCCCGCGGTAAGCGGCGGGATACCAGCTCGCCAAATAGAACAAGCAGGTTGGCCAGAAGCCCGCCTCGGCGGCTCCGAGCAACAGGCGCATGATGTAGAATTGGAGCGGCGTGCGGATGAACATCATACTCGCCGAGATGAGGCCCCAGCTCACCATGATACGCACGATCCAACGGCGGGCGCCGATCTTCGGCATCAATATTCCCGACGGAATCTCCAGGAGTGCGTAGGTGAGAAAGAAGAAGCCGCTGCCCAAGCCGTAAACCGTCGCGCTGAACTTAAGGTCGACGTTCATCTGCGTGGCCGCGAAGCTGACGTTCAACCGGTCCAGGTAGGAACAGAGATAGCCAAGCCCGAGCAGCGGGATGATGCGCCACGAGGCCTTGGCCATTGCGCTTTGTGCGACCGAAGCAGGTGCGCCCATGGATCTCCCCCGTTCAGCTGTGCTGAGCTTTCGCCGGACAGGGAGTCACAAGCCGGGCCACAACATCGCCCGAGCGGCACCACGGTGAATGGTTACGCCTATGGCACGAATGCGCGGACTGTCGCCAGTTATCCCGACCCAAGCTAGACACTGGCGAGTCCGTCACTTATGTACTGATCGTTATGGAATGTGTGGTGCAGCGCGCCTGCAAGGGCCGTCCGAGAGAGTTCGACGTCGATGAGGCGCTGGCTGCCGCGCTGCGCGTGTTCTGGACCAAGGGGTACGAAGGCGCGTCGCTGACGGACCTTACCGAGGCGATGGGGATTATGAAACCCAGCCTCTATGCCGCGTTCGGGAACAAGGAGTCTCTGTTCCGCAAAGCGCTGGACTTATACGAGCGCGAGAAACTTGCTTACGTCGGCGAGGCGCTGCAGGCGCCGACCTCGCGTGAGGTAGCCGAGCGGCTGCTTCGTGGAGCGCTCGCAATGCAGACCAGCGACTCCGAACCGAAGGGCTGCATGCGTGTCCTGGGCAGCGTCAGTTGCGGCCCCGAAGCCGAATCCATTCGCGCCGATCTAACGGAGCGGCGGCAGTCCTCCCAGCGCGCGCTTTGCGAAAGGATGCAGCGGGCCAAGGAAGAAGGCGACCTTCCGGAAGGCACGGACGTGGATGGTCTGTGCGCTTACCTTGGAGCAATCCTCGGCGGGATGGCGGTCCAGGCGGGAAGCGGTGCGTCCAAAGCGCAGCTCGAGGGTCTTGTGGAAACCGCGCTGCGGATGTGGCCGGGCCGATAAAAAATATTTCGTACCTGTCGGTACGGAACTCTTGACGGCAGCTTAATCGCTTTCTATACCATACAGTACAGAACGGAGCGGCATCAGGCCGTCGAGGAAAGAGCGATGCGTAGATTTCGCACCATTGGGCCACCCGCCGCGTCCTAGGACGCTGGCCCCCGTACAAAATTCCCGGTCGCGTTGATGCGAGCCGCAGCACTTTCGCTGCGGAGCAAATCGTTGCGCCTGGGAACGCCGACCGACCCATCGCGCCGACTTCGGTTGGGCGCGCAACGGTGAGCTGCGCTCGCCGAGTAGGAGAATATTATGGCCAGCCTCCCTCTTCCGGCCTTGTATCACCACCCCGACAGCGCCCCAGAGCCGTCCGCGATCGTCGGCACGGCTACGAGCCTTCCTGCTCGCCTGTCGGCACTTGAATGGTCGATCGTCGCCATGGCCGAGCGCGACGGTCTTTCGAGCATCCGTAAGGTCGGCCGTTATACGCGAGCCTTGCGGAACTTCTTCGGTTTCAAGCAGCCAAACGCTCTGGCCAACGAACGGCTCGAGGCGCTGCGACGTACGGCAATCTTTGCCTGGCACTATGGTTGGAACGTTCCGAAGTCGGAGCTCGCAGCCTTCTTCGGGGCCGGCTTCACCAGCGACCAGTTCGAGCTGATCCAGAACAGCCTTGGGCAGGCGCGCGCCGCTCGCCGGCGGAGACGCGCCCGATGAATATGATCACAAATGTGCAGTCTAACGGCGCTACCGAGCGCGAAGCTTCGGTGAAGGCTCGGGTGGCGCAATTGTCGCGGCGTCAGAAGATTTCGCTGGCAGCGCTGCCGGTCGCGCTGATCGGGGCTGCCATCTTGTGGGAGTCCCGCGGAGCGCCCGTAGCCGCCGCGCCGCCGCCCCCGGTCGTTACCGTTGCCAGCCCGCTCGTTCGGCAAATCGCCGAATGGGATGATTATTCCGGCCGCTTCGAAGCCAGCAAGAGCGTGGAAGTGCGCCCGCGTGTCTCCGGAGCCGTGGTCGCCGTGCACTTCACCGACGGAGCAGTCGTTCACCAGGGCCAATTGCTCTTCACCATCGATCCACGGCCGTTCGTTGCTGCTCTCGCCGAAGCTCGAGCCGCAGTGGCCAGCGCGCGCAGCGACCTGTCGCTCGCCGAAGTCGATTACGGCCGGGCGGTCCGGCTGCTCGCCGTGGATGCGGTGTCTCGAAGCGACGTCGACCGGCTGCGCGCGAGGGTCCAGGCGACCCAGGCGGCGCTGGCGGCAGCAAATGCTCGAGTTCAGGCGCGCGCGCTGGACGTTAGCTTCACGCAGATCCGCGCTCCAATCACGGGTCGCATTTCCGACCGGCGGATCGACGCGGGAAATCTGGTCCAGGGTGGCGGCAGCGGGGCTGAAGGCACGCTGCTGACGACCATCAACGCGCTCGATCCCATGTACTTCAGCTTTGACGCGTCGGAGGCGCTGTTCCTGAAGGCGCGTCGGGCGCGGGAGAGTGGTGCCCCGCAATCCGATGTGCAGATCCGTCTGCAGGACGAGAGCGATTATCGTTGGCACGGGCGGTTGGATTTCACCGATAACGGCCTCGATCGGCGTTCCGGAACGATCCGCCTGCGGGCGGTGGTTCCCAACGCTACACAGTTCCTGACACCCGGCATGTTCGGCAACATGCGGCTGTCAATTGCACAGGCACGCGAAGCCCTCCTCGTGCCAGATTCGGCGGTGCAGACTGACCAGGCGCGCAAGATCGTGATGGTCGTAGGCAATGACGGCAACGTCGCACCGCGGCCGGTTACGTTGGGCCCGCTGATCGACGGACTGCGAGTGGTGCGAGCCGGGCTCACTCCGGGTGAGCGTGTAGTGATCGCCGGGTCGCAGCTGGTGATGCCCGGTGTCAAACCACAGGTCCGTCCAGGAAAGATCGTTCCGCAGACATTTGCCGCGGCGCCCGACACTGTCGCCGTACCGCTCAGCGGCGAAGCGACCTTCGCCGGCCGCTGAGCGCCTCTTCCTGAACCGGCTGGAGTCGGGGAATTCCACATGCGCCTGTCACGCTTCTTCATCACGCGGCCAATCTTCGCCGCGGTCATAGCGATCCTCATCACCGTGATGGGCGCAATCGCCTATTTCGGGCTACCGGTGTCGCAATACCCCGACATCGTGCCGCCGACCGTGACCGTGACGGCCAGCTATCCCGGCGCCGATGCCGAGACGGTGGCCTCGACCGTCGCCGCGCCGCTTGAGCAAGAGATCAATGGCGTCGACAACATGATCTACATGTCGTCGCAGTCGACGGGCGACGGCAACCTCACGATCACCGTTACGTTCAAGCAGGACACGGACCTGAACGCCGCTCAGGTGCTCGTTCAAAACCGTGTCGCGATCGCCGCGCCCCGGCTCCCGCAGGAAGTGCAGCGGCTGGGTATCGTGACGCGCAAGACGTCTCCGGACTTCCTGATGGTCGTGAACCTGATCTCGCCCGATCACTCGCTCGATCGCGGATACATCTCGAACTACGCGCTGACGCAGGTGCGCGACCGCATTGCGCGGCTCGACGGAGTTGGCGACGCACGGCTGTTTGGCGCCCGCGACTATGCGATGCGGATCTGGATCGATCCCAACAAGGCCGCTGCCCTCAACCTGACGGCTGGAGAGATCGTCGACGCGCTTCGTGCGCAGAACGTGCAGGTCGCGGCCGGCACCCTCGGACAGCCGCCGTACGCAACGGGTAGCGCCTATCAAATCAACGTCGAGACGCAGGGGCGTCTCACCGACCCGCAACAGTTTGCCAACGTCATCATTCGCACCGACGCCGACGGACGTCAGGTCCGTGTGTCGGATGTGGCGCGGGTCGAGCTCGGCGCCGCCGACTATGCGGCCAACACCTATCTGTCGGGCGAGCCGACCGTGATCCTCGGCGTGTTCCAGCGGCCCGGGTCCAACGCACTTGCCGCTGCGGCTGCGGTCAAGGCCGAAATGGAAGGCATGTCCAAGAGCTTCCCGGCCGGCCTTGAATATCGCATCATCTACAACCCGACCGAATTCATCTCCCAGTCCATTGCGGCCGTACGCGAAACGTTGCTCGAAGCGATCGCGCTCGTCGTCCTTGTGGTCATAGTGTTCCTGCAGCGTTGGCGGGCTGCCGTAATCCCGGTCGTCGCCATTCCGGTCTCGTTGATCGGCACCTTCGCGATCCTCCTCGCGGTCGGATATTCGCTCAACAACCTGTCACTGTTCGGGCTGGTGCTGGCGATCGGCATCGTAGTCGACGACGCCATTGTCGTGGTCGAGAATGTCGAGCGAAACCTCGCGCGTGGGCTCACCGGTCTGGAAGCCGCGAGGACGTCGATGGACGAAGTTGGCGCGGCGCTGATCGCGATCGTGCTGGTGCTTTGCGCAGTCTTCCTGCCGACCCTGTTCCTGAACGGGCTTGCGGGGGCATTCTATCACCAGTTTGCAGTGACCATTGCCGGAGCCACGGTCATCTCGTTGCTGGTATCGCTGACGCTTTCCCCGGCGCTCGCCGCGATCCTGCTCAAGCCGCATGAGGAAGCGAGGCCGAACAATTGGTTCACCGCCTTGCTCGTTGCCGCGGGCGATCGCTTCAACCGCGGCTTTGCGCGCTTCAGCGAAGCTTATTCAAGGCTGACCCGGCGGCTCGTGTCGATGCCGAAGCGCATGATGCTGGCCTACGCAGGCTTGATCGCGGCGACGATAGGACTGTTCTGGATCACGCCGAGCGGCTTCATCCCGGCGCAGGACCAGGGCTACTTCCTGACCGTCATCCAACTGCCACCCGGATCCTCGCTCGATCGGACGGACGCGGTCATGCGCAAGGTTGCCGCACGCATTCTGCCGATCCCGGGCGTCAAGGGATCGGTCATGCTCGCCGGCTTTGACGGAGCGTCGCAGACACAGGCGCCCAACGCCGCCGCGGCCTATGTTCCACTTAAGTCCTTCGAAGAGCGCCGAAAGCTCGGCGTGACACTCCAGAGCATCATGGCTGAAGCGCAGAAGCGCACCGCGGACATCAACGAAGCGCGCCTGATCATCGTACCGCCGCCGCTCATACAGGGGATTGGCTCCGCGGGCGGATACCGGATGATCGTCGAAGACCGCACGGGCCACAGCTTCGCGGATCTTTCGGGACTGTCTTGGGGGCTGATCGCCAAGGCCAACCAGACGCCGGGACTCAAGCAGATCTACACCCTTTTCGATATCTCGACGCCTCGCGTGTTCGCGGACATCGACCGGCAAAAAGCCGACATGCTCGGCGTGCCGCCGGAGCGCATCTTCGAAGCGTTGCAGGTCTATTTGGGCTCCGCGTTCATCAACGACTTCAACCTGCTTGGCCGCACCTATCGCGTTACCGCCCAAGCCAATTCTTCGTACCGCGCGTCGGAGGCGGATATCGCCAACCTGCGCACTAGATCGAACTCGGGTGCGATGGTCCCAGTCGGATCGGTAACGACCTTCCACGACCGCACGGGCCCGTATCGCGTCTCGCGCTACAACGGCTTCCCAGCAGTCGAGATCGACGGCGATACGGCGCCTGGATATTCGTCGGGCCAGTCGCTCAAGAGCATGGAGAAGCTCGCCGCCGAGACATTGCCGCCGGGCTATGCGAGCGAGTGGACCGGCATTGCCTACCAGCAGAAAGCGACAGGGAGCACGTCAGGCCTGGTGTTCGGCATGGCGATCCTGTTCGTCTTCCTGGTGCTGGCCGCGCAGTTCGAAAGCCTGATCCTGCCGCTGTCCATCATCCTTATTGTGCCGATGTGCCTGCTCGCCGCGATGGCCGGGGTGCATCTGCGCGGAATGGATAACAATGTGCTGACGCAGATCGGGCTGGTGGTGCTGATCGCGCTAGCCGCGAAGAACGCCATCCTGATCGTCGAATTCGCCCGTCAGGACGAGGCTGCGGGCATGTCCACGGTCGAAGCTGCGGTGCGCGCCGCGCACGACCGGCTTCGGCCGATCCTGATGACGAGCTTCGCCTTCATTCTCGGCAGCGTGCCGCTGCTGCTCGCGACAGGCGCTGGCGCGGAACTTCGGCAGGCGCTCGGCACTGCGGTATTCTTCGGGATGGCGGGGGTGACGGGGTTCGGCCTGATCTTCACGCCGACTTTCTACGTCGTCTGCCGGGGATTAGGCGACCGAATTGCCAGCCGCCGAGCGCCGCGGCAGCCCGCGCTGGTTCCGGCGGAGTAACGGGCATGAGAATTTACCTACACTTCGCAACGCTCAGCTCAGCGCTGGCTTTGGCCGCATGCGCAACCGGGCCCGACTATCGGCCGCAGCCCATTGCGCAATCTGCCGCAGCTCCGTTCGTGATGGCGCAAGGCTCGACGCTGGTTTCCGATCAGCAACCTGCCGGCAATTGGTGGCGCCTCTATCAAGATCCGGTGCTCGATAGCCTCGTGCGGGATGCTCTGGCTGCGAACACGGATGTCCGAGTTGCGGAAGCGAGGCTGCAACGCGCACGGGCGGCACTGCGCGAAGAACGGGGTGCTCGCGAGCCGCAGGTCGGTGTTAGCGGGATCGCGCAATACGGCCGGCTCGCAGGGTCGCCGATCCCGGGCGAGAAGCGCACGGACGTCCAAGTCGATATTGGGTTGGACGTTGCTTACGAAGTCGACCTTTTCGGGCGGTTAAGCCGGCGCGTTGAAGCCGCTCGCGGCGACGTCGGCGCAGCCGACGCGGATGCCGACGCCGTGCGCGTGACCATCGTGTCGGATACGGTGCAGGCCTATGCGGACGCAGTCTCGTCCGCCAAGCGGATCGCGGTCGCCGAACGAATCGTCGCGTTGCTCGATCAGTCACTGACCCTGACCGAGAAGAGGCATCAGATCGGACTGGCGAACGGGCTCGATACAGCCCGGATCGCCGCGCTTCGCGACCAGCGACGCGCGGACATCCCCACGCTCCAAGCCGAGCGGCAGGGTGCTCTGTTTCGGCTTGCAACTTTGACCGGCCGCACACCGCACGACTTGCCCGGCGACGCGGCTGTGCGCACCTCGACCTTACGGCTTGAGCAGCCGATTCCGGTTGGCGACGGAGCGACGCTGCTCGCCCGGCGTCCCGACGTTCGCGCGGCAGAGCGCCGGCTGGCCGCATCGACAGCGCGGATCGGCGTCGCGACCGCGGATCTGTATCCGCGGATCACGCTCGGCGGATCGATCGGGTCGGCGGGATCCGGATTCGGCAACATCTTCAGCGCGAACCCGCTTACTTGGCTGGTTGGGCCGCTGATCAGTTGGACCGCGAACCGAACCGCTGCCAGAGCGCGCGTCGCAGAAGCTCGCGCTGACACGCAGGCGGCGCTCGCGACATTTGACGGGACCGTCCTGGAGGCGCTGCAGGAAACGGAGACGGCGCTGTCGAGCTACCAGCAGGCGCTCAGTCGCCGGCAGGCCTTGCACAACGCCCGCGACCAGGCCGAGACGGCCGCTCGGATCACACGGGCGCGTCAGCGAGAGGGCGACATTAGCTCGCTCGAACTGCTGGATGCCGAGCGCACTGCAGCGGAAGCCGAGGCAGCGCTCGCCGAAGCAGACGCGAGTATCGCTCGGTCGCAGATCGACCTCTTCCGGTCACTGGGAGGAGGATGGAACGACGGCACGGTTTCGCCCGTGAGTTCGAAAACAGGCGTCAGGCGAATAGAGCGGTCAGGAGTCCTGCCAACTCTCCTTTGGCGGAGACGGAGGCTGCCGTACCTATTAGGGGAAATCGGCGCACGTTCGAGGCAATTCCCACATCCGCTACCTCACTAAGTCAGCTTTGGGTGGGTGGAAAGCAGACATTGGCTCTGCCAATCACGATTAGCGGCTCTCCGTTCCGCGGTTATCCATGTGAACCGTGAAGCTAGAGTCAGCTTTCGACCCAAAGCTGACTCTAGAGGTGCGTCTGCTTCCGACACTTCGCGGACATCGGAGCTAGGTTAACTAGACGGGTCAGTTAGCCGATAGCCGATCCCTGGCTCAGTCTTGATTATGCGGGGGCGCGCTGGGTCAGTCTCTACTTTCGTCCGCAGGCCGCGCGTCGTTACCCGTAGATATTCGACATTCTTCTCGTGCGCCGGTCCCCATACAGCTCGAAGCAGCTGCCCATGGGTGATTACCCGGCCGGGATGCCTCGCGAGCTCGGCCAGGACAGCATATTCCTTGGGGGTGAGATGGATCTCCTGGCCGTCACGACGAACGCGGCGGTCCAAAAGATCGACCTCCAGCCCCTCGACCTGAATCGTCTCTCCGCCATTCGCCCCGATGTGCTGACGCAAGGCGCGACGGAGCCGTGCCAGCACTTCATCGGTATCGAACGGCTTGGTGACATAATCGTCCGCGCCGAGATCGAGCGCAGCGACCTTCTCCTGCGTCTCCTCGCGCGCCGAGACGACCAGCAGCGCCGCTCCAGACTTGACCACCAACGGAACGAGCTCGAGCCCGTCGCGATCGGGTAGCCCGAGATCCAGCAACACGGCATCCGGCCGATCGATCGATAGCGCCGAGAGCAGCGCCCGGCCAGTGGCGAGCTCGACAACCTTGTAGCCGGTACGTTCAAGAGCGGCCCTTAGGAGTCGACGGATCGCCGGCTCGTCGTCCACAATCAGGACCTTGTGCGCATTCATTCGGCGACGGCCGTTTCGTGCACCAGCGCCTCTTCGGGGAAACGGATCGTGAAGCAGGCGCCTGGCGTGTCTTCGTTATTCCGCGCCGTCACTTGAAGCCCCATCGCCTCGGCGAAACCTTTCACGATCGCGAGCCCCAATCCGGTTCCTCCCTTACGGTCCGAGCCTTCAACGCGAACGAAGGTATCAAACACCCGCTTTTGTTCACCAGTCGGGAGTCCCGGTCCCCTGTCGATGATTGACAGAGCGATGCCGCTCCGGTCGCGCTGCGCCGAAACGGCAATCGGCGTGCCCTCGCCGGAATATTTCGCGGCATTCTCCAGCAGGTTCACAAGGCACTGGTGAAGAAGCTGGGGATCGACCCGAACGAGCGGCAGGTCGGGAGGAATGTCCAGCTTGATCGCGTGACCCTCAAGTTCGTGTCGGAGATCGTCCGCGGCGCTCGCTACGACCTCCGTAAGATCAACCGGCTCCAGATTGAGCCGCAATCCGCCGGCCTCAACGCGGACCATGTCGAGCATGTTGCTGACGAAGCGGCTGAGGCGCTCGCTCTGGTTCTCGATCTCCTGAAGCAACGCGGGATCTTCGCACTTGGTGTTCTTCAGCTCGTTTACCGCAGCAATGATCGCCGTCAGCGGCGTGCGCAGGTCATGGCTCACCGAAGACAGTAGCGCGCCGCGAAGCCGGTCGCGCTCACGGAGCTGGGCGACGCTGGTCATTTCCTCGGAGAGGCCGATACGCTCCAGCGCAAGCGCAGCCTGGTCGATGAAGCTTAGTAGGAACGGCAGTTGGTCGGAGCGAATAGGATCGTTGCCGTCTTTGTTCGCGATGCCCAGCACTCCGAGCGCGTTGCCACTCGATAACAGCGGCTGGAACAACCATTCCGATGCCGCCAGCGTGCCGGAGGTGCGGCCAGTTGGTTCCTTGTGTTCGATCGCCCACTCGGCAGCGGCATTGTCGATGGCTCCCAGGTTAGCGTCCGGTGGGACAGCGGCAGTCAGCTCCACGCCTCCACGAGCTGGCAGCAGCAGAACGGCATCGACATCGAACTGGCCTGAAACTTCGCCGCACAGGGTCTGGCCCAGTTCCTGGCGCGTGGTGAGCCCTGCGAGCGTCCGCGCAAAACTGGCGAGGGCTGCGTTTCGACCGGAGCTTTTGGCGGCGACATCGGCCTCTACCCGCACGCGCGCGGCCAGTTGGCTCGTTACGATCGCCACGGCGATGAACACCACGACATTTAGGACATTCTCTGGGTCCTGGATCGTGAAGGTATAGAGCGGCGGCAGGAAGAAGAAGTTGTAGGCGAGAGCAGATATTACGCCGGTAAACACGCCGGTCTTCCAACCGTAGAGGCTGGCCGCAGCGAGCACTGGTATGAGGTAGACGAGAGCCACATTGGTAACGCCCCCGAACGCGTGGACTGCGACGGCCAATGCCGTGAAGAGCGCGACGAGAACGGCAGCTAAGAGGTAGCCGACTGGGCTTCCCCAAGTGCCGGTTTTAGCAGGTCGGCGCGACCTCGCTTGCACTGCCTCACCGACTTCGCCGTGCGGCAGGACATGGACCGCCACTCCGGGCGTTTCGCGCACCAGCCGGTCGACCACCGAACCATGTCGAAGCTCGAACCAGCGGGATCGCGCGGATTTGCCGACCACCAGCTGCGTGGCCCGAACTTCAGTCAGGAAGGATTTAAGGCCATCGACGACATTCGTGGCCGCAATGCTTGCGACATTGGCGCCCAGCTGCGCCGCCAGCTGAAGGTTTTCAGCGAGTTGCTCCCGCTCCATCGGCGTGAAGTTCAGGGATCGGGGGGTTTCGATATAGAGCGCGCTCCATGGCGCACCCTGCGCGTCTGCAAGCCGCTTCGCTGCGCGCACCAGTGCTCCGGCGCCCGGCAGCTCGCTTACCGCAACGACGATCCGCTCGCCCGCTGCCCAGTTTCCGGCGAGCGCATGGGCGCGCAGGTAATCGAGCATCTGTGTGTCGACGGCCTGGGCCGCACGCCGCAGCGCAAGTTCTCTCAGCGCCGACAGGTTCGACTTCGAGAAGAAATGCCCGAGCGCCCGCGTCGCCTCGTCGGGGACATAGACTTTACCCTCCTTCAGACGCTCGATGAGTTCGTCCGGCGGAATGTCGACCACCTCGATGTCGGCCTGCTCAAGGACGCTGTCAGGCACGGTTTCCCGGACGCGAACCTTGGTGAAGGACGCGACTACATCGTTGAGGCTTTCGAGGTGCTGCACGTTCAGCGTCGAGAAGACATCAATACCGGCGGCGAGCAGTTCCTCGACATCCTGCCAACGCTTGGGGTGGCGGCTGCCAGGGGCGTTGGTGTGCGCAAGCTCGTCGACCAGCGCGAGCGCCGGCCGGCGCGCGAGAATCGCGTCGATGTCCATCTCCGCCAGGGTTCGGCCCTGATATTCGACCTGCTCCTTGGGAACGATCTCAAGGTCCTTGACCAGTGCCTCGGTCTCGGCGCGGCCGTGGGTCTCGACGACGCCAATCACGACATCGACGCCAGCGGCGTTTGCGCGCGCGACCCTCGGTCAGCATCTCGTAGGTCTTGCCGACACCGGGCGCGGCGCCGAGGAAAACCTTGAGACGGCCACGGCCCTCCTGCGCGGCTTCGCGCAGAAGGGCCTCAGGGGAAGGTCTGTCGCTATCGGTCCGAGCGTTCACCTCGCCGATTTGCGCTCAGCCGGTCGAGTTGTCGATTGAGCTGCAAGCACATTGACATGCGGCTCGCCCAGGATGCCGAGCGTCGCCCGTTCGTAGACCGCGCGACGAGACTCGCGGACCTGTCAGCCGGAATGCCCGCGCGGCCGCGACGCGCGCGACCTGAGCGCAGCGCATTTGCCGGCGAGATGTCGGGGTCGAGACCGGAACCCGGACGCAGTCACCATGTCGGCCGGAACGGGACCGGTGACGCCGTCGGTTCGCGCCTGACCGACGCCCGCCTTGATGCTGTCGGCGAGCGCCTTCGAGGTCGGGCCCAGGTTCGAGCCCGACGAGGCTGACGCGTCGTAGCCTTTGCCGGCGGCCGACGGGCGCGGATGGAAATAGTCGCGGCGAGGCGAAGCCCTGGCCGATCAGCTCCGAGCCGACGATGCGTTGCCGTCGCGGATCAGGCTGCCGTTCGCCTGGTGCGGGAAAACGAGCCTGGGCGATGCCCGGTGATCGCCAGCGGATAGACCAGGCCGGTGATCACGGTGAACAGCAGGATCAGCACGATCGCGGGACGGATGGCGAGTCTTGATGTCAGTGCCCATGGTTATTGTCCTTCAGGCGAGGCCAGGCCGCTGACGGCCAGGTCGATGAGCTTGATCCCGACGAACGGCGCGACGATCCCGCCGAGGCCGTAGATCGCGAGGTTGCGGCGCAGGATCTCGCCGGCCGGCGCGGGCCGATATTTCACGCCCTTCAGCGCGAGCGGGACCAGCGCCGGGATGATCAGCGCGTTGAAGATGATCGCCGACAGGATAGCGCTCTGCGAGCTGTGCAGGCCCATGATGTTGAGCACGCCGAGCGTCGGGTAGAGCACGACGAAGATCGCCGGGATGATGGCGAAATATTTCGCGACGTCGTTAGCGACCGAGAAGGTCGTGAGCGCGCCGCGAGTCATCAGCAGCTGCTTGCCGAGGCCGACGACTTCGATGAGCTTGGTCGGGTCGCTGTCGAGATCGACCATGTTGCCCGCTTCGCGCGCCGCCTGCGTGCCGGTGTTCATCGCCACGCCCGACGTCGGCCTGGGCGAGTGCCGGCGCGTCGTTGGTGCCGTCGCCGCACATCGCGACCAGCCGGCCGCCGGTCTGCTCCGTGCGGATCAGCGCGAGCTTGTCCTCGGGCGTCGCCTCGGCGAGGAAGTCGTCGACGCCGGCCTCGGCCGCGATCGCGGCCGCGGTCAGCGGGTTGTCGCCGGTGATCATCACCGTGCGAATGCCCATCTGCGCGCAGCTCGCGCGAAGCGCTCGCGCATGCCGGCCTTCAGGACGTCCTTGAGCTGGACCACGCCGAGCAGCCGCGCCGTTCTCGCGCGACCGCCAGCGGCGTGCCGCCCGGAGCGGGCGATCTCGTCCGACCGCTCGACTGAAGCTCGGCCGGACCGGCGCGTCGCCGATCGTCGCCGGCAGTCGCTTGCAGGATCGGAATCGACCGCGCCCTTCCGGATCAGCGTGCCGTCGAGATCGAGGCCCGACATGCGGGTCTGCGCGGTGAACGGCGATGACTTCGGCGTCGCGCCGGCATGCCGGCGCCGCGACGCCGTATTTCTCGCGGCCAGCGCGACGATCGAGCGGCCCTCGGGCGTCTCGTCGGCCAGGCTCGCGAGAAGGCCGCCTCGGCAAGCTCGTGCTCGCTCACGCCGGCAGCGGCAGGAACTCGGTCGCCTGGCGGTCGCCGATCGTGACCGTGCCGGTCTTGTCGAGCAGGATCACGTCGATGTCGCCCGCGGCCTCGACCGCGCGGCCGGATTTGGCGAGCACGTTGAAGCGCACCAGCCGGTCCATGCCCGCGATGCCGATCGCCGAAAGCAGCGCCGCGATCGTCGTCGGGATGAGCGTGATCAGCAGCGCGAGCAAGCAGCGGCACCGGGATCTCGCCGCCGGCATATTTGGCGAAGCCGGGGATGCGTCGCGACTGCGATCAGGAAGATGATCGTCAGCCCGACGAGCAGGATCGTCAGCGCGATCTCGTTCGGCGTCTTCTGCCGCTCGGCGCCTTCGACGAGCGCGATCATCCGGTCGAGGAAGCCGTGGCCAGGCTCCTGGAGTGACCCGCACCCTGATCCAGTCGGAGATGACGCGCGTGCCGGCAGTCACGGCCGAGCGGTCGCCGCCGGCCTCGCGGATGACCGGCGCGGACTCGCCGGTGATCGCCGCCTCGTTGACCGAGGCGACGCCCTCGACCACCTCGCCGTCGGCGGGATCAGGTCGCCGGTCTCGACGAGAACAATGTCGCCCGCGCGCAGCTGCTGAGGCGGCGACGACTTCAGTCTTGCTCGCCCTTGATCGCGCTTGGCGGTGAGCTGCGCCTTGGTGTCGCGAAGCGATGCGGCCTGAGCCTTGCCTCGTCCTTCGGCGAGCGCCTCGGCGAAATTGCCGAACAGCACCGTGAGCCACAGCCAGAAGACCAGCTGAAGCTGGAAGCCGATGCGGAGCCGTCCACGGCACGCGCGACCATCAGAGACGGTCAGCAGGACCGCGACAACGCCGGTGGTGAACATCACCGGGTTGCGGATCAGCTGGCGCGGATCGAGCTTCCTGAAGGAGTCGGCGATCGCCGGGCCAATCAGCTCCGAGCTGAAGATCGAAAGCTGTTTGCGTTCGTGACGGGACATCTGGTCAAGTCCTTAGAAAAGCTGGCCGTGGATCATCGCGAGCTGGTCGGCTGCGGGCCGAGCGCGAGGCCGGAAGGAAAGTCAGGCCGCCGAGGATCAGGATCAGGCCGACCAGAAGACCGACCCAGAGGGCGCCGGTCGTCGGAAACGAGCCCGGCGCCTTCAGGATGCGCTTCTTCGCGGCCAAGCGAGCCGGCGATGGCGAGCGCCGGGATGATCATGAAGAAGCGGCCGACGAACATCGCGATGCCAAGCGTCAGCGACCAGAAGGGATTGGAGGCCGTGAGACCCGCAAAGGCTGAGCCATTGTTCCCGGTCGCCGATGTATAGGCGTAGAGGATCTCGCTCATAGCCGTGCGGGCCGTGGTTGAGCAGGCCCTTCGAGACCCTGCGGCAGCACCGAGGCGAGCGCCGTGAAGCCAAGGATCATGAGCGGAAGCACGGCGATCGCCAGGACCGCGAGCTTGACCTCGCGGCTCTCGATCTTCTTGCCGACATATTCGGGCGTCCGTCCGACCATCAGGCCGGCGACGAAGATCGCGAGGATGGCGAACAGCAGGAAGCCGTAGAGACCGGAGCCGACACCGCCGATGATGATCTCGCCGAGCTGGATGTTGAACATCGGCACGAACCCGCCAATCGGCGTGAAGCTGTCGTGCATCGAATTGACCGCACCGCATGACGCATCGGTCGTGACCGTCGCGAACAACGCCGACGCGGCAGTGCCGAAGCGCACTTCCTTGCCTTCCATGTTGCCCATGGATGCATCGACGCCCATCGCGTGATGGATCGGATTGCCAGAGCTCTCCGCAATGTATGCGGTCGTCACACCGGCGCCCATCAGGATCATCATCGCGGCGAGGATCGCCCAGCCCTGCTTCACATTCCCAACGGCCTTGCCGAACGTCCAGGTCAGGCCTGCGCCGAGCGCGAAAATCGACAGCATCTGGATGAAGTTCGAGATGTCGCCTGGGTTCTCGTAGGGATGCGCTGCATTGGCGTTGAAAAAGCCGCCGCCGTTGGTGCCGAGCATCTTGATCGCGATTTGCGATGCGACGGGTCCAAGCGAGATAACCTGCGTGGCGCCCTCCATTGTCGTCGCGGTGACGGAACCGGCGAGCGTCTGCGGGATGCCGAGCGCAACCAGCACCAGCGCATAAACCACGCTGATCGGCAGCAGGATGTATAGCGTGATCCTGGTCATGTCGGCCCAGAAATTGCCGATGCCCTTCGCCTCACGGCGAGCGAAACCGCGGATCAGCGCAAATGCGATCGCTATGCCGGTTGCGGCAGACAGGAAGTTGTGAACGGCCAGACCGACCATCTGGGTGAAGTTCGACATGGTCGATTTACCCGCATAGCTCTGCCAGTTGGTGTTGGTGATGAAGCTGACCGCCGTGTTGAATGCAACTGGCGCGGGCACACCTGCAAAACCCTGCGGATTCAGCGGTAGATAGAATTGAAGCCGCTCGATCGCGTAGGTGAGGAAAATCCCGACCGCGCTGAACACCAGCATGGCAATCGCATAGCCGCGCCAGCCCTGCTCCTTCTCCGGCTCGATGCCACCCGCGCGATAGAGCGCGCGCTCAACCGGCGCGAGAAAGCCCAGATATTTCGGAATGCGGCCTTCGTAGAGTGCGAACAGCCAGGCGCCGAACGGCTTCGCCATGGCGAAGGTCAGCGCGATGAACAACGCGATCAGGGTCCAGCCGTGCGGCGTCGTGTTGGCCATCAGAATCGCTCCGGCCGCGCGAGCACGGCGACGAGATAAACGAGGAGTAAGAGCGCGGTCAGCGCGCCCAGGACGAGCTGGAGGTTCATGCGCCGCGCTCTCCGTTGCCGTTCCCGAGGAGTCGCACGTAGATCAGCCCGAGGATGGTCAGGCCAAGCACGAATGAAAGCCATGTGAGATCGATCATTTGTCGTCTCCGTCAGAAAATGATCCCGGCCTCGATCAGGCCGCGGACCTGGGAATTTTTGTCGAAATCATGACCGAGGGCGAAGCCGTCCACCGCGCTGAAGGCGTGGACGTACGAGCCCTCGACACGGCCGAAGAAGATGCCCTTCTGCCATGTCGGAGTAAGCGTAAGCGACCAGGCGCCACTGCCCGGGCCGTAGATCAGGCTGGGCGTGCCGTTGTTGACCGAGCCGCTCTGCTTGATGACCTCGGCGCGGGCGGCCAGCGCCCACACGTCGTTGAAGCTGTATTTGCCGAGGATCGCGCCGCCGTAGGTCGTCGCGCTGTGGTCGATGCCGAGGTGTGAATCCTCCGGCACATGACCGACTTGCACGTAGGGCTGGATGGTCCAGCGGCCCTCATTGTGCGTCCAGCTAAGATAATAGAGCTGGCCGTTGTTGAGCACGACCGGCGTCGCGAAGCTCGACCTGTTCGTGTGGCCCAGGTTGGCGGCCGCGCCGAAGGTGATGCTGTCCTTCGGTGAAACGCTATAGCCGACTGTACCGGACAGCCAGTTGTACTTCTTCGAATAGAAGCCGTCGGTCAGCGCCAGCGAGGCGCTCAGCTTTCCGTGGGCATAATTGGCCTGGACGCCACGGTTGATCGTGCTCGTTTGGTTGAAGAGCAACCCGCGCTCGATGTTGAAGTTCTGGAATGTGTAGGCGTTCTCGGCGCCCTGGAGCGCGTAGAGCTTGCCGATCTGGATGTTGAAGTCGGAACTCGGGACGAGCTTCAAATAGGCGACCGGCAGATAGCCGTAGGTGTCCTTCACATAATCCTTCGCCTTGAAATAAGGCGTACCCAGCGTCGCGATCGAGTAGCCGCCCGCCTGGACGTAGAACTGGACCAAACCCTGCGTGGACTGGACGATCACCTGGCCGTTGCTGAGGTCGCCGCGGCTCGAATGATCGCCCGGGAAATGATTGCTCTGAACCAGGCCAAGGCCGCTGATCACGCCGGAAACATAGATCGGCCCGAGCGGGCCGCCGTCGACGTGGAGCGGATTGGAATTGTAGTGCAGCGGGCCGGTAATCGACGGCCC
This sequence comes from uncultured Alphaproteobacteria bacterium, assembly GCA_963754245.1. Taxonomy (GTDB): domain Bacteria; phylum Pseudomonadota; class Alphaproteobacteria; order Sphingomonadales; family Sphingomonadaceae; genus Sphingomicrobium. The sequence continues at coordinate 285,535 of CAVWET010000003.1, forward strand.
AAGGCTGGGAGCGGGCGCTGGAGCTGGCTCCCCAGCGGGCTGACTTGGGGGTGCAGGCTGCGTCGCTCCGGTCTGCGCTTCCTGCGCGAGTGCCGGCTTGGCCACCGGAAGGGTGGCGGCAAGAAGAAGCAACGAGATCATGGGGCGCCTTTCGGATGCAGGTTCGGCGCAATGCCGATAATGCTCCCCATTGGGCGCGGAAATTATCTTCACGTATGAGTTCTCCGTCTCGACAGCATCGCCGCCGGTCGGTCACTCAAATAGGAGCAGCGGCCGTAACGGCTCCAGAGCGAACGGACGTCGGATTTATAAGGAAAACATAAGCGTCTACGTGCCGCTTACCGAACTGTTGCAGCATCATCCCGATCGGGCATCGCCGGTCCTCGTGCGCGCGCAAGCGCCAGGGCAGTTTGGTCGAGGAGGCTTTCGAGAAGAGGAAGCTGCTCGTCGCTCACGGGAGTTAGGCCGTCGTCGCGGGAAAGACCCATCGCCGCGAGCGGAGATCCCCCAGATCCGATCGGATGAAACACCCACTCGGCGGGCGCGAGGTTCGCCGAACCGTGCCCTGCAACTTCGCCGCTTCGGAGCGTATGGACAGCCGCCGCGATATCAGCGGGCGTGATCGTTACGCCGCCCGGAGCGGCGCCGAGAGTGGTCGGGTGCAACGTTCCCGTCACGATGACCGTGTTGCAGCGGAATAGGGAGCTCGTCTCTTCGCATGCGCTTTGCGCGATCTCGGCCTCGCTGGAGCTGGAAAGGAGTCGCCGCGCGAACCCGGCGATGGTCGCGTTTCGCGTGGCGTGCGCCTCGGCGAGGCGCGCCTGGCGCCTGATTGCCGAAGCGAGCTGGCTGGTTACTACGGCGACCAGGAAGAGGATTGTCACGTCGACGATGTCGACGGCTCGATCCATGCGAAACGTGTGGAGTGGCTCGGTGAAGAAAAAATTGTAAGCGAGCGCCGAGGTAATTGCGGCGAGTAGCGCCGGTCCAAAGCCCCACCAGACAGCTGACGCAAGGACAGCAGGCAGGTAGATCATCTCAACAGCCGCGCTACCCCAGCGGCCCGCAATCCAAAGTGCAACGACCGTCGACACGGCGACCAGTGCCTGCGCGGCGAGATAGCGCACCAAGGTTCCCACGAGATTCCTAGAAGTGACGTTCGTATCGACGTCCGACATAGCCGCGCCTCCTCCTCATTGTCGGATGCGGTGCGCAGACCGCGAACACGCATGCTCGCGCCAATTCGCGTTAAGCGTCCATACGAAATGCTGCCTATCCGCGTGAGGAAATCATAACGTCCGCTTCCCACCCGTTTCTGCCATTGGGCAAATGTCTGCTTTCAACCCAAGACACCCGCCTGGAGGCGTCCTACAGTCTGCTCGAGGGTTGTGGGTTCGGCATGATCGGATGCTCGATCCTATTCGCCATCGCTTCATACTCGGCCGCCATTTGGCGGAACGCCGCAACGTCGTTTCTGTCAGTCAGGATTGAGGCCAGGTGACGGCACTTTGCCGCCAGTTCGCGAAGATGCGCTGCATCCTGAGAAACATCACTCATGCCAAATAGTTAGCGTATGTGACCCCGCCGGATACCGGTATGAATACGGACCTGACCCGAACTCCGGACGCCCTTTTCGTCCTCTCGCCAGACACCGGGCTTTGTCTGCTTTCGATCCAAACCTTAGTCCAGCCGCTTTGGCCCACCACGTCGTCGGCCAGGGAGGAGTTCACCGAGAAATAATTTCTGATCCTTCCAACCAATTCCTCAGTCGCTCGCGCTGGACCTGCGCGTAGTCCTCATCTTCTTGCCGAAATTTAGCGTCCTCCAGGAAAACATAAACGAAGTCGTCGGTGTAATCGGGCGCTGGTTGCCCTTTGAGCTGCCCGAGAGTTCGCGTGCAAAGGTTCTCTACCTTGGGCCAATCGACATCAGCCGCCTGCTCAGCATCCAGGATAGCTTGGAGCGCAGACCTGAGTTCATTCAAGGTCATCGACATCCAATAAGGCGGCTAATGGCTGCTTTCCACCCAAGCTGACTCTAGCCGCGTGTCCGCATTCGACCCATTTCAGACATCTAGATCATCGGTCCTCCTGGCCGCTTGGTGAGGCGTTTGGCCAGCTCGCGTTGTGCCAGGAAGTCTTGCATCATTTCTGCGACCTCATCCTCGGGCCCCATCCGGACGGGAGCACCGGCTCCGGGCCAACTCGCCATCGCAACTCCGTTTTCGAGGCTAAATATGATCCCGCTTTCTGATTCAGCCTTGATCCTCCGGTCCGTGTGCTGCGCGATAACTTTCCTGAAGAGCCAGACGCAGCCGATGATCAGCGCAAAAGAGATCAGGGAGGAAATGTCACCGAAGCTATCCATCGGTGACTCAAACAATTGGTAGCGTGGCCCCATGAACAGGGCATCGGCGAGGCCTGCCGATCCGATCCCAACGATTGATGCGTAAATGGGCCCTGCCAGGATCGCAGTCAGAAGCACGGACGGAAAGTAGGTCGTGCAGCACGCTCCTGCCGGCAGCGCATGATCAAGCGATAGAATGGCGGTGGGAACGGCGAGCGCGACCACGCTCAGAATTGGTGCAAACGGACCTTCTACTGGCGTTACGAGCAGGCTGGCCAGAAGGGCGGTTCGGATCATTGAATTTCCCTCGTTTCGGTTAGGAAACCAAGCATCCTTTAGCACCGCAAGGTATTCAATGCATTGGGGCAAATGCCGAGACAATTTTCCTAGAATTCCTGACGCATCCTTTCTCTAATGTCCGCTTTCCACTGCCGTTTCAGTCGGTCATCGCAACACACGCTTCGAAACGTTCAGCCGGAGTTTCGAAGCCGAGCGTCCCCATTCGACCCATCGCGCACATAATACGACGGGGCTCATCCACCGCGCCTAGTGGACTCACGCTTGTCCAAAAACGCTCGGATCCCTTCTGCAGCGTCGTCGGCGAGCATGTTCTCGACAATAACGCGCGACGCGCAGTCATAAGCATCAGCAAGGCTCATGCTCGCCTGCTCGCGTACTGCTCTTTTTCCCAGCCGAATCGCCATCGGCGACTTGCCGGCGATCACGCTTACAGCCTCGTTAACAACTCCTCGTAAGGCACCCTTTGGCGCCACTCCGTTGATGAGCCCAATGTCGAGGGCCGTTCCAGAGTCGATTATCTTGCCGGTAAGCAGCATTTCCATTGCGCGCTTGATAGGAACATTGCGCGTCAGCGCGACGGCCGGCGTTGAGCAAAAAAGGCCGAGGTTGATCCCATTGACAGCAAAGCGCGCGGCGTCCGACGCGTAAGCGAGGTCGCACGAGGCGACTAACTGACAGCCAGCGGCAGTCGCGATCCCATCCACCTCAGCGATCACCGGCTGTGGCAGTTCAACTATCGACCGCATCACTTGCGAACAAAGTGCGAAGGTATGTTCAAAAAAGCTCCGGCCGCCGTCCGGGTCTGCTCGATGCGCAGTCATCTCCTTAAGATCGTGGCCGGCAGAAAAGAGCCCTCCCCCTTCGGCGGAGATGACAACTACCCGCACCGCTTCGTCCTGCCTGACAGCATCAAGCTCGGTCTGAATGGTTTCGAGAACGCCTATCGAGAGCGCGTTGGCGGGAGGATTGTTGAGGCTTAAACGAAGCGTCCGGTCTTGGCGGGAGACTTCCAACAGGCGTGGCATGACCATCTCATAGCAGCGAGCTGTTGGAAGACGCATCCCTTTGCCGGGGTGCGGGCCTGATATCGCCGCTAGCCCCTCAGCCGTGCTTCTTCACCTTGGTAGCTTGGGTCTGCTTTCGATCCAAAGCGGACATTCGAACCGAGTTAGTGTATCTCGGCTTGGATCAAAATACGACTTGCTCGAGCTAGAACCCGAAGCTCACGCCCGCCCGCCCGCCGACTGACACGTCACCCTGCTGCTGCTCCGCATTCACTTCGGCGACGAATTTGACGCCCGAATTGCCGCCCAGAACGCGCAGGCCACCGCGCCAACCGCTTGTGCGCTCCTCGGCTGCCAGCGTGAACGGAGTGCCATTCTTGAACGCCGCCACAGTGTTGCCGAGTGAGCTGCTGAGGAGCTCGCGCCGGCCGCCCTCGAGCTCGAACTCGAGCCCAGCCATCGTCGCCATCTGGATTGGCGCTCATCAGGTCGTAGCCGAGGGTGAGCAGCGCGTTTGCGGCGCTCTCCTTGCTGTCGCGGCTCTGCACGGTCAGATCGACGGCGTCACCTCCGCCGGTCTCGCTGTAGCCATCCTCCTTCAGCTTGTAATATTCGATTGTAGCGTTCGGGCGGATGCTGAAGCGGCCCATGCGCGCTTCATAAGAGAGACCTGCCGTTCCCGAGTACAGAGTGCCTTTCCACGAACCGTCAGCAGTGCGCGTCACAGTCTGGCCGTTCGACGTGGCCGCCGCACCGAAGTTCCGCTTGCTGTCGAAGTTGATCGTGCCGATCGTGGCACGACCCCAGGCCCTCAATGGCCCGCTACCGCCGAGCAAGTAGACGCCGCCCTCATAGTGGTTGCTCTGCAGCTCATTCGCGTTGTGACCGTCCTTGCCCCACAAATAAGCTGCGGTGACGCCGACGGTCGCGAACTTACCGAGATTGATGCCATAACCGCCCGAAGCGCCCCAGCCGGTGATGTCGTAGCTCGACGTGCTTCCGATCGACTTGCTGGAGCCCCAGGCAACCTGCTGCAACCACAGCCCCGCGAGAGGCTTCGGATCGGCAAGGATTTCCGCGGACAACCGCGAGCCCTTTGTGGCGGCCTCGAATGCGCCGCCCGCATGGTCGGGCAGCAACTGCTGGAGCGTGCCCTTGACGCCGGCCTGGTCGGTCAGGCCCAGGAACGCCGCAGCGATCGGGGCATCGGCGTCGGCGGCGTTGATCGCTGCATTGTAAATCGCCGACTCGGAAGCGTTGAGGCCGAGCTCTGTCGCCGTCTTACGCTGCACGTCGAGCGAGATTGTCCCTGCCGCGGCGTTGGAGCTCAAAGTGCCATTGAACAGGAAGGGCAAGTTGACGGCGGTGAGATTGCTCGCGCCAGACAGAGTGCCAGCGTCGACGATTGTGTAGCTGCCGTTGGCAGTCCCAACCTGATTCAGCGTTACGAGAACCTTTGCCCCCGTGCCGAAGGCCGCGGTGCCGGCGACATTATAAAGCGTGTTGCCGGAGGGTCCGACCGAAACGGCGAGTGTTGAACCGGCGCCGGCGTTTAGTGAACCGATGTTCACTGCGCCCACCGTGGTCACATTGAGCGTTGCGCCATTGCCGATGTTCACCGCAAGACCATTGCTGTTGGCTAGGGTGCCCTGGAACGCCGACGTGCCGGTCAAATTCAGGACGTCCGAACCCCCGCCGAAATCAACATTGCCCGAGACGGTGCCCGCCTGAACATCGAGCGTGTCGGCCCCGGTGCCAAATTTGATATTGCCGTTGATCTGGGGCGCAGGCTTGGTGGCCGCCGCGGCGACCTGCTGGATCGTCGCGCCGGCCGAATTGGCCGAGAGATCAATCGCGGTCGCGGACGCTCCGAGAGCCGCGAAGCCGGCAACTCCGATCGAGCCGCTGTTCTGGATCAGGGAGAGCGTCCCCGAGTGATCGACGATCGCAGCGGCCGTCCCACCAGTTGCCGAGAGTGACGACGTGATCGAGCCGCTGTTCGTGATCGAATTCACGGTCGCCCCCGCATCGATCAGGACGGCATTCACCGCCGAAGTCGCGCTCCCGCCTCCACCTGCACCGATGCTCCCGGTCACCGCGATTTGAGGAACCGTCGCGCCACTGCCGATGTGGAGCGCCGTCGCGCTTGCGCCGTTCGCACCTGCCGCGATCGATCCGTTCACGGTCATGCCGCCTGCGATACTTACGGTCTGGCCCAAGCCCCCGATCGACAAGCCCGTGGCACTCACCCCGCTGTAAACGCCGTTGCCGCTGACGCTGCCGTTGATCACGAGGCCGTGACCGGCCGCCGAAGATGCAACCGCGCCGATGGAGACGCTCTGCGTGGCAGAGCCGATGACCATCGCCGGAGCTGCACCAAAGCTCGCAATGGCTGCAGTCGTTTCTGAGGCGTCCGGGATACCATCATTGTCGACATCGGTGCTGGTCGATCCATTTGCCGCCGGCCGTGTGTCGAGCAGGATGCCATGCGCAACATTTCCACCCACGACCACGGCAGAGCCACCTTGCAGTAAATCGTCGGCGTCCAGCTTCGACGTGTCGGCGGGGGGAACGGTGTTGCGATAGCCGGTGGCACTGACGGTTCCCTGGATGACCAGAGCGCCGCCGATGTCGCCGCCGAGGAGCACGCCGATCGAGTTGGCGCCCTGCACACTGGTACTGCTCGCATTGCCGACCGTGACATTGCCGCTCACGGCCCCCGCGCGAATACCGACGCTGTTGTCACCCAGCACGTTGATCTTGCCGGTAGTTGTTAGAGAGCCCGTCAGTGCGGTGTCAGCGGCGATGCCGGCGGACTGGTTGCCCTCGATCGTGATCGTGCCGGCGTTGCTGATGTTCCCGGCGTAGGCGCCGCCCGACAGCACGTGAATGCCGAAGCGATTGTTCCCCTGGGCGAACGGGCCGTCGATGTCCCCGTCGCTATCGGTATCGGTGGGCGTGTAGTTCTCGTCGACGGTGATGACGCCGGTGGAGCTATTCGCGATGTCGCCAGCGAGACCGGGATTGGCGATGATGCCGGCCGATCCGTTGACCCCCTGGATGGCCAGCGTGCCGTCGTTCTGAACCTTGTTGTTGCTGTTGATCGTGATCGCCGCGCCAGCAGCAGGCTTGATCGAGCCGGCAGAGGTCACCTGGATGTCGCCAGCTGCGCTGGTCACGAGCGGGGCAGTAGTCGCCGTGCTGACGGTGGTCGCCGCACTTGCGGACGACGCGATTACGAACGCAACAGTGCCGAGGCCAGAGGACGCTAGGAGAAAGCGCATCAACGTTAATTCCCTTTGTTCCGGGCGGCCGCTCGCCGCCGTTGTGTTGGTCGTGCGAGTCCGCAGCCCGCGCAGCAGTGCCGGCGGGAGCGAAATCGGTGCAGAACTGTGGGGAACGGAAGGCAGCGGTCGCCGCGTCCGTTGGATCCCCGAAACGAGCCGCCTAGAGTCGACTGAGGCTGAAGCCCAGATGAACGGCTGTTAAGCCATTGCGATATGGGCACTCCTTCGTGGGGACACCTTGAACTCAGGACTGTTGGATTGGAGCTGACTCGGCGCTTGCTCGATTTCGGCTCGTTGGCCTTCTTTCTAATCGGGCTCGAGGATTTGCCTTACTTCTGGACCGGCTAATGTCAGCTTTCCGCCCATTGCAGACATTATCATGCCGGAAACATAAAGCAGGAAATATGGGCTAACCTGCCACCCCGAGCGAACGACAGGGCGCTCCATTGGGGTGGCCCTTTTTCTTTTATGCTATTAGCGAAGCGACCGGCCGCCTCGCACCGGCGATCGGCAAGCTGCGGCCCCGCTAGATGGAGGTGCAAATGCAGAACCGAGGGCGCGTCGATCCGTACAAGAACCTCAGCCTTCGGGTCGCGTTCGGAGCCGCGCTGGCCGCTATTGCGGGCTTCGCGCTCGTCAAGAAACTGATGCCGGACGCGGCCGCGAAGTATCGCAAGCCAAAGGACTATGTCTCCGAGGTCCCGGCCGCATCGCGCCCGATCGAAGGCGTGGCGACCAGCGTCGCGACGATGCCCAGGTCCGTACCGAAGCCGAGGACAAAGCGGCCATCCAGCGGATCCGCAGGTCGGAGGACCCCGCGCAAGAAGAGCGACGGGGGAGCCAAGCGGCGTTGAGGCAAGTCCGCATTGCGCCCAAAGCTGCCGTCACAACCCACTCATAAACGAAATGAGTGAACTAAACCGCGCGATTCAGCCGATATGTGAGCCTCGCCGCTGCCTGTGAAAGCGCGCCCGCGTAGGTCGGGAAAGATAATGGAAAATAGGCAAGGTCGTCGATGCGCATCGCGGCGGCCATGGCCACCGCTGCGACCTGAACGATGTCGACGGCCCGGTCGCCCACGACACTGCAGCCGAGGATCTGCCGCGATGAGCGATCCGCGACGAGTTTGCAGAAGCCGTCGGTCCGACCGTCGATGATTGGCCTCGACGCAGCCGCGAACGGAACTGACTGGCTTATCGCATAAGCGGCCCGACGCGCTTCGCCCTCGGTCATGCCGACACGGGCATATTCGGGATCGGTAAAGCTTCCGACAGGAACCAGGTGACGCGCTGTGGCAAGCTCGGGAAAGCCAAGCGCGGCCGATGCGGCGAGGTAGCCTTGCTGAACGGCCTGTGGGACCAGCATCGCAACACCGGTCACGTCGCCTGCCGCATAGATGTTCGGCGCAGAAGTCTGGCCATGCTCGTCGATGTTGATGTAGCCGCGCTCGTCAGTCTCAATTCCGACGGCCGATAGGCCCAGCGCATCGCTGTCCACGCACCATCCGATCGCCGACACTGCTAAATCCGCGTCGATGACTTGGACTCCCTCGGAATCGGAGAAATGCATTCGAATTCCGGCCCCAGCGATTTCGAACCTCTCGATGGAGCCAAATGCGGCGCGGATCTCGATCCCCCGTTTCCGGAATCCTTGTTCGACGGCCGCCGCGACATCCTCGTCTTCGCCAGGCAGCAACCGCGGGCCCGCTTCGAACAGGGTCACTCGCGTCCCGAAAGCCGCGAAAATGGAAGCGACCTGAAGCCCGGTAGCGCCTCCGCCGATGACCAGCATCGTTTCCGGAACCTCTTTCAATCCCCAAGCGCCGCTGTGCGTCGTCACATGCTCGAAGCCGGGAATGGAAAGGTGCCGCGGTTGCCCACCGGTGCAGATGATGATTCTGTCGGCCTCGAATCGCCGTCCCGACAATGCTTCGACTGTTCGGCTGTCAATGAACCGGCAGCTACCGACATTTTCATGCACGGCTGCGCCGGCTCGATCGAGCTCGTTCCGCAGCGTCGAATGCGAACCGACGTCGGCGATGACCTCTGCGACGCGAGCTAGCAGGGCCGGATAATCAAGCGTCGGCTCACCGGTCCGGATTCCGTACAGTTGTAGCTGACCAACTTCGCGCATCAATCGCGCGGCATGGGCAAGCGTTCGGACGGGGATTGGACCGTCGTTGGCCGCCATGCCTCCGAAGTCGCCACTCGTTACTAGCGTAGTCCGAGCGCCGAGATCCGCCGCCCGCAAGGCAGCAAACACGCCCGCGGGTCCGCCGCCGAGCACAAGCACGTCATTTACCGCCGTCATGGCAGGTATCGGAGCCTAGTTACGTGCCTCGATAAATCAGGGGTAGTCCGGACATCGCTAATGTCAGCTTTCCACCCAAAGCTGCCGTTAGCGCCTATCGCTTCGATGAGATTCGGAACGAAATGGTCCGCGTACGCATCTACCTCCTGTGTGTGACAGGAGGAGAGATGCAATGGCATCCGTTCCCGAAGCCGTCCCTCAGGACCCGATCCGCCGTTACTCGAACACCGCGGTCGCATTGCACTGGGTTACGGTCGTCATAGTATTGACGCAGGTCGTCCTCGGCTTCGCCTTTGCGGAGTTCATGGCGAAAGGCCCTGCACGTTCTGAAGTGTTCGCCTGGCACAAAACGCTGGGCGTCCTGATCCTCGTTCTCGCACTGATTCGTCTAGGCTACCGCCTCGCCAACCCGCCGCCTCCGTTTCCGCCCGAACTGCCCCGCTGGCGGCGCATCGCAGCAGTGTGGAACCATCGTGCATTCTATTTCCTGCTGATCGTGCTGCCCCTCACTGGACTGATCGCCGTCTCAGGGATGTCGCCAACCGGCCATACGACGCTGATCGGCGGTGTCAGCATTCCAGTCATTCCGAGTATTTCAGGCGACACGGGGGAGACTTCAGGCGACCTCCACGTCGTTCTGGTTTTTACAACTATCGCGCTCCTCTTGCTGCACGTCGCAGCAGCGATCCAGCAGCAATTCTTCGAACATGACCGAGCTGCCGCGAGGATGCCGCCTTTCCATGCGCCGGGTGGCGAGCAGGCCGTGATCGGACAGGGCTAGAGTCTGCTTTCGACCCATTCCTGCCATTAGCGTAGTGTGTGCTTTCGACCCAAAGCTGACTCCAGCGCGGCTCCTGCTTTTCGATCCATTGCGAACGTGAGGTCGGTTTGGGAACATGCCTGTACCGACGCTGTTTCTTGGCGATGGAGCATCCACATTTGGTCGGTGCCAAGGCATGCATTTCAAACTCGGCGCTAAAGCCGTTTGAATTTCTCATTGGCGATTGGCGGACGACCGGAACGCACCCGATGGTGCCGGGCAAGAAGCTCCCGGGGCGAACGTCATTTGCGTGGCACGAGGGCGGAGCGTTCCTCATCATGCGGTCGCAGGTCGACGAACCGAGCTTCCCCGACGAAGTCGCTATCATCGGCAGCGATGATGCCGGGGCCAGGTTCTCGATGCTCTATTTCGACGAGCGCGGCATCTCGCGCGTGATGGAAATGACTGCCGGCGATGGAACGGTCACGTGGCGGCACGACAATCCGGATTTCGCGCAATGCCTGACGATTACAAAACAAGGCCGGGACCGCCTCGTCAGCAAGGGCCGCATGTCGGAGAAAGGTGGTCCTTGGAAGGATGACCTGTCGCAGACTTTTGAACGCGCCGCACTGGGTAAGCGGAGCCGATGACCAAACCTCATTGGCCGGCCGAGGGCGGATGCCGATGCGGCAAGGTGCGCTTCCGTCTGGCGGGCCCACCGCTGGTGGAAATGGCATGCCATTGCCGCGGATGCCAGCGGATGTCTGCCAGCGCTTTTTCAACCACGCTCATCGTCAGGGCGGCCGACTTCATGCTGGTGAAAGGCGAGACGGAGATTGGAGGTATTCATGGCGATCAGGGCCATCACCACCATTGTGGCTGGTGCAAGAGCTGGGTCTACACCGTCGCCGTCGCATCCCCCACTTCACTCAATGTCCGGGCGACATTGCTCGACGATCCCTATTGGTTCGAGCCGTGGGCGGAAACGCAGACTGCCGAGAAGGTGCGCTGGGCGGTGACCGGTGCATCGCGGAGCTTCGCGCGGTTCCCTGAGGAAGCCGAGTTCGCGCAGCTGATGGCGGACTATCGAACGGATCGCGGCTGAAGACACCACAAATCGTGAGGACACGGCATGCTCCGGTCTGCTTTCCCCCAAGGCAGCTATTAGATCGCTGAGATGAGGATCAACAGTAACGGGACTGACCGAGGAACGGTTGGAAGGCCGCGCCGTTCGTTCAGATGCCCAACGAACAAGGAGGAAATCGATGCTTGGAAAAGCCGATGTAACCCCGATGATTGCGGTCAAGGATCTCGATCGGGCGCGAACGTTTTACGAAGACACCCTGGGCCTCAAGGCGAAGGACGAAATGGGCGATGAGGTGTTGACCATGAAGAGTGGCGACACGCTGATCAACGTGTACCGCTCCGAATTTGCCGGAACCAACAAAGCCACCGCTCTGACCTTCCAGGTCGCCGATCTCGAAAGGGAGGTCCGCGAGTTAAAGGAGAAGGGCATCTTCTTCGAACACTACGACATGCCGGGGCTTCAGCAGCACGGCGATGTCTATGTTGCCGAAGGCTTCAAGACGGCTTGGTTCAAGGATCCCGATGGCAACATTTTGAGCCTCGCCGAAGGCGGAGACTAAGCAAGCTATCGCCTGATTTGCGGAGCAACAGGACGCTGTCGCGAGTTGTCCGCTCGAAAGGACCAGCGCCATGCCGAAATTCAACAAGGAATGGAAAGTTCTGCCGCACGGTCGGGTGAAAACGGTCGACGACCGCATCATCACGGTCGAGGGCAACATACCGATGCCGCTGGGGAAGTTCCCCAGACGAATGACGGTCGTCGGCCTCAGCCGCAATCGCAGCGCGATCTTCAGCGCCATGGCCCTGGCGGAGCCCGCCATGCGGCGTATCGAGGAGGTCGGGAAACCTTCATTCCTCATCGTTCCAAATGGTCACCACCGGATCGACGCCCGCCCTTGGAAACAGCGCTATCCCAAGCTGAAAGTCCTGTGTCCGCCGGGCGCGAAAGAGAGCGTCAGCGAGGCCGTGCCGGTGGATTCGACCGACGACATACTGGGCGACAAGGAAGTCCAATTCGTAGTCGTGGAAGGCACCGGCAAAGCTGAGGCCGCGCTCGTCGTCCGGCGCAAAGATCGGACTACGCTCGTCGCCAATGATGTCATCGCCAACGTTCGCCACCCGCACGGTTTGGGTGCGAAAATCATGGTCCGGCTGGCCGGTTTTGGCGTCAAGCGGCCGCAAGTCCCTCGCGTGGTCAAGCGGGTCTATGGTCGAGGACAAGAAGAAGCTGGCAGAGCAGCTGCGCCAATGGTCGGAAATTCCCGGCCTCCGGCGGATCATCCCGTCGCACGGTGACATGATCGAGCGGCCGGCGCCGGCTCTCCAGAGAATGGCCGAAGAGCTATCTTAGCCCGAAGGCGGAACGAGCCGCCATGCCAGTGCGTGCTCTCTAACTCAGAGCCAACTCCAGCCGAGCGTCATCATCGAACGGGAGCTCATCCATCGCGCCTACTGGACTCACGCCATTACGGAAGCTGCCGTTAGCGGAGTGTCAGCTTTCCGACCCAAAGCTGGACTCTAGCCGAGCGTCGGGAGTTGGATGCAAGTCCAGCGGACAAGCGAACGGCCCGGAGACAGGGGGTCGATCCGGGCCGTTGCTGTTGCCGCGAGGTTGGAATGAAACGCGACAAGGCGTGAGTGCACTCTTTTGCGCTCGTAATAAATCGGGATTTTTCCCTATAAAGTCCAACGCTTACGGCGCTCTCCAATCCACATTGGAGGCTCGAAGTGATTAGGCTACGAACGCAGCAGTCCGCCGATAGGGGTCTGCATCTCGCGCCGGGCTAACTTCGGGCTACCCTCGGGTACTGAAAGACCAGCCGACCAACGTCATCGAAAACGGCCGGCTCGATTTGCAGCGCCGCCCTCGACCGCGAGTTCCAGCCAAGTTTCTGGCTTCTGCAAAAGAGCCGGTGCACAGTTTCGCGACCGCTCTCCTTCTCAGCGTCGTAATAGACAATTGTGTAGCGTATCATGATGCCGCCGGTGTGACGAGTTAGCACATGGAAACGCTAGGAAGCGCCCTTGCGCTCCCTTCATCAAGTCTTTGAAGCCTCAGCTTCCATCTGATGCTCACACTGAGAGCGCTGGTGGCGTGGAGTTCAGTTTTCCACCGGCACAGTAAACTCTAACCGAGGGTCTTGCTTTCGACCCAGAGACATTGGACCCCGGCAGACAAGTCCAATGCCCTGGGCGAAATAACTCACGTCGCAGCAACTAAGGGAACGTCGCGCCGTTTCGCCCGGTTGAACGAACACGAGGAGACCGAGGATGCGCAAGACCGTGCTGGCCGGTGCCGCTGTCGGGGCAACGATGCTTGGAGCGGCCGTCATCTATTATTTCCGCGAAAGGGCAACGCCGGGACCTGACTATCGGGTGCTGTCGAGCACCGGCGACTTTGAAATACGCGCCTACCCAGCAATCGTCGTTGCGGAGACGGTGGTGCGCGGGCCGCGCAAGCCGGCACTAAAACAGGGTTTTGAAATCCTCGCCGACTACATATTCGCCAAATCGCGGGATGGCGAAGCCCTGCCAATGACAGTCCCCGTGCTGCAGGATGGCGGCGATCCGATGAGCAGCGACCCCCCGGTGTTTGACGACATGGTCGAAGGCGGTTGGCGAATGCGGTTCGTTATGCCGGAGGGAAGAACGCGCGACAACTTGCCGAAGCCGCCGGAAGCCATAGAGCTCGTCGAAATTCCTGCCCGCCGGGTCGGGGCGGTCAAGTTCAAGGGTGTTGCGGACGACGATCGCCTTGCCGAGCATGAGAACCGCCTGCGTGGCTGGCTATCTCGGCGGGAAGAGCGTGCCGAGGCAGAGGCTGAATATGCCTTCTACAATTCGCCTATGATCCCGCCCCCGCTAAGGCGCACCGAGGTGCTTATCCCGCTTGGCTAAGCTAGAGCGGCGGCCAACTTTCCTGAGGTCCGCTTTCGACCCATTCCTGCCATTAGCGTAGTGGTAGCTTTCGACCCAAAGCCAACTCTACCTCGGCTGCGCGCGGAAACCCGTTGCCGACATTAGCCAGTTATCCGCTGAGCTAGCCGACGTCTCAGCGCTCGCCGCTCGGCAGCTCCAAGTGAAGGACGGCGCCTCGGGGATTGCCATTTGACGCCCAAAGACGGCCGCCGTGCTCTTCGACAATCGTGCGACACATGGCTAACCCGATGCCGGTGCCGGTCACTTTGGTCGTGAAGAATGCATCGAGAACTCTCTCCACCCTATCGGGAGGAGAGAGTCTCTCGATGCATTCTTCACGACCAAAGTGACCGGCACCGGCATCGGGTTAGCCATGTGTCGCACGATTGTCGAAGAGCACGGCGGCCGTCTTTGGGCGTCAAATGGCAATCCCCGAGGCGGCATCCTTCACTTGGAGCTGCCAAGACGGCGAGCGCTGAGACGTCGGCTAGCTCAGCGGATAACTGGCTAGTGCGGGAACGGGCGTTTTAGCGCGCAGCCGAGGTGAGTTGGCTTTGGGTCGAAAGCTAAACTACGCTAATGGCGGGAATAGGTGCCGAAAGCTGACACAAGGAAAGTTGGCAGACGGGGGGGCCTGCCAAGCGGGATAAGCACCTCGGTGCGCCGTAGCGGCGGCGGGGTCATTGGCGAATTGTAGAAATTCAGCCTCCGCCTCGGCGCCCGCTCTTCGCGCCGAAATCGCAGGCCACGCAGCCGGGTCTCGTGCGGAGCGAGGCGATGCGTCGTCCGCGACACCCTTGAACTTAATCGCCCCGACGCGGCGGCCGGGAAAGTGGGGGAGCTCGATCGCGTCCGGCGGCTTCGGCAAGGTGTCGCGAGTTCCTGCGGGCGTGAGCGAACCGCATTCGCCAACCGGCAGCTCCCAACCACTGTGGGTCACTCCCCATGGGGTTGCCGCCGTTTTGCAGAGCGCGGAGCGTCATTGGCAGGGCTTCGCCGTCCCGCCGAGGTGGCGGATGTGTAGTCGGCGAGGTTTCCCGAATTTCCTCTTAGTGCCAGCTTCTACGGCCGCCCGCGCACCACGGTCTCGGCGACAATAATTGTGGGTAACCAAAATCTGGGAGTTCGCCGTCGTTCGACAGCACCCGATAGTCAGGTCCCAGGGGGGGTGGGAGAAATAATCGATGACCGCCGCGCTGAGCATCGTTACCCCGACGGCGGCACCCGCCAGTACGGTCTTGCGCATTTTCAGCTTCTCCTCTTGTTCCTTCAACCGGGCGAAAGGGCGCGATGTTTGCCTTGGTTTTTGCCACGAGAGCTTATTTTGCCGCACCAGGGTATTGATCGTTTCTCCCGGGGTCCACGTCTCTGGGTCGGGAGCAAGAACCTCGGTTAAAGTCTACTGCTGTTGGGGTGGAAAACTGGATTCCACGCCACCAGCACTGTCCGTGTGAGCATCAGATGGAAGCTGAGGCTTCAAAGACTTGATGAAGGGAGCGCAAGGGCGCTTCCTAGCGTTTCCGGTGTTAACTCGTCACACCAGCGGCATCATGATACGCTACACAACTGTCTATTACGACGCTGAGAAGGAGAGCGGTCGCGAAACCTTGCACCGGCTCTTTTGCAGAAGCCAGAAACTTGGCTGGGACTTGCGGTCGAGGGCGGCGCTGCGAATCGAGCCGGCCGTTTAGGTCGGCTGGTCTTTCAGTACCCGAGGGTGAGCCGAAGTTAGCCACGCGAGATGCAGAGCCCTTATCAGCAGACTGCTGCGTTCGTAGCCTAATCACTTCGAGCCTCCAATGTGGATTGGAGAGCGCCGTAAGCGTTGCGACTTTATAGGGAAAAATCCCGATTTATTACGAGCGCAAAAGAGTGCACTCACGCCTTGTCGCGTTTAATTCCAACCTCGCGGCAAAAGAAACGGCCCGGATCGACCTCACCCGGCCGTTCGCTTGTCCGCTGGACTTGCATCCGACTCCCGACGCTCGGCTGAGAGTCGAGCTTTCGGGTCGGAAAGCTGACACTCCGCTAACGGCAGCTTCCGTAATGGCGTGAGTCCAGTAGGCGCGATGGATGAGCTCCCGTTCGATGATGACGCTCGGCTGGAGTTGGCTCTGAGTTAGAGAGCACGCACTGGCATGGCGGCTCGTTCCGCCTCCGGGCTACGAAAGCTCTTGGGCCATTCTTTGAAGCGCATGCGCTGGACGCTCGATTACGTCACCGTGCGACGGGATGATCCGCCAGAGGCCGGGGATTTCCGACCATTGGTGTAGCTGCTCTGCCAGCTTCTCCTTGTCCTCGACCAAGACCCGCTTGACCACGCGCGGGACTTGCGGCCGCTTGACGCCAAAACCCGCCAGCCGGACCATGATTTTTGCACCCAAACCGTGCGGGTGGCGAACATTGGCGATGACATCATTAGCGACGAGGGTAGTGCGATCCTCGCGCCGGACCACAAGCGCGGCCTCCGCTTTACCTGTACCGTCTACGACTACGAATTGGACGTCTTTGTCGCCCAGTATGTCGTCGGTCGAATCCACGCCCACGGCCTCGCTCACGCTCTCTTTCGCGCCCGGCGGGCACAGAACCTTCAGCTTGGGATAGCGCTGTTTCCAGGGTCGAGCGTCGATCCGGTGGTGACCATTGGGAACAATGAGGAATGACGGTTTCCCGACCTGTTCAATACGCCGCATGGCGGGCTCCGTCAGGGCCATGGCGCTAAAGATCGCGCTGCGATTGCGGCTGAGGCCGACGACCGTCATCCGTCTTGGGAACTTCCCTAGCGGCATCGGTATGTTGCCCTCGACCGTGACGATGCGATCGTCGACCGCTTTCACCTGACCGTGCGGCAGAACTGTCCATTTCTTGTTGAACTTCGGCACGACGCTGGGTCCTTTCGCGCGGATAACTTGCGACAGCGTCCCGTTGCTCCACAAATCAGGCGATAGCTTGCTTAGTCTCCGCCTTCGGCGAGGCTCAAAATGTTGCCATCGGGATCCTTGAACCAGGCCGTCTTGAAGCCTTCGGCAACATAAACATCGCCGTGCTGCTGAAGCCCCGGCATGTCGTAGTGTTCGAATAAGATGCCCTTCTCCTTTAACTCGCGGACCTCCCTTTCGAGATCGGCGACCTGGAAGGTCAGAGCGGTGGCTTTGTTGGTTCCGGCAAATTCGGAGCGGTACACGTTGATCAGTGTGTCGCCACTCTTCATGGTCAACACCTCATCGCCCATTTCGTCCTTCGCCTTGAGGCCCAGGGTGTCTTCGTAAAACGTTCGCGCCCGATCGAGATCCTTGACCGCAATCATCGGGGTTACATCGGCTTTTCCAAGCATCGATTTCCTCCTTGTTCGTTGGGCATCTGAACGAACGGCGCGGCCTTCCAACCGTTCCTCGGTCGGTCCCGTTACTGTTGATCCTCATCTCAGCGATCTAATAGCTGCCTTGGGTCCGAAAGCAGACCGGAGCATGCCGTGTCCTCACGATTTGCGGTGTCTTCAGCCGCGATCCGTTCGATAGTCCGCCATCAGCTGCGCGAACTCGGCTTCCTCAGGGAACCGCGCGAAGCTCCGCGATGCACCGGTCACCGCCCAATGCACCTTCTCGGCAGTCTGCGTTTCCGCCCACGGCTCGAACCAATAGGGATCGTCGAGCAATGTCGCCCGGACATTGAGTGAAGTGGGGGATGCGACGGCGACGGTGTAGACCCAGCTCTTGCACCAGCCACAATGGTGGTGATGGCCCTGATCGCCATGAATACCTCCAATCTCCGTCTCGCCTTTCACCAGCATGAAGTCGGCCGCCCTGACGATGAGCGTGGTTGAAAAAGCGCTGGCAGACATCCGCTGGCATCCGCGGCAATGGCATGCCATTTCCATCAGCGGTGGGCCCGCCAGACGGAAGCGCACCTTGCCGCATCGGCATCCGCCCTCGGCCGGCCAATGAGGTTTGGTCATCGGCTCCTCTTACCCAGTGCGGCGCGTTCAAAAGTCTGCGACAGGTCATCCTTCCAAGGACCACCTTTCTCCGACATGCGGCCCTTGCTGACGAGGCGGTCCCGGCCTTGTTTTGTAATCGTCAGGCATTGCGCGAAATCCGGATTGTCGTGCCGCCACGTGACCGTTCCATCGCCGGCAGTCATTTCCATCACGCGCGAGATGCCGCGCTCGTCGAAATAGAGCATCGAGAAACTGGCCCCGGCATCGTCGCTGCCGATGATAGCGACTTCGTCGGGGAAGTTCGGTTCGTCGACCTGCGACCGCATGATGAGGAACGCTCCGCCCTCGTGCCACGCAAATGACGTTCGCCCCGGGAGCTTCTTGCCCGGCACCATCGGGTGCGTTCCGGTCGTCCGCCAATCGCCAATGAGAAATTCAAACGGCTTTAGCGCCGAGTTTGAAATGCATGCCTTGGCACCGACCAAATGTGGATGCTCCATCGCCAAGAAACAGCGTCGGTACAGGCATGTTCCCAAACCGACCTCACGTTCGCAATGGATCGAAAAGCAGGAGCCGCGCTGGAGTCAGCTTTGGGTCGAAAGCACACACTACGCTAGAGTCAGCTTTGGGTCGAAAGCAAACTCTAGCCCTGTCCGATCACGGCCTGCTCGCCACCCGGCGCATGGAAAGGCGGCATCCTCGCGGCAGCTCGGTCATGTTCGAAGAATTGCTGCTGGATCGCTGCTGCGACGTGCAGCAAGAGGAGCGCGATAGTTGTAAAAACCAGAACGACGTGGAGGTCGCCTGAAGTCTCCCCCGTGTCGCCTGAAATACTCGGAATGACTGGAATGCTGACACCACCGATGAGCGTCGTATGGCCGGTTGGCGACATCCCTGAGACGGCGATCAGTCCAGTGAGGGGCAGCACGATCAGCAGGAAATAGAATGCACGATGGTTCCACACTGCTGCGATGCGCCGCCAGCGGGGCAGTTCGGGCGGAAACGGAGGCGGCGGGTTGGCGAGGCGGTAACCCAGACGAATTAGTGCGAGAACGAGGATCAGGACGCCCAGCGTTTTGTGCCAGGCGAACACTTCAGAACGTGCAGGGCCTTTCGCCATGAACTCCGCAAAGGCGAAGCCGAGGACGACCTGCGTCAATACTATGACGACCGTAACCCAGTGCAATGCGACCGCGGTGTTCGAGTAACGGCGGATCGGGTCCTGGGGGACGGCTTCGGGAACGGATGCCATTGCATCTCTCCTCCTGTCACACACAGGAGGTAGATGCGTACGCGGACCATTTCGTTCCAATCTCATCGAAGCGATAGGCGCTAACGGCAGCTTGCGG
>CAVWET010000004.1:2500-542325 GCA_963754245.1 uncultured Alphaproteobacteria bacterium
CTGCCTTTATCTCGAAGCACCGATCCGATCGTCATGGCCGCTCCTTTCCGGAACTCGCCGCTCTGCCGGCTTGATAGTCCCACTTCGCGTGTCCAAAGGGAAGGCCGTGCCTCGCCCCGACCCGTCGCCCAGCCCTCGTCACGCGATGATGCGCCGCTTCTGGCGGATCTTGAGGCTACTGGCATTGCTGTCGATCCTGATTGCGTCCATCGCCGTGGTGCTGGTCGCGCGGGGTGATCCGACGATCCACATCCACATGCTGATTGCGACCGCGCTGGGCATCGGACTGACGGTGCTTCTCGGCACCGGGCTGATGACGCTCGCCTTTATCAGCTCATCGAGCGGTCACGACGACCAGGCGTTCGCATTTTCACCAGGAGAATTTGGACGAATGAGCAGTTCGATCGCGCGCCGGTCATCAGGGTCATCCCCGGGCCCGGCGACATCAATGCCAACGGACATATCTTCGGGGGCTGGGTACTGAGCCAGATGGACATCGCCGCGGGCATTATGGCGTCGCGGCGCGCGCGGGGCCCGGTCGCGACCGTCGCCATCGAAGCTATGAAGTTCATCGCGCCGATTCACCTGCGCGACCTCATTTCTGTCTACGCCGAGATCGAGCGTGAGGGCCGCACCTCAATGGGAGTGCGGATTGAAGTGATCGCCGAACGCGACTTCGGCGCGACCGAGGTCAAGGTGACGGAAGGCCTGTTCACCTTCGTCGCGCTGGATGAGGCGCATCGACCGAGGTCGATCGGCGAGGGTTAGGCCGCCGGCGCGATCTCGTCTTCACCTTCGGCCGGGCGCGGACTGCGCGACCGGCGACGCGGACGAGGCGCAGGCTCTTCTTCGCCCTCGCCACCGCTCTGCGCCGATCGACGGCGGAAGCACGTCGAGGGGCAGGCTGTCGTCGCGACCGTTCATGCGCGAAGCTTCGTCGGACTGCTCGTCTGCGTCGCTGGCTGAGCGCTCGTCCCGGTTGAAGCGGCGCGGCTCGCGATCCCGGCGGTTCGAACGAGGAGCGCGGTCCTGGCGCTCGTTGCGATCGGGACGATCCTGTCGCTCTTCATTCGAAACTTCGGCTTCGGCGCCCTCGAACTCCTCGTCACCCTCGTCGTCATCGAGGTCGTCACCGCGCTGGCGGCGCTGATCCTCGAAACGGGCGCGGCTCTCGCTCAGCACTCGAAAATAATGGTCGGCGAACTGGAGATAATATTCGGTCTGAACGCGATCGCCCGCGAGTTGCGAAGTCCCGTGCCATGCTCTTGTACTTTTCGAGCAGCTGGGCGGCATTGCCGCGCTGGCGATTGTCCTGACGGTTCCCCGGCTGTCCGCCGAGGTTCGGTCCCCTCTGACCCCCACGGCCGCGCCGGCGGCCGCCTTGTCGATTATTGATCAAATCTACGTCCTCACGAAGTAGCCGCAGGTCCCTTTGGCAGGGGACAGGGTCGGCGCCTTCAGCGCCGGCTCCTGACCCTCTCGTTCCGGTCTGCGCCTCAGCGCCAATTGAACGGCTCGATTGCGTCGGGGGTGGGCGGGATGCGCTCTACATCTTTCGTGGTGGAGCGGGCCCGGCCCTGAGCCATGATGTAGTGCGCCCGACACCTAATGCCAAGCTATTTTCGTTCAAACCCAGGTTAACAATAAGGCGCGGTCTCGGCCGCCGAAGTCCTGCGCAACCCGGGCTCGTAAGCCGTCGCGCTCGAGCAACGGTGTGACAGCGGCGGCCTGGTCATGGCCGATCTCCACCGCCGCAAGGCCACCCTTCAGCAAGTTTGGCAGCTGCGGGCCGAGCGCCCGATACGCGTCAAGGCCTTCTCTTCCCGCGAACAAGGCTTCGTCCGGTTCGAACTCGCGAACCCCGGCGCCGACCTCGGCCCCTTCCGGAACATAAGGAGGATTACAAAGGATCAGATCGAATTTCTCCTTCAGCCCCTTGGCCCAATCCCCTTCCTGGAACTTCGCGCGAGCCTCGAACTCGAGCCGGCGTGCGTTGGCCGCGGCATAGGACATCGCCCTGCGAGAGACGTCGATGCCCAGGCCCGTCGCGTTCGGCCAAACGTCCAGGGCGGCAAGCAACAGCGTTCCGGGGCCTGTGCCCAGGTCGAGTATGCGCTTCGGCCCTTCCGTTCCCTCGAAATGCTCGATCGCCGAAGAGATCAGCACTTCTGAGTCCGGGCGCGGCACGAGCACTCCGGGCCCGACGTGCAGCTCGATGTTCCAGAAGGCACGGCGACCAGTGATGTAAGCCACTGGCTCGCCGGCCTTCCGGCGCTCCACCATGTCCCAGAAACGCTTCGGCACCTGGCGGTCGGGAGGCGACAGCAGCAGCTTGTCGCGATCGATGTGCAGCGCCTCGGCCATCAACAGCTCGGAATCCAGCCGTGCCGTATCGCTGCTTTTCTCGAGCTGGCGCGCGGCATCGGCGAGCGCGCGGTCGATGAGCTTCACGCCTCCTCCAGGCCTGCGAGACGTTCCGCTTCGTCCTCCGCAACCAACGCATCAATAATCTCGGTTAAACCGGGGCCCTCCAGCACCTCATCGAGCTTGTGAAGCGTGAGGTTGATCCGGTGGTCCGTCACCCGCCCTTGCGGGAAGTTGTAGGTCCGGATCCGCTCTGATCGGTCGCCCGATCCGACCATGGACTTGCGTGCGCCTGCACGCTCGTTCGCCAACCGCTCGCGTTCCATCTCAAACAGCCTCGTGCGCAGCACCTTCAACGCCTTGGCCTTGTTCTTGTGCTGCGACTTCTCGTCCTGCTGAATGACGACGAGCCCGGTCGGAAGGTGGGTGATGCGGACCGCGCTGTCGGTCGTGTTGACCGACTGCCCGCCCGGACCGGACGACCGGTACACGTCGATCCTCAGGTCCTTGTCGTCGATGTGAATGTCGACGTCCTCGGCTTCCGGGAGCACCGCGACCGTCGCAGCCGAAGTGTGGATGCGCCCGCCACTCTCCGTCGCGGGCACGCGCTGCACGCGATGGACACCGCTTTCGAACTTCAACTTGGCGAAGACGCCCGGACCGTTAATCGAGGCGATCGCCTCCTTGTACCCGCCAACCTCCGATGCGGAGGCGGAGATCAGTTCGAATCGCCAGCCGCGCAATTCCGCGAACCTATGGTACATGCGCAGCAGATCGCCCGCGAAAAGCGCTGCCTCGTCGCCGCCCGTGCCAGCGCGCACCTCCAGCATCGCGGCGCGGTCGTCCGCCGCGTCGCGCGGCAGCAGCTTGATCGCCAGCGCCCGCTCCGCATTTGGCAGCTTGTGCTTGATCTCTTCGGCTTCCGCCGCGGCCATTTCCTTGAGTTCAGGCTCGGCCGAAGCATCGTGGAGCATGCCGGTCAACACCTCGAGCTCGGCGCGAAGCCGCCGCACCTCGCGTGCTGCCGCCGCAACCGGCTCGATCGCCGCATAGTCCTTGGACAAGCGTACGAACTCGTCGGGCGCGAGGTTCGGCGCCGACATGAGGTTGGCAAGCTCCTGCTTCCTCGCCTCGATGGAAGCGATCCGGTCCGACGAAATCTGGGTCATCGGCCGATCGCTTCCCCGATGAGTTCGAGAGACACCGACCGCTGCTCTCCCGTCGCCAAATCCTTGAGCTGCGCTTCTCCCCGATCGAGCTCGTCATCCCCAATGATCAAAGCATAAGCAGCGCCGGATGCATTCGCCCGGCTCAGGCGCTTCTTCATGTTGCCGCGATAGGACATTTCGGTCGCGATGCCCTCCCGGCGTAAGCCGGCGACAATCTTCTGAGCTTCTGCTTCGGCGCGTTCGCCTAGCGGAATGATGGCGACCGACTGGGCTTCCGGTTGCGGGGCCTCGATCATCATCGCGAGGCGCTCGATCCCGGCGGCCCAGCCAACTGCCGGAGTGTGTGGTCCGCCCAAGGCTTCGACAAGGCCGTCATAGCGGCCGCCAGCAATCACTGTTCCCTGCGCGCCGAGGCGATCCGTCACGAACTCGAACGCGGTGTGCCGATAATAATCGAGCCCGCGGACCAGCCGCGAGTTCCGCTTCCACGGGACGCCGGACGCCTCGATCCCAGCGACCACCGCCGAAAAGAACTCCGAAGCTTCGCCGGTCAGATAATCGTCCACGGCAGGAGCGCCCGCGCAGATCGCATGGTCCTTCGGGTCCTTGCTGTCGAGAATGCGCAATGGATTGCGCTCCAGACGGGCAACGCTGTCCTCCGACAAATCGGCTTCATGCGCCCGGAAATAATCGACGAGCGCGGAACGCCACGCGTCGCGGGTCTCCGGATCACCAAGCGTGTTCAGTTCGAGCGTCACTCCGTCCGCAATGCCGAGCTCAACCAGCAATTGGTATCCAAGGCTCAGCAACTCGACGTCCGCCTGGGGTTCGCCGGCCCCGATGATCTCGGCGTCGAGCTGGTGGAACTCGCGGAATCTACCCTTCTGCGGACGCTCGTACCGGAAGGCCGAACCATGCGTTGCGACCTTCAGCGGCGCGTACTGTTGCCAGCCTTCGCTGAGATAAGCCCGGCAAATTCCCGCCGTGAACTCCGGCCGGAGAGTGATCGATTCCCCACCACGATCCTCGAACGTGTACATCTCCTTCGAGACGACGTCGGTGGTCTCGCCGATCGTGCGCGCGAACACAGCTGTCTGCTCGATCGTCGGTATCTCGACCCGCTTGAACCCGTAGAGCCGCCGGACGCGATCGAACGTCTCGACCACCTTCGCGAGGCGGTCGGCGTCTTCTCCAAGGAGGCTTTGCGTGCCCCGGACGGGCTGAACCGGCGTCATTGCACGCGCTAAAGCATAATTTCAGGAATTGGCAAAAGCTTCCTGCCGCGCTCACGGTTGCTGCGACTGACGTTTCTCGAAATTCTGCAATTGCTGCTGGTAGAAGCTCGTCGGCAGGAACTGCTTGCGGAAGCTGATCATGAAGGTGCGGCCGAGCGGATCCAGCATCGACGGCTCGTAACCGATCGGCACGAGACCCGCGGCATCGTGCACCTTCGGGCGTGCATTTAAGATGTTGCCGACCTCGAACCGCATCGACGCCCCACGCAACCAGGGATGCCGCGAGACGATCGGGAGATACTGGCCGACGTTCGCGAACAGCCTCAGGTCGAAGGTCGCCACTGGGGAGAAATGCAAGGTATCGCCCGTCAGGGTGTCGACCTCGGTCGAGCTTCGCCAGTTCGCGCCGACACGGGCCCCGATCCCATTGTTCGACCAGCCGGCCTGCGCCTGAACCTGGTGACGCGGCTGGCCGCCCGTCTGCCCGATCGGCGCACCATGCAGATAGTCAAGCTCGGGCAGGCCGGGCCGGATCATTGCCCGATCGACCAGGGTAAGCGTGTCGGTGAGTGAAAAGGTCAGGCGTCCGTTCGCCGGAGCTGCGGCAAGCGAGTTCGGGGCTGCGGCTGCCGAGCCCTGTGGAACTGCAATTCCGGCTGATTGCGCCCGTCCGAGCAGCCGCTGGAGGTCTGCCTGAGACGCCTTCTTCGACTGCAGCGGCTTCGTGAAGTCGAAGCCGAACCGGAGCGTGTCGCGCCGGGCGTTGTCCAAATTCAAGGGTCGCAAATCGACGCTGACGAGATTGCCGGCGGCATCGCGGACGTAACGCTGGGGAAACGCCGCTTCGAGGTCCGGCGAAACGGTGATGCTCGAGACCGGTCGATTGATCCGCACATGCGCGTAATCTGCACGCAGCCGCAGATTGACCGCGTCGACGGGTTGCCAGTCCGCGCTCAGCTTGAAGGTGCGGCGGCGGTCGGTCAGGAGCTCCGGGTTGCCGCCGGTCACCACCGCGGCGCGCGGTACGACGCCGTTCGTGTAGTCGAAAATGCGGGTGCCAGGTGTCTGGACGAAGGGATCTCCGAGTTGGCGCACCGACGGTGCCTCCTCCTCGCGGCTCCAGCTGCCAACCAGGTTCACGCGCTCGACCGGCGACCAGTTAGCGCCCGCTCCGATCGTCGCCATAGCGCCAAGGTCCGAAAGCTCGTTGATTTGGGCATTGGCGTTGATCGTCAGATTGCCGAGGCCGCTCATGGCGCCGTCCCGGTGCGAAATGGGAAGATCGATGCTGACTCCCGCCGTTCCGGTCGTCCGGTTCGTCGAGCCCGCCGGCGGGGTAACGAAATGTTCCTGGTCGATATGCAGATGCTCGGTGGCGGCGGCGATGCGCAGCGTCACTTCGGCAGTGCCGGCGGGCGTGGCGAAGAGTGGCCCGTTGACGGTCGCGTCGGTGTTCGCGGCGGCAAGCGTCGATGCGGCGCTCCCAGGTGCGAAGGACACGCCGCTCTGGATGGTGTTCGTAGAATTGTGATCGACGTCCCCGTTCGCCGCGAGGTTCCAGTGCCACTGCTCCTTGTCCCCGCTCAACGTTCCCCCAACGTGCAGCCGATTATCGACCGACGAGCGGTGGAGCTCTGCCGGCAACTGTTCGGACAGGCCGCTCAGCACATGTCCGTTACTATGGTCCGCTTCGGCGTTGAGGGTCGCGTCGATCCCGCCGGGGAGCTGGCGGCTCAAGGTCCCTGTCGCGCGGATACCGAGCTCCGAGGGAAGCAACAGTCCCGATGCCCCGGTCCGAGCGCTCTCATATTGCTGCTCGACGAGATTGCGCTGCGATCCTCTCAGGATGTCATCGCTTCCCGCGTGAAGATTGATGTTGGTCCTCTGATGAGGACTAAGAAGAATACGCGTGACGTCAGCGGCGCCTCCGGTGAACCCGTCGTGAGCCGCAGTATTCAACGCGGCCTCCGCGACCGTCTCGCCGAAATGATTCTGAAGGACGACGTTCACAACCTTCTGGCTGGGCGGATAGCCGTATTTCAGCGCGACCTCTTCCGGCAGGATGTCGACGCGCGACACCGCCTCGATCGGGATGTCACGAAGCTCACGATAGCTCGATACGCGGCGTCCATTGAGCAGTACGAGCGGGCGAGCCGTCCCGGACGCTCGCGCAACGCCGATCTGCGGGGCGATCGCTTCGAGCAACTCGTCGAAGCTGGTCGCGCCCGTCGCTTTGACGTCGCGCGAACGCAACACCGCTTCAGGCGGGATGTCGCCGATGACCGAGCCCCGCGGAGCCTTACCGGTGACGACGACCTCATCCTCGTCCGACGGAACAGCTACCGCAGGTGCGGCTGCCTTGGGCTGACTCCCCTGAACCGGCTGCGCTGGGAGCTCCGCGATGGGAACCGTGAAGCTTGCGCCGGTGAGGAGCGATAGGGCTACGGTGCGTCGCATGGCTCGCCCGTGCGCCCGCGCCCGTGAACGGCAGCTGGCACCTTCATGAACTTCGGGACAGCTACCAGACGTCCGCCCTTCCTGCCACTTGTCTCGTCGCTTCGTCAGCTCGCGGGACGCGCTTGCTGTTCCTGCTGCCGTTGCTGACGAAAGAAGCTGGCCGGCGGCAAGAACAGCTTACGGAAGCTGATCATTACCGTTCGTCCAAGCGGATTGAGCAGGTCCGGCTGATAGTTCAGCGGGACGTTTCCGAAGGCATCATGGACGCTTGGCCGCCTGTTGAAGATGTTGTTGAGCTCCAGCCGCACCTGCGTGCCACGCAGCCATGGATGCTTGACGACCACTTCCGGAATGTCGCCGGGATTGGCGAACAGCCGGAGGTCGAACGTGGCCAGGGGCGAGAAGCTCAAGTCGTCACCGGTCAGTGTGTTGACCCTCGTTCCACTGCGCCAATTGGCGCTCACGCGTGCACCGAGGCCATTGTTGAAGTAGCCGCCCTGTGCCTCGACGAGATGGCGCGGCGTTCCGCCCGTCTGACTCGCGGCATCGCCGTGCAGATAATCGAGAGGAGGCAAGCCGGGCTGAATCGTGACCTTGTCGAGGAACGTGATTGTGTCGGTCACCGACAAGGTCAGCCGGCCGCGGTTCTCGCCACCGCCGAACAAGCCGCCGCCCCCGCCGCGGCGTCCGCCGAAACCGCGCCCGCCGGCCGAAGCGCCTCCTTCCGGTGGAGGCCCGGGAGGTGCACCGCTCGCCTGCCCCTGCGGAGCGCCGCCCACAGGAGCGGTACCCCTCGGACCGAAGCCGAACTGCTGACGCATCTGGTCGATCACTGCCTGCGAGGGCCGCCGCGACTTGAGCGGCTTGGTAAAATCGAAGCCGACCCGGAGCGTGTCGCGCTCCGAGCTGTCGAAGCTCACAGGAGTCAGGTCGACGGCGATGAGTTGACCCACGGCGTTGCAGCCGGTGGTCGGATCAATGGCGGGACAGCGCACGAAGCGATTGGGAAACGCGGCTTCAATCTGCGGAGTCACGCTGATCGAAGAGATCGGGTTCTCGATCTTCTGGTGCACGTAATCGGCGCGCAAGGTTAGGTCGGTCTTGTCGCTAGGCTTCCAATAGCCGCCGAGCTTGAACACCGTGCGGCGGTCGGCCTGCAGGTTCGGATTGCCGCCTGTAAGGGTGGTCACACTGACCGTCTGGCCGGTCGTGAAGTCGAAGATTCGCACGTTCGGCGTGGTTAGCAGCGGATCCCCCAACTGGTTGATCGTCGGCGGGCCTTCTTCGCGCGTCCAACTGGTCACGAAGTTCAGGCGGTCGGCCGGCGACCAGTTGGCGTTCGCACCGATCTTCGTCAGCGTTCCGAAGTCCGACAGCTGATCGATCTCTGCATTGGCGCTTACGGTGAGGTTGCCGAGCGCACTGAAGTCCCGGCCGCGGCGCGAGACTGGCACGTCGAGATTGACTGCCGCGGTGCCTGAGGTTCGGCCCAGGGAGTTGGTCAAAGTGAGTCCGTTGGCGCGGTGCTCCGTATCGAGATCGACCGTGCTCGCTCCAACTCGAAGCGTGGTCCCCACATTCCCCGCCGGGACCTTGAAGAGGGTCCCGTTCGCCGTCGCCGTAATGTCCCCCGAAGTGCTCGTCTCGCGAGCGCGGTCGCGAGGGAAAATGACGCTGTTGCGGTCCGTATCGGTGAGCGTGCGATCCAAGTCGGCATTGCCGGTGACGTTCCACCGCCACTGCGCTTTGTCTCCGTTCAGCGTAACTCCCGCATGGGCACTGTCCGTCGTCGTTTCGCGCGCGAGCGGATCGAGCGAGTTGGTGTTGAGGCCGTTGAGCGCACGACCCTCATTGTGCTCGACCTCGGTGTTCAGCGTAGCCGACACGTCGCCCAGCACCTGCCGGTTGAAGATCGCCGAGCCGCGAACGTCCCGTTTCGTACCGACGAGCGAACGCGCCGCCAGCTCTTCCTGGTCGCCCGGCTCCGGCGGCTGGTGGAGAAGAATGTTGCGCTCCGCCTCGGTCAGCATCGAATTGCCCTCGGCGTGAAGGTTGAACTGCGTCCTCCCGTTGCGCTGGATCATCAGGCGAGTGACGTCGCCATTGCCGGAAGCATAGCCGCCGTCGGTCGCAGCGCCACCGCCAACCTGCGCCACCGTCGATCGAAAGCGTTGGCGAAGAACGATGTTTACGACCTTCTGATCGGCGCGATAGCCGTACTTGAGCGCGACCTCCTCCGGCAGGATCTCGACGCGCTGGATTGCTTCGGTTGGAATGTCGCGAAGCTCGCGGAAGCTCGAGATCCGCTGTCCATTGAGCAGGA
This sequence comes from uncultured Alphaproteobacteria bacterium, assembly GCA_963754245.1. GTDB lineage: Bacteria > Pseudomonadota > Alphaproteobacteria > Sphingomonadales > Sphingomonadaceae > Sphingomicrobium. The sequence goes on from CAVWET010000004.1 coordinate 12,049, forward strand.
GCACAGGGCGCTCTCCGCCGCGGCCCTGGGCGCTGCCGATCTGAGGCGCCAGCGCGTCGAGCAGCTCGTTGATGTTCGACGCACCGGTGGCACGCACGTCGCGAGCATCGAGCGTGTTCTCAGGCGGAATATCGCCGATCACCGACCCGCGCGGCCTTTGCCCGACAACGACGATCGGCTCTTCCTCGCCCGTGTCGTCGGGCTGGTCGGCTGCTGCCGGTGGAGCGGCACTGGGCTGTTGGGCATTTGGGCTCGCAGGTGCGGCCTGCGTGGTGGGAGCAGATTGAGCCTGGGCGGCCCCAAGCGCAGGAAAAGCTAAGGCTGCGCCAAGCAGCAAGGAAGAACGCAATGTCATTGGACCCCGCTAGTGCCGCGAACTGAACCGCGATGACAACGCCGTTAAGTTCGACAAAGTGCCGCTGGTTGTCTGCCAACGCGCCAGCGACTTGCATTGCGCGTCCGAGGATTCGCGCTAGAGCGTCCGGAATTTCCAGAAACTATTGAGTTCAATGGAGTATAACGGATGCGCCGAGCCGCGCTTGTTGTTGCCCTTTTCGCCACCTTCGCTTCGACCGCAGCCATTTCCCAGATCGTTCCGCCGCACAACAGCAAGCCGGAACCGACGGCCAAGACCGACACGATACCCGCGGAACGCGACGTTCCCTATCCGGGCACGATGCAGCTGACGGTCGACGCATCGGACGTGACGCGCGCGATCTTCCGCATCCATCAGACCATCCCGGTTCCGGGTCCGGGCGATTTCGTCCTGCTTTACCCCAAGTGGGTTCCGGGCGGGCACAGCCCACGCAACGACATCAAGAACATCACCGGCTTCCGGCCGAGCGCGAACGGCCGCGAGCTGGAATGGGTGCGCGACAATCTCGACGTCTACGCTTTCCACATCGACGTGCCGGCGGGGGTCAAGTCGATCGACCTCGACTATCAATATGTCCGCCGACGGACAACAATCAGGGACGCATCCTGGCCACCCCTGACCTGGCGAGCATCCAGTGGTTGTCGAACTCACTGTACCCGGCCGGCTATTTCGTTCGGCAGATCCCGGTGCAGGCTTCGGTGATCGTGCCGTCAGGCTGGAAAGTCGCGACTGCGCTTCGTCCGGCGCGCCAAACCGGCAACCGCATCGACTATCCGGTCACCAGCTATGAGATCCTCATGGATTCTCCGCTGATCGCGGGCGCGAATTATCGCCGCATTCCGCTGACCAACTCCGTCGCACTCGACGTGATGGCAGACACGCCGGAAGAGCTCGCAGCAACGCCCGCGCAGATCGACGCGCACAAGCAGCTGGTGGACCAGGCAGTGAAGGCGTTCGGAAGCCAGCACTACGACCATTACGACTTCCTGCTGACCATCTCGAACAACCTCGGCGGGAACGGGCTCGAGCATCACCGCAGCTCCGAGGACGGGGTCGAGCCGCGGCTATTTCACCGACTGGGAGAATAAGCTCCGCGACCGCAACCTGCTGCCGCACGAGTTCAGCCACAGCTGGGACGGCAAGTTCCGCCGCCCGGCGCGACCTGTGGACGCCCGACTATCGAACGCCGATGCAGGACAGCCTGCTGTGGGTCTACGAAGGCCAGACGCAATTCTGGGGCTACGTGCTCGGCGCCCGCTCGGGGATGCTGTCGAAGCAGGACACGCTGGACGCGATCGCGGCGACGGCGGCCACCTACAGCACCGGCACGCCGGGCCGCGCCTGGCGCCCGCTGGTCGACACGACCAACGACCCGATCATCGCCGGCCGCGCGCCGCAGCCATGGCGCAGCTGGCAGCGCAGCGAGGATTATTACAGCGAGGGCCAGCTGATCTGGCTCGACGTCGACCGCATCATCCGCGAGCGGTCCGGCGGCAAGCGCTCGATCGACGATTTCGCCAAGGCCTTCTTCGGCATCCGCGACCGCGACTGGGGCGAGCTCACCTACACGTTCGACGACGTCGTCGCGACGCTGAACGAGGTCCAGCCCTACGACTGGCGCGGATACCTGCAGCGCCGAGGTCTACGACGTCGCCCGCAGCGCGCCGCTCGAAGGCATCAACGCAGGGCGGCTACAAACTGGTCTATACCGCCGAGCCGACCAAATGGTGGAAGAGCGCCGAGAAGAGCGGGCAAGAACATCCGACCTCACTTACTCGGGCGGGTTCGTCGTCGGCGGCGACGGCAAGATCGCGCAGCGTCCTGTGGGACAGCGCCGCTTTCAACGCCGGCCTGACCGTCGGCGACCAGATCATGGCGGTGAACGGCCGCAGCTACGATTCCGACGCGCTGAAGCAGGCGATCAAGGCGGCGGCCGGCAACGGCCCGTCGGCCGAGCTGCTGATCAAGGCCGGCGACCTCTACCGCACGCGTCAACCTCGATTGGCACGGCGGCCTTCGCTATCCGCGGCTGGAGAAGGTCGGCAAGGGCCAGGGCACGCTCGACGCTCTACTGGCGCCGCGCTGATTGCAACCAAGGGGGAGCGCATGCACAGGCTGGTTCGTTCGCGATCGGCCTGGGCTGTCAGGTGCGCTCGGGCCAAGCGGCAGTGCGGCCAGACCGCATGCCCTGCCCAGCACGAACGTCCTGCGACGGCGCTCGATCGCACGAACCCAGCGCATCGATCCGCCAGCTCGGTTCGGTGATTGCGCTCGATCCGACCGCGTTGGATCAGGCGCATCGCATCGATACATCGGCAGTGCTCGCGGACCGCTCGGCGGCCAGCCGGTCCTGATCAAGGACAATATCGAGGCCGCAGGGCCGCTTCCCACCACAGCCGGAAGCCTTGCCCTCGCCAACAATGTGACGAACCGCGACGCGCCTCTGGTCACTCGGCTGCGCGCGGCGGGCGCGGTCATCCTCGGCAAGACCAACCTCTCCGAATGGGCGAACATCCGCTCGAAGCACTCGATCTCGGGCTGGAGCGCGGTCGGCGGCCAGACCCACAATCCCTGGGCGCTCGACCGCAACCCGTGCGGCAGCTCGAGCGGCAGCGGCGCGGCGGTCGCGGCGGGGCTCGTGCGCTGGCGATCGGCACCGAGACCGACGGCTCGATCACCTGCCCGGCGTCGGTCAACGGCATCGTCGGGCTCAAGCCGACGGTCGGGCTGGTCAGCCGCACGCACATCGTCCCGATCAGCCACAGCCAGGACACGGCTGGCCCGATGACCGCCAGCGTGCGCGAGGCCGCCGTGCTGCTGACGGCCATCGCCGGAAGCGATGCGGCCGATGCGGCGACGCCGATGCCGATCGGCACAAGCGAGACTATGCGGCGCGACGCTCGACGCCAACTCACTCAAGGGCAGGCGCATCGGCGTGATGCGCTTCGCTTCCGGTTTCGGCACGGATGCCGCGTTCGAGACCGCACTGGCGGTGCTGCGCGAGCAGGGGGCGACCTTGGTCGAAATCAGGAAGTTCGACGACAGCGCAATCGGCAAGAATGAAGGCCACGTTCTGCTCGCCGAGCTCAAAATCGACCTGGCCCAGTATCTGAAGAGCAGCCCGGCGCCGATTGCGGTTCGATCGCTCGCCGACGTGATCGCGTTCGACAAGGCACACGCGCGGCAGGAGATGTCGCTATTCGGCCAGGACTTGTTCGAGGAAGCGCGAGAAAACGAAGGGCCTCAACGACCCCGCATACAAGAAAGCGCGCGAAACCAGCTTCCGCGCGGCGGGCCCGAACGGAATCGACCGCCTGCTCAAGCAATACAATGTCGTCGCGCTGGTCGGCCCAACCATGGCGCCGGCTTGGAAAATCGACGCGGTGAACGGCGACCAGTCGTCGCGGAGGCGGCGCGGGCTCGCTTGCCGCCGTTGCCGGTTACCCGCATCTCACCGTGCCGATGGGACTTGTGAAGGGGCTTCCGGTCGGCCTCAGCTTCATCGGGCCGAAATGGTCGGAGCAGCTGCTGCTCAACCTCGGCTATGCCTATGAGCAGGCGCGAGGACCGTTCCCACGGCCCAAATTCTATCGCTCGATCGAAGAGAGCCCGGAGATCGCTCCGACGCTCCGCCCCCAGCACTAGCTTGCGTGCAGGCAATCCGCGCCGCAGGATGGTTTCCGATCAGATAATATTCGCCGAGAAAAGGAAAGCGCCTCGCCCAGCCCTGCTGTTAACAACAGGGTTAATAACGTTAGGAGTTCAACCTTAACGGGCGTAAGATCGGAGCAGGGCGGCATTGCACTTACCGGCGTTCAGTCGATCTGACGACGCTGCCCCCAGCTGCGAGGCACTCAGGCTATCGCAGCGAGGAGCAATCCAAATGCGCAAGATCACCCTTGCCGCGCTCGGCGCGGCGACAATGCTTACGTCCATTCCCGCTGTGGCTCAGGAACTTCCGCTCGTCGGGGAGGCTATTGGGACGTCACGTCGGTCAAGATCGATGACGGGCATTTCGCGGATTACGCGGACTTTCTCGTCAGCGATTCGCGCAAGCAGAATGAATTTGCAAAGTCAAAAGGCTGGATCAAAGCCTATTACATTCTAAGCAATAACAACAATCGCAAGGACGAGGCCGGACCTTTACCTGGTTACGGTGAGCGACCGCATTCCGACCCCCGCCGAGCAGATCGCGCGCAACAAGGAAATCAACGCCTACCTGCAGAGCGACGATCGCAAGCAGATCGCAGGCAGCGGCCACCGTGCGACCTACCGCCACATCACGGGCGACATGCTGCTGCAGCAGTTAGTGATGGCGCACTAGTCGACCTGGGGGCGCCGTTCGACCATTTGCGCGGCGTCCTGCTTTTTTGAAGACCGAAGCTGCCAATTTCCGCAATGGGTCGAAAGCTGACTCTAGGCGGTTAGCCTCAGTGCGGCGATCGCCGCGACAATTGCGAGGATGAGCAGCAGTCGGATCGTGCTGCTCGGTTCCTGGAACCACAGGATGCCGACCAGGACCGTGCCGACCGCGCCGATGCCGCCCCAGACCGCGTAAGCCGTCCCCATCGGGATCGAGCGCGATGCGACCTCGAGCAATCCCATGCTGACCGTCACAGATGCCAGGAAGGCGAGCGTCCACGGCAGGTTTCGGAACCCGTCGACGAAACGCAGCGACGTCGTGAACCCCACTTCGAACAATCCGCCGACGATCAGCCACAGCCAGGGCATGACAATCCTTTCACTGGACGCATCGCGCCCTTTCGTTACGCTCGCGAGTCATGGCGAAGCCGGACACCATCGGCAACAAGATCGCGCCCCCGCGCTTCCTCGCGTTCATGGGCGTGCTGATCGTCGGCGTGCCTGTGGGGGCGAGGCTGCTGGCAGCTGGCCCCTGGGGGCGATGGCTGGTTTCGACGTCGCGGCCTTCGTGTTCCTCGCTTCGTGCATCAGCTTGCTTGGCACGCGCGAGGCGAGGGACGATCCGCGAGCATGCGCGGGCAAACGACGCCAACCGCATCGGCCTGCTGGTCGTCACCGGCATCGTCATGACCGTGCTGATGATCGCCATCACCGCCGAGGCCGTAGGCCGCAACGCCACAGCCATTTACGAAGGTGCTGATCATCGTGACACTGGCGCTGGCGTGGCTGTTCGCTAACACGGTCTACGCGCTGCACTATGCGCACCTTGTCTACATGCACCCGGACGCCGGCTGCGTCGGCCTGCAATTCCCGCGCACTACCCACCCCGTCTATTGGGACTTCGTCTATTTCTCGTTCGCCTGCGGAATGGCGTTCGCGACGTCGGACGTCGAGGTGACCGAGACGCACATGCGCAAGATCGTCACCATTCACTGCCTGGCGGCCTTCGGCTTCAACATCGGTGTACTCGCGTTCACCATCAACCTGCTCGCGTCGAGCTAAGCGGCAACGTGGATCTCCGGCGGAGCAGCGATCTTGCGCCGTGCGGAGATCAGGCATCCCCCGACGATCAGGACCGCTCCGGCGAGGGTGTAGACCGATACGCGCTCATGAAACACCAGCCAGCCAAGCGCGGACGCCCAGAGGAAGGCGCTGTACTCGGTGACGGCGAGATAGCTCGCTTCGCCTCGCGCATAGCCCCACGCGAACAGCAGGGTCCCTGCAGTTGAGAGCACAGACGCGACCGCGATCCAGCTCCACTGCCCTGCCGGCCACGCTGGAACGCCGGCCAGCGGAAGTGCGAGCAGCCACAACAGCATGACCACGACGGCCTGGAAGAACGCGATCTCGAGCGGCTTCGCAGAGAGGGCCTGATGCCGCATCAGGACGATGTTCACGGCATAACATAGCGCCGAACCGAGGATCGCGACCGTGCCCAGGAGGGCATCGGACGCTGCGGCGACTTTGCCTGGCCAAGCACGATGGTGACAACGCCGCCAAAGGCCGCAAGCGAACCCAGGATCGAGCGGCGGCCGATGCGCTCGTGCAGGAAGACCGACGCGAGGAGCAGCGCGATCAGCGGTGCGATGAAGGTCAATGCGATTGCCTGAGCGAGCGGCACTCGTCCAATGCCCCAGAAGAAGAGGAATGCCATCACGGTGACGATCACGCTTCGCGCGACGTGCACCCGCATCACCCTCTTGTCCGGCCATGAGGCACGGCGCGGGAGATAGATTGCTGAAGCGACGATAAGGTTGGCGAGGGCGCGCCACACGCTCACCGCGAAGATGCCGATGACGAGCACGAGATGCTTCATCACCGCGTCCATGATCGACAATGTCCCGACCGCGGCGAGCGCCGCGAGGAAAGCTTGCACCGGATGCTGCACGACGCGGTTCACGCGGGGCGCTTAGCGGTGATTAGTTCTGCGCGTCGAGAGAGGCTGGAGCCGGATCGATCAGCAGCGGCGGATCCGTGTGAGTTGCTGCCAGCCCGTTGGCGAGGGCTCCACCTAGAAAGAGGACGAGCAGCAGCTTGGTCACGGCGCCTTTGTGCGCCGCCAAAGTAAAAATTGGTTAAACGCTACTCGGCCGCGTCGAGCGTTTGTTGCGCCGCTTCCGCTGCCTCGAGTTCCGCCGCCTTCGCTTCGACCAACTTAACGATATGATCGATCATGTCGGCGTCCTGCACATGGTGATCGGTAACGCCGGAGAGGTAAACCATGTGCTTGCCCTGTCCGCCGCCGGTGATGCCAATATCCGTCTCGCGCGCTTCGCCGGGACCGTTGACGACGCAGCCGAGCACACTCAGCGACAGCGGAGTCTTGATGTGTTGCAGCCGCTCTTCGAGAGCTTCGACCGTGCGGATGACGTCGAAGCCCTGCCGCGCACAGCTCGGGCAGGAGACCACGCGAACGCCGCGGCTCCGGATGCCGAGGCTTTTCAGGATCTCATAACCGACGCGGACCTCTTCCTCCGGTTCGGCGGAAAGCGATACCCGGATCGTATCGCCGATCCCTGCCCACAGCAGGTTGCCCATGCCGATGGATGACTTGACGGTCCCGCCGATCAAACCGCCCGCCTCCGTGATGCCGAGGTGCAACGGGCAATCCACCTCGCTCGCGAGCTGCTGGTAGGCGGCGACGGCGAGGAACACGTCGCTCGCCTTCACTGCGACCTTGTACTCGCGAAAGCCGTGGTCCTCGAGGATGCGGATATGGTCGAGAGCGCTTTCGACCAGTGCCTCCGGGCAGGGCTCGCCATATTTCTCGAGCAGATCCCTCTCGAGACTGCCGGCATTGACGCCGATGCGGATTGCGCAACCGTTGGCGCGCGCCGCCGCAATCACTTCCCGGACCCGCTCTTCGGAGCCGATGTTGCCGGGATTGATCCGCAGGCACGCCGCGCCGGCATCAGCGGCTTCGAGCGCGCGTTTGTAGTGGAAGTGGATGTCGGCAACGATCGGCACTCGCGCCGCGCGAACGATTTCCTTCAGCGCATCAGTCGCTTCGGCCGTCGGGCATGACACCCGGATGATGTCGGCGCCGGCCTCTTCGCAGCGGCGGATCTGGTCGATCGTCGCGGCCGCGTCCTCGGTCGGCGTGTTGGTCATCGTCTGCACGGTGATCGGGGCGTCTCCGCCGACAGGGACGGAGCCGACCATGATCTGGCGCGACGTGACGGCGCTCGATATCGCGCCACGGACGGATGGACATGACCGCCATATAAGGCTTTCCGCCACTTAGGAAAACCGGCCGGCCAAGTAGTCGCGACTCTTATCCCGCTGTGTTAACAGGGTTAACAGGGACTCGCTCGGGGGGGGCCTATGGCCAAGCTTGCCCGAATGCTGGCCGACGAGGACGCGCACGGGCATGCCGGCGCGGACGTGCGCCGCACACCGCGCCTGCGCACGCGCTACTACGCCTTCCTCAGCTACAGCCACCAGGACAAGGACCTCGCCGACTGGCTCCATCGCGAGCTTGAGAAATTTCGGGTGCCGCATTCGCTCGCAGGACAACCTGACGGAGACAGGGGTGGTTCCGCGCCGGCTTACGCCAATCTTCCGCGACCAGCATGACCTGTCCGCCGCCGATGATCTAGGCGAGGAGATCAAGGCCGCCTTAGCCGGGTCGCAGTTCCTGGTCGTCCTGTGCTCGCCGGCCTCGGCCACGTCGCGCTGGACGAACGCGGAGATCGAATCCTTCAAGCGGACTCGCCCCGAGGGTTGCGTCCTGGCGGCAGTCGCGTCCGGCGAGCCGTTCGCGAGCGACATGCCGGGCCGGGAAGAGCGAGGAATGTTTCCCGCCGGCACTCCGCTACAAATACGATCGGCGCGGCCATCGGACCACCAAGCGGGCCGAGCCGCTTGCGGCCGACCTGCGCGGCAGCGCCGACGACACGGCGCACGGGGGTTCCTCAAGCTCGTTGCGGGAATGCTCGGAGTTGGTCTCGATGAACTCGTTCAGCGCGACACAGACCAGGCGGCACCGCCAGATGGCGTGGCTCGCCGCAGCCTCGCTCGGTGGCATGGCGGTCACGAGCACTCTTGCGGTCACTGCAATCCAGGCTCGCGACGCAGGCGCGCGACCAACGCCGTGAGGCGGAAGGTCTAGTCGCCTTCATGCTGGGTGACCTCAAGGACAAGCTCGAGCCGATCGGCCGGCTGGACGCGCTTGATGGCGTCGGGGCGAAGGTCCTGGCTTATTACAGCAAGCAAGACACGTCGCAGCTTTCCGATGCGGCGCTGGTCGCAGCGCTCGCGGGCGCTCAGCCTGATGGCGCAGGTCGCCAATACGCGCGGCGATCTGACGCGGCGCTAGCGGCTTTACCGTGAAGCGTTGGCCGGAACCGCCGAGGCGATCCGCCGCAAGCCCGAATGACCCGCAGCGGCTCTTCGATCACGCCCAGAACGTATTCTGGACCGCCGACATCGCGCGGCAACGCGGTCAGACGGCGGACGGCGAAGGCGGGCTTCGCGAATACAAGCGGCTCGCCGACCGAATGGTCGCGATCGACCCCGACAATATGAAGTGGCGGATGGAGCGGCAGAGCGCGGACAACGAACCTCGGCGTGCTCCTGTTCTACCAATGATGTTCGGCGAGGCGACGCCAATTTACGCGGGCATTTTCGCAAAATCGAATGCGCTGGGCGACCGCCGATCCGGAGAATTCCGATTACCAGAAAGTCACTAACGGAAGCTGAGGGCCTGGCTGGCCGACGGCCAAGCCTCCTCAAGGGCACCTCGCCGAGGCCGCCTCGCGCTGGGGGAGCAGCATGCCGCTCTGCTCTAGCCGACTGCTGGTCCGGACTGGTGACGTCGAATACCGTGCAGAAACTCGTCACGGCTCGAGCGCAACCCGGCAACTTTGTATGCTTGGGCGCGGTCGAAAATACCAGAAAGCGCTCGAGCACCTGCGCGCCGCCGTTGGTCACTCGCAAACCCTGATGACTGCTGGAACCGACGAACTCCACGCTGGCGCGGTTTTTCCGCCCGAGCGCGACTGAGCCTTGCGGACGCCCCTGCTCAACTCCGGTCGTAAGGACGAGGCGGGCTCACGGAGACGCCGCGGCGTGCAGCGCATCGGCTCGGTTGGTAGCGGGCAGATGCGAAGCTTCAGACGTGGCGCGCCATCGTGCGTGAGGTGCTGGGACATGCGCGCGCGCATAGCTGCCGGCGAGCGGTTGATGCCGCGCAGGCGTCCGCATTCGCCGAACGGGCCGTTACCACGGCAAGATCCGTCCCAATCGACCGATCCAATCTAAGACAAGTTCCGAGTTGGCTCAAACATTCCGGGTTTTGGGTGATGCGCGCAAAAGCCTGGGCGATACGGGCCGGCGCTGCCGCCGCCTGGCAGGCTGCCTTGGGCGCGCTGCCCCTTCGACGTTGGCGGAAAAGCCAAACGAAATGGCTGAGCGAGCCATGCTGCTGCAGCGCGTGGGACAATCAGAAGCAGCGCTCCAGCGAAGCGCGCGGCTCAGCGCCATGGGCTACCGTAATCCGGAACTACGAATTGGCTGAAGGAGGAAGGATATGTTGAAGACAGAAGAAAGATGCGACGACTGCGGCGCTCCGATCATAAGAACTGAAGCTGGAATGACCCGTGACTCCGTCTGTTTCGGCAAGGCCATGAAGTTGTCTGCAGCATCGACGCTGGCGGTTACATGAAAGGCGGAAACATCGAGCTACCGAAGGGTCACTACACACTGACGTTCATCCTAGCCGATGGCACGCCTGCAGATCTCAACTTCGAACCAAACGACGTGCATGGGGATTGTGAAGCATTCTGGTCGGAATCCATGACTGCCCAAAGAACTCGACGGAATTACTGGATATTCTGGGCACCTGGATGATCCAAGAACACTAGTCGTCAACGTCGACGTGGATCCTGGCGCGCCCCCCGTAGCTGTCCATTATCGATTGAATTTCGACAATCACTGCTATTTCGATCCGATCATCATCCACGAGTAAGAGCGAGAGCGATCAGTGGCGTAAGGGAGAATTGTGATGCCGAGGAAGCGGGTCGAAATTGTTGTCACACCACTGTCCCAAGTGGGAACCACGGTGAATTGCGATATCGACCCACCTCCTGCACACAAGAAGAATGGGCACATTCGCTTGGACAAAGGCGATACGTACACGCTGCAGTTCAACCTCCGCCCCGGGAACATCCCGACCTTGCAGTTCAAGCCGGAGGTGGGCGGCACGTGCGATGCATTCTGGTCTGATCCGAATGCGTGTCCGCTAAGCGCAATGAGCGCCCCTCAATACAGTAATCCATCGCTTCACGGCGCGAAGAGATTGGACGTGGATGTCGACGTTGAGCCTGGCGGCGACCCGTTGGAAATCCACTATCGCTTGAACTTCGACCAGCAGCGAAGCTTCGATCCGATCATCATTCACGAATAGCAGCGTGAACGCCCCATCGCCTGAGATTTCGGACTGGTGGCGCGACGGACGAACAGCGCGCAGGTCCGCCCCAACTCCCGTTCGTGCTCAGCGTCGGTGTGACAGGTCACCGTGCCGACAGCCTGCCGGAGGGCAGCGCGGAGCGACTTAGATCTCAGATCCACGAAGTTCTGATGCTCATCGCCGATGCGGGAGAGGCGCTGCTGCGCAAGGAGCAAGATTGCTTCGCTCGGGTCCCGCTGCAGCTGCGGTTCGTGTCGCCGATCGCCGACGGCGCAGACCAGATTGCCGCCGAGGTCGCGCTGAAGCTCGGCTGGGAGCTTCAGGTAGTGCTGCCTTTTGCCCGGGCGGAATATCGCGCGAGCCTCGCCAACCATGGTGCGCGCGAGAGGTTCGATGCTCTGATCGAGCGGGCGAACTGCGTGCTCGAGCTTCCGGGACATAGCCAGCTGCAGCCTGACGCGTACGTGATGACGGGGCGCGCGACCGTTGCCCATTGCGATCTTCTGATCGCCGTGTGGGACGGGCTGCCTCCGCGCGGACGGGGAGGGACCGGCGAGGTCGTGCAGCTCGCGATCACACGCGGCACGGCGGTCATCCATTTGCCGCTGGCCGAGGAAGCACCTCCGCGCGTCGTTTGGAGCGCTTTCGACCCAGCGGTGATCACGCTCGCCGATGAGCCCGGCGCCGAGCGGCCGCTCGATCGCGACGCAATGGACGCGATGCTCCAAGGGCTGCTGATGCCCCCGCCGAACGAGCAGGAGCAGGATTGCCTGGAACGCTTCACGCGGGAGCGGCTGCGCCACATCCGGACGCGGATCGAATATCCGCTCCTGCTTGCCGCGGCGGGAGTGAACCGCTTCGGCGCGAAGGATTTCGCCAACAAGCATGCCGAGGCCGAGATCCGGGACGAATGGCGCCGCTATCGTCAAGGCTGCGCGGATCCGCTCCAGATTTCAGCGCCGATGGACATGCTCGAAGAGGCGTACAGCTGGGCGGATCGATTAGGAACGCATTTCGCCCAGACCTACCGCAGCGGCCACATCTTCAATTTCGTGCTCGGCGGATTTGCAGTGTGCCTGGGCCTCAGCGCATTCATGGCGCCGCACCTGAAGTTCGAGTTCGCGGCGCTCGAGCTGGTGATCACTTTGGCCATCATCCTCAACGCCACCATTGGTTCGCGCAACGAGTGGCACCGCCGCTGGCTCGACTATCGCCAGCTTGCCGAGCGGCTGCGCCCGATGCGCAGCCTGAAGCTACTCGGGGTCGCCGCGCCCGATCCGCCTGGCACGTCGACAAATCCGGTGCCGAGGCGCTGGATCGACTGGTATGCGAGCGGGGTCTGGCGGGCGATGGGCTGCCCCTCCGGTTCGCTCGACGCCGCGCGCGCCGCCTGTCTCGCCAAGGCGATCGCCCAGTTCGAGGTCGCGCCGCAGGTCGGTTATCACGAGCGCCACGCGCATCAGATCGAGATGCTCGACCGCAGACTGGAATGGATCGCTACCATATTGTTCGCGGGGACTTTGGTCGTGTCGATCGCAACTCTTGTCGGCCTCGCAACTGACGTGGCCTTCGTGAACCGTTTCGGGAACTGGTTCACGCTGGTCTCGGCCGGGTTCCCGGCGCTTGGCACCGCGGTTTTCGGTATTCGATTCCAGGGGGATTTCGGCGGCGATGCGCTCCGTTCATTGGCGACGGCCAACACGCTGCGCCAGATCGAGGAGGAGCTGAGCCGCGACGTCAGCCTGTCGCGCGCGGCCGATCTGACTGAGCAGGCCGGAAGAATCATGCTCGGCGACCTCGACGAATGGCGGCTGGTCAACCAGCAGCGAGACCTGTCGGTCGGCTAGCCTACCGCTTGACGAAGTCGGCGATGCCGTCGATCAGCGATACATCGATCGGCAAGCTTGGATCGGAATAGGTCGCAAGATTTGATGCCCTGTCTTCGCCGGCCACGTCCTTCAAGACGTGGTTCATGGTTGCGGGCGTCAGCATCCGCGCATCGGGACGCGCGCTGTGGAGCGCGTCGGCGTCGGCGGCCGAAACCTGGATGTCCTTCCGGCCGCGAATAATCATTATGGGCAGCTTCGTTCTTGCGGCCATCGCGGCTGGGTCCTGACTCAGCAGATCGATCAGGAATGGCTGCACCTGGGGGCTAAATAGCGCGAGCAGGGGCGCTGGCATTCCCGTCGTATCCACCGTCTTTGCGGCCTCGAGCGATTGGAGCGCCGACATCGCGGGCGGCAAAAGCGGCGCGTTGGCGGGGTTCGCTTCTAATTGTTCACGAATTACGGCGCCGAGCTTGCGCCCAGGCGAAGCGACCAGGATCAGCCCGCAAATCCCTTGGGACTGCTGCGACGCCGCGAGCGCGACGAGCCCGCCCTCACTGTGGCCGAGCAGCCAGACGCATTTCGCTCCGGTGCGCTTGCGCAGCGCGGCGGTCCATTCGCGTACATCGCCCGCATAATCGGCAATCGTCACCGCGTTGGGATCCCTAATCGCGGACTTGCTTCCGAACATGCCGCGTTTGTCGGCGCGAAATGTCGATACGCCTTTGGCCGCCAAGCCCTCGGCGAGCAGCCGGTACGGTGCTGCAGCGACGCCCATTGGATTATTGCCGTCGCGGTCGGTCGGGCCCGACCCGGGAATGATCAGCACGACCGGCGCGCCCTTGCCGGCATCGACCAAAGTGCCGGCGAGATCACCCTGAGGACCCGGTACGGTCATTGGAACTGCAGCGGCGGCGACAGCCGCCATGATCACTGAAAGCATCACTCCTCTTCTCCCCAACGCCAGCGCCAGCCGCCACGCGTGGTGCGGGCGCTGATGACAATGAAAACAACCGAAAGCGGGATAATCACTGCAATGAGCTGGATCGGGCGATTGCCGAGGCCGATCGCCAGCGTCACCGTCATCAACACGAAACCGAGCAGCAGCGCCCAACCCTGCCAACTGATCGGCAGCCCGGCGCCGTAGCCGTAGCGCTTCGGAGCGAACCATTGGGGCCCGTCACTCATCGCCTTTCTCCTTCGGCGGCCGGCCGCGCCGCCGCGGTGCCGGAGACTTCAGCTTTATTCCTCGCGCGCTCAGCGCTTCGCGCAACAGGCATTCGACTTGCGCATTGACGCTCCTCAGATCCGCGGCGGCGCAGCGTTCGACCGCTGCCCACAAGGCAAGGTCGACGCGTAACGGATACGCCTTGCGCTCGCCGCCGTCCGGCATGACTTTAGGTGTAGAGCGTGCCGGTGTTGAGAACCGGCTGCGCGTCGCGCTCGCCGCAAAGCACGACCATCAGGTTGGAAACCATCGCCGCTCGTCGTTCGTCGTCGAGCTCGACAACCCCTTTCTCGGATAATGCGTCGAGCGCCATCTGGACCATGCCGACCGCGCCTTCGACCAAAGTCTGCCGTGCGGCGACGACGGCCTGCGCCTGCTGGCGCCGAAGCATCGCGCCGGCGATCTCGGTCGCGTAAGCAAGATAGGTGAAGCCGCACTCGTCGATGGTGATGCCGGCGACGCTCAACCGCTCCTGAAGCTCCTGGCGAAGCTCGGCACCGACCTCGTCGTGGTTGCCGCGGAGCGTCACCTCCTGGTGCGTGAAATCGTCATAGGGGTAGCGCGAGCCGATGGTGCGGATCGCGGCTTCCACCTGCACGCGGACGAACTGCTTGTAATCGTCGACGTCGAACAAGGCCTGCGCAGTGTCGACGACTCGCCACATGATCTGCGCCGCAATGTCGATCGGATTGCCGCGCAGGTCGTTGACCTTGATCTTGTCGGAAATGAAGTTGTTGGCGCGCACCGACACTTTTTTCTTGGCCATCCATGGCCAGGTCCAGCGCAGTCCCGTCGCGCGATCGGTGCCGCGATATTCTCCGAACAAGGTGATCGCGACCGCCTGGTTCGGCTGGAGCATGTAGAAGCCGGGCATCACCAGGACGAATACGAGGGTCGCCACGAGCAAGATCCCAAGGGCCAACATGGTGCCCGCGCCGCCAAGCCGATTGATGCCGTAGATGTCCGCGACGATCGCGATGAGAAGGACGATGAGCATGCCGTAGCCGTTCATCGTCGAAGCGGGCCGCTCGCTCGTCGCCGTCAGTGCAATGACTTTGTCGTTTGCCACCTTTGCTTCCATAAATATGATATCATAATTATATGCTCCTTCGAGAAACGTCAACTGGCGGGTTGCGGGAGCGCTCGCTAAGGGCCGCCGAATGACGGAACAGAGATGGCGTTTGGTGGTGCACGGCGGTGCGGGTTCGGAGCGGATCGCGCACGGAGGGCCGGAGCATGAGGCGACGGCGCGCGACGGCCTGGAGCAGGCGCTCGAGGCCGGCTCCTCCATTCTCGCCAAGGGCGGCAATGCGGTCGACGCGGTCGAAGCCGCTGCGCGCGTCCTGGAGGAGGACACCTGCTTCAATGCAGGGCGCGGAAGCGTGCTGACCGAGCAAGGCGAGGTCGAGCTGGACGCCGCCATCATGGAGGGGCGTGACCGCAAGGCAGGCGCAGTGTCGGGCATCAAGACGACACGCGCGCCGATCAGCCTCGCGCGGCGGCTGATGGATCATGGCCCGCATGTCTTCCTTGCTGGAGAAGCAGCCGACCGGTTTGCCGCGGCGGCCGACATCGAGCAGGTTGCGAACGACTTCTTCATATTGCCCGAGCGCCGCCGGCAGCTGGACGAAGCGCTGGCCGCCGGAAGCGAGGCCGATCCCATCAAGTACGGCACGATCGGTGCCGTGGCCGTCGATCTTTCAGGCGACGTCGCCGCTGCCACATCGACCGGCGGGATCACTGCAAAGCGCTGGGGCCGGGTCGGCAACTCACCGCTGATCGGCGCGGGCACCTATGCCGACAATCGCTCTGCAGCGATCTCGGCCACCGGCTCTGGAGAATATTTCATCCGCGCCGTCGCCGCGCACCAATTGGCCGAGCGTATGCGCATTGGCGGCCAATCCCTTCAAGAAGCGCTCGACGGCGTACTGCAGGACATCCAATCGCTCGGCGGCAAGGGCGGGCTGATCGCCGTCGCGCCGAACGGCGAAGCGGCCTGGGGGTTCACCACGCCGGCGATGTATCGCGCAATGGCCGACGCGACCGGCCGGACCGTCCGGATCTATTCGGAGGACGTGGACCGGTAGGGCAAATCCTGCCGCAGCCACTGGATCTCGCTACCGACGCCCGTCCGCTCGGCTTCGAGGAAGTCGGCGACGGCTTCGCGGAAGCCACGGTTCGGGATGAAATGCGCTGACCGGGTAACGACCGGCTCATAGCCGCGGCTGATCTTGTGCTCGCCTTGTGCGCCGGCCTGCACGCTCTTCAACCCGTGCTCGATCGCCCATTCGACGGCCTGATAATAGGACAGCTCGAAGTGGAGGAACGGCACCTCGTCGATGGTCCCCCAATAGCGACCGTAAAGGGTGTCCGCCCCGATGAAGTTCAGCGCGCCTGCGATAGGCCGTGATCCGCGATATGCGAGGAAGAGCAGCATGCGGTCGCCCATGCGCTCGCCAATGAGAGCGAAGAACTCGCGCGTCAGATAGGGATGTCCCCACTTTCGCGATCCCGTGTCCTGGTAGAATGCCCACATCGCATCCCACTCAGCGGGGCCGATGTCGTTGCCGCGCAGCGCACGGAATTCCAGACCTTCGCGAGCGGCCGAGCGCTCCTTGCGCAGGGTCTTGCGCCGGCGGCTCGTCAGCGTCGCGAGGAAGTCTTCGAAGCTTCCATAGCCGCGGTTGAACCAGTGATACTGAACGCCGTGACGGATCAGCCAGCCTCGCCGCTCGCATTCCGAAGCGCCGGGCTCGTCGATGAAGGTAATGTGCGCCGACGATAGCCCGTTCTGGACGGTCACCGCTTCGATGGCCGCGAGCAGCTGCTGCGGCCGGTTCCCAAGCAGTCTCGGCCCAGGCACAGGCGTGAACGGCACCGCAACCTGCAGCTTGGGATAATATTCGCCGCCCGCCCGCTCCCACGCATCGGCCCAGCCATGATCGAACACATATTCGCCCTGGCTATGGGACTTCAGGTAGGCCGGCGCGGCAGCAACGAGCCTGTCTTCTTCCTCGACGATGATCGGAGCGGGCGTCCACCCGGTGCCGGGTCCGACGCTGCCCAAATCTTCGAGCGCCGACAGAAAGGCATGGCTGAGGAACGGGTCGCCCGTGCCGAGCCGGTCCCACGCATAAGCGTTGAGACCCGATACGCCGGACGCGATCTTGGCAATGACTTCAAATTCGCGGTCGGCCATCGGCTTCCCAAATGAGGGCGTCGGCCTGAACCCGGGCTTGCTCCCGCTGCTCGGAGGTCCGGATCGTCCAACTGTAGACCGGCATCCGCCGCCGTACTCGCTCGACCCAGCGCTTGCCGAGCGCCGCCCGGTCCACGGCGACGAACTGCGGATCCGCCAACCACATCGCCATTCGCCGTCGATACGGCGGCAGGCTGTCGCGGATGACGAGCCCGCGCCGGACCTCCGGCATGTTGGTCTTTATCAGGCGCGGGATGCGCGGATCGAAGCTCATCACCCCGAAGGCTCCTTGGTAGCCCTCGAGAGCTAGTTTCAATGCCGGCGCCCACCGCCAGATGTCCCGTTCGACCTTCACTTCCAGCAGCAGCGGCACGCGGCCATCGACCATGGAGAGAAGGCTTTCGAGCGTCGGGATCGGATGCTCACCGACGCGCAGCCTCGACAAGTCGCGCCACGCGGTTCTGCCGATCCGGAGCGGACTCCCGCACATCCGCAGGGCGTCGGCATCGTGGAAGACAAGCACCTGGTTGTCGGCAGTGAGCCTCACGTCGCATTCAATTCCGCAGCCGAGCTCGAGAGCGCCGGCGAAGGCGGCCAGGCTGTTCTCTGGGAATCCGGAGCCATAATGGAGGCCCCGGTGGGCGAAGCCGGCCGGACCAGGGTCGAGCGGGTCAGGCTTTGACCGCGACGATCGCATCCACTTCGACCGCAACTCCGAGCGGCAGAACCGCGACTCCGACCGCGCTGCGCGCGTGACGTCCGGCGTCGCCGAACACCTCCTGCATCAGCTCGGACGCGCCATTTGCAACCTTGGGTTGATCGGTGAAGTGGGGCGCGCTGTTCACGAAGACGCCAAGCTTCACGATCCGCTCGACGCGGTCGAGCGAGCCGAGCGCAGCCTTGATCTGAGCGAGCAACATGATGCCGCAGCGGCGGGCCGCTTCCATTCCGCGATCGAGATTCACGTCGTCGCCAAGTCGTCCGAGGATCAAATTGCCGTCCTCGCCGAAACTGATCTGGCCGGAAATATGGAGTAGCCCGCCCTGCTCGACGGCAGGGACGTAGGCGGCGACGGGGGCAGCCGGCTGCGGAAGAGTGATGCCGAGTTCGGAAAGTCGCTGGTCGATGCTCATGGCCTAGCCCCAAGCACTCGCGCCGCTTCGAATCAAGCCTCGCGAGTGACGGTGAACCCGGCCCAGCTCTGGCTGACCGGCATCAGCTCGATCGTGTTGATGTTGAGGTGCGGCGGCAGATTGGCGAGCCACCAGAACAGATCGGCATGGTCCTCGGGGGTCATCGGATTCATGCCGGCGTAGAGCTTGTCGGAGGCTTCCTGATCGCCTCCGGTTCGTACCAGCGTGAACTCCGTCTCGGCCATGCCCGGCTCGACCGACGTGACACGCACTCCGGTTCCGGCAAGATCGCAGCGAAGGTCGAGCGAGAACTGGCGGACGAAGGCCTTCGTGCCGGCGTAAACCGCACCGCCCTTGTAGGGGTAGGTCGCAGCAACGGAGGCCAGGTTGATGATCTGGCCTCTACGTTCGATCAGCTTGGGCAGCATCACGCGGGTCAGGGCGACGAGGCCGGTGACGTTGGTGTCGATCACCTGCTCAATTCGGTCCCAATCGGTGTCCGGCAGCGGCGAGGTGGGCGGCGCAAGGCCCGCGTTGTTGAGCAGCAGGTCAACCTCGCCCCACGGCGGCGACAGGTTCGCGAGGCTTTCCACCGCCTCGCGGTCACGCATGTCGATCTCGAGCGGAAGGAAGGCATCGCCAAGCTCCTCCTGAAGCTCGCGCAGGCGGTCCGCGCGTCGTCCGGTCCCGATCACGTTCCAGCCCCCGTGAATGAAGCGTCTCGCCGAAGCGCGCCCGAAGCCGGCGGTTGCTCCCGTGATCAGGATCGTCTTGGTCATGCTGTCCCTTCGATTTCGCGGCGGGCTTGTACGAGGGCTTCCGGCTTTATTCCAACGGCTTCACAAACGGCGACCAGATCGGGCTCATGCGCCTCGAGGAACGCAATCAGGCTCGCGAGCAGGGCCGGGTCGCCGGCCCTGCGCCGAAGCTCCTCTGTCTCAATTCCGGTCAGTGCGAGGAACCGTTGCGCGCGCCGTTCGTCGGCAACCGTCGCCCCAAGCGCGGCAAGAGCGAGACCATAGGGGTCGTTTGGCGTCTGGAGCGGCACCGCCTAGACAGCCGGATGAACGGGCAAGGGAAGCAATTTGGCCAAGATCCTGATCGTCGAGGACAACGCCCTCAACATCAAGCTGTTCTGCGACCTGCTCGCGGCACATGGGCATGAGCCAAATGCTGTGACCGACAGCCGCTTGGCGCTCGACGCCGCCCGCCAATTCTCGCCCGACCTGGTCATCACGGACATCCAGCTTCCCCACGTCAGCGGGCTCGAGCTCATTCGCATGCTGCGCAAGGACGATGAGCTAAGTGAAGTCCCGATCATGGCGGTGACGGCTTATTCGACGAGCGAAGACGAGGAGCGGATCCGCGCCGCAGGTGCGCAGGCCTATGTGTCAAAGCCGATCTCGGTGGTCCAATTCGCAGAAACCGTCGAGCAGCTGCTCAACCAGAAGGATCAGCCCGCGACCGACGAACTCGGCGAATGACGTGAGTGATGGACCCGGCCCGGGCGAAACCGGCGGGGAAGAAAGCTGAAGCGCGGCGAATGCCGCAACGGCAGCTTACTTGATCTTGGCTTCCTTGAAGTCGACGTGCTTGCGCGCAACCGGGTCGTACTTGCGGAAGCTGAGCTTCTCGGTCTGGGTACGCGGATTCTTCTTCGTCACGTAGAAGAAACCGGTGTCGGCGCTGCTGACGAGCTTGATTTTGACGGTTGCCGGCTTGGCCATCGGGCAAGTCCCAAATGCTAAAAAAAGAAAAGCGGCTTCCCGCCGCTCACGTGTGGCGCCAATGACGCAGCGCCTCGGAATTGTCAACCGACACAGCGTCGTAACCGTCCGTTAACGCCGTTGAGCGAACCTCCGTTAAATCAGGAGGGGACGACAATGGCCACGGATCCGCTCACCAAGGTGAGGAACGACGTGGCGCTCCGCGTCGCCGAGATCCGCAACGCCGGCCCCCGCCTCTCACCGCTCGACCTCCACGCCCGCATGGAAGCGATCCGGCGCCTGGCCGCACTTCACGGGCTCGCCGCGCTCGAAGGCCTCGCGCGGCACACGGCTCAGCTGGCGCTGCTGCCTGGGCATCGCGTGTCGCTGCAATGTTGCCTCGAGCGGGTCGGCGAAGCGCTCGACGGCGATTCGGATGGCGATCGTACGGCGATCCTTGCGTCTCTCGCGATCCGTCTGCACTGACACCATAAGCCGGTTCGTGCATTCTGAGGCGCAATGCGCGCCTTTTCACAGCTGCTCGACGATCTCGTCTACACGCGCTCCCGCAACACCAAGCTGCAGCTGATCGGCGACTATCTTAAGGAAACTCCGGATCCAGACCGAGGCTATGGCCTCGCCGCGCTGACCGGCACGCTCGACATTCCGCACGTAAAACCGGCCGCCGTCCGGGGACTGGTCGAAGAGCGGATCGACCCCGTGCTGTTCTACATGAGCCGCGACTATGTAGGGGATACGGCGGAGACGGTGTCGCTGCTGTGGCCGAAGCGCACCGGAGAACCACCGGAAATCGACGACGCGACGCTCAGCATCTTGAACGTGATCGATCGGCTTCGTGCGGCCTCGAAGCTAGAGGCGCCGCGCGTGCTTGCGGTGATGCTCGACCATCTCGATGCGCCCGGCCGCTACGCGCTTCTCAAGCTCGCACTCGGCGAATTGCGCGTCGGAATCAACGCGCGACTGGCAAAGCAAGCACTGGCGCAGGCGTTCGGCCTGGAAGTCGAAGCCGTGGAAGAGGTGTGGCACGGACTGCGCCCGCCATTCGCCGAGCTGTTCGACTGGGCAGAGGGTCGCGCCGAGCAGCCCGCCGCGCGGGACGTGCCGATCTTCCGCCCGTTCATGCTTGCCCATCCCCTCGACGAGACCAAGGTCTCGCTCGATGACTATGCCGCGGAATGGAAGTGGGACGGCATTCGCGTCCAGCTTGTCCACGCCGGCGGCGACACGCGGCTGTACAGCCGAACGGGCGACGATATCTCCGGCAGCTTCCCCGACGTCGCCGATGCGTTCCGGACGCGCGCGGTGCTCGACGGCGAGTTGCTGGTTCGAGGTGAGGCGCAGGGCTCCGGACTGGATGTTGAATCGGCGGCTAGCTTCAACGCGCTCCAGCAGAGGCTCGGGCGCAAGAACGTTACCCAGAAGATGCTCGGCGCCTATCCCGCCTTCGTGCGCCTCTACGACATATTGTTCGAGGGGGAGGAGGATTTGCGCAATCTGCCGTGGGAACAGCGGCGCGTGCGGCTCGAGAGCTTTGCCAAATCGCTCGACCCGTGGCGCTTCGATGTCTCGCGACTGATCGAGGCGGAGAGCTTCGAGCAACTCGAGGACCTGCGGCTCAATGCTCGCGACGTTGCGATCGAAGGGATCATGCTCAAGCGCCGCGACAGCTCCTACGTCGCGGGGCGTCGCTCCGGCCTCTGGTACAAGTGGAAGCGCGATCCGCTGACGGCCGATTGCGTGCTGATGTATGCCCAGCGCGGCTCCGGCAAACGCTCCAGCTACTATAGCGATTACACGTTCGGGTGTTGGGCGGCCGAGGGTGAGTTGCTTCCGGTCGGCAAGGCCTATTTCGGTTTCACCGACGAGGAGTTGAAGTGGCTCGACCGCTGGATCCGAAGCCACACCGTCGAACGATTCGGGCCGGTGCGCGAGGTGGAAAAGAGCCTGGTGCTCGAAGTTGCTTTCGATTCGATCCACCCGAGCACTCGCCACAAGTCCGGCCTGGCGATGCGGTTCCCGCGCATCAGCCGGATTCGCACGGACAAGCCGGCGAACGAGGCTGACACGATTGCCGGGCTGCGCTCACTGGTCACTTGAAGAGCGCGTCCCAGCCGCTAATCCTCCCGCCCTTCGAAAGAGGGGACTTTCATGCTCAAGACGTTGCTCGCCGGCGCAGCCGCGCTGCTCGCCACTTCTGCGTCCGCCGAAACCTACGCGATCCAGGCCGGGCGCCTGATCGTCGACGCGGCTCAACCGGCGCGCGGCAATTCCACCGTCATCGTCGAGAATGGCCGGATCAGCCGTATCGAGAACGGCTTTACCGCTCCAGCGGGAGCGATGGTCGTCGACGAGCGCAACCGTACCGTCCTGCCGGGCATGACCGATGTCCACGTTCACTTGACCATGAACAGCGGCGAGCCCTGGTACGTCGGCTTCACGCAAAAGAGGTCCAATCCGTACGGAGCGACCGTCGGCCTCACCCATGCCCTGGACATGGCACGCGCGGGGTTCACCACCGTGCGCGATCTCGGCGGCGATACGAGCACGGTAATCGCGGTGCGGGACGCGGTCGCGGAAGGGCGTTTCCCCGGACCGCGGATCAAGGTTTCGGGGGAGCCGCTGTCGATCATCGGAGGACATGCCGACGAAGCCACCGGCCTTCCGCCCGAGCTAGCCGAGGCCGTGAACGAGGCGCACCTCAATCCTTCCGTCTGCACAGGCGTCGAGGAGTGCCAGAAGGTCGTGCGTAGGCTCGCGGCAGCGGGCGTCGATGTCATCAAGGTGATGGCCACCGGGGGCGTGCTCGATCCTGGCGCCATGGGCCTCGAGCAGCATTTCACCGACGCCGAGCTGAAGGGCATCGTCGATATGGCGCACGCCATGCACCTCAAGACGGCGGCGCATGCGCATGGCGCCCGCGGCATCCTTGCTGCGACCAACGCCGGCATCGATTCGATCGAGCACGGCACGTTTCTCGATGAGGCCGGGGCTCGCGCAATGAAGGCGCATGGGACCTATTACTCCGCGACCTTGATGGCGTTCAGCGGCGTGAGCGCGCTGCTGGGTACCGGCAAGCTGACGCCGGCGATGGAGGAGAAGACACGCGAGACGCTTGGCGTCTGGGGGAAAGGCCTCAACCTTGCGTACCGCATAGGCGTGAAGATCGCGCTTGGTACGGACAGCGCGGTTGCTCCGCACAGCCAAGCCAACAAGGAACTGGAGCTGATGGTCACGAAGGGCGGCATGAGCGCGCGCGACGCCCTGATCGCTGCCACGAAAGGCGGCCCCGATCTCATGGATCTGTCGAACGAAACCGGCACTCTCGACCCCGGCAAGTCGGCCGACCTGATTGCAGTCGAGGGAGATCCGTTGGTCGATCCGACGGCTGTGCAACACGTCGCCTATGTCATGGTCGAGGGACGACCAATCCCCATGAAAGGACAGTAATGCGTTCGTCTCTATTTGCCCTTGCGCTCGTCCTGAGCGCCCCGGCCTTCGCCGCCGATCAGGCCCCCGCGGGCGACGTTCCGCCGAAAGACGTGAAGGCGCAGCCGCCGAAGGACGACAAAGACGTTGTGAAGGCAAGTGTCGAGGAAGACGCGCAGCCTGTACGCCGCTCCATATCCCTGCGCGGGCACGGCCTCGGCTACACGGTCACCCCGGGCCACCTGACCATTCGCAATGACAAGGGCGAGCCGACGGCGAGCATGTTCTACGTTGCCTACACCGTCGCAAGCGCGCGTCCGCGGCCGGTCACGTTCCTGTTCAACGGCGGCCCCGGTTCGTCGACCATGTGGCTGCACATGGGTTCGTTCGGCCCGATGAAGGTGGACGCGGCCACGCCGGAAACAATCCCCGGACCGCCGTTCCGCTACGGAGCGAACCCGGACACGCTGCTGGATATTACCGACCTCGTATTCATCGACGCGCCGACGACGGGTCTCTCGCGGGAGGTCGCCAAGGCCGAGCCGAAGGACTTCTTCGGAGTCGACAAGGACCTCGACGCCTTCACGCGGACAATCCAGCGCTACCTGACCAAGTACCAAAGGTGGAACAGTCCGAAGTTCATCATCGGCGAAAGCTACGGCACGACGCGCGCGGCAGGCCTGTCGAACTCGCTGCTCGACGCCGGTGTCCAGCTCAACGGAATCACGTTCGTTTCGACCGTCTTCAATTTCGCGGACTTCCAGGGCGACCAGTCGCTCGTGAACTTCCTTCCGACCTATGCCGCCGACGCCTGGTACCACGGCAAGATTGCCAACAAGCCGTCCCTCGCGGCATTTATCCAGCAGGCGCGCGATTTTGCCAGCGGACCTTATTCCTTGGCGCTGCAGAAGGGGAATGCGCTGGGTGACGAAGAGAAGCAGTCGGTCGCCCAGCAGATGGCGCAGCTGACCGGTCTTTCGCCCGACTACATCGTTCGTTCGAACCTGCGCGTGCAGCCGGACCGCTTTCGCCGGGAGCTGCTTCGCGATCGGCACCAGATCATCGGGCGCATCGACTCACGCTATATCGGTACCGAGCCCGACAATGTCGGCGAAGGCACCGACTACGACCCCCAGGGAAGCGCGATCACCGGCGCCTTCGTCGCCGCGCTGAACGACTATCTGTTCCGCGACCTGGGGTACAAAACGCCGCTTACCTACCGTCCGAACAATTATGGCGCAGTCTTCGGCGAATTGCCTTGGGAGTTCACGCACAAGGCGCCGAGCGGCCGCCAGCAGATCGCCGACACGAGCGACGATCTCGCGAGCGCCATGCGGCAGAACCCGCGCATGAAGATCCTGTCGGTCAACGGCTACTACGACTTGGCGACGCCGTTCCATGGAGCGGAGTACGAATTCAAGCACATGGCGCTGGAGCCGCAGCTGCAGGCGAACATCCGCTACACCTACTATCCGGCGGGTCACATGATGTACACGGATCCGGTTTCATCGCGGCAGCTGAAGGCGGATCTCGCCGCCTTTTACGCGAGCACGATGTAGCCAAAGAAAGAGCCGGCAAAGTCTCCTCCGCCGGCTCCTCGCCCCCTTAGAGGGTGATTGTTACTGGCTCGCCGGCTGAAGGTTCACCGCAGCATATTTGCCGCGGCGGTCGACCTCGAGTTCGAACTCGAGACGGTCGCCTTCGTTGAGCGTCGGCATTCCCGCGCGCTCGACGGCGGAAATGTGCACGAACGCGTCAGGCTGTCCGTCATCGCGCTGAATGAAGCCGAAGCCCTTCATCGCGTTGAAGAACTTGACCGTGCCGCTAGCCTTTTCGCCCGTCAACTGTCGCTGCGGACCACCACCACCGCCTGCAGCCCCGGCACCAGCGCTGCCGCCGGTCCGCTCGACCGGCATCGGGTCGCCTTCGATTCGCAGGTTGGTCGCCGAGATGCGGCCGCCGCGATCGACAAGTGTGAACTCGAGCGGCTGGCCATCGGCCAGGTCCGTCAGTCCGGCCTGCTCGACCGCCGAAATGTGAACGAACACATCCTCGCCGCCGTCATCGCGAACGATGAAGCCGAAGCCCTTCTGCGGATTGAAGAATTTGACGACGCCCTTGCCTTCGCCAACGACCTGGGGCGGCATACCGCCGCCGCCGCCACCGCGAAAACCGCCGCCACCGCCACCACCGCGGAAGCCACCGCCTCCGCCGCCGCCGAAGCCGCCGCGGTCACCGTAGCCACCGCCGCCGCCACCGCCATAGCCGCCACCGCCGCCGCCGAAGCCGCCGCGTCCGCCGCCATAGCCGCCACGCTCCTCAAACCCGCCGCCGAACTCGCCGACATTATCTCCGCCGAAATTATCGCGCTTATCGCGGCCGCGTCCGCCGCGATCCCCCTTGCGCCCTCTATCGAAACCCATGCTCGTCCAAACTTCCGTGTGCCCACAATAACATAGAACCAACGCGCCCTGGGCCCCATGCGCAACCGGTCAAAGCGCGTGTTCTACTCACGCACCGCCCGTTCCCTTACCTCAAAAATTTCATACGGCCTAGTTTGAATCCGCGCGGGGCTGGCAAGGCGGGTCTAAGGCAGACTAAAGCAGGTAATTCAGCCTTGCTCAGGAGAAATGATGGCGGTCCATTTTCACGAGGATGACCTCCCGCCGGACGTCCAGTTTGCCGACGGTCCGATCGCGGTGGACACCGAAGCCATGGGACTGGTGCCGGGGCGCGACCGGCTGTGCCTGGTGCAGCTGTCGGATGGGGCGGGGAACGAGCATCTCGTCCGCTTCGGGCGCGGAAGCGACTATGCAGCGCCGAATCTAAAGGCGCTCCTCGGCGATCCCAACCGCCTGAAACTCTACCATTTTGCGCGGTTCGACGTCGGCATCATGCAGGCCTATCTCGGGATCATGGCCGGTCCGCTTTATTGCACGCGCACGGCCTCGCGCCTGGTGCGAACCTATACCGATCGCCACGGCCTCAAGGACCTGGTCAAGGAGCTGCTCAACGTCGACCTGTCGAAGCAGCAGCAGACGAGCGACTGGGGCGCCGACGAGCTGTCCGACGCGCAACGCGAATATGCGGCGAGCGACGTGCGTTACCTTCATGCGCTCAAGGTCAAACTGGACGAGCGGCTGGAGCGGGAAGGGCGCATGCCGCTGGCCCAGGCCTGCTTCGATTTCCTTCCTGCGCGGGCCCTGCTCGATATCGCAGGGTGGCCCGAGCAGGACATCTTCGCGCATGACGGCTGATGACTGAGGCAACGAGTTCCACCCGCAAGCAAATCTGGGCGGTTCCGGGAAGCGCTCACGACCGGCTGGTGCGCTGGTCCAAGGTTCTTCTCCCAGCGGCGGTTGGAGTCCTCGTCGCCGTGCTCGCGCTCGCGCCGCTCGGCAAGAAGGGCGACGTCAGCTTCATCCTCGACAAGAAGAAGGTGGAGAACGCCCACGAAAGGATGCGGGTAGAAGAAGCGCGCTACACTGGCATCGACGATAAGGGTCAGCGCTTCCTGATCGTGGCGAACAACGCCATCCAGCCAAGCTCCGACGTGCCGATCGTCAACATCAACGGCATGTTCGCCCAGCTCGACCAGCCGCCTGCGCCGCTGCTCCTCGGCGCGAACAAGGGCCGTTACAATCTTGATACGCAGAAGATCCTGATCGATGGCCCGGTGCGGGTTACCGGAGGTGACGGATACCGGCTCGCGACTCGCGACGTGACCGTCGACCTGAAGCAGCGTCAGATGCAGAGCGCGGGCCCGGTCGCGGGTTCCATGCGGCTCGGTCAGTTTCAGGCGGGCCAGCTGAAAGCGGATCTGAATAGCCGCACCGTGGTCCTCGATGGCGGTGCTCGCTTGAAAATCGTGCAGGGGGCGGTCAGATGATGCGCGTGCGTTCGAGTGGCATCATCCTTGCACTAAGCATCGCCGCGGCCGCGACTGCGGCTTTGGCGCAAAGTCAGCAGCAGGGCGTGTCGACGCTCAAGGGGCACAACAGCAACGCCCCCGTCGACGTGACCGCAGACCGCATCGAAGTGCAGGATCGCGCCGACCGTGCGATCTTCGCCGGAAACGTTCATGCCACCCAGGCGGAGATGACGCTGGATACCCAGCGGCTGACGGTCGCTTATTCCAACAGCCCGGGTGGCGCCGCCGCTTCGGGGACGTCCGGAGTACAGATCCATCGCCTCGACGCGGCTGGAGGCGTGGTGGTCCACAGCCCGTCGGAGACGGCGAAGGGCGACTTCGGGATCTATGATCTCGACCGCAAGCTCATCACCCTCATCGGCAATGTGCAGCTCACACAGCGCAACAACATCGTCAGTGGACAGCGGCTGGTGATCAACCTTGATTCGGGCCGGGCAGTCGTCGACGGCGGTCCTCCGGGCGTGAACAGCAGCGGCGGCCGGGTCACCGGGCACTTCACGGTTCCGCAAAAGAACGGAAGCTGACCCAGGCGATGAACGAAGCTGCGACCTTCGCGCGTCCATCGGCCGGGGCGCAGCGCAGGATCGATGGCCTTGAGGTTCACTCGATCGCCAAGGCCTATGATCGCCGCGCAGTCCTGCACGACGTCTCACTCGACGTTCACCGTGGTGAGGTGGTCGGCCTGCTTGGTCCGAACGGTGCCGGCAAGACGACCTGCTTCTATTCGGTCATGGGGCTGGTGAAGCCCGACAGCGGGCGCATCTTCCTCGACGGCGAGGACATCACCGACCTGCCGATGTACCGCCGCGCAATTCTCGGCCTCGGCTATCTGCCGCAGGAGACTTCGATCTTCCGCGGTCTCACGGTCGAAGACAATATCCTGGCGGTGCTCGAGGTGTCCGAACCCGATGCACACGTCCGGCGCGAACGGCTCGAGACGTTGCTCAGCGAGTTCGGCCTGACCGGCCTTCGCGAATCGCCTGCGATGGCGCTGTCCGGCGGTGAGCGACGCCGCTGCGAGATCGCCCGCGCGCTGGCCGCCGTGCCATCGATCATGCTGCTCGACGAGCCCTTCGCCGGCATCGACCCAATTTCCATCGCCGACATCCGCGACCTCGTCATCGAATTGAAGCAGCGCGACATCGGCGTCCTGATCACCGACCATAATGTCCGCGAGACGCTCGACATCGTCGATCGCGCCTGCATCATCTACGACGGACAGGTGCTGTTTGCTGGTACTCCCGATGCGTTGGTCGCCGACCCAGAGGTCCGGCGCCTTTACCTCGGCGAGAGCTTCGCGCTGTAACGGAGAACGGTCCCGTGGGACTCGGGCCCTCCCTAAGCATCCGCCAAACTCAGGCCCTGGTCCTGACGCCGCAGCTCCAGCAGGCCATCAAGCTGCTGCAGCTCAGCAACCTCGAGCTTGAGGCGTACATTGCCGAGGAGCTGTCGAAGAACCCGCTGCTCGAGACCCCGGCGGGTGAGGATGACGGCGAGCAGGCTGCGCCCGCGGCTGCTACCGAAGAGGGCGAAGGAGAGGAGGCTGCCGAGGATCCCGGTGCCGACGACCTGATCCGGGGACAGGTGGATGACGACCGGCCGCTCGACGTCGACTGGACGGCGGAAGCGCTGGAGACCGACAGCTTCTCCGACGTCGTGACGTCATCGGGCGGCGAGGAAGCCTTTGATTTCGACCGGCTTCAATATTCCGCGGCTTCGCTTGCCGAATATCTGCTCGACCAGCTCCACGGCCAATCCGGAGAGGTCGGAGACCTCGCACGGATCATCGCCGAGACGCTCGATGAGACTGGTTATCTGACGGTGCCCCTCGATCAGATTGCAGACTTGACCGGTGCGCCGATGACATTTGTCGAGCAGGCCCTGCAGGTCGTTCAGGGTCTCGAGCCTGCGGGCGTCGGAGCCCGTTCGTTGTCGGAATGCCTCGCCCTGCAGGCGAAGGCCCTCGATCGCTACGATCCGGCGATGGCCCGGCTGTTCGACAACCTCGAACTGCTGTCGAAGGGGCGCCTGACGGACCTCAAGCGAATCTGCGGCGTAGACGACGAGGATCTCGCCGACATGATCCGCGAGCTGCGTTCGTACGACCCGAAGCCCGGCTGCCAATTCTCGGGCGCCCCAACCGAGGACGTCACGCCCGACGTGTTCGTCCGCAAGACTCGCGCGGGCTATGCGGTCGAGCTCAACCAGGCGACACTGCCGCGGCTGCTGGTCAACCGCCGCTACTATCAGGAGCTCAAGTCCGGGCCGCAGGACAAAGGATCGCGCGCCTGGCTCAGCGAATGCCTGCAAAGCGCGAGCTGGCTGGTGAAGGCGCTCGACCAGCGCGCGCGCACGATCGTCAAAGTCGTTTCCGAAATCGTGAAGCGGCAGCAGGGCTTCTTCGATCGCGGCGTGTCGGCGATGAAACCGATGACGCTGCGCGAGGTCGCCGAAGCCATCGAGATGCATGAATCGACAGTGAGCCGCGTCACTTCGAACAAGTATCTGTTCTGCGACCGCGGATTGTTCGAGCTCAAATATTTCTTCGGTTCCGGGGTTCAGTCGGCCGCAGGCGACGGCGCCGCGGCCGAGGCAGTGAAGGCGGCGATCAGGGACGTGGTCGAAGCCGAGACCGAGATTCTCAGCGACGACGCCATCGCCGCGTTACTCAAGCAGCGCGGATTCGACTGCGCCCGCCGCACCGTCGTCAAATACCGCGAGGCGATGGGCATAGGCTCGTCGATCCAGCGGCGGCGGATGCGGAAGATCGCGGGCTAAGCCGAGAGCCGCGCCCAGATCGGCAGGTGATCGGACGCCCGCCGAGCCGCCGCACTCATGTGCACTCCGGCGGCTTCGATGTTGAGGTCCTTGTGAACGATGATGCGGTCGAGCGGCGCCACCGGATGGCGGGCGTGGAAGCTAGGCCCCGTCGGCGCGATCCGGAACTCTCTCCCCAGGTCGTTGAGGCAACCCGCTGCGGTGCGCCATTCGTTCGTGTCGCCCATCAACACGGTGGGCATCTTGTGTGGACGCGAGGCAATGGCCTGCAGGATCGCGCGCATCTGCCGCTTCCGCCACAGGCCCGAGAGGTCGAGGTGCATCCCGACGACCCTGATTGGACGATCGTGAATCAGAAGCTCGGCAATCACCGCGCCGCGCGGTTCGAGCGTCGGAAGGTCGAGCGCCGCGCAGGCCAGTACGCCGACATGTTGCTTCACGAGGATCGCATTGCCGTGCCAGCCGATGTTGCGCGTGTTGACCTTGAGCAGGCGATCGGTGTGCTTGCGCGCTTTGTCGAACACCCGCTTGTGCTTCACGCCGAGATGCACCGGCTTGTACATGCCGTGACTGTCGATCAGCTCGTGCGGAACCGTCGAGCCGCGGCCGCCGACGCGTCTATCCGCCTCCTGCAGCGCGACAATGTCGGCGTCGATTTCCTGCAAGACCTGCAGGACCCGATGCGGATCGCGCCGGCCGTCGAGGCCGACTGCCTTGTGCATGTTGTAGCTGGCAAGGGTGATGCAGCTGCTCACGCCAGCGCCAATAGCCGTTGGTCCTGAATGGTTCCTAGACGTCGAGATTAGCGACGCTGAGCGCGTTGTCCTGGATGAACTCGCGGCGCGGTTCGACCACGTCGCCCATCAGGCGCGTGAAGATCTCGTCGGCGACGTCCGCCTGCGCGACCTCGACGCGGAGCAGCGACCGGTTGGCGGGGTCGAGCGTCGTCTCCCACAATTGCTCGGCATTCATTTCGCCGAGACCCTTGTAGCGCTGGATCGAGAGTCCCTTGCGCCCCGCGGCGAGAACCGCGTCGAGCAACTCGGACGGTCGGGTGACGGGCACAGGTTTGCCCTTCGTATCGGCCGTGACCTCTTCGGCCGCATCCTCGCCCTCACCGGTTCCAAGCGCCGGCTCCTGCTCGGCCGCGGCGCCCTTCTTGAGCGTGCGGAGCGTGAGCGGCTTGCCGTAAGCAGCGGCCTGTTCCTTCGCCAAGGTGTCGAGCTTGCGCGCTTCTGCAGACACGAGGAAGCTCGGCTCGATGACATAAGCGTCGGTCACGCCGCGCCACAGGCGCCTGAGCAGATAACCGCCCTCGGCGGAGATTTCCGCCGACCAGGTCGCTTCCGGATCGCCTGCACCGAGCCATTCAGCGACCTTCGCGATCGCCTTCGCACGGCCGTCCTGGTCGAGCGTCGGCCTGAGCGCCCCGCTGATGGCGAGCGCCTCGATCAGCGCCGGGTCATATTTGCGCGGCGCGTAACGCATGAGCGTGCGCATGCGGCGGGCATGATCGACCAGCACCTTGAGGTCGTTGCCTGAACGCTGGCCGTCCGGCGTATCGAGGACGAGCCCTTCAAGTCCTGCCTCCTCAAGATAATCGTCCAGCGCCGGGTCGTCCTTGAGATAGACCTCCGAGCGGCCGCGGCTCACCTTGTAGAGCGGTGGCTGGGCAATGAAGAGATGCCCGTTTTCGATCAACTGCGGCATCTGTCGGTAGAAGAAGGTCAGCAGCAGTGTCCGGATGTGGGCGCCGTCGACATCGGCGTCGGTCATGATCACGATCTTGTGATAGCGCAGCTTGGCGATGTCCCAGTCCTCGCGGATGCCGGCGCCGAGCGCCTGGATCATCGTCCCGATCTCGCGGCTCGACAGCATCCGGTCGAAGCGCGCACGCTCGACGTTCAGCAGCTTGCCGCGCAGTGGAAGGATTGCCTGGTTGTGCCGGTTGCGGCCCTGCTTGGCCGAGCCGCCGGCGCTGTCTCCCTCGACCAGGAACAGTTCCGAAAGCGCGGGATCGCGCTCCTGACAATCGGCGAGCTTGCCGGGAAGCGAGGCAATGTCCATCACGCCCTTGCGGCGGGTCAGCTCGCGCGCCTTGCGGGCAGCCTCACGCGCAGCAGCAGCGTCGATGATCTTCAGGATGATCGACTTGGCGTCGGCGGGATGCTCCTCGAGCCACTCGGTCATCTTATCGCTCATCAGGCTTTCGAGCGGCTGGCGCACTTCGGAGCTGACGAGCTTGTCCTTGGTCTGCGAGCTGAACTTCGGGTCGGGCAGCTTGACGGAGACAATGGCGGTCAGGCCCTCGCGCATGTCGTCGCCGGTGAGTGTTACCTTTTCCTTCTTCAGCATGCCCGACTTTTCGGCATAGCCGTTGATCGTGCGCGTCAGAGCGGCGCGAAACGCCGCCATGTGCGTGCCGCCGTCGCGCTGAGGGATGTTGTTCGTGAATGGCAGGACGTTCTCGTAATAGGAATCATTCCATTCGAGCGCGACGTCGATGCCGACGCCGTCACGGACAGCGGAGATCGCAATGGGCTCTGGGAACAGAGGCGTCTTCGCCCGGTCGAGATATTTGACGAACGCGGCGATACCACCCTCGTAATAGAGTTCGTGCTCGACCCGCTCCTCGTGACGCGCATCGGCGAGGATCATCCGGACGCCGGAGTTCAGGAACGCGAGCTCGCGGTAGCGGTGCTCGAGCCGCTCGAAGTCGAATTCGGTGATCTTGAAGGTTTCGGGGCTCGGCAGGAAGGTGACGCGAGTGCCCTTCTTGCCTTCGGGCGCCGGGCCGACGATCTTCAGCGGGGCTTCGGCATCGCCGTGCCGGAAGCGCATGAAATGCTCCTCGCCATCACGCCAGATGGTGAGTTCGAGCCATTCGCTGAGCGCGTTGACGACGCTGACGCCGACGCCGTGGAGGCCGCCCGACACCTTGTAGGCATTGTCGTCGGACGTATTCTCGAACTTACCACCGGCATGGAGCTGAGTCATGATGACCTCGGCTGCCGAGATGCCCTCTTCGGCGTGGATTCCGGTCGGGATGCCACGGCCGTTGTCCTCGACCGTGACCGAACCGTCCGGGTTCAGTTGGATCAGGATGCGGTCGCAATGGCCGGCCAGCGCTTCGTCGATCGCATTGTCGCTGACCTCGAACACCATGTGGTGAAGGCCGGAGCCGTCGTCGGTATCGCCAATGTACATGCCGGGCCGTTTGCGCACGGCATCGAGGCCCTTGAGGACCTTGATGCTGTCGGCGCCATATTCATTCTGGTTGGGGTCAGTTGCCATAGAACAGATATAGGGATTTCGGCCGAGAAGTCACGCGCGTGCGCGCGTGCACACGCGTGAGTCGGTGCGGCTGTGCCGGACGCGCCGACCAGCGTGACTGTCACGCCGACTGCTTGGATTCGGGGGTTCTTCCACTTCCTCCACTTTGTCACCCTCGACCGGCCGAGATGCCTCCGGGCGGATGCGGTCAAGGGTGACAACGGGGCATCATCGCAGGGTGACAGCGAGGGTGGCGGGGAACTGCAGTGCTTAAGGGCGGCGCCACGAACCATCCTGCGAGGGTGGCATGGGGTGAGTGCTGTAGGACAGAGTTCTCTTACCCGGTTAGTGTCTGCTTTGGCTGGAAAGCGGACATTAGCCAAAGCAGCGAGCTGGTCCATCACGCTGCGACATAACCGCCATCCATCATATAAATCGATCCATTGCAGTAGGACGCGGCATCGCTCGCGAGGAAGGCAAGCAAATGAGCAACTTCCTCGTTGGTACCATAGCGTCGCATAGCGATGGAGGCTTCGATTCCACCTCGAAGGGCCTCAGGATCGTCGGGTGACAACTGTCTCTGAAGCGAATCAATCATGCGGTTATCGATCGGGCCTGGGCCCACCGCGTTGACACGAATGTTCGACGGGCCAAGCTCCAGCGCGGCGGTTTTGACGAGGCCGTATACGGCATGCTTGCTCGCGATGTAGGGCGCCATGGCTGGAAAGCCGATTACTCCGGCAATTGACGATAGAGCTACGATGGACCCACCGCCGCGCGCCTTCAGCGGCGCCACGCAATGTTTCATCGCAAGCCAGACGCCGGTAACGTTGGTGCGCATCGTGTCTTCGAATTCCTCCACCGAAAGTGCGTCGATCGGCTTTAGGACGCCCTCCGTTCCGGCATTCGCGATCAGAATGTCGAGTCCGTCAAAGCGTTCGAGCGTGGCTGCGACGGCTGCAGCCATTCCGGCCTCGTTGGCCGCGTCCGAGATGCTTTCGCCGACTTCCCCGTGCGCCTCGAGCCGGCCCCTGGTCCCAGCGAGCTTATCGGCGGAGCGGCCCACCAGCATTACCTTCGCGCCTAGATCGAGAAAATGCCTCGCCGTCGCTTCGCCGATCCCACCGGTGGCGCCTGTGATGATCGCTACTTTGTTGTCTAGTCGCTGCCTGTTGGCCACATTGCTCACCTGTGCCTCCGTCAGAAACTGAAAGACGTCACGATGAGCAACTAGGACGGCGGCCGCCTTAGCACAGCCCAGATCGCGGAAATACGATGCTCTCCCTGAGGCCTAGAGTTCTGGGTCGAAGGGGAGCCGAGCCCATAATGCCAGGAATGGGGCGAAAACACTCAGCTAAAGTCAGCTTTGGGTCGAAAGCTGACTCTAGCCAGGATGCCGTAACTTGAGCTGTCGGGAGCTTATCCGCGGGCCCGCTGCTGGCTGCCGGGGCGCCCGCGGCTGCCGAACTTGCGCTTCGGCTGGCCGCCGTTGGAACGGTAGTCGTCGCGTCCCTGGTTCGGCTGCGGCTGGCGCTGGCCTCCGCTGGGCCGACGATCCGGTTGAGTCTCGCGATGCGCTTCCGGGCGGTAGGATGACTGGCCGTCGCGGCGCTGCCCGCCTTCCGGCCGATGCGCCGCATGGCCCTCACCACGCCGGGGATGGTGCTGCTGGCCGGGATTACGGTTCTGACCGCCGGCGGGGCGATAGACCGCCTGGCCTTCATCACGCTGCAGTTGCGATCGCGGGCCCGAATTGCGGTTCTGGCGGCGCTGACCGTCGCTGCGGCGATCGGCCTTGGTTGCCGAACGTTCGTGGCGCTGCGGCGCCGCCTTGGGTGCAGGCTTCAGGCGCTTGAACGCTTCAGCGTTGGCCATGAAGTCGGCCGGGAGCGGCGCGACATCGATCTTTTGCCGCGTGGTGCGTTCGATGTCGCGAAGATTGCCGCGCTCCTCCGGGCTGCAGAAGGCGATCGCAATGCCATCGGCGCCGGCGCGCGCGGTGCGTCCGATCCGGTGGACATATTGCTCGGGGACGTCGGGCAAATCGTAGTTCACGACGTGACTGACGCCCGGAATGTCGATGCCCCGCGCAGCGATATCGGTCGCCACGAGAACCCTCATGTCGCCGCTCTTGAACGCTGCAATGGCGCGCTCGCGCTGCGCCTGGCTCTTGTTGCCGTGGATCGCGCCAGCGGCGATTCCGGCGGCTTCGAGCTGGCGGACGATCTTGTCGGCGCCATGCTTGGTGCGGCTGAACACCAGCGCACGCTCGACCGCGTCGGTCCGCAGGACCATGGCGAGCAGGGCCGTCTTCTCAGCCTGGTTCACCATCGTGACACTCTGCACGATCCGCTGAACGGTCGTCGATGAAGGAGTGACCGAAACTTCGGCGGGGTTGGTCAGGTACTTGTCGGCCAGTTCCTTGATCGCACGCGGCATGGTGGCCGAGAAGAACAGGGTCTGGCGCTTGGGCGGGACCAGGCTAACGATGCGCTTCAGCGCATGGATGAAGCCGAGGTCGAGCATCTGGTCGGCCTCGTCGAGCACGAGAATTTCGAGCTCACGAAGCGACAGTGCGCGCTGGTCGATGAGGTCGAGCAGGCGCCCGGGGGTCGCGACGAGAACGTCGAGACCGCGCGCAACCGTGCGTACGCTTTTGTGATTGGGAACGCCGCCAAAGACCACGCCGACCGACAGGTGCATGAACTTGCCATAGGCCTGCGCACTGGCCGCGATCTGCGCCGCGAGCTCACGCGTCGGCGCGAGGACGAGCATGCGGACCTGGCCGGGGCGCGGGATGTGCCGCGGTGATGCGAGGCGATCGAGCGATGGCAGCATGAAAGCCGCGGTCTTGCCCGTGCCGGTCTGCGCGATGCCGAGCAGGTCACGGCCGCTGAGGACGGTCGGAATCGCCTGGAGTTGAATGGGCGTGGCCTGCGAGTAATCTTTCGCGGCGAGCGCCTCGAGAAGGGGCTTCGAGAGCCCGAGAGAATGAAACGACATGAAAAAGAAATCCGATATGGAAACGGCCGCGATAAATCGCGGTCCGAGGGGGTCAAAAGAGCGCCCCGCGTGAATTGGGAAGCAAGTCGGTCGAGGCGCGGGCCGGGTCCCTGGCCTCAAGCCAGAACCGTTCACGCCGCTTGTAGAAAGCGCCTCGTGTTGCAGTGCAATATAGAGGCAAAGCTTAAAAAGTCCACCTAACCGTCAAATGGCGGTGATTTGCCCCGGCTGAACGTGGAAGCGGGACGCCTCACCGATCCCCTCAAACAGGGCTGGCTCGGTCGCCGTCATCCAGACCTGGCCGCGGCCTTCCAGGCGGCGGAACAGCGCCAGCCGCCGCTTCGGATCGAGGTGCGCTGCCACCTCGTCCAAGAGCAGGATCGGGGGAGTGCCGCGGCGATCTGCGACGAGATCGGCGTGAGCGAGAACCAGCCCCAGCAACAGCGCCTTCTGCTCTCCGGTCGAGGAGCGGGTCGCGGGCATCTGCTTGGCACGATGCACAACAGCGAGATCCAGGCGGTGAGGCCCTTCGGTCGTTCGCCCCGCCGCAGCATCGCGGACGCGGTTCGCGGTAAGCGTCACAGCGAGGTCGCCGCCATCCCAGCCCTCCAAGGCAATTTGGGCCCGCGCGAATTCATCTTCCGGCGCCCCGGCAAGCCGCTCGTCAAGTGCCGCTACGGTTCGCGACCGGGCTCTCGAGATCGCCGTTCCGTGCTCGGCCATCGCCTCCTCGAGCGCGGTCAGCCATGACGGGTCAGGCGGAGCTTCGTCGGCCAGCAGCTTGTTGCGGGCGCGCATCGCTGCTTCGTAGCGGGAGCTATGGTGGGCGTGGGATGGCTCCAGCGCGAGAACGAGGCGATCGAGGAAACGCCGGCGATCGCCAGCGCTTCCCGTGAACAGCCGATCCATGGCCGGCGTCAGCCACAGGATCGACAGCCACTCGCTGAGCGAATTGACCGACGCCCGCGCGCCGTTGATCCGCACCTGCCGCCGCTCCGGCGCATCCGCCGATGTGCCCGTGCCGATATCGATCTCATCGGCCTTGGCGGCGACGGCCCAGCCGTTCTCTCCGCCTCGGCGCGCCATCTCGCTCAGCGCCGCGCCGCGCAGCCCGCGGCCGGGGGTCAGAAGCGAGGCCGCTTCGAGGATGTTCGTCTTGCCCGCGCCATTTTCGCCCGACAGCAAAACAAACCCCGGCCCCGGCTCGATTAAAGCCGACGCATAGGAACGGAAATCGGTGACGGCGAGACGGCTGACGGGCACGTCCGCGGCTTAGCCTTTATTGCTCGCGGCGGTCGACGACTTCGTAATGTGCAGCGTGGCCGTCGAAGCGCTTGAGCACGGCGCGCGCCCGCTCAGGCACGTGGCTGACGCTATAATCCTCGCCCACGAATGCCTTGATTGCCTCGAGGCCGTCGAACCACATCAAGGTCTGGAACTCGACTTCGTCGCCGAGATCGCGCTTCATCAGGTCGATGTGCTGGAATCCCGGAATGCGGCGCGCCTCGATCGCCG
Organism: uncultured Alphaproteobacteria bacterium; assembly: GCA_963754245.1. Lineage (GTDB taxonomy): Bacteria > Pseudomonadota > Alphaproteobacteria > Sphingomonadales > Sphingomonadaceae > Sphingomicrobium. The sequence goes on from CAVWET010000004.1 coordinate 50,295, forward strand.
GAATGACCTCACCGCGCACGATGCATTCGTAGGCGTTGGCATTCGCTTGCGTGGTCCAGCCTCGCCACACGCGGCACATCATTGGCGATAGGGTACCGAAGCGACTGGGCATTGCTTGACCGGCACTGGTCTCGGGTTCTCATCGGTCCGTACCCAGCAGTCGTTGAACACCGAGCAATAGCAGATCGATGTGTTGATGACATCCGACGCGAAGCCGGCTTTCACCTGGTCGATAATGGGGTGATTTTCCGGCGTGACGCTCCAATCGACTGCATCGACGGCTTCCCCGAGCCGAATCATCCGGTCACGCAGCGTCGACGTGATCAAGTCGCCGTTGCGGATGGCCTGGTATCGCTTGGTGCCGCGGGCAGCGGCCTGTAGCAGCCCGGGCGCGCAACAGCGGTCGACGAGGGTTTTGAAATCCGGGACCGGCCGGCCTTTGACCATCATCACGACCTCGGCAACGCGCGCCGGCCCAACGCCTTGGTTGTGGACGGTCAATCGGAATTCAGGCGTGCGATGATCGTCCGCGACATCGCTGGTGTAAAGGTCGAGATACGGCAGCGAATTCGGCTTCGACGAGCTTCTCGTTCTGGTGAACGAGCTCCTTCATCACCTGCCCGTGATGCCAGGCGATGAAGATCGAGACGAAGGAGACGAACAGCGCCGCGAGGGGGATCGCGAGGTCGTACCAGGGAATGCCGAGCCGGGGATGGTGGTGAACGTGCGGTTTCTCGATCTCGACGTCCACCGGCGGCTCGTCCACATCAGACCCGCATCGGCATCAGAACATAGAGTGCGTTGGACTTGTCGTTTTCGCGCAGCAGCGTTGGAGCAGCCGCGTCCGCGAGATGGACCTCTACAATATCGCCGTCGATCTCGCCCAGGATGTCGAGCAGGTAGCGCGCGTTGAAGCCGATCTCCAGCCCATCGGCACCATAGTCGGCGGCCAACTCTTCGGTGGCGAGGCCGTTCTCCGGGCTGGTCACGGACAAGGTGACGCGGTCGCGGTCGAGGCTGATCTTCACCGCGCGAGTCTTCTCGCTGGCGATGGTCGCGACGCGGTCGACGCCGGCGGAGAAGCTCTTGGGATCGAGCTTCAGCAGCTTGTCGTTCGCCGTCGGGATAACCCGGTTGTAGTCGGGAAAGGTGCCGTCGATCAGCTTGCTGGTCAGCACTGCGCTACCGAGGCCGAAGCGAACCTTGGTCGGCGACAGCGAAATCTCGACCGTGCCCTCAACCTCCTCGAGCAGGCGGTAGAGCTCGGCGACCGCTTTGCGCGGGACGATCACGTCGGGCATGCCCTCGGCGCCGTCCGGGCGGCGCGACCGTGACCCGGGCGAGACGGTGGCCGTCGGTCGCGGCCGCGCGCAGCTGGTCGTCGACGACGTGAAGGAAGATGCCCATCAGATAGTAGCGCGTCTCCTCGGTCGAGATGGCGAAGCGCGTCTTCTCGATGATCTGGCGGAGCGTGGCTGCAGGTAGCTCGAACCGCGTCGGCAGCTCGCCCTCGGCGATCACCGGGAAATCGTCGCGCGGGAGCGTCGAAAGATTGAAGCGCGCGCGGCCGGCGACGACCTGCATCTTGCCTTCGGCAGCGGTGATCTCGACCTGGCTGCCCTCAGGAAGCTTGCGGACGATGTCGAACAGGGTGTGGGCCGACACCGTCGTTGCGCCCGCCTGCGTCACCGTGGCGGGGACGCTCTCGTCGACCTGCAGATCGAGATCCGTCGCCATCAGCCGAATCGATCCGTCCTCGCGCGCCTCGATCAGCACGTTGGACAGGATCGGAATGGTGTTCCGGCGCTCCACGACCGACTGGACGTGGCCGAGGCTCTTCAGGAGGATCGCCCGTTCAATCGTCGCTTTCATCGCTGCCACACCCCAATTTTTCGCTTGGCCACGGACGTTATAGCGAGCCGTTTGCAGTGCGGAAGTGGGATGATGCGCGAAAGCTTCATCTAGCGGATGAAGCTCACGCCCGAGCGCAAGATGTAGCGGCTACTTGCCTGCTTTTTGCCCGACGGCGAGCGGGGCGGACCTCTTGGCCGGCATCAGGACCGCGTCGATGTGATGAACGACGCCGTTGGTATATTGCTCGTCGCCCTGGCCGATCGTCGCCTTGTGGCCGGCGGAATTGGTGAGCACGGTTTTGCCGCCGTCCTTCGTGGCCGTAAGCGTGCTGCCCGACATCGTCGCTAGCATTGCCTTGCCCTTGGCTGCGTCGATCGCCTTGTCGATGTCGGCTATCATCACCGTGCCAGGCAGGACGAGGTTGGTGAGGATGCCCGTCAGCTGCGGCCGGTTCTTGGGATCGATGTCGAACGTGCCCGCCGGGGCGGCGCCGAATGCGGCATCGTCGGGGACGAAGACCGTATAAGGTCCTGGGCCCGCGAGGGTCTGATCGAGCCCTGCCGCCTTGGCGACGGTCATGAAACGGCTGGTCGGCGCGAGACCGGCAGCAATGGTCTTGGTGCCCGCCGCCTTCTGAGCCTTCGGCGTCTGCGGCGAGTCCGGAGCCTTACCGTTGCCGTTCTGCTTGTTGCAGGCGCGGTCGGTGAGGAGCGCTGCCGCAAGGCCGAGCGCAAGCGCGTGCGTTTTCACCTTATATCTCCGATGTTCATTCTAGAGGCGAAATGGCCCGGCCGGGATTGAGTTCCACGCCGGGCCTTTCGGGGATCTTAGGTCAGGATCGAAGCGACGATCGACGTCACCAGGCGCGTGACCGGGTCGACCTGGTAGATGTAGCCGTTGTTGTAACGGTACCAGGCATTCGGCGTGTCGTAGTAGGTCGCCCGATAGTCATAGGGCACGTTGTACACGTCATAGCCCGATGGGAGCGACTGCCCGACCGTGAAGCCCGGCGACAGCAAAGCTGCAACCGACGTGATCATGCTGGTGCGCGGCTCGTACTGGTAGATCGCGCCCGGGGCGTACCAGTAATTATAGTCGGGCGTGTCATAGTAGACGCTGACGATACTGGTACGGCACGTTGTAGTAGGCGTACGAGTCGGCAGCATCTGCCCGACGCCATAGCCGCTCGCGTAGAGCGGGATCACGTCCTCGACCATGCCGCTGTAGCAATCGACCTGGTAGACCACGCCATTGGCGTAGCGGTTACACATGTCGCCATAGTCCGGATAGAACGAGTTGAACCCGTAATAGTCCGGCACGTAGCTCGCCATGTACGGCTGCGGCAGATACTGGCCCGGCAGTAGCCGCCCGCGAGCAGCGGGATCAGGGAGTTGATCAGGTTCGATCCCCGATCGATCTGGTAGGCGTAGCCGTCGCCGTATCGATAATAATAGTCCGGCTGTCGCGGGTAGAGATAATCCAGCGACGCCGGGAACGGGCTGAGCGAGGCGATAGCCGGTCACGTGGTCAACCGGCGCCCCGACGAACCGCTCCACGACGGTCGGGGCAAGGACCGTCGTCTTGGCGCCATAATAGAGCGGCGCGAAGGACGTACCGGTCAGGGCCTGCGGTAGGCCTGCTGCTGATTGCGGAAGAATTCGTCGCGATCGCGGTTGAACCATGCACCGGCGCTTGAAGTCGCGGCTGTCGAGCCGCTGGTTCGCCAAAGGCGCGCAGCTGTTGGCGCTGCTGCATGCCGTCGGCGCGGAACTGCTCCCGATCGAAGCCATTCTGCGCCTGCGCGCCGCTGGCTCCGCCGAACTGCTGACGCTCGAATGCCGGTTCTGCGCCTGCTGCACGCGCATCTGCTCGCGATTCGAGCCGCGGCTCTGCGCCTGCTACGACCCGCATCTGCTGGCGGTCAAAGCCGCGATTCTGCGCCTGCTTGCGGACCTGCTGCGGCTGGACATCGTGGTTCTGTGCCTGCCGCTGCATTCGGAACTGCTCACGCTGGAAGCCGCGGTTCTCCGCTGACGCTGCGGCCGGAACTGCTGGCGCTGCTGACCTTGGGAGGCGAAGCGCTCGCCGCCGCCGCCATGCTGGCGCGGCATCTGCGGCGCCGCGAAGCCGCCATCATGACCATGACCGCCGCCACCGCGGAAGGCCGCTCGCATCCCCGCCGCCGCCGTGCCGCCGCCACCGCCGCCACCGCCACCGCCACCACGAACGCCTGTTGGCCTCCGCCACCACCGCCGTGGCCGCCGCCACTGCCATGGCCGCCGCCGCCGCCGCTGCTGGTCCTGCTGCCCACCACCGCCGCCTCGGCCATGCCCGCCGCCGGGCTTCGCATCAGCCGCGCTCGCAATCGCCAAAGCGGCGACGCCCGCAGCGAGGAAGAGCCTGGTCATGGAAAATCTCCTTTCGAACGGAAAAAACGGCTCGCCAGCCGCACCGTTCCAACACCTAAGCGGATGGAACCTGCCGTTTAGCGCGTTAGACTGAACCTCAAATTTCTTTGTTGTTCAGATAGTTAGCTTATTGACGGGATCGTCGACCCATCGGTCCTCAGGCGATTAACGCAAGCAGCATCAGGAGCGCCGAGATAAGATAGAAGCCGGTACAACACCGCCGAATAGCGCAGCGCCTCGTCGCCATAGCCTGCTTCAGGGCGTCCGAGATCGACCGATCAACAGCGGGCCGACGCCGAGGCCGATCAGATTGTTGATGAACAGGAAGCTTGCCGATGCGGTCGCGCGCATGCGCTGCGGCACGAGGTGCTGAACGGCAGCGATGACTGGGCCGAGCCAGAGGATGTTGAGCGCGTTTGGAATGAAAGGAGCGGCCAGGCGAGCCACAGGCTCGGCGCCAACAGCCCCGCGGCAAAGGTCGGCGCGGTGATCAGCCAGGCGATCGCCGGAAGCTTGCATAAGCCGCGGTCGAGCCGCCCAGCCGGTCGCCGAGCCAGCCGCCGAGCAACACTCCCGCCAGCCGCCGACCAAGACCACGGAGGCAAGGAATGCCGGTCGACCAGATCGATGCCGAAGCTCCGTTGGAGGACGGACGGCATCCAGAAGGCGAGACCATAGCCGAAGAGCGAGCTCGGTGCCGGCGGCGAAACTCAGCAGCCAGAATACCGGCTTGCGCGCGATCAGCGGGAAGACCTCCCGATCGGGGCGCGGCGTTCGCCTGCTTCTGCGCCGCGGGTCGCGAACGCACCATAGAGGAGGATCGGCGCGAGGAGAGCCCGGCAATGCCCATGCGTGAAGAAAGCGGCGCGCCAGCCGATCGCGCTGGCGATGTAGGCCGCCGAACAAGTTCCAAGCGACAAACCGATCGGCACTCCGAGCGAGAAGACCGCCAAGCGCGCGCGCGCGGCGCCGCGGCTCGAAATAATCGGCGATCAGGGCGTAGGACGGCGCTACGCCACCCGCTTCGCCAATTCCCACGCCCATTCGGAAATGAACAGCTGCCAGAAGCTCGTGGCGACGCCGCACAGACGCCGTGAAGGCGCTCCAAAAAGCGAGCGCGGCGGCGATCACCCGGCTGCGGCTGTTGCGGTCGGCGAAGTAGCGCGAACGGTATCCCAGGATCGAATAGAGGAGCGCGAAGGGCGGGCCGCCCAGCAGCCCGAACTGGGTGTCAGTCAGATGGAGTTCGGCGATGATCGGGCCCGCAAGAATGCCGAGAATCTGGCGGTCGAGAAATTGAAGATGTAGGCGATCAGCAGGAGTGCGAGGACGAGCGATGCGCGCTCCCGCAGGCGATCGGCCGGATCGTTCACACAAGTCCCCTTAGCAGCTCGATCAGTCGCTCGACGTCGCCCTCGTCCTGGTAAATTCCGAAGCCGATGCGCAGCACGTCGCCGCGGACGTCGGTGATGCAGTTCTTCGCCTTGAGCGCGGCGTACCAGCGCTGCGCGTCCGGCTGCGTGAACGCAAGGAAGCGGGCGTGTGGGCCGCTGTCGAGAGGGTTGAGGAGTTCGGCCGACGCCAAGCACGGTTGCGTCAGTCATCCGAGCAATTGCCGCTGCAGCTCCTCGACGTGGCCGGAGATCCGCGCTGGTAGTGAGGCCGTTTTCGAGCAGCATCCGTTGCACAGCGTTGAACCGATAGAGCGCCGACGGATCGAAGGTTGCGCCGAGAAAGCGGGTTGCGTTCTTTGCGTAGCCGACGCTTCCGGGAGGAAGGCTGAGGTCCTCGAATTCGGCGAACCAGCCGGTGATCCTTGGCCGTTCGCCGAAGCCCGGCGGGGCGTGCATGAAAGCGCAGCCTTCGCCCGCCATCGCATATTTGTAACCCCCACCGAGGTAGAAAGCCGTCGCGGCGGCATGGTCGCCCAATGGCCGATCGATGGCCATGAAAGCGTGATAGCCGTCGAGGACGACCCAAGGCCGGTCCGGCCCCCCGATGGCGGCCAGCTCTTCGACATGCTCGAACATTCGCCCGCTGCCAAAGAGTACTTGGCTGACAAAGATGAAGTCGTGCTCGCCGGTTCGCGCGCGATTGAGAAAGCGGTTGGAGAATGTTTCGAACGGCTCGACTGCTACGCGCTCGACCGTCGCTGCTCCGGCCTCCTCCCACCGCGCGAGTTGCCGCCGCGCACTATGGAATTCCCCGTCGCTGGTAAGCACTCGGATCGGCCAGCTGGAGGAAGCCGCTGCGAACAGCCGGACGAGTAGCTCATGGGTGTTCGGGGCGAAGACTATCGCATTCGGCTGCCCGGTCCCGAGCTCTCGCGCGACGTGGCCCTGGGCTTCCGGCCAGACCTCGTCCATCACCTTGATCCCACTTGCGGTCCGCGAGGCGGGCGGCATCGTTCCAGGCCTCGACCTGTCCCTCGAAGCTCGCGTCCGGCCAAAGGTGGTGGCTGTGCGCGGCGAAGTGCAGCCGATCGGGATCGGCAGACAGGCTGCGGGAGAACAGCGGCTTGAAACTCAAAGAGCGGTCCTCAGCGACCACAATTCCGGAAACACCCGCTTCTCGAGTGTGGCGCGGAGATAGGGCGCGCCCGCCGAACCGCCCGTGCCCGGCCTGTTGCCGATGATCCGCTCGACGGTGAGCACATGCTTGTGCCGCCAGCTCGCCAGTGCGTCGTCGATATCGACCAGCTTTTCGGCGAGCTCGTACAGGTCGAACCAGCGCTCGGCGTCGCGGTAGACCTCGAGCCACGCCGCAGCGAGCGCTTCTTCGGAGCGGTCGCCAAGGTCGAACCCAGCGCGTTCGAGCGCGCCGATCGAGGCCTCGCGCAGGCTCGGCTCTTCCAGAGCCCGCTGGAGCGCCGCGCGCTCGCGGCTGCCTTCATCGTAATGGTCTACGAATCTGGGATCCTTCAGACCGAGCCGGAACTCGATCTCGCGGAACTGTTCGGACTGGAAACCCGAAGAGGTGCCGAGCACATCGCGGAATTTGAGATAATCGACCGGCGTCAATGTCGAGAGCACGTCCCAGGAAAAGTCATCACCGCCTGGATGCGGCCGATCCGCGACATCGCCTTGTAGGCTTCGGCGAAACGATCTTCCTGCACGAGATCGATCGCGTAGCGGAGCTCGTGCAGCAGTTCCTTCATCCACAGCTCTTTCGTCTGGTGGATGACGATGAACAGCATCTCGTCGTGAAGGTCCGACAGCGGCTGCTGCGCCGTCAGGAGCTGATCGAGCTTGAGGTAATCGGCATAGGTCATGCCGGCCGGCGTCGCGGTCATGACCCCGGCTTAAGTGAATTTAGGGCTGCTAGGAAGCCGCGAGCTATTGCTGGTTGGTCGGCGCGCCGAGCCCGCCCGAGCCGACCTGCCCGATATTGCCGAACAGCTCGTCGAAGAAGCTCTTCTTGCGACCGAGCGTCGGAGTGCTGCGATGCGCCGGGTTGACGTTCATCACCAGCTCCCTGCCGGTGTGATTGATCGCGGCGACGTTCCCCTTCGGATCGAAGCTGATATGCAGGACCGTCTGGCGGACCGGGCGCGGGTTGCGGAAGGCGACCTGGTTGGTGTCGCGCGACACATAATACCATTCGTTCGGCGTGAACTCGCCGGTGAACGTCGGGCGGCCGAGAAGCTTTGCGACCGAGGCCTTGTTGTCGACCCCGGGCTGGATCGAGCTTGCAAGCTGGAGATCGATGACGGCGCCCTTGTGGACGTGGTTTGTTGCGCAGCCGGTCACGAGCGTCGCGGCGGCAACGGCGATGGAGACCTTGATCAGCCCGAGCTTCATTTATTCAACCTTCCCAAGGAAACGCGCCTTGCGGCCACGGAGCGGCCTTGCCTCGTCGAGCGCGCGGCTCAATATGCCGGGCGCATGCAGTGGCGCAACCCTTCCAAGTAGGACCTATGCTCAGTTTCCTGTTCCGCGGATTAACGGCCGACCCTCATCGCGGTACTGCCCTGTTCGACGCCGTCACCGCCAAAGCGCGCGAGCCGCACTGGTATGTCGAAGGCACCGTGCCCGACACGCTCGACGGCCGGTTCGCCGTGCTGACAACGATCACGGCACTGGTGCTGGCCCGGCTCGAGCAAGCGGGCGAGCGCGGCAGCGGCGCGTCGGTCGCCCTGACCGAGCGGTTTATCGAAGTCATGGAGTCGGAGCATCGTGAACTCGGCCTTGGCGATCCGACGCTGGGCAAGACCGTCCGGAAGCTCGTCGGCTCCCTGGCCCGTCGGACGGAGCTGTGGCGGCTCGCGGTGGAGGGTCAGCGGGGATGGAACGAGGCGGCGCGCAATAGTCTGTACAAAGAAGGCGTCTCGACCGACGGGCTGCTCCACTCGGTCGAGGCGCTGAAGACGTTCTGGAGCAAGGTTCAGGGAGCGAGCGTAGTGGCGCTCGAAGAAGGCAGGCTTCAATGACCGACCGGTTCGCGCATTCTCTCCGGCTCGATCAAATCCGCGATGGAGAGCGGCTCGACCTTATCGCCGATGAAGCTGAGCGGGGCGCGGTTGCAAAGCGTCTCCGCCTGCCGAGCGTCGACCGGCTGGAAGCGCATGTCGCACTTTCCAAGACTGGCGAGATTGTCCGGGCCTCGGGCCGTCTGGGCGCATCGGTCGCCCAGAGCTGCGTCGTCACTAACGATCCGGTCCCGGCCCATGTGGATGAAGCATTCGAGCTGATGTTCCTGCCGGTGCCGCCGGCCGCGGGACCCGATGACGAGATCGAGCTAGGCGAGTCGGATTGCGACGTCGTGTTCTACGATAATGCGGCAATCGATCTCGGGACGGCCATCGCGGACAGTCTGGCGCTTAGCCTCGATCCCTATCCCCGCAGCGCGGGCGCCGATGCGGCGCTCAAGGAAGCCGGAGTGCTGACCGAGGAGCAGGCGAGCCCCTTCGCGGTGCTCGCCAAGCTGAAGAACCCGGACAGCGCTTAGAAAGGGACGTCGTCGTCGAGGTCGGTGTCGAACGCCGCCGGCTGCGGACGCGATTGCGGCCGGGACGGGGCTCCGGCGCCGATATCGTCGCCGCCGAAGTCCTCGCTGAAGGCACCACGGCCGCCGCCTGAGCCTTCACGGCTGTCGAGCAGCACCAGTTCGCCGCGAAACTTCTGCAGAACAATCTCGGTCGTGTAACGGTCGTTGCCCGACTGATCGGCCCACTTGCGCGTCTGGATCTGGCCCTCGACGTAGACCTTCGAGCCCTTACGCAAATAGCTTTTGGCGACGCGGCCAAGGTTCTCATTGAAAATCACGACATTGTGCCACTCGGTCCGCTCCTGGCGGTTGCCGTCGCGGTCCTTCCACTGGTCCGACGTCGCGATTCGCATGTTGACCACTTCGCCGCCGTTGTTGAGCGAACGCGCCTCCGGATCCGCACCCAGATTGCCGACCAGGATCACCTTGTTCACGCCCGCCATGGCTCACTCTCCTCTTTCTCGAGGATAGCTATAGACCCAGCGCGACAGCCGTCCAGTAGGTCGCTCCAGCAGCGCAATAAGCGAGGACGAACAGGTAGGAGATCATGAACAGCGGCCATTTCCAGCCGTTGGTCTCGCGCCGTGTGACGGCGATCGTCGAGATGCACTGCGGCGCGAACACGAACCAGGCGAGGAAAGCGAGCGCAGTTGCGAGCGACCAGCGATGCTGGAGCTTGTCCTCCAGCCTGGTCGCGCCCGACTGCTCGTCGGTTGAGTTCGATTGAATAGACCGTCGCAATCGAGCTCACTGCGACTTCGCGCGCCGCCATCGCGGGCAGCAGCGCCATGCTGATGTCCTGGTTGAAGCCGATGGGCCGGACCACCGTTTCGATGCCGCGGCCGATCTTGCCTGCTACCGAGACGTCGCTTTGCTTCTGGCCGGGCTTCGCCTGCGGAATGCTCGCCAGCGCCCACAGGATGATCGTCGTTCCGAGGATGATCGTGCCCGCGCGCTTGAGGAAGATCTGGGCGCGGGTGAGGAGGCCGATCGCGATGTCCTTCGCTGACGGCCATTGATACTTGGGCAGCTCCATCATGAAACCGCTGCCGCTTCCCTTGAGCACGCCGCGGCGAAGCACGAGAGCGGCGAGCAGAGCGCCCGTGATTCCCACGATATACAGGCCGAACATCACGAGCCCCTGGAGGCCGACGCCCCAGGCAACGCGCGTGTTGGGAATGAACGCGGCGATGATCAGGGTGTAGACCGGTAGCCGCGCTGAACAGGTCATCAGCGGCGCGACGAGAATGGTCGTGAGCCGGTCCTTCGGATCCTCGATCGTGCGCGTCGCCATGATGCCTGGAACCGCACACGCGAAACTCGACAGCAAGGGGATGAACGCGCGGCCCGAAAGTCCGACCCCGTGCATCAGCCGGTCCATCAAGAACGCTGCACGCACCATGTAGCCGGTGCCTTCGAGCAGCAGGATGAAGAGGAACAGGATCAGGATCTGCGGCAGGAAGGTGACCACCGCACCCACACCCGCAATCGCGCCGTCCACAACCATCGACCGGACTAGTCCAGCCGGCAAAGCTACCGTCGCCGCATGCGACAGCCACGCGACTGCGTCTTCGATCCACGAAACGGGGGTTTGGCTCCAGGCGAAGACGGCCTGAAACATCACGAACATGATCGCAGCAAGGATGATCGGGCCCACAACGGGGTGGAGCAACACCGCGTCGAGTCGGTGCGTCCAGCGGCGGACCGGCGTCTCGTTGACGACCGCCGCGGTTGCGATTTCCCGCGCTCGCCTTTGAAGGTGGATCAGGTCGCTCTTCACATGTTCATGCACGCCGCAGATTGGCGCAGACAGCATGTCGTCGACAGCGGTCTGAAGCTCGGTGATGCCTCGGCGGCGGACTGCGACGGTCTCGATCACCGGCACGCCGAGTTCGTTCGAAAGCCGCTTCGGGTCGAGCTCGAGACCGTCGCGCTTGGCGAGGTCGATCATGTTCAGCGCAACGATGGTCGGCAGGCCGAGCTCGATCAGCTGAAGAGTAAATCGGAGGTGGTTGTCGAGGTTCGATGCGTCGAGAACGATGACCAGCGCGTCCGGCTGGCGCTCGCCCTTCTGCTTGCCCAGCAGGACATCGCGCGTGACCGCCTCGTCGGGGCTCGAAGGATCGAGGCTGTAGGCGCCGGGGAGATCGACCATTTCCACAGGCCGGCCGTCGGCCAGCATCAGGCGCCCAGATTTCCGTTCGACCGTGACGCCCGGATAGTTGCCGACCTTCTGACGCGCGCCGGTCAGGGCGTTGAACAGCGCGCTCTTACCGGCATTGGGATTGCCGGTGACGGCAACGAGCGGGAGCGGGTTCACTGGGTGAGCGGTATGACGCGGATCGCGCCGGCATGCCTGCGGCGGATGGCAACGGTCATGCGGCCAACGCGGATCGCGATGGGGTCGCGGCCGAACGGACCGAGGTGCAGCGGCTCGACGGTGACCCCCTCATCGAAGCCGAAGTGCCTCAGGCGGCAGGCCTCGCCCTCGTCCAGGCCATCCCATCCGATCGACGAGACGCGCGCCTTGGTCCCGACCTTCAGCTGGTCGAGCGAGACGCTGTCAGGTTGAAATGGCGCGTTCATTCTTGCGACTGATTATCATTAACTAGACGAAGATGGAAGCAGCACCTTAGATGCGCAAGCGGCTTTAGGCTTTGTCCGTAATCAAAGTCTCAACGCGGCGGATAACGGAGACGACCGAAGAAGCGCGAAGGGCTGATCCGCCGGTCGGATGAGCCGCGCCATTCCGCCTTCAGCTTCTCGAACTGCATGACGTTGTCGATGCGCCTGTCGAGGAAGGCGGCGGTTTCGCTCCACCCTTCGCTTTGGTCGTCGAGCCATATCAGCAGAGTCGAGCCGTAGACCGCGCCGAGCGTCATCCGCTTGGTATAGTGATTGAAGTCGGTGCTGGTGTCTCCGGCAATGCGCCACATTTGATCGGCCGTGCGCCAAGAGATGCGCAGGGCTAGTGGCAGGTTCTGCGGCATGGCCAGGATTGCGAGACCGCGCCGGATAGCTTCCCGCGCCGGACCCATGATCTCCAAACGATGCCAGACGAGCGAGCGGATCTTCTCGCGGATCTTCAGCTTGGCCAGCCGCTCGGGCGTGAACCAGGCCTCGAGCGCGCGGTCGACCTCCTGGATGTAGAGATCGATCATGTCCGCCTGCTTCTTGGGCATCGCGAGGCGCGCCTGGATCGGATCGACGCCGAGTTGCTGCGCGGCCGAATCGACCGCGGCTTTGGTCCAGCCGTCGAACACGGCATTCTCGCCGACCGCGAGGGCGAGACGTCGCCGCAATTGCTCGAGCGGACTCGGATCCATGTCCGTCAACTGGGCTGCTCCTCCAGGCTTCGCAAGCCCCGTTCCGGCAAACGCACGAGCACCAGCGCTGCTCCGATCGCAAGGGCGCCGATCCAATCGACCGGCCGCAGCTTCTCGCCATAAGCGAGATAGCCGACCACGGCGGAGATGGCCGGCTGAGTTCAGAAGCGCCAAGCCCACGATCAACGGCGGGACGTGGCCGATACCGTAGACTAGCAGGCCCTGCCCGATCACTTGGCTCCCCAGGGCCAGAAGCAGGACGTATGTCCAGTCGGCGGGGATGATCCGCTCGCCGAATGCGAGCGAGACGGGAAGGAGCATCGCGGCTCCGAACAGGCTCGACAGGAACAGCAGCGGCATCGGCTTCAGCGAGCCGCGCCCCTGCTGCACAGCGATGAGATAGCCGACGTAGAGAAGGCCTGCGAACAGGCACAGCAGATCGCCCGCGAAGTTGCGTGCGCTGAGCTCGAAGCTGCTGCCCATGAGCAAGGCGGCGCCGATCGCAGCAAGAGCAAGCGCGCCAGCCTGAAGCGGCGACGGCCATCGCCGCGCCAGCCACAGGCCCCAGGCGGCAAAGCCGAAGCTGGAGATGTTGCCGAACAAGGTGGCATTGCCGAGCTTGGTCATATGGATGCCGACGTGCCACGCCGCGAGATCGGCCGCGAAGAAGAAAGCCGCAATAGCAATCAGCACCGCAAGCTTGCGGCCCGGCCAATGAACCGGCTGGCCGGTCATCAAGGCGATGACGAACAGGAACGGCAGTGCAAGCGCCAGGCGCCACACCCCGGCAGCGACCGGGCCGACGCCTGCCAGGCGCACGAGCCACGGCCCAAACGCGAGCGCACAGCTGCCGACGACGACGGCTGGGAAAGCGTAACGGTGGTCGTGAGAACGCCTCATGCGAGCGCGCTTAGGGACATGGATGCCCGTCAGGAAGATGGATCAGGCGGCTCGCCGATAAGCTCGGCTTATCGAAGCTCAGGGCGCGTACTTTTCGCGAAGCTTGTAGAGCGCGAGCGCGGCTTCGGCGGCGCCCCCGCCCTTGTTCCCCTGGTTCGGGTCGGCGCGGACGATGGCCTGCTGTTCATTTTCGACGGTCAAGATGCCGTTGCCGATCGCATAGCCCTGCATCGTCAGCGCCATCAGGCCGCGCGCGCTTTCCTCGGAGACCACTTCGAAATGATAGGTCTCGCCGCGGATCACCACGCCGAGCGCGACGAATGCGCAGAAACGGCCGCTGCGGGCTGCAAGCGCAATCGCGCCGGGCAGCTCGAGCGCGCCCGGGACGGTCATCGTCTCATGCTTGTGCCCGGCCGCCCCGATCGCGGCCCGCGCACCTTCAAGCAGCATGTCGTTGAGGTGCGGATAGAAGCGTGCTTCGGCGAGAAGGATGGTGGCCATTAGCTGCCGCAATCCTTGATGCGGCGCTCCTCGACGATGGCGAGGCCATAGCCCGCCAGAGCAACCGGGGAATGATGCGTGTTGGTGAGCAGGATCATATCGTGAATGCCGAGCGCCGCGAGGATCTGAGCGCCGGTGCCATAGCCGCGCACCGCGTCGCCGGCCTCGACCGGCTTGCCGGCGCGAAGATCGATCGAGCGTGAGAGCGAACCCGGCGCGGCGGCATGCAGAGTGACCACAACGCCGGAGCCATCCTGCTCGATGCATCGCATCGCCGACTGGAGGACGCCCGAGCGCGGGCCCGATTCGCCGAGCACGTCGGCAAACAAATCGAGGCTGTGCATGCGGACCACCACCGACTTGCTGGTGTCGATCGCGCCGTGGACGAGCGCGAGCTGCTCTTCCCCGCTCGACTTGTCGCGGAAGACCTGCGCCTGCCACTCGGCGCCACTGCTCGCCTTGAAGGGAGCGCTTGCGACCTTCTCGACGAGGTGGTCCTTCTTGAGCCGGTAGGCGATCAGATCGCGGATCGTGCCGATCTTGAGGCCGTGCGCCCGCGCGAAATCCATCAGATCCTCGAGGCGGGCCATGGTCCCGTCCTCGCGCATGATCTCGCAGATCACGCCGCTGGAGTTGAGACCGGCGAGACGCGACACGTCGACGGCAGCTTCGGTGTGGCCGGCGCGGACGAGGACCCCGCCGGGTTTTGCCACGAGCGGGAAGACGTGGCCGGGGGAGACGAGCTGGTCGGCCCCGTTAGCCGAGTCGATCGCCACAGCGATTGTGCGGGCGCGATCGGCGGCGCTGATTCCCGTGGAAATCCCTTCCTTCGCCTCGATCGAGACGGTGAAGGCGGTCTCGTTTCGACTACGATTGGTTCGCGCCATCGGTTCGAGGCCGAGCTGGTCGGAACGGTCCTTGGTGAGCGCGAGGCAGATGAGTCCGCGGCCGTGCCGGGCCATGAAATTCACTGCGTCCGGTGTCGCCATCTGCGCCGGGATGACGAGATCGCCTTCATTCTCGCGGCCTTCGTCGTCGACGAGGATGAACATGCGTCCGTTGCGCGCCTCGTTGATGATCGCCTCGGTACCGACCAGAACATCGGTCGTGCCGCGCTGGATCAGCTTTTCTAGGCGTGTCAGCGTGTCAGCCGTGGGATTCCATTCGGCCGTGCCGAGCTTGCGCAGGCTGTTGGGATGGAGACCGGCGGCGCGGGCAAGCCCGGCGCGGCTTACCTCGCCGGTGGCGATGATGGCTTCAAGCCGTTCAATCAGAGTCGTGCTCATGGCCACGGCAATATATCACATTGCAATGTGATAAAAAGTAGGAACAGCCGTGTTCCTACTGTGATCTCGCGGCAAGCATCCGGTCGATATATCGCGCGAGAACGTCCACCTCGACATTCAGCTGTCGTCCGGGGTCGATTTCACCCAAAGTCGTATTCTGCGCCGTGTGGGGAATGAGGTTGATCGAGAAATGTGTCGTTCCGTCTTCGGCGTCGCGCACGTCGTTGACCGTAAGCGACACGCCGTCGAGGGAGACGGACCCCTTGGCAGCGATCATCGGGCCGAGAGTGGTCGGGACGCTGAGGCCGATTCGAGTCGAATCTCCTTCCGGGCAGACACCGACGACCTCGGCCACGGCATCGACATGCCCGGTGACGATGTGGCCGCCGAGCTCGTCGCCTAGGCGCAGCGAGCGCTCGAGGTTCAGCTTGGCACCTTCGCGCCACTGATCGGCCGCGGTGCGCGAGGCGGTTTCGGCCGATACGTCGACCGCAAACCAGTCGTCACCCTTGTCGACAACGGTCAGGCACACGCCCGAGCAGGCGATCGACGCTCCGAGATCGACTGTATCGAGGTCGTATCCGGTCTGGATTTGCAGCCTGAGGTCACCGCGCTGCTCGGCGCTGCGCACTGTGCCGACGTCGGTGACGATCCCGGTGAACATGGCGGCCGCTTAAGCTTCCCGCACCCGCTCGTAAACTTCGAGCCGATCGACGCCGAGGCGCTGCTCGTCGGTCAGATCCCAGCGGCCGTGCGCATCGGCGATCGCGTCGAGTCCGACATAGCCGAACGAGGACTTGCCTTCGCCGACGATGATCGGAGCTCGGTAGATCAGGATTCGATCGACAAGATCATCGGTCAGGAACCCCGTCGCCGTCGCCGATCCGCCTTCGACGAGTAGGTCGTTGACGTCATGAAGGCGGTACACATCCTGCGGATTTCTAAGGATTTCCCAACCATCCACGGCCTCTCCGCGTGTGAGAAGCGCCCGGCGCGGTGAGCGCTCCTCGAGGCCTGGAAGCCGCACGTCGAGGTTCGGTTGATCCACCATGTAGGTGCCGCGTCCGACCAGGATCATGTCGCTGTGCGCGCGCTCCTGATGAACGTGGCGGCGCGCGTCCTCGCCCGTGATCCATTTGCTTTCGCCTGAAGGGAGCGCGATCTTGCCGTCGATCGACAGCGCGAGCTTGAGCGTAACGCGCGGACGTCCGAGCTCCAGCCGAGTTAGCCAGCCCGCCAGCGAGCGCTTCGCCTCCTGACGCTCGACGCCGAGCTTCACCTCGATACCTGCCTTGCGGAGCCGATTGATGCCCTTGCCGGTCGTGCGAGGATCGGGGTCCCGGATCCCGATCGCGACTTGCGCGGGCTTCGCCGCCAGCAGCAAATCCGCGCATGCAGGCCCCCGCGGGCTCGCGTGCGCGCACGGCTCGAGCGTCACATAGACCGTGGCGCCATGAGCTTTCTTTCCCGCTTGCAGCAGGGCCAGCGCCTCGGCGTGCGGGCGCCCGCCAAGCGCCGTCGCTCCGCGTCCGACGACCCTGCCGGAAGACGATACGATGACGCAGCCGACGTTTGGATTGGGCGCGCTCTGTCCCCGCGCTTCGTTCGCGAGCGCGAGGGCCTCCCCCATCCACTTGCGGTCGTCACTCAATCCCGAGCTGCTTCTCAAGCTTCTGGAATTGCCGCTGCTTTTCCTTCTCCGCCGCGAGCCTGTCCGCCTGGTCCTTCTTCTGGTCGGCGATGATCTGCGCGTCGGTACGGTTCGAGGAATAGAGGTCGACGTAGGTAATCTGCGGACCTGGATCGAGGCCCATCTTCGTGTCGACAACGAACTCGATAACGATGATCGCAGTGACCAGAAGGGCGAGCGACGCGCCGATCAACTGCTCGCGGCTGCGCTGCCGCATGAAGGCAGCCAGGTCGCGGAATGCGGCGCGCGGCGACGAGGGATGGGGAAACCAGGACACGGACAGAAAATAGGGCTGGCGAGGGGTAATCGCCAGCCCCTGTGAAAATCAGCTGTCGAGCTCGAAGTGAAGCGTGACGACGGTGCTCGAGATGACCGCGTGGCCGTTTTCGCTGGCGGGCTTGAAGCGCCAATGGGCGAGGAGGTGCCGGCGAGCGGCATCGAGAAAGGCCGGGTCGGCGCGGCCGACCGGGTCGACGGCAATGACGCGGCCCTGCTCGTCGATCGTAACCCTGACCGTGACCGCGCCCTCTTCCTCATTGAGCAGCTTCGTCGCAGGATAGGGCGGCTTCATTTCCGACTGAGGAGTTAGCAGTCGCGGACCGCTGCGCACCGGCGGGGCAACCATATTTTGGATGCGCGAGGTGACGGTCACCCCGGCTCCTTCCGACCCTGACCCGAGTGTTTTGTCTTGCGTAGGCGAAAGGTCCACGATTGGCGGCAGCTTCAGATTTTCAGGCGGTTGATTGGTCGCCTCCCTGATCTGCTGTTGCACGATCGGCTTTTGAGTGCTGGCGTTCGACGGGGGCGGTGGGTCTCTGATCGTGTCGACAACGATCGGCGGCTCCGACTTGAAGTGATTGGGCAGGTCCATCTTCGCGCTCATCAGCGCGGCAAGGGCAGCAACGTGAGCGCCGATGATCAGCAACATCGTGTTCGGGTGGGGACGGCGGTCGGCGAGATCGCGGCGACGGCTGGCGGCGTAAGCGAGCATTATACCCTCCTTCACGCAACTTCAGTATGCGCAATGTTACATCATTACATTTGTTCCGCAAGAAGGATTTTCGATTGCGACCCGGCCTAGCGCTTGGCTGCTGTTTCGAGGCGGCGGGCGGCTCGTTCCTTGCCCATACGAGCAACGACGCCAGCCATCTCGGGACCGCTCTCACGGCCGGTCAACGCCAGCCGGAGCGGATGGAACAGCTCGCGGCCTTTCTTCCCGCTCGAATTCTTCAATTCGGTCGTGAGCTCGCGCCAGGGCTCGCCGTTCCAGTCGAGCCGTTCGGCAATCGTCGCGGCATCCTTCACGAGCAGCCTCTCATCATGGCTGAGCTCGGGCGGATCGATCTCGCCGTGGAGCACGTCGAACCAGTTGGCGAAATCGCCGACTCGCTCGAGGTTCGGGCGTAGCAGCAGCCAATCCTCCTCGGTCGCCGACGCCGGCAGCCGGTCCGCAACCGCCGCATAGCCGAGGCCGTGCATCAGGCGCGCGTTGATCAGCTCGACCTCGTGCGGATCGAAATGCGCGGGGGCGCGGCCGAAATGCGCAAAATCGAAGTGGCTCGCGAGATCGTCCAGATCGGCAACCGGCTCCACGGGCTGCGACGTGCCGATCCGCGCGAGCACCGACAGCATCGCCATCGGCTCGACTCCCTCGGCACGCAAATGCTCTGCGCCGTAGGAGCCGAGGCGCTTCGACAGCTTGCCCTCGGCCGCGACTAGCAGCGCCTCGTGCGCAAACTGCGGCGGCGTCGCGCCGAGCGCTTCGAACATCTGGATCTGAGTCGCGCTGTTCGACACGTGATCCTCACCGCGCACGACATGGGTAACGCCAAGATCGACGTCGTCGATCACGCTCGGAAGGAGGTAGAGCCAGCTGCCGTCCTCGCGCCGTACGACGGGGTCGCTGAGCAGCCTGGGATCGAACTTCTGTTCGCCGCGGATGAGGTCATTCCAGACGATCGGCGCGTCATGGTCGAGCTTGAACCGCCAATGTGGCGCCCGCCCTTCCGGAACCGGCGCATCCGCGAGCCTGCGCTCGTAAACCGGCGGCAGGCCGCGCCCGAGCAGCACCTTCCGGCGAAGATCAAGCTCATCGGG
Organism: uncultured Alphaproteobacteria bacterium; assembly: GCA_963754245.1. Classification (GTDB taxonomy): domain Bacteria; phylum Pseudomonadota; class Alphaproteobacteria; order Sphingomonadales; family Sphingomonadaceae; genus Sphingomicrobium. Next base: position 69,343 of record CAVWET010000004.1, read on the forward strand.
AGTTTCGTAGCAGGCGTAGACTCTGCCCGCCGCCTTCAGCGTGCCGAACTCGCGCTCGTAAAGATCGAAGCGCTCGGACTGGCGAACGCTTTCGTCCCATGCGAGACCGAGCCATTCCAAATCGTCGCGGATCGTCTCTTCGAATTCGGCCGTGGAGCGCTCGCGGTCGGTATCGTCGATCCGCAGGATGAACTTGCCGCCGTTCTTCCGCGCGAAGAGGTAGTTGTGCAGCGCGGTGCGGATGTTTCCGACGTGAAGACGCCCCGTCGGCGAGGGCGCGAAGCGAGTGATGACCGTCATGTCGGCAGCTTCTTGCCGGGGCCGGTGTGGAAGAAGTTGCTGATCGGATAGCGCCGGTCGCGGCCGAAGTTGCGATTGCCGATCTTCACGCCCGGAGGCGCCTGGCGGCGCTTGTATTCGGCCTTCAGCAGCAAACTTTCGATATTGGCGACCAGCACCGGCTCCTCGCCCGTCGCGTTCGCCACCTCCATCACCGACATCTCCTTGTCGACCAGGCCTTCGAGGATGCGGTCGAGCACCGAATAAGCCGGGAGGCTGTCCTCGTCCTTTTGCCCGGGGCGGAGTTCGGCGGTCGGCGGCTTGGTGATCACCCGTTCTGGCATCACCGGTCCGTCCGGACCGAGCGCCCCCTCCGGCTTGTTCTGGTTGCGCCAGCGCGACAGCGCGAAAACCGTCGTCTTGTAGGCGTCCTTCAGCACCGAATAACCGCCTGCCATATCGCCGTAGAGCGTCGCATAGCCCACGCTCATCTCGCTCTTGTTGCCGGTCGTCAGGACCATTTGTCCGCTGGCGTTCGATAAGGCCATCAGCGTCACCATGCGAAGCCGCGCCTGCACATTCTCCGCCGCCAAGCCCTTGAGATCTGGCAAGATCCTGTCCAGCGCCTCCACGGCGGGCACGATGGAAGTGACGTCATGACCGCATCCGAGCAACCGAGCGGACTCGCGCGCATCCTCTAGGCTTTCCTCGCTGGTATATTTGGACGGGAGCATCACGCCCACGACCTTGTCCGCTCCGAGGGCGTCCACCGCGACGGCCGCCGACAATGCGCTGTCGATCCCGCCCGACAGGCCGAGGATCACCCCCGGGAAGCCGTTGCGCTGCACATAATCGTGGAGCCCGACCATCATCGCTCGGTAAACGTCCTCCGGGAAAGCATCGAGCGCATGGGTTTCGCGAGTCATGCATCGCCACCCATCGGGCGTGCGCTCCCAATCGGTGATCAGCAATGCCTCGTCCCAGTCGCACAGCTGCACGACGCGCTCGCCATCGGGGTGGACGATGAACGACGAGCCGTCGAACACCAGCTCGTCCTGGCCGCCGACGCGGTTGAGGTAAGCGATCGGAAGCTCGGTCTGGAGCGCTCGGCTGCGAACGAGCTGATACCGCTTGTCGTCCTTGTCGAGTTCGTAAGGGCTGCCGTTGGGCACGAGCAGCATCTCGGCGCCCGCCTCGGCGAGATGCGCGCAGACGATCTCCTGCCAGATGTCCTCACAGATCGGCACGCCGATCTTCACGCCCTTGAACTCGAGAGGTTCGGGCAGGGGACCGGGAGCGAAAATGCGCTTCTCGTCGAACGTGCCGTAGTTCGGAAGTTCGCGCTTGAGCGTCCGGCCGAGCACCCGCCCGCCATCGGCGAGGATCACTGCGTTGTAGTTCGAGCCTTCCTCCGTAACGATCGTCCCAATCAGGATCGCCGGTCCCGGCTCCGTAGTCGCCTCAACCAGCTTCTCGGTCGCGTCCATCGTGCGCCGGACGAACTCGGGCTTCAGCACCAGATCCTCGGGCGGGTAGCCTGTGACCTGGAGCTCCGGACACAGCAGCAGGTCCGCTCCCTCAGCCCTGCGGCGCATTTCAAGCATGGCGGCGCAGTTGGCCTCCAGGTCCCCGACGCGCTGGTTCATCTGCGCGAACGCGATCTTGAGGCGGTCGGTCATGCAGGCGATTTAGCGAGGACCGCCGCTTCGGCAACCTTTGCGGACTCGAAAGCGCCCGCTAAGGCCGAATCACCGCTCGGGGAAACGCACGCATGAAATTGCTCGCAGGGAACAGCAACCTTCCGCTGGCCCGGTCCATTTCCGACTATCTCGAAGTGCCGGTGACCGACGCCAGCGTGCGCCGTTTCGCCGACGAGGAAGTGTTCGTCGAGATCAACGAGAACGTTCGGGGCGAGGACGTGTTCGTGCTCCAGTCGACCAGCTACCCGGCCAACGACAATCTGATGGAGCTGCTGATCTGCATCGACGCGCTGCGCCGCGCGTCGGCCAAGCGGATCACGGCGGTGCTGCCCTATTTCGGCTATGCCCGGCAGGACCGGAAGCCGGGGCCGCGGACGCCGATCTCGGCCAAGCTGGTCGCCAATCTGATCACCACTGCGGGCGCTAACCGCGTCCTGTCGATCGATCTGCATGCCGGCCAGATCCAGGGCTTCTTCGACATCCCGACCGACAATCTTTTCGCCTCGCCGGTGATCGCGACCGACATTCGCGCGCGGTTCGGTAACCGCGACCTCCTGGTGGTCTCGCCGGACGTCGGCGGCGTCGTGCGCGCCCGCGGGCTAGCCAAGCGGCTCAACAACGCTCCGCTGGCGATCGTCGACAAGCGGCGCGAGCGCGCCGGCGAATCCGAGGTCATGAACATCATCGGCGACGTCGAGGGCCGCACCTGCATCCTGGTCGACGACATTGTCGATTCGGCGGGCACGCTGTGCAACGCCGCGGCGGCGCTGAAGCAGCAGGGCGCGACCGAGGTCTTCGCTTATTGCACCCACGGCGTGCTCTCGGGTGGAGCTGCGGCTCGCGTTTCCAAGTCGGAGCTCAGCGAGCTGGTCGTCACCGACACCATCTGGACTGGCGAGCCCGATCCTAAAGACAGCAAGATCCGACGCCTCTCCGTCGCGCCGCTTCTCGGCGAGGCAATGCGCCGAATCGCCGACGAAAGCTCGGTCTCGAGCCTCTTCGACTAAGGAACTTACCTGCTGCGGGGCGTTGAGCGCACATGCCAGCAGTCCTTATCACCGGCACGAACCGGGGCATCGGCCTCGAGTTCACGCGTCAATATGCCGCCAACGGCTGGGACGTGGTCGCGACCGCGCGTCAGTCGAGCCCGGAGCTCGACGCTCTCGGCGTACGGGTCGCGCAGCTCGACATGCTGGACCTCGATGCAATTGTGGCGCTTGGGAGCCGGACCGAGCGGCTCGACCTGCTGATCGCCAATGCCGGCACGTGGATTCCGGAGCAGGCCCAAACCGCCGAGGATGGCCGCGCGTGGACGGAGATGCTGACGACGAACATCGTGGCTCCCTACCTACTCGCCAAGTCCGTCCTGCCCCGCGTCGCCAAAACAAAGGGCAAGATCATCGCGCTGACCAGCGGGATGGGCAGCATCGCCGAAAGCTCGGGCGGCTACGTACCTTACCGTTCGTCGAAGGCTGCGCTGAACATGGCATGGCATTCGCTGGCAATCGAGGTGAAGCGGCAAGGCGTCGTTGCAGCCGTGCTCGATCCCGGCTGGGTCAAGACGCGGATGGGCGGGGCCAATGCACCGACACCGCCAGAGCAGAGCGTCGCCGAGATGCGCCGGCTGATCGAAAGGCTGGGCCCTGACGAATCCGGTGGCTTCTTCCACCGCGACGGATCGCGCCACCAGTGGTGATCGTCAGGCGGTCGCGGGCTCCTCCTCGGACTGCTGCTGGTCCTGCTTCACCGGCGCTCCGATCGACCAGATGAAGCCGAACGGGTCGTTCACCTGCCCATAGCGATCACCCCAGAACTGGTCCGCTAGCGGGAAACGAACTTCGGCGCCGGCATCTAGCGCCCGCTGCCACGCCGCGTCGGCATCGGGCACGCTCAAATGAAGAACGAAGCTCGCCGCCGGCTGCGACGGCCCGCCCATATGCTCGGGAAAATCGTCGTGCAGCATCAGATAGCCGCCGTTGATCATGAGGCTGGCGTGCATCAGTCGGCCGTCTTCGGTCGGATGCCGCATCAGCTCTTCCGCGCCGAACGCTTTCTTATACCAGTCGATCGCTTCTGCGGCTCTGCGGTCGCGGATGGTGATGTGCGGTGTGATCCCGCCGCTCGGCCTTTGTTCCTGCTCGCGTTCCATCGACTCGCCTCCACAAGAATGGATCGCGCTGCCATAGACGAATTCAGTCAGTCGCCGCGAATGGATCGTAGCTGCCGAAGCTCCAGACATTCCCCTCGATATCGCGGCACGAATAGCCGCGCCCGCCATAATCCTGGTCTTGCGACTCGAGGAAGATGTCAGCGCCGGCTGCACGTGCGCGCTCGGCATGGGCTTCTACGTCATCGACGGTGATGTAGAGGCCCATCGTCGCCCCACCTGCTTCGGCGACGCTCTTGATGCCAGCCCTGCGCTTGTATTCGCCGTCCGTTCCGCTGCCGAGCATGATCATATTGCCGCGATCGATCAGCTGGGCGTGCATGATGATCGAAGGATCGTTCGGACCGGGATAAACGGCGTGGCGTTCGAACCCGAAGGCCTCGCATAGGAAGTCAATCGCTCGCGGCGCATCCTTGTAGCGGAGGCCCGGGATGATGGCAGGTTTGACGGTCATGGCTTGCTCCTTTCGGGCGTGTCGTTAGCCCAGGTGCGCCATGTGATCTTGTAAGGTTGGGACTCAGCCGTCCTTGACGCCCCCGCCCTCAGGGATCAGCCGCGAGCGAAGTTCGCCGGGGGTCGTATCGGCGAAGTCGCGCACGTCGCGGGCGAGGTGGGGCTGGTCGACGTAGCCGCTGTCGACCGCGAGGCCGGCGAGCTCATCGCCGGGATAGTGGGTCAGTCGGCCGACGAACCGCTCGAAGCGGGCAATTCGACGGAAGCGGTCGGGACCGAAGCCCGTCGAATCGCGAAAACGTCGGGCGAAATGGCGCCGGCTCCAGCCGATCTCGTCTGCAAGCACCGAGGATGACGGACCGTTGGCCTGCGCCAGGCGAGCGATCGACCAGCTGGTGGTTTGATCCTCGTGACGCGCGTCCGCGAAACGCCGCTCGAGGAACCGGTCCAGCACCGTGAAACGCTGCTCCGAATCGCCGGACTCGACGAGCTTTCCACCCAGATCGGCGGCCGGCGACCCGATCAGGTCACGCATCGTCGCTACGCGATTAGCGAGTTCGGCGACTGGCGTCGCGAGCACCGCGGTGAGCGAGGTGAGCGACATGAACACGTGAATACCGGCCTGTGCGCCACGATTCCGCGAGATGGAGGTGCAGTCGGCAACTCCGCCGGCAAAACCCTCGCCCTGCTTGAGCAGGATCGCGCGGCCGTCCGCGCCGACGATCTCGAGCGGTTCGCCCAGCGCATAAATGAGGACGCCGCTGGTCGTGGCCAGTTCCTGCCGGGCGCTGAAGGAGACGGTAGTCTCCGAATAGTCGGAATAACGAGAGATCAGCGTGCGAAGGCCGGGCGCAGGCCGCGCGTCGTTGACATCCCAGCGGTCGACCCCGTCGTCGAAGGCGCGGCGTCCGATCCATTCGCGCGTGGCCATGGCCGGCTTTTACCTTCGGCCTCGGACGAGCGCCACTCAGCCTTGCCTTTCGGCCACCTCCCCCCTATAGGCGCGCGCTTTCCAGATACTTGGAAATGCGAATGGCCCGGCCAGTGTGGGCTGCCGTGGCGGTTCGAAAATCGTCTCGCGTAGGCGAGAACAAACAAGGAGACGAAAATGCCCAAGCTAAAGACCAAGAGCGGCGTCAAGAAACGCTTCAAGCTCACGGCAACGGGCAAGATCAAGCATGGTGTCGCGGGCAAGCGCCACCGCCTGATCAGCCACAACGCCAAGTACATCCGCCAGAACCGCGGTACCGAGATCCTTGCCGACGCCGACGTGGCGCGCGTCAAGGGCTGGGCGCCCTACGGCCTCAAGTAAGGAGCGGATAAGACATGGCACGCGTCAAACGGGGTGTAACCACCCGCGCCAAGCACAAGCGCATCCTGGAAAATGCGAAGGGCTATTACGGCCGCCGCAAGAACACGATCCGCATCGCCCGCCAGGCCGTCGAGAAAGCCGGGCAATATGCCTACCGCGACCGCAAGGTGAAGAAGCGGAGCTTCCGCGCTCTGTGGATCCAGCGCATCAACGCCGCGGTTCGGGCCGAGGGGCTGACCTATGGCCAGTTCATCCACGCGCTGAACCTCGCCGGCATCACGCTGGACCGCAAGGTGCTCGCCGACATCGCGATGCATGAGGCGGAAGCGTTCAGCGCCATCATCGCACAGGCGAAGGGCGCGCTGGAGAAGAAGGCAGCTTAAGCCTTCCGATCGCCGAACAAACGAGGGCGCCCGGAGCAATCCGAGGCGTCCTTTTTGTTGGGCCGCCGTCGCATCCGGCTCCGGACTAGTCCCTATTTCACAGGGCTAGCTGATCTCGCAGGGTGAGGACGGCATGCAGCAGGAGCGCGGGGTATGAAGACGTTTGGACAATGGCCCGTGACGGTCAGCGTGGCGCTCGCGGCGACGCTCGGACCTCTTGCGCAAAGCGCCTCCGCGGCAACAGCGGCCGAGCTCAACGCGAGCGGCCGGGCCGCCCTCAGCCGGCTTTATGCGCAATCCGACAGGGCCGTCCGCTACGGCCGAGACGCCCGCGCGATCCTGGTGTTTCCGAAAATCGTCAAGGCCGGCTTCCTCATCGGCGGACAGGGCGGAGAGGGCGTGCTCTTCATGCGCGGCCAACCGGTCGGCTATTACAAAATCGGCGCCGTTTCCTACGGGCTTCAGGCCGGCGGACAGTCGTTCAGCTATGCTCTGTTCCTGATGAACGACAAAGCGCTCAACTATCTGCGCAAGAGCGATGGATGGGCAATCGGCTCTGGGCCAAGCGTGGTCGTGATCGACAAGGGCAAGGCCATGAGCACCACCTCAACGACGCTTGCGAAGGACGTCTACGCCATGCCCTTTGGGCAAAAGGGGCTGATGGCGGGCATCGGCCTCGAAGGATCGAAGATCTCTCGGATCGATAAGTGAAGTGAACTCCTCCCCCTCGATGGGGGAGGTTGGGCGGGGGTGATTGCGGACGTCGAGCTCTACGCCCATCGTCGCCCCACCCCATCAAGAGGGAGAAAAGGGCAGGGGCCTCGGGAGCGATTCCGGCGCCCTTCTTATTTCCCTTCCAACGTCCGGATTAGGTGGAAGTGATCACATCCGCCGCCGCCTTTACGTCACAAACGTCACGGTGAGCGGCGCCTTTGCCGTGACTTTATCGACCTTCGCCAGTCAAAGCTAAACGGCCGGACGATGGGAATGAGCCAACGCCGGCATTGCGGCGCGAACCGGCTGGCGAAGTCCTATCTTGGAAGCATGGCGCCTAATGTCCGCAATGGGTGGAAAGCCGACGCTCCGCCAAAGTCAGCTTTGGGTCGAAACCTGACTCTAACTTAGTCCAGCAGTTCGTAAGCCGGCAGCGTCAGGAATTCGACCAGGTCGTCCGCGACGATCATGTTGTGCATCAGCAGCGCGGCCTCGGCGATGTTGGGTACTTCGGCGAGCAGGCCGACCTCCTCGTCGAACCATTGCTCGAACAGGTCGAGGGTGAAGGCGCGGCCATCCTCCAGCGGCGCTTCGAACTTCAGCCATTGCCACAGCTGCGTGCGGCAAATCTCGGCCGTCGCCGCATCCTCCATGAGGTTGTAGAGCGGCACGGCGCCCTTCCCGCCGAGCCAGGCGGCGAGATACTGCACGCCGACGCGGATGTTCTCGCGCGCGCCCGTTTCGGTCCGGACGCCCTCGTGAAGCTTCAGCATCTCGTCGCGGCCGGGCACGTGCTCGGGCATCTTCGACAGCTGGTTGGGGCCGTGCATCGCCTCGAAGGCTTCCATCGCGACCGGCACCAGCGCCGGATGCGCGACCCAGGTGCCGTCGTGGCCGTTGCCGACCTCGCGCAATTTGTCCGCGCGCACCTTGTCGAGTGCGCCCTGATTCGCGGCCTCGTCACCCTTGACCGGGATGAAGGCCGACATGCCGCCCATCGCGAAGGCGCCGCGGCGATGGCAGGTCGAAACCAGCCGGAGCGAGTAAGCGGCAAGGAACGCCTTATCCATGGTCATCAGCGCGCGGTCGGGGGTCAGCCGGTCGGCCGAGCGGCCGCAGCGCTTGATGGTGCTGAAAATATAGTCCCAGCGGCCGCAGTTGAGGCCGACGATATTCTCGCGCAAGGCGTAGAGGATCTCGTCCATCTCGAACGCCGCCGGAAGGGTTTCGATGAGCACCGTCGCCTTGATCGTGCCGCGCTCGAGCCGGAGCTTGTTCTCGGCGAAGGCGAACACGTCGCTCCACAGCGCGGCCTCCTCCATGCTCTCCATTTTGGGCAGGTAGAAATAGGGTCCCGACCCTTTGGCCAATGCAGACCGGGCGTTGTGCCAGATGTAAAGTCCGAAATCGAAGAGGGCGCCGGAAATCACCCGTCCGCCGATGCTCACGTGATCCTCGGGCAGGTGCCAGCCGCGCGGGCGGATCATCAGGACGGCCGGGTCGTCGCCCACCGCATAATGCTTGCCGCTGTCCGGGTCTGTGTAATCGAGGCGACGGAGCCAATAGTCGCGCAGGTTCACTTGGCCCTGGACCAGCTCGTCCCAGGTCGGGCTCGTCGCGTCCTCGAAGTCCGCCATGAACACCTTCGCGCTCGAGTTGAGCGCGTTGATCAGCATCTTGGCATTGGTCGGCCCGGTGATCTCGACGCGGCGGTCGAGCAGGTCGTGCGGGATCGAGCTCACCGTCCAGTCCGCTTCGCGGATGTCGCGCGTATCCTCGCGAAAGTCGGGAAGCTCGCCGGCGTCGAAGCGCTGCTGCCGATCCTCGCGCCTGGCGAGCAGCCGAAGCCGCCGCTGGTCGAACCGCTCGTGAAGCTCGGACAGGAACTCCAGCGCGGATACGTTCAGGACTTCGGCGGCGCCGCGGACGTTCGAAGGTTCGGCAATGATCGTCGAGACATCGAGCACAGTGCTCAATGTAGCACCGGCTCAATGCAAATGGAGTAGCGTTCCGTCGCACCGCAGCGATCGCGGAAGGTCAGGCGCTGCCATTCCATGCGCGCCTTCATCTCGTCGCTGAAGGGGCCGTGCACGATTTCGGTGCCGGGCTTGAGGTCCTTGAAGCGGCAGTCCGCATAATCACCGCCGACGACCCAGTAACGCTGTCCCATCACCTTGCTCCTACTCCGCTGCCACGCCGGAAACGACGAACTGTGCCGCTTCGGTGGATTCCTTAAGTGCGACGGTCGACGCCTGGCCGCCCGACACGGCGGTGGCGATCGCGTCGAAATAGCCGGTCCCGACCTCGCGCTGGTGGCGGGTCGCGGTGTAACCGGCCGCCTCGCTGCCGAACTCGGCTTCCTGAAGCTCCGAATAGGCCGCCATGCCGCGGTCGCGATAGTCGGACGCCAGCTCGAACATCGCGTGGTTGAGGCTGTGGAAGCCGGCCAGCGTCACGAACTGGAATTTGTAGCCCATGGCGCCAAGCTCGCGCTGGAAGCAGGCGATCGTCTCTTCGTCGAGCTTCGCCTTCCAGTTGAAGCTGGGCGAGCAATTGTAGGCGAGCATCTTGGCCGGGAATTGGGTGTGGATGCCTTCGGCGAAAGCCCGCGCTTCGTCGAGGTTCGGATGGCTCGTCTCGAACCAGAGCAGGTCGGCGTGCGGCGCGAACGCGAGGCCGCGGGCGATGCAATGGTCGAGGCCGGTTCCGTCCTTCAAACGGAAGAAACCCTCTGCCGTGCGTTCGCCGGTGATGAATGGCCGGTCGCGCTCGTCGACATCGCTGGTGATGAGCTTGGCGCTCTCGGCATCGGTGCGGGCGACGAGAATGGTCGGAACCCCGCAGACGTCGGCGGCGAGCCGCGCGGCATCGAGGTTGCGGATCGCGGCCTTGGTCGGGATCAGCACCTTGCCGCCGAGATGGCCGCACTTCTTTTCAGATGCGAGCTGATCCTCGAAGTGAACGCCCGCGGCGCCGGCTTCGATATAGGCCTTCATGATCTCGTAGCAGTTCAAGGGACCACCGAAGCCAGCTTCGGCGTCGGCGAGGATCGGTGCGTACCAGTCGCGCTTCGCTCCGCCTTCGAGATGCTCGATCTGGTCGGCGCGTTGCAACGTCTTGTTGATTTTCTTTGCGAGCTCCGGACCGGAGTTGGCGGGATAGAGCGACTGGTCGGGATACATCGATCCGCTAACGTTCGAGTTGGCGGCGACCTGCCAGCCCGAGAGATAAATCGCCTTGAGGCCGGCGCGGACCATCTGCATCGCCTGGTTGCCGGAAAGTGCGCCGAGCGCGCGCACGGGCTCATCCTGGTTCAGCAGGTCCCACAGCTTGAGCGCGCCCTGGCGTGCAAGTGTATATTCGATCGGCACCGAGCCGCGCAGGCGGAGCACTTCCTCGACGCTGTAAGGCCGCTCGATGCCATCGAACCGCCCCTGAGGACCCGCCACGACCAATCCGAAATCACTCATTGTCCGCATTCCCCTTTGTCTGAGTTGCAGGAGAACCCATCCGACTGGTAAAAGTCGCACTGAAAAGTGCTTACGTGTCAGTAACAGTCTTGTGATATTGTAAATATTGTGACAGCTTCACAGATGATGCTTCAGCGGAAGCTCTTCCTCGGCGCCCGGCTCAAGCGGCTCCGGCGCGAGCGCGGGCTCAATCAGAGCCAGATGGCGGACGAGCTCGGCATTTCGGCGTCCTACCTCAACCACCTCGAGCGCAATCAGCGGCCGGTCACCGCCGGCGTCCTGCTACGGCTCGCGGAAGGCTTCGACATCGACGTGAAGGCGTTTGCGGCGGAGGGCACCGACGTCGGCGGCGCGACGCAGCTGGCGGAGATTTTCAGCGACCCGATGCTCGCCGACCTTGGCGTCAGCCGCTACGAACTGGTCGAGCTCGCGGACAACGTGCCGTCCGTAGCGGAAGGAATCGCCCGGCTCTATACGGCCGTGCGCGAAGTGCAGCGGCGACCAGACGGGGAGGAGCGTCGGGCCGACCCGCGCTCGCTGATCACCCCCGAGACCTGGGTGCGCGACTATATCCAGGCACAGCGCAACCATTACCCCGAGCTCGAGGAGGCGTCGGAAACCTTGGGCGGCGCGCTCAACCATCCCTTGTCGATCGCAGAGCCCTTGCGGCAGCGGCTCAAGGAAGCGTGGGGCGTCGAGGTCCGCGTCGTCGGGCCGGAAATTCTCGACGACGCGAGCCAAAGCTACGATCCACAGCGCCGTGTCCTCCAGCTGTCCTCGATGCTCCGGCCCGAAAACCGGCAGTTTGGAATCGCCTACCAGCTGGCGCTGCTCGAGTTCGCGCCGATCATTGCCAAGATGCTCGAAGTGGCGCGGCCGCCCGATCCCGGAAGCCGCCGTCTGCTGCACATGAGCTTCGCCAATTACGCGGCGGGCGCGATCATCATGCCTTACGGGAAGTTCCTGCGGGCGGCGGAGGAATATCGCTATGCGATCGACCGGCTGTGCGCGCAATTCGGCGCCAACGTCGAACAGGTTGCGCACCGGCTGACCACGCTCGGCCGGTCCGGCGCCAAGGGCGTGCCCTTCTTCATGCTTCGCGTCGACCCGGCCGGGAACATCTCCAAGCGCTATGCTGGCGAGAACTTCCCTTTCTCGCACTTCGGCGGGACCTGCCCCCGCTGGCACCTCCACACAGCGTTCCAGACGCCGGGCCAGACGATCCGGCAACTGATCGAGACGCCCGACAACCAGCGTTTCTTCACCATCAGCCGGACGATCGAGCGGCCGATCCGCCCCGACCTTCGCGACGATGCCCTGCTTGCAGTGGGCCTCGGTTGCGACGTGAAATATGCGGGTCGGATTGCGTACGCCGACGGCCTCGATCTGGTGAACACGCCGGCGACGCCCGTCGGCCCCGCCTGCTCGATCTGCCCGCGCCTGCAATGCGCCTATCGCGCGACTCCGCCGGCCGGCCGGATGCTGGCCGTCGAGGAAAACCGGAAGTCGATTTCGCCCTACCCGTTCGTTCCGACTTAAGGCGCCACAGGTTCCCGCTCCAGCGCGGCTCGATCCCACTTAGCAATGTTCGCTCCGGCCTCGTAAGCCGATTGCAGGAACTCGCCGAGCATCCGCTCCGGGTCGTTCGACGCCCGCACCTCTGCGTAGGGCAGCATGAACTCGCCGTAGCTTTCGTCGTAGCGGCCGTGCGCCACCTTTGACTGCCGGTAGCCTTCCGGTTCGGGGTAGATGTACGAGTAAAAGAACGGTTCGGCCGCTATGACTCCGCCGGCCCAGAAGCCGCCGCTCGTCACTTCATGGCTGTACGCTTCGCGCGTGATGCGGTCGGGCAAGCCAGGCATTCCGCCCGGATGCGGCGGCGCGGGCCGTCCCGAGAATTTGCTCACCGCGAGATCGAAGGCGCCCCACCACAGCTGGACCGGGCTTGCCTTGCCCGCAAAGCCCGCCCGGAAGCGCGCGAATACCGGCAGCATGGCCGCGAACGCTTCGCGGACCCGTGACGCGAACTCGCGATCGTAATGCCGCGGCCTGTGGTCCTCGGCGAACGGGACCGCGTCCGGGATCTCGCTCGGGCGTCCGTTGAAATCCGTGGGCAGGCCGTGGCGCTCGAGAATGGCGATCAGGCGATGATGAAGCGCAGCGACGCTTCCAGCGTTGAGCGGGACCTCCTCGCGAGATTCGTCACTAACCCACAGCACCATCGCATGGCGGCAAAGGTCGAGCGTAAGCGTGAAGGTGCGTCCATCGCCGGCCGCCGTCGGCAAAGTCGAAAACCCGCGGGAGTTCGGCTGCAGTGCGACGTGCCAGCCATGGTTCAGCCACGGCGCATGCGCGACGCGGATCTTCCCCAGCATCTGCGCGGCGAGGTGCAGGATGGCGAGGGTCTCGTGGTCGTGCTCGACGCTTAACGCAGGCCATTCGCTCATCGCGCGACGAGCCTTAGCACGCCTTTGCATTTTGCGCTGCAGCGCGGCTAAGGCGCAGCGCATGCCCGACGCGTTGCTCGACCGGATTGCCGCAACCGAAAACCTGCACGACCTCGATGCCGTACGGGTGTCGCTGCTCGGCAAGTCGGGCGAGATCACTGCAAAGCTGAAGTTGCTTGGGGCGATGGACCCCGAAACGCGGGCGGCCGAAGCGCCAAAGATCCATTCGCTTCGCGAGCAGGTGACGACGGCCATAGCCAACCGCAAGGCAGCGCTCGAGAGCGCCGAGCTGGAGCGCAAGCTAGCGACCGAGAAGATCGACCTGTCGCTGCCGGCGGCGGAGATCGTTTCGGGCACCGTCCATCCAGTCAGCCAGGTGATGGACGAACTGGCGGAAATCTTTGCCGACCTCGGCTTCTCCGTCGCCGAGGGACCCGAGATCGAGAGCCAGTGGTACAATTTCACCGCGCTCAACATGGGCGAGACCCACCCCGCCCGCGCGATGATGGACACCTTCTATGTCGAGCCGCGCACACCGGATGAAGAGCCGCGAGTGCTGCGGACGCACACGTCGCCGGTGCAAATCCGGACGATGGAGGCGAACCCGCCGCCGCTACGAGTGATTGCGCCGGGGCGCGTCTATCGCTCCGACAGCGACGCGACGCACACGCCGATGTTCCATCAGGTCGAAGGCCTGGTGATCGATCGCGCTATCACGCTCGGGCACCTTAAGTGGACGCTGGAGACCTTCCTCAAGGCCTTTTTCGAGCGCGACGACATCGCGCTGCGGATGCGGCCCTCCTACTTCCCGTTCACCGAGCCATCGGCCGAGGTCGACGTGGGCTGGTCGATCGAGAAAGGCCGACGCGTCGTCGGCGGCCAGGAAGGCTGGATGGAAGTGCTGGGCAGCGGGATGGTCCACCCCCGCGTCATCGCCAATTGTGGGCTCGATCCTGACGAATGGCAGGGCTTCGCATTCGGTTGCGGAATCGATCGCCTGGCCATGCTCAAATATGGCATGGACGACCTCCGCGCCTTCTTCGACGGCGATATCCGCTGGCTCAAGCATTACGGATTCCAGGCGCTCGACGTGCCGACGCTTTCGGGCGGAGTCGGCGCATGAAGTTCTCGCTCGAATGGCTGAAGCAGCACCTCGATACAGATGCGTCCGCGGAGGAAATCGCCAAGAAGCTGACAGCGATCGGCCTGGAGGTGGAGGACCTCTCCAACCCCGCGGAAGCGCTAGCGCCGTTCCGCGTTGCGAAAGTGCTGACCGCCGAGAAGCATCCCCAGGCAGACAAGCTGCAGGTGCTGACGGTCGACGCGGGCACGGGCGAGGAGATCCAGATCGTTTGCGGCGCACCTAATGCCCGTGCTGGCATGTTGGGCGTGTTCGGGCCTCCTGGTACCTACATCCCCGGCAGCGACATTACGTTGAAGGTGGCCGCAATCCGCGGCGTCGAGAGCCGTGGCATGATGTGCTCGTCGCGCGAGCTCGAGCTGGGCGAGGACCATAGCGGGATCATCGAGCTGCCGCAGGATGCTCCGATCGGTGCGGCGTTCACCGAATATGCGGGCCTCGACGACCCAGTATTCAACGTGAACGTCACTCCCAACCGCCAGGACTGCATGGGCGTTCGCGGCATCGCGCGCGATCTGGCGGCGGCAGGAATGGGCGCGCTCAAGCCGCTCGCCGTGCCGCAGATCGAAGGCAGCTTCCCCTGCCCCGTCCCGATCCGCATTGAGGATCCGGACGGATGCCCGGCATTCTTCGGCCGCGCGGTGAGAGGAGTCCGCAACGGCGCGTCGCCGGATTGGATGCAGCGCCGGCTCAAGGGGGCGGGCCAGCGACCAATCTCCGCCCTCGTCGACATCACGAACTATGTGATGCTCGAGCACGGCCGGCCTGCGCATGCCTACGACATCGCCAAGCTTACAGGTGGCCTCACCGCCCGCGCAGCCAAGCCGGGCGAAAAGGTGCTGGCGCTCAACGAAAAGGAATATTCGCTCGAACCGTTCACGACGGTGATCGCGGATGACCGGCAGGTCCATGACATCGGCGGCATCATGGGCGGAGAAGATTCGGGCGTCAGCGAAGCGACCACCGACGTGATGCTTGAAGTCGCGTACTTCACGCCGGAGCGAATCGCCCGGACCGGGCAGGCGCTGGGGCTGACCAGCGACGCCCGCAGCCGCTTCGAGCGCGGCGTCGATCCCGCCTTTCTCGACGACGGCCTCGCGATCCTTACCGGCTTGATCGTCGATATTTGTGGAGGCGAGCCCTCCGCGCTGATCCGCGCCGGCGAACCACCAATTGAGCGCCGCACCATCGCGTTCGATTTCGGGCGGACCAAGGCGCTCAGTGGGATTGATGTGCCGGAGAGGCGCCAGCGCGAAATCCTCGAGCGCCTTGGCTTCGAGTTCGACGGAGCCAACGTTACCGTCCCGACCTGGCGCCGCGACGTCGAAGGTCCCGCGGACCTCGTCGAGGAGGTCGCCCGCATCGAGGGTTACGACAAGGTTCCGTCGACGCCGCTGAAGCGCGCTCCCGGCGTGGCGAAGCCGACTGCCACGCGATCGCAGCTGATGGAGCGGCGCGCTCGACGCACGGCAGCCGCGCGTGGTCTGGACGAGGCTGTGACGTGGAGCTTCATTTCGGAAGAGGAGGCCGACGCATTCGGAGGCGCGGACTGGCGGCTCGCCAATCCCATCAGCGAGGACCTGAAGGTCATGCGCCCGTCGCTCCTGCCCGGCCTGATTGCGGCCGCTAGGAGGAATCTGGACCGAGGCGCGTCCTCCGTGCGGCTGTTTGAAGTCGGGCGGCGATACCTCGGCGATGCGGAACATCCGACGCTGTCACTGGTGCTGGCCGGGGAGCGGCACGGGCGGGAATGGCAGTCCGGCAAGGCCGGGAGCTTCGGGCCATTCGATGTGAAGGCGGAAGTCAGCGCCCTGCTCGACGCGGCGGGCGCACCTGTCGCGAACCTTCAGGTCTACCCCGATGCGGGCCCGACCTGGCATCCGGGCAGGTCCGCCAGGCTCGGGCTCGGCCCCAAGACCATCGTCGCCAGCTTCGGCGAGCTCCACCCGAGGCTGCAGAAAGAGCTGGACGCGCCCGCCGGCGCGGTTGCCGCGGACATCTATCTCGACGCGATCCCGACGCCGCGCTCGTCCGGTCGTGCCCGCGTTGCGTACGCCCCTCCCGCGTTGCAGGCGATCGCGCGCGACTTTGCGTTCATCGTCCCTGACGACCTGCCTTCCGATAATCTGCTCCGCGCGATCCGAGGTGCGGACAAAGTGGCCATCACCAACGTCCGGCTGTTCGATCGCTTCGAAGGTCCCGACGGGCTATCGCTCGCCTTCGAAGTCACGCTTCAACCGGTCGAGAAGAGCTTCACCGACGAGCAAATCGGGGAAATGTCGCGACGCATTGTCGCTGCCGCAGAAAAGCTAGGCGCGCGCCTCAGGAGCTAGGGCATTGATCGCGGCGTGCACACGTGTCTCGATCTCCTCGCGCTTCAGGCCGGCGGGGATGACTTCTCCGACCTTGAACGTGACCGTTCCCGACTGGTGAACGAGCCCCGGCCCCACAAGCGTCCACTGTCCACTGCCACCGGGACGACCGGCAGGCCGAGCGCTCGATAGAGCCCGGCGAAGCCTGAGCGCAGCGGCGGCGTCTCGCCGCTTGGAACGCGCGTCCCCTCCGGAAATATCATCACCGGCCGTCCGGACTCTACCGCATCCTTGCCTGCCGCCACCATTTCCCGGAGCGCCTTGGCGCCAGCGCTCCGTTCGACCGGAATGACGCCGTATTGGCGCGTCAGGAATCCGAAGAGGGGAATGTCCGCGAGCTCACGCTTGATAACGATGACCGGAAGCTTCGACAGGCGGATCATCTCGGTGGTCTCGAGCATCGTCTCGTGCTTGACGGCGATCAGATAGGGGCCGTCGGGTATGACCCCGTCCACCTTCGTGCGAATTCCGAGGACGTTGGTCGCCAGCCAGTGGTTGAGATCAGCCCAGCTGAGAACGACGGCCAGCGTCGGCCGTCGACCGAACAGGCTCGCCAGTACGCCTGCCAGAACCCAAAGAGTCGTGCCCGCGTAGAATAAGGCCGCGTAAAGGAGCGACCGGAGAGCGGCCATTAGAGGTCGGCCCAAACCGCCAGGCGGCGAAGCACATATTTGTTATACTCACCGAACAGGGTGAGGAAGCTTGGCTCGGTCCGTACGCCGTCGGTCACCAGATGCACTCGCGAACCCAGCACCTTGTCGAACTCATAGCGCGCGCGGCGCATGTGCCAGTCGCTGGTGATCAGCCGGACCGACTTGAACTTGTGCCGGTCGAGCCAGCGCTGCGCTTCCTCGGCGTTCGTGCGTGTATCGACGGACTCGCTGCCGAGGTCGACACAGCATTTGATGACCTTCGCGCTGCCGGGAATGCGCCGCGCTAAGTCCACCTTGGTCACCAAGGGGTCGGCCCCCGCGATGAGCAGCTTTCCAGCCTTGCCCTGGCGGAGCACGTCAACCGCGTGCTCGATCCGGCCGCTGGCGCCTGTCAGGACCACCGCCGCGTCGGTCGGCTGGGCGTTGGCGGCTGCCGGATGCCCGAGCGTGAAAGCGAAGAGCACAAAGCCGACTAGGTAGAGCAGCAGGACCAGCGAGGCGAAGCGGGCGATCATAGCGCCTTGCGCAGTGCCGCGAGAACAGCCGTGCGCGCAACCCAGGTCGCTAGGATGGTCAGCGCCAGCGGAAGCAGGAGCAGGAGCAACAGGTCGATCCCGGAAAGGGTCGCCCCGCCCGTCAGCTCTCCGGCAAATGACGCTCCCGTTGCGAGCGCCAGCAGAACCAACCCGGCGACCGCGGCCCCGGCGATGCTTCCGAAGAGTGCGTCGATCGCGATCTTCCGTTGAAAGAGGCGCGTCACCTGAACGTCGGTCGCTCCGATGCCGTGCATGACTTCGATCGTGAAGCGGTGGGTGTCGAGCGCCCCGCGCGCTGCGAGCACCACAGCGGCGGAAGCCGCGGCGCTCAACAGCAGGACGAGGCCGAACGCGACCCACTGCAAAAGGCGGAGCGAACGCAGCAGCGGTCCGACAACTTCGCGATGCGCCGCGATTGTCGCGCCGGGTAAGGCATTCGTCACACGCTGTCTGATCGCACCAAGATCGGCGCCCGGCTTGACGTCGAAATTCACCAGCGCCGGCACCGGAAGCTCATCGCTTTGCGCCGCGGGCCCGAGCCAGCGTTCCAATGTACGGCGCATCTCACTTTCAGGCACTGCATCGGCGGCCGCGACATCCGGCGTTGCGCGAACAATACGCAGCACGGATTCGACATTTCCAGCACCGGCGGGCACCTCGACCGAGTAGCGCGCCTCTATGGCGCGCGTCAGCACGCCCGCCGTATTGGCAAGGGCCAGGCCAGCGGCTCCGATGATCACGATCGAGAAGCTCATGATCGCGATCACCCAGGCAGTGGGACCGCGCAGGCGCGCTTCACCGAGCAGGCGGCGCTCGGATGGCGACGCAAAGAGCCAATCGAACATCAGCTCGCGCTCCGCGGCGGGTTGCGCAGCGTACCCATCGGATCGGCGACCGATCCGTTCTCGAGACGAATGAGCTCCGCGCCCGGCGTCGCACTGATCAAGCCGAGGTCGTGGGTCGCGACCACAACCGTCGTGCCCTGACGGTTGAGCGCGCTGAACAGGTGCAGCAGGCGCTGGGCCATCGCGGCATCGACATTGCCGGTCGGCTCATCCGCGACCAGCAAATCCGGACGGTTAATGACCGCTCGAGCGATCGCGACCCTCTGTTGCTCGCCGCCCGACAAGGTCGGCGGGCGGGCGCTGGCCCGGTCGGCAAGGCCGACCCACGCCAGCATCTCGCGGACGGGACCCTCCACCTGCTCGTCGGTTGCGCCAGCGATGCGCAGAGGTAGCGCGATGTTATCGAACGCCGAAAGGTGGCGGATCAGCCGGAAGTCCTGGAAGACCACGCCGATGCGACGGCGGAAGTTCGGCAGGCTGTCGCGCGGCGCATCGCTGAGCTCTTCGCCGAAGATCCGAATGCGGCCGCGCGTCGGCCGCTGGGCAAGGTAAAGCAGCTTGAGCAAGGACGTCTTGCCGGCGCCGGATGGGCCGGTGAGGAAGTAAAAGCCGCCATTCGCCAGCCGGAAGTCGAGGTCGCGCAGGACCTCGGCGCCCGTGCCGTAGCGCAGGCCCACGCTGTCGAATTCGGCGACTTGCGACAGTTGCTTATCCCTCCCGGCCGCTCGCAAGGCCCACTGCCTTGCCAAGCCATGCGCATTCCTGTTTACCCTGCACTCACCGTCCCGGAAGAGGCTTTTGTCGTAATGATCCTCACCTGCCCAAATTGCTCGACGCAATATGTGGTGAAGGACGGCGCAATTCCGCCCCAGGGCCGCCAAGTCCGCTGCGCATCGTGCAAGCATAGCTGGCATCAGGATCCGGAAGCGACTGCCGATTCTGAGCAACTGGCCGAGCCTGAAGTCGCGTCGGAGGATGAGACGATCGCCGAAGCGACACTGATCGAGCCGCGGAGCGGACCGGAAGCCGAAGAGCGCGCCTACGAAGAGGCGGTGATCGACGGCAGCGAAGGGGCACCCCTTCAGGTCGACGCTGCTGAACACGCAGACCACACCCGGGAAGAGCGCGGACGGGAAACCGCCGAATATGCCGCCGAGCAACGTGCCGAGGCGATGTCCGCGGATTTGCAGATGGGTGCGGCAGAACCGATGCCGGTTCTCGCAGCCGACTGGAACGAGCCGCCCGTGGCGGAGGCCACCGATGACGAGTTCAGTCCGTTTGCCGCGGCGGACGAGGTTGAGCCGCGCCCACGCAACCCGCTCGTGACGATCCTGATCGTCGTGGTCGCCGTCGCCGCGCTGGCGGCATTATTCTATTTCCTCGCGCCGCCCGAGCTGAAGTCACGGCTGGGGCTCGGCACCGGAGCGGCGAGCCAACTCGCGCTGATCGTCACGCATCGCGACCGGCAACAGCTCGAGAGCGGCAACCAGCTGCTCACCGTCACGGGCCGCGTGATCAATCCGACCTCCACGGAGCAGCAAGTTCCGCCACTCCAGGCGCAGCTTCGCAGCAAAGCTGGGAAGGTGGTCTATAGCTGGACCATTGCGCCGCCTGCGCGGACGCTCGCTGCGGGCGCGAGTGCGAGCTTCAACAGCGCCGAAGTCAACGTGCCACCGGGTGGCGACGAGTTGACCATCACTCTGGGCGAGTCAGGCGCTTAACTAATTGATATTATTGGAATTCTATCAAACGGGCGGGGCGCGTTTCGCCGTCCGTGTGCACCTTCGTGTCCTGTGCGAGTGGCGCCTCCCCTTGCAGCGGTCCCTCTCCTAGGCGCAGCGTTACGGCCGATACGATCCGCACAAACGCGCGCGCCTGAACCGTCGCACCGACGCGAGCGAAGTTCGCGCTCGGAGGTGTCGACACGGAGGCAGCTAAGGCGGTGAGGAACAGCATTGCGAACGCATAACGTCTAGGCATCGCAATGGTAAAGTCGGCGTTAACCTTTGTTCCGAAATGGAGCGGATTCTGCGCCAACTGGTCGGCATTGCGCCCCATTAGACGCTTTGCTAGACGCGCCGCCTTGCCAGTGGCGGCGGCCGTTCGGGCCAGCCCGCTTTTTCATGACGTGCGGTCGTGGCGGAACTGGTAGACGCGCAGCGTTGAGGTCGCTGTGGCCGAAAGGCCGTGGAAGTTCGAGTCTTCTCGACCGCACCATCAATAGAGACGGATCGCGAGGGCCCTTGCAGGCCCGCGATCTACTTCGTCGCTTGGACCGCACCAGCTGCGGCAAGGACGGGCAAGGGCGTCGGGTGAATCGCGCCGATACGAACGACCGCCTTATCGGGGGTCACCTCCAACTTAAGGCCGAGATCGGCCACAAGCTTCGCACTAGCCGCCAAATCCTTGGCTATCCGAACGGTGTAGGTGCCGTAAGCGACGCGATCGAACAGGAAGAAGCCGTCGAAATCGGTCCGCGCGGTAGCAGCGACTTTGCCGCTGGCGTCCACCAGCTCGAGGTCGAGGCCTTCGAACCCAAGCTCGGCGCTCTTCACGACCGCACCTTCGATATCGCCGCCGCCGACGAGCGGGATCTGCACCTCCGCCGGAATGCCTGGACGGGGCACCACCACCTGTAACGCCGTCTTCGGGACAAGCATCGGGTCGGACAGGCTTGCCTGATCGAGACCAACGGTGATCGGCTGGTACGCCGTGAGGCCGCCTACGGTAATCGCACCGCTCGCGTTGGTCGGATGGTCTGCGACCATCGTTCCTGTCGTGACGAGCACGCCCTTTTCGAGCGGCTCCGCCGGATCGCGAACGCCATTGTCGTTCAAGTCGCGGAAGACGACTGCGTGCACCGATCCCGCCTGAGCGAGCGGCCGCCTCGACAGGGACAAACCGTGGCTCGGATCGAGCGAAAAGTTCAGATTGATACCGACCGCGACCGAACCGTCAGTCGCGGCTTCGCCGGTCAGGGCCAGCGCAAAGCTGTTCAGGCGCCGAATATGACTGATCCTGGCGCGGGCGCGGTGGGTGAGCGCATCGTAGGCAAGATCGCCTTCCCAATCGACGTCCTCGTCCTTGGACCAGTAAGCAGATAACTCAGCGGTCCGGAAACGCGCTGACGGCGAAACGTCGAATGTTGTGCCGGCGCGCAGCCGAAAATCGCCAATGTGCCCGGTTCCGATCAGCCCGACACTGAATTCAGCCGGGGAACCCAGGCCTGACGGCACATATTGCCGCGTATAATTTAGGTCGGTCGCGAGGTTGAAGCGGTCGAAATTGGCCGAGAGCCGTGCAGCCGCCGTCATCGACTTGGTCCCGTCGCGATGGTCGGTAATCCGCATTTCGGCATGTGCCGGAAAGATTGAGCGGCCGATGCGCAACGGCGCATCGAGCGCCACGCGCATGTCGCGGACACTCTGCGGCGCCTCTCCCTGCAAATGAAAGTCATTCGCGAGTAGCGCCTCGGCGCTCACGTTCACCGTTCCGATTTTGCCCACCATCTGGGCATGCGCGGCCATTCCGCCGTTGGATTCGCGCGCGGCGCCGACCTCGATCAAAGCACCGCCGATCGATCGTCGGACGTTGCCCTCGATAAAGGTCAAATGCTCATCCCCGACGAGCATTGCGCGAGCGAGCACGCCCACCGACGTCCGATCGTCGATGCCGTGCTCAATCGAAACGGCGCCCTGTGCCTTTGGCTGAGGGATCGTGGTGTCCGGAGGCTTCTCCAGCTGGAGGATATCGCGCCCGGGCTGGTTGAAGCCTGCCCAATACCAGGTCTTTCCGGCAGGCACGTTGTCCTGACCCACGTTGACGATTTCTTCCCGAGACCGCATCTGCCCCTGTGGGCCGTATAATCGGATTTCTATCCGGTTCTCGCCGTAGAGAAGCTGCACATTATCAAAAACATAGCGCTGGCTACCGTCCGGCTTGGCAAAGCCGAGCAGCTCCCCGTTGCGGTAGATCTCCGCTTCCCAGCCGGTCGGAAGGTCACCTTCGAACCGAGTACGGTCGAACGCCACGCGGGTCGCCAGCGGGCGGTTGGTGATGACCGCGCCGCGACCGGCCGAAGCAACGCCGGTTAGGCCGTCGTCGAAGCTCTCGACATCGCCGACACCGATGTGGGTCGCGTGCATGAACCCGAGGAGATGGCCGTCGGGATCCGACCGGTACGCGCGCAGACGCAGCAAGCTCGGCTTGCCCTGCGGTGTAGTGGTCAGCTGCGCATCATAGGATAGGCGCGCAATCTCGCCGGCTGCGTAGACCGAGCTTTGACGATCCACGCGAACGCCATCGCTGGCGCGATAGGTCGCGCCCGCACTGACCACGAAGTCGAGCGCCGGCGAGCGCCACATCCGGTAGGGGACACGCACATGGGGAAGGCTCGAAAGATCGAAACTTGCCGGACGGATGTGCGCCCCACGCTGCTGGCGCTCGATCGCGAGCTCCACGGGAAGCTTGGCCTCTGACTGCAGGATGAGAACGGACCCGGTGGTGAGCGGCTTCACGCCAATTCCGAACCAGCGAGCCAAGGCCGCGGTCTGAACGCACCAGCCTTCGGGCGTTTCGCGGATGGTGCCAGGCGCGATCGGCTCGGTCTTGCCGGCAAAGGAAGCGACGCCGCTCCCATAATCGACTGAAATCTTATTGTTTTCCTTGAACGCCCAGCCGCTTGCCTTCTTTCCGGCAAGGTCGATGCGCATCGGCACGTCGAGGGTCGTCAAAAAGTCGCCTAAGACGACACAAGTGCCTTCGGGGGTGTTGTAGGCGCGCACTCCGTCACCAAGCCGCAGCTGGCGGATGTTGACGTCAAGAAGGAACTGATCGTCGGGATCGGCCTTCCAGCCGGCCGCTTGTGGCGCGGGCGCAGATGCTCCGATCCCACCGGCACAGAGCGCCAGCAGCAATGCGGCTTTACGCAGCCATTTCCACGGCCCGAACAACGGAGGAACTCCCCGTGGGCCTGTCCTCGCCTAGCGCAGAACCGTCTTGGTTTCGGCGACCACGTGCGAGCCATCGTCGAACGTTTCGACATACTGCACCGTCACCGGACCGGCGACTTCGCCCTTATAATCTGCGCTCACTGGCACCTCGAGGTGACGCGAACCGATCTCGGTATAAACGGCGACTGCTTTCTGGATGGCGACGGGATCCTTCACGCCTGCTTTGAGCACGCGGACCTCACCAAAGGTCGAGCGAGAACCGGAGCGCACAAGATCGAGCGAGACCGCCTGGCCGCCGTCCTTCTTCTCGAGCCGGACGTTGGCGATGCCTGCGGTCGCCTGTAGGTTGCCGAGGCGCACGATCACCGGAATGGTCACGCCGTAGATCGGCGTCAGCTGGAAGCGCAGGCCCTTCTCTTCGGCCGGAGCGCTAGCCTGGACGACCGGAGTGGCGGGCGGGATGGCGCGAAACAGCATGTGGACGCGATATTCGCCATCGGGCAGGCCCTGAGGCGGGCGCGCCGCGATGCGAATCGCCTGCGGCTCATGCGGCGCAAGCGTTACTCGCCGCGGCGCGTAGATGATCATGTCGGCGGCAGTCTTGTCCGTCGCCGTTGGATCGGAGACGTCCTCGAGGTTGCCGTCGGTGTTCATGCGGCGGAACTCGACCGAAACGCGATAGGTCGCGGGCTCTTCGCCGATATTGTTGAGGACGATCTCCGCGCCCTTGCGCCCGTCAAGTACGATGCGCGTCGGCGCGACCAGCAAGTCGCCGATGCCGGCCTCGGCGGGAGCTGCAAAAGCGAGAAGCGGCGCGGCAAGAACAGCGGCCGATACGATAGCCCTGATGCTGACAGTCATTTTGGCGATCCCCACTCGGCTCCAGATTGGAGCAACCACCTTCTTCTTTGCTCCAGAATGGTTGATTTTCAGTCAACCACGACGGGAAAACCGCAAGTTCGCCGGATTTTGAGCTCTGGCCGCTAGCGGCGCGGCTTCAATATTCGACGGTGACGTTCAGCGTTCCGGCGTAGGTACCGTCGGCGGTCGCGGAACTGACCGCAATGGAGCCGCCGATGCTGAAGTCGACCCCCGGCACGCCAGACGACGTCAGGGTTACGTTGCCAGGATTATCGAGGACGAGCGTGAGACTCTGTCCCGGCACACTCTGATTGATCAGGGTCACGTTCGGCGCGGTAATCTGGACCACCATCTTGTTGGTGCCCTGCACATTATATTGTGCAGTGCGGGTAGCGCCGGTGCACACCACATTCGCGGTGGCGCAGCTGAACTGACCGGCCTTCGAGATGCTGACCGTCGCTGCCGACCATATACCGGGCTTCAACGTGATCGTTCCGAGCTCAAGGTCCTGCAGGCGCGCCAGCGTCAACGGCTTGGTCGGGCTTGCGTTCACCTGCAGGACCTGCGTGGCCGCAAGCGCTTCGCCGCTGATCAACGAAGCGGCGAGCGTCAGCACGATCGAGCGAACCCATCTGATCATCCCGGCTCCTATGGCGCATCGCAAGCGTCGTTGTCGGATCCTGCGACAGAATGGTTGAATTTCGGTCAACCATAAGTGGTTCGCCGTAAGGAAATGGGGCCGCCGTTGCCGGCAGCCCCTTCCGCGTGCGCAGCCAGAGCTGCGCCAAGTCAAATGCTCAATAATTCACGGTAACAGCGAGGTCGCCCACGTAGGTGCCGTCTTTGACCGTAGCGGGGATACTGATCTCGCCGCCGAGGCTGAAGTCGATGCCCGCCGAACCCGAGTTCGGCAGAGTGACAGTGGTCGGCCCGTGGTTGGCCAGAACGAGGGTCAGGGGCGTGCCCGGATTGCCGGCGTTCGTCAGCGTGACGTTCGGCTTGTTGACCTGGACGACCTGGTTGTTGGTGCCGGTGACATGATAAGTGGCAGCCGTCCCCGGACCGCTGCAGGTCAAGGTCGGATCGCAGGTGAAGCTCCCGTTCGGGTTCAACACGGCCAGTCCGTTGTCCTGAACGACGATCGAGCCGAAATCCATGTCCGACACCTTGGTCAGCGTCAGCGGCTTCACGATCGTGGCGTGCGCCTGGACCGGACCGTTGCTGACAGACGTCGGAGCCGCATTGGCTGTGGTGGCGGTCAGAACGGCAGTCGCCGCGAGCGCCAAGCGAAGAGTGTTGTTCATTCGAATTCCCCACTGGTTCAAATCATCGCGGCTGGCCAATTCGCCCCGGTCATCCGTGGAAACCCAATTAACCGTCCTCGCTTACGGCTTCCCTCAAGGCTTTGGTTAATGCTGCCTTAGACTTTGCGCCGGAACGGACACGCCTGCCCGCGTCCAAACTCACTGATATTCGACGGTGATCGGAAGGTCGCCGCGAAAGTTGCCATCCTCGGTCCCCGAGAAGCGCAGGCGCCCGCCGACATGGAAGGTAAGATTGCCGGCCGCATCGAGCTTGGGAAGCTCGGGCGCGTCGGTCTCGACCTCGTCGAACGTCAGCCGGCTACCTTCCAGCGAGAACAAGTCGATCCGGCGCGGAACGTCGATCCGGACGACCCGGTTCGCCAGGCCGTGGACGGTGACGGTCGCGACCTTCGTTCGGGGTCCGAGGGCAATTGCGCCCGTGGCAAGCCTCGACCCGTCGGGCCGAAGCGTCGCATCCCCGCCGCCTCCGTCAACGATCAGCCGATCGAAATCGAGGTTGGTTTCGATCTCCAGCCGCACATCCTCGCCGGTCACGGTCTGCTCGGGCAGGGTGGAAGGCGTCGAGCACAGGCGGCATTGCGCCTCCGCGGAGCCAGGCATGGCCGCGAGCAACGGGCTTACCGCCAGTATAAGGACCAAGGAGCGGCCACTGAGCATGACCCGCCGTGTATCCGGGACAGGTTAATCCGCGGCTAACCTTGGCTGCGCGAGGGCTGCTAAGCCCAACCTATTGTCGCAACGCCCCGAGCTTTCTATCCAACCTTCCTGAATGGCCCGTACGCGCCCCGCCACCGCCTCCGGGCGCTCGACTTTCAAGACGGTTCTGAAGGGCCTGGCCTATGCCGCGCTGCTCGGCGTCCTTGGCCTGATCGTCGCAGTGGCCGTCGCGACCGCTTACCTACCGAGCTATTCCGACCTCACCAAGCGCAACGACCTCGGCCAGACGATCCGCGTCCGCGCCGCCAACGGCGCGGTCCTGCTGTCGCTTGGCCCCAGCTTCGGACGCTGGCTTCCGTACGACCAGATTCCGCAAGAGATGCGGGCAGCGCTCATCTCGACCGAGGACCGGCGCTTCCGAAGCCACATCGGCGTCGATCCGATTGGCATTGGCCGAGCCATCGCGTCCGCGCTGGTCAAGAACCACCGCGTCAGCGCGACTTCAACGATCACGCAGCAGCTCGCGCGCAATATCTTCCTGACCAACAACCGGAGCTACGGCCGCAAGGTCAAGGAAGCGATCCTGGCGCTGGCGCTCGAGCGCAAATTCTCCAAGGACCAGATCCTCGAGCTCTACCTCAACCGGGTGTATTTCGGTGGCGGCGCCTACGGCATTGACGCCGCGTCACGAAAATTCTTCGGCCACGGCGCAGATCATCTCAGCCTTGGCGAGGCCGCGATCATTGCCGGGCTGGTGAAGGCCCCGTCCAACTATGCGCCAACGGCCGACGTCGAGGCGGCTCGGTCGCGATCGGGCGTCGTTCTCGACACCATGGCGAATAATGGCTTCATCACACCGGAGGTCGCCGCGTCGGTGCGTCCGGCCGATGTTCGCATCCAGCAGACCACGACCAACAACAGCATCCGCTATTTCACCGATTGGGCGCTCCCGCAGCTGGATCAGCTGATTGACCAGACCCAGGACCCGATCGACGTGTGGACGACGCTCGACCCCGGCATGCAGGCCGCCGGCGACAGAGCGGTCCGCGCCAATGCGCCGGATGGGGCGCAGGGCGCGCTCGTCGCGATCGATCGCGACGGCGCCGTCCGGGCGATGGTCGGCGGCAAGGACTATGTCGATTCGATCTACAACCGGGCGACGCAGGCGACGCGCCAGCCGGGATCGTCGTTCAAGCTGTTTGTCTATCTCGCGGCGCTCGAATCGGGGATGAAGCCGACCGACACGATCGTTGACGAACCCGTCACGATCGACGGCTGGAGCCCGCGCAATTCTACCCGGACCAATCTCGGTCCCGTTACCTTGCGCGAAGCATTCTCGCGCTCGATCAATACGATCAGCGCCAAGATCGGCGCTCAGCTCGGCTTCTCGACCATCGCCGACATGGCGCGGCGCTTCGGGATCACGACGCCGATCTCGACCTATCCGTCGATGGTGCTTGGCAGCAGCGACGTGCGGCTGATCGAAATGACGCGAGCCTTCGCTGAGGTCCAGAACAAGGGCGTCGCCGTCACGCCCTATGGCATCCGCAAGGTCGTCACAGCCGACGGGCGGCTGCTCTACAATCACGACAATGACGAGGGCCGGGTCCTCGTGGCGCCCTGGGTTGCGGCCGAGATGACCGACCTGCTGCAGTCGGCAGTGCTTAGCGGTACCGGCCGCGCGGCGCAGATCGGGCGCCCCGTTGCCGGCAAAACCGGCACCACCAGCTCGAACAAGGATGGCTGGTTCATTGGTTTCTCAAGCGGCCTGACGACGGGCGTGTGGATGGGCCGTGACGATGCGCGAACCGTCGCGGGGCTCCAAGGCGGCACAGCGCCAGCGCGGGCATTCCACGATTTCATGGTCGTGGCCGTGGCCAATCGTCCGGCCGAGCAGTTTGATACGCAGGTACCGATCCCGGATTGGCAGCTGACTCCGGAAGAAGAGATCTATGGCGACACGGCCGTGGACGCGAACGCGGTGCAGTCGATGGTCGACGAGAATGGCATGCCGATTGTGATGCCGCCGCAGGAGCCCGGCTTTCCGCAGCAGCAGCCAATGGTCCGCCCCGACGGAACCGGCGAGCCAACGCAACAGGACCTTGACCGCGCTTTCCCGCCGCAGCAGCCGCAGGGCCCGCCGCAGCGTCAACCGCAGCCCCAGCCAGCGCCGCCTCCTCGGCCGGGCGAAGACCAGTCAAACCCGCCGGCCGATCCGTCGCAGCCGCGGCCCTATACGTCTTAAGATCGCCTTTGCCTCGGACACTCCGGGGCCAACCAGTCTCGCCTCGAGGGCCTTGAATTTCGGCCCGTGATTGAGGTGCGCGAGGTGCGCGACTTCGTGCGCGACAACATAGCGACGCGCTGCAGGCGGTGCGAGGATCAGGCGCCAGCTTAGCCGAATGCGTCCGTCGGACGAGCAGCTGCCCCAGCGAGTGCCGGCGTCGCCGACCGTCACGCCGGTCGCCTCAACGCCTGCCAGAGCAGCGAACTCGGCAACCTCGGCCGACATGACCTTGAGGGCGTGCGCCTTGAGGAACGATTCTAGGCGGCGCGATAGGCCCGCTTGAGGGCCGCCACAGCGTAGCTCACCGTCGGCGAGGCGTGGCATTCGCGGCTCGGTTTCGTTCCACACGATGCGCCTGTCACCGCCCTCTATCGGGATCATCGCATCCGGCTCGAGAGGCTCAGGCGCGAGCGAGCGGGCAAGTTGGGCTTCGATCCAGTCCCGCTGATCGAGCGCCCAGGAGAGTGCTTCGCGCCGGCTCATCCGCCGCGGACAGGTCAGCTTCAGCGTTCCGCTGCCCTCGTCGAACCGGAGCCGCAATCGCCGTGCATTGCGCATCGGGCGGATTTCGATCGGGACCGGAAGGGAGGCTTCCAGCGCAGCTTCAGAGCGGGCGTTCGACCACATGAAATTCAAGCTCGCCCGCGTCCTCCTCGCTGACCGTCCAACCGCGCGTGGATTGACCCGCCTCGTGAACCGTCTCGCGGCTGCCGGAGATGAGATAATGCCAATCCGGCAGCGGCTCGCCGGCCGCGCGAAGGCGATAAGCGCATGTCTCGGGCAGCCAATCCAGACCACTGAGGTTCGTGCGGTCCAGCTTCACGCAATCCGACACCCGCTTCATCCTGTGCTTGTAGTCGAGGCATGTGCCGTTGCGCCGGTCGAGGAGCTTGCATGCGACATTCGTCGGATAGAGCAGCCCCGTCTCCTCGTCCTCGAGCTTGTGCACGCAGCAGCGCCCGCAACCGTCGCACAGCGCTTCCCACTCACCACGATCGAGCGCGGCGAGCGGCTTTTCCCAAAATGGCGCGCGGGCATTCATGACAAAGGCAGCCTTGCTCTGCTAATCGCCCCTGATCAAGCGGGGATCACAGGGCGTAAGATCGTGAAAAAACTCAGCTTTGCAATTCTGGCCGCGGGGACTTTCATTGCGGTCGCGTCGCCAGCCGCCGCTCAGTTGGGGGCGGGCTATCAAGGAACTGCGTTCGTCGAGGCCGTCAAGAACCGTGATGGCGAGAAGGCCCAGGCGGCCATGGGCGACAATCCCAGCCCGGCAATCCTCAACGCCCGTGACGGTGACAATAATACCGCACTGATCATCTCCGTCGCACGGCGCGACCCGGAATGGACGGGATTCCTGCTCAACAAGGGGGCGGATCCCAATCTGGCGGGCAAGGGCGGAGACACGCCTCTGATCATCGCGGCGCGCCTGGGGTTCGACGAAGCCGTCGGGTGGCTGCTCGACATGGGCGCGAAGGTCGACGCCACCAACAAGATGGGAGAGACGGCGCTGATCGCCGCCGTCCAGCAGCGCCAGACGCCCATCGTCCGCGATTTGCTCGCTCATGGCGCTGACCCGGACAAGACGGATACAGCCGCGGGTTACTCCGCGCGCGACTACGCCCAGCGCGACACGCGCTCTCGAGACATCCTACAGCTGATCAACGCGAAGAAGCCGAAGCCAGCCTCACATTAGGTCGCTTCGCCGAGTGACGGATCCACCTGCGCGGAGAGGCGGCGGGCGGCCCGGCGCGCAAAGCGGAGGAGTTCGGCCTTACGCCGGGCAGGCGCCATCGGCCGGTGAGCTGCCTCGCGAATGACTGCCGCGTCATAGCGGTCGGCAACGATCAGGCCTGCCTCTCCCGGGAGGTAGCGCTCCTCCTCGAGGAAGGCCGCCAGATGCGGCGGCACTGCCCAGAAAAAGCGATCGCAATATTCGAGATAGTCGAACCACTTGTCGTCGCCGCACAGGTCGGCCTTCGCGACCTTGATTTCAACGATAGTAAGCCCACCCTTCGCGTCGATCGCCATCAGGTCCGCGCGGCGGCCGTTCGGGAGCGGCATTTCGCACACCGCAAACACGTCCTGTCGGCAGAACAGGCGAGTGACTCCACGCGCGACTTCGGCAGCGATCGGCGGAGCATTGGTAAAGCAGAGCGAATCGAGCTGCGTTGCCATCGGGAATTGTTAGAACATTGTTAGAACGCAGCCAACGCGCGGCACAAAGAAAAACGGGCGAGCCTTGGCCCGCCCGTTTCCGCCCGCTGTGTGAAAACCTAGCGGTAGAAGACGTGATTACCGATCGAAGCGACGCGCTTCAGGTGCCAGCCAGGTGACACATAGCGCGCATGGAAGAACAGGGCATTGTCGGCCACAGACTTCTGAAGGTCCTGGTCGACGATCTTCGCGATCGCGACGGCGGTCTGCCATTGCCGGTTGGAGTGGGGCACGGCCGGGAGGCGGCCGCCATGGACGAATGAGAACTGGCCGCGCTGGAACAGCACGCCGCAGTAGGTCCCCGGGAAGCGTCCGCCGCTCTGCGTCCGGTTGGCGATCACCTTGCCCACGGCCAGCTGGCCAGCGAGCGGTTCGCTCTTGGATTCGAAATAGATGCCGGTCGCGAGGCAATCGAGCTCGTGGCTGCCGGCGTCGGAGCTGCGGAACTGGGCCACCATCGCTGGAAGGTCGCCGCTCGCCTTGATCGGAGCGGCCGTCTCAGGAGCAGCAACCGCTGAGTCGTCCTGGTCCTGGCTCGCGTCTTCCTGCGAGCCGGAAAGCTGCGGTTCGCCTTGCGTATTGAGCAATTCTGGAACTGGAATTTTGGGAAGGCTGGCGCCCGCGAACGGGACCGACGTCTCGAGAGTCGGACCGGCCTGCGCCGGCGCAATAGAACTCGCACTAAGCGCGGCACAAAATAGCAGCGCTGGTCGAAGCGTAGGCAACATAAAAACCGCTGAAGTGCGGTGAACCGCCTGAAAATAAATCGTAGTGAATTACTTGCGAATACTTCCGCTATTCACCCGATGGCTGTTCCCCGTCTCGCGTGGCATCCCGGTTCGATTTCCAAGCAGGAATGCCCCCCGCTCTTGTTGTTGAGCGAGGTGTCGCCCGCGTATCCGACGGGGTCAACCCAAACCGGTCGTTTCAGCGATGAACCGTTCGGGCTCCGCGATATCCAGTTCCAACGCCCAGTAATCTTCGTCGAAGCGTGCACGTTTGGCGAGGAAATCAGCAATTTCGGCGGAACTCGCCGATTCGGAAGGGCCGGTCGCCTCCCAGGAGTAACCGCCGGCTAGCGACATCATGCGCTCGAGGCAGACCAGATGCTGGCCTCGATTGCTGATCAGGAGGATGATCGAACCCCTGTCGGGATCTCCTTTGCGAAGGACAGTCCCAAATCCGCCGCCGACCTCAGCCCGCCGCAGGATGCTCGAAACTTCGAGATGGGCCGGAAGCCTATCCAAGCTCACGGCCGGGCAGGTTCAGGCGGCGTCGCGCTCATCCGCCCCCATAAGAACAGCCGCGAGAGCATCGCTGCTGCGCGCGCCGCGCATCTTCTCCAGCGTGGCTGCATTGCGCGTGACCCGGCTGATCGCGGCAAGTGCTTTCAGGTGCTCTGCGCCTGCGTCGACCGGTGAAAGAAGAAGGAAAACGAGATCCACCGGACGCCCGTCGATCGCCTTGTAGTCGAGCGGCTCGCTCAAGCGAGCGAACAGTCCGTAGATCCTGCTCAGCCCTTCGATCTTGCCGTGCGGAATGGCAACGCCCTGCCCGAATCCAGTCGATCCGAGCTGTTCGCGCTCGACCAGGCTCGCGTAGAATCGCGGCCAAATCAGTCCCGAGGCGCTGCGCTGCGAGATTCGAGAGCTGCTGCAGCAGCGAACGCTTGTTACCGGCCGGAAGGCTGGTCTTGATCGCATCGAAATCGAGGAAGTCGGCAAGCTGCATGGTCGAACCCGTGACTGGTGCGACCTTCGCACCTGGCCGCTCGATTGGAGGAATATGTTTCAGCCGGCGCGCGGTTCCACCCAGCCGATGTTCCCGTCTTCGCGGCGGTAGATCATGTTGAGCTCGCCGGTGCCGCTGTTTTTGAACATCAAGGCGCTGGTGTTCCGAAGATCCATCAGCATCACGGCGTCCGAGACACTCGCTTCCGGAATGTCGACGCGAGTTTCGGCCACGATCGTGGGAGCATCCGAACCTTCCGCGTCATTCTCAGGCGGTAAGGAGAAGATCGTATATGACGCATTTTCGACGAACGCCTGCGCCACTTCGTCGACCTTATGGTCCTTCAGGCGGTTGGTGTAGCGGCGCAGCTGCTTCTCAATGCGGTCAGCCGCTCCGTTGAAAGCGATTTCGGCTTCCCGGCCGCTGTAGGATGCCTTGAGCACGACCCCGTTCACGACCGGAGCGACGATATCGCAAGTAAAGTCGTTGTTTGGCCCGCGACCGAAGGTGACGTTGGCTCCGACAGCGCGCGAGAAATATTTTTCCGTGATTTCGGCGAACTCGGCGCTCGGCGTGTGCGCGCAGAGAATTCGCCCGTGTCGACTTGGTGTCCAGCGACCCGAACCTCCACTTCTTCAAGCTCCTCAAACGACGCGGACGGCGCTTACGACCGCCCGCAACCGGCGGTCAACCGGCGCTGGCGAAACGGTCCCAGAGCGGATTGACCAACTGAGCGATAAACGCGCGGTGCCGAGCAAGTTCCTCTTCCGCCGCGAAATGGGGGCGGGCGGGGCGCGGCTCGCGGATCGTCACCGGTCGAGAAGATGCCGAGACGGCAACGCTGCCAGCTTCGGCGACGAGGCCGAGGCCGATCTGGCGGCCGCCGGTCAGTTCGACATAGACCTGCGCGAGCAACTGCGCGTCGAGCAGCGCGCCGTGCTTGATGCGCTGGCTGCGGTCGATGCCGAAGCGCATGCACAAGGCGTCGAGGCTGTGCTTCGCACCCGGGTGCTTGGTGCGCGCGAGGTGTAATGTGTCACGCATGCGGCTCAAGCAAATTGGCGGCCGACCGCAGCGCTCGAGCTCAAAGTTGAGGAATCCAAAGTCGAAGGCGGCATTGTGCGCGACGAGCGGCGAATCCTCGATGAACTCGAGCAGCTCGTCGACCTTCTCCGAGAAAAGCGGCTTGTCCGACAGGAAGATGTTGGTGAGTCCGTGCACCATCTCCGCTTCGAACGGCATGTCCCGTTCGGGGTGGAAGTATGCGTGGAAATGACGACCCGTCTCGACGCGATGGACGATCTCGATGCAGCCGATCTCGACCATGCGGTCGCCGCCGCCCGGGTTCAGGCCAGTAGTTTCCGTATCGAAGATGATCTCACGCACGAGTGAATCTATCCCGCCGCTGCGAACTCCGAGACAAGCGAGAATGTGCCGCACCTGCGCTTCAGTTGTGGATAGGTCGCCGCTTGTATCGATCACGAAATCGGCACGCGTTCGTTTCTCTTGATCGGGCATCTGGCGCTCAAGGATCGAGTTCAGCTTGTCCTCGGTCATGCCGGCGCGGCTAAGCACTCGCGCTCGCTGGACGTGTTCGGGCGCGGAGACGACGATCACCTTATCGAACTCATTCTCTCCGCCGGTTTCGAACAGCAGCGGGATATCGAACAGCAGCGCCGGAGCGCCGCGATGCTTGTCGAGGAACGCCAGACGCGCCTCGTAAACGGCGGGGTGCACGATCTGCTCGAGCTGCTTCAGCTGCAGCGGGTCCTCAAGGACCGAGCCGGCGAGCTTCTCACGGTCGAGCACGCCGCCTTGCACCGTTCCGGGGAACGCGGCCCCGATCAGGTCGACCAAAGCACCGCCCGGGCCCTGCAGGCTTCGCACCATTGCGTCGGCATCGAAGACCGGCACTCCCGCCCGCTCGAACATCGCCGCCACCGTCGACTTCCCCATGCCGATTGAGCCGGTAAGCGCGATCTTGATCACGATAGAATCAACCTGCGTTCGCGGAGCGCTCCGAGGAGTGGAAGAAGGGGCATGCCGAGGATCGTGAAGTAGTTGCCGTCGATGGAAGAAAACATTTGCACCCCGCGGCCCTCCAAGCGGAATACGCCGACGCAGTGACCGACCTCCGGCCACTCGGCATCGAGATAGGATTCGATGAACCCGTCGGAAAGCGGCCGCACGTGAAGCGTTGCCGTGTCGGCATGCGACCATTCGACCTTGCCGCTGCGGGCGAGGGCTACTGCGCTCGTGAGCGCCATCTCCTTTCCGGAAAAGCTACGTAGATGCTCTGCTGCCCGGTCTCGAGAGGCCGGTTTGTCGAAGAGGCGCCCATCCACGCTGACCACGCTATCGCTGCCGGCGACCCAGTCATCCCGCCTCGATCGGCTGACGTCGAGCGCTTTCGCTTCGGCGAGTCTCAGCGCGATCTGTTCCGGCTCTCGAAGCTCAGCCTTGATCGCAGTTTCGTCGAAATTCGATGGGATCGCTTCATGTTCGACGCCCGCTGCATCCAGCATCTGGCGCCGGATCGCGCTCGATGAGGCGAGGATCAGGGGCAAGCGAATAACCTTGTGGAAAAGTGTGCGCCGGTAGCTAGCGCGAGCATGGGGATGCACTCAACTGCCAGATTATGCGATTCCGCCCTGCAGCCATTCCAAGATTTATCCCCGTGGACGAATCCTGTCCCCAGCCTGTGAATAATGGGAGCATTAACGCTCGACTCGCGCTTCTTCCGGGAAAGCGGCAATTCCGGCGATGTTGGCAATTCCGGGAGCCGCGCCTAAATCCCGCACTCAAGCGGCCAACAACATCATCTATCTTCTTCAATATATATAATAAGAGGAGAGAAGGGGTGCCTTCGAAGCCTGGCGAACAGGTACGCGTCCAGGCGGACAAGCCCTTGCTCTCGGTTCTCCGCGGCGAGCAACGGAGCCCTCCGCCCGTCTGGATGATGCGTCAGGCAGGGCGTTACTTGCCTGAGTACCGCCTGCTGCGCGAGCAGAAGGGTGGCTTCCTCGATCTCGTCTATGACAGCGACGCGGCGGCCGAAATCACGCTTCAGCCGCTCAAGCGGTTCCCCGAGCTGGACGCAGCGATCCTGTTCTCCGACATCCTGATCGTCCCGTTCGCAATTGGGCAGAACCTGAGCTTCGTTGCCGGGGAGGGTCCGCGGCTAACGCCGCCCCTGATCGCATCAAGGCTGGAGGATCTCACAGCTTACGAGGGCCGCCTTGAACCCATTTATGCCACGGTCGCAAAGGTCAAAGCCGAGCTCGATCCAGGAAAGACCTTGCTCGGCTTCGCAGGGAGCCCCTGGACAGTTGCGACCTATATGGTCGCTGGACAGGGGAGCCGCGAGCAGGGCGAAGCCAGACGCTTTGCCTACACGGACCCGGGCGCGTTTGGAGCGATCATCACCCGCATCGAGGAGATCACGCTCAATTACCTATCTGGCCAGATTGCTGCCGGCGCGGATGCGGTACAGCTTTTCGACAGCTGGGCGGGCAGTCTCTCACCCTCGCAGTTCGAGCAATGGGTGATTGCGCCTACCGCTCGAATCGTTGCTGCTCTGCATGAACGGCACCCGAAAGTACCGATCATCGGCTTTCCGAAGGGAGCTGGCGGGAAACTCGCGGCCTATGCTCGCGAGACGGGAGTGACCGCGCTGGGGCTCGATGAAACGGTCGATCCGGTCTGGGCCGCGAAGTCGTTGCCCGCGCGCCTGCCGGTGCAGGGGAATCTCGACCCCCTTGCACTGATCGCTGGTGGCGAGACGATGCGCTCCGCCGTGGAGCGTATCCTTGACGCATTCGCCGGGCGCCCTCACATCTTCAATCTGGGGCACGGCATTCTGCAGGACTCGCCGATCGCTCATGTCCAGGACATGCTTGCCGCGGTGAAGGGGGGAATTTGAGCAATCTCGTCGGATTCCTCGGTCCCGCCTATCTGTGGGTGAAGGCGGCGCACGTGACCTTCGTGATCTTCTGGATGGCGGGGCTGTTTCTGCTCCCGCGCTTCTACGTCTATCATCAGGAAACGGCGGTGGGTTCTCCCGAGGACCGTGCGTGGATCGAACGCGAGGCGCGCATCCGGTCGATTATCCTGACACCGGCTATCATCCTCGTCTGGGTTCTCGGCCTGATGCTCGCCTTCAACATCGATGCGTGGAGCATGGGCTGGTTTCACGCCAAGTTCGCGTTGGTGATTGCTCTCAGCGCGTATCAGGGCTGGCTCGCCGCCTACGGAAAAAAGCTCGCCAACGGACAACGGCCGCTTTCCGGCAGGGCAGTGCGGATGCTCAACGAAATCCCAGGCGTCGCCGCGGCGATCATCGTCGTCCTGGTCATCGTTCGTCCGTTCTAAACATTTCGGCGCAGTTCAGGGCTGCGGCTGATTGACACCGGCAACGGCTGCACATACCTCGAATCACGACGGCTCCCCGGTCAGTTTCCACCTTCACCGGCGAACCCTTCTCCCAAGATGCGGCGTCCTGCCGCGTGCGCTTTCGTTTTCGAAGCCCTGGAATCTCCCAATAAAACTCTCTTCCCAAGAAAAGAACATCACATGCATTTGAAAGAATTGAAGAAAAAGACCCCCGCGGACCTCGTTGCTATGGCTGAGGAGATGGGCGTCGAAGGCGCATCGACGATGCGCAAGCAGGACCTCATGTTCTCAATCCTGAAGGTCCAGGCCGAAAATGGCGTCGAGATCATGGGATCGGGCACCATCGAGGTGCTGAACGACGGCTTCGGCTTCCTGAGGTCGCCCGAAGCCAATTACCTCGCCGGTCCGGACGACATCTATGTCGCTCCGTCGATCGTCAGGCAATTCGGACTTCGCACCGGTGATACGGTCGAAGGTGAAATCCGCGGCCCCAAGGAGGGCGAGCGCTATTTTGCTCTCACCCGCGTGACCACCATCAACTTCGATGATCCCGAGCAGGTCCGCCACCGTGTCAACTTCGACAATTTGACGCCGCTCTATCCCGATGAGAAGCTTCGGCTCGACACGCTCGACCCGACCATCAAGGACAAGTCGGCGCGCGTGATCGACATCGTCGCTCCGCTCGGCAAGGGCCAGCGCGCGCTGATCGTTTCTCCGCCGCGCACCGGCAAGACCGTGCTGCTGCAAAACATCGCCCGCGCGATCACCGACAATAACCCCGAGGTGATCCTGATCGTCCTGCTGATCGACGAGCGGCCGGAAGAGGTCACCGACATGCAGCGCTCGGTCAATGGCGAGGTCATCTCCTCGACCTTCGACGAGCCTGCGCAGCGTCACGTCCAGGTCGCCGAAATGGTGATCGAAAAGGCCAAGCGCCTTGTCGAGCACAAGAAGGACGTCGTGATCCTGCTCGAACTCGATCACGAGGCTCGGTCGTGCCTACAACACGGTCGTTCCGAGCTCGGGCAAGGTGCTCACCGGCGGTGTCGATGCCAACGCCCTCCAGCGGCCGAAGCGTTTCTTCGGCGCCGCCCGCAACATCGAGGAAGGCGGATCGCTGTCGATCATCGCTACCGCGCTGATCGATACCGGCTCCAAGATGGACGAGGTCATCTTCGAGGAGTTCAAGGGTACCGGTAACTCGGAGATCGTGCTCGACCGCAAGGTGTCCGACAAGCGCATCTTCCCGTCCCTCGACGTCGGTAAGTCCGGCACTCGTAAGGAAGAACTGCTGGTGGATCAAAACGTCCTCACCAAGATGTGGGTTTTGCGCCGGATCCTGATGCAGATGGGAACCGTCGATGCGATGCAGTTCCTTCTCGACAAGATGAAGGACGCCAAGTCGAACGAGGATTTCTTTGCCTCGATAAATCAGTAGAAGCGCTGCCCGATGTTTGAGGGCTTTGACTTCGGCGCGATCTTTACCGCCGCGGGGCTGGCGAAGCTCGGGCAGATCATCATTGGTGATCTCACCATGGCTGGCGACAATGTCGTCATCATGGGTTCGCTCGCGTCCGGGCTCCGAGCACGCGACCGAAAGAGGGTGCTCCTGTTTGGCGTCGGGATGGCGCTGGTCTTCCTGATTATCTTCGCCGTGCTGGCGACGCATCTGCTCAAGATCACCGGGCTTGTCTTCGCCGGCGGGCTCCTGCTGCTGTGGGTCGCTTATAACATGTGGCGCGCAATTCACCCGCGCGCGGACGTCATCGCCGACGATCCCTCGACCAGCGCGGTCGAGGGCCCGCCCGCAAGCAAGACCCTGCTCCAGGCGGCAATCGCGATCACCGTCGCGGATCTCAGTATGAGCCTCGATAATGTGCTGCTGGTTGCGTCGATTGCGCGTGACAACCCGGCCTTGCTGTTCATCGGCCTCACCTTTTCGGTCCTCTTCATGGGGCTCGCTGCGAATTACGTCGCGAAGCTGATTGGACGGTATCACTGGATCAATTACATCGGCTTGGCCGTCATCCTGTGGGTCGCCTGCAACATGATTTATGAGGGTTATATGGGCGGCGAGCGGGCGCTGGGCTTGAGACACCTGCTCGGCCTCGGCTAGCGTCCCACAATGGATCCATCCTTCATCAGCGCCAGCGCGATCGCGGCTTTCTTCGAGATCCTGTTCATCGACATCGTGCTTGCCGGCGACAATGCGATCGTCGTCGGCGCGCTCGCCGCAGGGCTGCCGACGGCACAGCGCAAGAAGGTGATCCTGATTGGCGTGATTGCCGCGCTAGTGCTGCGGATCATCTTTGCGCTCGTCGTCTCCCAGCTGTTGCAGATCGTTGGACTGGTGCTCGCGGGCGGCATCCTGCTGCTGTGGGTCGCGTGGCGCATGTATCGCGAGCTTCGCCACCAGGACGAAAGCTCCGGCTCCCAGGAAGTCGCGGGCGATGAGCATTCGGGGCTGAAGCCCGCCAAGAGCTTTGCGAGCGCCGCCTGGGGCGTTGCCCTCGCCGACGTCAGCATGAGCCTCGACAATGTGCTTGCCGTTGCTGGCGCAGCCCGTGAGCACCCCTGGGTGCTGGTGTTCGGCCTCGTCCTGTCAGTGCTGCTGATGGGTGCCGCTGCGAACGTGATCGCACGCTACATCGACCGCTATCGCTGGCTCGCCTGGGCCGGTCTGGCGGTGATCCTTTGGGTCGCGCTCAAAATGATTTTCGACGGCGCACGTCACATCGTGCCGGTGATCGCTCCGATCTTCACCTGAGGCGGCCTAGGTGGCGGACACCATCTACGCATTGTCGAGCGGTCGCCCGCCTGCTGCTGTGTCGATCATTCGCGTGAGCGGGCCGCACGCGCATGCCGCTGGTGAACGAATCTCGGGCTCCTTGCCCGCGGCGCGCACGGCAAGCGTCAGAGAGCTTCGGCATCCGGATACGCACGAGCTGCTCGATCAGGCATTGATTCTGCGGTTCGATGGGCCTGCGAGCGCGACCGGCGAGGATATCGTCGAATTCCAATGTCACGGCGGTCGAGCCGTGGTGGATGCTGTGCTTGCCGCACTTGGCGTCGTTGAGGGCCTGCGAGAGGCCCACCCAGGTGAGTTCACACGTCGATCGTTCGAGAACGGACGGATCGATCTCACGGAGGCGGAAGGCCTGGCCGACCTGATCGGAGCGGAAACGGAGACCCAGCGGAAGGCGGCTCTCGCGCTCGCGGAGGGCGGCTTGCGAAGGCAGATTGACACTTGGCGGCAACGCGTTCTCGACCTGTCCGCGCGCGCCGAACGCGCTATCGACTATGACGAAGAGGATCTGGCGGTCGAGCCTGAATTGGTTCGATCCGCCGGTGAACTTGCGGACGAACTTCAGGAGTGGCTCGATCTCCCGCGCATGGAGACGCTGAAGGACGGCGTCAGGATAGTTTTCGCGGGGCCACCAAACGCCGGAAAGTCAAGCCTTGTCAACTGGTTAGTAGGGTCAGACCGTGCGATTGTAACCGACGTTCCGGGCACCACCCGTGACCATATCGAGATTCCCCTGGCCATTGGCGGCCTGCCAGTGCTGCTGACCGACACGGCGGGCCTGCGCGAGACAAGCGACAAAGTTGAGGCGATCGGCGTCGCGCGCGCTACGGCGATGGTTGAGGCGGCCGACGTCCTGGTGTGGCTCGGAGAGCCGGAAGGGGCGCCACAGCATGTCCGGCAGATCAGGGTCCACGCGCGGTCTGACTTGCCAGATCGGGGCGGTGCGCCGGTTGGTTCGCTCGCGGTGTCATCGGTGACGGGCGAAGGCGTGGCGGCGTTGCTCGATCGAATTGCCATTCTTGCACGCGAGGTCCTGCCGGGCGAGGGCGAGATTGCGATCAATCGCCGTCAGGCTGAGTTGCTCGAGGAGGCGTCAATGGCGCTGCGGCGTGTTGAGCCAACAACTGACGCCGTAATTGTCGCCGAAGAGCTGCGCCAAGCACGGTCGGCGTTCGACCGCCTTACGGGCGCCGCTGGAACGGAGGACCTGCTCAATTCGCTATTTAGCCGCTTCTGTCTTGGCAAATAGTTTCACGTGAAACATCGATGCGTTAAGGCATCGCTGATGTTCGACGTCCTTGTCATTGGTGCGGGTCACGCAGGCTGCGAGGCAGCGGCAGCCGCGGCGCGTCGGGGGGCCAAGGTCGGTCTCCTCACCTTCCGGGCGGAGGATGCGGGGCAAATGTCCTGCAACCCCTCGATCGGAGGCGTCGGCAAGGGGCACCTGGTTCGCGAACTCGACGTATTCGATGGGCTCATGGCAAGTGCAGCGGACCGGGCGGCAATCCACCGACGGATGCTCAATCGGAGCAAAGGTCCCGCGGTCTGGGGGCCACGAGTGCAGGCTGACCGGGCGCTGTACCGCGATGCAATCGCTGAGCTCCTTCGCGCAAACGAAGTCGAGATCGTGCTTGCGGAAGCGCTCGGCCTGCTCATCGTAGGCGGCAGGGTGGTTGGCGTCGATACCTCGGTGGGACCGCTCGAGTGCCGCGCCGTGGTTATCGCGACCGGCACATTCCTCGACGCGCGCATGTTCATTGGCGAGCAGGTGATGGGGGGCGGCCGGCGTGGAGAGAG
Organism: uncultured Alphaproteobacteria bacterium; assembly: GCA_963754245.1. GTDB lineage: Bacteria > Pseudomonadota > Alphaproteobacteria > Sphingomonadales > Sphingomonadaceae > Sphingomicrobium. The sequence continues at coordinate 110,840 of CAVWET010000004.1, forward strand.
AGCTTCCCTCGCTTTATCCACGCAGATCCGTGAGATCGGGCTTGGCCACGGCCGTCTAAAGACTGGCACGCCGCCTCGCTTGGATGGCCGCACCATTGATTGGGCGAGACTCGAAGAACAGCCGAGCGATGAGAAGCCTTGGACGATGTCTGCGCTCGATGACGGCGTCCGTCAGCCGCAACTCCGCTGCGCCATTGCGCGCACCAACTGGCGGACGCACGACATCATACGCCAGAACTTCGCCCGTTCGCCTCTCTTCGCCGGCGCGATCGAGGGTAGGGGGCCGCGCTATTGTCCGTCTATCGAGGACAAGGTGAAGCGCTTCGCCGATCGCGGTGCCCACCAGATCTTCCTCGAGCCTGAGGGCCTTGATGATCCGCTCGTCTACCCGAACGGGATTTCAACATCCCTTCCTGTAGATGCGCAGCTCCAGTTTTTGCGAAGCATCGAAGGCCTTGAACAGGTTGAGGTCGTTCGACCGGGCTATGCCGTCGAATATGAGTTCGTGGACTCGCGGCGGCTGAACGGCACGCTGGAGGTTCGGGAACTGGTGGGCCTCTTTCTTGCCGGCCAGATCAACGGCACGACCGGATATGAAGAAGCTGCTGCGCAGGGGCTCGTGGCGGGGCTGAATGCGTCAGCGCGGGCACTGGACCTGAAGGAGGTCCGATTTGACCGGCGCAGCAGCTACATCGGTGTCATGGTCGATGACCTGACCCTCCAAGGCGTTACGGAGCCCTACAGGATGATGACCGCGCGGGCCGAGTTCCGGCTTTCGCTGCGCGCGGACAATGCCACGACCCGGCTCGGCGAAGCTGCCTTCGCTGCTGGGTGCCTGTCTGAATTGCGGACGCGATACATCAAGGAGCATTTCGAAAGACGGGGCAGCGATCACTGGTCGGACACGGACGAAGGGCAAGCCGATCTGCTTTATGCACCGTATGTTGCCCGCCAGGAGCGCGAGTGGGAAGTCGTGCAGCGTGACTCTCGCGTGTGGCTTCCGGCCAAACTCAATTATGGGTCGATCCCTGGGCTTTCCACGGAAATGGTCGAACGGCTGACGACTTCGCGGCCGGAGACCTTGGACCAGGCCGCGAGGGTACCTGGAGTCACTCCTGCGGCCCTCTCAGCGGTTTACGTTGCGGCAAATCGCCGCGTGGCGGCGTGATAACGGAGCTCGAACAGGCCGCTGGCAGGCCTGTTTCACGTGAAACGTCGGAGCGCCTCGAAAATTACACGCAGTTGCTCGCGGCGGAGAACGAACGCCAAAATCTTGTTTCACGTGGAACAATGGACGCCCTCTGGGAGCGTCACGTACTAGATTCAGCTCAATTGGTTCGTTTCGAGCCCGAACCGGGCGCGTCGTGGATCGACATCGGTTCGGGGGCCGGACTGCCGGGAATAGTGATCGCATGCATCGTGGATGGCCCCGTAACCCTAGTCGAACCGCGGCGGCTTCGCGCGAATTTCCTTGAACGGGCGGTTTCGGAACTCGGGGTGACCGCCACGGTGACGCAGGCGAAGGCCGAACGAATCAACGGATCATTCGATGTGATCACCGGCCGCGCAGTGGCTTCGCTCTCGCGTTTCCTCAACATGTGCGACCATCTGTCCACAAAAAAGACGGTTTGGATCCTTCCCAGGGGCCGAAGCGCGCAATCCGAACTGGCCGAAGCCCAACGGACATGGCAGGGTAGCTTCCGTGTGGAGCCGAGTGTGACCGACGAGGATTCAAAAATCGTCGTCGCCACCAAGGTGAGGGCAATTAGGCGATGAACAGAATCGCAGTAGCCAATCAGAAGGGCGGCGTTGGCAAGACGACGACGGCCATTAATCTTGCCACCGCGCTGGCGGCCATCGGATCGCGTGTGCTGCTCGTGGACCTCGACCCGCAAGGCAATGCTTCAACCGGCCTCGGCGTGGGGCAGAGGCAGCGGCAACGTTCGAGCTACGACGTCCTGATTGGCAGTGCGTCCGTTGTGGAGGCGGTCGTTCCCACCCGCGTGCCGCGGCTCGACCTTCTGTCCGCAACCGTCGATCTGTCCGGCGCAGAAGTGGAAATGGTCAGCCTCGAGGACCGCGCCCACCGTCTCGACAAGGCGCTGAATGCCGTCTCTGCGCGCTGGGATGTCTGCCTGATCGACTGCCCGCCCTCGCTCGGCTTGCTGACAGTCAACGCGCTGGTCGCCGCTCGTAACGTGCTCGTACCGCTGCAGTGCGAGTTCTTCGCCCTCGAGGGTCTGAGCCAGCTGCTGCAGACGGTTGAGCGCATCCGGGCGGCATTCAATCCCGAGCTGTCGATCCTCGGCGTTGCACTGACAATGTTCGACCGCCGTAACAATCTTTCGCAGGCGGTATCTGAGGACGTGCGTGCGTGCCTTGGAGATATCGTCTTCGACACAGTCATCCCCCGGAACGTACGTTTGTCCGAGGCACCCAGCCATGGCTTGCCGGCTTTGATCTACGACCTCAAGTGTCCCGGCTCGGAGGCTTACCTCCGCCTGGCTCGCGAGCTGATCGCACGTCTACCCCGTGTGGCGGAGGCCGCATGAGCAGCGACAAGCCGGGCAGGGGGCTCGGCATGGGTCTGTCGGCGCTTCTCGGTGATGCCCCCCGGCGGCAAGGCGACGAAGCTTCAGGTGAAAATCGCGGGGGGGGCGTACGAGAGATCGACGTCGCACGCATCCGGCCCAATCCGAACCAGCCCCGCGCGCATTTCAGCGAGGAATTGATCAACGAGCTCGCCGAATCGATCGCTCAGCGAGGGGTGCTGCAGCCAATCCTCCTACGCCCGAGCGAAGATGGCTTCGAGATCGTGGCCGGCGAGCGCCGCTGGCGTGCCGCCCAAAAGGCACGGCTGCACACCATTCCGGCGATCGTCCGCGAGGTCGACGAAGCGTCGATGGCAGAGCTCGCGCTGATCGAGAACATCCAGCGTGAGGATCTCAACGCGATCGAGGAAGCCGACGGGTATCGGCAGCTGATCGAACGACACGGCCATACACAGGATGGAGTGGCGAAGATCGTCCACAAGTCGCGCAGCCACGTCGCGAACCTGCTGCGCCTTCTCGACCTGCCTGCCTTCGTGCGCCAGTCGCTCGTAAAGGGCGATATTACGATGGGTCATGCGCGTGCCGTGGCGACGGCGCCGGATCCCGAAGCGCTAACGCAGGAAATTGTCGCGAAGGGCCTGTCCGTTCGCCAGGCCGAAGATCGCGCCAAACAAGCAAAGAGCCGCGGCCCAGGTTACGACATCGGCCGCGCCAGTGCGCGCAATGCATCGAAGACCGTCGATGCCGACCTTGTTGCGCTAGAGCGCCAACTCGGCGATCTGCTGGGTGTGAAGGTCCAGGTTAGCCACAAAGGACAGGGCGGCCAGGTTACGCTGCATTATTCGAGCCTCGATCAGCTCGACATGATCTGCCAGCGCCTGAGCGGAGAGCCGATCTAGGCTTCAGCGCCGGCGCGCTTCTCTCGCGATCGCGAGTAGCTCTTCGCCCAGTGCCTCCTGCTGCGGCGCGGGACTGAACATCAGGCTCCGCTCCAGACGCCCGGCGCGTTCCGCCACCTTGGCCAGCCGCTCCGCATCCCATTGCGAGAGCATTCGGCCGACGATGCCTTTATCCTTCCAGAACAATGCCTTGCCGAGTGACGTCATGACGGCGTCGGGGCTTTCGCCCCGCTCCACCCGGGCTCGCATCGGCGCCAACATGATGAGGCGCCGCTGAAGAGAGCGGACGACTGGAATTGCCTCCGACCCGCCGGAGGGCAGCCGCGCCAGCTCGTCGGCGAGCGCGTCCATCTGTCCGCTCAGCGCCAGGTCGGCGAGACGCATGACATCGCCCTCGGCTGTGTCCGTGCCGACAGCATCGACCGCGTCGTGATCAAGCTCTTTGGGTGAGTGGGGTGAGGCGTCGAGATAGAGCGCGAGCTTTTGCAGTTCCTGTGAGACCAGCGCCTGGTCGTTGCCCGCCGCGCCGGCGATCCGGTCCGCGACGGGTTGGCTGATCTTCAATCCGTAGCTGCGGCCCACATCGGCGACCATTCGAGCCGCGTCCTGGCCTTCTGGCATATAAGCAGCGAAGGCCACTGCGCTGGGTGAAGCTTCTGCAAGCTTACGAAGACCGGAGGCTTTGGTGAGCGATCCGGCGATTGCCACAACCGGACTTTCGATTGAGTGGGCGCTGAGCAGCGCCTCGACGCCGGGGAGGATCTCCTCACCTGCGGGCTCGAGCCATATGATGCGCGCTCCACCGAAGAGGCTCATCGCTCCTGCCTCGTCCGCGAGTGACGCAGGGTCGGACTTCACTGCACCGGATGCGATGATCGACTTGCTTGCACCCGAGGCTTGAAGGAGCCGCTGGCCCAGCCCGCGCGACTGCGCGGTGTCCTGCCCATGGAAAAGATAGAAGCGGACCTGCGCATTGGGTTGGTCGACCGCGCGACCTATCGCCTGCTTGCTGACGTTCACTTGCCCGATGCGCGCGACGCGTAGAGCGCGAGCCGAGTGGCGATCTGGTCGGCGACGATGCCGGAGAGCTGATCGAGCACCGTCTGCTCGGCCGCTACGGTTGCATATTCCGAGCTGACGATGTCGATTGACGCGTCCGACCCGGCAGTAGCGTCGAGCACCACCATTCCGTTGCGTAGGTCGACGAGCTGGAAGCGGGCTCGCAACGTGCGCCGCTCCTGCGTGGCCGCCTGGTCGCGCCTGAGCCCGAACGCGGTGATGTTGTCGTCGAGAGTCACGTCGAGCCGATAGGCGGGCGTGCCCTGTCCTGCCTCGCCGAGCCGGTCGAGCAGCTTGTCGCGCACCAACCATCCCGATTGACCGGCGATCGGAGCAACCTCGACCGAGCGCAGCGTTGCCGCGACCGGGCTCTCGGATCCACCCGCGTAGAGCGGACGCAGCCCGCACGACGGAAGGAGGAGGAGTGCGAGGATGAGGCCCGCGCGCTTTGGTCCCCTGGACATCATGCGACGATATTCACCAGCCGGTCGGGAACCACAATGACCTTGCGCGGGGCAGCGCCTGCGAGCTGACGCTGCACCTTGTCGGACGCGAGCGCGAGCGCCTCGGCCGCGGTCTTGTCGAGTCCGCGCGGTGCCGTGAGCGTGTCGCGCAGCTTGCCGTTGACCTGCACCGCCAGCGTTACCTGGTCGTCGACGAGAAGCGCCGGATCGAACGCCGGCCAGGCGGCGTCCGCGATCATCCGTTGCTCGCCGAGCAATGCCCAGGCCTCTTCGGCGAGGTGCGGCGCCATGGGCGCGACTAGCAAAACCAGGCCACGCACCAACTCCGCTCGGCTTGCTGACGGCTTCGCTTTCTCGATCGCAGTGACGAGCTCGTAAAGCTGGGCCACCGCCTTGTTGAACTGGAGGCCGTCGATCGCTTCGCCGACTGCGCAAATCGTGCGGTGCAGCTTTCGCTTAAGTCCTTCGTCTTCGCCTTCACCGGCGACGCTGCCGTTCACCAGCTTCCAGACTCGCTGGACGAAGCGTGAAGCGCCTTCGATTCCCGCTTCCGACCATTCGAGATCGCGTTCCGGCGGGCTGTCCGACAACATGAACCAGCGCACTGCGTCCGCGCCGTACTTGGCGAGGATTGGCTCCGGATCGACCGTGTTGCGCTTGGACTTGGACATCTTCTCGATGCGGCCGAGCGTCACTGGATGGCCGCTTTCGATATGGATCCAGTCATCCCCTTCCCTGCGGACTTCGTGGGGGCTGAGCCAGCTGCCGTCGCCCGCGCGATAGGTTTCGTGGGTGACCATCCCCTGCGTGAACAGCCCTTTGAACGGTTCCGACATGCCGATGAGCCCAAGGTGCTGCAATGCGCGCGTCCAGAAGCGCGCGTAGAGCAGGTGCAGGATCGCATGCTCGACCCCGCCGATATATTGGGCGACGGGAAGCCACTTCTCCGCTTCCGCGCGATCGAACGGCTTCGCGTCCGGCTGGCTGGCGAAGCGGATGAAATACCAGGCCGAGTCCACGAAGGTATCGAGCGTGTCCGTCTCTCGGACGGCTTCGCCCCCGCAACTCGGACAGATTACGTGCTTCCAGCTCGCGTGCCGGACGAGCGGATTGCCGGGCACGTCGAACGTGATGTCGTCGGGCAGCACGACCGGCAGCTGCTCGCGCGGCACCGGAACGGCTCCGCATTTGCCACAGTGGATGATCGGGATGGGCGTGCCCCAATAGCGCTGGCGCGACACGCCCCAGTCACGGAGCCGGTAGGCTGTCGTGCCCTTGCCCCAACCGGCTTCCTCGGCCCGCCGAATGATCTCGCTGGCCGCCTGCTCGCTGGTGAGCCCGTCGAGGAAGCGCGAGTTGACTGCAACTCCGTAGGTGCTTTCGGCCTCCTCGCCGATCGGTTCTGAAGCGAGGTCCGAAGTCGCTGCTACGACGCGCATGACCGGCAAATGATATTGCCTCGCAAACTCGAGATCGCGCTGATCGTGACCCGGAACGCCGAAGATCGCCCCCGTTCCGTAGTCCATCAACACGAAATTCGCGATGTAAACCGGCAGTCGCCATGCGTTGTCGAGCGGATGCACCACCTCGACCGGCGTTAGGAAGCCCTTCTTCTCCGCGGTCTCGATCTCCGCCGCGCTGGTGCCACCGGCACGGCATTCGGCGATGAACTCAGCAGCTTTGGGATCGGTAACCGCGACGGCCTGAGCAATCGGGTGATCCGGTGCAACGGCGACGAAGCTCGCGCCAAAGATCGTGTCGGGACGTGTCGTGAACACCTCGACATCGAAGATCGAGTCCAGCGCATTCGCAAGGCGGAAGCGAAACTGCAGGCCGCGGCTCTTGCCGATCCAGTTTTCCTGCATGAGCCGGACCTTGTCGGGCCACTGGTCGAGCGTCGCTAGCCCATCGAGGAGATCATCGGCGAATTGAGTGATCTTCAGGAACCACTGGGCGAGCTTGCGCCGCTCGACCGTTGCGCCTGACCGCCACCCCTTGCCGTCGATCACCTGCTCATTGGCGAGCACCGTCATGTCGACGGGGTCCCAATTGACCTCGCTTTCCTTGCGATAGACGAGGCCCGCGTCGAACAGGTCGAGGAACAGCGCCTGCTCGTGGCCGTAATAAGCCGGATCGCACGTCGCGAATTCTCGGCTCCAATCAAGCGCAAAGCCGATCCGTTTCAGCTGGTCGCGCATCGCCGCGATATTCGCCCAAGTCCATTCGCCCGGATGGACGCCGCGTTCCATCGCCGCATTCTCGGCCGGCATTCCGAACGCATCCCAGCCCATCGGGTGAAGCACTTCGTGGCCCTGCATGCGCCGGAAGCGAGCGAGCACGTCCCCCATCGTATAGTTGCGCACATGGCCCATGTGGATGCGCCCCGACGGATAGGGGAACATCTCCAGCACGTACGTCTTGGGCTTGGGGCTCGAGCTATCGGCGGCGAACGTGCCCTGCTCGGCCCAGCGCTCCTGCCAGCGACGGTCGGCCTCAGCCGGGTTGAAGCGGCTGCTCATTCGAGGCGGATTAACCCGGGACGGCGGTGCGGCGCAGGTCGCGTGCGCGCGTCAGGATGATATCCTCGAGCTTCTGGACCGTTGCGCCGGATACCGGAGCTTCGACCCAGGTTCCGTTCTGGTAGGTCTGCCGCGAAGCGGAAACGCGCAGCGCGTCGGCGCGAAGATCCTGGTCGAGGATCGCAACGGTGAGCTTGACCCGCTCTCCGGGTGCCTTCGGATTGGCGTACCAGTCGGTAATGATGACGCCGCTGTTCGGGTTAGCCTGAAGCAGTGGGGCAAACGAAACCGTGTCGAGCGCCGCCCGCCACAGATAGGAGTTCACACCGATCTGCGTCATCCGCGATGGCGCCATGCGGGTCGGCAGCTGCTTGTTCTTCGCGCATCCCGACCCGGCCAGGGTCAGAACCAGCAATGCGGCAGCGGTCGTGTGCAGACGAGTCATTGAGGATCCTTGAACCGGCTTTGAGATAAGTTTCGCGGCGTTATAGATGGTCGCGGCCCTCTCGCAAGGTGTCCCGCGGAGACCCACCCTGTCCCGCCGCGGCGCATTATTGTGCTAAGTCGGCAACAGGGGCTGAACGAAACGACTCTCGAGTCATGGAACCTTCAGCTGGTTCGGACTATATCGACTCCAGAAACAAGGGGTCCGCTGGTTTGCTGAAGTTCGCCCAGAGGAAAGAAGCCAGGCTGCTGGCCGCACTCGCGGCGGGCGGTCTTGTGCTGAGTCCGGCGGTCGCAGCGACCAGCTCCAAGAAGCGGCCGGCGCCGGTATCGCTCAGTTTCGACCCGATTTCATCCTTCACGCCGGCCAACGGCGATCCGAAGCTCGCGGCAGCTTTCGCGGGCAAGAGCCTCGCGCTGACGGATTTCAAGTTCACGCCGGCGCCTGCCAAGGGCCGGCCGTCACAGGTTCGCGTGGCGATTCGCGCACGGACGGTCGCACCGACGAATCAGACCCAGCTGGCGAGCGCCTCCGTCCCCACGACCGCCGTCGCTGCGCTCAATCCGACCAGCTACAACCTTGGTGTCGCGATTGGCTGGAAAAGGTTCGCGGTCTCGGGTGACGTAGCGAAGGTCAAGGACGCAAACAGCGCACTTGGCGGACGCGAGAGCGCGATCGTGGGTGTCAGCTATTCGCTCAGCAACCGCCTGACCACGCGAGTCGCAGTAGGCGCCGACAAGACCGACGGTCACCCGATGGCGGCTCTCCGTAAGGGCGACAACGTCTCGCTCGATGTCGGCGGTTCGTACGACATCTCGCGGCGCATCGCGGTCACGGGTGGCGTCCGCTACAATATCGAGCGCGACCGCATGACCGCGCTCCAGGACGTGCGACGCGATAGCCAAGCCGTTTATGTCGGCACCGCGTTCAAGTTCTAAGCCAGGCGTTGATCCCAGCCCAGCCGTAAAAACTCTCGCGCTCGAGCAGCGCGAACCTCTTCCCATCCATTCCACCTAGAGCAATCGCCGGGACGCCGGCCGCGCGGGCGATCTTGGCTGCGAGCTCCGGCCCGAGTGGCCTCCGCCCCGGATGTGAGCGAGTGGCGTAGACCGGCGAGATGAACACCAACGCCGCACCCGCAGCCTTTGCCGCCTGGGCCTCCTCTATGCCGTGAACGGAGACCGAGAACGGCAATCCTGGTTGGCTGCGGGACGGGTTGTGCACCAGTTTCGCTCCGACCGGCTCCGCCAAATTCATGTCACCGGCAATTGCCAACGTCATCCCGCGTCGCTCCGCGCCTTCGGCGAGCCGCGTGGCCATTTGCACGCGAATCTCGGCCGGTAGCGAATAGTGGCGGAAGACGATTCCGGCGCCGTCCGGAAGTCGCGCCACCGCGTCCCACAGGCTGTCGCCCATGCGCTCGTCGGTCATCAGCCAGATCCGCGGCCATGATTGCTGGCGGGCTTCCATATCGCTTCCTATAGCGCCGACCGATGAGCAGCGCCGCCGACCGCAGGAACCACGTTCTCGAGGGCATTGCCTTCGCCGCAAAGCTGGCGCGGCGAGAACCGGCAGATGTGCAGCTGATCGCTGTCAGCAAGACGCGCAGTGCGGAAGAGATTGAGGCGCTGATCGATGCTGGGCAGCGCGACTTTGGCGAGAGCCGGGTGCAGGAGGCGCTCGCCAAATGGCAGCCAATCCTTTCGCGGCACCCGGACGTGCGCCTCCATGCTGTCGGACGACTGCAGTCCAACAAGGCGGCGGAAGGGGTGAGGCTGTTCGATGTGATTCACTCGCTCGACCGGCGCTCGCTTCTCGACGCGCTCAGGAGCGCGGCCGAGAAGGCCGGCCGATTTCCAGCGGTCTATATTCAAGTGAACATCGGCGAGGAGGAGCAGAAGGGCGGCTGTCCGATCGGCGAGGTCGGCGACCTCGTTGCGGCCGTGCGAGCTTCGCCGCTGCCGCTTGCCGGCCTCATGTGCATCCCGCCTCTTGGGCTCGAGCCGACACCTTTCTTCTCGCTTCTCAATATGTTGGCGCGACGTCATGACGTCATGACGCTGAGCATGGGCATGTCGGCCGATTACAAGCAGGCGGTGATGCTCGGTGCGACGGCGGTCCGTGTCGGCACGGCTTTGTTCGAAGACGATGCCTGATTTTCGCGGAATCATCTTCGACTTCGACGGCGTGCTCCTCGAAAGCGAGCTCGAGCTCAACCGGCTTACCTCAGAGCTGCTCACCGAGATGGGGCACGAGACGACGCTCCACGACGCGCTAACGAAATTCACGGGACTGAACGGCCGCGATGTGGTCGCTGCGATCGAAGGGCACATCGGCGGTGAGATTCCCGACCAATTCCATGAGCGGATGAAGGAAGAGAGCCGCCGCGCACTTCGCGAGGGGCTTGCTGCCGTCGTCGGCGCCGTCGAGTTCGTCCAGTCTTTGCCTGCAGAACTACCGAGGGCGGTCGCTTCATCAAGCTCGACCCGCTGGATACGGACCCATCTCGAACATCTCGGCCTAGCGGAGGCATTCGGCGATCACATTTATAGTGGCCGGGAGCATGTCGAACGGGGCAAGCCGGAGCCCGACCTATATCTCTATGCCGCGCGGCAGATTGGGGTGCCGATCGACCAAAGTGTGATTATGGAGGATTCGCGCGTGGGAGTGACTGGCGCGCTCGCCTCGGGCGCTTGGGTGATCGGCCTGGCCGCCGGCTCTCACTGTCTCGACGGCCACGACGAGATGCTTCGGCAGCACGGCGTTCAGGATATCGCCTACAGCTTCGATGACGTCCGTCGGCTCTTGCGGCTCTAGGCCAGGTGCCCGCTCTTCTTCCGCTTGGTCGCCAGATAATCCGCGTTGTGCGGGTTGGCGGGCATGTGGTGCTCCACGCGCTCCACGACCGTGATGCCGGCTGACTCCAGCCCCGCTACTTTGTTGGGGTTGTTAGTGAGCAGCCGCACCTCATCGATGCCGAGGGCGCGAAGCATCGCCGCGGCATGCGCATAATCGCGTTCGTCGTCGGCGAACCCGAGGCGGCGGTTTGCATCGACGGTGTCGAGGCCGCGGTCCTGGAGCGCGTAGGCGCGCAGCTTGTTGGCGAGGCCGATGCCCCGCCCTTCCTGCCTTAGGTAAAGCAGGACGCCCCCGCCGGCTTCGCCGATGATCTTCAATGCTTCCCTAAGCTGCGGCCCGCAATCGCACTTAAGCGATCCGAAGACGTCGCCCGTCAGGCACTCGCTGTGCAGGCGCACCAGCGGTGGCCTTCCGCCCGGCGCGCCGATCAGCAGGGCGACATGTTCCTGCCCGTCGTCCGAAGCGCGGAATGCCACGATCTGCGTTGCCGGAAGACCTTCCAAGGGCAGTTTCGCGCGCGCGACGATTTCCACTCCCGGCTGCCGGTCTTCGCGTGCGACTTCTTCAGCAGCGACGCTCACCGCCGCATCGGTGGTTACGATCCAAAGCGCCGGCAGCAGCCCCGCCGAACGCGCAAGCGCGAGTGCAGCTGTCGCCGACGCCGCACAGTCGAGCGGAACCGGATGTAACGGTCCGATCGGCCCGCGATCCAGGTCCTGGCCCGGGTCCGCGATCGCTAATCCCGTCTCCGCGTTCAACCACTCCGTTCGTTCGATCAGCACCGGCTGCACTGGATCCGCAGCATCGCGTTCGTTGGCCAGCGCGAGCGCCATTGCCCGCTCGCCACTGATGAGCAAGTGCGCTTCGCGGCCGGGATCGATGATGTCGAGCATTTCCGGAGTCGCCGTCTCGACCGCCACGATCGCGATGGGGTGAGCGCCCTCGATCCTCACGGGTCGCCCCGCACGAAGCGCAGCGATCGCCCGCCGGATCGGAGGCGCGTTCGTCAAACCGCGATCTCGCAAATCAATGGGACATGATCAGATGGACGCTCCCAGCTGCGGCACGGCTTGAGCACTTCATGCCGCATGAGATGCGTTGCCAGCTCCGGGGATGCCCACATATGGTCGAGCCGCCGGCCGCGGTCATTTTTGGTCCAGTCGGGCGAGCGATAGCTCCACCAGGTGAAGCAGCGCCCGGGCGCCGGGACGAACTTCCGGCCAATATCGATCCAGTCGTGTGCTTGCTGAAGCTGGCTCAACGCGTCCACCTCGACGGGAGTGTGGCTGACCACGGTTAGCAGCGCCTTATGGCTCCAGACGTCGCATTCGAGCGGCGCCACGTTGAAGTCTCCCACGATGATCGTCGGCTCGCGAAGTCCTTCGGACCAGCGGGTCATCCGCTCGATGAAGTCAAGTTTCTGGCCGAACTTTGGGTTGGCGGCGCGGTCAGGGATATCGCCGCCCGCCGGGACGTAGACGTTCTCCAGCCGAATTCCGCAATCGAGTCGCACACCCACGTGCCTCGCTTCGCCATTGTCCTGCCAGTCATGCTTGCCCGGGTCCTCGAGCGGAATGCGGCTTAAGATCGCAACGCCGTGATGCATGCGCTGACCGTTCAGCTGTCGGTGAACATAGCCGTGGCGGTCGAACAGATCGAACGGGAAGATGCTGTCGAGCACCTTGGTTTCCTGCAGACATAGGATGTCCGGCTGCTGCTCGGTGATCAGGCGCTCGACCAGCCCGGTGCGTGCTCGCACCGAGTTGATGTTCCACGAAGCGATCTTCAGCCGTTTATCCACGTAAATGCGCTTACCCTGCTCAGCCCGATAAGAAAAAGGCCCCCGCTCCGGGGGCATGGAGCGAGGGCCGCCTAGCGTTCGTCACGCAAGGGATCCTGCACACCCAGGTAACAGGGGGAAACCCCGGGCAAGACGCAAGATCGATTTCCTATTTAGGTTACCGCGCCTGAAAGTGGGATGAACAGGTCGCAATATGAAACTTTTTTCATCCTATCGCTTCTTCGGCTCGGCGAAGGTGAAGGCGCTGTCCGGGACGGCCACGTTGTAGCGCACGTTGGTCAGCTTGACGGTTGTCCGATGACCCTGCGGATCGATCGCCGTCCAGCCGTACATCTGCAGCCCGCCAGGCGCCGATCCGCCGCGCAGGAAGGCGAGCGTCAGCTGCCCGTAGGACGTGTTCTTGGCGCGGGCGACAAGGATTCGCGGATCACTATTGGGTAGAAGCTGAGCCTTGCCGCTGAAGTCGGAAGAGCCGGAGAGTAGCGGGCCAAGCGGCGTCTTGGACAGCGGCCAGCTGCTCTTTTGGCCGACCTGATAGTCGAGGAAGTAGAGCCGCGAACCGTCAGCCACGAGCAGCAGGTCGCCGCTACCGTACTGGAACCGCACCTTGCCCGGCCGCTTGAGCTGCAGAATCCCCGCGGCGGAGCGGCCGCGGGAATCGGTCTGCACGAAATTTGCCGTCATCGTCCGGACGGCACCGATGTGCGCCTTGAGCTTCGCGAGATCGGCCGAATCCGCGGCCGCGGCCGGCGCCGCGGCGATCATTGTGCCGATCAGCGGGGCGCGCGCGAACTTCGTCGTCAAATGCATCTCAAACTCCTGGGATTTGCCAACCGAGTGGCGTTCACGCATTGAATGCGGACTGAACATTCCGGTTCCGTTTCGTTCAGCCTCAGATCGGGTGCCCGTCGGGATCGATCAGCACCTCGCGCCGGCCGACATGGTCCGGCTGCCCGACGAGCCCGTCCTTCTCCATCCGCTCGATCAGCCGCGCCGCGCTGTTGTAGCCGACGCGCAGCTGCCGCTGGAGGTAAGAGGTCGACGCCTTCTGGCTTCCGGCGACGATCTGGATCGCCTTTCGATAGAGCTGGGTCTCGGCATCGTCCTCGCCGGTCGGCTGCCCGTCGAACAGATAACCGCCGTCTTCGGGCTCTTCGGTGACTGCCGAGATATATTCCGGCGCTCCCTGCCGCCGCCAATGTTCGGCTACCGCACGCACCTCCTCGTCGCTGACGAACGGGCCATGGACGCGGATGATCTGCTTGCCGCCCGGCATGTAGAGCATGTCGCCCTTGCCCAGCAGCTGCTCCGCGCCCTGTTCGCCGAGGATGGTGCGGCTGTCGATCTTGCTCGTCACCTGGAAGCTGATGCGCGTCGGCAGGTTGGCCTTGATGACGCCAGTGATGACATCGACCGACGGGCGCTGAGTGGCCATGATCAAATGGATGCCGGCCGCGCGCGCCTTCTGCGCCAGCCGCTGGATCAGGAACTCGACCTCCTTACCGGCGGTCATCATCAGGTCGGCAAGCTCGTCCACGACCACTACGATCTGCGGCAGGACTTCATATTCGAGCTGCTCGGTCTCGTAGAGCGGCTGGCCCGTGTCGGCGTCGTAGCCCGTCTGGACACGGCGACCGAGCTTCGAGCCCTTGGCCTTCGCCTCACGCACCTTCGCGTTGAAGCTTGGAAGCGCCCGAACACCGAGGTTCGCCATCATGCGATAGCGCTCCTCCATCTGCTCGACCGCCCACTTCAGCGCGCGGATTGCTTTGCCCGGCTCTGTAACAACGGGGGCCAGGAGGTGTGGGATGTCGTCGTACATGCTCAATTCGAGCATCTTCGGGTCGATCATGATCAGTTTGCACTGGTCAGGGCCGTAGCGATACAGCAGCGACAGGATCATGCAGTTGAGACCCACCGACTTGCCCGAGCCGGTGGTGCCGGCGACGAGCAGGTGAGGCATTGGCGCGAGATCGGCGATAACCGCGTCGCCCGATATATTCTTTCCCAGGATCAGCGGCAGGGCCATGTTCTGATCCTCGAACGCCTGACTTCCGATCAGCTCCGACAGGCTGACCGTCTCGCGCTTCGGATTCGGAAGCTCGATCCCTATCACGCTGCGACCCGGAATGGTCGCAACGCGAGCGGACAATGCCGACATGTTGCGTGCGATGTCGTCGGCCAGAGCGATCACCCGGCTGGCCTTGATGCCGCTTGCAGGTTCGAGCTCGTACATCGTGACCACGGGGCCCGGCCGGACCTCGACGATGTCGCCGCGGACGTTGAAATCTTCGAGCACGGTCTCGAGCAGGCGCGCGTTGCGTTCGAGCCCGGCGCGGTCGATCGGCTGCTTTGACTTCTCCGGCGCGCGGGCAAGCAGGTCGATGGTCGGCAGCTGATACGAATCGCCGAGGGCCAGGCTCGACTGCGCCGACGTTTTGACCAACTTTCCACGCCCGGCCGGCACAACGGCTCTTTGCGGCTCCGCAACAGCGACGGTTGGCTTCGGCCTGGGAGGCGCTGCGGCGAGCGGCCGCTCTTCGGCGATTTCCGTCCGACGCGGCGCGGCCCGGCGCTCTCGCGGTTGCCGCCGGAGAAGCCGCCCGAGCCAGCCCTTTTCCTCCGGCTCAAGCCCGAGGGCAAGATAGCCGAGCGCGAGGCCGGCAATGCCGAAAAGCAGGAGAAGCGTCAGCCGCGTCGGCCCAGCGATCGACGGATTGCCAATCAGGCCCACGCCTGCATCCACGGCGTGCGCCAGAGCGAGGCCGACTGCCCCGCCCCAGCCCGCCGGCAGTCCGGAGACGGACGAGCCGCTCGTCAGGCTGAGAGCGATTCCCAGCAACACCGCTCCAGCCGCCGCCAGGAGAAGCCCGCGTCCGACGCGGCCCGCGGGCTGCAGTCGCATCATCCGAAATCCGGCAATTCCGATAACCGGCAGCAGGAGAACTGCGCCAAGCCCGAACAGGAGGAACAAGGCATCGCTGAAATAAGCCCCAGCGCTTCCGAGCCAGTTGGTCGGCGGACCACCGGCCGCGGTGCTCAGCGATGGATCGGTCGGATTGTGGGTCGCGAACGCCGCCGCTCCGGCGAAGCTCAGCGCGACAAGGACCGTGCCCCAGGTGCGGATAGCGAGACGACGCACGGCATCGCGCAGCGCATCCCGCCAGTCGGGCGCCAATTCACGCTTCGGCGCGCGTGCAGCTACGGTCGCCATGTCCCACCCCCGGATATTCCCGCCGGTAAAATCCCCCACCCGGAGTCCGCGGTCAAGCGAAGTCGTGGCGTCAGTGCGATGAACGGGTTAGGGCGCTCTCATGGACCGCGCGGACGTGATCATCTTCGGCGGAGGTTTGGTCGGCCTTGCACTTGCATCTGCGCTGGATTCGAGCGGTCTGTCCGCCATCGTTCTCGACCCCGCCGACCCTGCCCCGCGGGCACAGGCGTCGTTTGACGGGCGCACAAGTGCAGTCTCATCCAGCTCGATGCGGATGCTCGATACAATCGGCGTGACGCCGCATCTTGCGGAAAGCGGCTGCCCCATCCGCACGATTGCCGTCGCCGATGGGCTGGAGCCCGGCGGATTGCACTTCGACGCGGAGGACGATGAGCCGCTCGGCTGGATGCATGAAAACCGGCACCTGCGCGCGGCGCTCCAGGCGCGGGCGGAGGCCGGACGCAACATTTGGCTCCTGTGGAAATCGAAGGTCGCGAACGTCGATCGTGGCGAGAGTGGCGTCACCGTTGCGCTGGAGGATGGGCGTAAGCTTCACGCGCCGCTGCTCATCGCTGCGGATGGGCGCAATTCGGCAACTCGCGAAGCGGCCGGGATCCGAGTGGCGCGGTGGCGCTACGACCATCAGGCTATTGTGTCGGTGCTTGGCCACGAGCTGCCGCACGACCATGTCGCCTATGAGATTTTCTATCCGACGGGCCCGTTCGCGCTGCTGCCCATGAACGATGGTCCGTCCGGCCACCGCTCCGCAATCGTTTGGTCGGTTCCGCGGGAGGATGCAGCGGGTTGGCTGTCGCTCAATGACGATGACTTCGCCGCGGAGGCGCAGGCGGCAATGGGCGGCTTTCTCGGCAAGATCGAAATGCTGGCGCCGCGGTCATCTTTTCCGCTCGGCTTCCATCACGCGGCGCAGATCACTGCCAACCGCCTCGCCTTGGTCGGAGACGCGGGACACGCAATTCATCCGATTGCGGGTCAAGGCCTCAACCTCGGTTTTCGCGACGTCGCAGCGCTCGCCGAAGTGCTGGTCGAAGGTGCTCGCCTCGGGCTCGATTTGGGCGATGCGCAGCTGCTTGACCGCTACCAGCGTTGGCGTTCGCTCGACGCGCTGTCGGTGGCGTTTGCGACCGATAGCCTTACGCGCGTTTACGCCGTTCCTGGCAGGACGGCCTCGGCCGTTCGGCGCTTCGGCATGGGTCTCATCGAGCGCATCTCGCCACTCAAGAACCGGCTGATGAGCGAGGCGCGCGGCACCAGCGGCGATCTTCCGCTGCTGCTCCGCGGGCTTCCGATTTAGCTACTGGATCGTCTGTTCGATGTCCGCGCCGCCGACAACGGCCGCGCGGTGGAACTGCATCAGCTGGACGACCAGGTCCGATCGACCCGTCAGCGCAGCCTGCTCGAGCAACGCCTGCTTGGCGCCGACGTCGAACGGCGCGACCTGCGCAATTGCATTGACCAGCATCTCGTCGTCGAGGCGGCTGACGGCGTCCCAGTCGACCGCCAGTCCCAGCGCGTCGCCGAGCCTGCGAGCCTCCCGCTCGACTTCGGCGCGCTCCGCCAGCGAGAGCGGCGGCGGTTCTTCATCAGCGAAGGCGCTGATGTCGACTTCAGCGCAGCGATAACTGGTGTCGTGGTCGATGTCGCGAATGTAACGGAAGCGGTTCGTCCCGAGCAGCACGATGTTGAAGCGGCCGTCGTCGAGCTCTTCGATGCTGACCACCTCGCCGACGCAGCCCACGGCGTATAGCGGCGCCTGGTTGTCATCGTCGACGCGGTGCGGCTGGATCATGCCGATGCGCCCGTCGCCGTCGATCGCATCCCGCACCATTTCGCGATAGCGCGGCTCGAAAATGTGGAGCGGAAGCTGCGAGCGCGGGAACAGGATTGCGCCCGGGAGCGGGAAAATCGGAATTCGAAGCGTTCGGCTCAAGTGAATAGCACTGCCGATAGCCGACGCCGCTGCGCGCTCGACCAAGGATCTTCTAGGCCCTGTGCCTCCAACAGCTGAAGGAAGCGCTTGCGCGCTGCACCATCGTTCCATTCGCGGTCGCGCTGGACAATCTCGAGCAGGCCATCGGCCGCGGCATCGCGATCGCCTGCCGCCATTTTAGCGGAGGCGAGTTCGAAGCGGGCCTCGTGATCTTCGGGATTTGCCGCTAGCCGTTGCTCGAAGGCGGCCGTGTCCGCGGCAGGAGCAGCTGTTGCAACCTCGAGCGCCGCGCGTGCACGGCTGATCTCCGGCTTTTTCGCCAGCTCGGCGGGCAGACTGTCGAGGATCTCCTTGGCTTCTTCCGTCTCGCCTGACGCAACCAGCGCCCGCACCAAGCCGCCGATCACCTCGGCATTCTCAGGGGCAATGTCGTGGACCTGGCGGAAAATCGAAATTGCCCGCGGCGCATCGCCGTCTGCCAGAACTTGCTCGCCCATCGCCACTAGCGGCTCGATCTGGGCCTGCGGGGCTGCGCCCTCCGGTTCGATCTTCAGCTGTGTGAGCAGCTGGTCGAGCACCTTCTTCAGCTGCCCTTCCGTGCGGTAGTTGGTGAGGTCGGCTACGGGTTGGCCGCGGTGGATCGCATAGACGGTCGGGATCGACTGGATTTGGAACTGGGAAGCGAGCAGCTTCTCATTGTCGACGTCGATCTTGGCGAGCTTCACGCCCTTGTCGGCATAGTCCGCCGCGATCTTCTCCAGGACCGGCGACAGCTGCTTGCACGGCCCGCACCATTCGGCCCAGAAATCGAGGATGACGAGTGCCGTCATGGAGGGGTTGATCACCTCCTGCTCGAACCGCTCTATCGATTCGCGTTCGGCTTCGCTGAGCCCGAGGGTCGCCACGCTCTTCCCTGTTCCTTACATTCCGGCAAGTCGCGTCCATATGGTCGGCTGTGGCCTCAGCGACAAGGCTGTAAGCGGCCCTTGCGGGAGCGCGCCGGGCCATGCTAGGCGCGCGCCTCACCTCCGCCGGACCAGCTTCCGGCGTCAGCTTAGAGCGGGCGTAGCTCAGGGGTAGAGCACAACCTTGCCAAGGTTGGGGTCGAGGGTTCGAATCCCTTCGCCCGCTCCAGTTGTCTCACGGAACAAGCCTTGTATCGGACGCGCTGTTGGTCCGCCGCCGCTTCACGCGTATGCGGCTCTCGCAAGGAGACTCGCGATGACGGACCAGGCTGAACTCACTCGACCCGCGACGAGGGAGCAGTTGCAAACAGTCAATCCGGCGACCGGCGAGCCAGGCCGCTCCTACGAACACCACACGCTTGAGGATGGACATGCCGCGGCTTCGGCGGCGCACACGGCCTTTCGCGAGTGGCGGCGCACGTCGTTTTCAGAGCGCGCGGGGGTCATCTCGAAAGCTGCTGAGATCCTGCGTCAACGCAAGGACGAGTTCGCCCGTCTGATGACGGTCGAGATGGGCAAGACGCTCGAAGAGGGTCGGGCCGAGGTCGAAAAATGCGCCTTCCACTGCGACTGGTTCGCGGACCACGCCCACGAATATCTCGCCGATGAGCAAGCTGACATCGGCGGCGGCGAGGCGTTCGTCACCTTCAGGCCGATCGGCGTTGTTCTGGCGATCATGCCGTGGAATTTCCCGTTCTGGCAGGTGTTCCGCGCTGCCGCTCCGGCGCTGATGGCCGGCAACGGAATGCTTCTGAAGCACGCCAGCAACGTGCCCGGCTGCGCGCTCGCGATCGAGGAAGTGCTGCACCAGGCGGGGGTCCCACGCGACCTCTTCCGCACTCTGCTGCTGCGCTCGAGCGACGTCAAAGCGCTGATCGAGGATGACAATGTCGCGGCTGCGACCCTCACCGGTAGCGTCAACGCCGGGAAAAGCGTGGCCACCGCCGCCGGCGGAGTGCTCAAGAAATGCGTCCTCGAGCTCGGCGGCGCAGATGCGTATCTGGTGCTCGAGGATGCCGACATCGCGTCAGCAGCGAAGGTCGCTGCGACGGCGCGCATGGTGAACGGCGGACAGAGCTGCATTGCCGGCAAGCGCTTCATCGTGATCCGGTCGATCCTAGAGCCGTTCGAAAAAGCCCTCGTCGATGCGATGCGGCCCTTCGAGATGGGTGACCCGACAAAGGAAGGCACCAAGCTCGGGCCGATGCAGAGCGCCGAGGCGCGCGACGAGATCCACCGCCAGGTGACCGAAAGCGTGCGCAAGGGCGCGCGGCTGCTGCTCGGCGGTAAGGTCCCTGACCGCCCCGGCGCCTGGTATCCGCCGACGGTTCTCACCAACGTTTTGCCCGGCCAGCCGGCGCACGACGAGGAGGTATTCGGCCCCGTCGCAGCAATCATTGCCGCGGACGACGAAGCCGACGCGATTCGCATCGCCAACGCCAGCGAGTTCGGCCTCGGCTCAGGCGTGCTGACGACCGACCTCGACCGCGGCCGGCGCATCGCCGCGCAAGAGCTCGAAGCCGGGATGAGCTTCGTCAATGAGAACGTCCGCTCCGACCCGCGCACGCCGTTCGGCGGTGTGAAGCACAGCGGCTACGGACGCGAATGCGGCGTCTTCGGCATCCGTGAATTCGTCAACATCAAGACCGTGCACGTGAAGTCGGTCGGTGAGGGCGGCAACACCCGCATCGAATAGCTCAGTCCTTTTCGCCGGCCTCCTGGAGCGCCGCTGCGTTGCCGACGAAGCGCAGGCCGACCATGCCGTCGACCAGCGCCGAGATACGTCCGCCCCGCGCCAGCTCATCGGGATCGAATTGGACGGCGGCGATCGTCACCGGAGGAAGGCTTGCCGCCTTCAGCTTGGCGTTGAACGCGGCGAGGTCGCCGGCCTGGAAACCTGCCCACTGAGTCTCGACGTCTTTCAGCTCGTGGTCGAGCGCGTCGATGCGCGCTAGCTGATAAGCCGTCGGCCGATCCTCGACCGAGGTGATCGAACCGTAGATCTGGTCAGTATGCTCGCGGAGCCGCTCCTCGCCGGTAATTGCGCCCCCCTCTGTCGTGGCGACAATTTCCTTGCGCATCGCGTCGACCTTTCCGCCGAGTTGCGCTGCGGCGGCTTTGACGTCCGCCGGGGCGGACGGCGCATTGGCAATCGCCGCTGCGTGCATGCGAACGCCGTTGATCTGGGCCACGAGCTTGCTCATCCGCAGGAACATTCCCTTCAGGCGTTCCGAAGCAGCGAACTGCGCCTGTCGATCCGCGACCGAGAATGTCGCGCGCTTGTCGAGCGTAAGCGTCAACGGCTCGGTCGAAACCTGCCCGGCCTTGGTTAGACGCACCGTGTAATTCCCTGGAAGAAAGCGTTCGCCGGCTGTCGACGATCCGGCCAGTGACGCCGCCGGCGGGACGATCGGCGGCTTGGTGCGCATCGACCAGGCTACACGATTCAGTCCCCTTCGCTTCGAGGCTGGAATTTCGTCGACCACGTTGCCGTTGGCGTCGAGGATTTCGAGCTTCATCCGCCCGATCACATGCCGCGCCTTCTGATAGTAAGTAATGACGGCGCCGTTCGGTGGGTTTTCACCATAATAAGTGGCGTTGCCCTCGGCCCAGCCGCCATTGCCCTGGATACGCTGCTCCACGGGACGGCTCGGGATGAGCGTTGCTGCGCTCGCCAACGTCGCCGACGTCAGCGCCCGAAGCGGGCTGATGTCGTCAATCACCCAAATGCCGCGGCCATGTGTCGCAAGCACCAGGTCGTCTTCGCGCTCTTGCAGTGCGATGTCCCGCACGGCGAGCCCGTCCGGGAAATTGTTCGGCTTGAATTGAGCCCACGACTGGCCGCGGTTCAACGACACGAACAGGCCGAACTCGGTACCGAGATAAATGATGTTCGGATTGACCGGGTCTTCCTTGATCACATGCGCGAAGCCGCGGACGCCTGGCGTGTTCGGCCCGATCACCTGCTGCCATGTGCGGCCGTAGTCGGTCGTGCGGTAGAGATAAGGCTGCATGTCGCCGTAAGCGTGACGATCGTCCGTCACGTACGCGACCGCGGGATCGAAGCAACTCGCCTCGACCCAGCTGATCCAATTGCCCTGAGCCATGCCGATGTTGGGCGTGAGGTTGGTCCAGTTCCGGCCGCCGTCGCGCGTAAGCTGGACGTTGCCGTCATCGGTTCCGACCCAGATCTGCCCCGCTGCTCGCGGACTTTCCGAGATCGAGTAGATCGTCGTGTTCATCTCGGCCGACGAATTGTCGACCGTGATTCCGCCCGACTGTTCCTGCCGCTGGCGGATCGGATCGTTGGTCGAAAGGTCGGGCGAGATTCGGTCCCACGTCACGCCATGGTCTCGGCTGCGGAACAGGAATTGCGATCCGATGTAGATCGTGCCCTTCTCGTTCGGCGACAAAGCGATTGGCGTGTTCCAGTTGAAGCGCAGCTTCTCCTTATAGCTCGCCTGCGGCTGGATCAGCCGCGCCTCGAGCGTCTTGCGGTTGACGCGGCCCATGAAGCCGCCCTGCGCCTCGACATAAGCGTAATTGTCGTCGGACGGATCGGCGAACGCCCAGAAGCCGTCGCCGCCAAACAGATTCTCCCAGCGGTTGTTGGTGATGCCGCCTGGATATTCCTGGTCGCCGACCCACGCGCTATTGTCCTGCAGGCCGCCGTATACCTGGTACGGATCCTTCATGTCGGTGCTGACGTGATAGAACTGGCTAACCGGCAGATTCCAGCTCTTTACCCACCGGTTGCCGCCGTCATAGCTGGTCCACAGGCCGCCGTCGTCGCCGCCATACATGATCTTGGGATCGCTCGGGTTGATCCACAGATCGTGCCAATCGCCGTGCGTTGCGCCGGTCGTTGGCGAGAAGCTCTTTCCGCCATCATCCGACACGATCATCGAATAACCCATCTTGAACAGGCGATCGGGGTTCTTCGGATCGACGACGATCCGGCCGAAATAAAAGGGGCGCCAGACCATGCCTTGGCTGCGGTCGCGCTCCTGCCAGCTGTTCCCGCCGTCGTCGGACACAAACAAAGCCGGGCGGACATTCTCGATAAAGGCGTAGACGCGCTTCGGATTCGATGGCGCGTAATTAATCTCGAGCCGTCCCCACGGACCCTTCGGCAGACCCTTGCGGTTCGTGGCGTCGAGGTACGTCCACGTGCGTCCGCCATCATGGCTCTCGGCGAAGCGGCTGCCCGAGGGCTGGTCCGGGCCGCTGCCGCCGGAACGAAACTCATAGGGTTTGCGCCGGAAGTCCCAGGTGCCGGCGAGCAGATGTTCCGGATTTGCCGGATCGAGTGCGACCGACGAGCAGCCGGTCGAAAGGTTTGCGCCTTTGAGGATCAGCGACCAGGTCTTGCCGCCATCGGTCGTCTTGTAGAGGCCGCGGTCCGGCGAGTCCGACCACAGGGCGCCCGGCGCGCAGACGTATACGATGTTGCCGTTCTTGGGATGAACGACAATCTTCGTGATGCGCTCGGTTCCGGGCAGGCCGACGTTGGTCCAGGTCTCACCGCCGTCGACCGATTTGTAGACGCCATTGCCGACGGACACGGAATTGCGGGTCCAGCTTTCGCCGGATCCAACCCACATTACCTGCGGGTTGGTCGGATCGAGCGCAATTGCGCCGATGGACTTCACTGGCTGCTTGTCGAAGACGGGCTTGAAGGTCGTGCCGCCGTCTTCGGACTTCCACACGCCGCCGGACGCGGCGCCGACAATCAACGTGACCTTGCCGTCCTTTTCCTGCCGGCCCGCAACCGCAGCGATGCGGCCGGACATGGTCGCAGATCCAATGTTGCGGACGCCGAGGCCGGAGATGGCAGCGCTGTCGGGGGCCGGCACATTCTGCGCCGCCGCCGGGCTGACGAGGACCGCCGCAGCGGTTGCGAGAAGCATGGTACGCAGCATCTTACATCCCCTTCGGCGAGCTGGACGCGGGTGTGGTCTGGTCGGTCGGTTTGGCGGCTCCGGGCTTGGTTCCCGGTTTTCCCTTAGGCTTGTTCGAGGCGTCGGGCGAACTGCCGGAAGCCTTCGCGGGAGTGCCCGGACCGCCCGGCTCGGCGAAGAAGGCCGCATTCACCGGCCCGTTCGCGGTGCCGCTGGCGATGATCGTCCGCTGACGCTCGTTCGGTTGGCCCTCGCTCCAGCTTTCGACTGACATCGGGAAATAGACGCCGGCGATCTTCTCATAATCGCCGAGTTCGGTCTCGTTGGTCTGCTGGGCGCCCCGGATCCGCCGCGTCTCGTCGACCTTGATGTCGAGATAGGTATCGGGGTCGAGCCAATAGACGAACTCGTCGCCGTCCTTCTGCGTCACCTTCAGCTTGTAGGCGAGCGTTCCGTCGAAATCATCGCGGCCCAGATACTGAACCTTGCTGCCGTCCGTCCGCGAAGCAAGTAGGGGACCTTCGATCAGCGCCTGGTCCGCCAATTGCCGCGCGTCGTCGACGGACATGCGCTCCGCGTCCTTGCGGCCTTGAAACGGATTGATTCGCCACGCGACTTGCCCGTCGTAGGACTGGACGAGGTCGAGGCCTTGAATGCCCAGGTCGAGACGGATCGCGTCACCGCCGCCCAATCGCGCCTGGGCGGATTTGAAGGTCAGCTCGAAGTCGCCTGGAGCGATCGTTCGGCCTTCGAAGGTTATAGACTTGATTGCATCGATCGCCGCGGCGCCGCCGCGGGCTTCGAGATTCTTGGCAATGAGACTTTGCGCGTCCTGAGCACTGGCGGGATTTGCGCCGCAGCCGATCAGCAGCGCAGCAAGGGCGTGACGAATTCGCATGTAGACTGGCCCCCTCTACTGAGGGGCCGGACCATGGAACGGTGAAACGATCGAATCAAGCGGCGGCACTTCATCGACGCAGGTGACGCGTTCGCGATTCTTCACTTTTGGGCGGCATGCGCGCTCGCGCGGCTCACGTCGTGCTGAGCGATCACGGCGCGGACGACATTGTTCATCAGCGTCATCCGGACGGGCAGCGGCACGGAAGTCAGCTTGATCATCACCGCCACCGTATAGGCCTTGCCGTCCGGCGCGGTGAGAATGCCGATGTCATTGTAGCCGGCCTGCTGCGCTCCGAGCACCTGGCCCGTGCCGGTCTTGTGGTTGAGCGTCCAGCCGGGCTGAAGCCCGCCCTTCAGCCGGTTCGGCCCAGTATGCGTGTTCGCCATGATGTACAGCAGGCGTCGCGTCGATTCCGGCGACAGGAGCAGTCCAAGCTTCAGGCGAGCCAGCGCGTTGACGATCGCGCTTGGTGCAGCGCCGTCATACGGATCGTTCACGTAGCGGTTGAACGCGGCCCGTCGCACAGCAAGCGGCAGTGCATCGCGCGCTTCGTAGAAGGCATTCCCGACCGAATAGCTCGGGCTCCAGATCAGCCCAGCGATCTTGCTCTGCAACGCCTTCTCACCGTTGTAGAAACGGATCGATCCGAGGTGCTTGGCCGCGATCATGTTGCGCACCGCCGAGGCTCCGCCGATCGACCGCATCAACTTGTCGTTGGCGGTATTATCGCTGGTCGTGATCGCCTTGAACATCAGGTCGCCCAAGGTCGTCGTGTAGCCGCCGCCCAGGATCTGCGCCGCGATCGGCTGGTGAAACAGCGTGAGGTCGTCGCGGGTCAGCGTGACCCGGTCGTCGAGCCTCACGCGTCCCTTGTCGACGGCGTCGAGCGCGGTGATCGACACCCACAATTTGCTGACGCTTTGCTGCGGGTACAGCTCGTCGGCCTTCCAGCCGACGCTCCAGCCGTCGTCGATCGCGCGCACGGCGATGCCGACGCGGCCGTTGAACCCGTGGCCGAGCTCGTTGATGCGATCGCGGATATATTGCGGCGCTGCAGCCGGGCGTGGCGCCCGAGGGGGTGCGGGCCGCTGAGCAGGCTGGGGAGTGCCGTGCTGGGTCGCGGCAGATGCGCCGACCTGCACGGACGCCAGCACGACGAGGGCCAATCCCAAGCGCTGCCGAACTGACGTCATGACACCATCCTCCCCCGCATTTTTACGCGTCATGCCAGATATTTAGCAGCGCACGGCTGAACCCATGCTGTGCTCGCACGTGCAAACTCGCAAAGTGCGAGTGCCTTGCCAAGCCACTTTTCGGCCGTCAGCCGCGCAGTGCGGCAGGCTGTGGCGCGGGTGCCCCGAGCAATGCTGCGGACTCAATCTCGTCGAGCGCTCGGTGCGCGGCGACGTAACGCCGCGCCTTGCCAACCCAATCCTGCGCGTTGCCGGCCCCGGGAAGCCGCATTGTCTCGGCGAGGGCCTGGTCCACGTCTCCGGTCTCCAGGCGCAGCCTTGCCCGCGCATAGCGCGCGTCGGCATTCACCGCCGGCCGCTGCGCGGGATGCACCTCGATCAACGTTCCGAGCTCCCGCTTGAAACCGGTCCACCAGCTGTCTTGAGGGCCGCCGCGTCGGAGCGTGGGTCCAAGCGTCTCATATTGTGCGATGAGGTCGTTGAGCCGTACGGGGTCATGCGAGGCGGTGATGACCATCGCAACCGCCTGCTGGTGCTGCGCTCCGAAGCGATCCTGGAGCAACGGCTCGAGATAACCGAGCGCTACGCCGCGATCGATCGCGCGCCGCGCTGCAAAGGCGACCACGAGTGCATCGGCCCTGCCGGCAAAACCCTCCGCCCGCTGCGTCGCATTTTCAACCCGCGCGAGCCGCGCCTGCAGCTCGGCGACCTGTCGGCTCGTCGGCGGCGACGCAACGGCCACCGGACCAGGGGTCGAGGTCAGGGCGACTGGCTTGGGCGTCGACGGCGCCGGCTGGACGATGCCGAGAAATCGCGCCGCGGGCTGGTAATGCGCGAGCGCCCAGACGGCAGCGGCGGCCCCTGCCAAGATGAGGACGAGGCCGACGAGCAGCCGAGTGCCCAAACTCGAGCCCTTGCGATAGGTCGTGCCGTTCATGTCGCCTGCACTTTGTTGCACAGGCGTTCCGTCAGGACCAGCAGCGCGTCGTCGTTTGGTGTCTCGGCCGCTTCTACTGCGGCCCAGCCTGCGCCTGCGGCGCTCGCTGCCTCCTGGCTGATGGCCGCGATGATTACAGCCCTTCTGTCGATGCCGGACGAATCGACGATATCGCCTAAATACTGGCCGGCGCGAGGTGAGTGGATCATCGCCACGCCGCCCGCGACGGATCGGACATCGATATTCGCGCGGGTTTTAGACCGGTAAACTGGGATGAAAGTGATCTCCTGAGTCGCTCCGTCGGGCGCTCGGCGATCTTCACCGGCGAGATGAAGCAATTTTAGGTCCGGATCGATCGAGCCGAGCAGCCGGTCGACCCCTGCCTCGCCCGTGCTCGCGATGTCGAACCCCGCTTCGCGCGCCGCTTCGGCCGTTGCCATGCCGACGGCATAGGCCGGCAATCCTCGCAGACCTTTCAGCGGATCGCCGCCGCATCGAACAGCATTGGCGCTCGTTAGAAGCACTCCGTCGAAGCTGCTTGCCTCGGGCGCATCCCACGCCAACGGTTCGATTTCAAACAAGGGGAGAGCAATCGCTTCGAGGCCGCGCGCGCGCGCGCGCTCCACGGTGGCGCTTGCACCCGGCTCCGGGCGCAGGACCAGCACGCGCTTCATTGTGTGGCGAACAGCCTCCGAATCGATTCCGGCGCCTTGGCCAGCACTGCTTCGGCGAGATCTACCGGCGTTCTTTGGTCGCCGCACTCGAAGACCGCGCGCTCCTCGACCATCTCACTGCCGTGCTCGCTAAACAATTGCACACGCATCCGAAGATCTCCGTCTTCCAGCACGCAAAAGGCCGCGACGGGCGAGGCGCAATCCCCACCGAGCGCGCGAGTGAGCGCCCTCTCGGCCATGACGCAGTCGAACGTGATCTGGTTGTTGATCGTGGTGAGCACGCTTTGCGTCCGGGTGTCGTTCGTCCGGCATTCGATGCCGATCACCGCCTGCCCCGGCGCGGGAAGAATGACTTCTGTTGGAATGGCGGTCCCTGCATCGATCTCAAGCCGTTTGAGCCCTGCCGCGGCAAGTAAGGTCGCATCGACCTCGCCTTCCTCGACCTTGCGGAGACGCGTTTCGACGTTGCCGCGGATGGCCACGATCTGAAGGTCGGGCCGGAGGCGAAGCAGCTGGGCCTTGCGCCGCGGCGACGAAGTGCCGACGACCGCGCCTTCCTGCAGCGCATCGATCGATTCCGCTCCGATAATCCGGTCACGAACGTCGCCGCGTGGGCGCACGGCTGCGATATGAATACCCTCCGGGCGGACGCTTTCGACGTCCTTCATCGAATGGACGCAGAAATCGACCTCGCCTTCGATCAGTGCGCGGTCGAGCTCCTTGGTCCACAGGCCCTTGCCGCCAATCTCCGCCAGCGGCCGGTCCTGCACCTGATCGCCGGTCGTCTTGTACTCGACGATGTGAACCCAGCCTTCGGGCCACCGTTGCGCCGTCTCGATCGCCGTCGCGACCTTGCGCGCCTGAGCCAATGCCAATGGCGATCCGCGAGTCCCGAGACGAAGTCCCTGCATGGCCTCACCCCTAGTGCAATGCTGCGCGTTAAGGCAAAGGGCCGGGCGCGAAATGATGCCATCTTTAATCCTGGGCCTTGAGTCGTCTTGCGACGACAGCGCTGTCGCGTTGGTGACGGGCGACCGCCGCATCCTCGCGCAGGCTGTGGTCGGCCAGAACGCCGCGCATCAGCCCTATGGCGGAGTCGTACCGGAGATTGCGGCGCGTGCTCATGTCGAAATACTTCCCGAGCTGATTCAACGAGTTCTGAGTGACGCCAAGACGTCAGTCAACGACGTCGACGCGATCGCCGCAACCGCCGGACCGGGGCTGATCGGCGGCGTGATGGTCGCGCTTCTGGCCGGGAAGGGTCTCGCGCTGGCGGCGGGAAAGCCGCTCATCGCAGTCAATCATCTCGAAGGTCATGCGCTGAGCCCGCGACTGGTCGATCCGGACCTCGGGTTCCCTTATCTGCTGCTGCTCGTCTCAGGGGGACATTGCCAGTTGCTCGAAGTTCGCGGCGTCGGGGATTACCGGCGTCTTGCGACGACGATCGACGATGCCGCAGGCGAGGCCTTCGACAAGGCGGCGAAGCTGCTCGGGCTTGGCTACCCGGGCGGACCCGCCATCGAACAGCTGGCAAAGAGTGGAGACGCTACTGCGGTGCCGCTCCCGAGACCGCTGGTGGGCTCGGACGAACCCCATTTCTCCTTCGCGGGCCTCAAGAGTGCCGTGCAGCGGGCGGTCGCGTCTGGCGAGCACAAGCCCGAAGACATCGCGGCGAGCTTCCAGCAAGCCGTCGTTGACTGTCTCGTCGACCGCACTGCCCTTGCGCTTGGCAAGACGGACGCGCCCGCCCTCGTCGTCGCCGGAGGCGTTGCCGCCAATCAGGCCATCCGCGGCGCGCTCGCCGATTTGGCGAAGCGAGAAGGGCGGCGCTTCAGCCTACCGCCGATTTGGCTCTGCACCGACAATGCCGCGATGATCGCATGGGCGGGGGCCGAACGTTTCGCCGCCGGTCTCACCGACGGTCTCGATGCTCCTGCGCGCGCCCGCTGGCCGCTCGACGAAAGCGCGGAAAAGGTCCGCGGCGCGGGCGTCAAAGCATGAAGCTCGGTATCATCGGCGGCGGAGCCTGGGGCACCGCGCTCGCCCAAGTCGCGGCAAGCGGCGGCCGTGAAACTCTGCTGTGGGCGCTCGAGAATGAAGTTGTCGACGCGATCAACGACCGGCACGAAAACTCCGTCTTCCTCGCAAACGTGCCGCTCAACGAAGCCATTCGGGCGACCTCGGACTTCGCCGACCTTGAAGCATGCGATGCTTGGCTAGTCGTCACTCCGGCGCAGCATATGCGCTCGGTTCTCGAGCAAGCTCGTCATTGCGACCGACCGCTGGTGCTTTGCTCGAAGGGCATCGAGGAACGGAGCGGCGAGTTGCTGCACCATGTGGCCTTGCAAACCTGCCCCGACGCCAAGGTCGCGGTGCTTTCCGGTCCGACCTTTGCGCATGAGGTCGCGAAGGGACTTCCGACCGCCGTGACCCTTGCTGCGGAAGAGGGTGATCTCGCCCAGCAGCTCCGCGACCGCATCGCCCAGCCGACGTTCCGCATCTACGTCTCGGACGATGTTGCGGGCGCGGAGATCGGCGGTGCGGTGAAGAATGTGCTCGCGATCGCCTGTGGGGTGGTCGAGGGCAAAGGCCTCGGCCAGAACGCGAGAGCGGCGCTCATCGGCCGCGGCTTCGCCGAGATGACCCGCTTCGGAATGGCCTTTGGAGCGCGTCGCGAAACCCTAGTCGGTCTATCCGGCCTCGGCGATCTCGTGCTGACCTGCTCATCGACCAGCTCCCGCAATTATTCGCTGGGCAAGGGCATAGGAGAGGGGCGCTCCGCTGCTGAGCTGCTCGCCGACCGCAAGACCGTCGCGGAGGGCGCCTTCACCGCGCCGGTGCTTGCGCGTCTCGCGAAAGATAAAGGCATCGACATGCCGATCGTCGATGCCGTCGACGCGTTGATCGCGGGCAGGGCTAATGTCGATGAGGTGCTCGGCGCGTTGCTTTCGCGGCCGCCTAAAGCTGAGGCGATCTAGAAATCGACCGCGATGCCCTTCTTCTCCCAATCACCGTAGCGCGTCGGATCGAGCTTGGTCTCTTCGCCCGCGGGCGGTTCCTGCTCCGTCTGCCGCTCTGGTTCGGGAATCGGCGGCGATGGGCTGAGGTGCACCGGGGCCTTCAAATGATTTGGGCGTTTCATGACGCGAAGATGTGCGTTGAAGGCCCCTATGCCAAGCGTTGAAGGACTGGGCGCGCGCAAGGCCGCGCTGCAGATGCTCGATTCGGTGCTGCGCAAAGGCCAGACGCTCGACAGCGCTTCATCGGCCGCCCGCGACCTTGCACCCGCGGACCGCGCTCTCGCTCGCGCCATCGCCGGCGAGACGTTGCGGCGCCTGCCCGATCTCGACGCGCTCATCGACAGCGCCACGCGCCAGCTCCTGCCCGACGATTTCAAAACCGCGTGCCGTCCTCCGCCTCGCGCTCGCGCAGAAGATCGGTCTCGGCACTCCCGATCATGCCGTGGTTACGACCGCACTGCCGCTGGTCGACGGAGGTCCGCGCCGCCTGGTTCATGGCGTCCTCGGCACTCTGCTCCGGCGCGGAATGCCTGCATCAGATGCTCCGGCACTGCCTGCGGAGGTCGAGGATCGGTGGCGCCGGGCATGGGGTGAGCCAGCGGTGCAAGACGCGCGGCGCCAGATTGCCCGGCGCCCTCCTCTTGATCTCTCCTTCGCCGACGAAGCGGAGGCAGAGGCCTACGCGGCGGCCAATTCGGGCATCTCGCTGGCGCCAAGTCACGTCCGGCTGGGCAGCAGCTCAGTGACGGAGCTGCCAGGGTTTGGCGGGGGACGCTGGTGGGTGCAGGACCTCGCAGCGTCGCTCCCAGCGCGTCTCATTCCTCCCGGCGCAAACGAAGCGCTCGACCTCTGCGCGGCACCGGGTGGCAAGACGATGCAGCTTGCGGCCGCCGGCCACCGCGTCACCGCAGTAGACGCGTCCAAAAGTCGTCTCGAACGACTTCGCGAGAACCTCTGTCGCACGCATCTCGAGGCCGAGCTGACGCCTGCCGATGCGTCGGTCTGGAATTCGACGCGCAAGTTCGACGCAATCCTGCTCGATGCACCCTGCTCGGCGTCGGGCACGTTCCGGCGTCATCCCGAAGTGCTCTACCGAGCTCGCCCGAGCATCATCGCTTCGGGTGCCGCGCTTCAATCTAGGCTGCTCGAACGCGCGATCGATTGGCTCAAGCCGGGAGCGTCGCTCGTTTATTCGGTCTGCTCGCTCGAGCCGCAGGAAGGCGAAGAGGTCGTCTCGGCGTTCATCGCCGAGCATCCCGACATCGCCATCGATCCGCCGAATGAGGGCGAACTCCCTGATTTCGTCGAGCCGTCCCCCGAAGGTTGGGTCCGAATCCTGCCCGGACTGCTTGAGGACCAAGGCGGCCTCGACGGCTTCTTCATGGTTCGGCTTGTCCGGCGCGCTGGTTAACGTCTAATCGGTCGCATGGCCGGTCCCCTCATCGCCCCCTCCATCCTGTCCGCCGACTTCGCCAGGCTCGGCGAAGAAGTGCGCGCGATCGACGAAGCGGGCGCGGACTGGATCCACATCGACGTAATGGATGGCCATTTCGTGCCCAACCTCACGATCGGCCCCGCCGTGGTGAAGGCACTCAGGCCGCACACTGCCAAGCCCTTCGATGTTCACCTGATGATCTCTCCGGTCGACTTGTTCTTGGATGCATTCGCCGAGGCGGGAGCGGACATCATCACCGTCCATCCCGAAGCTGGCCCCCACCTCCATCGCGCCGTTCAGCGCATCAAGTCGCTCGGCAAGAAAGCCGGCGTGTCGCTCAATCCGGCAACGCCCGCCAAGGCGCTCGATTATGTTCTCGACGAGGTCGACCTCGTGCTCATCATGAGCGTCAATCCGGGCTTCGGCGGTCAGAAGTTCATCCCGAGCCAGCTGCGCAAGATCGAGGCAATCGCCAATCGCGTCGCCAAGGAAAATCTGGGCGCCCAGATCGAAGTGGATGGGGGCATCGATCCGGAAACTGCCCGCCAAGCAGTGAGCGCGGGCGCCAACATCCTCGTGGCCGGGACCGCCGCATTCAAGGGCGGGCCGTCGGACTACGCCGCAAACATCGAGGCGCTCAGGGGAGCGCAATGAACGATCCCGGTTCGGCGGCACACCGCGAGGCCGTGCGCAAGCTCGCGCGCGGATCGCTCCTCTCCCGCTTCAAGGCCTCGCGCCAGCCGCTCAAGCTCGTTGCCGTGCCACGTGACCACGTCGCTGGAGACCGGCAGCGCGGCGTGGCTCTTCTGTCCGGAAAGTTCAGCGTTGGAAGCGATGCAATTTCGCTTGGCGACCTCGATTTCGCAGCCATCGGCGCCGGCGGGCCGCTCACGGCCCAGCTGCAGGGTTTCTCCTGGCTCCGCGACCTGGCAGCTGCGGCGTCCCGCGAAAACGGCGCTCGGCTGGCGGAAGCAGTTCTCGGACGTTGGCTGATCGCTCACGGCGCCAAAGTCGACGAGGCGTGGGCGCCGCAGCTCTGGGGCGAGCGGGTCCTCTTCTGGACGGCCTATGCGCCCTATGTCCTGTCGAGCGCCGACAGCGGTTATCGCTCGGCACTCCTCAACACACTCGCGCGCGGGGCTCGGCACCTCGACGCGAACGCCGAAAAGGCGCCCGACGGTCTCGATCGCATCACCGCCTGGTGCGGCGTTGTTGCGGCAGGATTGCTGGTGCAGGGCGGCGTTTCCCGCGTGGCTCGTGGCGAAGCAGGCCTCGCCCGGGCCCTCGCTGCCGCGCAGTTCGAGGATGGCGGGCTTACCAGCCGCTCTCCCTTCGAACAGGTGCTGCTCGTCGACCGCCTCGGCCTGCTCCGTTCCTGCTACCTCGCCGCCAAGCAGACGATCCCGGACGGCATCGAAGCCGCCGCCGCCGCATCGCTGGCCGCGCTTCATGGCGTCACTTTGGGCGACGGTGCGCTCTCCAGTTGGCAAGGCTGCAACCCGAGCGAAGCTTCGAAGCTAACCGCCTTGATTGAAGGCTGCGGGATGCGCGCACGCCCGCTGCGCAACGCCAAAGGCTGGGGTTACCAGCGCCTTTCCGCCCTCGGCACGATCCTGATCCTCGATGCCGCCCCTCCGCCGCCGGCGAAGATGGTCGCGCAAGGCTCCGCCTCGACCCTCGCTTTCGAGCTCTGCGACGGCGCGCAACGCCTCGTGGTCAATTGCGGCGGGCCGGGACCTCTTCCGACCGATCTGCCGGAAGAGCTTGTCGAAGGCCTGCGCACGACCGCCGCGCACAGCACGCTCGTCGTCGCCGACACTAACTCGACCAATATTCTGGCCGACGGCTCGCTCGGCAAGGGCGTCGAGGACGTCACCATCGACCGCAGCGAGGACAATGACGCGAGCCGGCTCGAGGCGAGCCACGACGGCTACGTTCGAGCGTTCGGCCTCGCCCACAAGCGCAGCGTCATGCTCGGGAACGACGGCAAGGAATTGCGCGGCGCTGACCAGCTCATGGCGAAGGGCCGCAAGAAGATCCGCGAATCCGTTGGCTATGCCGTGCGCTTCCACCTCGCACCGGGCGTAGAGGCGACCGCGACGGCCGACGGAATGGGCGCGATCCTTCGTTCCAAAGGCGCGCCGCCGTGGAACTTCCGCTGCCGCGGCGGGATGTTGACGATGGAAGAGAGTTTGTGGATCGACGGCCGCGGCCGGCCGCAGAGCACCACGCAGCTGGTCGTCGTCGGCGAAGTCTCGTCGCTCGGCGGTGAAATCGGCTGGCAGTTCCGCCGCACAAGCTAAGCAGGAAGATACGAATGACCGACCTCGTCCCCGTTCGCCGGGCACTCATTTCGCTTTCCGACAAAAGCGGCCTCGCCCAGCTTGCCGCCGGCCTTGCCCGGCACGGCGTTGAAATCGTGTCGACCGGCGGTACAGCTGCGAACCTGCGCGAAAATCGGCGCCTCAGTGCGTGACATCAGTGAACTTACGGGCTTCCCGGAGATGATGGACGGCCGGGTCAAGACGCTTCACCCGAAGGTCCACGGCGGCCTGCTCGGCGTCCGCGACAATCCCGAGCATGCAGCGGCGATGGAGGAGCATGGCATCGCACCGATCGATCTCGTCGTGGTCAATCTCTACCCGTTTCTCAACACGGTGATGAGCGGCGCCGACCGCGACACCGTCATCGAGAATATCGACATCGGCGGGCCCTCGATGGTGCGCTCGGCGGCGAAGAACCACACGCACGTCGCGATCGTCACCGATCCTGAGGATTATGCGGCGCTGCTGAACGAGCTCGACACCCTCGGCGGAAGCACGTCTGCGGAGTTCCGCAAGAAGCTTGCCGCAAAGGCCTATGCGCTGACCGCCGCTTACGATTCGACGATCTCCCAATGGTTTGCGTTCGCCGATCAGCAAGAACGCTGGCCGGAGACTTGGACCCTCGCAAGCAAGCTGAAGATGCCGCTCCGCTACGGCGAGAACCCTCATCAGCAGGCGGCGCTGTACCTGCCGATCGGCCCTTCGGCTCGAGGCGTCGCCCAGGCGGAGCAGGTTCAGGGCAAGGAACTCAGCTACAACAATCTCAACGACGCCAATGCAGCGCTGGAGCTCGTCAGCGAGTTCCGCGACGGCGACCCGACGATCGTGATCGTCAAGCACGCAAATCCATGCGGCGTCGCCACGCGCGGCAGTTTGCCCGATGCATGGAAGGAAGCGCTCGCCTGTGACAGCGTCTCGGCATTTGGTGGGATCGTCGCCTGCAATCGTCCACTCGACGCCGCCACGGCTGAGGCCATCACCGACATCTTTACCGAGGTTGTCGTGGCACCGGATGCCGATGACGAGGCAAGGGCAATTTTCGCTCGAAAGAAGAACCTGCGCCTGTTGCTTACCGGCGGACTGCCTGATCCGGCGCGCGGCGGACAGGACATCGCCGTGATCGCCGGAGGCATCCTGGTGCAGGACCGCGACAATGGCATGGTCGCTCGCGACCAGCTCAAATGCGTCACGAAGCGCCAACCGACCGACCGGGAAGTCGCCGACTGTCTGTTCGCCTGGACCGTGGCCAAGCACGTGAAGTCGAATGCGATCGTCTACGCCAAGGACGGCGTCACCGCCGGCATCGGCGCAGGCCAGATGAATCGCCGCGACAGCGCGCGCATTGCCGCGATCCGCGCCCGTGAAGCGGCCGAAGCGAACGGCTGGGACGAGCCGCGCACGATCGGCTCAGCAGTTGCTTCGGACGCCTTCTTTCCGTTCGCCGACGGGTTGCGCGCCGCCGTCGAAGCAGGCGCCAGTGCGGTCATCCAGCCGGGCGGCTCAATCCGCGACGAAGAGGTGATCGCGGCGGCGGATGAGGCCGGCATCGCCATGCTGTTCACGGGCATGAGGCACTTCCGGCACTAAACGACGTCCTCGGCGACCATGTCGCGAGCCTCGGCTTCGCGAAGCTCTTCGACGTCTTTCTTTCGCATGCGGAACAGCTCGCGATCCTCGGGGCCAAAACCCTTGGTCCACAGCACTGCACCGAAGGCCGCAAGGATCGCCGGGACGCCGATGATCAACTGCAACGATTTCGGGCAGGAAGAGGCGAACCGGCACGCCGACCACGATTCCTGCGGCGGCCGCCCACGCGATGCTGAAGCGCCAGCCTGAGACGGGCGCCTGAAGCTGGCGCTTGAGCAGCCACGATTTGGCGATCGACGCGAAGGCGAGCGCTACGCAGAGTGCGATAGCGGGTCCGGTCGCCTGAAAGGTTGGCGGTAGATCCTCGCCCTTCATGAGGAGGATCAAGGCAGCTGCAAGGCCCGCCTCGAGCGCCAGCATCACGAGGCTGATAAGCATGTTGCGCTTGGGCGCGACGTAAATGAGCGCCGCTTCGCTGACGACAGCTGCCGCGGCGATGACCTCTGCAGTGAGCAAGAAGCCAAGCATCGCGGTGCCGCCGGTGAATGCCGAGCCCACCAATCCCATGACTGCACGTCCGGGAATACCCAGCGCCAATGCGATTCCGGCTTGCGCAGCAATAATCCAGTAGGTGACCTGTCGGACTTGCTTGGCAATCCCGGGTCGATCGTCCGCCGCCAAGCGTCGGACGATTGCTGGGCCCAACACGGGCTCGAAGCTGGTCTTGAGCTTCGCGGGCAAGGTAGCGACCTGCTGCGCGGCGTAATAGATTCCGACGAAGCTTGCGGGAAGGAATGCGCCCAATACCGCGAGGTCGATGCGGCGCGATGCCCATTCGACAGTGTCCGCGGCCGCAAGTGGAGCGTTGCGTACGGCCGTGGTCCAGGCGGTCCCGAGATCAGGCTTCCAGCCGTGCGGCATGCCGTAGCAGCGGAACAGCGGGATCAGCGCCGCAATTAGCGCTGCGACCATCGACAAAACGTAGGCGATGATCAGACCGTCACCGCGGCTGACCATGATCGGAACGAATGACAGCCCGAACGCGGCGATGCTGATAGTCCATGGCTGAACGATCGAACGCGCGCGAACAGTCGATGCCACGTCGTGATGATAGGCCAGCGCAGCGAGTGCTATATCGGTCCAAGAAATCGCGATCACGGTAATCGCCAGCAGGTGATCGAGTTCCTCCGACGGTGGTCGTCGGATACATGGCTTTGGGAAACAGGATCAGGATCGCCATCCCGACTGCCGACCCCACCGCCGCGACGAGCAAGGCATCGGCAATTACGCACGCCTGAGGTTTCTTCGCGTCGGAGAGCAGCTGGGCTAGCCCGCGCCGCAATCCCAGGGCGGCGATTTGCGCAGCGAATTCGACGACCAGCACCGCATAGGCGAATTGGCCGAGCGCCGCGGGCCCATAAATTCGCCCGCCGATGAATAGGAACGGCACCATTCCTGCGAGCCGCAGAACGAAGCCGAAAATATTGAGCCGCCCGCCTCGCGCAAGCGTTGCCATGTCGGCGTCAGGCGCGGTTGCTTCCAGTTCGGCGCGAGCCGTGTCGCTCAATGCGCCTCGCCCCAGTGCGCGCCCCAGCCGACCTCGACGTCGAGCGGCACGTCGAGTTTGATCGCTGGCTCGGCGGCAGTGGCCATCACTCGCTTGATGACCGCGGCCGCCGCTTCCTCCTGGCCTTCGGGCACTTCGAACACGAGCTCGTCGTGCACCTGCAGGAGCATCCGAACCCCGTCGAGGCCCGCCTCGGCAAGCGCATTGTCCATCCGTGTCATCGCGCGCTTGATGAGGTCGGCGCTCGTACCCTGGATTGGCGCGTTGATCGCGGCGCGCTCGGCCCCCGCGCGGATCGAGGGATTGGGCGAGCGGATGTTCGGCATGAAGTGCGTCTTGCGGCCAAACAAAGTGCGCGTGAACCCCCGCTCGCGCGCGAACGCCAAGGTGCTGTGAATAAACGCGCGAATGCCCGGGAAGCGCTCGAAATAGCGGTCGATGATCGCTTTGCCTTCTTCCTTCGGCACTCCGAGGCGGCCCGCGATGCCCCACGCCGAGCTGCCGTAGAGGATCGCGAAGTTGATCGTCTTGGCCTGGTTGCGTGTGTCGCGATCGACCCTACCGAACAATTCCTCGGCGGTCAGGCTGTGGATATCGATGCCCTGGCGGAACGCCTCCTTCAGCGGCGGCACGTCGGCCATGTGCGCCGCTAGCCTCAGCTCGATCTGGCTGTAGTCGGCACTCAGCAGCTTGTAGCCGGGAGCAGCCACGAACGCGTCGCGGATCTTGCGGCCGATTTCGGTGCGGATCGGGATGTTCTGCAGGTTCGGATCGTTCGACGACAGCCGCCCCGTTTGTGCTCCGGTCAGCGAGAAGCTGGTGTGGACGCGGCCGGTTTGCGGATTGATCTGCGCTTGGAGAGCATCGGTGTAGGTCGACTTGAGCTTGGTCAGCTGACGCCATTCAAGCACCAGCGACGCGCAGGTGACACCCTCGCCGGCGAGCCGCTCGAGTTCGGTGACATCGGTCGAATATTGCCCGCTCTTGCCCTTGCGACCGCCCTTCAGCCCAAGCCGCTCGTAAAGCACCTGCCCAAGCTGTTGCGGAGACCCGATCGTGAACGGGCCGCAGGCGGCCTCGTAGATCTTTTCTTCGAGCGCCTGAATTTCCCGGCCGAAGTCAGACGAAAGTCGCGCCAGATAGTCGCGGTCGACTTTGACCCCGCGCTGCTCCATTCGCGCGAGTACCGGCACGAGCGGCTTGTCCACCCGCTCGTAAACCCGCGTCGCTTCCTCCGAAGCCAGCCGCGGCTTCAGCCTCAGCCACAGGCGCAGGGCGATATCCGCATCCTCGCCCGCATATTCGGTCGCGGCCTGGATCGGCACCTTGTCGAACGTAATCTGCTTCGATCCCGTCCCGCACAGCTGCTTGAAAGAGATGCATTCGTGCTCGAAGTGAAGCTTCGCCAGCTCCTCGAGCCCGTGCCCGAACGAGCGTCCGGCATCGAGGTCGAAGCTCATCACCATCGTGTCGTCGACCGGCGCCATATGGATGCCCGCCTTGTCGAACATCACCCAGTCGTACTTGAGATTGTGCCCAATCTTGAGCACCCCCGGGTCTTCGAGCAGCGGCTTCAGCTTGGCAAGCACCAGGTCCATCGGCAGCTGCTGCGGTGCCTCGGAGAGCAAATCGCCGCCGCTGTGGCCGACCGGGATGTAGCAGGCGCGGTTCGGCGCGATCGCCATGCTGACGCCCGTGAGTTTGGCAATGATGCAGTCGATGCAATCCGTCTCGGTATCGATCGCGACATAGCCCTGCGCCATCGCCTCCGCGATCCAGCGGTCGAGCGCCGCTTCGTCGATCACCGTCTCATACTTCGATCGATCGACCTCGATCTGTTCCGGTTCCGGCGCGGGCCGCTTCGGCTCCATTGCCGCCATGACGTCATTTCGAACCGTCGCGCCGATCTGCTGCGCGCCTCCGCCGCCGCCGATCATGCGGTTGAGGAGTGACTTAAACCCCTGATCTTCAAGGAATTCCTTCAGCGGCTCGGGCGGAATTCCCTTCATCGCCAAATCTTCGAGCGGCTCCGGAAGATTCGCGTCGCATACCAGCCGAACCAGCTCGCGGCTGAGCCGCGCCGCGTCAGCGTGGTCGATCAGCGACTGCTTGAGCTTCGGCTTCGAGATCTCGTCGGTCGATGCCAGCACCGTCTCCAGATCGCCATATTGCTGGATCAGCTGCGACGCGGTCTTGGGCCCGATCCCCGGCACACCCGGCACATTGTCGACGCTGTCGCCCATCAGCGCGAGCACGTCGCCGACCTTTTCCGGCGGCACTCCGAACTTCTCGAGCACTTCGTTCCGCCCGATGCGCCGGTCGTTCATCGTGTCGAGCATGTCGATTCCGGCATCTTCGTCGATCAGCTGCATCAAATCCTTGTCGGAGCTGACGATCGTGACCCGCCAGCCGGCCTGCCTGGCAGCCATCACGTAGCAGGCGATGATGTCGTCCGCCTCCAGACCCTCTTCCTCGATGCACGGGATCGAGAAGGCGCGCGTGGCTACGCGGATCAGCGGGAATTGCGGGACGAGATCCTCGGGCGGCGGCGGCCGGTGCGCCTTGTACTGGTCGTACATCTTGTTGCGGTGCGTCTGCTCCGACGCGTCGAGTATCACCGCCATGTGCGTCGGCCCCTCGGCCTTGTTGAGGCCGTCGGCGAGCTTCCACAGCATCGTCGTGTAGCCATAGACCGCGCCCGCCGGCTGGCCGTGCCGGTTCGTCAGCGGTGGTAGCCGGTGATAGGCGCGGAAGATGTAGCTCGAGCCGTCGACGAGATAGAGGTGCGGCTGGGCTTGGGGCGTCGAAGCGTCAGGCATGGATGGGGCGGTTTAGCAGGGTGGCGGAACGAGGAAAGCCGCCACGAGAGCAGCAATATGGGGACGCTTTGACCTTGGTCAAAGTCGAAGCTGCTTCAATGCCTTAGACGTGGCTCCAACAGAGGTCATGTCACGGCGTATCGATCATCAGCAGCTTGTCCTTCGCAAGGAACCGTCGTCGGGGCCGCGACCACATGCCTCATCCGATCAGGAGCGGCTTCAGGACCATAGCGAGGCCGCCGATGCTGACCGCGAACGCGAGAGTCCGGATCACCGGAACGCCCGCGGCATAAAGCGGCAGATAGGCTACCCGCGCGCCAAGCCAGATCCAGCCGCCGAGCGCAGTCGATCCGCTCGTGCGGTTGGCCACGACCACTCCCAGCAGCGCGATGATTGCGATCGGGAGTGTCTCTAAATAATTGGCTTCGGCCCGCTGCAGACGCCCGGCCAACGGGTTGAGCGGCGGAACAGCGTCGTCGCGCGCCCCCATGTTCCAGGTGACGCCATATTGCCGCGTCTTGAGGTGAACGGCTGCAAAGATATGCACGATGAGCAGCAGTGCGCCCCACGCGAGAATCTTGATTTCAGTCGGCATAATTCCCCCTTTTCGTATGTGACTCACGGCACCAGAATTGTGTCCTTCGCCTCCGGAAGTAACTCGGGATAGTCGAGCGTATAGTGCAGCCCCCGGCTTTCGTGCCGCGAAAGGGCCGAGCGGATGATCAGGTCGGCGACCTCGACTAGGTTCCTGAGCTCGATCAGGTCGGGCGTCACTCGGAAGTGCGCATAATATTCGCGGACCTCCTGGCGGAGCATGTCGATGCGGTGCTTGGCCCGCTCGAGCCGCTTGGTTGTCCGGACGATGCCGACATAGTTCCACATGAAGCGCCGGATCTCGCCCCAGGTCTGGGCGATGACGACCTCCTCGTCGCTATCGGCGACGCGGCTTTCATCCCAGGCGCGGATCTCCGGCACGTCTGGCAGCGAATTCCAGTTGGCGGCGATGTGCTTGGCCGCCGCTTCGCCGAACACGAGGCACTCGAGCAGGCTATTCGAGGCGAGCCGGTTGGCGCCGTGAAGTCCCGACTGTGTGACTTCTCCCGCGGCATAGAGGCCCGGC
The DNA here is from genome assembly GCA_963754245.1 of uncultured Alphaproteobacteria bacterium. Classification (GTDB taxonomy): domain Bacteria; phylum Pseudomonadota; class Alphaproteobacteria; order Sphingomonadales; family Sphingomonadaceae; genus Sphingomicrobium. Next base: position 152,046 of record CAVWET010000004.1, read on the forward strand.
GCGTCGGTGCCTCCGTGAAGTTCCACGACCACGCCGCCGCACGTGTAGTGCTGGGCCGGGACGACCGGGATTGGTTCGGCGGTGATGTCGATGCCAAGCCCCAGCAGCTTCTCGTAAATGTTCGGGAAGTGCGCCTTCACGAAATCAGGATCGCGGTGCGAGATGTCGAGCTGGACGTAATCGAGGCCGAGGCGCTTGATCTCATGGTCGATCGCGCGGGCGACAATATCGCGCGGCGCAAGCTCGGCCCGCTCGTCGAAGCGCGGCATGAACCGCGCCCCGCCGCCCTTCACTCCCGGCGGAAGCTTGAGCTGCCCGCCCTCGCCGCGCACCGCCTCGGTGATCAGGAAGTTCTTGACCTGGAGATTATAGAGGCAGGTTGGGTGAAACTGCATCATCTCCATGTTGGAAACGCGGCAGCCGGCGCGCCACGCCATCGCAATCCCATCGCCGGTCGCTCCGCGCGGCGCGGTCGAATAGAGGTACGCCCGGCCCGCTCCGCCGGTGGCGAGGATGGTCGCGCGGCCAGTCAGCGTCTCGACCCGCTTCCTCTTGCGGTTGTAGGCGTAGAGCCCGTGCACCGCGCCGCTGGTCGAGAAGTGCGTCGCGTGGCGGCCGGTGGCGAGGTCGATCGCAACCATGTCGGGCACGAGCGTGATGTTCGGATGCTTTGCCGCTGCGGTTTCGAGCGCCTGTTGGACTGCGTTGCCGGTCGCATCCGCGACATGGACGATCCGCCGATGGCTGTGTCCGCCTTCGCGGGTGAGATGGAGAGCATTGCCCTCTTGCGCAAAGGGAACGCCGAGATCGATCAAATGCCGGATCGCGCGCGGCGCCGCCTCGACCACGTGTTCAACAACCTTCAAATCGTTCAGCCCGGCTCCGGCGATCATCGTGTCGCTGACATGCGCCTCGAAGCTGTCGCCTTCCTCGAGCACCGCCGCGATGCCACCCTGTGCCCAGCGCGTCGCGCCTTCCGCCAGCGCGCCCTTCGCGATCACCGCGACCTTGTGCGTCTCGGCAAGATTGAGGGCGGCCGTCAGTCCCGCTGCGCCGGAGCCGACGATGAGGACGTCGGCAGTCGTTTTCACGCGGCTTCCTGCGCGGCGGACGTCAGGCTGAGGAATACGTCCTCAAGGTCGGGATCGCGCGTCGATACGTCGACGATCGAAAGACCCGCGGCAGTCAGCGAAGCGAGCACCTGCCCGGCGTTCACCTTGTCCTTGCGATAGGTGATCTCGAGCGTGCGCTCGTCGATCAGAGTGATATTCTCGAAGCAAGCGTTGGTCGGCACCTGGGAAATATCGCGATCGAAGGTCACCACGACGGCTTTCTCCTGCGCCTTCGACACGAGCTCGCGCGTCGGCTCATTGGCGATCACCCGTCCGTGATGGATGATGGCGATGCGGTCGCACAACTCCTCGGCTTCCTCGAGGTAGTGGGTGGTAAGTACGATCGTGACGCCCTGTGTGTGGAGCTTTCGCACATAGGCCCACAGCTGCCGGCGAAGCTCGACGTCGACGCCCGCCGTCGGCTCGTCGAGCACCAGGATCGGCGGAGAATGGACCATTGCTTTGGCCACGAGCAGCCGCCGTTTCATTCCGCCCGAGAGCGTGCGTGAATAAGCATTCGCCTTGTCGGTCAGGTGCATCGCCGCAAGCAGCTCGTCCGACTTCCGCTCAGACGCGGGAATTCCGTACAGCCCCGCCTGGATCTCCAGCGTCTCGCGCGGCGTGAAGAAGGGATCGAAGATGATCTCCTGTGGCACGACGCCGATCGAGCGCTTGGCGTTGCGCGGATGCTGGTCGATGTCGAAGCCCCAGATATTCACCTTGCCGCCGGTTTTCACGACCAGGCCCGCTAGGATATTAATCAAGGTCGATTTGCCCGCGCCGTTGGGACCAAGCAGTCCGAAGATCTGCCCTCGCGGCACGTCGAAGCTGACCTCGTCCAGAGCGCGCTTCCCGCCCGCATAGATTTTCGAGAGCGCTTCGATGCGGATTGCGGGTTCGTCCATGACGCCGGCGGGCATAGGAGCGGTGCGCTGGCGCGACAATATGTCCAGGTAAACGCGCTCTTTACCTTAAGCGCTAGATTGATCTTGACCGAAAGTGGTTACTGCGTCGGCAAGATGCGTGGGGCGTTCCTCTTGGCGGCACCATTCTTGCTGTGTCCGGCCACCGGCCAGGCGGCCCCCGTTTCGGCGCCCACGCCCGCCACCGGCAACGCGCTGATCATGCTGCCTTCGAGCTTCACCAAGAAAATGGACATGGATTTCGGTTTGCTAACTGTAACGGCCGCCGGGGCTGCCATCCTCGATTCCAACACCGACGCCGTGACGACGACTGGCGGCGTTCTGCTGGCAGGCGGCAATCCGCACGCGGCTATTTTCGACGCAGTTTCGCCCGCGAGGAACGTCGTCAAGATCACGCTGCCGAAGAAGGCCGTGACCCTAACTCGCGTGGGCGGCACGGAAACGATGACGCTGGACACGTGGAGCATCAACGGCGCGACCACCCGCAACGTGGTTGCTCACCAAACGTTGAACTTCAAAGTGGCCGGGACTCTGCACGTGAACGCCAACCAGGCAGAAGGCGTCTACCTCGGCACCTTCGACGTGACGATCAACTATAACTGACCGACGCAGGGCCGCGTTGAACCTGAAGGGCGCGATTGCTAAGTCCCTGGCCATGAAGCCCATCCAGCCTCCCGAAGTCATCCGGGTCTCCACGGTTCAAGTCGCCTGCGACGGATCGGGCGAGATTTCGCCGGCGCTCGGTCATCCCCGCGTGTTCCTGAGGATCGAGCCGGACACGGGTTTCGTCGAGTGCGGCTATTGCGACCGCCGTTTCGTGTACATCGGGGGACCCGCGGACACCAAAGCGGCATGACCGCGGCTGATCCTCGGCGGTTCCTCTACCGCAACCTCGACCCTGACGCGGCGCGCCAGCTCGCCGCGAAGCACCTCTCGGGGCACGACGACGGCGAGCTTTACCTTCAATACAGCACCACGGAGTCCTTTGGCTTCGACGATGGCCGGCTGAAGACTGCGGACTACAACACCTTTTCGGGTTTCGGCCTGCGCGGAGTGACCGGCGAGACCACCGCCTTCGCTCACGCCAATGAGATCAGCGAGGCTGCCATCGACCGTGCGGCTTCAACGCTTAAGCTGCTTGATCCGGCAAAGGGCCCGGCGGCTGCATCGCCAGCACGGACCAACCAGGCGATGTACGGGGCGGACGATCCGCTCAGCCTCGTGCCGTTCGCGAAGAAGGTGGCGCTTTGCCAGACGATCGACGCCGCTGCACGTGCCCGCGACCCTCGCGTGGTGCAGGTCAGCGTCAGTTTGGCGGCGAGCTGGAGCGTCATCAACATCGTCCGCGGCGACGGCTTCGTCGCTCATGACGTGCGCCCGCTAGTCCGTCTCGGCGTGCAGATCGTCGCCGAGCAGAACGGCCGCCGGGAAAGTGGCTATCACGGACTCGGCGGCCGCTACCTTTACGACAATCTCTTCGACGAAGCCCATTGGGGCCGCGCGGTGGATGTCGCGCTCGCACAGGCCCTAACGAACCTGGAATTCGGTCGCCGCGCCTGCGGGCGAGATGGCGGTCGTGCTTGGTCCCGGCTGGCCCGGCGTGCTGCTGCACGAGGCCGTTGGCCACGGCCTCGAAGGCGATTTCAACCGCAAGGGCACGTCGGCTTTTTCCGGCCGCATCGGCGAGCGGGTCGCAGCACCAGGCGTCACGGTGATCGACGACGGAGCGATGAACCAGCGGCGGGGTTCGCTGACGATCGACGACGAAGGCACCCCGACGCGGCGCAACGTTCTGGTCGAGGACGGAATCCTCAAAGGCTACATCCAGGACCGCCTCAATGCGCGGCTCATGGGCGTCGAGCCGACCGGCAACGGCCGCCGCGAAAACTTCGCTTTCGCGCCCATGCCCCGCATGACCAACACCTTCATGCTTGCGGGCCAGGACGATCCCGTCGAGCTGGTCGAACGCGTCAACGACGGCATTTACGCGAAGAGCTTCGGCGGCGGTCAGGTCGACATTACGAGCGGCAAGTTCGTCTTCACCTGCACCGAGGCCTACCGCATCCGCGGCGGCAAGATCGCCGAACCGGTCAAAGGCGCGACGCTCATTGGCGACGGCCCAACGGTGCTCACACGGGTCAAGGGCATTGGCAATGACCTCGCCCTCGATGAGGGGATCGGCGTGTGCGGCAAGGGCGGCCAGAGCGTGCCCGCCGGAGTGGGTCAGCCCACGCTTCTCATCGAAGGCCTTACCGTCGGAGGCACGGCAGCTTGAGTGCGAGCGACTGGCGCTCAGACGTTCTCAAATTCTGGTTCGGGCTGCAGCCGAAGCAATGGTGGGACGGCGGGCCGGAGCTCGACCACAGGATCCGGCAGAATTTCCTCAAGCTGTGGACCGAGAAGCGTCAGCTTCCGGTGGATGCATTTCTGAGCGACCCGCTCACTGCCAACGCGGCGGTGATCCTGTTCGACCAGTTCCCGCGCAACATGTTTCGCGGCCATGCCGACGCTTACTCGACCGATCACTTGGCGCTTGCGATTTCGAAGGGCGCAATCGCGAAAGGCTTCGACGAGCAGCTGCAGACTGACGAACGCAAGTTCCTGTATATGCCCTTTGTACACAGCGAGGATCTCGACGACCAGAATCTGGCATTATTGCTGTTCACCGAAATCAACGATGAGGAGCAGATCGGTTACGCCAAGAAGCACCGCGACATCATCGCGCGCTTCGGCCGCTTCCCGCACCGCAACGCCGTACTCGGTCGGGCCTCTCGCCCCGAAGAGCTGGCAGTGGGCGATGCAGATCCGTTCTAGAGAAGATGCGCGATTGGCCCGTGGTCGAACCCGGCATTAGCTAGCCGCTGCTCAACATCTTCGCGCGACGCGCCTTGCTCCCGATGAGCAAGCGCGCAGACCAGCGCCGATCGCTTTCCCGACCTGCAGAACGCAAGCATCTTGCCGTCGCCGGCTTCGCGCAGTGCCTTTTGCATTTCGTCGACGTCGGCCGGCCCGATCCCGCGGATGATCGGCACGAAGTGGTAGGGGATTCCAGCCTCTGCTGCGGCAGCTTCGATATCCGCTGCAAGCGGCTGGCCCGGCTCTTCGCCGTCGGGCCGGTTGTTCACGATGACGGTGATGCCGTGTTCCGCCAGTCCGGCGACCTCGTGCGGAGCGATCTGGCCGCTCACGAAGGTCCGGTCGTCGAGCTGGCGGATCATCGCACCCTTATTTCACGCTTGCGTCCGAACCACCAGCCAAGCCGTAATAATCGAGGTACGGCTGAATGTTCGGATCGTGACCGGCCCAATTCTTGTACATCTCCGCAAGGTCCTGCGTGTTGCCACGCGAGAGGACCATGTCGCGGAAGCGCTGACCGTTGGCGCGGGTCAGGCCGCCGTGCGTCCGGAACCAGTTGAAGGCATCCTGTCCGAGCATCCGCGTCCACGCATAAGCGTAGTAGCTCGCCGAATAGCCGTTGGCCCAGATATGCAGGAAGTAGCTCGAGCGGTAGCGGGGCGGCACGTCCTTGGTGTCGAAGCCGCCCTTCGCCAGCGCCTCGGCTTCGAATTTGTCGACATCCTGCCGCGCCGCGTTCCCGGGCAACGAGTGCCAGTCGAGGTCGAGTTGCGCCGCCTCGAGCGCCTCGCCAACCTCATAGCCCTGGTTGAAGGTGCGCGCCGCGAGAACCTTCTGGATCAGCGCCTGCGGGATCACCTGCCCGGTCTTATAGTGGACCGCATAGTGCGGCAGGACCTTCGGATCGAGCGCCCAGTTCTCATTGAACTGCGACGGGAACTCGACGAAGTCGCGCGCCACGCTGGTGCCCGACAGCGTCGGATATTCCTGCGACGCGAACATGCCGTGGAGCGCATGGCCGAATTCGTGGAACATCGTCGTCACGTCGTCCCAGCTGATCAGCGCCGGCTTGCCCGGCGCGGGCTTGGTAAAGTTCTCGACGTTGAACACGACCGGTCTGGTGCCGCGCAAGTGCGATTGGTTGACGAGGTTCGACATCCAAGCGCCGCCCGACTTGTTGTCGCGCTTCCACGGGTCGATCATGAAGATCGCCAGTTCCTTGCCGTCCTGGTCGTAGACCTGGAACACGCGCATGTCCGGGTTCCAGGTCGGAATGTCCTTCCGCTCCTTGAACGTCAGCCCGTAAAGCTGATTGGCAGCATAGAAGACTCCGTCCTCGAGCACCTTGTTGAACTCGAAGTACGGCTTCAGGTCGTCGTTGTTGAGAGCGTAGCGCTGCTTGCGGATCTGCTCGGCGTAGTAATTCCAGTCGGCCGCGGTCGGTTGGAATGTCGCACCCTGCGACTTCGCCAGGCCGACGATGTCGGCCCACTCCGTCCGCTCTTTGGCGGAAACGGCCGGAGCAAGGCGGTCGAGGAAGCCGACAGCCGTCGCGCGGTTCTTCGCCATCTGGTCGTAGAGCGTGTAATCGGCGAAGTTCGCGGCGCCGAACAGCGCCGCCTTCTGCGCACGCAGCTGCGCAAGCTCGCTCACCACCGCTCGAGTGTCGTTGGCGTCGCCATGTTCGGCGCGGTTGAGGCTGGCCTCGAACAGCTTCTGACGAGTGTCGTGGCTGGTCAGTGATTCGAGCGCCGGCTGCTGCGTGGTGTTCTGCAGTGGAAGGACATAGCCCGCGAGCTTGCGGCCCTTCGCGGCTTCCGCCGCCGCGGCGATCTGCTCGTCCGAAAGTCCAGCGAGCGCCGCTTTGTCGGTGACGTGGAGCGCGCCGGCCTTGGCTGCGGCAAGCAGCTTTTGGCTGAACTGCGTCGAGAGCGTGCTCAGCCTCTTGTTGATGATCTTGAGTTGGGTCTGCTTCGCTGGAGGAAGCTCCGCGCCCGCATGCACGAACTGCTTGTAATAGACGTCGAGCAGCTTCGCCTGCTCGGGGTTCAGGTTCAGTTCTGCCTGGTGATCGTGCAGGTACTTGAACCGCTGATAGAGCTTCGGGTTCAGATAGATGAAGTCGTTGTGCGCGGCGAACAGCGGCGCGGTCTTGGTGTCGGTCGCCTGCAGCGTGTCGTTGGTGTTCGCGCCATTGACGGCGTTGAACGCGAGGCCCGCGCGCTCGAGGAGTAGGCCCGACTTCTCCATCGCGACGACGGTGTTGTCGAATGTCGGCGGCGCCTTCTGGTTGGCGATCGCCGTTACTTCCGCTTTCTGCTGCGCCATTCCCGCGAGCAAGGCGGGCAAATAGTCGCTGTCCTTGATCTTCGAGAAATCGGGCGTCTCAAACGGCAGTTTGCTTGGCTTTGCGAATGGATTGGACGCGGGCAGCGTGGTGGACTCGGCAGCCTTGCGCGGCGCGGCAGCAGTGGCGGTAGACGTGGCAACGGCAATCGCGGCCGTCGCGAGCAAAAGGTTACGGATCATGGTTCTCCCCAACGTTCGGAAATCTGTGGATTATGCCTCTTCAACCGAGTCGCGACTTACGCAAGTCTGAACATCAGCCGTTGGCAGAAAGCACGTCGAGCATCGCTGCACCGTAACGCTCGAGTTTTGCCGCACCGATGCCCTGGACTTGCGCCAACTCATTGAGATTGCGCGGCTTCCTGGCGGAGATCTCGCGAAGGGTCGAGTCGTGAAAGACGACGTATGGCGGCACGCCGGCGTCGGCCGCGAGCTTCCGCCGAGCTTCGCGCAGCGCGTCAAACAGCGGATCGGCGGGATAGTCCGAGCGGCGGCGGCTGGTCCGCTTGCGAGCAGGAGGAACGGCAATGGTGAGCTGCTGCTCGCCCTTCAGGATCGGCTTTGCGCCCGGTCCAAAGCTTAGCCCGCCATATGCATCGGCGCGCAAAGCATCCCGCGCGATCAGTGCCCTGGCGACCGCCCGCACAAGCGGCAGCTCCTCTGCGGTCGCAACGCCGAAGACTGACAGCTGCTCATGGCCGAAGCTGCGCACCTTCTCATTGTCGTTGCCGGCCAGCACGTCGGCGAGATGCCCGACGCCGAAACGCATCTCGGTGCGGAACGCAGCGGACAGCAGCTTCCGGGCCACCTCCGTCGCGTCGATGGTTGCGGGCGGGTCGACGCAATTGTCGCAGTTTCCGCAGGCTTCCGGCGGGTCTTCGCCGAAATGGCGCAGTAGGATGGCACGGCGACAGGTGGCCGCTTCGACAAAGGCGGCGAGGGCATTGAGCCGTTCGCGTTCTCCCGCGCGGCGGTCTGGCTCGACTTCGATCTCGATCCGTTGGCGAGCCCGCGCGAAGTCTTCCGCGCCCCAGAACAGCCACGCTTCCGCGGGTTCGCCATCGCGACCCGCACGACCGGTCTCCTGATAGAAGGCCTCGATTGACTTCGGAATGCCCGCATGCGCGACGAAGCGGACGTCGGGTTTGTCGATGCCCATGCCGAAGGCGACGGTCGCGGCAATCACCATCTCTTCCGACTGAACGAACGCAGCCTGGTTCCGGGCGCGAACCTGCGGCTCAAGCCCCGCGTGGTAGGGCAACGCCGAGCGCCCATTCGCAGCCAACTGCTCGGCTATCCGTTCTGTTTTGTCGCGGCTTGGCGCGTAAACAATTCCGGCTCCCGGTTGCTGCGCGAGCAACGTCGCCAACTGTCCGCTGAGCCCGTCGCGCGGCCGCACGTGGTAGCGGATGTTCGGCCGGTCGAACCCGGCGACGATCAACCCGTCCTCAGGGATACCTAGCTGCGTAAGGATGTCGGCGCGGGTGCGCCTGTCCGCCGTCGCCGTCAGGGCCAGGCGAGGCACATCGGGATGATCGCCAAGCAGCAGCTTGAGCCGCCGGTAGTCCGGCCGGAAGTCGTGACCCCATTCGCTGACGCAATGCGCTTCGTCGATGGCGATGAGCGACAAGTCCACGTCGGTGACGAGCCGGCGGAACGCTTCGCTCGTCGCTCGCTCTGGCGCGACGTACAGCAAGTCGAGATCGTCGGCTTTGAACCGCTGAACCGTCTGCTCGCGGTCCGAATCGGCCGACGTGAGCGATGCTGCGCGAAGGCCGATCGCGTTCGCGCTGCGGATCTGGTCGTGCATCAGCGCGATCAGCGGCGAGATCACCAACGCCGTTCCTTCGCGGACAAGCGATGGCAGCTGATAACAAAGCGACTTGCCCGCGCCCGTCGGCATCACGGCGAGCGTGTGCTTGCCCGTCAGCACTCGGCCGACCACCTCTTCCTGCACGCCGCGGAAGCGATCGAAGCCGAAGATGCGTTTGAGGATGTCGTGGGGGTCGGTCATTGGACTCTCAACTGGCGGGCCGAGGTCGGCGAGCCGCCCTGTGCTTTGGCGTCACTCGGCGGCCTGCGCAATCTCCTCGGCAAGCTGCGCTTCCGCCTGCCGCTGCCACAGCTCGGCATAGAGTCCGCCAAGCTCTAGCAGCTCTTCGTGCGTGCCCCGTTCGACGACTTGCCCTTCGTCCAGGACAACGATCTGGTCGGCATCGACGATGGTCGAGAGACGGTGTGCGATCATGATCGTCGTGCGGGTCTCGGCGACGCGGTCGAGCGTCTCTTGGATCGCCTGCTCGGTGCGGCTGTCGAGAGCGCTCGTGGCTTCGTCGAGCACGAGGATCGGCGGGTTCTTGAGCAAAGTACGTGCGATCGCAACGCGCTGCTTCTCGCCGCCGGACAACTTCAGCCCGCGCTCACCAACCATCGAATTATATCGCTCGGGCAGAACCGCGATGAAGCGGTCGATCGCTGCTCCGCGCGCCGCGTCTTCGACCTCCTGCCGCGATGAGCCGCCGCGGCCGTAGCCGATATTGTAGCCGATGGTGTCGTTGAACAGCACCGTGTCCTGCGGGACGATTCCAATGATCGCGCGAAGACTGCGTTGCTGAACTTCTGCGACGTCCTGTCCGTCGATCAGGATGCGCCCTGCGGTTGGATCGTAGAAGCGATACAGCAGCCGCGCGATCGTCGACTTGCCCGCGCCGGACGGGCCTACGATCGCGCAACTCGTCCCAGCGGGAATGTCGAGGTCTAGTCCGCGGAGGATCTCGCGGCCGGGTTCATAGCCGAACCGCACGTCTTCGAACCGAACCTCGCCGCGGGTGACGATCAGGGGCTTCGCGCCGGCGCGATCCTTGATCTCCGCTGGAGTGTCGAGCAAGTCCCACATCGCTTCCATGTCGATCAGCCCCTGACGGATCGAGCGATACACCCAGCCGAGCATGTCGAGCGGCCGGAAAAGCTGCATCAGCATCGTGTTGATGAACACGACGTCGCCCGGCGTGAAGCGGCCGATGCTCCAGCCCCACACTGTGAAGATCATCGCGCCGGCCATCATCAGGTTGGTGATGAGCGCCTGACCGATGTTGAGCCATGCGAGAGACACTTCGTTGCGAACGGTCGCGCGAGCGAAGGCGCCGACCGCTTCGTCGTAGCGCCGCGCCTCGCGCTCCTCCGCCCCGAAATATTTGACTGTCTCGTAGTTCAGCAGGCTGTCGACCGCGCGACCGATCGCCTTGTTGTCGACGTCGTTCATCTGCCGCTGAAGCTGTGAGCGCCACTCGGTCACGCGTCTTGTGAAGACGATATATAGCGCGATCATCGCCAGGGTCGCGGCGACCAGCCCGGCACCGAACTTCACGAAGAAGATGACGCACGCTGCAGTCAGCTCGATCAGGGTCGGGCCTATGTTGAACAGCAAAAAGTAGAGCATCATGTCGATGCTCTTGGTCCCGCGTTCGACGATCTTGGTCAGCGATCCGGTGCGGCGTTCCAGATGGAAGCGCAGCGACAGGTCGTGGACATGTCGGAAGACCTGGCCCGCCAGCCGCCGTGCCGCATCCTGGCCGACCTTCTCGAATAACGCATTGCGGAGGTTGTCGGCGAGAACGCCGGTAAATCGCGCGGCCGCGTAGCCGGCGACCAACATGGCCACCATGGCGAACGGCTGGCGATGCGACGACATTCCGTCGACCACGGCCTTGTAGGCGAAGGGCATGAGCAGCGTCGCTGCCTTGCCGGCGAGCACCAGCACGACCGCGGCAACGACGCGAACTCTAAGCTCCACCTCGCCCTTCGGCCAAAGCATCGGCAGGAATCGCCACAGCGCCGCGAATCCGGCGTTCGGCTTGGACTGCTGCTGCGTCTCCTTCGCTGCCATCATCGCCAAACGTAGGAGCGCGCCTGTCGCTGAGCAAACGCACTGACGCGAAACGACTGGAACCGCACGCGAAATCAGCTGTTTGAATGGCCCGAACGACAAGGACGGACCATGGGACCGGGTTATTTCGTGATCGCGATTCTGGGCTGCGCTGACGGCGGCAGCGCCTGCACGCCTGTCGCGACCTTGCAGACCCGCTACGAGAACGCGACCCAGTGCTCGGCGGCAACGGCCGCGGCGCTCGAGAACAACAACAATTTCGACTTCCCGACGCTGGTCGCGCGCTGCCGCCCGGGTTCGGCAGCGACGTCGCTTCAGGCCCAGCGCGAACGGTCGATCTCCGCCAAGTCGCGGGGCGGCTAAATCGCAGGAACTGCCCGCGGCGGCAGAGGTTTGATGAGGTGAAGGAGAGCCTCATGGGACAGAACAGCGACACAGCAGAATCGCGGCAGAACAATGCCTCGTCCGGCGACAAGCCGGGTCCGATTGGCAAGACGCCCGCCGATAGGAAGCCGGGCGACCAGCAGAACCAGGCGACCATCGAAGAATTCGACCGCGAAGGCCTAGGCGTCGCCCCGAAGGAGTAGGCCATGGCCGAAGTTATGGAGCCGATGATCCACGAGGATCAGCTGCCAGGCCACGAGAGCAAGCTGGAGCCGAAGCCCGATTGGGAGCCGCGTTATCCGGGATCCGGACGCCTCAAGGGAAAGGTCGCCCTGATAACCGGGGCGGACAGCGGCATCGGCCGAGCGGTGGCGGCGCTGTACGCCCGTGAAGGTGCGGACATCGCGATCCTGTATCTGTGCGAGCATGATGACGCGTCCAAGTCAAAAGAGATCGTCGAGAAGGTAGGCCGCCACGCCATCACCATCGCGGGAGATATCGGGGACAAGCAGTTCTGCGAGCGAGCCGTGCAGCAGACGGTCGAACAGCTCGGGAAGCTCGACATCCTCGTCAATAATGCGGGCGAGCAGCATTATGACGAAGACATCGGCAACATCACCGAAGAGCAGCTGAAGCGGACATTCCAGACCAACGTCTTCGGGATGTTCTTCTTGACGCAGGCCGCGCTTCCGCACCTCAAAGAGGGGTCGGCGATCGTCAATTGCACGTCGGAAACGACATACAAGGGCTCGCCCGGACTGCTCGACTACAGCTCCACCAAAGGAGCGATCGTCGGCTTCACGCGGTCGCTGGCGAAGAACCTCGTCAAGAAGGGCATCCGCGTGAATGGCGTCGCGCCGGGTCCGATCTGGACGCCACTGAACCCGTCGGGCGGGCAGCCGCCGGAGAAGATTCCGGAGTTTGGCAAGGACACGCCGATGGGTCGCCCCGGCCAGCCGAATGAAGTCGCTCCGTCTTTCCTGTTCCTCGCCTGCGAGGACTTCGAGCTACATGACGGGGCAGGTGCTTCACCCCGACGGCGGGAACACGTCGAGCAGCTGACGCGATTGACCGCGCGCGCCGCTACTGCCTAGGGCGAAGCGGTGCAGGCCCGTCTGACAGAGCAGGATGCGATCGCCGCCTTTCAGCGCGGCGACCTCGACCGCGCTCGAAGCCTGGCGGAGCAGCAGCTTGCGCAAAGTCCGAGCGCTCAGCTGCTACATCTGATGGGCCTCATCGAATGTCGCATCGGTCGACTGGACGCGGGTGTGAATTGGCTGCGGCGAGCCGTGGAAGGGGGGCCGGGGAACGTCGGCTTCCGAGTGATGCTTGCGCGGGCTCTCATCGATGCAGGCCGTGCAGACGAAGCTCTCGAAGTGGCGCCGCCGCCCCCCGCAGGCACCAGCCCGGCCGAACTGGCGCTGTGGCACGCGCGGGGCGAAGCTGCCGATGCGGTCGGCAATTCGGAAATCGCGGCCGAGGCATGGGGACGCCTCTGCTCGCTGGGCGCCGGCGATTGGCGTGCGTGGTCCAATCTCGGAAATGCATCAGCCGGGCTCGCGCGGTGGAGCAACGCCGCCACGGCGTTTAGGCGGGCACTGGAGCTCAATCCATCCGAGGTGTCGCTACGGCGCAGTCTCGCCACGGCGCTGTCGCGCGCCGGCGAGTTCCAGGAGAGCGCGGACGAGCTTGGCCGCTGGGTCGAAGCATCGCCGAAGGATGTGACGATCCGCATCATGTTCGCTCGCCTGCTTGCAGATCTCGGCCGTGACGAGGAGGCGCTGGCGCAGCTCGACAAGGCGGCGCAGCTCGCCGGTCATCCCGCCTTCGATGAAACCAGCGAGGTCCTTATCGCGATCGCCGGCTGTTCGGCCGACGCGTCCGACGGGCCGGACGTGCCTCTCTTGCGAAGTCTTGCGCTGCTGCTCGAACGGTCGAACCGGATGGACGCATTGGCAGACCTCCTGGATGCCCTCGAAGCGCGTGGCATCGAGCGCGATCAAATGGGCTACGCCGCGGCTGCGGCTGCTCTGCGGGACAAACGTCCGGAGGAAGCCCGACGACTTCTCCTCGCACAGCCTCCGGAGAGCGATCCGGTTCGTTGGCACTGGCTGATGGCGAGGCTCGGCGATGCGCTTAACGATCCCGCCTTGGCCTCTGCAGAGGCGGAGGCGATGAACCGGTCGGTCTACGACTACGATCAATGGCGCGCACGGGCAGCGGCGCACATTCAGTTTCTGCGCAAGCTGGCATCGGCGATCACGCCGGAGTGGGGCGCTCAACTGCAGAGCGCCGCGCCGGATGGGCGCCGGACTCCCGCTTTCCTCGTGGGCTTCCCGCGTTCGGGAACGACGCTGCTCGATACGTTCCTGATGGGCCATCCGGATACGCACGTTTTCGAAGAGGTGCCACTCATCAGCGCAGCGCAGTCCGCGCTTGGCGACATTGCCGATCCCCTCCGCTCGCCGGACGATTTGGCCAGGGCGCGAGATGCCTATTTCGCTGAGGCCGAACGCCACATGGAGCCCGGCTTCGATGGGCTGATCGTCGACAAGTTCCCGCTCAACATGGTCGCGGCGCCGTTCATCCAGGCGCTATTTCCGGGAGCGGCGATCATCTTCGCCCAGCGCCATCCCTGCGACTGCGTGCTCAGTTGCTTCATGCAGGGCTTCGCGATGAGCGAGGCAATGGCATGCTTCCTAGACCTAGGCGATTCCGCCGCCTTCTATGATGCGGCGATGCAGGTGTGGACCAATTGCAAGCAGGCCCTGCCGCTGAGGACGCACACGATCGTCTATGAAGAATTGATCGCCGATGCCGAAGGTTCGCTTCGTCCGCTCATCGACTTTCTCGGTCTCGACTGGCGCGAAGAGCTTCTCGACCACCGTGCGACGGCGGTCGCGCGGGGCGGGATCGGAACGCCGAGCTACAACCAGGTGACGCAGCCGTTGACTCGCGCCGCGAGCGGCCGTTGGAAACGCTATGAGAAGCAGCTGGAGCCGGTGCTGCCCGTCCTTCTGCCGTGGGCGGAACGGCTCGGCTACCGCGACTAATGCGCCGCTTTCGGCGTCTCCATGATCTCGGTCAGCACGCCGCCCATGTCCTTGGGGTGGACGAAGAAGACTAGCGTCCCGTGCGCACCGATGCGCGGCTCGCCGAGGACCCGGGCGCCCTTGGCCTCGAACTCGGCCTTGGCAGCGTGAATGTCCGCGACCTCGAAGCAGATGTGATGCTGGCCGCCGAGCGGGTTCTTCTCGAGGAACTTCACGATCGGTGAGGCGTCGCCCAGCGGCTCGATGAGCTCGATCTGGCTGTTCGGGGTATCGACGAAGCAGACGCGGACACCCTGCGCGGGGAGGTCGAATGCCGGCCCCTGTGGCTCTGCGCCGAACATCGTTCGATAGAGGTCGAGGCTCTTCTCGATCGACGGCGTGGCGACGCCGACGTGGTTCAGGCGGCCGAGTTTCATTTTTCGATTGTCACTTCCGAATTGACCGAATTGGCGATGAAGCACGCTTCGTGCGCACGATGGTGCAGGTCTGCGATGGCGCTTTCGTCCGGCGCTTCTCCGCCCCAAGCGATGCGTGGACGAAGGGTGACTCGGGTCATCGCCATTTTACCGTCGGCACGCTTCTCCAGAACGCCTTCGGCCTCATCGACATAGCTGTCGATCACGAACCCCGCGCGTCGCGCGAAGTCGACGAAGAAGAGCATGTGGCAAGAGGACAGCGAGGCAACGAACGCTTCCTCGGGATCGACCCCCGCGGGGTCGTTCCACGGCGCGGGCACAATGTGCGGGCTCGGGCTCGCCGCAACGACCGCGCCACCGTCGAACGCCCATTGATGCGCACGGCTGTACTGGCCCTTGGCGAAATCGCCGTCGTCCGTGCGGCTCCAGCGGATCGTGGCGGTGTAGGTGCTCATTTGAGCCATTCCTTGGAGAGCATGTCGAAATAGATCCAGCAAACAGGAATCAGCAGTGCCGAATTCCACACCCGAGACCGATTTTCGCCCCTCCACCTCACGGTCGGCAGCTCAATCGTAGTCCAAAGCTGCAGCCCCTTCACGATCACAAACGCCAGAATGAATGGCGTCAGTATGATCAGAAAGAGCGTCATAGCGGGATATTATCGTGCTTCTTCCACGGATTCTCGAGTTGCTTGTTCCTCAGCTTCCTTAGCCCCATCGCCACCCGCCGCCGGGTCGAATGCGGCATGATCACCTCGTCGATGAAGCCCTTGCTCGCAGCCACGAAGGGGTTGGCGAAACGCTCCTCATATTCGCGGGTGTGCTCGGCGATCTCTTTGGCGGTTTTGCCGCGGAAGATGATTTCGACCGCGCCCTTGGCGCCCATGACGGCAATCTCGGCGGTCGGCCAGGCGTAGTTCAAGTCGCCGCGCAAATGCTTGGACGACATGACGTCATAGGCGCCGCCATAGGCCTTGCGCGTGATCACCGTGATCTTGGGCACCGTCGCCTCGGCGTAGGCGAAGAGCAATTTCGCGCCGTTCTTGATGATCCCGTTATGCTCCTGCGCGACGCCAGGGAGGAAGCCGGGCACGTCGACGAAGGTCAGGATCGGCACGTCGAACGCGTCGCAGAAGCGGACGAAGCGCGCCGCCTTCTTGCTGCTCGCTATGTCCAGCACCCCGGCGAGCACCATCGGCTGGTTGGCGACGACTCCGACCGGCCGCCCTTCGATGCGGACGAAGCCGGTGATGATGTTCGCCGCATGCGCCGGCTGAAGCTCGAAGAAATCGCCCTCGTCGGCGACCTTCCGGATCAGCTCGTGCATGTCATAGGGCTGGTTCGCGCTCGGCGGGATCAGGGTGTCGAGACTGTCTTCGATCCGGTCGACCGGGTCCTCGCAGGGCCGCTCCGGCAGGTCGTGCCGGTTCGAAAGCGGCAGGAAGTCGAAGAATTCGCGGGTGGCCAGAAGGGCATCGATGTCGTTCTCGAACGCGACGTCGGCGACGCCCGACTTGGTCGTGTGAGTGACCGCTCCGCCCAGCTCTTCCTGCGTCACGACCTCGTTCGTGACGGTCTTCACGACGTCGGGTCCGGTGACGAACATGTAGCTTGAGTCCTTCACCATGAAGATAAAGTCGGTCATCGCCGGCGAATAGACGGCCCCGCCAGCGCACGGGCCCATGATCAGGCTGATCTGCGGGATGACGCCGCTGGCGAGCACGTTGCGCTGGAACACTTCGGCATAGCCGGCGAGCGACGCAACGCCCTCCTGGATGCGCGCGCCTCCGCTGTCGTTGAGGCCGATCACCGGCGCTCCGACCTTCATCGCCATGTCCATGATCTTGCAGATCTTCTGCGCGTGACGCTCACTTAGCGAGCCGCCGAAGACGGTGAAGTCCTGCGCGAAGACATAGACGAGGCGGCCGTTGATCGTGCCGGAACCGGTGACCACGCCGTCGCCTGGGATCTTTTGCTCGTCCATGCCGAAGTCGGTCGCATTGTGCTCGACGAACATGTCATATTCTTCGAACGAGCCCGCATCGAGGAGTACGTTGAGCCGCTCGCGGGCGGTCAGCCGCCCCTTGGCGTGCTGCGCCGCGATCCGCTTCTCTCCGCCCCCGAGCCGCGCCAGCTCGCGCCGCTTCTCCAATTCCTCGATCGTTGTTGCCATTCGGCGTTTCGTCCCCATCTAAGGCAGGTCGAAGCTCCTTCCACGCGCACTTCGTCGGGTCAATCGGGCAGCACGGCGATTGCTGCGGTGCAGCATGCGCAGAATAGCATTAACTTTGATCAGTATTGCGGAACCGTAGCGCGAGTCGCCCCGTTCATCCGTTGAGCAACACATAACACGGAGGTTTAAGGGAAAATGCTGACGCGCGTCGGGGTGCCAGTGGAGTACGAAGCCGAGCCCTCGGCCCAGGATCCGCAGCCAACAACATTGCTTTGCTTTTCGCACTTGCGGTGGGACTTTGTGTTCCAGCGGCCGCAGCATCTCATGAGCCGCTTCGCTCGCGAGATGAACGTTATTTACTGGGAAGAACCGGTCAATGTCGACCCCAGCGAGACGGCCTACCTGAAGGTTCGCGAGGCGGGGAATGCGCCGGGGCTAAGCATCGTCACCCCACATCTTCCCGAAGGCATGCCGGACGAAGCCCGCGAAGCCGCGCTAACGCGGCTGCTCGACGCCCATGTGGCGTCGCTGCGCGGAGCGCTGATCGCCTGGTACTACACGCCGATGATGTTGACCTTCTCGCGCGACCTCGATGCGGATCTCACAATATTCGATGCGATGGACGAGCTCAGCAAGTTCAAGTTTGCTCCGACACACCTTCTCGAGCTCGAGCAGGAGCTGATCGACAAGGCGGACATCGTCTTCACCGGCGGCTCGAGCCTGTACGAGGCGAAGAAGGACCGTCACCCGAGTGTCCATTGCTTCCCGTCGTCGGTCGATCGCTGCCACTTCGCCAAGGCGCGCGCGCGTCAGTTCGACCCGGCGGATCAGGAAGATCTACCCAAGCCGCGGCTCGGCTTTTACGGGGTGATCGACGAGAGGTTCGACACCGAACTCCTGGCGCAGGTCGCGAAGATGCGGCCGGACTGGTCATTTGTGATGGTCGGGCCCGTCGTGAAGATCGCCGAAGAGGACCTGCCGCGCAGGCCGAACATCCATTATCTTGGCGGCAAGACCTACGATCAGCTGCCGAACTATCTATCCGGCTGGGACGTCGCGCTGATGCCTTTCGCGATGAATGAATCGACTCAATTCATCTCCCCCACCAAGACGCCGGAATATCTGGCGGGCGGCAAGCCGGTGGTCTCGACGCCGATCAAGGACGTGGTGCGCCACTACGGGCATCTCCAAGGCGTGATGATTGCAGACAACGCCGAGGACTTCGTGGCGCAGTGCGAGAAAGCGCTCGAGCTTTCGCGCAACCCGGAAAGCGGGTGGCTGGCCGAAGCCGACCTGCTGTTATCCGCGACGAGCTGGGACACGACACAAGCGCGCATGGCCGGCTTCGTCCACGATCTGCTCGGCACTCGTAGTGGAGCGAATTCGCCCGCACTGCTGGTGGCCGCGGAATGAGCGGGCTCTTTGGTGACCAGCGCGCCTTTGGGCGCCGCTACGACTATCTCATCGTCGGAGCCGGGTTCGCCGGCTCCGTCCTTGCCGAACGGCTGGCGAGCCAGCATGGCGCGAGGGTGCTGATCATCGACCGGCGGGATCATGTCGGCGGCAACGCCTATGACGAGCCGAACGAGGCGGGAATCCTTTATCACAAATACGGTCCTCACATCTTTCACACCAACAGCGAGCAGGTCTGGGACTACCTGTCGCAGTTCACGCAATGGCGGCCCTACGAGCATCGCGTCCGCGCGACTGTTCGGGACAAGCTGGTGCCGATTCCGATCAACCGTACGACGCTCAACGAGCTGTTCGATCTGGATCTGCAGACGGACGACGAAGCCGCCGACTATCTCGCGTCGCGCGCCGAGCCCGTTGAGGAAATCCGCACGTCGGAGGACGTGGTCATCAACGCCGTCGGGCATGAGCTCTACGAGCTCTTCTTCCGCGGCTACACCCGCAAGCAATGGGGCCTCGATCCGAGCGAGCTCGACAAGCAGGTGACGTCGCGGATCCCGACGCGGACGAACACGGACGACCGCTATTTCAGCGACACCTTCCAGGCCATGCCTCTGGAAGGCTACACGAAGATGTTCGAACGCATGCTCGACCATCCGCTCATCGAAAAGGAGCTCGGCGTCGACTTCTGTGACATGAAGGACCGGGCGCACGAGATCGCGGACCACATCATCTACACTGGGCCGATCGACGAATATTTCGACTTCCGCTTCGGCAAGCTGCCGTACCGGAGCCTCAGGTTCGATCACCAGACGCTCGACAAGGAGTGGCACCAGCCGGTCGCGGTGGTGAATTATCCGGACGAGAGCGTGCCCTACACCCGCATCAGCGAATACAAGCACCTGACCGGCCAGGAAGCGCCGGTGACGACGATCACCTACGAATATCCGTCGGCCGAGGGCGATCCTTATTATCCGATACCGAGGCCTGAGAATCAGGAGCTGTTCAAGAGGTATGAGGCGCTCGCCGACGATACCGGCGATGTCACGTTCGTCGGGCGGCTAGCGACCTATCGATATTACAATATGGACCAGATCGTCGGACAGGCGCTCGCGACCTTCCGCCGGATGGACGACAAGCGCCGCACGGATGGGCTGCAGTCGACGGCAGTAGCCGCCGAGTAAAGAGGGGCGCCGTCCGGATGCGCTGACAATCGCGCTTCCGGATCGCGCCCAGCCGCCATATGGGCGACGGGTGCAAACTCCGTTCGATGATTCTTCCGCCGGTCGTGTGCAGGCGGCCGGCAAGCCGCTCGTTTCCACCGCGCCAGCGATTTCGGCCGGTCGCTACGTCAACCCGATTCTCGACTGGGATTTTCCAGACCCGGCGGTGATCCGTGCGCCGGATGGCTATTATTACGCCTACGCGACCCAAACGCTTCGCGACCAGCAATGGATCAACATCCAGGTCGCGCGCTCCGCCGACCTGATCCGATGGGAATATCTTGGTGATGCGCTTCCCGAGAAACCCGTCTGGGCGTCGGAAACGCAGGATTTCTGGGCGCCGAGCGTGATCTTCGACGGCTCAACTTACTTCATGTATTATTCGGCGACGCCGGATGTCTGCCATGATCATCGGCGCGGCCATGCATTGGCCGTGGCGACGTCGCGTTCGCCCGCTGGGCCCTTCGTCGATATGGGTATGCCGCTGCTGCTCGGCGCTGGCTTCGAATATATCGACCCCATGGCCTATGACGATCCCGTCACCGGCAAGCACTTGCTCTACTGGGGCTCCGGCTTTCAGCCGATCAAGGTCCAGGAGCTGAGCAAAGATCGCCTGTCGTTCGCGGCCGATAGCAACCCGATCGATCTCATCTGGCCGAACGGAGAAAATGGGTCGTTTCCGCGTCTCGTCGAGGCGGCGTGGGTCATCCGCCACGACGATTTCTATTATATGTTCTATTCGGGCGACAATTGCTGCGGGCCAGACGCGGAATATGGCGTGATGGTCGCGCGATCAGAGAGCGCAACGGGGCCGTTTGAGACGCTCGAGGAGGCACGCGGCGTGCCTCACAGCCTCATGCTATTCAAAAGCGAACGCTGGCTCGCCCCGGGGCACAATTCCATCGTCATGGACAAGGCGGGGCAGGTGTGGATCGTCTATCACGCAATCGACGTGAACAAGCCGCGGCAGCGCCAGGAAGACGAGATCAACAGCCGCCGGATCCTGCTGATCGACCGCATCGAATGGCGGGATGGCTGGCCGCACGTTGGGACTCCGTCGGACCAGCCCCAGGAGGCGCCGATCGTCTAGCCGCGCGCGGCCCTGCTGACCTTTTCGTCCGCCAATCGCGCGAACAGCGCACGTTGGACTTGGAACTCCTCGAGCAGGCGCTCGTCGACGTGCCGGCTTCCGTCCGAGAGCACCGAGGACAAGAGCCCGGTTTCAGCGTGACGTGAATTGTCCCATCCCGGATAGGCGGTGATCGGATACCAGCAGATCCCGCGGATGTCGGCGCCGCGGCTCATCGCGTCGCGCACTTCATTGCAAACGTAGTGCAGCCAGGACGGCTTGCCTGATGCTTCTGCGCCGGTCTCGGAAAGGAAAATCGGCTTTTGGTAGCGCTCGGCCATTTCGACGAGCATGTCGGCGAGTGGCCGATATTCATGGTGGCCCATCGGGATGGTCGGGCCTTTGTAATACCATTGGTTATGCGGGTAATAATTGAGGCCGATCAGGTCGATCAGCGACGGATCTCCGCCGAGCTCAGGCTCGCCCACGCCCATGATCCAGTCATAGGCCTCGTACATGCCCTGAAGGTTCTGCTTGGCCGCGCGAACCGTCTGGCGACGGCGATCGTGCGGCGCGATGTGGATCAGCGGCTCGGCCCAGACGATCGTGGACTCGGGCCAGCGCTGCTTGATCGCGCGGGCGGCGGTGATTGCCGTCTTCACCAGTTGACGCTTGAACCACCCGCGCTCTCCCGGGCCGACCGGCGGAAAATATCCGTCGTCCACCGCCCATGACAGGAAGTTGATCTCATTGAGCGGCGTCACGAGCGGCGCCCTGCCGCTGACCAATTCCTGCACCTCGAGCGCAGCCAGCGCGAATTCGGTGAATCGCTCGGCGAAGTCCGGCGCGCCCTGGTCGATGCAATCCGGCGAGCCGTAATGGAAAAGATCCCAGATCACCTGCAGCCCGACCGCCTCCGCCGCTTCGAGCGCTGGAAGCCAGCTCGACCAGTCGTACTTGCCCGGCGCCTTTTCGATCAGGTGCCACCTTAACCCATCCCGGATCGTTCCGAACCCGACATCCTTGCACAGGCGGTAGTCGCGCAACGCGTGCTTGTCGTGGCTCGTCGCGCGAATGAGGTCGAGACGCACGCCATCCCGCCGCCGATGCGACGAGCACTCGAAGCCAGCTTGGAAAAAACTGGCAAATGTCTTGTCGAAACGCATGTTCACAGAACCAACCAATGCCTCAGGACAGTTTTCGAGCCTGCTCCAACGCAGAAATACCACAGTCGGTCCTGTTCATAACAGATGTGGCACAATCTCTCAGCTTAAGCTTTCTGCCGTTCGAGGAGATCGTTGGATGCGGCAGAATTGGCCCGAGCGCTTGTATCTCGTCCGGCACGGGCAGAGCCAAGGCAATGTCGCGCGCGACGCGGCCGACGAAGCCGGGCTGCACGAGATCGCTATCGATGTACGAGATGTCGACGTGCCCCTGTCGGAGCTCGGCATCCGCCAGGCGGAGGCGGCCGGCCGCTGGTTTGCCTCGCTGCCGCGCAACGAGCGGCCGCAAGTGATCCTCGCCTCGCCCTACGTTCGCGCGAAGCAGACTGCCGAAATCGTCTGCAAGCAGGACGCGCTCGCCGGCGGGCCGACGCGGACGATCGTCGACGAGCGGCTTCGCGAGCGCGAGTTCGGAATCTTCGACCGCCTTACCATCGTCGGTATCCGCGAGCGCTTCCCGGAAGAAGCTGCACACCGCCGACGTCTCGGCAAATTCTATCACCGGCCGCCGGGCGGGGAGAGCTGGGCCGACGTGATCCTGCGCCTGCGATCGGCGATGAACACGATCAACCTTCACTATTGCAACAAGCGCGTGCTCATCGTCTGCCACCAGGTCGTCGTGCTGTGCTTCCGTTATATCTTGGAAGAACTCGACGAGGAGACCATTCTCAAGATCGACAAGCAGGGCGAAGTGCTCAACTGCGGCATTGCGGCGTACGAATTCGATCCTGACCCGCACGGCGTGTGCGTCCCCGAATTGAACCTGTGGAACTATGGCGCCCCGCTCGAAGCCGAGGGCGCGCCCAAGACTTCGGCGCCCGATGCGATGGCGGGGACGCGGTGAAGGCCGGCAAACCGCTCGACCGCAATGCTCTTAAATCTCATCCGCTGCCGCCGATCGTCGACGGCGACAAGGAAACCAAGGGTCGGATCCTCGTCATCGCGGGAAGCCGCGAAGTACCCGGCGCCGCGCTCCTCACCGCTACCGCAGCCATGCGAGCGGGCGCGGGCAAGCTGCGGATCCTGACCGTCGAAAGCGTCGCGCCGCAGCTCGGGATGGCCATACCCGAGGCAATGGTCACCGGCCTTCCCGAAGACGGTGACGGTGGCTTCGCTGCCTCAGCTGTGAAGCTAATCGCGGAGAATGCTGGCAAGGCCGATGCCATCGCTGCTGGTCCGGGCATGTCGAACGGAGACGTCTGCAAGCAGATCGTGGACGCCTTGCTTAGAACCGATGCGCAGCTCGTATTGGACGCCGCGCTGCTGCACAGCCTCCAACCGCTGCCGCCGCACGGGCGATCTGCATACCCCGTGCTTCTCCCTCACTCCGGTGAGCTCGCTTCGCTGCTCCAGTGCGAGGAAGATGAGGTTGAACGCGAGCCGATACGCTACGGTTTGCGCGCGGCCGAGCTCTACCGATCCGTCGTCCTGGCGAAAGGCGTCATCAGTCACGTCGTCACGTCTGAAGGCGAAGCATGGACCTACGAAGGAGGGGCACCGGGCCTGGGCGTCTCCGGAAGTGGGGATGTGCTGGCCGGCATTGTTGGCGGCTTGCTCGCGCGCGGCGCGGATCCGCTCAGCGCGTTGCTTTGGTCGGTCTGGCTGCACGGCGAGGCTGGTGCCCAGCTCGCCCACAAAGTAGGGCCAATCGGATTCCTCGCTCGTCAGATCGCCGACGAAGTGCCCGCGTTGCTGCCTCGCTAAGCCCGGTCGGTCGCTCTCCGACCCGCGTTGTTACCGGCCTGGTATCGATCCAGCTCGTCACCGATCAGCCGGACTACGTGGAGAACATTGGTCGAGCCCGCAGTGCCGAACGGAATTCCGGCCATGATGATCACCCGGTCGCCACCCTCGGCGAGTTGGTGCCTCAGCGCCATCCGCTTGGCCTTCTCAACCATCTCCTCGAAGCTCGACACGTCTCGCGTGTGCACTGCATGCACGCCCCACAGCAGGCCAAGCCGACGAGACGTATGAAGCGACGCGCTCATTGCGAGCAGCGGCACGGGGGGCCGTTCGCGCGCGATCCGACGCGCGGTCGAGCCGGAGCTGGTGTAGCAAAGCATCGCCGTCGCCGAGACGGTGCTCGCGATCTGCCTCGCCGATCCGGCGAGCGCGTCGGCGGTGGTCGGTTCGAGCCGTGTCTGCGTGAAGTGCACGCGCGCCTGGTAGCTGGGGTCGCGCTCCACTGTGTTGGCGATGCGATCCATCATCTGAACGGCTTCGATGGGATATTGGCCGGTCGCGCTTTCCGCCGAGAGCATTACGGCATCCGCGCCGTCGTAGATCGCAGTCGCGACGTCGCTCACCTCAGCGCGTGTCGGCGTCGGTGAGGTCACCATCAACTCGAGCATCTGAGTCGCGACGACGACCGGCTTTCCGAACTGGCGCGAGCAGGCGACAATCTTGTTTTGCAGCGGCGGGACCTGCTCCGGCGGAAGCTCGACGCCTAAGTCGCCACGAGCCACCATCACGGCATCGGCAAGCGCGATGATGTCGTTGAGACGATCGATCGCCGCCGGCTTCTCAATCTTTGCGAGCAGGGCCGCTCGATCACCGATCAGTGAGCGTGCTTCCGCAACGTCCTCCGGGCGCTGCACGAACGACAGTGCGATCCAGTCCGTCCGCTGTTCCAGTGCGAACTGGAGGTCGTCGCGGTCCTTGTCGGTAAGCGCCGGAATCGGAACCAGCACGTCGGGGACGTTGACGCCTTTGTTGTCCGATACTGCGCCGCCGACCTTGACCTCGCTGATGATCCGGTCGGAGCACACTTCGAGCACGTTGAGCCGGATCTTGCCGTCGTCGATCAGGATGTTCGTCCCTGGCCGGACGGCTTCGAACAATTCGACGTGTGGCAGCTGCACGCGCCGGTTGTCGCCCGCCTTGTCGTCGCGGTCGAAAATGAAGCGTTCGCCTTTAACGAGCACCGTTCGCCCGCCCTGAAAATGTCCGACGCGCAGCTTAGGACCCTGAAGGTCGAACAGGATTGTGGTCGGTCGCCGAAATTCCTTCTCCAGCGCGCGGATTCGATCGACCAGCTTGGCTTTCTGCTTCTGGTCGCCGTGGCTCATGTTGATCCGGAACGCATCGGCGCCGGCCAGCATCAGCTTGCGGATGATCCTCGCGTCGCTCGACGCCGGGCCGAGAGTGGCCAAGATCTTCACCTTGCGCGTGCGCGGGGGGAGCAGAGTTTCGGCCACGGTGTCTCCGGCTGGTGCGAGGGCCCGCCTTAGCCGCTTGATATGAGCGTTCAACCCGCTAGAGCCGCGCTTCACACTTTAAAAAATCGGAGATTTGGAAGCATGGCGGAGGGCACCGTCGCGGCCGATCAGCTGCGGCTGTTCATCGAGCGCATCGAGCGCTTGGAGGAAGAGAAGAAGGGCATTTCCGACGATGTCCGCGACGTCTACGCCGAGGCGAAAGCCAATGGCTACGACACCAAGACGATGCGTGCGATCGTGCGGTTGAGGAGGATGGAGACGCACGCGCGGCAGGAGGCGGACGCGCTGCTGGAGACCTATCGCCAGGCGCTTGGCTTGGCGTAAGGAACTGCCATGGCAGGCCATAGCAAATTCAAGAACATCATGTACCGGAAGGGGGCGCAGGATAAGAAGCGCTCCGCCCTTTTCTCCAAGCTCAGCCGCGAGATCACCGTCGCGGCCAAAATGGGTCTTCCCGATCCGGAAGCGAACGCACGTCTGCGCGCCGCGGTGATCGCCGCCCGCGCCCAGTCCATGCCCAAGGACAATATCCAGCGCGCCATCGACAAGGCGTCGGCAGGCGATGCCGAGAATTACGAGGAGATCCGCTACGAGGGCTTCGGCCCTGGCGGTGTCGCGCTGATCGTCGAGGCGCTGACCGACAATCGGAACCGTACCGCGACCAACGTTCGCACGATCTTCTCGAAGAATGGCGGCAACCTCGGAGCGAGCGGCAGTGTCAGCCACGGATTCGAGCGCCTGGGGCTGATCGAATATCCTGCGAGCGCCGGTGACGCCGACAAGGTCCTCGAAGCCGCGATCGAGGCGGGCGCGGATGACGTGGAATCCGACGACGAGGGTCACCGCATTTGGACCAGTGTCGAAAGCCTCCATGAAGTCGCCAAGGGTCTCGAGCCGATGCTCGGCGAAGGCGAAGGCGCGAAACTTGCGTGGCGCCCGGCGACCGAAGTCGAGGTTCGCGGCGACGACGCGCAGCTGCTGTTGAAGCTCATGGACGCGCTCGAAGAGGATGACGACGTCCAGACCGTCTGGGGCAATGAGAAGGTGCCCGACGAGGAGCTGGAGAAGTTTGCCTAGAATCCTGGGTCTCGATCCGGGGCTGGGCACGACCGGCTGGGCCATCATCCAGGCTGACGGGAACCGCCTTTCGCATGTCGCGAACGGCCAGCTGAAATCCGACGCGGCTTTCCCGCTGGCGCAGCGCTTGGCACGGCTGGCCGAACAGCTCGAGGCTGTGATTGCCGAGCACGAACCTGAAGCGGCCGCTGTTGAAGAGGTGTTCGTCAACCAGAACCCGCAATCGACGCTCAAGCTGGGGCAGGCGCGCGGCGTCGTGCTTCTGTGTGCAGCGCGCGTCGGAATGGCGGTCGGCGAATATTCCCCGACGCTGGTCAAGAAGGCCCTCGTAGGCACCGGCGGGGCGGACAAGTCTCAGGTCCACGCGATGGTGGCGCGACTTCTTCCAGGCACGCAGATTGCCGGACCGGATGCCGCCGACGCACTCGCGGTCGCGATTACGCACGCACATCATCTGGCGACGGCGCGGCGCATCGCTTAAGCCTGCGGGTGATGATCGCCCGACTGTCCGGAAAACTCGCCGAAACCACCAGCGACAGCGCGGTGATCGATGTTGGCGGCGTGGGGTATATCGTCCAGGCAAGCGCGCGAACGCTCGACGCGCTCGGGCCCATCGGCGGCGATGTCCTGATACTCACCGAACTGCAGGTCCGAGAGGATTCCTGGACGCTGTTCGGCTTCGGTTCGCAGGTCGAGCGTGATTCTTTCCGCGCGCTGACGTCAATTCAAGGCGTGGGCGGCCGCCTCGCGCTGGCGATCCTCTCGGTGCTCTCGCCCGAAGAACTCGCGCGCGCCGTGGCGCAGGAAGACAAAGCGATGATCGGCCGTGCCAACGGCGTCGGTCCAAAACTGGCCGGACGCATTGCCAATGAGCTGCAGGGCAAGCTCGGCGTGCTCGCAATCGGCGGCGCGGCGCCGGTTCCGCGGGCGGGCGCAGCAGCAGACGCTCTGTCGGCACTTGCAAACCTCGGCTTCAAACCCGCCGATGCGAGCGCGGCGGTCAACGCCGCTCAGCACGAGCTCGGTGCCGACGCTTCGCTGGACGCGCTGGTCCGTCTCGCGCTCAAGAAAGCGGCCAGGTGAAACGGGCGGGACTTCTCCTGTTCATCGCATTCACCCTGCTCGGCGCCGGCTATGCCGCTCGATCCGGCACCTACGGCACCATCGACCGATGCCTCGCAGAGCCGGACAAATCCTGGAACTATCGATCAAGACAATGCGTCGCTGAGCCAGCTGGTCCCGTCGATCGGATCTACATCGACAAGTCCGAACATTGGATGGCGCTCTATCGTGGCGGCCAGATCATCCGCGAGTTCCGCGTCGCGCTCGGCAGAGGCGGCCTCAAGCCCAAGCAGCGCGCAGGCGACGGCCGCGTGCCCGAAGGCCTATATGTGATCAGCGCGCACAATCCCGACAGCGCCTACCATCTATCGCTGCGGATCAGCTATCCGACGCCCGAACAGTCGGCCCAAGCCAACGCGCGCGGCGCGCAGGCAGGGGGCGACATCATGATCCATGGCCTTCCGAACGGGCGCGGCTGGGTCGGCAGCCGACATCGGTCGGTCGATTGGACGGATGGGTGCATCGCCGTCACCGACCAGGAAATGGACTGGATCTATCGGGTCGTCCCGGACGGCACGCCGGTGGAAATCCATGCATGACTGAGCGAGTTGCGTCCTGCCGGTGCGGGCAGCTCACGGCGACGGTCGAAGGCGAGCCGGTCCGTATCTCCGTGTGCCATTGCCTGGCCTGCCAGAAGCGCACCGGAAGCGCCTTCTCAGCACAGGCGCGCTGGCCCGCCGAGTGCGTCACCGTCGAGGGCCGCTCGAACCAGTGGGTCCGCACCGCCGATAGCGGGCAGACGACCACCTACCACTTTTGCCCCGATTGCGCGTCAACCGTGCATTACGGCGGCGGCAACTACCCGGACCTAATCGCTATTCCTCTCGGCGCGTTCGACGATCCGTATGTCGAAGGCATCGACTATTCGGTGTGGGAGCGGCGCAAGCACGACTGGGTCGAGATCATCGGGGATGACGTCCGGCACTCGGACTGATCAACCGCCCCACACCTCGCCGTAGAGCCTGAGCAGGTTGCGGCCGAGCAGCTTCTCGACCTGCGTCGTGGTCCAGCCGCGCTTCATCAGATCGTTGCCGAGCCGCTCCAGCTTGTCGATCGAGTTATAGTCCTCGACGACCGTGAACACGTCGGGCCCTTCGCCGGGCGCCGCAATTCCGGCCGCGCTACGCTGCTCGTAATCCTTCTTCGCATTTTCGCGCGCCTTGGCGTCGATCACGAGCGGGAGAACCCCGCCGTCGGTTCCGATCGACACATGGTCCTCGCCGGCGATCTTGGCGACATGGTCGATGTTGTCGAGCAGGATCGCTCCCGCTGGGTGCATGTTCGCCGCCAGATAGGGCATGAAATAGACGCCAACGACGCCGCCCTTCTGCGCGACGGCCTTGATCGCAGCGTCCGAGACGTTGCGCGGATGGTCGTAGAGCGCCCGCGCACCGGTGTGACTGATCGTCAGCGGTCGCTTCGCATAAGCGATGGCTTCCTCGATCGTTCGGGCGCCGCCGTGGGCGAGATCGAGCAATAGCTTTTCCGCCTCGATTCCCTCGATCGTTTTGCGGCCGAGGTTCGACAGGCCTGCATTTCCCGGCTCGATGGAGCCATCACCGGTGAGATTGCGCAGATTGTAGGTGAGCTGGACGCAGCGGATGCCGCCCTTCTTCATTTCGGCGAGACGGTCCAGGGAAGGACCGATCATCGCCGTATCCTGGGTGCCGAGGATGATGCCGAGCTTTCCTTCATGCTTGCAGGTGAGGATGTCCGAAGCCCTCTCGACAAGCTTCAGCCGTTCGGGATTGGCGAGCAAGCTGTTCTGGTAGTCGGCCAGGTTCTTCCGAAACTGCTCCCACGAGTCGGCATAATTGCCTACGGGCAGCAGAGTATCGCGAACCGCCGTCAGGCCGGTCAGCCGAGAACTCGGTCCAGGCGCGGTCAGTTAGCCGCAGCTCCTTGTCGGGCCCGTAGGGGTCGTTGATGCCGCCAAGACCGTCGATGACGACCGCGTTTGAATACCAGGCCGGGTAGCGCGACGACCTTGCAGCCAGAGCCGGACCTGCAGCCAGTGTCGCCACCGCTCCCGCCAGAACGGTCCTTCGATCGACCTCCATTCGCTTTCCCCTCCCGCTCGTGCTTGTCGTAGGGCGATCCATCTGCGAATCAACGTTACGGATGGCCACGGACCCCGCCCGTATCACGACGCCCGAGCGCACCGCCGAAGACGCCGACGCTGCGCTGCGCCCAAAAACCCTCGACGAATTCATCGGGCAGCAGGCGGCGCGGGAGAATCTGCGCGTGTTCGTCCATGCCGCGAAGGCCCGCGGCGAGGCGCTCGACCATGTGCTGCTCCACGGCCCCCCCGGTCTCGGCAAGACGACGCTCGCGGGCATTCTCGCTCGCGAGATGGGGGTCGGCTTCCGAGCTACTTCCGGACCCGTGATCGCCAAGTCAGGTGATCTAGCGGCGCTGCTCACCAACCTGGAGGATGGTGATGTCCTGTTCATCGACGAGATTCACCGCCTTAACCCGGCGGTCGAGGAGGTGCTCTATCCCGCGATGGAGGACCGCGCGCTCGATCTGATGATCGGCGAGGGACCGTCGGCCCGATCCGTGCGGATCGATCTCCCACGCTTCACGCTGATCGGTGCGACGACCCGACAGGGCCTGCTTACGACGCCACTCCGCGACCGTTTCGGCATTCCAGTGCGGCTCAACTTCTACACGGTGGAGGAGCTCGAGCAGGTCATCCGGCGCGCTGGACGACTGCTGGGCGCGGACCTTACGGAAGAGGGCGCACACGAGATCGCTCGCCGCTCGCGCGGGACGCCGCGCATCGCCGGGCGGCTGCTTCGCCGAGTCCGGGATTTCGCCCATGCGTCGGGCAACGACACGATCACGGCCGAAGCTGCTGACCGGGCGCTATCGCGTTTGGAGATCGATAGCCTAGGCCTGGACGCGATGGACCGGCGCTACCTGACGATGATTGCCGACCTCTATGGCGGTGGGCCGGTCGGCGTCGAAACCCTCGCCGCCGGCCTCAGCGAGCCGCGCGACACGATCGAGGAGGTGATCGAACCCTTCCTCATTCAGCTGGGCCTCATCGCCCGCACCGCACGCGGGCGCTGCCTCAACGGACGCGGCTACGGCCATTTGGGCTTGCCGCAGCCGCAGGGCGGCCAGGTCGGATTGTTCGAATTCGGGAGGATCACCGAAGTAATGCGTCATCTGTTGATTGCGGGTGCGGCTGCTCTTGCGGCCGCGGCTCCCCTTTACGCGCAGCCGACTGCCGGTCAGCCTGCGGTCGATTATTCGAAGGCCTCGAACTGGCTATGCCTGCCGGGCCGCGGCGACTCTTGCTCGACCCCGCTCGCAACGACGGCGGTCAACCCCAACGGCTTTGGTTCGGTAGGCAAGAGCAGCGTCGCCAAGGACGCGCCGATCGACTGTTTCTACGTATATCCGACGGTCTCGAGGGACCAGGGCATGAACAGCGACATGAACCCCGGGCCTGAAGAGAAGACGACTACGGAAGCACAGTTCGCACGGTTCGCCTCCGTATGCCGAACCTTCGCCCCGATCTACCGGCAGATGACGGTTGCGGCCGTCGTCGCATTTTCGGCCGGCGGCGACATCGGTCCGGCCGCAGCGCTTGCCTATCGCGACGTTGCTGCCGCCTGGCGCAACTACATCGCCACGCGCAACGACGGGCGGCCCTTCGTTCTCATCGGCCACAGCCAGGGCAGTTTGATGCTGCAGATGCTTATCGCGCGGGAAATCGAGACGAATCCCGCCCTCGCGGCACGCATGAAGCTCGCCATCCTGCCGGGCTTCAATGTGCTCGTGCCTCAAGGCAGGCTGGTCGGCGGCACGTTCAGGAAAACGCCGCTGTGCAATCGCGAGGGTGAGACCGGCTGCGTCATCGCCTGGAGCAGCTTTCGCGAGAAGAACGTTCCGCCCGCCGGTGCGATCTTCGGGATTGCAGACCAGCCCGGCATGACCGTCGGGTGCGTCAACCCGGCCCATCCTGGCGCCCGCAACTGGGTACCGCTCGACAGCTATTGGTACAGCCGCTCCAGCTATCCTGTCGCCGGCGGTCCGATCCAGTGGTCGAGCGAAGGCGCACCATCGACGCCCTACGTGCGCACCGAAGGCCTGGTGTCGGCCAAGTGCATCAACGAGGGGCCGCGCGGCTATCTTTGGATCCACACCAACGCAGACCCGAAGGACAAGCGCACCGACCGCGTCGGCGGCGAAGTCGCCATCATGGGCATGTTCCTCCCGGGCTGGGGCATGCACCTCGCCGACATGGCTGAAGCGCAGGGCGACCTGATCCGCGAAGTCGGCGAGATCAGCGCCCAATCCAGAACAGCTGCTCGACACTGAGGTCGTGTCACATGCGAGTCAGGCGGGGTTACGGCAGGACTCCCGCCTCGCTACAGCACCGCCGATGACCAAGGATCTCGACACGCCCTATCGCGGCGGCTTCGTCGGCAACGAGCATCACTTCGCGCTCACCGTCTATTTCGAAGACACCGACGCCTACGGCATTGTCTACTATGCAAATTATCTGAAGTTCATGGAGCGGGCACGTTCCGACTTCATCCGCGCGGTCGGCGTCGACCAGGCGGCGGAGCTGGGGTCGAGTGGAAGCGCCTATGCCGTGGTCGAGGTCGACATTCGCTACCGCAAGCCCGCGCGGCTCGGTGACGATCTGCGGATCCTGAGCACGGTCGACCAGGTCCGCGCCTCGTCCGTGCTGATTCATCAACAAGTTCATGCGGGGAGAAGAACAACTCACCGATGCACGCGTGACGGCGGCTTTCCTGGATGGTGAAGGTCGCCCGAAGCGCCAGCCGAAAGACTGGGTCGAAAAGTTCAACGCAATCACGTCGAAGGGGCAATGATCCTCAGTTCGAAATACCACTGGCTGCTGATGGCGGCTGCTGCTCTCGGCTCGCCGGCAAACGCCCAGCAACCCGTTCCCGCGGCGAGTGTGGTCGCTGTGCCGCCGCTCAGCACCCCCGACGACAAGCCGACGTCCGCCGGAAGCACGCTCAGCATTGCATGGGATGCGTCCAAGCTGATCGCCCAAGATCTGCGCACTACGTCGGAGGTCATGCCGCTGCCGCCGGTGCAAAAGGATTTCTACTCCTACCCCGAGGTCACGGCGCCGAGCTTTCCCAAGTGGCGCTCGATTGGGGCCAAGGTGCTGGTCACCGGCTTCGTTCAGGCGCGCGCCGACAAGCGCATTACGTTCGGCTGCTACGTGTACGACGTGGACAAGGGCCGTGAGGTCTCCCGCAAGGGCTTCGTCGTCGATCCCGGCGACTGGCAGCGCGCGGCGCACAAATGCTCAGGCCAGGCGTACACCGCGGTGACCGGGGCGCCGGGCATCTTCGACACGCGTATCGCCTATGTCGCGGAAAGTGGCACCGGCCAGGCCAAGGTCGAGCGCATCGCAATCATGGACAGCGACGGCACCAACCATCGCTATCTCACCGCCGGCGATACGATGGTTCTGACGCCGCGGCTCTCTCCCAAGGCTGCGCGCATCGCCTACGTCAGCTACGATGGTGGCCGGCCGCAGGTCCGCATGCTCGACGTCGCGTCTGGTAACCAGCGCCCACTGATGATCGGCGACGCAATCAGCTTCGCCCCACGTTTTTCACCGGACGGAAGCCGCATTGTCTTTTCGATGATGACCGGCGCAAACAGCGATATCTACGTCGCCAACGCAGAGGGCGGCGTCCCGCGACGCCTCACGACGGCGCCTGCGATCGACACTGATCCCAGTTTTTCGCCTGACGGCACGAAGATCGTGTTCGAGAGCGACCGGTCGGGATCGCAGCAGCTCTATGTGATGGCTGCCGACGGATCGGGCCAGCGGCGCATCAGCTTTGGCGGAGGCCGCTATGCTGCGCCCGAGTGGAGTCCCGACGGCAATTGGATCGCGTTCACCAGGCGCGACCCGGGAGGTCGGCGGATCGGCATCATGAAACCGGATGGAACCGAAGAGCGGCTGCTGACCAACGGCCCGGCCGACGAGGGTGCGAACTGGGCCGCAAGCAGTCGCGAGCTCGTCTTCCAGCGGAGCGGCGCCGGCGGCAATTCCGGCCTGTTCCGCATATCGTTGGATGGAAGCGAAGTGCGCAACATCGTCATTCCGCAAAACGGGTCCGATCCCGACTGGTCGGGAGTGATGGACTAATGCGTCGGCTCTTTATGCTCTGCGCGTTCACGGTTCTTGCGACCAGCGCCTCTGCCCAGCTCCCGGGCCTGCGCAAGCGGGATTCCGCTGCCCAGCCCGCACTCCAGGGCATCGATGCGGCGCGGGCCGATTTCCTCGTCAAGTCTGGAGCGGACACCGTCTATTTCGGCCTCGACAGCGCCGTCCTTGGGGCACCGGCCCGGGCAACGCTCGCCGCCCAGGCGCAATGGATCCGCATGCATCCGGACGTCATGGTGCGGATCGAAGGCCATGGGGAGCCCAGCGACACACGCGATCATGCTTTGGCGATGGGCGCGCGGCGTGCGCAGGAGGTACGCGATTATATGGTGCTTCTCGGCGTTCCCGCGGCGCAACTCAGTGTCACGAGCCTTGGCAAGGAACGCCCCGGCGCTCCGCGCGCCGTGACGGTGCTGGTGCGCTGAAGCTCAGGCCGCGCGACGGCCGCAACCGGAAACGCTGAGCCAGCCTCTCGCCTGCCGCTGTGCCTCGGCGATTTCGCGCGCCGTCATTTCTGCTGCGATCTCGGCCCGGCACTCCTGGCCGCGAGTGCAGCCCGACAGAGCCGCCAGGTTGAACCATTTGTGCGCTTCAATGAGGTCGACGGCGATTCCGCCGCGCCCCGTCGAAAAGGTTATGCCAAGTTCGAACAAGGCATCGACATCGCCGGCTTCCGCATCCGCGAGCCGGCTGCGGATCAGGAACTCCGCGCTCTTCTGGCTGATTGCCCCCATTTGTTGTCCCCTCAATCCCCACTTTGTGAAACCGAGATTGACGATGCGGTGGCAAAGAAATGGTTAACGCGACTTATCTTTGAAAAACAGCGACTTAGACTGACAGGTTGTCGATCAGCCTGGTCGTTCCGATCTGCGCGGCACCGATCAGGCGCATCTCACCGCGCCGTTCTTCCAGCGGCTCGAGAGTCGCCGCGTCCACCAAGGTAAGATAGTCTACCTTCAGAAAGCCGGCGTCGACGAGCGCCTGTTTCGCCTCCCTGAGCGCCGACGCGACCGGCTGCCCACCGAGTATCGCATCCTTCGCGCCGTTCAGAGCCTTCTGCAGCGTTGCGGCGCGCCCGCGCTCATCCTCCGACAGGTAGACGTTGCGCGACGAGAGCGCGAGGCCGTCGCTTTCCCGAACTGTGGGCAGGCCGATGATCTCGACGGGAATGTTCAGATCCGCGACCATCCGGCAGATGACGACCAGCTGCTGAAAATCCTTTTCACCGAATATTGCGACATTGGGTTTCACCGCGAGCAGCAGCTTGGCGACGATCGTCGCCACCCCGTCGAAATGGCCGGGCCGTGCTTCCCCCTCCCACCGATCCGACACACCGGATACATGCACCGTTGTTGCGAAGCCGTCAGGGTAGATCGCGTCGACCGACGGCATCCACAGGAGGTTGCAGCCCGCCTGCTCGAGCACTCGCGCGTCCTCGCGCTCCCGACGGGGGTAGCGGCCAAGGTCCTCACCCGCGGCGAATTGCGTCGGGTTGACGAATATCGTCGCCGCAACCTTGCTCGCTCGGCGCTTGGCTTCGGCGATCAGCGCCAAATGCCCCGCGTGAAGTGCGCCCATCGTCGGCACCAGCGCCAGCGTGCCTTCGCGCTTCAGGCGCGCGAGCAATTCTGCCAATTCTTCACTGGTACGAACGATTTGCACGCGGGTCCCACCTCAGTTAATCTTCCTTACCGGGAGGGGGCGCTTGGACAGCGCCGGGGGAAAGATCAAGCCATGAGCCAGCCGCACTTCATCGTCTTCGCCAATGAAAAGGGCGGGACCGGCAAGTCGACGACTGCCGTTCACACCGCGATTGCGCTCGCGGCATCCGGCCACCGTGTCGCCGCGCTCGACCTCGACAGCCGCCAGCGGACGATGAATCGCTATCTCGAGAACCGCGACGCCACGATGCGCCGCCTCGAAACCACTCTGCCGCAAGCCAGATATGAAGTGCTCGAGGAGCATAGCGAGGAAGCGCTCAACGCGGCGATCGCTCGTCTGTCCCAGGACGCCGACGTAATCGTCATCGACACGCCAGGCCGCGACGACCCGATCGCTCGGGCCGCAATCCTCAAGGCCGACACGCTCGTCACTCCGATGAACGACAGCTTCGTCGACCTCGACCTCATCGGGCAGGTCCATCCGGAGAATTATAAGATCACGCGCCCGAGCTTCTATGCCGAGCTGATCTGGAACAGCCGTACCGCTCGCGCGAAGCAGACTGGCAAGGGCGTCGACTGGGTCGTGCTCCGGAACCGCTTGCAGCACATCGAATCGCACAATCTCAAGCGCGTCGGCGCGGCGCTCGACGAACTCGCCCGGCGTGTGGGCTTCCGCGTCATTCCGGGCCTTGGCGAGCGTGTCATTTACCGCGAGCTCTTCCCGAAGGGTCTAACCCTGCTCGACCTTCAACAGCTCGGCGAGGTCGGCATCGGCCACATCACCGCCCGTCAGGAGCTGCGCGAGATGATCGCTGGTCTCGGCATTGCTCAGGAAGAGCAAAAGCTCGCCGCCGCCGGTTGAACCAATCGCCTGCCGCCGCGTAAGGGCGGCACATAACTCATTGTTTCAACAGCACCATCCTCCGCGAGTACGACATCCGCGGAATCGTCGGAGACACACTAACTGAGGCGGATGCCTATGCGCTCGGCCGTTCCTATGCCGCGCTTGCGGGCGAAGAAGGCGCCCGGCGCATCGCCGTCGGCCGTGATGGCCGGACCCACTCGGGAATGCTCGAAGCCGCGCTGATCCGCGGCCTTACCGAAGGCGGCATCGACGTGATGCAGATCGGCATGGGGCCCAGTCCGATGCTCTATTTCGCTACGCATTATCTCG
This sequence comes from uncultured Alphaproteobacteria bacterium, assembly GCA_963754245.1. Taxonomy (GTDB): domain Bacteria; phylum Pseudomonadota; class Alphaproteobacteria; order Sphingomonadales; family Sphingomonadaceae; genus Sphingomicrobium. The sequence continues at coordinate 188,546 of CAVWET010000004.1, forward strand.
ACGTCGAAGGCGGCATCCAGGTGACGGGGAGCCACAACCCGGCTGATTACAACGGCTTCAAGATGCTGCTCAAAGGCCGTTCGGTGTTTGGACAGGAGATCCAGGCGCTCGGCCGGCGAGCTGCCTCCGGCGACTGGTCCGAGGGCGATGGGAGCATTGAGGAGGTCGACATTCGCGAAGCCTATGTGAACCGCCTGCTGGAAGGATTTTCAGGCAAAGCCTACCGCATCGGCTGGGACGCCGGGAACGGCGCTGCAGGTCCGGTCCTGGACATGCTGGTCGAGCAACTTCCCGGACATCATCACGTCCTCTTCAGCCAGGTCGACGGCACTTTCCCCAACCACCACCCCGATCCGACCGTCGAAAAGAATCTCGCCGACCTCAAGGCGCTGGTTGCGCGCGAGCAGCTCGACTTCGGCATTGCCTTTGACGGCGACGGCGACCGCATCGGCGCAGTCGACGGCAAGGGCAGGGTTATTTGGGGCGACCAGCTGCTGATGATCCTCGCGGTTCCCGTTCTGCAGGAGCTTCCCGGCGCGACGCTGATCGCGGACGTGAAGGCCAGTCAGAGCTTCTTCGATCGCGTTGCCGAGCTGGGCGGCACGCCACTGATGTGGAAGACCGGTCACAGCCTCATCAAGGCGAAGATGAAGGAGACCGGTGCGCCTCTGGCGGGCGAAATGAGCGGCCACATCTTCTTCAAGCACCGCTGGTACGGCTTCGACGACGCACTCTACGCGGCGGTTCGGCTGATCGAGGCGATCAGCGCGAGCGGTCAGAGCCTGACAGAGATCATGGACGCCATGCCGAAGACGACCGCGACGCCCGAGCTACGCTTCCAGGTCGACGAGACCCGCAAGTTCGCCATCGTTGAGGAAGTGCGTGACCGTCTCTCCGCCGACGGCGCGAAGGTCGACGCGACCGACGGCGTTCGCGTCAGCACTGGCGATGGCTGGTGGCTGCTGCGCGCCTCGAACACCCAGGACGTCCTCGTAGCGCGTGCGGAGGCCGCGGATCAGTCCGGCCTCGACCGTCTTGTGGCGCAGATTGACGATCAGCTGGAGAAGTCAGGCGTCGAGCGCGTCGAAGCGGTGCATTAGATTGCGGCGCCGTTCCCGCTGAACAGCAGCGCGATTCCGCTCAATACCAGCACGGACAACACAAAAGCCGCAATGGCCCAGAAGACGCCGTAAAGTGGCGTTCTCTTCGCCTCGAGCGCAAACCACAACGCTTCGACCGTGACGTAAAAGATGGTGGCGACGATGAACAGGAAACCGGCGGGAATGTTCGCGGCGGTTTCAGGCAGGCGCGTGAGCGTTTGGGCGATGCTGAACAGCAACACGACGGGCGTCGTCGCGAAGCACTGGCCATAGAAGACCGGTTGCAGCGTATCGCGGTCCACCTCGCGGCGCATGACAGCCAGCGCGAACACTGCCGAGATCATCGGCAAGGTCGCGAAAGCGATCAGCTGGAACAGGATCAAGCTCGTGTTGTCGGTGATCATGTTCGCGAGGCCGATGCCGTCGTCGATCAGCGGATTGTTGCCGACCACCGAGACCTCGAACCCATTCGCGGCAACAACGGTGAGGAGCAAGAAGATCGGGGGGCTCACGACGTCCCGAAACTGCTCTGCCGGTGCCAGTTTGAGCTCGGTGTCGGCGCGCTCCATCATTTTCAAGGGATGACGTGCGGAGCGCCACAGCGTGCGCGGGTAGAAGACCAGCCACGTCATGATCTCGTAGAGAAGCACCTCGAACGACTTGAGAAAGATGAGGAAAGGCACGGGTCCCCCGATCCGCTTGCGTCCGGTTGTGTAACCGATGTCAGGCGAGCGGGCTAATCGGCTCAGTCATCCTCGTCTTCGTAGCCGACCAGGTTCAGCTCGCAGGCCTTGATCTGGTGCGTCATGCACCAGTGTTTGAGGGCTTCCTCCCGGCCGTGGGTGATCCACACTTCGGTTGGCTCGAGCTCGCGTATGGTCATCGTCAATTCGTCCCAGTCGGCATGGTCCGAGATGATCAGCGGAAGCTCGACGTTTCGCTGCCGGGCGCGCTGCCGGATGCGCATCCAGCCCGAAGCCATTGCAGTGACCGGGTCCGGCAGTCGCCGTGACCAGCGGTCGTTGAGCGCTCCGGGCGGGGCGATCACGATATGACCCGCCATCTCCTGCTTGGTTGCGCTCGCCGTGTGCCGAAGCTCGCCGAGGGAAACGCCGAGGCTTTCGTAAAGCTGGTTCAGCCGCTCGATCGCTCCATGGAAGTAGATTGCCTGCTCATGCCCCCGCGCTCGCAATTCGGTGATGATCCGCTGCGCCTTGCCCAGAGCGTAGGCGCCGACCAGCACGCACCGGCTCGGGTCCGAATGGAGCCGGTGCAGCAACCGGTCGATCTCGCTGCCCGTTTCCGGATGACGGAACACCGGAAGGCCGAACGTCGCCTCAGTGATGAAGATGTCGCACGGCACCGGCACGAAGCATGGACAGGTCGGATCCGGCCGTCGCTTGTAATCGCCCGACACGACCACGCGCTCGCCTTTGTGCTCCATCACGATCTGCGCCGAACCGAGAACATGGCCCGCCGGCACGAAGCGCACGTCGACTTCGCCGACGCGAATTGTCTCGTCATAGGCGATCGGCTGACCCGATTGCGGCCCGTAGCGCGTCGCCATGATCGCCAGCGTTTCCGGCGTTGCCAGCACCGCTCTGTGCCCGCCGCGCGCATGGTCCGCGTGACCGTGCGTGACCCAGGCCCGATCTTTCGGCTGAGAGGGATCGATCCACGCGTCGGCCGGACGCACGTAGATCCCCTCGGGGTGAGACTTGATCCAGGAACCCAAACGCGCCATTGCGCACTATATAAGCGAGAACGCCGGGAGTTCCCGGGACGGGAGAAAGCATATGGACGAAACGACCCTTTGGATCGTGGAGATCATCGGGCCGGCGATCCTCCTAATCGTGCTGATCTGGCTGGTGATGCGCCGCCGTTCCAACCGCACGGACAATATGACTGAAGCCGGCACGCGCGAGGTCTATCGCGAGGAGGAGACCCGCCGGCGCGAGGGGACTGACGACCTCTGAGCGACCTTCCGGCAGTCGTTCAAAGCTGGTTCGAAGCGAAGGGCTGGAGGCCGCGCCGCCACCAGCTTGAAATGCTGGGGCTGGCTCGGCGTGGACGCAGCGGTCTGCTGGTCGCTGCCACCGGGGCAGGCAAGACGCTCGCGGGCTTCCTGCCGACGATCTGCGAACTTGCGGAGCAGCCGAGCGAAGGCCTGCACACGCTCTACGTCTCGCCGCTGAAAGCGCTCGCGGTGGATGTCCAGCGCAACCTGATCGGGCCGATCGAGGAGATGGGACTGCCGATCCGGGTCGAGACGCGGACCGGTGATACGCCCTCGGACCGCAAGGCCCGCCAGCGAGTCAAACCACCGCACGTGCTGCTGACCACGCCGGAATCGCTCAGCTTGCTTCTGAGCTATCCCGACGCCGCGCTGATGTTCGAGAATCTGCGCACGATCGTCGTCGACGAGCTCCACGGTTTCGCCAAGGAAAAGCGCGGTGACCTGCTCTCGTTGTCGATGTCGCGGCTTCAGAAGCTCGCGCCGAACCTGCGCCGCGTCGGCCTGTCAGCGACGATCAGCGACCCCGACGCCTATCGCTCGTGGCTCGCGCCCGATGCCGATATGGACCTTGTTGATGTCGTGATCGGCGATCCCGGTGCCGAGCCCGACCTTTCGATCTTGATCCCGGAGAACAAGATCCCGTGGGGCGGCCACTCCGGATATCACGCGATCGCCGACGTGATGCGGCTCATCGAGCAGCACAAGACGACGCTCGTCTTCTCGAACACGCGCGGCCTCGCCGAGCTCATTTTCCAGAAGCTGTGGGACGAGAATGAGCAGGCGCTGCCCATCGGGATCCACCACGGCAGCCTGTCGGTCGAGGCGCGGCGCAAGGTCGAGGCTGCGATGGCCGCAGGCAAGCTTCGCGGTTTGGTCGCTACAGCGAGCCTCGACCTCGGCATCGATTGGGGCGACGTCGACCTCGTCGTGCAGATGGGCGCGCCGAAGGGCAGCTCGCGCTTATTGCAACGGATCGGCCGCGCCAACCACCGCCTCGACGAGCCCAGCAAGGGCATCATCGTCCCCGGCAACCGCTTCGAATATCTCGAAGCGCGGGCCGCCCTCGACGCGATCGACGATGGCGAGCTCGATCCGGAGGTTTTCAGACCCGGAGCGCTCGACGTGCTCGCCCAACACATCCTGGCGATGGCCGTGGCCGAACCATTCCAGCAGGATGAGCTCCTCGCCGAAATCCGCTCTGCCGCTCCCTATGCCGGGTTGAAGCACGAGACGTTCGAGGAGATCCTCAATTTCATCGCCACCGGCGGCTATGCGCTGAAGGCCTACGATCGTTTCCGGCGACTCGTCCCCGAGCCGGGCGGCATGTGGCGCATCGCCAGGCCGGCAATCGCCCAGCAGCACCGCATGAATGCGGGTGTCATCGTCGAGCAGCCGTTGCTCACCGTTCGCTTCCGCAACGGCCGGAAGCTCGGCACGGTTGAGGAAGGCTTCGCCTCGGCGCTCACGCCGGGCGACCGCTTCTTCTTCGCTGGGCTCAGCCTCGAGGTCGAGCAGTTCAAGGACACCGACATCATCGTTCACGCGTCGAGCAAGTCGGCGCAGGCGGTCACCTACGGCGGCCAGCGCATGTCGATGTCGACGCACCTCGCGAACCGGGTCCGCCAGATGCTCGCAGATCGCAACGACTGGCACCGCTTTCCCGAGGACGTCAGCGAATGGCTCGAGGTACAGTCGGAGCGCTCGGTGCTGCCCGAGCCGCACCAGCTGCTCGTCGAGACCTTCCCGCACGAGGGCCATCACTACATGGTCGCCTACAGCTTCGAGGGCTGGAACGCGCACCAGTCGCTCGGAATGCTTCTGACCAAGCGCATGGAGAAGGCGGGCCTCAAGCCGCTCGGCTTCGTCGCCAACGATTACGGCCTCGCCTGCTACGGTTTGGAGCCGATCCGCGACCCCAAATCGCTATTCTCCGCAGACATCCTGGAGCAGGAGTTCGTCGACTGGGTCGAAAGTTCATACCTGCTCAAGACCGCGTTCCGCGAGGTGGCGGTGATCGGGGGGCTCGTCGAGCGCCAGCACCCCGGCAAGAAGAAGACGGGGCGGCAGGTCAGCTTCTCGACCGACCTCATCTACGACGTGCTGCGCCGCTACGAGCCGCAGCACCTGCTGCTGCGCGCGGCATGGGACGACGCGCGCCGCCGCATGACCGAGCTCGGCCGCCTGGTGCGGCTGGTCGACCGCGCATCGGCGACGATGCTCCACGTCGAGCTCGATCGCATTACGCCCATGGCCGTTCCGCTGATGGTCATCGTTGGCCGCGAGGCGCTACCGCCGGGAGCAGAGGCGGACGAATCGCTCCTCGTGCAAGCCGAAGAGTTGGCTAATGAGGCGATGCAGCTCTGATCGGTCATTGCCGCTTCATCCAACATCTGCGAGCGTCTCAGACATGAAACGCGCACTTTTGCTCGTCCTGCCCCTGCTCTCCGGCTGTGTCGTCGGCACAGTCGCGAAGACCGCCGTCGATGTCGTCACGCTGCCGGTGAAGGTCGCCTCCGCTGGAGTCGATGCAGTAACCACCAGCCAAAAGGAAGCCGACGAGAAGCGTGGGCGCGAGCTTCGCAAGCAGGACGAGCTGCGTGGGCGCGAGGCGCGCGAAATGCAGCGCCGCTGCGCTGAGCGCCGGGCGCTGCCGAACGACAATTGCTACGTGCCACCGGTGCAGCGCTGAGATACTTCCTCGACACTGAATATAACGGCATCGGCGGCGCCCTTCTGAGCCTCGCTCTCGTCCCCGATCGGGGCGAGGACCTCTACCTCACTTTCCAGATTGAGGAACCGATCGTCGACTGGGTTCAGCAGCACGTGGTTCCCTATCTCGACGCAGTCTCCGAGCAGCTGTCCTGCCCGCGCCTCAGCCGTAAGGATGGGGTTCATGAGCTCGAGCGCTATCTGCGCCATGACGACGATCCGCTGATCGTTGCCGACTGGCCTGAGGACGTCGCGCAATTCTGCAACCTGCTCGTGACCGGCCCCGGCGACATGATCGACTTAAGGTACCTGACCTTCCGCCTGACGCCGATGAGCAACTTCAGCACTGCAGCTAACAGCAAGGTGCCGCACAATGCGCTACACGACGCCCGCGCTCTGCGGGATCACGTTCTGGCGATGGAATAGGCTTATTCGGCGGCGGTCTTGATCGCCGGCGCGGATTCTTCACGGTCGATCCACATCATATCGCGCAGACCGAGCACTCGCCCGTCGTGGGCGTGGACGCACATCTTCTGCACGGGCTTTCCGTCCCGTTTGTCCGCAAGCACGACGCTGGGTTCTCCGTGACCCCAGTCTTCGCCCCACTGGCGCATCGCCAGCACAACGGGCACCAGCGCCTCGCCCTTGGGTGTCAGGGAGTAGATCACCTTCCGCTTGTCCGAAGGATCGGCCGAGCGTTCGAGGATCCCGCCCGAGACGAGCTTACCGAGCCGGTCGGACAGGATGTTCCGGGCAATGCCGAGACCCGCCTGGAATTCCTCGAAATGGTGGAGGTCGTTGAACGCGCCCCGAAGGATCAGGAACGCCCATTTCTCACCGATCAATTCGACGGCCTGGGGTATCGGGCATGACAATGCCGCTTCCTTGAACCGGTCGATGTTCGACGTCAGCGTGTCTCCCGGCATCGTGCCCTCTTCCCTGCCGACTCTCATCAAAGCACAACAGAGTTGCGGAGACCAGTTGCAATTAACAACGCGCGAACATGCTTTCGCGCTTGCACAAAAGTGCCGCCTCCCCCCATCTTAGACAGGTGCTGAGGCAGTATGAGCTGGTCGAGAAGGTCAGAACCTACGATCCGGACGCGGACGAGGGGCTGATTAACCGCGCCTACGTGTTCTCGATGAAGGCGCATGGGTCCCAGGTCCGCGCATCGGGCGATCCCTATTTCAGCCACCCGATCGAGGTTGCCGGCATCCTCACCGACCTCAAGCTGGACGACCAGACGATCGTCACCGCCATCCTCCACGATACGATCGAAGACACGCTCGCCACGCCCGAGGAAGTCGAGAAGCTGTTCGGCAAGGACATTGCTCGCCTGGTCGATGGCGTCACCAAGCTCAGCAAGATCGAGGCGCAGTCGGAGAACGAGCGCGCCGCCGAGAACCTGCGCAAGTTCCTTCTTGCCCTCAGCGACGACATCCGCGTCCTGCTCGTCAAGCTCGCCGACCGGCTGCACAACATGCGCACGCTCCACCATATCCCGTCGGAGGACAAACGCCGCCGGATCGCGCGCGAGACGATGGATATCTACGCGCCGCTCGCGGAGCGCATCGGCATGTACGAGATGATGACCGAGATGCAGACGCTGGCGTTCCGGGAGCTTGAGCCCGACGCCTACGCGTCGATCACGCGTCGGCTTAACCAGCTGACTGAATCCGGCGGGGACCTCGTCAGCCGCATCGGTCTAGGGCTGCAGCTCTATCTCGCCGACAACGGCCTGGCCGCTGAGGTCCTCGGCCGTCAAAAGCACCCCTACTCGATCTGGAAGAAGATGGCCGAACGGCACATCAGCTTCGAGCAATTGTCCGACGTGATGGCGTTTCGGATCATCGTCGACGACGTCGCCGACTGCTACCGGGCGCTCGGCCTGATCCACAGCCGCTGGCCGATGGTCCCAGGCCGGTTCAAGGATTACATTTCGACCCCCAAGCGCAACGGCTACCGGTCGCTGCACACCTCCGTCATCCACAATTCCAAGATGCGGATCGAGATCCAGATCCGCGACCGCGCAATGCACGAACAGGCGGAGCGCGGCCTTGCGGCCCATTGGGCGTACAAGGAGCGCAAGCCCAAGGGCGATCTCAACGTGCCCTGGGTCGACGATCTCGTCGAAATCCTCGAGCATGCCGAAAGCCCGGAGGAGCTGCTCGAGCACACCCGGATGGCGATGTATCAGGACCGGATCTTTGCCTTCACACCTAAAGGCGAGCTGATCCAGCTTCCCAAGGGCGCGACGCCGGTCGACTTCGCCTATGCGGTCCACACCGACCTTGGCGACCGCACCGTCGGCGCCAAGGTCAACGGCCGCGTCGTACCGCTACGGACGATGCTCGAGAACGGCGACCAGGTCGAAATCCTCGCGTCCGAAGCCCAGCACCCGCAGCCGAGCTGGTTGCGCTTCGTCGCAACCGGCAAGGCCCGCGCTGGGGTGCGCCGCTTCGTCCGCCACAAGGAACGCGACGAGACCATCCAGCTCGGCCGCAAAATCTACGACGAGATCGTCCAGCGCCTTCCCGCGGAGCTCGACAAGGAGGCGCAGAAGCGGGCGCTGAAGAAACTCAAGATCGAGAATGAAGACGAGCTGATGATTGCCATCGCTCGCAAGCGCATCACCGATGAGACGCTGATGGAAGCGCTGATGCCAGGCTCAGCCGGCGCCGACGTTGCGTCTCCCCGGCCGCTTGCTCAACGCAAGGCGATCTCGATCAAGGGCCTGACGCCCGGGGTCGCATATCACCTTGCGCAATGTTGCCACCCGATTCCGGGCGACCGAATCGTCGGCCTCCGGCGCGAAGACGAGGAGATCGAGGTCCACGTCATCGGCTGCGATACGCTGGCGAGCGGAGTCGATGCCGACTGGCTCGACCTCGCTTGGGGTGAAGGTTCGGACGGCGGCGCGGCGCGGCTTGCCGTCATTCTTCGTGATATCCCGGGCGCGCTAGGCACTATGTCCGGGATTCTCGGCCAGAAGCACGCCAACATCGTCAATCTTCAGCTGGTCCACCGCGACGGCAGCTTCCAGACCTTCCACCTCGACATCGAGGTGCACGACCTCGCGCACCTTCACGCGATCATTGCCGCCTTGCGCGACGCCGAACCCGTCAGTTCCGTCGAGCGGATCTAGCCGAACGCGCCGCTTGCCGTTGCTGGCGCGCATGCGCGTCGCCGGCGGCCAGGACCGCAAGCATCACGAGGTCCGACGCGCTCGCAGTCATGGGAGCGATCTGCACCGGATGCTGCAGGCCCAGCATGTAGGGTCCAAGGACGCTCTCGCCGCCCAATTCGCGCAGTAGCTTTGCCGAGAGGCTCGCCGATTGGAGGCCCGGCATGACAAGGATGTTCGCGGGGCCAGACAGCCGCGTGAACGGATAGAAGCGCTTTTGCATGGCGTAATTGAGGGCGACGTCGGGCGCCATTTCGCCTTCATATTCGAAGTCGGCATGGAAGCCGTCGAGCAGCGTCACCGCCTCACGCAGCCCCTCGATGTGCATGCCGGGCGGGTTGCCGAACGTCGTGTAGCTGGTGAAAGCTACGCGCGGCTCGAGACCCATACGGCGCGCGAACGAGGATGAGCGCATTGCGATGGCAGCATATTGTTCGGCGGTTGGGCGTTCCGTGACGGCAGTGTCGGCGATCAGCACGGTCGAGCCGCGGCTGACAATGACCGTGACACCGAATGCTGTCGCTCCGGGTTCATCATCGATGACCGTGCGCACCTGCTTCAGCGACTGGCTGAACGGCCGCGTTGTGCCGGTGATCATCGCGTCGAACTCGCCGAGCGCGAGCATTGCCGCGGCGAAGTAGTTGCGATCCTGGTTGACGAGCCGCTCGACCTCGCGCCGCAAAAAGCCATGGCGCTGGTGCTTGGCGTAAATATAGTCGACGGCTCGGCCGACGAGCGGCGAGTTGCGGCTGTTCAGAACCTCATATTCCTTTGGATTGTCGACGCCCATTTCCTTGAGCAGGTCGTAGACTTCCTCTCGCCCGACCAGCACCGGAGTACCGTAACCCGCCTCCTTGAAGGCGATCGCGGCGCGCAGGACGTTCGGCTCCTCGCCTTCGGCAAACAGCACGCGCTTCGGGTTTTGCCGCGCGTTCTCGTAAGCGAGGCTCATCACCGCCACGGTTGGGTTGAGCCGCGCACGCAGCTCCTGCCGGTACGCCTCCATGTTGGCGATCGGCTTCTGCGCGACACCGCTCTGAACGGCCGCTTCCGCGACGGCTGAGGCCACCACTTCCATCAGCCGCGGGTCGAACGGCGCCGGGATGATGTAATCACGCCCGAAGCTGTGCGCGCGGCCGCCATAGGCTGCGGCAACTTCCTCCGGCACAGGTTCGCGCGCCAGTTCCGCCAAGGCCTCGGCCGCCGCGATCTTCATCGCGTCGTTGATTGCCGTGGCTCGCACGTCGAGCGCGCCCCGGAAGATGAATGGAAAACCGAGAACGTTGTTGACCTGGTTGGGATAATCGGACCGGCCGGTCGCAACGATCGCATCCGGCCGCGCCGCCTTCACATCAGGTGGTGAGATTTCCGGATCCGGATTGGCCATGGCGAAGATAATCGGCTCCTTCGCCATCGACCTGACCATGTCCTTGCTGACGACGTTCGCAGCCGACAGTCCCAGGAAGACGTCCGCGCCCTTCAGCGCCTCGGCGAGCGTTCGCCGGTCGGTCTCGACGGCGTGGGCCGACTTCCACTGGTCGAGGTCGGTCCTGCCTTTGTAGATGACGCCCTTGCGGTCGCACATGATCACATTGTCGCCGCGCACGCCCATCGCCTTGATGAGCTCCGTACAGGCGATCGCTGCGGCGCCGGCGCCGTTCACGACCACCTTCACGTCGGCGAGCCCGCGGCCGGTGAGGTGACAGGCGTTGATCAGGCCGGCAGCAGTGATGATCGCAGTCCCATGCTGATCGTCATGAAACACTGGAATGTTCATGCGCTCGCGTAAGGTCTGCTCGATGATGAAGCAGTCCGGCGCGGCGATATCCTCGAGATTGATTCCGCCGAAGCTCGGCTCGAGCAGCTCGATCGCGTCGATGAAGCGCTGGGCATCCTCGGTCTTCACTTCGATGTCGATTGCGTCGACATCGGCGAAGCGCTTGAACAGCACCGCCTTGCCTTCCATCACCGGCTTGGAGGCCAGGGCGCCAAGATTGCCGAGGCCGAGGATTGCCGTCCCGTTCGAGATGACCGCGACCAGATTGCCTTTCGCCGTATAGTCGTAGGCGCAGGCCGGGTTCGCGGCGATCGCGCGCACCGGCACCGCGACGCCGGGCGAATAAGCGAGCGCAAGATCGCGCTAAGTCGCCATCGGCTTGGACGCGATAATCTCGATCTTCCCCGGGCGACCGTGCGAATGGAACTCCAGCGCTTCGGCCTCGGTATATTTGACGTTGCTCTCGGACATGGACGCGGGCCTTAATGCACCCGGCCGCAAAGAGTCACGCGTCGCCCAATCCGGAGTCGCGCCGGGAGGGTCGAGCGGCTACCGTTCAGCCATGGCCCGAGCCGACGCTCCGACACCGATGATGGTCCAGTACCGGCGTCTCAAGGAAGAGGCGGCGGATGCGTTGCTCTTCTATCGAATGGGCGACTTCTTCGAGCTGTTCTTCGACGATGCGAAGGTCGCCTCGGCAAGCCTCGATATCGCGCTCACGAAGCGAGGCGAAGACGCGGGCGAGCCGATCCCCATGTGCGGCGTGCCGGCGCATTCGGCCAAGTCGTACCTCGCGCGGCTGATCAAGGCCGGCCATCGGGTCGCCATCGCCGAGCAGACCGAAAGCCCTGCCGAAGCGCGCAAGGCGCGTGGCTCGAAAGCGCTCGTCGAACGGGCCATCATCCGCCTGGTCACGCCGGGAACGCTGACCGAGGAAACCTTGCTCGAATCGTCGGCTGCGAATTGGCTCGCAGCGATCGGCCGCGCCGGTGACGACTGGGCCATTGCAGCTGCCGACATCTCGACGGGCAGGTTCGAGCTGATCGCTTGCGGTCCGGGTGAATTAGCCGCCGAACTGGCACGGCTTTCGGCGGCGGAAGTGATCGCCGACGCGACCATCCCCGGTATCCGAACTTCGGCGGGGAAAGGCGGCTTCGATAGCCTCGCAGGCGAGCGGGCTCTCAAGAGCCGGCTTGGCGTCGCAACGCTCGACGGCCTTGGCTCGCCGTCGCGCGCCGAGCTCGCAGCCGTGGGCGGCCTGCTCGCCTATCTCGACGCGACTCAGAAGGGCGCCGGCGCTCTGCTCGACGCGCCGCGCCGGATCGCCCGCGCCAGCCACATGGCGATCGACGCGGCAACGCGCGATAGCTTGGAACTGACGCGCTCAATTTCGGCCGGAGGTGCCGGCAGCCTTTTGGGCGAAATAGATCGCTGCCAGACCTCCGCGGGGCGCCGGCTGCTGTGCGAGGACATTTCGGCACCGCTCACTGACCGGCAAGCAATCGAAGTGCGCCTGGCGCTCGTCGCCTGGTTTCACGAAGATGCGATCCGCCGCACCCGCGTGCGTACCGCGCTCAAGGCGATGCCCGACTTCGCACGCGGCCTCGCTCGGCTCGCCGCCGGGCGCGGCAGTCCGCGCGACCTCTCTCTCTTGCGCGATGGCCTTGACGCTGCCGCTTCACTCAAGACGGAGCTGTTGGGCGAAAGCGAGCGACCGGCTTTGCTCCAGACCCTGCTTCCGCGGCTGGGCGGGCATGGTGAGTTGGTCGACCTGCTCTCCCGGGCGCTTGTCCCTGCGCCACCGATCAATTCGTCGAAGGGCGGCTACATCGCGGAAGGCTATGATCCGGCGCTGGACGCACTCCGCGATGCTGCCTCCAACGGACGCCGGGCGATTGCCGCACTCGAGGCCCGCTATCGCGACGCTACTGGAATCGGCTCGCTCAAGATCCGCCACAATGCGGTGCTCGGCTATCACATCGAGGTTTCGGCCAAGCACGCAGACCGGCTGATGGTGCCCGACAGCGGCTTCACCCACCGCCAGACGCTGGCCGGGGTAGTCCGGTTCAACTCGCCCGAGCTGCACGAAGAAGCAGCGCAGGTGGTAGAAGCCGGCTCACACGCCCTCGCGGCAGAGGCCGCGCACGCTGAGGAACTTACAGCCTTGGCGGTCGGCGCGGCCTCCCAGATCACCGGCACCGCCGAAGCCATCGCCCGCATCGATGTCGCGGCTGCCAATGCGGAGCGTGCCGCCGAAGGCGGCTGGACTCTTCCGCACTTCACCGAAGAGTCGTGCCTCGAGATCGAAGCCGGTCGCCATCCGGTTGTCGAAACCGCTCTTCGCGACACGAGCGAGCGCTTCGTCGCCAATGATCTCTCGCTCGGCTCGTCGAGCCGGCTGTGGCTGATCACTGGCCCGAACATGGGCGGCAAGTCGACCTTCCTGCGCCAGACAGCACTCATCGCTGTGCTTGCTCAGTCAGGCTGCTTCGTCCCCGCCGCCCGCACCAAGCTCGGCATCGTCGATCGCCTGTTCAGCCGGGTCGGCGCATCGGACAATCTCGCGCGCGGCCGTTCGACTTTCATGGTCGAGATGGTCGAGACCGCCGCCATCCTCACGCAAGCGACCCCGAAGAGTCTTGTCATCCTCGACGAGATCGGACGCGGCACATCGACCTACGACGGCCTCGCGATCGCCTGGGCAGTGGTCGAGGCGATGCACGATCAGGTGAAGTGCCGCACGCTGTTCGCAACGCACTACCACGAGCTTACGCGCCTCGCCGGACGCTTGGATTCACTGTCCCTCCACCACGTCCGCGCTCGCGAGTGGAAGGGCGACCTCGTTCTTTTGCATGAAGTCGCCGATGGCGCTGCGGACCGTAGCTATGGGATCGCCGTTGCCAAGCTCGCCGGGTTGCCGCCGACAGTTGTAGCTCGGGCGAAGTCGGTCCTTTCGAAGCTCGAAGCGGGCCGCGACGCGACCGGCGGAATCGCGGCGGGCCTCGACGACCTGCCGCTGTTCGCGGCCAGTGCCGAGTCGGAGCAGGCACCGGATCCATTGCTGTCGGTCCTGGATGAGCTCGATCCGGACAGCCTGACCCCGCGCGACGCGCTCGAGACCCTCTATCGGCTGAAGCGGCTGGCGGCCGAACGCGGCTCATGACCCAGCATTCGATCGAGCATCAGCGCGCCATCATCGATCGCCGCGTGATCGCCGATCGGTTGCAGGGCCTCCGCCGCGGCAAGAAGCTCACGACCGACGCCACGGCAATCCTGCGGGATGCGCTGCAGTCCGGCCGCGCGGAGATCGCCGGGCGCCTCGCGGAGGAGCCCGGCAACGGCCGCGCCGCCGCGCAGGCCACCGCCTTCCTGCACGACCAACTCGTCCGTCTCACTTACGACTTCGTGACCGAGCGATTGTTCGACGGGGTTCCGGAGCCATTGGCGGTGGTCGGCCTCGGCGGCACGGGCCGCCGTGAGATGGCGCCGTTCAGCGATGTCGATCTCATGTTCCTCACTCCCAAGGCGCCGACGCCGGAGCAGGAACGCCTTTCCGAAGCGATACTCCACATCCTGTGGGATCTGAAGCTGAAGGTCGGCCATTCGCTTCGCTCGACCGCGCAGCTGATGGCCCTCGCCAAGAAGGACATGACCATCCGCACAGCTTTCCTCGAGGGTCGCTGGCTGTGGGGAGACGAGAAGCTGTTCGACGCCGCGATGCGCCGCTTCCGCAAGGACGTTGTCGCCGGCACCGCCGCCGAATTCGTCGCTGCGAAACTCGCAGAGCGGGACGAGCGGCACGTGAAGGTGGGAGACAGCCGCTACGTCGTCGAACCGAACGTGAAGGACGGGAAGGGCGGCCTTCGCGACCTCCAGACATTGTACTGGATCGGCAAGTACATCCACGGCGTCGAGCGACCTTCCGACCTCGTCGGAGCCGGCCTCTTCACCGCCGATGAGTTCGCGCGCTTCGATCGGGCCGAGCGCTTCTTCTGGTCCGTGCGGTGCCACCTGCACCTGCTCGCCGGGCGCGCGGAGGAGCGGCTCAATTTCGACTATCAGCCGCGCATCGCCGCAATCATGAATTACGCCGACCGCCCAGGAAAATCCGCGGTCGAGCGCTTCATGCAATTCTACTTCTTGAACGCGAAGACGGTCGGTGACCTTACTGGCGTGTTCCTTGCGCAGCTGGACGAGCAGCTCGGCAAGAAAGGATTCCGCTTCGCCCTCCCGACGATCCGCCGCCGGCCCAAGCGCCTCAGCGGCTTCGTCCTTGACCGGGGGCGAATCTCGATTCCGTCGGATGACTTCTTCCGGGACGACCCGGTGCGCCTGCTCGAGCTGTTCGCGCTCGCCGCGCGGGAGCGGCTGGAGATTCACCCTGCGGCAATGCGTGCAGCAACCCGCGACGCAGCTCTCATCGGCCGCAAGGTTCGCGATGACCCGCGCGCCAACGCGCTCTTCATGGAAGTCCTCACCTGCATCAATCACCCGGAGCTGGTGCTTCGCTGGATGAACGAGGCCGGGGTATTCGGCCGCTTCGTGCCCGACTTCGGCCGCGTCGTCGCGCAGATGCAATTCGACATGTACCATCATTATACGGTGGACGAGCACTCGGTCCGCGCGATCGGCCTGCTCGCAGCCATCGAGCGCGGCGAGCTCAAGAACGACCATCCCCTCTCGACCGCGATCCTCAACAAGCAGATCGCCTCGCGACGTGTGCTCTACGTCGCGGTTCTGTTGCACGACATTGCAAAGGGTCGCGGCGGAGATCACAGCGAGCTCGGCGCCGAGATCGCGCTCAAGCTCGGCCCCCGCTTCGGCCTCGATCCGGCAGAGACGGAGACCGTCTCTTGGCTCGTTCGCTACCACCTCCTGCTGTCGTCGACGGCGTTCAAGCGCGACCTTGCCGACCCGAAGACGATCGACGATTTCGTTCGGCAGGTTCAAAGCCCCGAACGCCTGCGTCTGCTGCTCGTGCTGACGGTCGTCGATATTCGCGCGGTCGGGCCGGGCGTGTGGAACGAATGGAAGCGCACGCTGCTGCGCACCTTGTTCGAAGCGGCTGAGGAGCGGCTTCGCCTGGGGCATAAGCAGCATGGCCGCGCCCACCTTATCGAGCAGCGGCAGAAGGAACTCGCCGCCGAGTTGGGCTGGAAAGCGAGCGCGGTGCGGGCGCACGCGCGGCGCCTCCCCGACAGCTACTGGCTCGCGGAGCCGTTCGCCTGGCAGATCGCGAACGCAAAGCAGGTCGCTTCGGCGGAAGCGCACATCGGCGACGCGCGGCCGAACATCGTGGCTGAAGACGATCCGGAAAGCGGCGCCACGCGCGTCAGCGTCTTCACGCCGGACCGCGAGGGGCTGTTCTACCGCATCTGCGCTGGCCTCGCCGCGGCGGGAGCGAACATCATTGACGCCCGGATCCACACCACCCGCGACGGCATGGCGCTCGACAACCTGCTGGTGCTCGACGGGCGCGGGAAAGCTTACAGCGACCGGCGCTTGCGCGGCCGGCTCGTGAGGTCGGTCGACGCCGCATTGACCTCCGAACAAGCGCCGCCAGTTCCGGGCAGCGAGCCCGGACGGTCGTCGAGCAGCGCGTTCGAAGTCGCTCCTTCTGTGGCGATCGCGGACCGCGCCTCCACGCGCACCACGGTGGTCGAGGTGAACGCGCGCGACCGGCCCGCCCTGCTCGCTGCTTTGGCCGCGGCGATCCATGGCGAGGGCCATCGCATCCACTCCGCGCATATCGCGACTTACGGCGAGCGGGCCGTAGACGTCTTCTATGTAACCCGCACGGACGGGCGGAAGCTTGATCAGCATGATATCGACGCGCTCCGCTCCGCGCTGCTTCGCGCCTCCTCCGAACCCGTCAAAGCCAAAGCAGCCTGAAAGAAAAAGGGCCCCGCAGTTTCCTGCGGAGCCCCGTTTCGTCGAGAGTTTGAGCTTTAGCCGCGCTCGCCCCGCTCCACTGGAGCAGGCGGCGGTGGCGGTGGCGGAGGCGGCGGAGGAGCGGGTTGCTCCACGATCGGCGCCGGTGCCGGCTCATACGGAGCGGGAGCTGCGCCCGATGGAAGCCGATCCGCCCGCGAAGCGTCACGCCGAACGTCCGCGGCTCGCCCAGGAACGCACTGTAGAGCTGCGTCGCGTGTTAGGGATCGGCGAGCAGAAGCCCGCTTCCGCCCCACGCGAGGTGCAGCTGCCCTGCACCGGCGTATCGAACGCCACCTGCCGGAAGTTCTTGTCGAACAGGTTCTGGGCCCAGATCTCGATCGCCCAGCTGTCGTTCGGGCCGTGCACGCCGGCGCGGGCATTGACGGTCGTGAAGGCCCTCTGCAGTTTCTCGATATCGAGGTCGGAGCCCGTGTTGAACCCACTCATATAACGGAAATCGGCGTACAGCAGGCCGCGCAGCCCCCCGCTTCCGATTCTTGGCGTCCACGCTGCCGATCCAGTGACGGTCCACTTCGGCGCGTTCGAGATGCGCCGTCCCGGCAGCTGGAACAGAGCGTTCGTAATCGGCTGCCCATTCACCGAGACGAGATTGGTCCGATAACGTGCATCAGACATGGTGACGCCGCTGTTGATCGAAAGGTCCGGCAGCGGCCGGGTGAAGGCTTCGACCTCGAAGCCCTGATCTCTTACGCCGGCGCGGGTCTCTCCATTGCAGACGCCCGTCCGTGGATTGTTGTCGGTGTCCTGTCCCTGCAAGCTCGTCGAGCAGCTGTTGATGTTCTGGACCACGAAGTTGAGGCCGTTGAACGTGTTCAGCTGGAAGTTGCGGAACAGCTGATGGAACAGCGCGACGTTGATGTCGAACCAGGTGCCATTGTACTTGAGACCAACTTCCGTCGCGTCGTTGGTTTCCGGCCTGAACTGCAGGTCCTGGCCCGACGCTACCACGCCGGAGCAGTTGAACTGGGTCGGACTGACGCAGATCGACCCACTCCCCGAGAGAGGCGGAACGCCGGTCGGCGAACTGGCCCGGAACAGCGCGGAGCGATCGAGATTGAAGCCACCAGCCTTATAGCCGCGCGAATAGCTCGCGTAGGTGAGCAGTCGAGGCGTCGGCTTGTAGCTGAGCACGACCGTCCCCGAGAGCTTGTTCTCAGTGCGCTGGTCGCGGATTTCCATCGATCCGCCCGGGACGCTCGGAATCACGCACGGCAGCTGCTGGAGCGCTGAGAAAGGCGATCCCGCGATCGTCGTGCAGAGGATGTTGTTGTCGGTCAGATCGCCGTCGAGTTTCTTCTGCTCGTGCGTATACCGAGCGCCAACCGTCAGCTTCAAAGTGTCGGTTATGGAAATGATGTTATGCGTAAAAAGCGCCCAGTTGTTGCTCTTCTGGTTCCATCGGTCGTCCAAGCCGGCTCCGTTCAGGCTGCCGGTAACTCCGAGCAGCCGGGCGATGTTTGCGAAGCCGCTGCCGGTGCCGAACGGCGGAGCGCCGAAGTTCACCACGCCGAACGGAGGACCGAGGTTTATCGGAAGCTGCGCGAAAGCCGCCAGCGCGGGCGCCTGGGCGCCGGCAAACGGGAGGACTCCAGCCGCGACAGTCTGGTTGAAGCAGGTCGGCGTTCCCGGCGCCAGGATGCTGTCTGGGATTAAGGGCGAAGCCGCAAAGTTCGCCGCGACTAGGCAGTTCGCGTAGCGGGCATAATCGGCGCCGTACGTGAGGTTGTCGACGACGGTCAGCTTCTCGTTGGCGTAATAGCCTCCGACCAGCCAGTCGAGGTGGTGGTTGAAGGCATTGCCCTGCAGCCGCAGTTCCTGGCTAAAGGTCTTGAACTGGTTGTAGGAGCCGCCATCGTCGTCGCGGTACAGGATGTCGAGATTGTTGAAGTCGGCGTCTTGGCCGCGTGTGTACTTGTTATAGCGATATGCGGTGATCGATGTGAGCTCGGCCCACCCCATGTCATAGACGCCCTCGCCGGATACTCCCCAGTCATTGACTTCGGCTGTTGTAATTGCGGCCCGGCGTGATCGATACATCGCGGCGGAACGTGTTGTCCTCGATGTCAGCCCCGAGACCGCGCTCGATAGCGGCAATGGTCGAGGGCGTCTGAACCAAGCCGCTGCTCGTCGCAGTAGTGTCGTGGGTCGGCAGGTAGGGTGCGGCGCAGCATTCCTCGCGCTGTCTGGAAGCGTCGCCGATCAGTCGGAATGAGAATTTGTCATTGGGCTGGAACAATACCTGCCCGCGGACGAGCCCACGATCTCGATCGTTCACGTCGCGGCCGGAAATCACGTCGTGCAGGAAGCCGTTGCGCTTGACGTAAACCGCGTCGAGGCGAACGGCGATCGTGCTGGAGATCGGTCCGGTCGCGCTGACCATGCCGCGAATGAAACCGAAGTTGCCGGCGTCGACCTGCGCGGCGAATTCCGGCTCGAAGAGCGGCTTCGCAGTGATGATCGAGATCAGGCCGGCGGAGGTGTTGCGTCCGAACAGCGTGCCTTGCGGCCCACGAAGAACTTCGATGCGATCGAGAGGGCCGAGGTCGGTCAGCCCGATGCCAGTGCGTGAGCGATACACACCGTCGATGAACACGCCGACCGAGCCCTCGAGGCCCGGGTTGTCGCCGACGGTGCCGATGCCGCGGATGCGGGCAACGGCCGCACCGGCTTCGGACGAGGTCGAGGAAACTAGGAGCGAAGGTGCGATCTGGTTGAGCTGGCGGATGTCCGTCGCGCCCGTGTATTGCAAGTTCTTCGCGGTAACCGCGCTGACTGCCATCGGAACGTCGGACAGCGCTTGGTTGCGGCGCGTCGCGGTGATGACGATGTCGCCGGTGTTTTCCGGTTGCTGTGTGCTCGGCTGTGTCGCCGCTCCTTCCGTCGCTCCGGGCGTCGGCTGTGCCGTCTGCTTGTCGGTGTCGGTGTTCGAAGTCGCGGTCTGAGCGAACGCAGGCGTCGCCAGGGCAAACAGCCCCGCGGACACAAGCCAGGAAGACTTGCGGATCATATCTTTCTCTCCCCCTCGGGCGCGGAAACACCCGGTCGAGGCAGAGGCTAATCCCGAATCGCGGGGGAAGGGAAGCGGTTGCGCCCGCTCAGAGCAACAATGCCGTACTGCTGAAGCAATTTGGCAACACGCGTGTAAGTAACGGCGAGTTACCGGTCGGCGTAGCTTTCCAGATAACCGCACCTGCAACAGCGGTAAGTGGCGACGTCCAGGCGATCCTTTCCGCGCAGCTTCAGTCCAAACCAAAAGCTGTATTCAGGCGCGCCTCCGACCCACTTCTGGCTCTTCATCGTGCCGTGGGTCTCGTCGATGATGAAGCCCTGCTCCATGCTTCCGCCGCAGCGGGGGCAGGAGAGGGAGGGGCTCGCCATTACTTGGGCGAAAGCACCATCAGCATCTGGCGGCCTTCCATGCGCGGATGCGCCTCGATCTTCGCCACGTCGGCGGTCTGTTCCTGGACCCGCCGGAGAACCGCCATCCCGAGCTCGCCGTGAGCCATCTCGCGACCGCGGAAGCGCATGGTGACCTTCACCTTGTCGCCTTCCTCGATGAACTCGAAGACCTTCTTCATCTTCGTGTCGTAATCGTGGTCGTCGATGTTCGGACGCATCTTGATCTCCTTGATCTCCTGCGTCTTCTGCTTCTTGCGCTGCTCGGCGGCTTTCTTCTGCGCTTCGTATTTGTAGCGCCCGATATCGAGGAACTTGGCGACGGGCGGATCGGCGTTCGGAGAGATTTCGACGAGGTCCAATCCGACCGACTGCGCCTGCTCGAAAGCTTCGCGCGTATACATCACGCCCAGGTTTTCGCCGTTCTCATCGATCACCCTGACCTTCTGGGACTGGATGAACTCGTTGTAGCGGGGGCCGCTCATCGGCGGCGGGGGCGCCATTCCTCGGCGCGGATAGGGCGGTGGTATAGCGAAGACTCCGTTGTCGTTGTTGACAGGATTGGCAGTTAGGCACTCGCGGCGTTCATGAAAAGTGCACGCATACAATTGTGAGTCATTTTTGCCGCCACCTGTGGCGGAGTCGCGTCAGGCTCAGTGGGTGCGGAGGTCCGGCGGCACCGACTTCGACAGCAAATCATCGTCACCGCCTCGTCGATGGTCATCATCTTCTGATGATCGTCGCTGCCGAGCCTGCGCAAAGCAACCGTGCCTTCCTCGGCTTCGCGCTTGCCGACGACCAGCAGCAGGGGGACCTTGGCGAGCGAATGCTCGCGCACCTTGTAGTTGATCTTCTCATTGCGAAGGTCGGTCTCAACGCGAATGCCCGCCGCGGCCAGCTTCGCCGCGACGTCCTGCGCATAGGCGTCGGCGTCCGACACGATCGTCGCAACCACTGCCTGAACCGGTGCCAGCCACAGCGGGAATTTGCCCGCATAATGCTCGATCAGGATGCCGATGAACCGCTCGTAGGACCCGAAGATCGCGCGGTGGAACATCATCGGGCGATGCTTCTGCCCGTCTTCGCCCACATAGCTAGCGTCGAGCCGTTCCGGCAGCACTCGGTCGGACTGTAGAGTGCCGACCTGCCAGGTGCGCCCGATCGCGTCCTTCAGGTGCCATTCGAGCTTGGGCGCATAGAAAGCGCCTTCGCCCGGTAGCTCCTCCCACCCGAACTCCTCCGTCGCCATTCCCGCAGCGATGACCGCCTCGCGAAGCTCGGCCTCGGCCTTGTCCCAGTCCTCGTCGCTACCGAAGCGGTTGTCCGGGCGAAGGGCGAGCTTGATGGCGTAATTTTCGAAACCGAGATCCCGGTACACGCGGTCGGCAAGCTCGCAGAAAGCACGCGCCTCCTCGACGATCTGGTCTTCGCGGCAGAAGATGTGAGCATCGTCCTGCGTGAACTGACGCACGCGCATCAGCCCGTGAAGCGCTCCGTGCGGCTCGTTGCGGTGGCAACTGCCGTTCTCATAAAGGCGGATCGGCAGTTCGCGGTAGCTCGTGATGCCCTGCTTGAAGACCAGGATGTGCCCCGGGCAGTTCATCGGCTTGAGCGCCATCAGGTCGGCCTTGCCCGACAGGATCGGCGCATCTTCGTCGGTGCTCGGGATCTCGTCCGGCACGATGAACATGTTCTCGCGATACTTGCCCCAGTGGCCGCTCTTCTCCCACTGCTTCGCGTCCATCAGCTGCGGCGTCTTGATCTCCCTATAGCCCGCCTCGTCGATGCGGCGGCGCATGTAGGCCTCGAGCGCGCGGTAAATGACAAAGCCGTTCGGGTGCCAGAATACGCTGCCGTGGGCTTCGGGCTGGAGGTGGAACAGGTCCATCTCCTGGCCGATTTTGCGATGATCGCGCTTGGCCGCTTCCTCGAGCCTGACGAGATAGGCATCGAGCTGCTTCTTGTTGAGCCACGCCGTCCCGTAGATTCGGCTCAGCATCGGGTTCTTGGGATCGCCGCGCCAATAGGCGCCGGACACACGCGTCAGCTTGAACGCCGTTGGGTCGAGCTTGCCGGTCGAGGCGAGATGGGGTCCGCGGCACAGGTCGATCCAGGCATTCTCCGATCGGCCGGAGCGATACATGGTGATCGGCTCGCCCTCGGGCAGTTCCATCACCCACTCGGCCTTGAACGCCTCGCCCGTGCGCTCGAAGTGGGCGCGGACATCCTTGCGGGTCCAGACTTCACGGATCAGCGGCTCGTCACTGGCAATGATGCGCCGCATCTCTGCCTCGATCAGCGGAAGCTCTTCTTCGGTGAACGGCCCGTGATCGGCCGTTGGGGCGAAGTCGTAATAAAAGCCATCCTCGGTCGCCGGACCGAAGGTGATCTGGGTTCCCGGGAACAAGTTCTGCACTGCCTCGGCGAGGATGTGCGCGAAGTCGTGCCGCACCAGCTCGAGCGCGTCCTTCTCGTCGCGCGACGTGATCAGCGCGAGCCGCGCATCGCCCTCGAACGGGCGCATGATGTCGCGCACTTCGCCGTCGACCTTGGCCGCAAGCGCCGCCTTGGCCAGGCCGGGCCCGATGGCAGCAGCCACGTCTGCCGGCGTCGAGCCTTCCGGCATCTCCTTCACCGAGCCGTCGGGAAGCGCGATCTTGAACATCTTCGTCATGGGAACTCGCCATGTAGCGACGCACCGTCGCGCTCTCAACTGGCGACCTTCTGTAAAGCGAGCTTGACTAATCACACGCGATTCGGTAAAGGTCGCTTTACAACATGAGAAGGACGCTTGACATGCTTCGGACACCTGCGTGGAAACGCTACAACTGGCGGGTCATAAGGCTGAGCCTTGCTTATGCGGTGTTCCTCCTGGGCGCCGTGTACGGCTTCAAACACCACCTGCTGAGCGGCGTTGTCGCTTATATCGTCGCCGCGCTTCCGGCGCTTCCGATCATCGGCATCTTCTTTGCGATGGGCCGCTACCTGGTCGAAGAGCAGGACGAATATGTGCGGATGCTGATGATCCGTCAGGCGCTATGGGCGAGCGGCTTCGCGCTCAGCGCCGCGACCATCTGGGGCTTCCTCGAAAGCTTCGACGTCGTCGGTCACATCGACGCTTATTACATCGCCGTCATTTGGTTCGGCGGCCTGGGTGTCGGCAGCCTGATCAACAAGCTCACCGTCGGCGACGGCGGCTGCTGATGGAAAACCGCCTTCGCCTCCTCCGTGCCGAGCGCAACTGGAGCCAACAGGATCTCGGCGAACGGCTCGAGGTCTCGCGCCAGAGCATCAACGCGATCGAGACCGGCAAGTACGATCCATCGCTTCCGTTGGCGTTCCGCATCTCTGAGCTGTTCGACCTGCCGATCGAGGACATCTTCGTCTCGCCGTCGCGGCGCAGCTCCAAAGCCATCTAACCTCTTCATCACTTCAAAAAGGGAATTCATGACATGCGTATTTTCGCGCTGATCCTTGCTGCCTGCGCCGCTTCCACTCTGAACTGGTCGGCTCCGGCCCAATCCGCCGCTTCGACTCAGGCCGTTGAGCAACGGCTGCCGCATATTTCCGTCGTGAAGCAGGGAAGCGGACCCGCCGTCGTCTTCATCCCCGGCCTCAGCAGCCCAAGGGCCTCGTGGGACAGCGTCACGACCGGCTTGGCGAAGGACCACACGCTCTATCTCGTTCAGGTCAACGGTTTCGGTGGCGATGCTCCGGGCGCGAACCTCACGCCCGGAATCCTCGACGGCATCGTCGCCGATCTCAGCGCCTATCTGACTTCACAGAAGGCCGGGCCCATTCGCCTCGTCGGTCATTCAATGGGTGGCCTTGCTGCGCTGATGTTCGCGCGGGCCCATCCGGCGCAGGTCGACCGGCTGATGATCGTCGATGCTCTGCCCTATTTCCCGGTCCTTCTGGCTCGCGGCGGGCCTGTCCCCTCGCCGGAGCAGGTGGATCCGATCGCGAAGATGATGCGTAACACGGTTGCGGCGCGCTACGGTAAGCCGGTGGATCCGGCGGCGACCAAGGCCGACGTTGACGCACTTGCGGTGAATCCAGCCAGCAAGGTGACGATGGCCAAGTGGGCCGCTCAGGCTGACCCGCGAGTCACAGCAGAGCTTTTGTACGAGGACATGTCGACCGACCTTCGCCCGGCGCTCCCGATTCTGAAGATGCCGATTACGGTCGTCGTCCCGTGGACCGACACTCCATTCGGGCAGGAGCGCACGCTCGCCTTCTATCACATTCAGTTCAACTCCGCGCCGAACGTCCGCCTCGCGCCGGTCGCCGAATCCGGTCATTTCGTCATGCTCGATCAGCCGCAGCGGTTCCGGGCCGAGCTCGACGCGTTCCTGCGCTAGGCTGTCTCGACGCGGCCGAGCGCCTCATCCACTATGGCTTCGGCGCGCAGGAACAATTGGGTGTCGATCACGACACCCGAGGCGCCGCAATTCTCGATCACCTGCTGCGGCCGTGAAGCGCCGATGATTGCCGAGGCGACATTCGGCTCCCTCAGCACCCAGGCGAGCGCGAATTGCGGCAAGGTCAGGCCCGCCTCCTCGGCGATCGGTTTTAGCTGCTGCACCGCACGAAGCACCTGTGGCTGCATCAGCCGGTCCATGAAGCCGCCCATCTCCTCGCTCGCCGCGCGCGAATCGCGCGGCGGCGGAGCGTCCGGATCATATTTTCCTGAAAGCACGCCCTGGCCGAGCGGCGACCACACGATTTGCGAGATGCCGTTCGCGGCGCACAGCGGGATCACTTCGTCCTCCGGTTCGCGCCACAGCAGCGAATATTGCGGCTGGCTCGACACGAACTTGGCGAAGCCACGCTCGCGCGAAAGGTCGATCGCTGCCTGGATCCGTTCTGCCGGCCATTCCGAAAAGCCGATGTAGCAAGTCTTGCCGCTGTCGACCGCGCGGGTCAGCGCCTCCATGGTCTCCTCGAGCGGCGTGTCCGAGTCGTAGCGGTGGCACTGATAGAGATCGACATAGTCGGTCCGGAGGCGCTTCAGCGAAGCATCGAGCTGCTTCTCGATCTGCCCGCGCGACAGGCCCCGGTCGGCTTCGCTCATCGGGAAGTAGACCTTGGTCGCGAGCACGTATGAGTCGCAACTCCGTCCGCTGAGAGCCTCACCAAGGAAGGTCTCTGCGGCGCCGCGGCCATAGACGTTGGCCGTGTCGATGAAATTGATGCCCTGGTTGAAGGCCTCCTCGAGGCACGCTCGCGCCTTGTCGGCCTCAACTCCGACACCGTAGGTCAGCCACGAGCCAAGCGAGACTTCCGACACTTCAAGGTCGCTGCTTCCGAGCTTGCGATACTTCATTTGGCGAGCCTCCTTCCGCTTGGAGCGACAACCGCCGCCGGCCGGTGTGCGTTCCTTTACGCCTGTGGCCCGCAAAACTCACCCACGGCTAAATCATTGGAGAGTCTGGATTTCACACTTTTTGGAAATCTTTTGTCTGGTAGAGTGTCGATCATCAGACGGGAGGGGGTTTCCATGTTTGAGAATTCGCTGCGCGATAACGTGAAGAACATGATGATCGGGCTCGGACTGTCCGCCCTGGTCATCGGAACCGGGTTGGCTGTCGCGTTCCTGTGATCTGACGCGGCTCCGGCCGCGTTGTCGTCACGGCTGTCCTACACGCACTAAATCCGCCTAGTTGAGCGGATGAAATTTCTTCGTCAGGTCCGGCCAGCCACTCTTGTTGGCGTTCTAAAAGTCACGAGAAAGGGCGCGCTCTCCGTGACGTTAGTGACTTTGAGCGTGGTCGGCCCATGAGTCCGTCGCTCGATTATCTTGAATTGCGTGAGCGCCGGATCGCCTACCGGTGCCGCCAGGGCGCTCAGCCGACGCTCGTCTTCTTTCCCGGATATGGGTCCGACATGGAGGGCGCGAAGGCGCTCGCTCTCGATGTTTTCGCGGAGCGGCGAGGCGTGGCCATGCTGCGCTTCGACTATGGCGGGACGGGATCCAGCAGCGGCAGCTTCGAAGACGGCACTCTGGCGCTGTGGCTCGAAGAGAGCCTCGCCGCCGTCGACCAACTCACCAAAGGCCCACTGGTCCTGGTGGGCTCGTCGATGGGCGGCTGGATTGCGCTCCACCTCGCTCAGCTCCGGCCGGAACGCATCCGGGCTCTGGTCGGCATTGCGGTCGCTCCCGACTTTACCGACTGGGGTTTCGCCGACGCTCCGTCAGCCGAGCATGCGGGCATCGCTCGCGGTTTCTGGGAATCCGGCCAGCAACTGCTTCTCCTGAACGGGGAAA
This sequence comes from uncultured Alphaproteobacteria bacterium, assembly GCA_963754245.1. Lineage (GTDB taxonomy): Bacteria > Pseudomonadota > Alphaproteobacteria > Sphingomonadales > Sphingomonadaceae > Sphingomicrobium. The sequence goes on from CAVWET010000004.1 coordinate 214,952, forward strand.
TCGTGATCGACTGCCCCGTCCGCCTCATCCACGGGGAGAACGACAGCGACGTCCCGCTAAACGTTGCCTTTCGTACCATGCGCGCGCTGCGTTCAGCCGATGTCCAGCTGAACGTGATCAAGGGCGGCGGACACCGGCTGTCGGAGCCGCACGAGATCGATGCGATCCTCCACACCGTCGCCGAACTGCTGGAGTCTGCCCCGTGATCCTCGCCATCGCCGCCGCCGTTACCGCCGCCGCGCCTGCACCTGCGAAATGCCCGGACGTCATCACCCCCGACGCGCTCATCTGCCGGGCTCTGGTTGCGCAGGAGGATGGCCGCTCCGACGAGGCCGCGCAGAATTTCGAGGAGGCGGCGAAAGCTTCGCCCGACAAGGATCCGAAGACTGCGCGAATGTACGCCGCGGCCGGCAACATGTGGATCGCGGCCGGCCAACCGGGAAAGGCAGCGCTTGATCTCGACAAGGCGCTGGCCATGACGGGGCTCGAGGCAGAGCAGCGCGGCGAGGCCCTGCTCGACCGTGCCCGCGCCGCCGAAGCGCAGAACGACTTTGCGACGGCGCGTGCCCGCCTCACCGAGGCCCGGCCGACCATCTCAGACGATCCTTTCTACTGGTACTTCTCCGCCGCGCTCGCGATCCGCGAGGGCGACGCCGCGAATGCCCAATCATCGATTGGCGAAGCGCTGAAGCTTGCGCCTTCCGACCCGACAATCCTCTTCGAGGCTGGGCATGTGGCTCACTTCGCGGGCGATGAGGCAAAGGCCCGCAATTATTGGGAGCGTGCCGCCTCGCTCGACCAGGGCGGTTCGGTCGGAAAAGCGGCGCGGGATGCACTTGCGATGCTCCCCGCGCCGGCCACTGTCGTCACTCAGCCGAAGCCGGCTCAGCCCCAAAAGAATCAGCCCAAGTCGTAGTCGATCGTCGTTACGACCCGGACCTTCTGGAACGGCGAGCTGCCGCCGGAAGAGCCGCAATCGTCGCAGTCCTCGCCGTCGCGCGCGCCCACTGAGAAATAGCCCTGGCTGGCGGTCTTGATCCGGCCGACCGCTGCACCGCTGTCGCGCGCGAACTGCTCGGCGCTGTCCCGCGCATTCTTGTTCGCCTCGCCGATCATCTCGGGCTTCAGCCTGTTCAGCCCTGTGAAGGTGTAGCTGATGTTGCTCCCCGACAGCTCGACGCCGTCGCGCAGCAGCTCCGCCTGGTGCGTGTAGGCATTACGTGCCTTCATCACGTCGCTGGTTCGCAGCTGAATCGAGCGGGTGACGGTCAGCTTTTGCGGTCCGACCGGATTGCCTTCCCGGTCCTTCGGCTGCTCGCGGCTCAGCGAAACGTCCGTGTCGGTGACATCGCTCGGCCGGAAGCCGGCGCGCTCGAAGAACGCGCGCACCGCGCGCGCCTGCTGGTCGACGGACTGCTGGACCGAACCGAGGTCGGTTCCCTGGTAAGAGAAATTGACCGACCAGGTCGCAAGGTCCGCGGTGACGTTGCGTTCCGAAACGCCGCGCACTGTTACCGACCTGTGCTCCGCCATCTTCGAACGGCGAAGACCGTCGCCGAGCGCGTAGCCGCTTGTGGTGAGTCCTAACGCGAAAATCGCCACCGCGCCCAAAAGGACGGCGCGGCTGTCCTGCAGCCTCTGGATCATCTGTGTGATACCCTGGCGTTCGTCCGCATATAGAGCAGCCACCGGTCACGATCGCCGGCTTCGACTGCGACGAACTGTGCATTTATAACGATGAATTGAGCAAGACGAAATGAAATTCCTGCATTCGATGATCCGCGTGTCCGATCCCGACGCGACTGTTGCATTCTTTCAACTACTCGGGCTCGAGGAGCGACGGCGGATGGAGAATGAAGCCGGCCGCTTCACGCTTATCTTCCTCGGCGTTCCGGGCGATGAAGGCGGCGAGGTCGAGCTCACCCACAATTGGGGCGAGGAGGAGGGATACAAGGGCGGCCGCAATTTCGGTCACCTCGCCTATCAGGTCGACGATATTTACGGCACATGCGAACGGCTGATGGACGCCGGCGTGACCATCAACCGCCCGCCGCGCGATGGCCGCATGGCGTTCGTTCGGACGCCCGACAACATCTCCGTCGAACTGCTACAAAAGGGCGCTGCGCTGGCGCCGGCCGAGCCATGGTCGTCCATGGCCAACACCGGCGAATGGTAAGCTGGCGCGACCGCCGGTTCCTCGATCTCGTCGGGGTCGAGCGTCCCATCGTCCAGGCGCCGATGGCCGGAGCTGGAGGCGTTGAACTGTGCGTCGCGGTCATGCAGGGTGGTGCGCTCGGTTCTTTGCCGTGCGGGATGCTCAGCCCCGAACAGGTCCGCGACCAGGTGCGACAGGTCCGTGAGCAGGTAAGCGGGCCACTGAATCTCAACTTTTTCTGCCACCCCATGCTAGCCGACATCGACAACTCCGCCTGGCGAGCGCTTCTCCAGCGGTATTACGACGAGTTCGGCGTCACGCGCGGCAACGGCGGAGCGCTTCGACTGCCGTTCGGCCAGGCGATCTGTGCGGTCGTGGAGGAGCTTCGGCCCGAGGTCGTCAGCTTCCACTTCGGCTTGCCTTCGGACGAGCTGCTTGATCGGGTCAAACGCACGGGGGCGGTCGTCATCGGCAATGCGACCACGATCGAGGAAGCCATCTGGCTCGAACAGCGGGGCGTCGACGCGATCATCGCGCAGGGATTTGAGGCGGGCGGCCACACCGGCGCTTTCCTCGGCAGCGATCCGGCCGAAGCGCTTGGTCTCTTTGCGCTCCTCCCGCAGGTCGCCGATGCAGTCAGCGTCCCCATCGTCGCAGCCGGCGGGATCGCCGACGCTCGCGGCATCGCCGCGGCCTTCACCCTCAACGCCAGCGCCGTTCAGCTCGGCACCGCCTATCTCCACACGCCGGAAGCACGGATCAGCGACGTCCATCGCGGGCGGCTCAATGAGGGCCGAACGTTGTTTACGAACCTGATGACTGGCGGCCTCGCGCGCGGCCTGCAAGGCCGTCTCATCGACGACCTTGGGGCAGTCCGTAGTGAGGCTCCTGCCTATCCGCTCGCATCGGCTGCGCTCGCACCAATTCGCAGCGCAGCCGAAGCGAAAGGCGAGTACGGCTTCGGACCGATGTGGGCGGGTCAGGCCGCTCCGCTGGGCGCAGCCGCGCCTGCCGCCGAGTTGACGCGCAGGCTCGCGACGGATGCTCTGGCGATCCTCAAGCGCGGAGCGTAGTGGCGGCGCATGGAGATCGTCGCGGTCCCGGCCTTCAGCGACAACTACATCTGGCTCGTCCACGACGAGGCGAGCGGAGAGACCGTGGTGGTCGATCCCGGCGATGCAGCCCCGGTGCTCGCGGAGGCGCAGCGGCGCGGCTGGACCATCTCGCAGATCTGGAACACCCACTGGCACCCCGATCACACCGGCGGGAACCTCACGATCAAGGAAGCGACGGGCGCACGCATCTCGGGTCCGGGCTCCGGCCGCATTCCAGGGCGCGACGTTGCGCTGGCTGAAGGTGGCGAGGTCCGCCTCGGCAATCACGTCGGCCAAGTCATCGAAGTCCCCGGCCACACGCTCGATCACATCGCGCTGATCTTCGATAAGGAGCGTGTCGCGTTCGTCGGCGACACATTGTTCGCCATGGGATGCGGGCGGCTGTTCGAAGGCACCCCGCAACAGATGTACAGCTCGCTCCAGCGGCTCGCGAAATTGCCGGCTGATGCACGCCTTTATGCGGCCCACGAATATACGCTCTCGAACGCTCGGTTCGCCATTCATGCCGAGCCTCAGAACCGCGCTCTCGAGAAGCGTCTCGAGATTGTTGGAGCTATGCGCGACGCGGGCACGATCACGCTTCCGACCACGGTCGCGGAAGAGCTGGAAACCAATCCTTTCGTTCGGGCGTCCAACTGGCAGGAGTTCGCGCGTTTGCGCGCCGACAAAGACAGCTTCCGTTCATGAACAAAGGCGTTCAGAATCGTCCGCCGCAGGGACTTTAAGGAGGTCGAATATGCGTAGCATCCCACTCCTTCTTCTCGGGGCGACGCTCGCGTCCTGCACGACGGCACCGCCTGATCAGACCCGCAGCGCTAAGAGCGAGTCGCGATACCAGGAGCTTGTCGCCGGCAAGGTCGCCCGGGCGCCGATCAGCTGCATTCCTCATTACAATGCCAGCGACATGACGGTCATCGATGACAGTACCGTAGTGTTCGGCCACGGCACGCTCACCGGGCCGGTGTATGTTGCTCACATGCGCGGACCCTGCACCGGGCTTGGCGGAGCGGGCCCGAACGCGCTCGTCACTCGGCAAGTTGGCGCAAGCCAATTCTGCTCCGGCGACATCGCCACGGTCCAGGACCTAATGGCGCATATCACCGTCGGCAGCTGCACGTTCGGCGATTTCGTTCCGTACGACAGGCCGTGAGCCCCACATTGCGTAGCTTGATCGCCCTGATGGTCGTTGGGGCTCTGGCGTCCTGCGCGACGCCTCCAGAACCTTATCAGCCGAGCCCCCAGGCACAGCAGGATCTCGCCAAGCTCCTCGCCGGCAAGTCCGCGGGGGCGCGAATGAGTTGCCTGCCCAATTACCAGGCCAATGACATGCAGATCGTCGACGGGCGAACCGTCGCGTTCAAGCTCGGGGCCAGAACTGTCTACCTGATGCGCTTGTCGTCGGGCTGCGAACAGCTTGCCGCTGGCCATTACGCGCTCCTGGCAAAGCAGTCCGGGGGACTGGGCTATTGCCAGGGCGACATCGTGCATGTCTTCGACCCGGTCAGCCGTTTCACGATCGGCTCGTGCGGGATCGAGAATATCACTCCCTTTGGAGTGCCAGGCAGCCGCTACTGACGACGATAGAGCGCGTCGAGCCGCTCGCCGTAGACTTTTGAAATGACGTGGCGCCGGATTTTCATCGATGGCGTCATTTGCTCGTTTTCGATCGTGAAGGGCTCGTCGGCCAGGATGAAGCGCCGCACCTTTTCGATCACCGACAGATCCGCATTGACGCGGTCGACCGCGCGTTGAAGGCGCTGGTGCACGTCGTCCTTTGACGCGATCTCTGGATCGGGGACGAGCAGCGCGACCAGGTGCGGCTGGCGATCGCCGTGGACCATCGCTTGCGCGATTTCCGGCTGCAGCGTCAGCATCCCCTCGATTCGCTGCGGCGAGCAATTGTCGCCCTTGTCGTTGACGATCAGGTCCTTCTTGCGGTCCGTGATGACGATGCGGCCCTTCTTGTCGAAATGGCCGACATCGCCGGTGGCGAGCCATCCGTCCTTCAGCACCCGCGCGGTCTCTTCGTCGTTGCGCCAATAGCCGTGCATGACGTTTTCGCCGCGCACCATGATCTCGCCGTCCTCGGCGATCCGCACTTCGCAGCCGGCGGGAGGTCCGACCGTATCGAGCCGGATCCCGACGCTTGGCCGGTTGCAGCTGATGAGCGGCGCCGCCTCCGTCTGGCCGTAGCCCTGGAGGAAGGTGATGCCGAGCGACTGAAAGAAGTTTCCGACTTCAGGGTTGAGCGGCGCGCCCCCTGACACCCAGGCCTTGACCCGGCCGCCAACCTTCTCGCGCACTTTCTTCCTCAACGTCAGCGACAGAATGCCGTCCATCGGCATGTCCCACGGCTTGACCCCGCCACGCGACTTGTCGCCGCCGATCTTCAGCGCGCGATAGAGCAGATACTTGGCGAAACCGCCTTGGCCTTCGATCGACTTGATGATCCGCGTGCGAAGCAGCTCGAACAGCCGCGGCACGACGACCATGATCGTCGGATGCACTTCCTCGATGTTGGCGGCGAGCTTCTCGAGGCTCTCGGCGTAATAGATCTGCGCCCCAAGCGCGATCGGGAAGTGCTGCCCGCCGGTATGCTCATAAGCATGGCTGGCGGGGAGAAACGACAGGAACACCTCGTCGCCCCAGCCGAAATCGGACGAGATGATGTCGGTGCAGGCTTCGAGGTTGCACAGGATGGCGCCGTGATGTTGCTGCACGCCGCGCGGCGCCCCGCCCGTTCCGCTAGTGTAGATGATGCAGGCGAGATCGCTGCGGCCGACCTTCTTCTCGCGTTCGCGAAGTGCGGGAACGTCCGCATCGCCAGCGGTCAGCTCCGACCAGCGATGAACGTTGACCCAGTCGGGCGCCTGGCCCGCGCGGATGTCCTCGATGCCGATGATGTGGTGGCACTCGCTCGAGGTGAGCACCGCGGGGACGAGGTTCTTTGCAAGCTTCTGGTTGGAGACGATCACGGCCCGAGCGCCAGAATTGCCGAGCACATGCGCATGATCGCGTGTCGTATTGGTCGTGTAGGTCGGAACGGTAACGCAGCCCGCCGCCATGATGCCGAGATCGGCGATCAGCCACTCAGGCCGGTTCTCGCTGACCAACGCCACGCGGTCGCCGGGCTGCAGCCCGATCCGCTGAAGCGTGGCTGAAAGCGCCGCGACTTGCCGCGCCGCCTCGTTCCAGCTGATCGACCGCCACTCACCCTCGCGCTTGGCCCAGAGGAACGGCGCATCGCCTTTCTCCCGGGCTCGCGTCAGGAATAGCGAGACGAGGTTGTCGAAACGTTCGAGCTGCCGAGCCAAGTTCCCCCCTTATTCCGAAACAGCGACGCCTTCACTGCGCGGATCGCCGCCACCGGTCCACCGCCCATTCACCAACTCGATCGCGTTGGTCTTGAACGTGCCCGGAGGAAGCGTGCGCACGTCGCTGTGGCCGAGCGCCTGCAGCTGCGGGATCATGCCTTCCAGCGGAGTCCCGCTTTCGACGAACACCGTGTCGCCTGGAGCATAGATCATCGACAAGGCGAGGGCGTCCTGTGCGCTGAGATGGAAGTCGAGCACGCCGACGATGGTCTTGATCACCTGCGCGGGAATCGTCGATCCGCCCGCCGCGCCGACGGCGAGAATTACGCGCCCGTCCGGGCCGTAGACGATGGTCGGGCTCATCGAGCTCCGCGGCCGTTTGCCGCCTTCAACCCGGTTCGCGACCACGCAACCGTCCTTCTCGGGAACGAAGCTGAAATCTGTCAGCTCGTTGTTGAGATAATAGCCGTTGACCATCAACCCGGAGCCGAAGCTGCTCTCGATCGTCGAGGTCTCCGAGGCCACGCCACCCCAGCGGTCGACCGCGACGAAGTGCGAGGTCCCGCGCTCCGGCTGCTTCACTGGCGAGCATGTGACGTCCGCACCCGCGGGCGAGCCTCCCTTCGCCGCCGCAATTGTCGCCGTCGGCGAAATCAGCGCCGAGCGGCTGGCGAGGTAGTCCGCGCTCATCAACCCCGCGAGCGGCACTCGCACGAAATCCTCGTCGGCCAGGTATCGGTCGCGGTCGGCGTAGGCGAGCCGCTCGGACTCAGCGATCAGGTGCCACGCAGTCGGCGAGTTGGGTCCGAGCGCCGAAAGGTCGAAGCGCTCGAGCTGCTTCAATGTCGCGAACACGGTAAATCCGCCCGACGAGGACGGGCCCATTCCGCAGATCCGGTAGACGCGGTACGTCCCGCAGACCGGCGGTCGCGGTTTCGCTTCGAACGAGGCGATGTCGCCGGTCGTCATGGGCGCCGGATTGTGCGGCGCTCCGCTGACCGCCGCGGCAATCGCCTGCGCATTGGGACCGACGTAGAAGCTGGCCGGACCGAGCCGCGCGAGCTGCGCGAGATATGCTGCAAGCGCCGGATTCTTCACGATGGTTCCAACCGGCTTCGGCTGGCCATTCACTTGGTAGAAGATCGCCCGCCCCTCGGCTGAAAGCGCGCCCGTCGCGGAATATTTTAGCAACGAATTGTACAACCGGGGCGTGATCTTGAACCCGTCGCGCGCAAGACCGATCGCCGGCTCGAACAGCGCCGCCCAGGGCAGCTTGCCGTAGCGCTGGTGGGCAACGCCCATCATCCTGACGTTCCCCGGCACGCCGACGCTCTTCCCGCCCGGCTGCGCGTCGGAAAATTCCATCGGCTGCCCGTCTTTGAGGAACCAGGTCGGGGTCGCGGCATGCGGCGCAGTCTCGCGGCCGTCGAACGTCACCGGCGCGCCGCCGCGCTCGGCGTAGACGAGGTAACCGCCACCCCCGATGCCCGAACTCTGCGGCTCGACGACGGTCAGTGCGAGCAACGTCGCGAACGCCGCGTCGACGGCAGTTCCACCCTTGCGCAGCATCTGGGCCCCGGCATCGGCCGCGCGCGGATCGGCGGCACTGACCATCCCCTGCGTGGAAGTGCCGGCGGATTGAACGGAGGGGGTGCAGCCGGCGAGCGCCAGCGCCGCCGCGAATGGAACGAGACGCTTCAACATCGGCTCGCGCTACTCGGTCCCAACCGCCTCGGCAATGTTGGCAAAGCCCTCGCGCTTCAGGCGTTCGGCAAGGCCCAGCGCGATGCGTTTGCCGACGCTCGGGCCTTCATAGACCATTGCGGTATAGAGCTGCACTAGGCTCGCTCCGGCCCGAATGCGCTCCCACGCATCATCCGCGTTGGCAATGCCGCCAACGCCGATCAGCTGGATCTCGCCGCCGCTCGCAGCGCGGAATTCGCGCAGCGCCTTGAGTGCCAGCTGCTTCAGAGGCTCGCCCGACAACCCACCCTGCTCGCTCGCGTGTCGGGACCGGAGCGGCGGCCGCGACACCGTCGTGTTCGAAACGATGATCGCCGCCACCTGATATTGCATTGCGACACGGACGATCTGGTCCGGCTCGCCTTCGCCGAGATCGGGGGCGACTTTGAGGAAGATCGGCGGGCCGGTCCGCTCGCGCGCTTCGTCGATCGCGCTGAGTAGCGCCCTCAGCGCACCCTCGTCCTGAAGCTGGCGCAGGCCCGGCGTATTCGGCGAACTGACGTTGACGGTGATGTACCGCGCGACGGCCGACATCGACCGGACGCCATCCACATAATCGGCAATGCGGTCCGCGCTGTCCTTGTTCACGCCGACGTTGACGCCGATCACGCCGTGAATGTGCGAGCAATGCTGCAGCCGATCGAACGCGCTCGGCTGCCCGCGATTGTTGAATCCCATCCGGTTGATGACCGCGCGGTCCTCGGCGAGCCGGAACAGCCGCGGCTTCGGATTGCCTTGCTGCGGGCGCGGCGTGATCGTTCCGACCTCGACGAATCCGAAGCCGAGGCCGAGCATCTGCTCGGGGACTTCCGCGTCTTTGTCGAACCCGGCGGCGAGACCGACGGGCGATGGGAATTCCAGGCCAGCGAGGGTCGTTCGCAGCGAGGCCGGGAAGACGGGCGGTCGGCCCTTTGGCGCAAGCTTGAGCGCGGCAATCGTTGCGCGATGCGCGGTCTCGGCGCCGAGCTTGAACACTAACGGTCGAATGAACGGGTAGAGCGCCACTGCTCCCGCTATGGCACGCACCTTCGGATTCGTCATGCCGCGAGGTTGAGTTTAGGGCTGCAAAGGCCTAAATCCTACCGCAGAGCTCCGAATTACAGCAGATGCGCCTGACCCACCTCGCCGATTATGCGGTCGTCTTGATGACCGCCGCCGCTCGCCGGCCCGCCGCCGCGCGTCTCAGCGCGACCGAGCTTTCGGCGGAGACCGGCGTGCCGCTCCCGACCGCCCAGAAGCTCATGGGCCAACTCGCAATGTCTGGCCTCCTCACCAGCGTCCGCGGCGCGGGCGGCGGGTTCGCGTTGGCGCGTCCGGCGGCTGAGATCAGCCTCGCCGACGTCGTCGAGGCGGTCGAAGGCCCGATCTCCATGACCGTTTGCTCGGGCCGCGAGGGCCCGTCCGACTGCGCGCTCGACGCGCACTGCCGGGTCAAGCCGCACATGGGGATCGTCGGAATGGCGGTTCGCGGCGCTCTCGGCGCCGTCTCGCTCGAACAGCTATGTGCACCTGCGCAGGCAGGTGCCCAGCCTAAGCTGAAGAAATCCTGGGCTCCTGCCTCCGCAGGAGCGCAGTCGGCATGACCGAGGACATCCGTAACCGCGAAGTCCAGGAGCTCGCCGACCGCGAGTATGAATGGGGATTCGTCTCGGACGTCGAGCAGGAATTCGCTCCCAAGGGCCTGAGCGAAGACACCGTCCGCTTCATTTCCGCCAAGAAGAACGAGCCCGAGTGGATGCTCGAGTGGCGGCTCAAGGCCTACCGCGCCTGGCTCGAGATGGAGGAAGTGAGCTGGGCCAAGCTCGACATCCCCGAGATCGACTACCAGGACGCTTATTATTACGCCGCGCCCAAGGCTAAGCCGAAGCTCGGCAGCCTCGATGAGGTCGATCCCGAAATCCTCCGCGTCTACGAGAAACTCGGCATCCCGATCGAGGAGCAGAAGGTGCTCGCCGGGGTCGAAGGCGCAGCCAGGGTCGCGGTCGACGCGGTCTTCGACAGCGTTTCGGTCGCCACCACCTTCCGCAAGGAGCTGAAGAAGGCGGGCGTCATCTTCCTCTCCATCTCCGAAGCGATCCGTGAGTACCCCGAACTCGTGCAGAAGTATCTCGGCAGCGTCGTTCCGCAGCGCGACAATTACTTTGCCTGCTTGAACAGCGCGGTCTTTAGCGACGGCACCTTCGTCTACGTGCCCGAGGGCGTCCGCTGCCCGATGGAACTCAGCACTTATTTCCGGATCAATGCCGAGAACACCGGTCAATTCGAGCGCACTTTGATCGTCGCCGACAAGGGCAGCTACGTCTCCTACCTCGAAGGCTGCACCGCGCCGATGCGCGACGAGAACCAGCTGCACGCAGCGGTGGTCGAGATCTTCGCGCACGAGGACGCCGAGGTGAAATACTCCACCGTCCAGAACTGGTATCCGGGCGACAAGGAAGGTCGCGGTGGCATCTTCAACTTCGTCACCAAGCGTGCGCTCTGTTCGGGCGACCGCTCCAAGGTCAGCTGGACGCAGGTCGAAACCGGAAGCGCGATCACCTGGAAATATCCGAGTTGCATTTTGAAGGGCGATGGCAGCGTCGGCGAATTCTATTCGGTCGCGCTGACCAACAACCTCCAGCAGGCCGACACCGGCACCAAGATGATTCACATCGGCGCCAACACGCGCTCGACCATCGTCTCCAAGGGCATCAGCGCGGGCCGGTCGAACAACACCTATCGCGGGCTGGTGCGCGTCCTCCCACGCGCCGAGAATGTCCGCAACTTCACCCAGTGCGATTCATTGCTGCTGGGCAGCGACTGCGGCGCGCACACCGTGCCCTACATCGAGGTCAAAAACCCGACCGCGCAGATCGAGCACGAGGCAACCACGTCGAAGATCAGCGAGGATCAACTGTTCTACGCGATGTCGCGCGGTTTGGATCAGGAAGCCGCGGTCGCGCTGATCGTCAACGGCTTCGCCCGGGAGGTGCTGAAGCAACTCCCGATGGAGTTCGCGGTGGAGGCGCAGAAGCTGCTCGGCATCAGCCTTGAGGGGAGCGTGGGATGAGCGAACTAGAAATCACCGAAGCGCTCTCCCGAATGCGCAAGATCACATCGCAACTCGAGCGGCTGGAATATCCTCCACCGAGACGACTCCTCGGGGCAGCTCTGGGAGACATCGTACCCTCGTAGCGAGATGCATGGTGGCGGTCCTCGCGAACTGAGAAGCGTCTCACGCGAACAGGCAGCCGCAACCTACGGAATTACTGACTTCGATGCTTGAGATCACCAATCTACACGCGACGATTGCCGATAAGCCGATCCTCAACGGCGTGTCGCTGGACGTGCCCGCGGGCGAGGTGCACGCGATCATGGGCCCGAACGGGTCGGGCAAGTCGACGCTCGCCTACGTGCTGGCCGGCCGTCCCGGCTATCAGGTGACGGAAGGATCGGTGACGTTCACCACAGCCGTTCGCCCTGAGCCTGTCGAAGGGCCGCCTTTATCTTCCGACCCAGGAAAGGACGGGGCTTCGACAAGCTCAGCACGAACGGCGGATTTGCTGAGCCTCGAGCCGCACGAGCGCGCCGAGGCGGGGCTGTTCCTCGGCTTCCAGTACCCGGTCGAAATCCCCGGAATTTCCTACCTCCAGTTTCTCCGCGAGAGCCTCAATTCGCAGCGGCGTGCGCGCGGCGAAGCCGAGCTATCCGCCGGCGATTTCATCAAGCTCGCGCGCGAGCAGGCGGCGCTGCTCGGAATGGACTCCGAGATGCTGAAGCGGCCGGTCAACGTCGGCTTTTCGGGCGGCGAGAAGAAGCGTGCCGAGATGGTCCAGATGGGCATCATGGCGCCGAAGTTCGCAGTGCTCGACGAGACCGACAGCGGCCTCGACATTGACGCGCTGAAGGCCGTCGGCGCGGGGATCAACCGCATCATGCGCGCACCGGACAAAGGCGTGCTTCTGATCACCCACTATCAGCGCCTGCTCGACTATGTGGAGCCCGACCGCGTGCACGTGCTGGTGGCCGGCCGCATCGAGCGCAGCGGTGGCCCCGAGCTCGCCCGCGAGCTCGAGCGCGAAGGCTATGCGGAGGCGGCAGCGTGACGGCGCCGTTCCCCACCCGCAAGCAGGAGGAATGGCGCTACGCCGACCTCGACGCGCTGCGGCCCGTCTGGCAGCAATTCGCCGAGCCGCTGACGCTCACCGTCGGACCCGGGGAGACGTTTGAGAAAGTCTGGCTGCCGGGCAACGATGAGGTGCTCGTGCGGCGCGTCCAGATCGCTCTTGAGAAAGGCGCTAAAGGGCGAAGTCTTCGTGCTCAACACGGCCGCTGAATATGGCCGGACCGAGCTCGAGGTGAGCCTCGCCGAAGGCGCGGACTTAGAGCTCTACGCCGCCAACATCGGAACTGGCCTCTCCACCAATGAGGTCGTCACCAACATCAAGCACATCGGCGTCGGCGGCCGGTCGCGCCAGACCGTCCGTTCCGTGCTGAATGGCAAGGCGACGGGCTCCTATCTCGGCAAGGTCGAGGTCGCGCGCGGCGCTCAGCAGACGGACGCCGAGCAGTCCGTGAAAGCCATGCTGCTCGACCGCGGCGCAACCGCGAACTGCAAGCCCGAGCTGGAGATTTTCGCCGACGACGTGAAGTGCGCCCACGGCGCGACGGTCGGCGAGCTCGACGCGATGCAATTATTCTACGCCGAAAGCCGCGGCCTCGACCCGGCGAGCGCGCGGGCGCTGCTGCTGGAAGGCTTCGTCATGGGCTTGTGGGACAGCGCTAAGGACGGCGATGCGATCTGCGCCGCCGCCCGTGAAGCGTTGCGGAGGGTCGTGTGAACGCTCCGACCCGCATCAACTCCGCGCTGAGCGTGCGCGATCAGTTCCCGGCCATCGAGAACTGGCATTATCTCGACAGCGCTGCGACCGCGCAGAAGCCGCAGGCGGTGATCGACGCGATCACGCAGGCTTATTCGCGCGACTACGCAACGGTTCACCGCGGCGTGTACGAGCGCTCGGCAACGATGACCGCGAGCTATGAGGCCGCGCGCGCTGCCGCGTCGAACCTGATTGGCGGACAACCCAACGAACTGGTGTTCACGCGCGGCGCGACCGAAGCGATCAACCTCGTCGCACGCACGCTTCCGAAGAACGGCCGCAACCGCGTCCTGCTCTCTCAGCTCGAACACCACAGCAACATCGTTCCCTGGCAGCTCGCCGGCTATGAGATCGATGCCGTTCCGCTGACGCCCGACGGCCAGATCGACCTCGACGCTGCGGAAGCAATGCTGACCGAGGAACATCGCGTCGTCGCCTTCGCGCATGTCTCGAACGTGCTCGGCTCGATCCTCGACGCCGAGCGCGCCGCGGAAATCGCGCATTCGAAGGGCGCGCTGCTGCTGCTCGACGGCTGCCAGGCGGTGCCGCGTATGCCGGTCGACGTCGCAGCGATCGACGCCGACTTCTACGCTTTCTCCGCGCACAAGCTGTACGGGCCGACCGGTATCGGCTGCTTGTGGGGCCGCACCGACCTGCTCTCCGAAATGCCGCCCTGGCAGGGTGGTGGGTCGATGATCGAGAAAGTGACGTTTGAGGAAACCACCTACCTCGATCCACCGATGCGTTTCGAAGCAGGTACCCCACACATCGTCGGCGCGGTTGGGCTGCATGAGGCGGTCAACTGGGTCGAACGGCTGACCGTCGACGCGATCCACGCACACGAATGCGCGCTCGTCGCCGAAACGCGTGAAGCGTTGCACAAGATTCCGGGCGTCACGCTCTACGGCCCCGAGAACAGCGCCGGGATCATCAGCTTCAACGTCGATGGGGTTCATCCCCACGACGCCGCCACCATATTGGATGACGCGGGCGTCGCCGTTCGCGCCGGCCACCATTGCGCTCAGCCCTTGATGCGCTGGCTCGGCATCGAGGCGACGGCGCGGGCGAGCTTCGCGGCGCACAGCGACAGCTCAGACATCGAGGCGTTGGTGCGCGGTATCGAGCAGGTGAAGCGGGTGTTCGCGTGAACGAGGAACGCAAGATCGAGACGCAGGAGGTCGCTTCGGCCCCAACCCCGCCGCGCGCCCGCGTAACTCCCGAATTCGAGCGCAAGCGCGACTATCTCGCGGGCTTCCTTGCGGGAGACCAGCCGGAAGAGCCGAAGGGCGGTGCCGGGGGCGATCTTCAGGCGTCGGTCGTCGATGTGCTCAAGTCGATCTACGACCCTGAAATCCCGGTCGACATCTACGAGCTCGGTCTGATTTACGACGTAGACATCAGCGAGGATGGGGACGCGACAATCACCATGACCCTCACCACGCCGCATTGCCCGGTCGCGGAATCGCTGCCGCAGGAGGTGGAGCTTCGCGTGCTCTCGGTGCCGGGCATCCGCGACGCGGTCGTGAACCTGGTCTGGGATCCGCCGTGGGACCCGTCGAAGATGACGGACGAAGCTCGCCTCGAGTTGGGAATGCTATGAACAAGGAAACGAAACTGCGCGCGCGTCCGTCGGCCATTACGCTGACACCAGCCGCCGAAGCGCGGATCGCCGATTTGATGAGCCGCGCGCCTGAAGGCGCGATTGGAGTGAAGCTGTCGACGCCCCGCCGCGGCTGCTCGGGCCTGGCTTATTCAGTGGATTACGTGACCGAGGAACAGCCGTTCGACGAGAAAATTGAGACACCCGGCGGCGCCTTCTACGTGGACGGCGCGAGCGTGCTTTACCTGATCGGCTCGACCATGGATTGGCGCGAGGACGATTTCGCGGCAGGCTTCGTGTTCGACAATCCCAATGCCAAAGGCGCCTGCGGCTGCGGCGAAAGCTTCACCGTCTAAGGCAAGAGTGGTATGGGCCGGTCACCAAAGGAGGTGGCCGATGCGAGTTTTCATGGCCCTCGCGGCTTTGAGCATTTCCGCTTCGGCGACCGCCGCCGCCGGACCGAATTCCAGAGCGGTCAAGGACCCGCGCGGCGAATTGCCCGCACACCACCAGCTACCTCGCCGATCAGAGCGGCCTCTATCGAGGCAAGCCGCTGACGCCGAGGAAACTCACCGAGCTACCGCCAGGCACCGCCTACATGGCCGTTTTCCGGCACATCGGCGGCTGCGAGGCGCCACTCACCATGGTTGACTACAGGAGCCCGCGTCGACGCTAGAATCATGAGCGCCTGATGGGCCGGCACAGGGGGTTATCGGCATGTCACGAGCAGCAGCGCTTCTCTTTGCGATCGTCTGTTACGCGATCTTTTTCGCGACCTTCCTCTACCTGATCGTCTTCGTCGGCGATTTCTCCTTCGCGGGGCTGACGGTGGACAATGGCGGACCGCAATCTCCGCTTCCCATAGCAATCGCCATCGATGTCGCCCTGATTGCTTTGTTCGGGCTGCAGCACAGCGTGATGGCGCGTCCGCGGTTCAAGGCGTGGTGGACCAAGATCGTCCCGCCGCCGATCGAACGCAGCATCTTCGTCCTTGCCGCCAGCATCGCGCTGATGATCCTATTCCTGTTCTGGCGGCCGATCGACACGATCGTTTGGAACGTAACCAACCCGATCCTTCAGGACATTCTATGGGTCGCGTTCTGGATCGGATGGCTGACCGTGCTGGTCAGCACCTTCTTGATCAACCATTTTGAGCTGTTCGGATTGCAGCAGGCCTGGCTGCACGTGCGCGGGCGCGAAGCAGCAAAGCCCGAGCTCCGGCAGCCCGGATTCTATCGCTGGGTCGCGCACCCGCTCTACAGCGGCTTCTTCCTCGCCTTCTGGGCGGCGCCCGAGATGACCGCCGGACACTTGCTGCTGGCTGCCGGCGTCTCGATCTACATGCTGATCGCCATCCGCTATGAAGAGCGCGACCTGACGGACCTCTTCGGCGACGAATATCGCCGGTACCGATCGAGCGTCGGCATGCTGACACCGAAATTGGGCCGTGGGAGAAGCAAGTCCACCGTCTGACTTGCTCCGGCCAAGGAGCGGGGGCTAGGGCGGCGCACGCCCATGGACCCCCGCTTCACCTACATCCGCGACTGGATCTTCGACCTCGACAATTGCCTCTATCCGGCAAACAGCCACCTCTTCGAGCTGATCGATGAGAGGATGACCGCCTATATCGAGCGGCTCCTCGGCGTCGACGCGATCGAGGCACGGCGCGTCCAGAAGATGCACTTCCACGGCTCCGGAACCACGCTTGCCGGGCTGATGAAGCATCATGATGTCGATCCGCACCACTTCATGGGCGACGTGCATGACATCCCGCTCGATCGCCTAGCGCGTGACGACCGGCTCGTGTCGGCGCTGACGCGGCTTCCTGGCCGCAAGTTCATCCATACCAACGGCAATGCCGACTACGCCTGGAAGGTGCTCGACCGTCTCGGCATCGCTGCCGAGGTCGATCACCTGCACGACATCTTCGCGGCGGACCTGACGCCAAAGCCGGAGATTCACGGCTATCGCAAGCTGCTCGACCAGTTCGGAATCGAGCCTGAAGAGGCGATCATGGTCGAAGACATGGTCCGCAACCTTGCTCCGGCCAAGCAGCTCGGCATGACCACCGTGTGGGTGGACAATGGCTCGGAGCGCGGAAGCCACGGTTATGACGAAACGATCGTCGATGTTCGGGTGACCGACGTCGGCGAATGGCTGGAGAGCATTTTGGGGGACGAGAATGGCGACTAACTTGCAGGCGGTGATCGAGCGCGCATGGGATGAGCGCGAGCCGATCAACGCCTCGACGAAAGGCGAAGTCCGTCAGGCGGTCGATGCAGCCCTCGCAGCGCTCGATTCCGGCGAGGCACGCATAGCGGAGAAGCGGGGCGATGAATGGGTCGTCCACCAGTGGCTCAAGAAGGCCGTGCTGCTGTCGTTCCGCCTCAACCCGATGGAAGCGATTGCTGGCGGTCCTGGGGGCACGCATTGGTGGGACAAGGTCCCGTCCAAGTTCGCAGGCTGGGGCGAAAAGGAATTCGCAAGCGCCGGCTTTCGTGCGGTCCCCGGCGCGATCGTGCGGCGCGGCGCCTTCATTGCGCCGAATGCCGTCCTGATGCCGAGCTTCGTCAACATTGGCGCGCGCGTCGGCGAAGGCGCGATGGTCGATACCTGGGCGACGGTCGGGAGCTGCGCACAGATTGGCAGAAACGTGCACATCTCGGGCGGCGCGGGCATCGGCGGCGTGCTTGAGCCGCTTCAGGCCGGGCCGGTGATCATCGAAGACGATTGCTTCATCGGCGCGCGCTCCGAAGTGGCGGAGGGGGTCGTCGTCGAGCGTGGCTCGGTACTGTCGATGGGCGTGTTCCTCGGCGCTTCGACCAAGATCGTCGACCGCGCGACCGGCGACGTCCGCTACGGGCGCGTGCCGCCTTATTCGGTGGTCGTACCCGGCACTCTGCCGGGCAAGGATGGCGGTCCCGGGCTCGCCTGCGCAGTGATCGTCAAGCAAGTGGACGAGCGCACTCGCTCCAAGACGAGCATCAACGAGCTGCTGAGGGACTGATAAGCTGACCTTATAGCCCGCGTCGGGACATTAGTTGGCGCGAGGGAGAGCCTTTTCTTACCTCCGCACCTCATGAAACCGATTGATCCCCACGCGTTTGACCGCAACCATGCGGAAGCGGCCTGCGCGCTGGAGGGCGATAACCCGCCGATGATCCGCACGATGATGAATCGCAGCGACTGGCTGATTCTGCTGGCGCTCGCCGTGATCTGGGGCGGGGCCTTTTTCTTTATCGGCGTCGCCGTACGACACGTGCCGCCGCTGACGTATGTGTGGCTACGTCTGTCGATCGCTGCAGTCGCCATGTGGATCTATGTCAAGGTTCGGGGCGGCAACCTTGGTTTGCCTCGGCAGGTTTGGGGCGCGATCGTGCTCCTGGCCGTGCTGAACAATGCGTTGCCCTTCGCTTTGTTCGGTTGGGGCCAGACTCATATTGCGAGCGGCCTTGCCTCGATCCTCAACGCGACCACCCCGATATGGGGCGTCGTTGTCGCGCATTTCCTCACGCATGACGAGCGGATGAGTCCGCGCAAGGCCATCGGCGTCCTGCTCGGCTTCGGCGGAGTAGCGACGATGATCGGGCCGGCTTTGCTGTCGAACATCGGCACCAACGCGCTGGCCCAGCTCGCCTGCGTCACCGCCTCGCTCAGCTATGCCCTCGCCGCCGTCTGGGCGCGCCGGTTCCGCCGGATCGGCGTCGCGCCGATCGCCGTCACGACTGGCCAGCTGACCGCGGGCGCGCTGATCATGCTTCCGGTGTCGCTCATCGTCGACCAGCCGTGGACGCATCCGTTCCCGCCGGTTAGCGCCTGGGCCGCAATCACCGCGCTCGCTTTGTTCTGCACGGCGTTTGGCTACGTGCTTTACTTCCGGCTGATCGATCATGCCGGCGCGACCAACGCTCTGCTGGTGACCTTGCTCGTGCCGCCGGTCGCGATCCTGCTCGGCGCCGCGTTCCTGAACGAGAAGCTCGCACCGCAGGACTTCTTCGGCCTCGCCCTGATCGCGCTCGGCTTGGTGGCGATCGACGGGCGGCTGGTCAGCTACCTTGGGGCGCGCCGGCTTCCGAAAGCAGCTTAGCCGCTTCGGCGCTCGTCCAGTCGAGGTCGCCGACATAACGCCAGACTTCCTTGCCCTGTGCATCGTACAGGATCGAGGTGGGAAGCACTTCGGCATTGAGCTTGCCAGACAGCGCCATCTTCGAATCCTGATAAGGCTCAAGGTCGGGCGCCTTGCCATCGAGGAACGCCACGACCGACGGATGCGGACCGCTGTCCTGGCTGACCGCGACCACGTGAAGCGCCGCACCGCGAGCCTTGGCCAGACGGTTGAGCGTCGGCAGTTCCTTCACGCAGGGCGCACACCACGTCGCCCACAAGTTCACGAGCGTCGGCTTTCCTGAAGCAGCTGCAAGGCTGGTCTCGTCACCGTCGGGGTCGCTGAACGTCACGTCAGGAGCGGGCTGACCCTTGTGGCTTCGGTCCACGCCTTTTTGCGGGCCAGCCTCGGCGGCCGCTGGAGCATTCTCATGATTGGCCTGTTGTGCCTTTTGGCATGCGGCGAGTGCCAGCAGCGCCGCGGTCAGAGTCAATACGCGCATGGACTGGGCCGCTAGCGCAAGGCTCGGCGAACCGCTAGTCGAAGCGCATGAGGCCCCCACGTATCATCCTCCTCATTGTGGTGCTCGGCGCCGGGGGTTGCGGGCGCGTCGCCGACCTCCAGCCCGCCGCCGGTAAGCCGCTTCCGGTCAAGCCGTTGATGGCGCGAACCACGCCGACGCCGAATGAACTGCTGGCGATCCCGACCGACTTCAAGCCCAGCCGCGTCGACGAACTGGTGACGCGCTCGCAGGTGCGTCCGGTCGATCCGTTCGACCTGCCCCCGCCGACCGGCGGGGCAGCGCCGTCACAGCCGGCGGGGACAGATCCGCAGCCCGTCACCAACGAGACTGGACCCGCAACACCCAAAGAATAGTCGGGAGACTGAACCCAGATGCCTCAACGCGTTCGCAAGGCGGTGTTCCCCGTCGCCGGTCTCGGCACCCGCCTTCTGCCAGCCACGAAGAGCATTCCCAAGGAGATGATCACGGTCGTCGACCGGCCGCTGATCCAGTATACGATTGACGAGGCGCGCGAGGCGGGGATCGAGCAGATGATCTTCGTCACCGGCCGCGGCAAAGCGGCGCTCGACGATTATTTTGACATTGGCTTCGAGCTCGAGACGACGATGCGCGAGCGGGGCAAGAGCCTCGAATCGCTGGACCGGTCACGCTCGCGCTTCGGCGAGATTGTCAGCGTGCGCCAGCAACAGCCCCTCGGTCTCGGCCATGCCGTGTGGTGCGCGCGCGACATCGTTGGCGACGAGCCGTTCGCGGTGCTCCTCCCTGACGAGCTGATGTACGCAAAGCCAAACTGCCTTGCGCAGATGGTCGCGGCCTATGAGCGGGTCGGCGGCAACATCGTTGCGGCGCTCGAGGTCCCGGACAGCGAGACCCACAAATATGGCGTGATCGATCCGGGTGCGACCGAGGGTCGGTTGACCGAGATTCGCGGCATGGTCGAAAAGCCCGCACCGGGAACCGCGCCGTCGAACCTGATGCTGCCGGGGCGCTACATCCTGCAGCCGGACGTGATGCGTGCTCTGGACGCGCAGGAGACGGGCGCCGGGGGCGAAATCCAGCTCACCGATGCAATCGCGAAACTGGTCGGGAAGCAACCGCTCCATGCTTATCGATTCGAAGGGGAGCGCTACGATTGCGGCAGCGCCGCCGGATTCGTGATTGCCAATTTGGCGATGGCCCTGGAACGCAAGGACATCGGCCCGAGCGTCCGCGAGTTTATCGCGGCTCTTTAGCCTCCACCTGCGCGAGCTTGTCGCGCAACTCACCGAGCTGGATCGCCCGCTCGACCACGCGGGCATCGAGCGTCGCATTGTCCGCCTGCAAGCGCTTGAACGACCGGGCACGCTCGATCCGGCGGGCGATGCGCGCGAAGAGGACTTCGAAGTGGAACGGCTTCAGGATGACGTCGTCCGCGCCGGCCTCATAGGCGCGAACGGCGCCCTTTGGCTCGGACCTGCCGGTGATCAGCATGATCGGAATATCGCGCCACAACGCCTCATCGCGGATCAGGCGTGCAAGGTCCGCGCCACTCATCCGCGGCATGTTCAGCTCGGCCAGCACAAGGTCGATCGGAACGCGATGCATCTCGGCGACCGCATCCGGGCCCGTCTCTACAGCCGAGATGCGATAGCCCGCCTCGACCAGCCGCCGCCCGAGCACGCTTAGATTCGACTTGCTGGAATCGACCACAAGAATACGGGGCCGCTCGTCGATCGAGGGAGGGGAAATCCGAACGTCCATGAGCTGGGAGCTAAACGAGAATGGTTAATGCTGCGCTTACGGCTCCAGCTCGACATCCCAGTAGAGATAGTCCCGCCAGCTCTCGTGCAGGTAGTTCGGCGGGAATGCCCGCCCATGCTCCTGCAGCTGCCAGCTTGTCGGCCGGATCGGCTCGCGCTGGATGTGCATGTGCGCTTGCTGCGGCGTGCGGCCGCCCTTGCGCAGGTTGCACGGCGCGCAGGCGGTCGCGACATTCTCCCACATCGTGCGCCCGCCGTGGGCGCGGGGAACGACGTGGTCGAACGTCAGCTCCTTTCCGGATCCACAATAAACGCAGCGGAAGCGATCGCGCAGGAACAGGTTGAATCGTGTGAATGCAGGATATTCGTTCGGCTTCACGAACTGCCTCAACGCAATCACCGACGGCAGCTTCAGCGAACGGCTTGGGCTGTGCACCTCACGGTCGTAGTGTGCGACGATATCGACGCGCTCGAGGAACATCGCCTTGATCGCCGTCTGCCACGGCCAAAGCGACAGCGGGTAATAAGACAGCGGCGTGTAATCGGCGTTGAGCACCAGCGCCGGGCAACTATCGGGATGTCGGATCAGCTCAGGATGATACATGCGAGCGACAAAAGCCTTTCGTTCGGTCGACCCGAACTGCAGCTCCCCGGCCCCGTCGCACTCAAGGAGGAGAGGGCGTTCCGGCCCGTCTTCCCTTGTTGACCACCGGATGCCAACCCGGCGTGACATGCATATGACAGCATTTTCAGTGACTCAGCGTCAAGAGCCCTTTGGGCAACAGGTGAAATGTTAATCACCCGGTTTGCCCCTTCGCCAACCGGGCGGCTGCACCTCGGCCATGCGTACAGCGCGGCGCTCGGCCATGCTGAGGCACTCAAGAGCGGCGGGCGTTTCCTGCTGCGTATCGAGGATCTCGACCAGACGCGCAGCCGGCCGGAGTTCGTGGGCGACATCTACGAGGATTTGCGCTGGCTCGGCCTCGATTGGGACGAGCCGGTATTGATTCAGTCGCAGCGTACCGCCGCGTATGAGAAAGCGCTCGAGACCTTGCGCGCGGCCGGTCTCGCCTACGCCTGCTTCTGCACCCGGGCGGACATCGCCCAGTCGCTGACTGCTCCGCACGGGGACGCCGCGACATCTTACCCCGGTACCTGCCGCGGACTCGCCGACGATCCCGAACGCCGCGCAACCGCCCCGCATTGCTGGCGGCTCAATTCCGGCAAGGCGCTCGCGATGACCGGCCTGCCCAGTTGGCGCGAAACGGACGGCAAGGAGTTCAGCGGCGCGGCGCGCGACATTGGCGACGCCATTCTTGCCCGGAAGGACGCGCCGGCTTCCTACCACCTCTCCTGCGTCGTCGACGATGCCGCCAGCGGCGTGACGATGGTTGTGCGCGGCGCGGATTTGCGTCCGTCTACGCCGATCCAGCGCCTCTTACAGACGCTGCTCGGCCTGTCCAAGTCCAGCTATGCGCACCACTCGCTGGTCGTGCACGAGGATGGCCGCCGTCTCGCCAAGCGAGATCTCGCGCCGACGCTCGCCGCGATGCGCGAGTCCGGCGTCGATGGCCGCGACCTCGTGCGGCAACTGCTCAAAGGCCGTCTGCCGTCTGGCTTTCGCTTTCAGGAAGCCTAAATAGGCCGCCATGCAACTCCCCCTCCTGATCCTGCTCATCATCGCCATGGCTGCGACGGCTTACGTCCTCGTGCGCGAAGTCATCGCCATGGCATCCGGCAAGGACGTCACCGGCGAGCAGCAGCAGAATTACATGCGCAAGCGCGTTCTGTTCCAGGGCATCGCGATCGTCATCGTGATTGCTCTGCTCTACTTCGCCGGCAACTCCGCGCATTGAGTGGTCAAGCTCAACAAGATCTACACGCGGACGGGTGACGGCGGCAGCGCCGGCCTGGTCGACGGCAGCCGCGTCAGCAAGGCGAGCCTGCGGATGACCGCGATCGGCGAAGTCGACGAGGCGAACGCCGCCATCGGCATCGCCATAGCCGCGCTAGCGGAAGCGGAGCCTTCGCAAGACCTCCTTCGCATCCAGAACGACCTGTTCGACCTCGGCGCGGACGTCGCAACTCCCGGCGAAATCGATGGTGCTCTGCGGATCGTCGAAAGCCAGGTCGAACGGCTCGAGCGCGAGATCGATGCGATGAACGCCGATCTGGAACCGCTCACCAGCTTCATCCTGCCCAGCGGATCAGCTGCCGTTTCCGCGCTGCATCTCGCCCGCGTAGTCGTACGGCGCGCCGAGCGCGCGACTGTTGCGCTCAATGAGAGCGAGCCGCTGAGCCCGCAGCTCCTCGCCTATCTCAATCGCCTGTCCGATCACCTGTTCGTGGCCGCCCGCTTCGTCGCTGCGCGCGAGGGCGGAGACATACTCTGGCAACCGGGCGGAAGCCGCGGCGAATAGCCGCTAACCGGGAACATTTAGCGAACTCGTGGCTTTTATCGGCTGTGTTTTCATGGCAGGGGGCGCAGCATGGCGCGGGAGGATTCGGCTCCGATCCCCGAGGCGATTGGCGAAAGGCTCTTCGCCACCCGCAAGCTGACGCTCGATCTCGCGGCGCCGCTCAGCGATGCCGACGCGACGATCCAGCCCTTTCCGGACGCCTCGCCCGCCAAATGGCACCTCGCTCACACGAGCTGGTTCTTCGAGACCTTCATCCTGCGCGACCACGTGTTCGGCTACACGCCGTTCGACGAGCGCTGGGCGTTCCTGTTCAACAGTTATTACCAGGCCGAAGGACCGCGCCATGCGCGCCCTCGCCGGGGCATGCTCAGCCGCCCGTCGCTGGACGAGGTTCGGGCGTATCGCGCGCACGTCGATGAAACGCTCGAGCGTGCGCTGCCTTTGCTTCCTCCTGTCGCGCTCGACCTCATTGAACTCGGCATCAATCACGAGCAGCAGCATCAGGAACTTTTCCTGACCGACATTCTCGCGACGTTGGCCGAGAACCCGTTGGAGCCGGCTTATGCGGAGCTGCCGCTGACCGGCTGCTTTGCCGTCGAGCCGCTGAGCTTCCACGCCGGCCGAGAAGGGATCGTCGAGATCGGTGCGACCGATGATGATGGCTTTGCGTTCGACAGCGAGCGCCCGCGCCACCGCGTTTTCCTGTCTGGCCACAAAATCGCCAACCGGCGCGTCACCAACAAGGAATGGCGCGAGTTCATCGCCGATGGCGGCTATGCAACGCCGACCCTGTGGCTGTCCGAAGGCTGGGACTGGCTACAGCGCGAGAGCGTCGTCTCCCCCCTTTACTGGAACGAGGACGGGACCGAGTTCACCCTGGGCGGACGCCGGGAGATCGACGCGGCTGCTCCGGTCGCGCACGTCAGCTATTTCGAGGCCGATGCCTACGCCCGCTGGGCCGGAGCGCGGGTCCCAACCGAAGCCGAATGGGAAAGCTTCGCCGCTTCGGCCGATCCGCATCTCGGAAATCAGCTCGACGAAGCGGGCGCCGTCGCCCCTCGCCCTGGCGGCGGAATGTTCGGCGACGTGTGGGAGTGGACGCAGAGTGCCTTCGCTTCCTACCCAGGCTTCTCGCCCGCCGAGGGCGCTGTCGGCGAGTACAACGGCAAATTCATGTGCGGCCAGTTCGTCCTGAAGGGCGCGAGCTGCGCGACGCCGCGCGGCCACAGCCGTGCTTCCTACCGCAACTTCTTCCCGCCCGCCGCACGCTGGCAATTCACGGGGGTTCGCCTTGCTCAAGACGCTTGATCCCCAGACGCTCGCCTTCCGCGACGACGTCCTTGCCGGCCTCTCTACGCCAATCCCGGCGATCCCGGCGCGGTGGCTGTATGACCTGCGCGGATCTGAACTGTTCGACGAGATCACGCGGCTCCCGTCTTACTATCCGACGCGCACCGAAACTGCGATTTTTCACGACATCATGCCCGAGGTCGCCGCTCGAGTCCCCAAGGGTGCCGTTGTCGTGGAATTCGGAGCAGGCTCGGCAACCAAGACGCCGATCCTGCTGGAGGCGATCGCGCCTGCCGCCTACGTCCCGGTGGACATCTCTGGCGACTATCTCGAGCAGAGCGCCCGGGACCTGCAGGAGCGCTTCCCATCGGTCGAGGTGATGCCCGTGGTGGCCGACTTCGCGCGACCGTTCACCTTGCCCGGCGGCATCGATCAGCTGCCGAAACTCGGCTTCTTCCCCGGTTCGACCATCGGCAACTTCGTCCCGTGGAGCGCGACCGACCTGCTCCGCCAGTTCCGCGCCTTGCTGGGCCCGGGATCGCAGCTCCTGATCGGGATGGATCGCGTAAAACCGGTCGAACGACTGATCGCCGCCTACAACGACGCGGAAGGCGTCACGGCCGAGTTCAATCTCAACCTCCTTACGCGCATCAACCGCGAGCTCGATGGCGACATTCCCCGCGACGCCTTCCGTCACGAAGCGCGCTGGAACGACATCCTCTCACGGATCGAGATGCACCTCGTCGCCACTCGGGACGTCGACTTTTCCATCTCCGGCAAAACATTCCACTTCGATCGTGGTTCGTCGATTCACACGGAGAACAGCCACAAGTACGGCGCCCGCGGCGGCCGGGTGCTGTTGCTCGCCGGCGGATGGACGCCGGTGGCGGAGTGGTCAGACCGCGCTGGCGACTTCGCGGAGGTCCTCGCCGTCGCGGAGCCAGAGAGGTTTGCGCCGTAACCGGCGCACCGCTAAGCGCCGACGATGCTTCTTGCCCTCGTCGACATCGCCAAGCTGCTGTTGAGCATCCTCACCTGGATCATCATCGGCCAGGTCATTCTCAGTTGGCTGCTCGCCTTCAACGTCCTCAATGTGAGTTCCGGCGGCGTGCGGGCGTTCATCGTCGCGCTCGATCGACTGACGGCGCCCCTCTACCGCCCAATCCGCCGACTGCTGCCCGATTTCGGCGGAATCGATTTCTCCCCGCTCGTGGTGCTCATCCTGATCCAAGTCATCCAGAAGCTCCTCGATGGCGTCGTGATGCAATATTACGGCGGCGCATGACGGCGCGGTTGATCGACGGAAAGGCCGTCGCAGCCACGATCCGCGAGGCTGCGGCGTCGCACGTCGCCGAGTTCGAGCGGCGGATCGGCCGCCCGCCGGGCCTTGCCACCGTGCTCGTCGGCGAAGATCCCGCGAGCGGCATCTATGTTCGTTCCAAGAACCGGGCCACTGCCGAAGCGGGAATGGCGAGCTTCGCCCACAACCTGCCCGACACGACTTCCGAAGCGGACCTCCTGCAGCTCGTCAGCGACCTCAACGCCGACGAACGCGTCGACGGAATCCTCGTCCAGCTTCCGTTGCCTGGCCACGCCCGCGCTGATCGGGTGATCGAGACCATCGATCCGTCGAAGGACGTCGACGGCTTTCATCCGGTCAACGCGGGCCGCTTGGCGACGGGGTTGCCCGCACTCGTGCCGTGCACGCCCTACGGCTGCCTCTATCTCCTGAACCATGAACTCGGGACAGTCGGCGGCCTCAACGCGGTCGTGATCGGGCGCTCGAACATCGTTGGGAAACCGATGGCGCAGCTCCTGCTGGCCGAGAGCGCCACGGTAACCATCGCTCATTCGAAAACTCGCGACCTGCCCGAAGTCGTCAAATCTGCCGATGTCGTGGTTGCCGCTGTCGGCCGGCCCGAGATGGTGCGCGGAGACTGGATCAAGCAGGGCGCGACGGTGATCGACGTGGGCATCAATCGCCTGCCGACAAACGACGGCAAAAGCCGCCTTGTCGGCGATGTCGCCTTTGACGAAGCCGTCCAAGTCGCGGGCGCCATTACGCCTGTGCCCGGAGGCGTCGGGCCGATGACCATCGCCTGCCTGCTTCGAAACACCGTGGTCGCCGCGCATCGCCGCGCCGGCCTTGCCGATCCGGAGGGTCTATGATCGTTGCATTGCTGCTTGCCGCATCCGTTCCGACGGCGGTCGACGCCGAATTCGACTTCGCACGCGACGCTCAGCGCATCGGCCAATGGACCGCTTTCCGCAAATGGGCGGACAAGGATGCGGTGATGTTCACTCCGCAGGCGGTGTGGGCCCGCGAGTTCCTGAAGGACAAGAAGGATCCGCCAAAGGCGATCGTGTGGCGACCAGCGCACAGCTTCGTCTCGTGCGATGGGCGAACAGCGGTGAACACCGGCCCCTGGTTCCGTGCAGGCGGCAGTCCCGGCGGCTATTTTACGACGGTCTGGCAGCGCGATAGGGACAACTGGCGCTGGGTCTATGATGGCGGCGGGCCGATCAGTGGGCCACCTCGCAACGCCTTGCCGCAAGTCTTCCACGGAGACTGCCGCAAGCCGGCCCCGGGTGCGCCGATCAGCGCGCCACCGCCCCTGACACCGAACGAGGCGCGCACCACGCCCAACGACAATGGCCGCGGCCAATCGGCTGACAAGACGCTCGGCTGGGACTGGAAGGTCGACGCGCAGGGCGCACGGACTCTGCGGGTCTTGCTGTGGAATGGCCGCGGCTACGCCCAGGTTCTCTACAACAACATCCCGCCGCCAAAGGCGCAATGATCGAACTGTTCGGTTCTGCGCTGATCACCTTCCTGGTGATCATCGATCCGCCAGGCTGCGCGCCGATCTTCGCCAGCCTGACCAAAGGCACAACGCTTGCGCATCGCCGCGCGATGGCGATCCGCTCCTCGCTGATCGCGTGGGCGATCCTCATGTTTTTCGCGTTGCTCGGGCGTCCGCTGCTTCACTGGCTGGGTATCAGCCTCGCGAGCTTCCGCATCGCCGGCGGAATCATGCTGTTCTTCATCGCTATCGACATGGTGTTCGAGCGGCGCACCGAGCGGCGGGAGAAACGCGCCGAGGAGATCGAGGGCACGCCCGAGGCGGAAGACATCAGCGTCTTCCCGATGGCGATGCCGATGATCACCGGCCCCGGCTCAATCGCGAGCGCGATGCTTTGGGTGTCGCGGGCCGAGACGCCGCTTCACGTCGCGGTCGTGCTTGCGGCGATCACTGCGGTGATGCTCATCATGATGGTCACGCTGCTCGCCGCCGGTCCGATCATGCGGCTGATCGGCGACAAGGTCGAAGCGGTGATCACCCGCATCCTCGGCGTGATCCTCGCCGCGTTGGCCGCCCAGTTTGTGATCGACGGCTTGAAGCAGAGCTTCCCGCACGTCCTCGCCTGACTAGCCGACCACTTTCCACATCTTGAACGGCGAATCCTTGCCAAGGTCGATAGGCTGCAGCCAGTTCGGCACCCGCCCCGCTTCGAGCTGTCCGTAGAAGCCCTTGGGCGTCTCGGACGTGAAGATCGTCGTCGTCGAACTCTTCGGGCAGGTCAGCACGTAATTCGAATGATATTTCGTGATCAGGCGATGGGCCTGGCCGGCGTCGCCGCGGAACGCATTCATTACGTCGGCGATCTGCTCGCCGTTGCGATGATAGGGACCGATGATCGCGTCATGATGCGTGACCGTGATCAGCCGCGGTCCCAGATCCACGAAGGTGAAAACAACGCCCTTCGGCTGGAGCGCGACGGCCTTCATGCCCCACAAGGATCCGCACAGCGCATTGGCCTTGCCGATCGCGGCCTCATATTTGCTCGGCTTGGGCTCCGGAATGAAGCCGACGACGAACGGCACCGCGGCGCCTATGCCGATGACCGTCAATAAGGCAGCGCCCACGACCCGAACGGCACTGGACTGCGTGTTCCAGGCGAGCGGCACGAGGATCCAGACGAGGGCCGCGCAGCCGACCAGTGTCAGCATCTGCGACGCCGGGCCGGTTCGCGTCTGCCACAGGAGGAGCAAGGTCGCGGCGAGAGCGGGCGCGGCGGCCCCGATGATGCGCCGCAGCAGGTCGCGGTCGCGGCGACGCACCCAAGCGAGCGCGCCCCACCCGATTAGGCCGGTGATCGGCAGTGCGACGACGAGCGCGGCGATGCGCCAGCCGTGGCGGTAGATCGGACGCGCTTCCTTCACATAGCTGAGCCACAGCCGCTCGACTTCCGGCGACACCCCTTCGAGGCGCTGGATGCAATGCGGCCAGGTGAGTGCGTGGAATGCCGCAATTGCTACGCCGGCGATGACGGCCAGTCCCAAGCGCTTTCGCCAATCGCCCGGCGAGAGAAGCGCAAGGCCGTACATCAGCGCGCCGCCGAGCAGTGCGTCCGACAGCCATACCGGCGACAAGGCATCGCAGACTGGAGCGCGATTGTCGTAGGATGCGAAGATCAGGAAGCTGAGCGCAGTGCCGGCGCCCAACGACAGTGCATAAGCGCGCAGCCGGTCGCGTTCTTCGGGATCGTCGACCCAGAACAGCACGGCCGCCGCGCCGAGGATCGCGAGATAGATGATCATCTCGAGCCCGATCGCCAGGGACAGTGCCGAGGAGACACCGAGCGTCAGTCCGCCGCGGACCCGCTTGGGGTCGGCAATCGCCGATACGCTGAGCGCCAGCAGCGCGAGCTGCCAGCCGTGATGATCGATCCGCTCGGGCATGAACATTCCGTTCGTCGAACCAGCGAAAATCAGCGCCATGAAGGCGAGCGGATAAGCGCGCCGGTCGATCAGCCGCCGTGACGTCATCGCGAGCGAAAACAGCAGCAGCAGATAGGGCAGCAGCGGCGCGATGCCGACCGCCCATCGTTCCGCCGCAGGTCCGCCGAGGAACGGCCGCAGCGCGAGGATCAACCCTGCGATCGGCAAGTCCACGAGCCGCGACCAATGAATGTTGGCCCCGACCGGCGGGCTCAGCCGATGCTGCCTGAGGTCGAACCAGCCTTGCCCATGAAGCAGGCCGCGGACCTGCATCATCCGCATGTTGTCGTCGGTGTCGCCGAGCCGGAAATATCGGACGGAGTCGTAGTTGTTCCACAGGTACCAGGCGCAAAATGCGAGCCAGGCCAGAACGACGATGAGCTTCCAATGGCGTTCGATTGCGTCGACCGCTTGCTCCTCGAACCCGTGCTCCTTGCGTGCCAGCATTTTTCGGGGTCTAGCCGGTGGACTCGAAACGGCAAGCGGCGACGTATGGCGACCAGATTAAACGTCCGTAACGAAACCTTCGGTCAGCTCGTCCGCTTCGCGATCGTCGGCTTCTCGCTCGCGGCGCTGTATTCCGCGATTTATTGGTACCTGGCGACCTTCGTCATGGCACCGATGCTGGCCGTGGTCGTGGCGTTCTCGGTGGCCGTTACGCTCGGGTTCGTGCTGCACAGCCGCTGGAGCTTCCGCGGCCACGGCAAGCGCGAAGACCGGCAGATGAAGGTCAAATTCTTTCTGGTGCAGGGCTCGGGCTTCCTGCTCAACGAGGCATTCACCTGGGTGCTGACCGGTCCGCTGGTCCATGGCCCAACCTGGTGGCCGCTGATCCCCGCGATCTTCGTGACGCCGCTCGCCACCTTCGCTCTCAATCGCCAGCTGGTTTTCCGCTGATGGAGCGCGTCGTCTACGATCAGATGGCGGAACTCGACGAGCGGCACTGGTGGTATCGCGCGCGCCGGGAGGTTCTCGAAGCCTTGATCCGCCGCGTCGCACGGCCTCCCCGGGACGCGCGCATCCTCGAGATCGGCTGCGGCACAGGCCACAATTTCACGATGCTTTCGACATTCGGGCACGTCGACGCGCTCGAACTCGACGATGAGGTGCGCGGCTTCGCAGAGAAGCGTCTCGGACGCGAGATCGTGAATGCTCCACTTCCCGAGCTCGTCGGAGTTCCCGACGAGGGCTACGATCTCATCGGGGCGTTCGACGTGATTGAGCATATCGACGACGATCGGGCCGGCATCGCTTCGATCGCGACGAAGCTTAAGCCCGGCGGCAAGTTCATCATGACCGTGCCCGCGCATGCCTGGATGTGGTCGGCGCACGACGTCGTGAACCATCACAAACGGCGCTATTCGAAGCGGGCTCTCAAGCGTCTGATTGAAGGATCGCCGCTACGGCTGGATTCGCTCGGCTATTTCAACAGCCTGCTGTTCCCCGCTGCTGTTGCCGAGCGGCTGGCATCGAAGGCGCGGGGGAAGGAGGACATCGACGTCGCTCTTCCGCCTGCGCGGCTCAACACAGCGCTGGAGCGAACCTTCGCCGCAGAACGCCATCTCATTGGCCGCGTGCCTCTGCCGCCCGGCCTCTCGCTCTACGCAGTCGCGTCAGTGCAGCCGGTAAAGGACTGATCCGGGACCGCGCCACGCAACAGGCAGGTCGGCGACGAGCGACGGATCGTACGGTGGAACGTCGACCAGCCAGACATAGTCGAAGTCTCTGCGCGGCAGCGCCGCGAGCGACTGATCGATCTGGCGATGCAGGGAGTCGCGGCAGTCGTTCGGCCGGACCAGCTGTGACGGGTCGGCCGCGAAATAGCCGGCCGCGCGATATTTGAGATCGAGCAGGTTCACGCCCTCGATCACCCATTGATCGTTGGAGAAGCCGTCGCGCCGGACGATCACCATCGCGCCGATATGGCTGTTACGCAGCAGCGGCCAATATTCGTTGCACGTCATTCCGGTGAGCGTGATCACGCGGGCTCCCTCGGGCATGGCGTCGATGGCGCGGAGCTTCGCCGTCTGGTCGTCGGCTGCCATGCCGAGGCTGATCGTGTTCGCGACGGTTCGCGTGGCGAAGAAAATCAAGCCGATCGCCGCGAGGATATTGCGCGGTCTTGCGATGCTCCGGTCCGCGATAGCGGATTGCGAGAATTGCAACGGCCATCAGGTACGGCACCAGCCGCATGTCGGCATAGGCGGATCCGAACACGATCCGCGGCAGGATCAAGAACGAGACCGCGAGCACGATGGCCGAGAAGACGAGGTTGCGCGACAGCGTCAGCGTGTGTCCGAAAAAGCGATTGAAGATCGCATAGACGAACACGGCAGCTGCGATGACCAGGGACCAGATGTCGAGCAGCTTCCAACGGTCGCGCAGCGCTCCGTAGATCCAGCGCCACTTCATCTTCCATTCGAACCAGCCATAGGTCTGGCCGCCGTGCGTCTCGCTGCGCCAGACGAACATGGCGAGGAGGGGAAGGGCCATGACCGAGGTGCGAAGCGCGGCTTCGAGTCCGGCGCGCCACCAGCTGCGCCCGCGGTCGTGCAACCGCACCGCCTCGGCTGAAAAGCACATGAGGCCCATCAGACCCCAGCCGTAGGTATGGGTGAAGAACACGACGAGCGAGATCGGCACGAACACCCATTCGCGAACGACGGTCCGGTCGAGCCGGCCGAGCCTTAGCCACAGGCCGAATGCGAGGAATGCGAAAGCGACGGACAAGGTGAAGTTCACGAAGCCGAACAGGAATGGGTATCCGTAGATGAACGGCAGTGCGAGGAATGCGCTCGGCACGACCCTCCCGTGCACCTCGCGCGACACCCACAGGAACCCGATGGCGGTCAGCGGCGGGATCAGCAGCACGATCAGCTTCACCGCTGGCTCGAGGCCCACGATCGGCCCGAGCAGCAGCACGAGGATGTCGACGCCGAGATTGCCGATCGCCGCCCAATGATAATCGAAATATTGCCTGAGCCAGGGCGAGTGGCCGAGGTCGAGCTCGACGCGATAGCGGCCCATGTGCCCGAACAGGTCTACGAGAGGCGGGATCGGCGGGTAGAGCAAAGGTACCATCGTCGCTGCGACGACGACGCGCGAGGAACCAAGGCGATTCCCACCAGTGCCGAGCCTGATGCGTCGTTTTAGCTGCCGAAACGGTTTCCACCCAGCCCCTCTTGCGTGTCCGCGCGGGTCACTAGCGGCGCAGCGGGCGTTTGTCCATGCGCGATGCCCCCGGATTACAAGCTATTAACCATGTGCCTTTAAGCCTGCTGCCGATGGAAACACTTGCTGCACCGCAGCCTTTACCGGCGCGCATTGGCGTCAGCTCGCGCCTGACCCCGATGCGCCTCGCCGCTGCGCTGACGTTTCTGGCCTTGGCGCTGCGGCTCATTAATCTCGGCGGACGCAATCTCTGGCTCGACGAAGCGTTCAGCGCCTGGTTCTCGGAGCGCAGCTTCCATTATCTATGGACCGTGCTCCCGACCTATGAAGCGCATCCGCCCTTTTATTATTCGCTGCTGAAGGTCTGGCGATCGCTCTTTGGCGACGGCGCCACCGCTCTGCGTTCTCTCTCGGTCCTGTTCAGCACGCTGACGGTTCCAGTCCTCATGGCAGCGGCCCTCGAGCAGGAGCGCCAGGAACCCTCCGACCATCCCATGTTGCGGGTCGGCCTCGTCGGTTTCCTGGGCGCCTGCTCACCAATGCTCATGTTCATCGGGCAGGAGGCGCGGCCTTACGCTTTGCTGGCCTTCGCTTATGCCGTCGCCACCCTCATGGTGCTAAGGCTCACTCGGCAATTCAAGGCGGCCGAAGCAGGCCGCTGGTCCGATTGGCTCATGCTGGGCGTCGCTGCCGAGCTGACTGCGTGGTCGCACGGTCTTGGAGTGCTTTACGCAGCGTGCCTCGCTTTGGCGTTGCTGCCGGCGTGGCTCGTTCGTCCACTCGGGCGGGACCGCATTATTCGCGGCGTCGCGACGTCGGCACTGGTCGCAATTGTCTATGTTCCCTGCTTACTCATGATCAAGAGCCGCGCTGGTGACTGGGGCACCAACTGGCTGGCGTGGCATCCGAGCATGCTGCTGCAGCTCGTCTCGCTCTACTCGGTCCCCTTCGAAATCCTGAACGCCGGGCTGGCGCTCGCAGCTTTCGCGATGATCCTGCTTCTCAAACGAAGCCTCGACACGGCCGTCGCAACGCGAACCTGGAACCTCGACCGGTCGCTCGCGGTCTTGTGGCTTGGGCCGCCTTTGTTCGCCGCGTTGATTTCGTGGCTCGTCGTTCCGGTCTTTCTTGCGCGAACCCTGTCCGCAACTTTGATACCCGCTTATCTGGCCATCGGCAGCGCGCATCGTGCGCACGACGAACGAGCGCGAGCGCCGCTATATCACGCTCGCGATCTGCATTGTCCTCGCGCCTCTCGCCGTCGTCCTCGCCGCGCGCCCTGCAGCTGAGCGCTGGGACCAAACAGCGGCCTATCTGTCGCGCAAAGTCGCAGCCGCGGCGACCAGCTCTGGCTTTATCCGAGCGATAGCGTCTTGCCGCTATCGCCGCGTGCAGCACATTCCCGGCATCGTACGCGCAATCCCGGCGCCGTTTCCGACGCTCGAAGTTCGAAGGGCCCGATCCGCGCAGGGTGGCCCGCTATGGTGTCGGTCACCCGCGAACAGGCCGATCGGTTTACGCGCGACCCTGCGCTGAAAAAGGTACCCGTCATCTGGCTGCTGACGCGCCAGAGCGGCGTCTTCGATCCCGACAACGACATGCCGAATGCGTTGGCGAAGGTGCGCAGGCCCGGCAAGATCGAAAGCTGGGGTTATATCAGCGTGCAGCCTTACTATCGGCACTGACTGCCTACGGCCGTTCAATTCCCAGACAGCATTTGTGGATTAGCCGATACGATATCGTTGAGGAGGCGAAACCCATGAAGAACGTTTTGATCGGGGCGGCAGTTCTTTTGGCCGGCACCGCAGCACTTGCGCAGACCACCCCGCCACCGGGCGTGTCGCAGGGCACCAGTCCGGTAACCGTTCCGCAGCCTCGGCGTATGGAGCAGGTTCGCATTCGCACGATGACGGACAAGGTCACAACTCGCGATGAGGTCGCGGCTCATGTTCGCCGGATGTTCGAGCATCTCGATGCCAACCACGACGGTTTCGTCACTCGCGAGGAAGTGGACTCCCTGCACCAGCGCGTGATGAGCATGCACGACGGCATGGCGAAGGAGATGGCGGACCGCGGAATGAAGGGCCCCGACCGCGCCGCGGCGTTCGACCGGCTCGACACCAACCACGACGGCACGATCAGCCGCCAGGAGTTCATGGCCGCGAAGCCGCACCTCGAGGAGCATCGTGTGATGGTCATGCGCGACGGCGGAATGCCGGGCCATCCGGGATTGGAGGGCATGCATATGCATGCTGCGAGCTTCGGCGGCCATCTGTTCGAGATGGCCGATGCGAACCACGACGGCCGCGTGTCGCTGCAGGAGGCGACCAATGCTGCGCTTCAGCACTTCGATCGCGCGGACCTCAATCATGACGGGAAGCTCACGCCCGAGGAACGACAGCAGGCGCATCAGCTGATGCGCGGGTCGCGACGCCCGTCCTAACCGCGCCTCGCGCGGGCTCAGGCGTCCGTGGGCTCTAGCGCCTTCTTGCGTCCGGCGCTGCGCGGCTTCTTGGCCGCGGGCGCCGGCAGGCTCGCAAGTTCGCGGTACTTTCGCTCGGTCTCGAACATGTAGTCGCGCGTGATCGGCAGCGCGCGCCGGTCGCGCACATATTGTACCTGGAAATTGCAGGCCGCGCCGCTCTCGAACATCACGATCCCGCCGGCGAGGTAGAATTCCCACATCCGGAAGAAGCGCTCGTCGTACATCTTGACGATCTTCGCGCGCGCCTTCGGTCGCGCGCTCGAGCCAGTGGCGCAGCGTGTAGGCATAATGCAGCCGCAGCGTCTCGACGTCGCTGACGATCATCTTCACCTTCTCGCTCGACCCGCACATCTGCGACAGGCTCGGCAGATGATAGCCGGGGAAGATCCACTTGTCGGTGAACGGGTCGGGCGTTCCCGCACCGCCGAGCTTGCCGATCGTGTGCAGCAGCATCACGCCGTCGTCGGTCAGCAGCTCGCGGCACTTGGCGTAGAATTCGTCGTAATGCGCGGCGCCGACATGCTCGAACATGCCGACCGAAACGATCCGGTCGAACCGCCCGTCGAGCTGGCGATAATCGATCAGCTCGAACTTCACATGATCTGACACGCCCGCGTCCTTGGCGCGCTGCCGGGCGATCTTGAGCTGTTCCTCGGATAGCGTGATGCCGAGCACGTCGACGCCCGCGACCTTGTGCAGGTAGAGCGCCATCCCGCCCCAGCCGCAGCCGATGTCGAGCACGCGCTGCCCCGGCTTCAGGTCGAGCTTGGCGGCGATGTGCGCCTTCTTGTCGGCCTGCGCCTGCTCGAGGCTGTTGTCGGGGTCGGTGAAATAGGCGCAGCTGTACTGCAGGTCGTCGTCGAGGAAGAGCGCGTAGAGCTCGTTGCCGATGTCGTAATGGTGGGCGACGTTCTGTCGCGACTTGCGAACGTCGTTGCGCCGGAACAGCGTCAGACCAGCTTCCGGCCTTGCCCTTGCCGAGCGCCTTGCGCCGGCCCTGCTCCCACGGCTTGGCGCCGACGATCAGCTCCAGCAGATCGAGGATCGTACCGTCCTCGATCGTCAGCCGGCCATCCATGTACAGCTCGCCGAGCCGCAGCCGCGGGTTGCGGAAGATGTCGAACGCCGACGCGCCTGTCGTGCAGCTTCACAGTGAGTGCTTGCCGCCGCCCGGGCCGTGGGTCTCGCGCTTCCCGTCAGGACCGACGATTGTGATGCTACCAACCGGCAGGATTTGATCGATGAACCGGCCGATCAGCGACATAAGTGAAGGACTCCGACTGGAACTGTCGTCGCTTGCCACGCCCGGCGCGCGCCCGCAATCAATGGCTGGCCCGGTAGCGCTCGCCCTCGAACGCCCAGCGCAGCGTCCGCGCCAAGCCATAGGTTGCTCCGCGCACTACTGGCGGCACGGCGGGCCGAGGCAGCCCATGCATCTCGCGTGCGAAGTCAGGCATCAGGTCGACCGCTGCGTTCATCAGCAGGAACTGGACAGGCACTTCGCCGATCGACGCTGCCGGAGCTTTGAGCACGAGGTCCCGAAAGGCGCGGCGTGCGGCCATCGGCATGCAACTCGGCACGAAACTCGCGCGATCAATCGCTCGGCCTCGGCCCGAGTACGGGGTACGGGATCGGCGTCGAGCAGCCGCGCAATCTCGGCGCTTTCAGCAAAATAGCGTGTCCTGGTCGGCGCCGGCTCATCCGCGGCTCGGCGTAGCGTCGCCAGCCGTCGAGGAAGTTGATCGCGCCCGCCACGTGCACCCAGGCAAGCAGCCGCGGATCTGTGGCGCGATAATCGCTCCCATCCGGAAGCGTGCCGCCGACTTGCTCGTGGATTGCTCTCACCCTCGCGATCGCAGCCTCGGCCTTGTCGCGATGTCCAAAGGTCGTCACGGCAATGAACCGCGCCGTGCGCCGCAGCCGACCGGCCATGTCGGCATGAACATCGCTATGATCCCACACGCCGGCGAGGGCCTTCGGATGCAGCATCTGCGTCAGGAGCGCGGCGATGCCGCCGACCATCATCGAAGTGACGTCGCCGTGCACGCGCCGGATGACCGAGCCAGGCGGGAAAAGCGCCTCGTCGGAAGCCGGCACCGGCTTCTCGCCCTTCGATCGGTCGTTGAAGGTCTTGCGGACCTGCCGGACCAGCGCGCGTCGGACCGGCGATAGCATGATTCAGGCCGCCTCGCGGCTCCGGCGCTTCTTTTCCGCCGCCGTCTTCAGCTGGCCGCACGCCGCATCGATGTCGCGCCCGCGCGGCGTCCGTACCGGCGCGGAAATACCCGCCTCGAACACGATGTTGCTGAATGATTTGATTCGCTCGTCGGTCGAACATTCGTAAGCCGCGCCGGGCCACGGGTTAAACGGGATCAGGTTGACCTTCGCCGGCAGCCGGTACTTGCGGATCAGCCGCACCAGCTCGCGCGCATGCTCGTCGCTGTCGTTCTTGTCCTTCAGCATCACATATTCGAACGTGATGCGCCGTGCATTGTTCGCGCCCGGATAGGCCGCGCAGGCCTCGAGCAGCTGCTCGATCCCGTACTTGCGGTTGAGCGGCACGATTTCGTCGCGGATTTCCTTGGTCACCGCGTGCAGCGAAACGGCGAGATTGACTCCGATCTCCTCGCCCGCGCGCGCCATCATCGGCACCACGCCGCTGGTCGAAAGCGTGATCCGGCGGCGCGACAGGCCGAGCCCGTCGCCGTCCATCACGATCTTCAGCGCATCGCGGACATTGTCGAAATTGTAGAGCGGCTCGCCCATGCCCATCATGACGATGTTGGTGAGCATCTCGGCCTTCCGGCTGGCGTTGGCCATTCGCCGAGCGCATCGCGCGCCAGCATCACCTGGCCGACGATCTCTGCAGGCTCGAGGTTGCGGACCAGCTGCATCGTGCCGGTGTGGCAGAAGCGGCAGTTCAGCGTGCAGCCGACCTGGCTGGATACGCAGAGCGTCCCGCGGTCGGCGTCCGGGATGAACACCATCTCGAAATCGTGGCCGTCGTGGGTCTTCAGCAGCCACTTGCGCGTGCCGTCGGACGAAACCTGCGCCTCGACCACTTCGGGCCGCGAGATCACGAAGCGCTCCGCAAACCAGCCGCGCTGCGCCTTGGCGATGTCGCTCATCCGGCGAAGTCGGTGACCCCGCGATTGTAGATCCAGTGCCAGACCTGTTTGGCGCGGAGCTTCGCCTGCTTCGGCTCCAGCCCCGCTGCCTCGAACTCCGCCCGGATCAGCGTCCCTCGACAGGCCGACCAACTCGACCCGGCCGTCGGCGCGCGCGCTTCGCGGCGCCGCGGCACGGGCACGGGATCGACGGGCCCGGGAATGGGCATGAGGGTCGGTGTCGGCACTCATGGCGAGCGGCCTATCTAGGTGTGATCAGCGGATTTTGCCAGCACCGCGCAGCGCGCACCGCGCCGCGCCGCGTCGATCGCAGTCGGCGCGCCTTCGAGCACGTAGGGATCGACGAACCGGACGCCCGCCTGCGTCTCGCGCCTCGACGCTCATCGCGGTCGCGCCGCGCGCCGCGGCGATGATCGCCTGTTCCTGCAGCCGGCCCGCGGCTCCACGCCCAGTCGCCCCGCGAGACCAGCAGGAACGGCTGGTCGCCGATGTGCAGCATCACGCTCGACTCCAGCGCGCGGGACACGCGGCTCAGCCGCGCGTGGAACTCGCCCCAGCGCCGATGGTCGGGCGTGAAGGCAAAGCCGGCGCTCGCCTGGACCTTGCCCTTGGGCGCGATCTGCGCCGATCGCGACAGCGCCTCGCACACCCCGCCGCGGTCTATCGCCGCCCACCCCCCGCCCGCGAACAGAACAGCTCCTCGAGCATCCGCTGCGCCCGCAAGCGCCAGAAGCAGGATCGCAACGCCGGATCGCATAGCCGTCAGAATCGTCGGCGGAACGCTGCGGCGGCGGCCCAGCCGAGGCCGAGGGAAAGGGCCACCGCGGTGAGGCCGTAGAGCAGTCGATGGCGCCGTGCGGAGACGGCTACGAATTGTTCGAATCCGCTCTTGTCGATCTGGATGTCGCGCGTTGCCGCGGCGAGGACTCGTCCGTCGTCGATCAGGAAGGTCTCGGCAGTGTAGGTGCCCACCGGAACCTGGCTGGGGATGGTAATGACCGCTCGGTAGAGCACGCGGTCGGTGATTTCGACGCCGCGGGGGTTCTCGGAATAGAGGCCGTTGCGGCGGCGGAGATCGAGCAGGCCGGCTTCGAACCGTCGTTCCTTCTCGGGAAGCGCACCTCCTCCCGGCGAAAGCTGCAAATTGTGCAGGCCAAGCTCGTAGATCGCCGCAGTGCGCTCATCGACGAGGTCGGGGATCGGTTTCGACGAGGCGACGGAATAGAATGACGGCGCCGAGCGGAAGCGGTTCGAATCCGCGTTCATCCAGATTCCGGCGATCTTCTGCTTCTCGCGGACCAGGATCGGCTGGACGGGGCCCCGAAGCACGACGGCGATGTCCGCCGGGTGCCCCGGCGCGCGGCCGCCGGGATAGACGACGGCCCCGAACAGCAGGAGCTGGGCGCCAGTGAAGCTGTAGCGGATCTGCACGTTGCGGGCGGAAATGTCGGGGACGAGAACGGGCTTGTCCGCGGCGACCAGCAGCGGCGCCGCAGCGAAGAGCAGGAGAGAGGCGAGCCGGAGCTTCACAGATATTCGATCGAGAAGATTTCGTCCGGGTGCCAAAACAGGCCGAGGAACATGCGCAGGCCGACCAGCAGGATGATGACGGCCAGTGCAAGCCGCAGATAATCGGGCTTCACGCGTGTGGTCAGGATCGCGCCGTACTGGGCCCCGATCACCCCGCCGACCAGCAGCAGCGCCGCCAGCACGATGTCCACCGCGCGCGTCGTCAGCGAATGGATCATCGTCGTAGCCGCGCTGACGGCGAGGACCATCGTCAGGCTGGTGCCGATCACGATCCGCGCCGGCATTCCGAGGAGGTAGATCATCGCCGGCACGAGGATGAAGCCGCCGCCGATGCCGAGGAACACCGTCAAAATCCCTGCGCAAAAGCCGAGCGCGACCGGCGCAACGGGCGAGATGTACAGGCCCGAACTATAGAAGCGCCACCGCCAGGGCAGCGACGCGACCCAGCGGTTGTGCCGTCGTGGCTGAGCCGGAGCAGCCACTTTGATGTAGCCGAGCGTGACCAGCGAATCCTTCAGCATCAGCACGCCGATCGAGAACAGGATCAGCACGTAGAGGAGGCCGATCACGACATCGATCTGGCCGCTCGACTGAAGCAGCCGGAACAGACCCGCGCCGACCACCGACCCGAATACGCCGCCGACGATCATCACGCCGCCCATCTTCAAATCGACGCCGCCCCTGCGGGCGTGGACCATCACGCCCGACACGCTCGCGCCGGTGATCTGCGTGGTCGCGGAAGCGACGGCAACGGTCGGCGGGATGCCGTAGAAAATCAGCAAAGGCGTGGTCAGGAACCCGCCGCCGACACCGAACATGCCCGAGAGCAAGCCGACGACGAAGCCGAGCACGATCATCAGCAATGCATTGACCGACTGACCGGCGATCGGAAGGTAGATGTCCATCGGCGGTCGAAGGACTAGCCGCAAAGTGCGGCTGTGGCCAAGTCGCGAGCCGCTAGAAATCCGCTGCCAGTGTGATCGCTAGCCCCGAGCCTGGAAGTGCGTTCCCGGATAGGCGCTGACGATAGTCGAAATGTACGCGGACGTTCTTGCGGACCTGCGCCGAGACCCGCGGACCGGCATCCACGCGATACAGCGAAAAGAAACGACAAGTTCGGATGGTTGATGCGCCGTTACGGATGTTTCGGCCGACCGATTTTAACGAACGGCCTCAAGCCAATTTTAACCGCTCTCACGTATGGCCGACGCATATCCATTGTAGCGGAGCGCATGTGCCCATGGACGATCGGCCGAACCTGAGCGAATTCCTCAATGAAGTCAGCAGCTTCTCGGAGGAAAACGCGGCTCCCAAGCCTGCTTCGCCGGTGCAGGCGCTGAGTCCGGTCGGGCAGGTCACGGAAATCGCCGGCTCGGGCTCGCAGATCCGCATGGACGCCGCGGTGCTGAACGCGCTGCAGGCGCATCCCGACATGTCGGTCGCGATGTCCGGCCAGGTCGGCAGCCAGGTGAAAATGATCGTCGGCAACAATTGGCTGATCGCCAACGTCCGCACGATGAGGGCCACCGAGGGCTCGGAAATCGTCGCGCACGTCGACTTCCTCGGCGAAGGGACCAAGGAAGTGAGCGGCAGGGTCGCCAACTTCCGCCGCGGCGTCACGCGTTACCCGATCCCGGGCAGCCCGGTTTACCCGGTTACGACCGACGACCTTCGCTCGGTCTTCGCGGCCAGCGACGAGCCGCACATCGAGATCGGCACCGTCTATCCGACCGACGACATCCGCGGGGCGCTCTACATCGATTTCATGCTCGGCAAGCACTTTGCTGTGCTGGGATCGACCGGTACCGGTAAGTCGACCAGCGTTTCACTCATCCTGCATCGCATCTCGGAGGCGAGCCCCGAGGGTCACATCGTGATGATCGACCCGCACGGCGAATATTCGGCCGCGTTCAAGAGCTGCGGCGAGATCTTCAACGTCGACAACCTTCAGCTGCCCTACTGGCTGCTGAACTTCGAGGAGCATTGCGAAGTGCTCCTGACGACGCAGGGCCAGGACCGGCAACGCGACGCCGACATCCTCGCCAAGTGCCTGCTTGCCGCGCGCACCAAGGGCAAGGACGTCAGTCAGTTCGGCAAGGTCACGGTTGACAGCCCGATCCCCTATTTGCTCGCCGACCTCAGCACGATCCTGACCAACGAGATGGGCAAGCTCGACCGCGCCGGCGACACCTTGCCGTTCCAGCGTCTGAAGACGAAACTCGACGAGCTTCGCGCGGACCCTCGCTACACCTTCATGTTCTCGGGCATGCTCGTGTCGGACATGATGGGCAGCCTCATCGCGAAGCTGTTCCGCCTGCCGAGCCAGGGGCGCCCGATTTCGATCGTCGACGTGTCGGGCGTCCCATCCGAAGTCACGTCGGTCGTGGTCTCGGTGCTCGCCCGCATGGTGTTCGATTATGCGATCTGGTCGCGGACCGAGGCTCAGCGGCCGCTGCTGCTGGTCTGCGAAGAGGCGCACCGTTACGTGCCCAAGGACGAAACCTCGGGCGGCCAGGCTGTCCGCAAGATCCTGGAGCGCATCGCCAAGGAAGGCCGTAAATACGGCGTCTCTTTGGGTCTCATCACCCAGCGTCCGTCGGACCTGGCGGAAGGCGTGCTGTCGCAGTGCGGCACCATCCTTTCGATGCGTCTCAACAACGACCGCGACCAGGCGTGCGTGCGCGCGGCGATGCCGGAAGGCGCGCGCGGCTTCCTCGACGCCATACCGGCCTTGCGCAACCGCGAATGCATCGTTTGCGGCGAAGGTGTGGCCATCCCGATCCGCGTCCGGTTCGACGACCTCGAGCCGGAGAAGCGTCCTGCCTCGTCCGACCCGAGCTTCGCCCGCCTGTGGCGCGAGAGCGGCGACGAAGCCGGCATCATCCAGCGCACTATCAAACGCTGGAGAGGGCACGGGCGCTAAGGCGCGACGTCACGCGGCCTCACTCGCGTGACGGCCCCTTCTCAGTGTTCGGACTTCGGCGTCAAAATCCGAAATTCCCGCACCAGCACGGACGCGGTCTTATGATCGGCCGTGTTGATCGCTAGCGCCGGGCCGACGGCTGTGATCGGCGGTCCCGAATTTTTCTTGAAGAAAGTGAAGCTGACTTTCTTCTCGAACACGTGACTGCCGACCTTCAACGTTGCCGTGCTCAGGTCACTCGTCCGGTCGACGATCAAGTCGAGCGTGAATGGCTGCGGGTGAGCACCGAAGATCATGTCGCAAATGGCCGGCTCCAGATCCTGCCTGGCCGGAGTGTCGACGATGAGGACGTTCATCCTGCAGCCGGCTCCGCGCGACTGAAGCGTCACGTTCGCCCGCTTCTCGGCTGCGAGATCGCGGTTGTTGCCCGTGCGCGCAGACAAGGCCGCGGCCCACACCGTGCCCTCATTGTGCGGCCCGGTCGGCTTGATGAAGGTCGCTTGGATCTCGAATTTCGAACCTTGGTCGAAGTGCACATTGGGTCCCGTCGCGAACACCCCCACGGAAACCAGGTCTGATGCGTCGCTCGGCTTCGTCACCTTGAGCTCAATGACTCCATCCTTCGGCGTCACGAGCGGATTTGAGTCCGGCACCTCGGCATTCCCCTTCTGGAGAGCGCCGATGCGAAGCTTGTCCACAGACGGGTCGAGCGAGCCGTTGTGGAAATTCGCGAGATAAACCAGCTGAAGATCCGCCGCCTGAGCGGGTAGCGGAACGATGCCGGCCAAGATCAACGATGCGGGGACGACGTGCTTCGATGCGCTGCGGCGCGCGCGTGCAGTGTAAGCTTGCGCCATCTCTTGGATCCTTTCCATCCAGAGACGAGCAGAGGCTCGCGCTCACAACCACAAAAGCCAATTTAAATCAATGCCGGGCGAGGCCATTGCACGCTGTCGCAGTGTGAGTACTCTCCACGCGAATAGCGTGGGAGGTAACCAATGGCGACTGCGGCAGCAGCGGTGGTGGCGAGGGCGCGGCGGGACGTCGTCTCGCATTTCATGCAGGCCAATGCGGTCAGCGCGGACAGCGCGTCCACCTGGATCCCGGATCGCCC
Organism: uncultured Alphaproteobacteria bacterium; assembly: GCA_963754245.1. GTDB lineage: Bacteria > Pseudomonadota > Alphaproteobacteria > Sphingomonadales > Sphingomonadaceae > Sphingomicrobium. The sequence continues at coordinate 258,949 of CAVWET010000004.1, forward strand.
GCTCCAGCAGCGCGCCCTCGCAAGGTTCATCCATCGCGGTGTGATCGTGGAGACGGGCAAGGATACCTATTATCTCGACGTGCCCGAATATGATCGGTGGAGCCGATCGAGGCGGAGGCGCTTGGTGTTTGCGGTACTGGCGGTCTCCTTGATTGGAGCCGCTGTCGCTACTCTATGATTAGGAACCGCAAACCACCCAAAGCTGACTCTAAGCGAGCGCGCATTAGTAGCCCCAGCGCGGGGGTCTGAACTTGCGGCATTTAGTCGCTCATTAACCAAGATTGCCTAGTCGGCATTGGCTCGGCACGCCGGAGACCGTATGTCAGGTGTTTACCCTTCCGATATCCCTCAGGGCGAGAATGATAGCGCCTTGGTTGGAAGGAAGCTGACATCGATTTCCTCCAACCCGCTTCAGTTTCCGCTTTTATTCATCTTCATCGTCACCGCGGTTCGAGCGTGCGGCACCGTGGATTCGGACGTCAGTTGGCAATTGTGGATTGCGGAACGCGTGCACGCAGGGGCACATCTTTACCGCGACATCATCGAGACCAATCCGCCGTTGTGGTTCTGGATGGCGGTGCCGATCGAAAGAATTGCCGCCCTCCTGCACCTCCGCATTGATCTGGTCCTGATTGTCGCTGTCGGCGGGCTGTGCGCTCTGTCATTGGCTGCGACCGCCCCGTTTCTTTGGGATCTAGCGCGCCCGCGACGGACTTTGTTCCTTTCTTACGCGGCGATGCTCCTTGCGTGCATGCCCTGGATGCATGTCGGCCAGCGTGAGCAACTCGTGCTCATCGGTGCGCTGCCTTACACGGCGCTTACTGCCGCTCGGCGCACTGGGCGTCCGGTCAGCTCCATCCTGGCGGCATGCATCGGCATCGGGGCAGCGCTGGGCTTCGCGCTGAAGCATTATTTTCTGCTCGTACCGGTCTTCCTCGAACTGTGGCTGATCACCACCTGCCGAGATCGCTGGCGTCCGTTCCGGCCGGAAACAGTTGCCGTCGTTGCTGTCGGCTTCTGCTACGGTGTCGCTATCCTTCTTTGGGGACGCGACTTCCTGCAGATCGCAATCCCACTGCTGCACCTGGCCTACGGCGCCACGGGCGCGCCGACGCTGCTCGAACTCTTTCAGGCTCGCACAGTCGTCGGCCTGCTGACTTTGATCTTCGTTGCTTGGCAATTGGTGGAAGCGAAGGAAGAAAGCTCGGCAGTTGCTATCGCGCTAATTATCAGCGCGGGAGCATTCGCCGGCGCCTATTTTATCCAGGCCAAGGGCTGGGCCTATCATAGCATACCCCTTCTCGGCTGTTCTGCGTTGGCGCTTGCGGCGGCGCTGGCAACTGATCGGCCCAAGCCGCGAGCGATGGCTTTGGCAGCGCCCGGGTTGCTGTTGCTTCCTTTCGCGCTGAGCTTTGAGGAGATCAGGCGCGAACCCCAGCCGACAGCGGATCTGCTCCAGGCCGTCGACGGATTGCGCTCGGGGGATAGCGTCGGATTTGTCGCAGCCGACCCATCTCTTGGCTGGACGCTGACCTTGCAGCGAAACTTCCGCTACGCCTCGCGCTATAACGGCTTTTGGATGCTGCGCGCGGTGGTGGCGGACGAGTTGCAGGGTCAGAGGCACGACCACCTGACCCAACTCGGACGCACGGTCGTCGCCGAGACTGCATTGGATTTCCGTTGCGTTCTGCCTCGACGGATCATCGTGGCTCGCCCGAGGGAAAGCGAAGGAGGGTTCGACATCCTGCCATTCTTCTATCGCGACCCCCAATTCTCAGCGTTGCTCGCTCATTACAGACGCCTCGAACGGACCAGCCTCGACGTCTACGAGCTCGCCGATCCGCCTGCGCCGCTACCTTCGCGTATCTGCCGCTCCGGGATTTAGTCGCCCACGCGCCGCAGAATGTTTTCACTACCGTCTGCAGTGCGCGCTAAAGCTCCTAAGCCTCGTCGCCGCGACTGCTAGCAAACCAACAGGCCCAGAGCAGATATTACCCGCAAAGCACCGGTCGTTCTGCGGCATTGACGCCGTGCAACTGAAACGGGCTCTTTGACGTATCGAGACCAATGCGGATAATGTCTGTCACGGACGGCTTCCTTTGTGAGTCTTACAACGACCTCACCTTGGCACATTGCGATGCCGCTGGGAGCCGTCCACCCCAACAGCTTTGGGTCGAAAGCTGACTCTAGCGGCAATGACTACGCCCGCTTCGCTCCGACGCCGAGCAGCGCTTTCAGACGGGCCTTTACGGCATTCACCAATCCCGTGTCGGCGACCTGCACGCTGGCGAAGCGCACCGCGAGCGGGTTCACCGGCGTTCCGTTCCTGCGCACTTCATAATGGAGGTGCGGGCCGGTCGAGAGGCCGCTCGAGCCGACGTAGCCAATCAGCTGCCCCGCATGAACGTAGCTCCCAGGCACGGCGACGACCTGGCTCATGTGCCCATAGACCGTCGAAATGCCGCCGCCGTGCGCGATCTGGACAGCGCGGCCATAGCCTCCCGTCCAGCCGGCGACGACGACCTGTCCGTCCGCTGCCGCGATGATCGGGCTGCCCCAGGCTGCGCCAATATCAAGCCCGGCGTGGAAGCGCGTGAAGTGCAGGATCGGGTGATAGCGATAGCCGAAATAAGAGGTGACGTGGCCGTTCACCGGCCAGGTCATTCCGGTCGAGACCTGCTGCGGCTGGCCCGCGTTCGCCGCGTCGATCCACTCGCTGCGGCCGTTCGCGTTCCATTTGACGAGCTGAAGCTCGCGCTCGCCGGCACGGCTGAGGCCGGCGTAGAGCAGGTTCGCGCCGGGCGCGAGCACCATGTCGAAGCTGGAGCTGGGCGCGACGTCGCCGACGTCGATCTCGGTCGCCAGCGCCGCCAGATATTGCGCCGCCACCTGCGGCGAAGCGCCGGCGGCGCGGAGCGACCAGTAAAGCCCGTCGCCGACGCGGCCGCGGATGCGAAGCGGGCCCGTTGCAGTTGCGGCAGGCTTCGGTGCAGCCGCCGCAACCGGCTCCGCCGCGAGAGCGCGATGCTGCACGAACTCCACGGGCTGGACCGCCTCCGTCGCCGCCATCCGCATTCCGGTCGACCCGCCGGGCGCAATCCCGAGTGCCTGCCACTGCCGCTGGTCCTCGGTGGGAACCGCACCGACGCGCGGAAGCGAAGCCCAGGCAACACCGCTGCACAGCAGCGCAAGAATGCCCGCGCTCTTCCACCCAGGACGCGGCAAAGCGAGGGTCAGAGCGCGACCGCTCCCCCTCCGTCCGAACCGCCGATCGTGCACCGGTGACGTCAACACGCCTCCGGTGTCCCGAAATGAGGTTAAGACCCCCTTAAAATTGCGACGAAAGGAACCTTGCGCGCGTCCGAAACGCTGCCACATTCAAAGCTATGGCGCGCCGTTCAGACGCACCGGTCCGGGCGATCCTGGGACCCACGAATACCGGCAAGACCTACTTGGCGATCGAACGGATGTGCGGCCATTCGTCCGGTGTCATCGGCTTCCCGCTCCGCCTGCTCGCCCGCGAGGTCTATGACCGAGTCGTTGCGATCAAGGGCGAGAAGCAAGTCGCGCTGCTGACCGGCGAGGAGCGGATCGTCCCGCCGCAGGCGCGCTATTTCCTGTGCACCGCCGAGAGCATGCCGGTGCCGGGCGGTGACAGCCACCACGACGATGACCTTCACCGAGACTTCGCATTCGCGGCGATCGACGAGGCGCAGCTCGGAAGCGATCCCGAGCGCGGCCACGTCTTCACCGACCGCATGCTCCGCGCCCGCGGCCGCGAGGAAACGCTCATCCTCGGCTCCGACACGCTGCGTCCGATCATCCGCGAGCTGCTGCCCGAGGCCGAGATCGTCAGCCGCCCGCGCTTCTCGACCCTGCGCTATTCCGGCAGCGTCAAGCTCTCGCGCCTGCCGCCCCGCTCTGCCGTCGTCGCCTTCTCGGCCGAGCAGGTCTACGCGCTCGCCGAGATGCTGCGGCGGTTCAAGGGCGGCGCCGCCGTGGTCATGGGTGCTCTCTCGCCCGCCACTCGCAATGCCCAGGTCGCAATGTTCCAGCGCGGCGAGGTCGACTATCTCGTCGCGACCGACGCGATCGGCATGGGCCTCAACATGGACGTGACCCACGTCGCCTTCGCGGGCCTCGACAAGTTCGACGGCCGCCGCGACCGCCGCCTCACGATCGCCGAGATGGCTCAGATCGCTGGCCGCGCCGGCCGCCACCAGAAGGACGGCACGTTCGGAACGCTCGGCCTGACCGAGGAGACCGGCGGCTTCAGCGAGGAAGAGGCCGCCGCGATCGAGGAACACCGCTTCCGCCCGCTCGACAGCGTGTATTGGCGCAATGCCGGTCTCGACTTCAGCGACGTCCGCATCCTGATCCGCAGCTTGGAAACGAAGAGCGAAGACCCGATCCTCCGCTCCGCGCCCGAAGCCATCGATCTTTCCGTCCTCAAGCTGCTCGCCGAGGACCCGGCGATCGCAGCACGCAAGGGCGCGCAGGCTCGCCGGCTGTGGGCGGTCTGCGGCCTGCCCGACTTCCGCAAGGTCGGACCGATGCACCATGCGCGCATGGTGCGCCGCCTGTTCAGCTATATCGGCGAAGGCGGCCACATTCCGCACGAATGGTTCGCGGCCGAGGTCGCGCGGCTCGACAATATGAGCGGCGACATCGAGGCGCTCGCCGACCGCCTCGCCGGCATTCGCAGTTGGGCCTACATCGCCCACCGGCAGGATTGGCTGAAGGAACCGGCCAAGTGGGCCGAGCGCACGCGCGAGGTCGAAGGGCGACTGAGCGACGCGCTCCACGAGCGTCTCACCCAGCGCTTCGTCGACCGCCGCACCGCAGTCCTCGTCCGCGACATCGGCGCCCGCGGGTCCGATGCGCTTCCGGTCACCGTCGCCGCCGACGGCGAGGTCAGCGTCGGCCCCGAGCCGATCGGTCACCTGACCGGCTTCGAGTTCCGCGTCGATCCGTCCACGAAGCTCGCCGACAAACGCCTGCTCCTTGCCGCCGCCGAACGCCGGCTCGGCGACGAGCTCGACCGGCGCGCGAGGGAATTGGTCGAGGCTCCCGACCAGACCTTTGCGCTTGTAGTCGAAGAAGGCGGCGGCCTCGCCATCGCCTGGGGCGATCATATCCTCGCCCGCCTGGCACCCGGCCGATCGCTCCTCGAACCTGCCGTACGCACCGCCCGCGCTCTCGACCGCCTGTCCGCGCCAAGCCGCGCCGCCCTCCGGTCACGTCTCGAACGCTGGCTCGAGACGCAGGTCGACCGGCACCTGCGCCCACTCAAAATTCTCGCGGGCGCGGCCACCAATTCTGCGACTTCGGCCGGCGTCCGCGCGCTCGCTGCAATGCTCGCCGACGCCGGCGGCGTCCTGCCGCGCAAGGCCGTGCTCAGCGCCATCTCGCACCTGGAGCAGGCCGACCGCCAGGCGCTGCATCGGCTCCGCGTCCGCCTCGGGCCGCTCGACGTCTATATCGACTCGCTTCTGAAACCCGCCGCGCAGTTCTGGCGCGCAGCCCTGGCCGCCGTGCGCACGAGCCAGCCGATGCCGAAGCTGCCATCGGCAGGCGCTGCCACCCTCACATCCGAAGCGGACCCGCGCGGGGCCGCGCTCGCCTACCGCCGCCTCGGCCGCGACTGGATCCGGATCGACCTCGCCGACCGTCTCGCCAGCCACGCGCGCAAAATCCGCTCCGCCGGCGGCGACAATCCGGTCGACTTCGAGCTCGCCACCTCGGTCGGCCTCTCCGAGGAAGCCATTGGCAAGCTGATGAGCGAGGTCGGCTTCACAAAGGCCGGCGAAGCCTGGAAATGGCGCGGCCGCCACGCCCCCCGCGGCGAACGCCCATCGCCGCGCTCCCACGCCTTTGCCGAACTGGAGAAGCTTCGCCGCAAGTGAGGATCGACCGCTTCCTCTTCTTAATCCGGCTGCTTAAGAGCCGCACCCTGGCGCAGGGGCTCATCAATACAGGCCATATCCGTATCGACGGAAAGCGCGTCGAGAAATCGAGCGAGGAAGTCCGCGTCGGCAGCGTCGTCGCACTCCCGCTTCACGACAAGGTCCGCGTCCTCCGCGTCCGCTCGTTGCCCGATCGCCGCGGCCCGGCGTCCGAGGCTCGGGCCTGTTACGACGAGCTGGGAATTGACGAGAAAACCTACGCCTCCTAGCGAAGCGGGGCTTAAGGGAGCCGAATTCAATGACCTACGTCGTCACCGACGCCTGCATCAAATGCAAATATATGGACTGCGTCGAGGTCTGCCCCGTGGACTGCTTCTACGAGGGGGAAGTGATGCTGGTGATCAACCCGAACGAATGCATCGACTGCGGCGTGTGCGAGCCCGAATGCCCGGCCGAAGCGATCCTTCCGGATACCGAGAGCGGGCTCGAAAAATGGCTCGAGCTCAACACCACCTTTTCCGCGCAATGGCCGAACGTCACGCGCAAGAACGACCAGACGCCGGCCGACGCAGACGAGCACAAGGGCGAAGAGGGCAAATACGACAAATACTTCACGCCGGAGGGCGGGAAGGGCGACTAAGCGCCTCGCGCGGATTTAACGTCAGCTTCCGGAAACTCTTAACCCTTGTCATAGTTATGCGTGAAAACAGGGGACTTTCGAATGCGCCAACTGACCTGCGCGCTGCTCGGCCTTTGCCTCGCGTCGCCAGCATATTCTCAAACTGAGCCGACCGCCGGCTCGCTCCCGACTCCGGAAGAAATCGCCAACAGGGACACGTTCACCGTCGCTCTCGGCGGTGGAATCGTCCCCGACTACGAAGGCTCGGACGATTATCGCTTCGTCCCGGCCGGAGCGATCCGGGGCAGGGTCAGCGGCATCTCATTCACTACCCGCGGCACCTATCTCTACGTCGACGTCGTGCCGGGGACGGCCAAGGTGCAGTTCGACGCCGGACCGATCGTCGGGGTGCAATTCAACAGCCGTAAGCATATCGATGATGATGTCGTGAAGCTTCTCCCGAACCGGAAGTCGACAATCGAAGCCGGCGGTTTTGCCGGCGTCAGCTTCCATGGGCTGACCAACCCTTATGACAGCCTGGCATTCCGCCTCGACGTGCTTCACGGGTTCGGTTCCGGGCGCAACTGGACGAACCTCAGCCCCAACGTCGAATTCTCCACGCCGCTTTCGCAAACAACCTACGTAAGCGCGAGCTTGGGAGCGGAGTGGGCGGCCAACAAATATGCCGATTATTATTTCACCGTCTCGCCAGCGGATTCGCTCGCGACGGGCGGCGTCCTTCCCCCCTTCAACGCGGATGGCGGGATGAAGAACTGGAAGTCTGGCCTCCTCCTCAACCAGTCGATCACCGGCAACCTGCTTCACGGCTTCTCGGTGTTCGGACTCGGCCAATATTCTCGGCTCGTCGGCGATTTCAAGCGCTCGCCGATCGTCTCGCAGCGGGGCAGCGCGAACCTGTGGGTCGGAGCCTTGGGCCTGGCCTATAGCTGGTAGACGCTACCGCCGCTTCAGCAGTTCCTCGACGATCCGGTCCGCCGCCTCGTCGGCACTTAGCTCGGTCGTGTCGATGTGGACCTCCGGCGCTTCCGGCGGCTCATACGGGCTGTCGATGCCGGTGAAGTTCTTCAGCTGCCCGGCGCGCGCTTTGGCGTAGAGTCCCTTGGCGTCGCGCTTTTCGGCTTCGGCCAACGGAGTGTCGACGAAGATCTCGAAGAACTCGCCGTCAGCGATCATGCGCCGGACCATGTGCCGCTCGGCGCGGAACGGGGAGATGAAGGCGGTGAGCACGATCAGCCCCGCGTCGGCCATCAGCCGCGCGACCTCGCCGACGCGGCGGATGTTCTCGATGCGGTCCGCTTCGGTGAAGCCGAGGTCGCGGTTGAGCCCGTGGCGCACATTATCGCCGTCAAGCAGGAACGTATGGTGCCCGCGAGCCGCGAGCTTCTTCTCGACAAGGTTGGCGATGGTCGACTTGCCCGCGCCCGACAGCCCGGTGAACCAGAGCACCGCAGGCTTCTGGCCTTTCAGCGCTGAATGCGTGTCGCGGCTGACATCGAGGTGCTGGCGATGGATGTTCAGCGAACGCCGGAGTGCGAAGTGCAGCATCCCGCAGCCGACCGTCGCATTGGTGAGCTTGTCGATGAGGATGAAGCCGCCGAGCACGCTGTTGGCCGCGCCGTCGTCCGGGGCATAAGGTTCGAATACGATTTCGCGGTCGGTCGCGACCTCCGCGACGCCGATGTCGTTCAGCGCGAGCGCCGGCGCAGCGAGCTGTTCCAGCGTGTTGACGTTCACCTTGTATTTGGGGTGCTGCACCGTCGCGGTGACGGTTTGCGTCCCGATCTTCATCCAGTATCCGCGTCCCGGCAGAAGCTCGTTCTCGTCCATCCACACTATTGTCGCTTCGAACTGGTCGGCCGCTTCCGGCGGGTCGAGCGCGGCGGAGATCACGTCGCCGCGTGAGCAATCGACCTCCTCGGCAAAGGTCAAGGTCACCGATTGTCCGGCGGTCGCCTCGTCGAGGTCGCCGTCCTGAGTAACGACCCGCGCGATACGCGTGACCCGCCCTGAAGGTAGGATCCGAACCTCGGCGCCCGGTCCCACCGAGCCCGACGCAACCTGGCCTGAGAAGCCGCGAAAGTTCTGGTTAGGACGGTTGACCCACTGCACCGGCATTCGGAATGCCTTGGCGACGTCCGCGTCCGCGGCCAGCTCGACCGTGTCGAGATGCTCGAGCAGCGCCGGGCCATTGTACCAGGCGGTCGCCTCGCTGCGCTCCGTGACATTGTCGCCCTTCAGCCCAGAAACTGGAATCGCCATCCAGTCCTCGATGCCCATCTTCGCCGCGAAGTCGCGATAGTCCGTACAGATCGCATCGAAGGCCCCCTGGTCGTAATCGACGAGGTCCATCTTGTTCACCGCGAGGACGAACCGCCGGATGCCGACCAGCTTCGCAAGATACGAATGCCGCCGCGTTTGCGTGAGCACGCCCTTGCGCGCATCGACCAGCAGGACGGCAAGGTCCGCTGTCGAAGCGCCGGTGACCATGTTGCGCGTATATTGCTCGTGCCCCGGCGTATCGGCGACGATGAACTTGCGCCGCGCACTGGCGAAATAGCGGTAGGCGACATCGATGGTGATGCCCTGCTCGCGCTCCGCCGACAGGCCGTCGACCAGCAGAGCGAAGTCGATTTCGTCGCCCTGCGTCCCGTGCCTTTTGCTGTCGCTTTCCAGCGCGGCCAGCTGGTCGTCGAACACCTGCTTGCTCTCGTACAGCAGGCGGCCGATCAGCGTCGACTTGCCGTCATCGACGCTGCCGCAGGTGATGAACCGCAGAAGCTCCTTGCGCTCCTGCTCCGCCAGCCACTCCTTAACGTCCACAGGAGCGTTCAAAAGTAACCCTCCTGCTTCTTCTTCTCCATGCTGGCGCTGCCGGCGTCGCGATCGATCGCACGGCCTTGCCGCTCGGAGCTTCGGCTGACGAGCATCTCGGCGACGATGTCCTCCACCCTCGCAGCGTCGCTCTCGATCGCACCCGACAGTGGGTAGCAACCGAGGGTCCGGAACCGCACGCGCCGCATCTCCGGCTGCTCGCCGGCTTCGAACCGCATCCGCTCGTCGTCGACCATCAGGATGAGGCCGTCACGCTCGACCGTCGGACGCTCGGCCGCGAAATACAGCGGAACGATCTCGATCCCCTCGCGCAGGATGTATTGCCACACGTCAAGCTCGGTCCAGTTGGACAAGGGGAAGACGCGCATGCTCTCCCCCTTGTTCTTGCGGACATTGTAGAGCGACCACAGTTCTGGCCGCTGCCGCTTCGGGTCCCAACGATGGTTGCGGTCGCGAAAGCTGAACACGCGTTCCTTGGCGCGGCTCTTCTCCTCGTCGCGCCGGGCGCCGCCGAACGCCGCGTCGAATCCATATTTGTCGAGCGCCTGCTTCAGACCTTCGGTCTTCCACATGTCGGTGTGAAGCGGTCCGTGATCGAATGGATTGATCGCGCGGCTTTCTGCCTCCGGGTTCTTGTAGACGATCAGCTTGACCGCAGGGTCGGCCGCGACCTTGTCCCGCAGGGCGTACATGTCTTTGAACTTCCACGTCGTATCGACGTGCAGCAGCGGGAAGGGCAGGGGTCCCGGGAAGAACGCCTTCTTCGCCAGGTGCAGCATCACCGCACTGTCTTTGCCGATCGAATAGAGCATCACCGGCTTGTCGGCCTCCGCCACCGTCTCGCGCAGGATGAAAATGCTCTCCGCCTCCAGGCGGTCGAGGTGCGTGAGATGGGATGCGGCGCTACTCTTGTTCATGTTTCGGCGTGGCTTTGCCCGCTTGGAGCGCGCATGAAAAGCCGCGTCGGCTATTCACTTGGCGGTCAGCCAGGCGTACCCAAAAGGCTTAGGCGAGAAATCTCGGGGAGAAATTACGTGGTTAGAACGATGATCGTCGCGACGGCGACTGCCGCCCTGGCCTTCACGAGCGCAGCGGTCGCGCAGCAGCAACAGCAGGCCGCAGCCCAGCCCGTCCCCCGTACAGCGGTCATCTCCCAGCTCGCCGCTGCCTTCAAGGCGGTCGACACGAACCACGACGGCTTCATCAGCACGGCGGAGCTGGCAGCGCAGCAGAACAAGGAGCTGCAGGCGCTTCAGGCACAGGCCCGCGCCAAGCTGCAGCAGGACTTCAATCAACTCGACACCAACAAGGATGGCTCGCTCAGCTTTGCCGAATTCGCCGCCGTTGCGACGGTCAAGCCGTCGCAGACCGCGGCGCAGATCCTGCAGTCCTACGACACCAACAAGGACGGCAAGGTCAGTGAGGCAGAGTTCCAGGCGCAGAAGCTCGCGTTCTTCGACAGGATCGACGCGAATCACGACGGCATCGTCACCGCGGACGAAGTGCGCCGCGCCAGCGGAGCGAAATAGCGACCTAGCGCCCTCTGCGTGCCGAGCCTAAGGACGACTCTTCCCTGGGGAGCCGCTTGGGGTTCCATCAAAGTCGTACTTTGATTGGGCCCTGATGCGCGGCTGAGATTGGTGCAGCAGCGCCGGACCCATCGAACCTGACCCGGCTCATACCGGCGTAGGGAGAAGGAGAGTCTTGAAATGGCCGACGTCCCGGCGCGCACCGAACTCAAAGTCACCACCGGCCCGATCCGCGGATCGCGCAAGATCCACGTCGGCGACCTTAAGGTTGCGATGCGCGCGGTCGACCTCGAGCCTTCGTCGGGCGAGCCGCCCGTCGTGCTCTACGACACCAGCGGCCCCTACACCGACCCGCAGCAGCGCATCGACATCATGGCCGGCCTGCCCGAGCTGCGTCGCGACTGGATCCGCGCCCGCGGCGACGTCGAGGAAGTTGCCCAGCGCGAGGTGCGACCCGAGGACAACGGCCAGCTCGGGCCCGACAGGTCGGGCGGAGTCCAGCCCTTCCCCAGCGTCCGAAAGCGCGTCCTCCGCGCCAGTTCCGGCGCCAACGTCACGCAGATGCACTACGCCCGGCGCGGCATCATCACGCCCGAAATGGAATATGTCGCGGCCCGCGAGAATCTCGGCCGAGAAGCCGCGCTGAACGCGCCGCGCGATGGGCAGGACTTCGGCGCTGCAATCCCCGCCTTCGTCACCCCCGAGTTCGTCCGCGACGAAGTCGCGCGCGGCCGCGCGATCATCCCCAACAATATCAACCACCCCGAATCCGAGCCGATGGCGATCGGCCGCAACTTCCTGGTCAAGATCAACGCCAATATCGGAAACAGCGCCGTAGCCTCCGACGTTGCCGCCGAGGTCGACAAGATGGTTTGGGCGATCCGCTGGGGCGCCGATACGGTCATGGACCTGTCGACCGGCCGCAACATCCACGACACCCGCGAATGGATCGTCCGCAACTCGCCGGTGCCGATCGGCACCGTCCCCATCTATCAGGCGCTGGAGAAGGTCGGGGGCGTCGCCGAGGACCTGAGCTGGGAAATCTACCGCGACACCTTGATCGAGCAGGCTGAGCAGGGCGTCGATTACTTCACCATCCACGCCGGCGTCCGCCTGCCCTATGTCCCGCTGACCGCCAAGCGCGTCACGGGCATCGTCAGCCGGGGCGGCTCGATCATGGCCAAATGGTGCCTCGCCCATCACCGCGAGAGCTTCCTCTACGAGCGCTTCGCCGAGATCTGCGAGATCATGAAGGCCTACGACATCGCCTTCTCACTGGGCGACGGCCTCCGGCCCGGAAGCACCGCCGACGCCAATGACGAGGCGCAGTTCGCGGAGCTCTACACGCTCGGCGAGCTGACCAAGAAGGCGTGGGAACACGACTGTCAGGTGATGATCGAGGGCCCCGGCCACGTGCCGATGCACAAGATCAAGGAGAATATGGACAAGCAGCTGGAAAGCTGCGGCGAGGCGCCCTTCTACACGCTTGGGCCGCTCGTGACCGACATCGCGCCGGGCTACGACCACATCACCAGTGGCATCGGCGCGGCGATGATCGGCTGGTTCGGAACGGCGATGCTTTGCTACGTCACGCCCAAGGAGCATCTCGGCCTCCCCGATCGCGACGACGTCAAGGTCGGAGTCGTCACCTACAAGCTCGCCGCCCACGCCGCCGACCTTGCCAAGGGCCACCCCGCCGCGCGCCTCCACGATGACGCGCTCAGCCGCGCCCGCTTCGAGTTCCGTTGGCGCGACCAGTTCAACCTCAGCCTCGACCCCGACACCGCCGAGGCCTTCCACGACCAGACGCTTCCGGCAGAAGGCGCCAAGACCGCGCACTTCTGCTCGATGTGCGGCCCCAAATTCTGCTCGATGAAGATCACGCAGGAGGTTAGGGAATTTGCCCGATTGCAGGAGCAGCAGGCAATCGCGGACGATGCCGACGAAGGCATGACCGAAATGAGCAAGCGCTTCCACGAAGAAGGCGGACAACTTTACGTCCCCGCGCCTGAATAGCCGTCCAACCTAAAACACCCACGGAGAATCAACCATGAAGTTCAACGCCATCGCCGTCGGCGCCGTCCTCCTCGCGACCAGCGGCGCCGCAGCTGCGCAGAGCGCGACCGACGCCCGCTGCATCCTGCTCAGCAACGTCTTCGCCCAGCAGGTGAAGGACGCCAACGCACAAAAGGCCGCCGAAGCCTCGCTCTACTTCTATCTCGGCCGCATCAGCTCCGCCGCCACCGCTGCGCAGATGAAGGCCCTGTTCGAATCCCAGGGCAAGACGATCACCAACGCCAACGCCGGCGCTTTGATGAGCGATTGCGCCAAGGCCGTTCAGACCAAGGTCGACATGCTCCAGAGCCTCGCGCCGCCGCAGCCGGCGGCGGCTAAGCCCGCGAAGCCGACGCCGCCGCAGGGCCGGTAAGCCGGGTGCGCCCCGGCACGGCCGCGCTCGCCGTCGCGCTGCTTCCGGCGCTGGTTGCCGCCGCGCTGCCGGCATGGCCCGGCGCGGACCAGGCCGATCGGCAGATCCGCGCCCAGCGCTCCGCCTTCAACCGCGCGATCGCGAAGGGCGACCTTGCGGCCATCGGCGCGGTGCTGGCGGACAATGCGCAGATCGTCACCGGCGCCGACAGCCTGATCTTCAACGGCAAAGCGGACGAGCTGCGGCTGTGGACCGAGGACCTCGCCGCGCCGAGCCGCGGCATCTACGTCCGCACGCCCGACCGCATCACGCTCTCGCCGATCGCTCCGATGGCCATGGAAAGCGGCCAATGGCGCGGCGTCGACAGCAAGTCGACGAACGCCTGGGCGTCGGGCATCTACTTTGCCAAGTGGCGCCGCTTCGGCCCCACGTGGAAGGTCGAGAGCGAGACCTACATGACGACCGCATGCGCGGGGCACCTCTGCTCGCGGAAAAAGTGACCTAATGACGCGCACCCACGCGCGCGGCAGTCTCTAGACGGGCCGATCGCCTTCGATGTCAGGCCGCTTGGGCGCTTCGGCAAAGAGCACGCGATAGCCGAGCCCCCCGATTATTCCGCCGAGCAGCGGCGCCGCCCAGAACATCCACAGCTGGCTGAGCGCAAGCCCGCCGACGAACAGCGCCGGGCCGGTGCTCCGCGCCGGGTTCACCGACGTGTTGGTCACCGGGATGCTGACGAGGTGGATCAGGGTCAGCGCAAGCCCGATGGCGATGGGCGCGAAGCCGGCCGGCGCGCGATTGTCGGTGGCGCCCAGTATCACCAGCAGGAATCCCGCTGTCAGAACGACCTCGCAGACGAACCCCGCGGCGAGCGAATATTGCCCCGGCGAAGCTTCGCCATAGCCGTTCTGCGCGAGGCCGTTGGTTGCAATGTCGTAGCCGGGCGCACCGCTGGCGATGTACAACAGCACGGCGGCCGCGGCGATCGCTCCGGCGACCTGCGCGGCCCAATAGGGCACGACGTCCCGGACCGGAAAACGCCCGCCCGCCCACAGGCCCAGGGTCACCGCCGGGTTGAAGTGCGCGCCGGAAATATGTCCGACCGTATAGGCCATGGTGAGGACGGTGAGGCCGAACGCCAGGGCAACGCCGACGAGCCCGATCCCGACTTCGGGAAATTTCGCCGCGAGCACGGCGGAGCCGCATCCGCCAAGAACGAGCCAGAAAGTCCCGATGAATTCGGCTGCGAGTTTTCTCATGGCCGCCCAACCCCGCTGCAAAGCCTCGATGAAACAGCCGTTAGGGAACTTTGGGGACAGCGATATCGGGGCAATTCCCGATAGCGTTCAAACCTCCCGCCACGAACGTCCGCAGAGGAAAGTATCGCATCAGGCGATGTGAGGCACCTGGCCCCCGAAGGACTGCGGATTTGCTCGCAGGGCGACGACGTCGAGGTCAGGCCCGAGTTCAGGATCATCGAGCGGGCTTTCGTCGCACGATTTGTCGACGCCGTCGCTGATCACAGCGACCTCGGGGTGCCCGGCAAACCACCTGCCAAACAGCTCCTGGAGCTCGTATCGGGGGTCCTCTTCATCAAAGTCGTCAAGCGGCGAGCCCAACGAGCTTCGCGTGAGAAGCGCGCTACCGCTCATGCGAGGCATCCCGCAGGAGTCCATAGTGAACAGGCGAGACTTCCCATTGCTCGTCACCTCGCCTGGCTGAGTAAGCAAGATGGCGGATCCGCCCGACACTATCAGTTCATCGTCGTCGAATGAGCTCGTGACAATCCTGGGAGTAAGCTGACGGGCCTCAACCGAATCCGTCACCGCCATCGCTGCTGCAAAGAGCGCGACGGTCCGCAAACTTGCTTCCATGCGACGCGTTTTGCCCACAACAGCTCTGCTCCACAGTCGCGAACGAAACGCGACTTGTCACAAGCTGCTCGCTCTTTTCTGATGTCGCCGCCATCGGGCTATTCCCTAGTCGACGGTCCGAAAAATCCCGGAGTTCAGGGCCGCAACCTAAGGTGCAGTAACCACCACATATTGACCGCCGGAATCCTGGTACCAGGTCGATCCGCAGTGATGATAGATGAGACCGCCCCGGTTCACAGTCGCGCAGCCGCTTGGCAAGGTGTTGTAGTAGGAGCCCATGACTGCGGCTGCCGTTACACCAGCGACGGCGCCGCGGGCGACCGGATGTGCACCGTAGCCGTAGCCGTGGCCGTAGCCGTAACCGCCGTGGCCATGGACGTTGACGTTGTTGACGTTGACGTTGCGGTTCACGTTGTTGACGTTGCGATTGACGTTGGCCGTGTTGACGTTGCGATGGTTGCTGTTGACGTTCCGGCTGACGTTCGATCGGTTCGCCGCGTGCTGCGTGGACGCGGAGCGATGCGCGCCGCCGCTTGCGTGATGGGTTCCCTTGTGGTGGGACGCACTCGCGGAGCGTCCGCCGCCGCCGCCGCGCGAGCCGCCGCCTCTTTGAGCGGACAGGTCGCCGGCCGCCAAGCCGGTCAATGCAACGAACGCCAGCAAATATGAGATGCGTTTCGCGTGGGGTGTCATGACAAAACTCCCTGGAAGTTAGATCCGTCGATCCACGCAATCCCCGCACCCATTGCCGCCCAAAGACCATCGGGGAATTCCTTGGGAATGGGAGCGCCGGACCCTGAGATAACACTGGGGATTCGACCGATTGCGCTGCTGCTTGAATGCGCGCACGCCGCGCCGTCACCGCTATGAATCGTCAGCGGCGGCCTGTGCTCGTCCAAAAAGGAGGAAGGTCCATGAACACTCTCAAGGCACTGGCGATGACGGGTGCGGCGTTCGCATTCGCCACAGCCCAAATCGCAACCGCGTCTCCGGATCCAAACGCGAAGATGTGGAATGGCTCCTGGCACCTCAATGTCGGCAAGTCGAAGTTCGCTTCGCCGGCGACCACGGAAAAAAGCGAAGTCCGCGCCTATCGCGTCTCAGGCAATCACGTGACCATGCGCTCCACCGTCACGAACGCACATGGCAATGTGATGAAGTGGGGCTATTCGGCGGCCACGGATGGCAAATGGTACCTGACTGCCGGCAATCCAACCATGGATCACATCATGCTGACCGGCGTCAGCCCTCGCGAGATGAAGGCCGAGACGATGAAGCTCAAACATCCAGCGGGCACTGGTGTCCTCACCGTCTCTGAAGACGGCAAGCAACTCACGCTCGATCGGACCACTGGGCCGGACCACGACATGCTGGTGTTCGATCGCATGGAATAGCCAGCGGGCGATCCGCGAAGGGTTGAAAGTAGATGGCGAGCTCAGCTTAGCGGGCGAGCTCCGGCTGCGGACCGGGGACCTCGCCGCGCTGAGGCGCGTCATCTGCGGTCGCGCGCCCGAGCGCATCACGCTCTCGCCAGTCGCTCCGATGGCGACGGAAAAGCGGCCCCTAGCGCAAACCCTGATGCGGTCCTGCGCCAGGACTTCGAAGGGCGCCGAGCGGGGGTATTTCACCCGATAGTGTCGCGCGCCAAGGCGGGTACCTTGCCGCCCCAATCGCTGCGGCTTCCTCGCTTTTTTGGGCGCGCATCGAGGGCCGGAGATTCTCTGAAGCTGATAGAAGAGGCACTCTCAAATGAAGATTCGCAGATCCCTGCTTTCTGCCGTCGTAACGGCCTCGATCATTAGTCCTGCCTTGTCTTCGTGCTCGAAGGCAGGTGAACAGAAAGCGCCCGAGCAGAATGCCTCTGTGCAAACCGCGGGTGGGCCGGCTGTGCCCGAGCAGGATGCGAACACGCAAGACCAGAGCGCGCAAAATGCCAAAGCCTTGCTCAAGTCCATGTCCGACTATCTCGCGGCGCAAAAGAACATATCGATGGATTACGACTCGACTTTCGAGGTCGTCAGCAAGGATCGCCAGAAGCTGCAGCTCGCGACATCTGGAACCGTCGAGCTCAGCCGGCCGGACAAGATCCACACCACCCGTAAATCCGGCTTCTCGGATACCGAGATGGTTTTTGACGGTAAGACAGTGTCACTCCTCGGCAAGGGACAGAACGCCTACGTCCAGGCGGACGCACCTGGTACGATCGACAATTTGATCGACCAGTTGCGCGAGAAGTTCCACCGGCAGCTGCCTGGCGCCGATTTGCTGCAATCGAACGTCTATGAAAACCTGATGGCCGACGTCACTGATATCAAGGATCTCGGCAGCGGGGTGATCAACGGCCAGGAGTGCGACCACCTCGCGTTCCGCGCCAAGGAGACCGATTGGCAGATTTGGATCGCCCAAGGCGAACATCCCTATCCCTGCCGTTACGTGATCACGAGCAAGCAGGTCGACCAGGCGCCGGAATTCACCTTGGAGATCCGCAACTGGAAAGCGGGCGGAAGCCCCGCCGCGTCCGATTTCACCTTTACGCCACCGGCGGGCGCCAAGAAGCTGGATGCCACAGATCTACAGGCCCTCAAGGAATCCAGCGACCTGCCAGAGAATTTCAGGATTGGAGAGCAAAAATGACCGTCTCCGCGACGCTGAAAATCGTACTGCTGGCCGGACTTGTGGGCGTTGCCGATCCGGAGGCGCTTCTAGGAAGCTTCGGTACGCAATCCGTCGGAATGGTCACCGCTGCGCAAGCTAGAGTAGGCCGTCCTCTTACCCCCGTGAGCGTTGCGGGCGTCGCCCGTCGTACGACACGGCGCTGCGCCGCCGGCGTATATAACTGCTGACATTCAGCTGCCGGCGCCTCGGCTGCTCCGCGGCGGTCGCGAAATGATTAGGGGCCTGCCACGGCACCAAATCCGGGTTTCGCCTGATGGATATGTAACAGAAATTGGAGTTGTTGCGCATCAATTCGCATTGACTTTGGCGTTCAAAGAACAGGAGAAAACGCATGCACCGCAACCATCTCATCATAACCGCGGCAGCCGCTGCGCTGTTCTTGGCGCCGGCCGGCTGGGCCAAGCCGCAGCTCACGACAGACATGGCGCACGACGTGAACTTCGCCAACTACAAAACCTTTAACTTTGCCAGCACCCACCCCCAGGGTGGCATAAATTCGGTGCAGTACCAGAACATCATCTCCGGTGTATCGTCCCGGCTGGCGGCCAAGGGATACCAGCATCACACGCCGGCGGACCTCACGATCGCGCTGACGGTCGGCAAACGGCAGAAGGTCGATGTCGATGAGTGGAACCGTTACGGGTATCACGACAACTATGTTTACAATGAAGGTCAGATTTCGCTGGATGCGTTCGACGCCAAGACGAAGCGGGCGGTTTGGCATGGGCAGATAACCGATACGATCAATCCCAAGAGACCCGATCCGGCACGGCTACAGGCGGCGTTGGACAAGCTGATCGAGCAGTTTCCAGGTCACTAAGCCTGAAAAGGCGCTCGCCTGCAGTTTCGGTCCGGTCGTGTTGTGCAAGGCGCACCAGTGCGGTGAGGGTGGAAGCGGATTCTCGGTGAGTCGAGCTTTGGGTCGAAAGGGGACATGTGTCACGACCAGGCTTCATCCGGCATATCCCTGGCCACGACGGACCGAGGGTCGTCATGGCGGGTGCGAGCATTCGGAAACCGGGGCGGGGGACCTGAGCGGCCCTGGAGGACGATGAAATGAAACGCCTGCTAATCTCTGTCGTTGCCGTGAGCAGTCTTGCCCTGGGAGGTTGTGTTAGCGACCCCTACAGAGATCATGTCGTTGCCAGCGGCGCTACTGGAGCGGTCATAGGCGCCGGAGCCGGCGCGATCGCGGGTTCGGTCATTCCGGGCATTGGAACGGGCGCAGGTGCCGCCGTGGGTGGTGTCCTAGGGGGCATGGTCGGTGCGATTGTTGGCGATCACCAATATTATCGGGATACCCGTGGCTATTGTTATTACATCGAGCCACATGGTCAGGTGCATTACAATTACCATGTGAGGTGCTAGCTGGCCTGATCGCGCGCGCCAGACATCGTTGCCGATCCACTTTTCAGGGGCCTCGCCTAACGTGGCAGCTTTGGCTGGACAGCGCGTCGTGGCTCAGGATCTAAGATATTCCACAAGCCGGGATCGCTGATCCAGCGCGAAGCCGGCGCTAACCCTCCGAATATCCGAATCCGTCAGATAGGCTCTTACGACGTGTGGAGTTGTTTCGGGGATTTCTTGCAGCAGCTCTGCGGACAGATTTGCGATCGCAAACCAATCGGCGTCCCGACCATGTTCCTCAATGCCGAGAATGAGCCCTAGACGGTTCTTCAAGACAGCTTCTGTGAGCATAACCGAGGCTAGCACGCGGAAACATTGACGCTTGCGAATCCACGACAGGGAATCAGCAAACGGCGACACGTCGATCGTGTAGCTCCCCCTAAAGTCAGCTTTGGGTCGCATGCTGACTCTAGAACAAACTCCTGCCATCCTAAGGCGCCCTCCCCAACCGCACCAACGCCTCATCCAGCGCTTGCAGGAACCGCGACCGGTCCGCCTTGGCGAACGGCGCCGGACCGCCCGTCACGCCGGCCCCCGCTCGCAAGTCGGCCATGATCGCGCGCGTCGCGACGGCGCCGCCGATGCTCGCGCTGGTGAAGGGCTTGCCGTTGTGGCCGATGACCGTCGCGCCCTCCTTCAGGCAACGGTCGGCGAGCAAAATGTCGCCGGTGATCACCACCGTCCGCGCGTCGACATTGTCCACGATCCAGTCGTCGGCGGCGTCGAACGCGTCGGACACCACCACCCGCTCGATCAAAGGATGGTCGGGCAAGCGTATCCGCATGTTGCTGACCACTTTGACCGGGACCTCGCGCCGGAACGCGACGCGATAGACCTCCTCCTTCACCGGGCAGGCGTCGGCGTCGACCAAGATGCGGAGCTCGCTGCTCATGTTCGCCGCACATGTCGCAGTCGAGCTCCCCACGCGCTAGGGTGCATCCGTGGCATATGTTTTTCGATCGGTGACCGGCGCCGACCTTCCGCTGCTGCGCGATTGGCGCTCGCGGCCGCACGTTCGCGAATGGTGGGGTCCGCCGCAGTCCGATGATCCGTCAGAGATTCTCTCCGACGGCTGCGTCGCGATGTGGATCGTCGAACATGGCGGAAAGCCGCTTGCCTATGCGCAGGACTACAGCCCGCATGACTGGGACAACCATCCGTTCGCGCATTTGCCTCCGCGCTCGCGCGGCATCGACCAATATATCGTTGAGCCCGACATGCTAGATCGCGGCCACGGCTCTGCTTTCGTCCGGGCGCACGTCGAGCGGCTGTTCGCGGCCGGCGCTCGAGCCGTCGGTACCGACCCGAACCCGGGCAACGCGCGCGCGATCCGCGCCTATGAGAAGGCGGGCTTCGTCATCGCCAGCGATCCGATGGACACCCGCTGGGGCCGCGCCGTGCTGATGGAGTGCTGGCGCTAGACTGCGTGGCGCCTCAGTCGTTCTTCATATGCTCCAGCCCGCGCGCGCCGCCCTTCTGCGACGGCTGGGCGGCGATGTTCTTCACCTTCGCCTTCTTCGGCTTGCGCGCTTCCTTGTTGGATCTTTGCTGTCCCTTGGCCACGACGTCTCTCCTACTGATTATGCTGTCCTACAGCATCGCCGATGTGATCCATACTCGCCCATGCGCCGGCACCACTTCAAGAGCGGCCGTGGACCGTAAGTGGAAGAAGTAGAAGACCCCCCGTTTCCATCCATTCGCCGCGCACTCGGTGCACGAGGCGGCTCCTGTGCCATCCCCCGGTCGAAAAGTCGGGCCGCTGACCCCCATTCAGTGGTAGGACAGGAACCCTGGCCGATAAGGTCGCAGTCTGTCCGCTTGAGGAACGACCAATGCGTACGCCGCGCTTCGCTCTGCTCCTAGCGTTCGGGCTGGCGCTTTGGCCCGTCGCAAGCGTCTTGGCAGCTGACGCTGCGGACCCCCCGAAGATCAGCAAGCCAAAGCCGGTCGATCCCAGCACGCCGACGAACGTCCTTCCGCTCCTCCGGCCGAGATCGACAACACTCTCGCCATCGGCGGCAACGACGTGAAGGCGAAGGTGGTCGACACGCGCCTCAGCGTCGACGTGCAGGTCAATGGCCGCGGCCCGTACCACTTCGTGGTCGACAGCGGCGCCGATACCTCCGCCGTCGGATTGCGCGTCGCGCACGACTTGGAGCTGCCGCTCGGGACACCGGCTGTCGTCAATGGCATGACCTCTCGTGACCTGGTCGAGCGCGTGAAGGTCGCGCAACTGACCCTCGGGCCGACGACCGTTCATAACCTCGAGCTTCCGGCGCTTCGCGAATACGACCTCGGAGGCGACGGGCTGGTGGGGATCGACGCGCTCGTCGAACAGCGCCTGATGATGGATTTCGAAAAGAAGCTCATCAAGGTCGAGGATGCGCGGAGTCCCGCTCAGGATCCTTCCCGGCGACATCGTGATCACTGCAAAGCGCAAGCGCGGCCAGCTGATCCTGACGGAGGTGCGGGCTGCAGCGCTTCAAGCTCGACGCCGTGATCGACACGGGATCGGAGATCACGATCGGCAATCTCGGCTCTGCGCGATAAGCTGATCCGCAAGGGCTACAACAAGTTCTGGGAAGTCGAGGCGATCGGCGTGACGGGCGTCGCCGTCAAAATGCAGATCGCCCGCATCGACGAGCTCCAGCTCGGTCCGATCCTGCTGCGCGACGTGCCGATCGCCTTCGCCGACGTGCCGCCGTTCAAGGTCTTCGGCCTCGCCAACGAGCCCGCGCTGCTGCTCGGCACCGATTTGCTGGAGACCTTCCGCCGCGTGTCGCTGGACTTCAAGGCCCGCAAGGTCCGCTTCCAGCTGAGGCGCTGCCAGCAGGACGGCATCGTCATCAGCACCGCGCCGACCGACATGTTCACCAAGCTGTCGACCAACCAGCAGGAAGTCTGCCTCCGCTGAGGCTCGAACGAAACCGCCGCCCGGTCTCCCGGACGGCGGCTTTCACTTTCCTCTCGCTAAAGCTGGTTAGGCGAGCTCGCGCTCCTGCTCCTCGACCATCGCGTCCGGCAGGCCGGCGTCGGTATCGACCGGCTCGGCCGTCCCCGCCGCGACTTCCCGTTCGCGCTTGTCGAAGAAGGCGGCGCGGCGCAGGCGGTTCTTGAGCGATACCGAGGGGTTTGCCGGCGACGGCCCGCGATAGGCGCGCTCGACCCACGTCTCGCCCGGGTTGCGGTCGGAGCCGTCGTCCTCCGGCTGCGTCGCCGGGTCCGGCTTGCCCCACGAGAAGGCCGAGGCCGCAGGCGCGACGATGTTCGACCGCTGGATCGCGTCGTGGCGCGGTGCCGTTTCGAGCATCGGCTCAGGCTCTGCCGCAGCAGCCATCTCCGGCTCTTGAACGACTTCCGCCTCGGGCTCGAAGGTGTCCTCGTAGATCACCTCGTCCTCGTCGCGGCGGCGGCGTGACAGCGCCCAGGCGCCGGCGCCCAGCGCGATCAGCGCCAGCGCTCCGCCGCCAAGCTCCATCGCCGTCGTCTGGTCCATTCCGCTCGAGAGCTTGGCCGTAGCATTAGGAGCCGGCTTGGCCGCCGGAGCTGTCGTATCGACAATCGGCTTCACCGCCGACTGGGTCGCCGGGGGCACAACCTGAGCAGGCGCCGCCGCCGGAGCCGCCGCGGCCGGAACCGCGGCATGCGTGGTCCGCGTCACCGTCTTCTGGGTTACGGTGCGCACCGGCGTCGCCGCCGTCGCGACATGCCGCGGCTTCGCGGCAGTCTTCGCGGTCGGCGTCACCACGTCGGGCGTGTCGGCGACAGGCGGCGTCGTCGTATCCAGCACCGGCGCCGGGTCAGCGGTCGGCGGAGCAGGATCGGTCGGCGTGGTCGTCGTTGTAGGCGTAGTGGGCTGCGCGGGAGCTTCCTGAGCGAGCACCGGGGTTGATGAAAGCGCCAGGGCCGCGGCAATCGCGGGGAGGGCGCTGGTCGATGCGTAATTGGTTTTCCTCATAATCCGCATCAACGGCTGGTCCGCCCGCGTGGCCCCGGAGTTATCGCCGTTCGGGCCGGAAATCCCGACGAGCCGAAATTGATAAGTAGCTGGATTCCAAAAGAAAACGCCACAACGCGGAACCAAAGTTCCGTGAACCCCGAATGAATACAGGCGCTTAGCCTGCGTTCCACTCCCCGAGCTTCACTCCCATGACGTCCCGGTTCACCGCAGCCCCGCCTTCGCGTCTTCGACGCTCCGGAAGACCCGGTCACGCCTGTCCCCCGGGCACGCGCGCGGATGCGGGTCTTTCCTTCGATATGGAACGCAAGAGCAAGCAATGGTCGTTCGGATTTTCCCCTTTGTGAGGCTGAGCGGGCTCGAACACCGCCTACTGCGTTCCCTCGTCGATGGAGTGTTCGAGGTAGATCGAAACCGTCCGAACCATGACATATTTCCAGAGCGCTTCCGCTTGCGCTCGGCCACTCCGTTTTGTTATAACACCTGTATGAACACGCAGCTGAAGATCACCAAGATCGGTAATTCCGCAGGGGTCGTGCTGCCGCGCGAGCTGCTCGCGCATCTCGATGTCTCCATCGGCGAGACCTTGTCGGTCAGCAAGACGCCGCACGGTATCGAGCTGTCGGCGCGCGATCCGGACTTCGATGCCCAGATGGCCACTGCCCGCGAGGTTATGGCGCGGCGCAGGCGCGCGCTGCGCGAACTCGCCAAGTAAGGACGACGTCAGTGCCTGGCCGGGACTGGCTGTGGGTCGCCACCGACGTGGCCGCCGCGTCGCACGCCGAGCAACTCGCGGAGCATGGCGGCGGTGAAGGCGTTCGCGAGGAGCGGCTCCTGGACAGTGCGATGGCCCGGCCGCGCAACCTTGCCGCCTATGGCGAACCGGATGCGGCGGCGCTTGCCGCCGCTTATGCTTACGGCATCGCGCGCAACCACCCGTTCGTCGACGAGAACAAGCGCACGGCGGCGGTGATTTCCGAAACCTTCCTGATCCTCAACGGATATCGGCTCACGGCGACGGACGCCGAGCTGGTCGTCGCCTTCGTTGCGCTCGCCGCCGGCGAGCTCAGCGAAGACGAGATTGCTGACTGGTTCCGGCAGCGGGTGACCGAGACGACCTAACCTTCGTCGCCCATGCGCAGCGCCGCAATAAACGCCTCCTGCGGAATGCTCACGGACCCATATTCCCGCATCCGCTTCTTGCCCTCTTTCTGCTTCTCCAGCAGCTTCCGCTTCCGCGTCGCGTCGCCGCCGTAGCATTTCGCCGTGACGTCCTTGCGCAGCGCGGCGATGGTCTCGCGCGCGATGATCTTGCCGCCGATCGCGGCCTGGATCGGGATCTTGAACAGGTGGCGGGGGATGAGGTCCTTCAGGCGCTCGCACATGCCGCGGCCGCGGGCCTCCGCGTTGGCGCGGTGGACGATCATGCTCAGCGCGTCGACCGGCTCGCCGTTGACCAGGATGCTCATCTTGACGAGGTCGCCCTCGCGGTGGCCGACCTGATGATAATCGAACTGACGCGTAGCCGCGGCTGATCGACTTCAGCCGGTCGTAGAAGTCGAACACCACCTCGTTGAGCGGAAGCTCGTAGCGGAGCATCGCGCGGGCGTGGTTGCCGGTGCCGACATAGGTCAGGTCCTTCTGGATGCCGCGGCGGTCCTGGCACAGCTTCAGCACCGCGCCGAGGTAGCTCGTCGGGGACGTAGATGGTGGCGTCGATCCACGGCTCCTCGACCGCTTCGATCGCATTGGCGTCGGGCCAGTCGGCCGGGTTGTGGATCGCCTCGACCGTGCCGTCGCGCAGCCGCACTTCGTACACCACCGACGGCGCGGTCGTGATGAGGTCGAGGTCATATTCGCGGATCAGCCGCTCCTGGATGATCTCGAGGTGGAGCAGGCCGAGGAAGCCGCAGCGGAAGCCGAAGCCGAGCGCGGCGCTGGTCTCCATCTCGAAGCTGAAGGAGGCGTCGTTGAGGCGCAGCTTGTAGAGGCTGTCGCGCAGCTTCTCGAAGTCGTTGGCGTCGACCGGGAACAGGCCGCAGAAGACGACTGGCTGGACGAGCTTGAACCCGGGGAGAGCCTCCGCGGCCGGCCTCTTCGAGTCGGTGATGGTGTCGCCGACGCGCGTTTCCGCGACTTCCTTGATCTGCGCGGTGATGAAGCCGATCTCGCCGGGGCCGAGCTCGGTGAGCTGCTCGATCTTCGGGCGGAAGCAGCCGACGCGGTCGACGAGGTGGGTCGTGCCCGCGGCCATGAACTTCACCTGCTGGCCCTTCTTGAGGCAGCCGTCGATGACCCGGACGAGGATGACGACGCCGAGGTAGGGGTCGTACCAGCTGTCGACCAGCATCGCCTTCAATGGAGCCGCCGCGTCGCCGGTCGGCGGCGGAATCTTCGCGATAATCGCGTCCAGCACTTCCTCGATGCCGATCCCCGTCTTCGCGGAGGCGAGAACGGCCTCGCTCGCGTCGAGCCCGATGATCTCCTCGATCTCCTGCCGCACCCCCTCAGGGTCCGCCGCGGGCAGGTCGATCTTGTTGATCACCGGCACGATCTCGTGATCGTGCTCAATGGATTGATAGACGTTGGCCAGCGTCTGCGCCTCGACGCCTTGTGCCGCGTCCACGACCAGGAGCGCGCCCTCACACGCCGAGAGGCTTCGCGACACCTCATAGGCGAAGTCCACGTGCCCGGGCGTGTCCATCAGGTTGAGTTCGTAGCCCTTCCACTCGAGCCGCACGGTCTGCGCCTTGATCGTGATCCCGCGCTCGCGCTCGATGTCCATGTTGTCGAGCACCTGGGCGTTGCCGCTCATCTCGCGCGCGGTGAGGCCGCCGGTGACCTGGATCAGCCGGTCGGCCAGCGTCGATTTCCCGTGATCGATATGCGCGATGATGGAAAAATTCCGGATTTTATCGATTTTCTGCATTGGTCGCGGCGCTAGCAGAGGGGTTTGCGGCTGTCAGCAACGCGCAAAAACTGACCTGTGTAACTTCCGACTCAATTCAATTCTTGCTAAGCGCTGAAGCACTTAATCGAAGGGGGCTTCACATGATCAAGTACGCGTTCTTCGCCGGCGCAGCGCTCGCACTCGTCTCCACCTCGGCATCGGCCGGTATCCTCGGCGGAAGCCAGGCCAAGCCGAGCTCAGGCCGCAACGAGCAGACCAGCGGGATGCAGCAGATCCCGCAATGCACCCACCGGCTCGGAACGCTGGCGATCGTGCCGCCCGACAAGGAATGGTGGCGGGAGCTCAACCTCGGCAGCCCCGAGGCGATCATCAAGGTGTTCGTGGCGCAGTCGGGCTGCTTCACCATGGTCAACCGCGATCGCGCAATGAATAGCCGCGCGATGGAGCGCGCGCTGGCCGAGCAGGGCGAGCTGCAAAAGGGCAGTCGGATGGGTGCGGGCCAGGTCAAGGCGGCGGACTATTTCCTCCAGCCGGACATCGTCAGCGCCAACCAGAATAGTGGCGGCAGCGGCCTCGGCGGCGCGGCGGGAGCGCTCGGCGGTTTGTTCGGTCACGGTGGGGCATTCGTCGGTGCGATCGCCGGCGGGATCAACGTCAAGAAGGGCGAGGCCAACGTCACTCTCTCGCTGGTGAACGCCCGCACAACCGAAGAAGAAGCGCTCACCGAGGGCTATTTCCGCAAGCGGGATTTGAGCTTCGCGCTCGGCGGCGGCGGCGGCTGGTGGGGCGGCTTTGCGGCTGCGGGCGGCTACGGTTACGAGAATACCGAGATCGGTCAGATCATCGTTCTCGCCTACCTCGATGCGTACAAGAAGCTCGTCACCCAGCTCGGCGGATTTTCGGCGGCGCCGCCGGCACCGCCGGCACCGCCGGCGCGCTGAGCTCAGCAAATGTCTGAAGGGCCGGCGTAATCGCCGGCCTTTCTCATTGAGGCTGCAGTCCAAGCTTTCCCAGGACACGCTCCGTCAGCGCCGCGCAGTCGGCACCGGCGAAGGGGAAGGTGCCGCTCAGCGCCGTGCCCAATTCCGGCGCGAGCATTTGCTGGAGGCGGCGGCGGGCCCGGAAGAGGCGCGTTTTCACGGTGGCCGGCGGAACCCCGAGGACTTCGGCGGTCTCTTCGTTGTTGAGGCCTTCGACCTCGCGCAAGACGAATACGGTGCGAAAGCTGTCGGGCAGCTCGGCTACCGCCTGTTCGAGCAGCTTACGAATCTGCTCCCGGGCAAGCGCGGCGTCCGGCGATTCCGTCTCCGATCCGCGCATGAAGGTTTCGCGATAGGAGTCGAGCACGGCAATTCCCTCCTGCTCGAGATGACGGCGACGGCGTTCTTCGGATCGGCGCCGGCCGAGCGCCTCGTTGATGACGATGCGGGTGAGCCACGTGGACAGCGATGAGCGGCCCTCGAACGTACCGATCTTGGCGAATGCGGACACATAGGCCGCCTGCACGGCTTCCTCGGCCTCGGTGCGTTGCTTGAGAATGCTCCAGGCGGTGCGGAACAGCCGCTGGTTGTTGGATGTGATCACGTGACGGATCGCGGCGGCATCTCGCGCGACACAAAGTTGCGCGAGCTCGGCATCCGCTAACGCACGGTAATCGCGGGCAAGATCAAGTGTTGCGGTCATGGCTCTGCTTCATTTGACCTGTAGCACGCCGCTCATGCCGGGGTGAAAGCGGCATGCGAACGGGATCGATCCCGACTTACCGAGCACAGTCTTGCCTGCCTTCCCCGGCTGCAGGTCGACGTCAAAGCTGTGGTCCGAGGCCGTTGCCGTGTGGCGCAGCATATCGCGGTTCGCCCAAATGATCGTGTCGCCTTTGTGTAGCTGCGCGGGAAGGGGCCCGAACTTCAGCTTGTCGAGCACTACCGTGTAGGTACGCGGGGACGCTGACGCCGGCGAGCTCGCCAACAGCAAGGCCCCTACGCCCGCGGCGTACAGGGGGCAGCGCCGCCGGCGCCTCACTACTTCAATCCCTTCGCAACCTGCTCGGCGTGCGCCTGGTGCTCGCGGAAGAGGGTGAGGCCGGTCTCGAGCAGGGATTTCAGCTCGCCGTTTTTCGCGTTCGGGATCAGCGTGGTTTCGAGCGCGCCGTTGACGGTCTTGTGATAAGCGACTTCGTTATTGACGTACTCGCGGTCGAACGCGGCGCCGGACAGCTTGGCAAGCTTTGAGCGCTCGGCAGCCGCGGCCTTGGTCAGGCTCTGGCTCGTTGGATTGTCCTGCGGAGTCACGTGGAGCTTCTTCACGAGCGCGAGCGCCTTGTCGTTCACTGCGGTATGGTCGCGAACCATCTCCTGCGCGAAACTGCGAACCGCCGTGTTATGAGTCTTGGCAAGAGCCTGCTTGCCCGCCGCGACGTCGATATTGCCGGCCGTGTAGGCGATGTGTGCGATCTGCGGGTCGGTCGGACCGTCGGCGGCGATCGCCGGGGCTGCGGTCAGCATCGCGGCAGCGCTCAGCAGTGCAAGTGAAAGCTTCATGGTCATCCCCTGGCATCAACAGCGCCCCGGAATGAGGCGCCCTCGAGCGATTGGATGACAAATGGCGGCGGCGGTTCCCGCGGAGATTACAGCCGGGACAGAAGCTGCTCGAACACGGCCGGGTGAAGCGGGCGGTCGAAATCGATTCCGGCGAAACGCGAGTTTGCCCAGGTCACCTTGGCCGAGAAAGGCTCGATCCCCGGGAAACGCGCGATGACGTGGTCGTTCACTTCGACGAACTCGACCAGCTCGACCTTGCAGCCGCCGGTTGAGACGTCTTCAAGCGTGACCTGGAAGCTGAAGCTGCCCATGCGGCGCATGCCGATCTCCGCGCTGATTACCCTCACCCGCTGGCTGCTGCGACGCCCGGCTGGCTTGTCTGCCCAGCGGCCGCAAATTGCGGCGGAGCCGGCTGGTAGGCAGCGATCGGCCATCGGCGAGCGGTTGGGGAGCTCGATGATCGGATAGGACATTTTGGGCGTCGCAGTGGATTCGCGCGAGCGGACGCGCTGCAGGCGGTCCGCCCCCAAGCACTTGTCTAGATGCATTGGTCGACTGCCCGCGACACGCGCGGATCGACGTTCGAACCGGCGCTTGCAGTTTCAAGCCGGAGCTGACGAGTTCGAGCCCCGGTCCAGCACCGCGAGGAAGTAAGGAACGCGAGCGCCCTTCGCGCCGAAGTTGGAGAAAGTGCCGCCGCGGCTCTGCGGGATGTACGACCAGGCCAGCGAAGCTCGGTCCTGTGCGTTGACGAAGCAGCCGCTGAATTGCTCGACCGTCTTGCCCGTTTCAAGCGTCACGGCCTTTTCAACTCGCGCGCGGAGCAGGGGCCGCAGCGGATGCGGCAACGCTGATCAGAATTACGATACCAACCTGTTTCATCCGGAGCCTCATTCCCTGATGGGACCGCAAAGACGCGCGGGCTTCAACGAGCCTGTCTGGTCTGCCGAACCGAGCGGCCACGCAACGGCGCTGCGGCGGCTGCCCCAAAATGGAGCGCTCTCGGCACCGCCGTTGAATGGAATCGCGGATCGGGACCTAATGCGGTCCTGCGTTGAGGCCGTTGCCTCCAGCACGCGTGCCACACTCTAGAGGCGAAAGAGTAATGAGCAGCGCATACGCGCATAGTCACAATGACTCGGTCATCCGGCATCTCCGCCGGAGGCGCCGGCAGCTTGTGCAGCGTCGTCGGCGGCAGCGGATGTTCGGGGCGACCACCGCTTTCGCGATTGCGCTTGCTACGGCTGTCGGCGTTGCGAGCTTCACGGGCACGGATCTCGCCGGCGCGGCCGTCGCGCGCGCATCGAGTTCTCATGGACCTCCTGGACAAGCGCTCGCCTGGCGAACGCACCGAGGGGCAGCTGACCAAGACCAAGCAGCATCACGAATTGGCGGAGCACCTGGTCGCAGCCGCTGGGCCCGCGCCGGTCGATCTCACCGAAGCTCTCGTGCTTCCACCGCCGGCCATTCTTCCAGTCGATATTGCCGCGCCGTCCGCGCCTTTGGAATTCTTTGCGCCCCCGCCGCCTGGCATCCTGCTACCCCCGCCGGGAGGGGGAGGTCCGCCGGGCGGACCGGGCGGGCCCCCAGGGGGCCCTCCAGGCGGACCGCCGAGCGGCCCTCCGGTGGGACCGCCAGGCACTCCGTTCGGTACGCCACCACCGTCGGTTCCCGAACCCGGCACGTGGATGACGATGCTCCTGGGGTTCGCCGTCATGGGTTGGAACCTACGCCGCCAGAAATTTGTACCGGCGCTATCGCGATGAAGCGCGGCCATTGCGAGCGCCCCTGGGACCAGGTGCGCTCGGAAATCATGTCGCGAATGCCGCGCTGCGAAACTGAGGGATCGGAGGACCGCCGGACAGCCGATCTGAAGACGATTTTCGAGTCGGACGAAGCGGAGCCTTATTACGGGCCGACGCCAGGCGCGGCGGAAGCGATCAACGCCATCCTGGGTCTGGAGCGATCGTGCTCACAGAATGAGTGGGAAGCGGAGCTCGGCAAGACCGGTACCGCAGAGCTTTTGGCCCATGCACTCGGCGAGGCGTCGCTGGATACGGAGGCTCGCAGCGCGATTGCTCTCCTCCTGCTCGACCACGCCGACCGTCTCCCCGCACTGCTAACTGAGCTGCTGGCACGCATTCGCTGGCACCTGCGCGCCGATCCTGCCGTGCAGTCGCGGATGCGTTATTGGTGGACCCATATGGAGGGCAGCGTTCGCGTCATGGAAGCGCTGGGCTGACGACTTCAGTCGCCTGCTCGGGGGTGTCTCCAACCTGACCGCAAATACTACTGCTCGGCCTCTAGCGCCGGGCGCTACGCAGTCTTGCGTGGCAGATCGCCGATGATCAGCACTTCGTCGCCGGTCTTCACCGCCTCGAAGAGCTTGGCCGCGAATGCCGTCGGAACTCCGACGCAACCATGGGTTGCGAAACCCCACCGGACATTGCTGCCGTGGATCGAGACGCCGTCCCGGGTCAGCCTCAGCGTATAGGGCATCGGGGCGCCGTCGTAGGTCACCGAACGATGATCCTTCATCTTGGCGAGGATCGGGAACTTGCCGGTCGGCGTCGCCACGCCGTCCGCTCCGTACAGGATGACCGCGGTCCCGATTTCCTGGCCCGAGCGGAACACCGAGATCAGCTGCGAGCGGAGATCGACCCGGACCCATGTCGGGCCCGCAGGAACGCCTTTGTCGTCCCAGCGGTAATCGCCGTACGACATCGGGGTGCGGACATCGAGGATGGTGCGGATCGGACGGACGAGCAGGCCTGCAGCAAGGGCCTGCCGGACCTCTTCAGGCGCGATCGCGATGCGGCCCGCGGGAACCGCCGCCTGCGCCGGCTTGGGCGCCGAAGTTACCGGAGACGGCTGCGGCGCGTGTCCCAGCAGCGCCGCCGCGACGGCTCCGCCAAGGCTGAAACCGACGGTTGCAAGCAGGGCCTTCATTCAATCAGCGTTTGGGCGACGGGAAGCGGATCAGGTTCTCGCTGTCGCCGCTCAGCGCGGGCTTCGAATTTGCGAGCCGCGACATGTCGAAGCGCTCGTGGAACTTGAGGCCCGAGTGGTTGCCCTCGGCCCAAACGATGGTGCCGAACACCGAACCGGCCTCGCCGAGATCGAGGAAGGGCTCGGCTCCAGAGGCGAGCTCGAATGAAGTCTCAATCATCGCTCCATCGGGAGAGACGTTGCGCAAGCGGGCAGGCGTGCTGCCGTATTCGCAATGCAACGTGCCCGACCAGATGAAAGCGTGGCGAAACTCGTGGCGATGCTCGTCGGCGTCCGGCGCTTCCGGTTCCTCGCGCGCTTCGAACTGGGCTTCCGGAAAATGGCGGTGGATGACTTCGCGAAGGAGCGCTCCCCGCGCGTCTTGGGCACAATCGAGGCGCGTTTCGCCCGCGAACTCGAGGCCGATGCGCCCGTTCCGGATCCACACGACCGCGCAATCGATCGCGCCATGCTCCCCAAGATGCAGCTCGAGCTGATCCCACATCGCGGGTTCGAACGGCGCCGTGATCATTGCCCCGGCGCTGCAGACGTTGAGAAGCTGCACGTCGTGAGCTGCGCGGCCTTTGCTGACCTGCGTCTTCTCGCTCACGAGCGGATAGCGCCGCTCCAGCCGAGTGTCGGCCTGGCGGGTCTGCTCGCGGCGCACGCGGATCGAGAGCAGCTCGTCGGCACGCGCGCCCTTGGGACTCTTCGCGCGAACTAGCGGAGATTTCCGCGGGGCCGTTGTGGCCGTAGATCTGTGACCGGATGTTCATTCTCAAGCTCCAGTGCGTGATGCTGGACGCTTATGCGGCAAGCGGCACTGGCCCGTAATTACCAAGGCGTTAACTGTCCCGAATCAGGAAGCTTTCGCGTGAGGCTTGCCGGAGACGATCAGCACCGGGTCGCCGACGTGGACCACGCCGAACACCTTGGCCGCGAAATCCGTCGGAATGCCAATGCAGCCGTGCGTCGCGAAGCCCCAGCGCACGTTGCTGCCATGGATCGCGACGCCGTCCTTCGTGAGGCGCAGTGTGTAGGGCATGGGCGCATTATCGTAAGTCGCCGAGCGATGGTCCTTCCATTTGGCGAGGATCGGGAACTTGCCGGACGGCGTTGGAAGCCCGTCCGTACCGTACAGGATCACCGCCGTTCCGATCTCGTGACCGGCACGGAAGACGGATAGCAGCTGCGACCTGAGATCGATCCGGATCCAGATCGGCCCGGCGGGGACGCCGCGATCGTTCCAGCGGAACTCACCATATTCCATGGGTTGGCGGATATCGAGGATGGACTTGATCGGCCGGTCAATGAGGCCCGCGCGGTAGGCCTCGCGGACCTGTGCGGGAGTAAGTGCGATTCGACCGGGCGGCGGTACGGAAACCGCTGCAGGCTGCGCAGTTTCAGCCTCGGCCGGCTGGCGCGGTTCGTGCGTCAAGGTAACCGCGGCGCCTGCGGTGGCGAGCGCGATCATCGACGCGGCAATGAAGCCCGGACTCACTGCTCACCTAGCGAAGGTCGAGCCTTCGGCTGCGCGGCGTCGCCGCAGGGTGAAGCCGATCATCCCGAAACCGAGGAGCATCATCGCCCACGTTCCGGGCTCCGGAACCGCCGAGAACGGCGTCGGTGTGGGTGGAGGAGGGGGAGGGGGAGGGGGAGGGGACCACGCCACCACCGCCTGGACCACCGCCTGGACCACCGCCGCCACCGCCTGGACCTCCGCCGCCCGGGAAGAAAATGCCGCCGCCTGGGAAGGGAATGAAGACCGCGGGACCGGACATTGGCAGCTCGGCCAAGGTTGGAAGCGCTTCCGCCACTGGAAGGACTGGCGGCGCTGCCGCCGGCAGCAATACCTCGGCTGCAGGCGCCGGCAGTGCCGGCGCCGCTTCAGGAGATGTGCGCTCGGCGAGAACTCTGGAATATTTGTGCTTCGTCTTGGTCAGCTGCGCAGCCGTGCGTTCGCCGGGCGAGCGTTGGGCTAGCAGGTCAGCAATGCTCTGCGCCTTGACGGCCGCCGCGGCAGCGAGATCAACGCCGCTAAAGCCTGCGATGGAGACCGCCTCGGCCGCTGCCAATAGAAGGGCCCCGGCGCTCAAGAGAATCAGACGCTGACGCCTTCGATTCGCTCGCTTCCGGCGGATGCGCCGCGTTTTGCGCGCGCCAACGCTGCTCATGCTCTGAATGTCGCCCCCATCTGTGCCGAAACGTTTCATTCCGGCACAAGTTACGATTAACACACCATTAAGGTTCCGCAAACAGCTGAGATCTTAAGCTCACTCGTCTCGCGAACTCGGGCCCTTGCGTCAGAATATACCCGCAGTTGCCGGATCTTCCGGTTTCTGCGAAGTTAATGACACGTTCATCTTTCTTGCGGGCTAATTGTGCCGAAATGAAACAAATGCTCGGTCTCATGCTGCCTTTGATCGCGGTACTGCCGGCTGTGCCCGCTCTTGCCGCCGTTCAACGGACGACAGCGAAAGGCGTCGAGCCGTTCGCGCAATGCTTCACGCAGGCGCAAGATCGAGCTTCACGCCCATGGTCCTTCGTTCCCAAGGAAAGTGGCGGCGGGACTTTCTCGAATGCCGGTGCAGCAGGTGTAAGCCGGCCCTATTTCCTGGAAGTCGCCGATCGCGGCGCGCGGCGCGAGATTCGATTGATCGCGGGCACGGCCTTTGTGCAGCGCGCACTCGACCACTGCATCTAACCCTTTCGGATAATTCGACGAACCGCCGTTGCGTTGACCGAACGGCGCGTTAGGCTCGATCGCGCCGACAGGATTTCATCGGAGATTCCAGACCCATGCGTTACCTCAGCCGCGCCGCCCTGCTGGCCGCCGCCACAGCACTCACTTCCCCCACTTTCGCGCAGTCTCCGGCGTCCGTTCCGATCCCGACGTTGGTCCAGCAGGTCTCGATCCCGCACACGACGTACAAGCTGAAGAACGGCCTCACCGTCATCGTCCACGAGGATCACAAGGCGCCAGTCGCCGCGGTGACCGTCTGGTACAATGTCGGCTCCAAAGACGAGCCCAAGAGCAAGACCGGCTTCGCCCACCTGTTCGAACATCTGATGTTCAACGGCAGCGAAAATCTGCCGGGCGACTACTTCACCTATCTGCAGCAGGTCGGCGCGACCGATTACAATGGAACGACAGCGCAGGACCGGACCAACTATTTCGAGACGGTGCCGGCGGGCGCGCTCGAACGGGCGATGTTCATGGAAAGCGATCGCATGGGGCATCTGCTTGGCGCGGTCACGCAGGGCGTGCTCGATAACCAGCGCTCGGTCGTTCAGAACGAGAAGCGCGAGGACGACAGCCGCCCAGGCGGGCTCATCCAATATAGCTTGTACGGCAACCTGTTCCCGGTGGGGCACCCGTATCACCACACCGTCATTGGCTCGATGGCCGACCTCGATGCTGCGAGCCTTGGCGACGTGAAGCAGTGGTTCCGCAACAAATACGGTCCGAACAATGCGGTTCTGGTTGTCGCCGGCGATGTGAAGCCGGACGATGTGAAGCGGCTGGCCGAGAAATATTTCGGTCCGATTCCGGCGGGCCCGGTGAACAATCCGGCGATGGCAAGCGTGCCGACGCTCGCCAAGCCCAAGACGATCGAATTGAAGGATGCC
Organism: uncultured Alphaproteobacteria bacterium; assembly: GCA_963754245.1. GTDB lineage: Bacteria > Pseudomonadota > Alphaproteobacteria > Sphingomonadales > Sphingomonadaceae > Sphingomicrobium. The sequence continues at coordinate 294,268 of CAVWET010000004.1, forward strand.
GTCGCGACGACGATCATCCAACATTATTGGGCTGTGCCCGGGCTCTTGAACAAGCAACTCGCCGCACTCGACGTCGGCGGGTCCGTGCTGGGTGGACTGGCCAGCTCACGTCTCGACAAGATCATGGTCCGCGACGAGAAGCTCGCCGTCGCGGTTGTCGCACAAATGTCGCCTCTTCAACGGGTCGGCATCTTCAGCGTCGCTGCTTATGTGCGGCCGGGCGTCGATCCCAATGTTGTGTCGAAGCGGCTCGATGAAGTTCTCGCCGACTATATTGCCAAGGGGCCGACCGCCGACGAGGTCCAGCGCGCGGTGATGAGCGAAGTCTCCGGCCAGATTCACGGCCTTGAGAAGGTCGGTGGATTCGGCGGAAAGGCCGTGTCGCTCGCCGAAGGGCAGACCTACGCCCACGACAGCGATTTCTACAAAAAGACGCTGGCGACTTATGCGTCGATCACTCCGGCGGCCGTTCGCGCAGCGATGCAGCAATGGCTGCGGCGTCCGGCGTTGACGATCATTCTCTCCCCTGGGCAGCGCGAGGCGTACACCGAAGCGAAGGCGGTCACACCTCCCAAGCCCGGCGACAAGAGCGAAGGCGCGGCCAAGGGCAACCGCACCATTCCGCCCGTCGGTCAGCTGGCCTCGCTGCAGTTCCCGGCGATCACCCATACGCAATTGTCGAACGGGATTCCGGTCGAATACGCGCAGCGGACCACGATCCCGGTAACTCACATTGCCCTGTCGTTCGATGCCGGCGCCGCCGCGGACAGCCCCCAGGCGCGGGGCCTTGCCGACATGACCATGAGCCTGCTCGACGAAGGGACTTCGAAGCTCAGCTCGCAGGAGGTGGCGGAAACCGAGGAGCGACTGGGAGCCGACGTCAGCACTCAGAACGGCGGCGACCGGTCCTATGTCATGCTGAGCGCTCTCACGCCGAACCTTTCACCGTCGCTCGACCTGATGAGGGATGTGGTGAAGGATGCGGCGTTCCGGCCCGACGATATCGATCGCCTGCGCGCCCAGGTCCTGACCGGGATCGCGCAGCAGCAGAAGGACCCGCAGCGCGTCGCCCACCGCCTGCTGCCGCAGGTGCTGTACGGCGCAAACCATCCCTACGCCGGGCCTCCGTCGGGCGATCCAAAGGCCATCGCCAAATTCACGCGCGACGATCTCATCGCGTTCCGCGAGCGCTGGATCCGACCGGACAGTGCAAAGCTGTTCATCGTGTCGGATCGTCCGCTGTCCGAGATTCAGCCTCTCCTCGAGGCGCGTTTCGGACAATGGACGGCACTTGCAGGTCCGAAGGGCGTCAAGAATTTCTCGGCGCTCCCGCCGCGGCCGACTTCGCCGAAGATCTTGCTCATCAATCGGCCGGGCGCGCCGCAAGCGACGATCGTCGGCGGCGAGCTCCTGCCGATTGATCCGCGCGCTGACATCGTACCGTTCGACACCGCCAACGATGTGCTCGGCGGCACCTTCCTCTCCCGCCTCAACATGGACCTGCGCGAAAGCAAAGGCTGGTCGTACGGCGTGAATGGTGACTCATCCGTAGTCGAGCATGCGGTTCCCTATGTGGTCGGCGCGGGCGTGCAGGCTGACCGCACCGGGGAGTCGCTGGCCGCGCTCAATCAGGACATGATCGAGTTCCTGACCACCAAGGGCGTGACCCAGGAGGAGCGCAATCGGACAATCGCCAACAGCGTCCAGCGGCTTCCGGGCCAGTTCGAGACGTCGAGCTCCGTGCTGAGTGCGATGATGAGCATGGACGTGCTGAAGAGGCCCGACAATTATTACGAGACGCTTCCGGCCAAATACCGGGCACAAACCCCGGCGAGCCTCGACCAGGCCGCCCGCGCTGCGCTCGACCCCAAGGGCTTCACCTGGATCGTCGTCGGGGATGCCGCGAAGGTCCGCCCGCAGCTCGAGAAGCTCGGAATGCCGATCGAAGTGGTTGAGGCTCCCTAAGCCCCTGAAAAATCGGCGGCGGCCACCTATCTGGGCTCCATGACCTCAGACAGGCAAACGGCCGTCGCCGAGTTCAAGCGGATCATGAAGTGGATCGCGGCCATCGCGGTGCTGATGGTCGCGGGCGCACTGACGTACCTTTATTTTACGAGCACCCTCGACACGAATACGGTGGTCGCGACGACTCTCGGCGTCTTCTTCTCGGTGCTGCTCGGTTGCGGGCTCTTCGCTGCAGCCTTCTTCAGCGACAAGAGCGGGTATGACGAGAAAGTGACCGACGTCACCAAGTCGGAACGCGAGAAGAAGTAACCGGCGTCTAGCGCTTTACGCGCGTGACGTGGCCCATCTTCCTTCCGGGCCGCGCCTCGCCCTTGCCGTAGATGTGGACGTGCGCTCCGCGCTCCGCGAGCAGCTCCGGCCACTGCTCGATTTCGTCGCCGATGAGATTGTCCATGACGGCGCCGCCGCGCGTCAGCCCTGTCAGGCCCGCCGGCAGGTCGCAGATCGCCCGGATATGCTGCTCGAACTGCGAAGTGACTGCGCCTTCGATGGTCCAGTGCCCGCTGTTGTGGACGCGGGGCGCGATCTCGTTGACGACGGGGCCGCTGTTGCTGGCGAAGAATTCCACGGTCAGCACGCCGATGTGGCCGAGCGCTTCTGCTATCCGCAGTGTGGCTGCACGCGCCTCCGGGACCTGCGCGGCGACCTGGTCGCTGCAATGTACCGTCGAGCGGCGGAGAATGCCTTCGCGATGCTCGTTCTCCGGAGAATCCCAGAAGCAGTGGCTGCCGTCGGCCCAACGCGCGATGATCACGGAGAATTCGGCGGAGAAATCCACGCCCTCCTCGGCGACGGCCGGCTCCTCCGCGATGACACGCCAGGCCTCTTCGGTCTGCTCCGGTGCACGGACCCAGGCCTGCCCCTTTCCGTCATAGCCGTAGCGGCAGGTCTTCAGGACCAGGGGGATCCCGACGCGATCGACGGCCTCGTTGACCTCTTCCAGGCTGGAGACGGCTTCCCATCGCGCGACCCGCGCGCCGCATCCTTCGATGAAGGTTTTCTCCCGCGCGCGGTCCTGCGCGATGGCGAGGGATCGGGTCGATGGCCGAAGCTTGTCGCCCAGCACCTCGAGCGGCTCGACCGGCAGGTTCTCGAATTCGTATGTGGCGACGTCGATGGTCTGCGCGAATCCGCGAAGGGCGATGATGTCGTCATATTCGGCTCGAGTGAAGCAAGCCGCGACATCTGCCGCGGGCGGGTGCTCGTGCGGGTCGAAGATGTGGCACTTATAGCCGAGCTGCGCCGCGGCGACCGCAAGCATCCGGCCGAGCTGGCCGCCTCCGACGATACCGATGGTCGAGCCGGGCGGGATCATTCAGGCGCTTCGGCGACCGACCCCGTCTGCTTTTCCCGCCAGGCGTCGAGCCTCGCCGCGAGCTCCTCGTCACTCGTCGCAAGCATGGCCGCTGCGAAAAGTGCGGCGTTGACGGCCCCTGCCTTGCCGATGGCGAGCGTGCCCACGGGGACGCCGGCCGGCATCTGCACGATCGACAGCAGGCTATCCATGCCCTTGAGCGCCTGGCTTTCGATCGGAACGCCGAGGACCGGAAGCGAGGTCATCGATGCAGTCATGCCAGGGAGGTGAGCGGCCCCGCCGGCTCCGGCGATGATCGCCTTGAGGCCACGATCCCTCGCGGACTGGGCATAGTCGTAGAGTCGCTTGGGTGTCCGATGAGCCGACACGATTTTCGTTTCGTGCGCCACTCCGAGCTGGGCGAGCGTTTCGGCGGTGTGACGCATCGTCTCCCAATCCGAATTACTGCCCATGATGATGCCGACCAGCGGCTCCGTCATCGTCCCGCCTTGAAACAATGGAAGAATGCACGCTCGTTTAGGGGTCGGACTCGGCCTAGGCAACGCTCGGAAAATCGGGTCGGGAGTCCGATTCCTGGCCAGACCCGCAAACTCCTGATTTTCAACGGTTTGGATTCGCGCTATGGCTGTGATCCACAAGGGCGGACGCAGGGGCAATGTCTGACCATTTGACTGACGACGCGGACGTAGACCGGCTCGTCGAGGAGATTAGTCGTCTCCGCGGCCAGGTTGCGCAATTGCAGGAGAGGGTCGAACAGCTCGACCATCTCGCGCACCAGGACAGCCTGATCGACCTACCGAATCGCCGCGGCTTCCTTCGGGAGCTGCAGAGGCTGATCGCTCGCGTGAGCCGCTACGGCGCGAAGGGAGCCATGCTCTTCGTCGACGTCGACGGCCTGAAGGCGATCAACGATTCGTTCGGCCATCGGGCAGGCGACGAAGCGCTGATCGAGGTTGCCGACCTATTGGAGCAGGGCGTTCGCAAGAGCGATGTCGTGGCGCGAATCGGGGGTGACGAGTTCGGAATCCTGCTCGAGAATGCCGACGAGCAAAGCGCTCACGAAACGGCCGCGCGGCTGATCGACCTGATCGCTGCATGCGAATTCCTGCACGAGGGCAATGAGCTGCCGCTGAGCGTCGCGATCGGCGTGGGACTCATCGACGAGAGCGACACCGCGCAGAGCGTCATGGCCCGCGCGGACGAGGAAATGTACCGCCGCAAAGCTGCCGCCTAAGCCTCGTCGAGGTAATAGCGCCGCTTCACCGACCGGTCGTCCGCAAGGTCGTACACAATCGGCTTGCCCGTCGGGATCTCCAGTCCGACGATCTCATCATCCGAAATATCCGAGAGATATTTGATGATCCCGCGCAGCGAATTGCCGTGCGCGGCGATAAGTACGCGTTTGCCGTCCCTGAGCGCCGGCGCGATCGCCTGCTCGTAATAAGGCAGCGTTCGCGCGATCGTATCCTTCAGGCTCTCCGTTCGCGGCACCGCGATCGCGGCATAACGGCGGTCGGCGCTGACGTCGTAGGGGCTATCGTCCGGCAGCGGCGGTGGCGGAACGTCATAGGATCGCCGCCAGATCTTGACCTGTTCGGCCCCGACCTTGTCGATCATCTCCTGTTTGTTGAGCCCGGTGAGGCCGCCGTAATGTCGCTCGTTCAGGCGCCAGTCCTTGGCGGTCGGCAGCCAAAGCTGATCCATCTCGTGAAGCGCGAGATGAAGCGTGCGGATGGCTCGCGTCAGGACGCTCGTAAAGCAGCAGTCGAACTCGAAACCCTTGTCACGCAGCTGAGCACCGGCCGCGCGTGCCTCCTCGATACCCTTGTCGCTGAGATCGACGTCCCACCAGCCGGTGAAGCGGTTTTCGAGGTTCCACTGCGACTGTCCGTGCCGCAGCAGCACGAGCGTCGGCATCAGGCTTCGACCTTCTCGCGTTTCGCCGCGCCGCGCTCCGCCTGCGCCTTCCTGAGCTCCGGCAGGATTGCGTGCAGCGAATCGAGGCAGGCGTATGCGAGATGCTTCGAGCGCTGCGGCGACCAGCCGTAAACCTCGTCGGGCAGGTTGAAATTGTCCTTGAACGGCATTTCCAAAGTCATCGACACGCAGCCGTAGCGCTCGGCCAGCTGGGTCGTTGACATGGACATGTTCGCGTGGCCGGGCGGCGGGACCTCATAGCCCTTCTCGCGCTGGAAATCCGGCGAGAGACGCTCGAGGGTTTCACCGAACAGGTTGAAGAGCTTCTGTTGCCGTTCGGTGTGGGAGGGGATGCCCTCGAACCCGGCGAGGAAATTGGCGGGGATGGCCTCGTCCCCGTGGACGTCCATCGCGAAGTCGATGCCGGTCTCATCCATCGCATTGCGGACGCAGAGAACCTCGGGGCTCTTTTCGGCGGTCGGCGCATGCCATTCGCGGTTGAGGTTCACGCCTGCCGCGTTGGTGCGCAGGTGCCCGCGGCGCGACCCGTCGGGATTCATATTCGGAACGACGCGGAAGGTGCATTCCTTGCGAAGCACGCGCGCGACCGGATCGTCCTCGTCGGTCAGCTTCTCGAGCGCGCCTTCCATCCACCATTCGGCCATGCTCTCGCCGGGGTGCTGGCGAGCATAGAGCCATACATTGAGCGGACCTTCGCCAATCGTCAGGCAGTCGATGTCCTGCCCGTCGAGGCTCTTGCCGAGCGACCGATAATCAACGCCCGGGATCGTCGCGGTCTGCGTCACAAGGTCGTGATGCCGCTCCATCGAGTAAGGCGCGAAATAGGCGATCCACACCACATCCTGCGGCGGCGTGAGCTTCATTGTGAGAACGCCGTCGGCGTAGCTCGTATCGCTGATCCGGACCCACTCCTCGCGATCGAGGCTCATCACGCCTTTGTAGTCGGGCCAGCCGTTCGGGTAGGCCGAGGTGGCGCAATTGGTGATGCGCAACGTCACCTCGCGGCCGGCAGCGCCCGCAACCCGGAAATGGAACCACTGATAGAAGTCGCTCAAATGGTCCTTGACGATCTCCAGGTCGGCGCGATCGCCGTCCTGTTTGACGACACGGATATTGCCGGCGTCGAACGAGCTAGAAATCGTCAGGGTCATGCGCTGTTACTCGGTCCTGGAGGAATTTGGGCGGCTGATAATGCGCGCTTACGGATGAGGCAAACGCGGGACGCGGCCTTCAGGGCTTATGTCGGCTTTGGGCGGGAAGTGGACACGTCCGCGATTGCATTCACGCCGCGCCGATCAGATCCTTCAATGTTCGGGTGAAGCAGCGGCGGAGTTGGGCGAGGCGCTCCGAGGGTTGCGGTCGACCTTGTCGAAAATCCATGAGAGCTCGACAAACGGTTCATTGCTCACGCCCCCGCGATTCCGGAATGGATAGTCCACACTGAGCAGGAACAGGAAGAGCAGGCCGATCGTTAGCGATGTGCCTGAAATCATCAGTAAGGCGTATCGCGAGCCGACGAACGCAGAAGCATAGGCGATCGTCAGTATCGAACCCACAAGCGCGACGATCCAAAGTACCGGAGGTATCTCCGCGCGGCTCGCCGCCATGCGGTCGCGCCGCAACGCCACCATCTCGTTAAGCTGGGTGAAGGCCTCCCGATAGATTGTCGCCTGACGTTCGTCTCCCGGGGTAACCGCAGCGAAATCGTCGAACAGTTTCAGGAGCTTGTCTTCAGTGACTGCGCTTCTCTTGCCCTCGCGGAGGAGCGGCCATTCATTGACGATGACGCTATCGACGTAGCTTTTCAAATCCTCGCGGGCCGCCGCCATCTGAGGACCGTAGGCGGCGAGGTCACGATAGATGAAAGAGGCTACTCCGGCCTCTCGCTCCACGGCGGTGTCCGCATCTTTGTAATCCTGCCAGGCAAGGACGCCCGCGAACGCCAGCAATATGCCGATGTATGTGGACGTGACCTGCATGAGGTCGATGGCGAGGTCGGCTTGCTGGCCGGTCGGATTGAGGCGAAAGAGCTTGCGAATACCGACGCTGAGCCCGAGGCCGACGCCAAAGGCGATGCCGAGGACCGCCACCGTCAACTGCCATAGCGTCAGGCCCAACAATAAATCGAGCATGAGGATCGCCTCGTTCGCGCTTTCAATCGAACAAGTTCCATCCGCCGCGATTGGCGTTGCACCAATCAGTGCAAACCCCGAGAAAATAGGGCGCAATCCAACCTCGCTTGCGACGCGATCGGGGCACCCTTCGGCCGACTTGCACGAAGGCGATTACCTGCTGGTTGCCTTCGATGGCGGGGATCTCAGCATGCGGCGCCCATTGATTACAGGCGCGTAACAGTAGTCCTAATGTCTGCAATGGGTCGAAAGCTAACGCTTCGTCAGTGTCGGCTTTCGGCGGAAAGCGGACATTAGCATGGGACCGGCTGTCAACTTCGTGCTAAGACGAGTACGGGACTCTGAACACCTTACTTTTTTGAACCATCGGTCTCCACCGAACGGCTCGGTTACTCTTTCCGGGCCGTTTGTGTCTGTCCGCAGATGATCGAGAACCGCAATTGGGCTGCTAGCGGCGGGAATGGGTGGAAAGCGGCCACTAACGGACTTCATGGGGCCTCGCCTGTTTGAGCGAAGGCAGGCGCAGCGCTGCGCAGAAAGCGTCGACCTCCGGTCCGAAAACGAGCAGCAATAAAAGGAAAGGCGCCACGAACGACCCTAGCGCTTGACCAGTGCCTTCTAGTGCGAGTTGAAGCGTCGAGGAGCGACAATAGCGCATTTGCAGTCCTCTCACTGAGTGGTGTCCGCGAAACTCCCAGCTTCCACGGCAAGGCCGCGGACGAATTTTTCGGTGGAGTTGGCCCAGCTGTAATGGCTCGCCTCCTTCGCTGCGGCAGTCCGATCGGCGATCAATGCCTGGCGCACGGCTTGCTCAAGATCCTCGTCGACCGAGCCAATCACCCCGTCACCACCATGCACTCCGCGGCCGTCGCGTCCGATAATGTCGAGCGGGCCAGGGACCGGGTAGCCGGCCACCGGAAGACCGCAGGCGAGCGCCTCAATGTTCACGAGGCCGAAGGTGTCGGTGCGGCTCGGAAAAACGAACACATCGCCGGTACGATAAGTCGAAGCGAGCTCGGCGCCGTGCTTCGCGCCAAGAAACAGGACCTCGGGGTACCGCGCCTGAAGTGCGGCCAGCGCGGGTCCGTCTCCGACCACCACTTTTGACCCTTCGACCGGGCAGTCGAGGAACGCCTCGATGTTTTTCTCGACGGCGACGCGGCCGACACAGAGGAGGATCGGACGGGGCAAGTTGACCATTGCCGGGTGCAGGGCACCCTCGGGATGGAATTGCTCTAGGTCGACGCCCCTCGGCCAGTGATGGGTGTGCGAGAGCCCCTGCGCGTGAAGCTCGGCGGCAAGAGTGGGCGTGGCCGTGAAGGTGCGCTCGGCCGGCCCATGGAAGCGGCGCATGACCTTCCAGATCCATTCGGCCCGGATGCCGGTGCGAATGGAGACATAGTCGGGGAAGCGCGTGTGAAAGGCGGTCGTGAACGGCGCGCCATTCTTCACGCACCAGTTCCGCGCTGCCCAGCCGATCGGCCCTTCGGTCGAGACGTGGACGCAGGTCGGCTCAAAATCCGCGAGTAACTTGCCGACCGTCCGGCCGCATCCAAATGCCAGCCGTATTTCCGGATAGGTCGGACAGGGGAGAGTGCGAAAGCGCGACGGATGGATGACCTCGACCTGGTGGCCGATGCTGCGAAGATGATCGACGGTCGTGCTGATGGAACGAACGACGCCGTTGACCTGGGGATGCCACGCGTCCGTGGCCACGGCGATCCTCACGCGTGGATCGTCTCTTTTTTGCGCCGGTGCCGCCGGCTCCGCCCTTGCTCTGCTTCAGTCCTCTGATGTTCGGCCCAATCGATGATCTCCATTCGGCCGTCAGGATGTTCGACAAGAGCCGTGCAGCTCTCGACCCAGTCGCCGTCATTGTAATAGGTCACAGCGCCGATCTGACGAATCTCGGGCGAATGGATGTGCCCGCAGACAACGCCGTGGGCGCCGCGCTCGTGCGCTGCGTGGGCGACCACCTCCTCGAAGCTGGAAATGAACTGGACCGCGTTCTTCACCTTCTTCTTGAGGTGACTGGACAGCGACCAATAGGGAAGCCCGCGCTTGCGGCGCACCCAGTTGAGCAGGCGATTGAGCTTGAGCAGCAGGACGTATGCGCTGTCGCCGAGGAAGGCGAGCCACTTGGCGTAGAGCACCACCCCGTCGAATTCGTCGCCGTGAAGGATCAAAAGGCGGCGTTTGTCGGCGGTGACATGGATCGCTTCTGGCACCAGCTCGATGCCGCCCAGGTTCAGGCCGACATAGCCCCGGAATGCTTCATCATGGTTGCCAGGGACGTAAACGACGCGAGTGCCGTGCTTCGCCTTCTTGAGCACGCAGCGGACTATGTCGTTGTGTCGAGGCGGCCAGTACCATCCTTTGCGCAGCTGCCACCCATCGACGATATCGCCGACAAGGTAGAGCGTCTCGCAATCTATCGACTTGAGGAAATCGAGCAGCAACTCCGCATTGCAGCCGGCAGTGCCCAGATGCGTGTCGGAGATCCACACAGTTCGGACGCCGACCCGGGCGCGGTTAGGCTCAAAGTGGACGGGCTCCTCTATCCAGGATGGCGCGACACCCTTGTCCAAGGGTTCAGCGCCCCCTTGTCGTTTGGCTCTTGGTACCGAGACCACCGGTTCCCCCCCCTGTAGTGGCCTGAGGATAGATGGTTTTTGCGTCTGTTTTGTTTTGGAGATACGACACGATTGTTTCGAGAATCACCTGTTCGGGATCGCGCGACATGCCCCATGAAGCAGCTTGGATGTTTCAACCCAAAGTGGATCCAGCCCGCAGAGCTGCCAGATGCCGCGATCTGGCGGCGGGGGCGGTCACCGCCGAAGCTCGAGAAGTATTGCTCGAGTTGGCAACTCGGTTTCAGCGCGCCGCGTCCGAAACCAAACCTCCTGCTCACCGGCGACGTTTGCTAGAGGACTTCTAAAGCCGCGTTGCGCGCCGGCCACAGTCCGGTCTCGGCCAGAATGACGGTCGCCTAGAGCACCAGCCGAATTGCGACACAAAACTGAAACGATGGATTCACGTCCTGCATTCCGTGTGTCATTCAGCCGTAGTTCGCCGCCCCCGATCGCCTCCCCATCCGGACGGGAGTTCGGCAGGGGAAGGACCTACCAAATGTTCATCACAACGGTCGCGCCGTTCGCGGCATCTGCCGCAGCTCACCAAGCAGTTCTATAGGGTCGATACCCGCAGGGGCACCGGTGTCGGTCCCGGCCTTGGACTGGCCCTCGCCAAACACATCATCGAGCGGCACGATGGCTTCCTTGAAGTCGAAAGCGAACTGGGAGTCGGGACGAGCGTAAGCATCAGACTTCCGCTTGGAAGCTGACGAACAGCCATCGTGCGGGTTCAGGAGTTATGCGTTGCGAGGGCTTTCTCGAGTCTCCGCCAGAGGTCCGCCACCGCCTGCACTGGCGGAGACGTGCGCGGCAATAGTTCGCCGATCGGGACGCGCTCCTCGCTGACACGTTCGTAAGAACTGGACATCGGGATCACTGGCCAGCCGGGATGTTTTTCCAGTTCGCTTCGGTGCACGAGTCGCCTTCGGTCGACCATCGAGAAAACAGGGGCAAGGACGACTTTCGGGCCCTTCTTCCGCAGTAGGTAATCCTTGATGACATCGAGCGCCCGCTGGGAGAGCGCAGTCGGGATCACTGGAACCACCACCAGATCGGACGCTCGCAGGATCTGGTCCGACGTCTCGGTCAGACCGGGCGGACAGTCGATGATGATCCGGTCATAGTTGGGCTCTATCGCGGCGGCGACTTTCGCAAGCCGCTTGGCCTTCCCAAGCTCGTGGAAATTCCGATCGAGTTGGGCGAGCGACCTGTCCGCCGGGAGCACGTCCAATCGCTGATAATCGCTCCGCCTGATAAGCGGCCGCAAGTCTTCGTTGTCGATGATCTTCTTTGAGAGAGCGGCCCCTGCGGGCTCCTGTCGAAGAATGTACGAAGCGCCACCCTGTGCATCGAGGTCCCAGAGCAAGGTCCGGCGGCTCGACAGCGCGCAACTGGCCCAGGCGAGATTGGCCGCCAGTGTGGTCTTCCCGACGCCTCCTTTGGCGCTGTAGATGGCGATGATCATTCCGATAAGGGCGCTCCCTAACGCCGAGGCGCACGCTTGACCGACCGACGGATCAAGTCGCGAAGCTCAGGTGAATCGACGCTCGTCGCTGCGTCCTTGGCGCTGAACCATTTGCGCTTACGCTGGCCAAGTTCGGGCCAGTTAGGCAGCTCGCGGTCCACGCGCAGGCGGTGGACTACCGCCTTCACCTCGAGCTTGCCGGCGATGACGCGCTGCTTCAGGTGCCGGATCGTTCCGATCGGCTTCGGGTCAACGGTACCCCTGACGCCAGCTTCCTCGAACGCCTCCTGCGCGGCAGCTTCGGCAAGGGTCTTGCCGGGCATCGGCCAGCCCTTTGGGATCGTCCAGCGACCCGAACGGCGTCCGGTCACCAGCAACACTTCGATGCTTTTATTCTGAGCCAATCTCCAAGGCAGCGCGCCGGTTTGAATCGGCGCTTCGCCATCAGGCCCACCGGACATGAACGGAGCAAAGGCGTTGAGCGTGGATGCCGTGATCTGTTTGACGAGTTTCATCTAGGCTAGGGCAACGCGCAAATGACCGCTTCGATCGCTTTGCCAAGATCCGGACCCTAGAATGACGCAGGAAATAGAGCTGAAGCTGGAGCTCGACCCCCATGATCTTGCGGTCGTTCGCGAAACTCCACGGCTTGCCGACGCCGAGTCTCGCTTCAATCATCAAGTGACTGTCTATTATGACACTCCGGAGACAAGGCTGAAGAAGCACGGCTATACGCTCAGAGTACGAAGCGTGGGCGACAGGTTTATCCAGACGGTCAAGCGCGTTACTCAGAGCGTCGGCCTCATTTCGCGAGAAGAGATCGAGCGTGAGGTGAGATCCCTGAGGCCGGATCTGGAACCGCTCTCCGACCACCCGATCAGTGAGTTGTTCCGAGCTGGCGAAGCTCGGCGGCTTCAGGAAATCGTTCGCTGCGATGTGAACCGCACGAGCTGGCTGATCGGGCGTCACAAGTGCAAGATGGAGATCGACCTCGACCACGGCACGATCTCCGCGGGCGAGCGGACCGAGGAGTTCGCGGAACTCGAATTTGAGCTGCGGAGTGGGCAGCCTGCGACTCTGATCGCCGCAGCTCGCGATCTCGCCAACCGGGTCCCCGTCCGCCTTGGGATATTGACGAAGGCGGAGCGAGGCTTCCTTCTCGCCAATGGCAAGCTTCGAAAGATCGCAAAGGCGGTCCCGGTTCACGTCGATCCGGACATGACCGTGGCACAGGCGTTCGAGGTGATCTTGCACGCCTGCATCAAGCAGTATCGCCTCAACGAGCCGCTTGTGCTCTGCAAGCGCAAAGCCGGCGCACTGCATCAGGCTCGAGTTGCGGTCCGCCGGCTGCGGTCGGCAATGAGCTTATTCAAGCCGGCGATCGAAGACCGCAAATATCAGCGTCTGAGGCACGAACTGCGCTGGCTGGCGTCACAATTCGGCGATGCGCGGAACCTGGACGTGTATCTCGAAGGCAATCTTGCGGATGAGCAGCGCGTCGACCTGCTTTGCGAACGCGAGAAGGCTTACGACCGGGTCGCCGAGGCGATGAACTCGCAAAGGTCGCGCCGGCTGATGATCGAACTGGTCGGCTGGACGGCGGTCGGCGAGTGGCGGTCGGCCAAAGCGGCCGATAAGCCAATTCAGCCCTTTGCGAGGCGCCGTCTCGCTCGTTTGTGGGACTCAATAACCACCGCAAGCCGGGACCTCCGCCGGATGGATGAGTTCACACGGCACAAGCTCAGGATAAAGACAAAGAAACTGCGCTACTCATCGGAGTTTCTCAGCGATCTTTATCCCCGGCAGCAACTCACCCAAAGAAAATTCGCTGTCGCAATAGAGGGGCTGCAGGAATTGCTCGGTAAGCTCAACGACTTGGCGACTGCCAGGATGTTGGATGCAGCTGCTGCGGATGACCAATGGTTAATTGGTCTTTCTGGCGACCGACGGCATCTCCGGGCTGCTGAAGATGCGCTAGACGATCTTCATCACACCGGACCTTTTTGGTGCGCCAGGGAACTCCTTGAGGACGCCTAACTTGTGGCCGGCACATTGGCTGATCCCATGTCGGCAATGGGTGGAAGCAGAGATGAGCAGCCTTTCTGGTCATGCGGGGATTCGTCATCGACTCGAAATGGCTCCGAGTTTATCGGCAGCGCACCGAACGGCAGTTGGATTCGGTCCGGCCAATGGCGTCTGGGATTGGCCTCGTGCGCGCACTTTCCCCATTGTTTCGCAAGACGAGGTATTCATCAGATGACTGACAAGCCCGTGAGTGTCGTGCTCGTGCACGGCGGATTTGTGGACGGGTCCGGCTGGAAGGGGGTCCACGACATCCTGATCGGGGACGGTTACGAGGTCCTCGTCGTGCAGAACCCCACCATTTCGCTCGCCGATGACGTCATTGTGACGAGACGCGTCATTGCGTCAGCGACGCATCCGGTCGTGCTCGTCGGCCATTCCTACGGCGGCGTCGTGATTACTGAGGCGGGCAATGATCCTAAGGTTGCCAGCCTGGTTTATGTCACTGCCTTCGCACCGGACGCGGGCGAGTCCGTCCAGACTCTAATCGCAAACCCGCCACCCGGTGCGCCTGTACCTCCGATCCTCCCGCCGCAGGATGGCTTCCTCGCGCTCGACAAAGACAAGTTCGCGGCATCGTTCGCGGCGGACGTCGATCCCGCCCTGGCTCAATTCATGGCGAACTCACAGGTGCCGTGGGGGCTCGAAGCTGCAGGCGGTGCGGTGACAACTCCAGCGTGGAAGTCGAAGCCAAGCCATTACCTTGTCGCGACCGACGACCACATGATTCCGCCACCAGCGCAGCGGCAAATGGCCGAGCGCGCCGGTGCTCAGGTTGTTGAAGCGCCGGGTAGCCACTCGGTTTACATTTCGCACCCCGACAAGGTGGCGCAGCTCATCGAGCAGGCGGCGTCTGCCATTGCGGGAGCGGCCCGCGCGGCGGAGCAACCTATTCCTGCCGAATAGCGCTGGCGACGGTCGCGTTCTAAGGTCCGCAATGAGTGGAAAGCGGACACCAGCCGCCCGACTACGACCAGTGGATATTGTCGGCTCGGTCTTGGTTCTTGCGCGCTGATCGTGCGCTTGACCGCGCCTTCGCATCGGACGTTCGTGCGCCCGCAAAGGCGAGCAGCTCGGAAACCCACGGGCCCACGGTCAAAGCATCAACCCACAGAACGTGGGGGTCTTTGCTGCTGATGGTCATATCGAGCATGAGCTGTCGATCTACCTGGACCTTGAACGTTCCTACATCCCCTTCGATTTCCTCGGGGAGAGCGGAAGGGCGCCACTGGCCGTCGATGCGCCAGTGATGGCCATCGAAGCTCCAAGACGCCCAGGGGGCAACGGGATCGTCGAGCCCTTCGATGTCTGCCACTCCCTTGGGCGGCGTCCACTCTTTGCCACGCAGCTTGGATTTCCCGACCCAGAGCTGCGCCATTTTGAGTAATTCAGGAACGGCGAGGTTTAAGCGAGCTTCCGTCACCCACAAAGCGGCTTTGACGGCTTTGGCGAGCGCCAGCCTGTTACGCTCGATCTCAGCAACGCTCGCTCGATCCCGTGCGCCGTCGAGCTGAGTGCCGATCTCCTTGGCGCGCTCAGCCTCGCTCTCCTGGGACGACAGGCGCTTGGGGCGATCGGGCGTCGATCTCACCCACCTTGCTATGAACCAGGTGAGAATGGCAGTAACCGCTACGAGCAACACTGACTGGATCATGACAGGGGACCTCCCCGCGTACGAGCATGGCACGATGTTCCAAAAGAAGCGACGTGGAAGCGTCCAACGGCATCCGGAGGCCTAGAAAGCAATTCGCTCCTCGGGCATTCCGATTGTGACTACCAAGCCGCTCTCCTGCCAATCGTAACAGATTTCTCAGCGACGCGGGCTGGATATCGTGCGTTCCACAGCGCGAGTGGATCAGCCGTCGGGACTGTCCAGAACGAGCGACGCAACGTCCGTGATTTCCTCGCCAGTATCGACGTTTCTCAGGCTGACCGCCTGGAAGCCCATGGCTCGCAGCTCGCGGACCTTGGTGTAGGCTTCCAACCCCGTCATGGGATTATCTGCGCCCATCGAGGTTTGCGATTCAGGAACGTGAACTGTGTAACGGGCCATGGTCGCCTCCCTGCCAAACACCTGGCGATCGAATGCTCGGCAATTTCTTACGAGGACGCAGCCAGGCGCTTTGCCGCGGCGATCGCGTCCCTGGAGTTTGAGTAGCGATAGCCGCCCCAATCGAAGACGGTCAGCTGGACCGGCGTGATGCCGTATCGCTCGAGTTCGGATTGTAAGTCATTGCGCGATTGCATTTCGGGCGAAGGCGTCGGCCCGCCTTCGTTCTCCCACCGATCGGTTGAACGTTCGGGGGCGGGGTTGGATGATGACATTCTCAGTCTCCTGCGGCAGCGGGAGCGCGGGTCTCTCAGTCACAAAGTGCCGAAATAATAAAGAAACGATTGTGATGAGAGGTTTATAGCACGTCTGAGATCATTATAATATATCTCACGCTTGATTATCGCGTGGCAATACCCACGTAAGTAAAGCTACCAGTCGAAATCGACGGTTTTGGGCGCTAAGCCGCACCTTCCTCCATCTTTAACGTCTCCTAGCCGGTCGGCGACCAATTGTGGCGTCCGATCAACAAAGGAACTCACCATGAAGTATTTTGGAACCGTCAAGACATTCGACAGCGCCCAGGGCTTCGGCGAAATCAAGCAGGAAGCGGGCGGCGACGACCTCCGCTTCGAAAAGAGCGCGATCTCCTGGGACAAGAGCGTTGTCCCCACGCTGGGCCAGCGTCTCAGCTACGAGAGGGGCACCTCGGCTGACCACAAGCCCTGCGCACTGAACCTAATGACCATCTAACCGATCGCGGGGTTTTACTCCGCCTGATCTGTACGCGTCGGGGCCGATCCCGGACGTTCGAGCGACTTCGGTTGCCGGCGTCCGGGAGAGCCCCCTTTGATGCTCCTGTGCTTACGCCGGAGTTAGCTTCGGGTCGGAAGCAGGCATTAGCCCCTACGACAAACCGCTGTCCTACAGGTGCCCGGAATGGGTCGAAAGCTGCCACCGCCTTAATGGCAGGAATGGGTGGAAAGCAGACATTCTCGCCAACGCGGTGCGGTAGTCGCGCTAATCTCCGATCAGTCTCGACAACCAATGCATGGCGTTCAACGCGAATTGCTGATCGTCGTGATCACGAAGGCCAACACGGCCAAGACCAGAAATGATCTGCTCGGTGAACATTGCAGCTTCGCCTGCGATGACAACGCGCCCCTTTCCGAAGGGCATTGCGAGAGCCTGCGCGCGACCGCCTGCTGAACGTGCGGGCACCCCGCCGCCCCGCCTCAAAATATTGATGTCGTCGGCGCTGGCCACCTCCAACGCGTCTGGCGGCAGCACGAGGAGCGCGGTCGCCCCGGCAGGTACGCTGAGCGACTGACCGGTGAAGCTCTCGACCGAATGGACGGCTTCGTAAATGTCGCGGCCTTCGGTGATCGGATGCCGCCCCAAATCACACTTGAGGAATAGGATCTGCGAGCTGATCCGTCCGGCGTCTCGGACGATCGCGAATCCGGTGCCCATCTCCACCCCAAATGCGTCTGCGAGGCTCGCGGCGGCCGTGCCAAACGGTGCATGGTCGGAAATCAGGAGCAGGGAGCCACCATTGCCGACCCAGGCGCGAATGGTGGCGATCTCGTTGCTGGTGAATGCGCTCGCTCCCCGAACCGGCCCGCGAGCATTGGCAATCACCAGCACGGTTACTCCCTGGAGCGACGAAGGCGCGAATGGCCCCGTTAACGGGCGAACCTGATAGCCGTCCGCCGTCAGGAGCTGGCCGAACGGAGCATATTTTCCATCGAGAGTATGGAAATTGTTGTGCGATTGATCGACCGCCACCACGGGAGCAGCGCTAGCGTAGGCCGGTCGCGCCACGTGCGGGACATATTTCGTATCGGCGTGCTGCTGAGCGGAGACAGCACTCGCCAGCATGAGGGCCGCCAAGAACGCAACAGAGACTCGAAGTCATGAGTCCAGCGTGTCGCACTCGCTGCTTAGTATCTGCAATGGGTCGAAAGCAGACGCCAGGCCAGAGTCAGCTTTGGTCGAAAGCTGGCATTCCGAAGAGCGCGAAATGCAGCTGTCCTACAAGGCTGTTTCTGGCCCATGCACGCGGGATGCGGCGAATGCCCTATCGAAGGTCGGACGGAGGCTCCCGAGAACTCGCCGTCACTGCGAAGATCGGTGAAGATCGGCTTATTACAAAGGCAGAAACGTCTTGCCTCTCGCGCGCAGGAAATCGAGCCCCGCCGCTTCGCGGCTGGAACTCGCGGCTTCCCTTCGCTAGCGCGCTGAACCCATGAGCAAAGTCCCAGTCCTCGTCACCGGCGGTGCCGGATACATCGGAAGTCACGCCATGCTCGCGCTGAAGGACGCGGGATGGAGCGTCTCGGTCGTCGATGACCTGTCGAATGGCGCCCGTAGCGCGGTTCCGGACGACGTGCCCTTCTACGAAGGCTCCGTGGCCGACGGGCCGCTCATCCAGCGCATCGTCGCCGAGCAGGGCATCCAGGCCATCATGCATTTCGCGGGATCGATCGTCGTGCCGGAATGGGTCGAGAATCCGCTATTCTACTATCTCAACAACACGGTTGCGACGCACGCACTGATCAGCATCGCGGTGTCGGCGGGGGTGAAGCACATCATCTTCTCGTCGACCGCCGCGGTCTACGGCGCGCCGGAGAAGGTGCCGGTATCGGAGGACGATCCGAAGGAGCCGATCAATCCGTACGGCTCATCCAAGCTGATGACCGAATGGATGCTGCGCGATGTTTCGGCGGCGCATCCGTTCAATTATGGCGCGCTCAGGTACTTCAACGTCGCCGGGGCCGATCCGAAGCGGCGCAGCGGGCAGCAGGGCAAGGGCTCGACGCATCTCATCAAGGTCGCCGTGGAAACCGCCGTGGGCTTGCGCGAGCAGGTCGCGGTGTACGGCACCGACTATGCGACGCCGGACGGCACCTGCATCCGCGATTATATCCACGTCAGCGACCTCGCCGCTGCTCACGTGGCGGCACTCGAATGGCTGATCGCGCATCCGGATGAGAATCTCATGGTCAATTGCGGCTACGGCCGCGGACTGTCGGTGCTGGAGGTGCTCGATGCCGTCGATCGCGCCAACGGCACTCCGATCCGCCGTGTGATGGAGGGCAGGCGGGCCGGCGACCCGCCGAAGCTGGTTTCGGCTAACGCCCGGATCCTCGAGACGCTCGACTGGCAGCCGAAATATGCCGACATCGACACGATCGTCGGCGACGCGCTCGGCTGGGAGAGGACGCTCGAGGAGCGCCGGAATAAGGCCGCTTAGGCGTTCCTTTACCGCGGCCCGCTAGTCATGGCCGAATGCTGCGGACCTATATGGTCATCCTCCTCGTGATCGGGATCACCGCTTCGATGATGAGCGGCGGTAGGCGAGCGGCGCCTTCGATCCAACCGGATGCGCTGATCGTCAATGCGGCTGCATCCCCAACAGAGCCACCGCTCCAGAACGTTGCGAGCCTCGAGGACGGCAGCGTCCAGCTCCAGCGCCAGCAGAACGGGCACTTCTACGCCGACGTCGATATCAATGGCGCGCAGGTCCACATGCTGGTGGATACCGGAGCGACGGGCATCGCCTTGTCGAGAGACGACGCGCGCAAGGCGGGAATCGCGACCTCCATCGGAATGAACGATGTGGTCGGAGAAGGCGCAGACGGCACCATTCACGGCGAATATGTGGCAATCGACCGGATGAGCCTGGGCGGAAAGACGGTCGAGCACATGAACGCAATCGTGCTCAACAACGGCGAGCAGTCCCTGCTCGGTCAGCAGTTCCTGGCGCAGTTCGCGTCGGTCGAGATCCACGGCAACACGATGACTCTGCGCTGAGGCCTCAGCGCTTGGGCAAAAGCGGAGCAGGCGGCTTGCCGAGATGCTCGGCAAGCGCAGATACGCAGCTCGTATAATCCGTCCGCTTATTCGCCATTTCGTTGAAATCGGCATCGTCCCTCACTGCATAACCGGCGTCGGCGAGGCGATTGGCCACCGACCGCAAAGTCGACGCTTCGGTTTTCTCGTCGTTGCGTTCCACTCGAGAGATCAGCGCCAATTCCTTGGCCATCCGCTCCCCTTCCTCTCGCAGGAGGACGGCGGGACCATAAAGAGCGGGCTCGTCGAGCATATGCTCGGCGAACAGCCCTACATCGAGGAGAGCACCGAGGGCCGCAGGCCAGCCCGGTCCGGTTGAGACCGACTGGAAGTAGATGAGCGATGGGTGCGCAGTGTGGCTTTGCCGGACGGTCGCGCACCAATTGCGCCCTTCCTCCAGCACTCGCGGCAGTGCGTCCCGATACCGAATGGCGGCGTAACGCTCGAGCAGCGCGACGGCGGATGGCGGCTGGCCGGCCGAAGTGTTCAGTTTGATGATGCCGATGTCGCGGCGGCCGATGCTGTTCTGCACTTCGAGCAGGTAGGTCACTGCCATGGTCATCACGGCAAGCCCGCAAAAGCCTCCGGCGAGGATGATCCATCGTCCCGCCCCTAGGACCGTCTCGCCGGTGAGGCCGATCGTCACGATCGCGCTGCCGGCCATGAACACTGCTTCGGGCAAGCTTTCGAGGCGCGGCACGAAATGACTGCGCATCGCAAAGGCCATCAATCCGAACGCGAGGGCTAGAAGGCTCATCCACACGACAAAGGAGCTGACCAGCACGGTAGGCGCAAAAGCGTAGGAGATGCCGCGTCGACGTCCTCGGACCGTTATCCACAGCGGGAGCAGAAGTTGGCCGATCCGGCGTGTTACTTGCAGGGATGCGCGGCTGCCGCCGGGCACGACGACAGTGTCGAACACGTCGCGCAGCGTTAGCCAGGCGAGCGCAACTCCCATCAGCAAGAGGACGATGTCCCAGGCCATGGCGGCACCAACGGCGGTGGAGCGAAGTCGGGTGCAAGACGTGGGCGCTGTCGGTACGGCTGCTCCTTGACTTCGGCAGACCCTCTCTCTAGGTGGGCCGCCGGTCCTCGGACCTTTCCGACAACTTTAGTAACGAGATACGAGCAGGCGCCCGGCCATGAAGATTTGCAATTCTTTGAAGTCGCTCAAGTCGCGCCACCGGGACTGCCGAGTTATCCGTCGCCGCGGCCGCACGTACGTCATCAATAAGACGAACCGCCGGTTCAAGGCTCGCCAGGGCTAAGGCCCTGCGCTCCGGCTTGAGATTTCAGGTCGGCAGCACGACATAATCCTCGATAACCGCCTCGGCCGTTTCGGCAGGCGAACGATTGTCAGCGTCGGTTAACCGCCTGTGCGGTAAGAGGAAGCCATGAAAGCTCGTATGGCCAAAGGAATGCTGGTGCTCGGCTCAGTCGCGCTCGTCGGGGCTGCCGGCTTTGCGACCGTGGCCGTCGCCCAGAACCAATCCACCCCCAAGGGCTGGAATTACGAGATTCTGGGACGGCAAGCGCGTTCCCAAGCAGGGCAATCGGGTCACCAATCCGGACGGCAGCTGGCGCGAGGAAGTCCGTCAGGGCAATTGCGTGACGATCAAGGAAATGTCGAAGAACGGCGAGTACAAGGAAACTCGCCAGTGCAACCCCAACTAGGCCGATTAGTCGGCCTTTTTCTCGGTCCCTGGTTTGACCTCGGTAAACGAACCAGCCGGTCTCTTCTGAATTTTGCATTCGGGCAGGCCGCTGCCCGGAATGTCCTTGCAGTCCCGAACCTGTGCGCTCCCGTCGGGCCCGGTGAAGATCGCCCAGTCCCGCGGCTGTCCCGTGTCGTAGACGCAGTGCGCTACCCACATGTCGAGGTTCTTCCACTCGCCGACGAAGCCGCCGTCGGTCACTCGCTTGCACGTATAGCCGGCGTCATAGATCGCCCGCTTAAGCGCGATCGCGAGATCCAGGGCCCCCAGCTTCTTGAGCTGGTCCTGTTCCGGCCCGCGGACCTTGATGGGTGTGTAGTTCCGCTGCGGCTCGCTGTTGTTGCATGCCGTCAGCGTCAGGCTCGCTAGAACTCCGGTCAGCAACTTCGCGCGCATAGTTCCTCCTCAGCCCTCGTAGCGGATTTTGACGCGAGAAGCTGCGGCCTTGGCGCGCTCGACCGCATCTTCGGCTTTTCCGCTTCGTGCAAGAGCAATCCCCATCCGCCGGTTCTTCAGCGCCCTTGGCTTGGCGAAAATCCGCAGGTCCACCGGGTGTCGAGGCGAGCCAAGCGCAAGCGCTTCCGAGACGCCCTCGTACGAGAAATTGTCGCTCTCCTGAGCCGCGAGGATCACGGCCGACGCAGCTGGTCCGATCAGCTCGATGGAGGGAATCGGAAGCTCGAGGATTGCGCGAAGGTGCAGCTCGAACTGGTTCGGGAACTGGCTGACAAGCGTCACCATGCCGGTGTCGTGCGGCCGCGGGCTCAGCTCCGAGAAGATGGCCTGATCGCCGCGAATGAAGAATTCGACGCCGAAGATGCCGTTGCCGCCGAGCGCCTCGACCACCTTGCGCGCCTGGAACCGCGCCGACTGTAGCGCTTCGAGCGGAATCCCGGCTGGTTGCCAGCTCTCGCGGTAGTCCCCGAGCTCCTGCCGATGACCCACGGGCGCGCAGAACAGCACTCCGTCCTTGGTCGCGACCGTCAGGAGAGTGATCTCGCTGTCGAATTTGATGAACTCCTCGACGATCACGCGCGGACGGTCGCCGCGCATGTTCTCGACGGCATAATCCCAGGCGGCACCAACCTCTTCCGCCTTCTTGGCGGTGCTCTGGCCCTTGCCCGAGCTCGACATCACCGGCTTCACCACGCAGGGCAGCCCGATCTCCTCGGCCGCCGCGATGGCCTCCGTCGCGGCCCTCGGCGAAACGATATCTCGAGGTGACGAGGCCGATCTGCTGAGCGGCGAAGTCGCGGATGCCGTCCCTGTTCATGGTCAGCTGCACGGCCTTGGCGGATGGAGCAACGCGCCAACCCTCTTGCTCCAGCTCAGCGAGGGTCTTGGTGTCGATCGCCTCGATCTCGGGCACGATCACATTGGGCTTGTGCTTCTCGACAGCTTTGCGGAGCGCCTTCCCGTCGAGCATCGGGAACACTTCGAACGCGTCCGCCATCTGCATCGCCGGAGCATTCTCGTAGCGGTCGCAGGCAATCACGCGGCAGCCGAGCCGCTTGGCGGCGATGGTGAATTCGCGTCCGAGCTCGCCCGAACCCAGCAGCATCAAGGTAGCCGTGTACATGGTCTGGGCGATAGCGGCGGCGCGGATGCTCGGCTAGACCGGCAGCAAAGCGGGGGAGAAAGTCATGCGTTCATTGCTGTTGGTGGCTTCGGTCGCGCTCCTGACCGGCGCTGCGCCGGCGAAAAAGCTGCTGACCCCGACCGATGTCGTGAACGCCGCACCGGCGAATGCCTGGCGGACCATTCCGGCAGACGACCTGCTCGTGATGGACCTGGCGAGTGGCGGCCGCGTGGTGCTTCAGCTCGCGCCGCAATTCGCTCCCGTCCACGTCACCAACATCAGGGCACTGGCCCGCGCCAACTACTGGAACGGCGCGACCATCTATCGCGTGCAGGACAATTATGTCGCGCAATGGGGCCTCAACCAGAGCGACAAGCCCTGGCCGGCGGGAGTGATCCCGAAGCCGCCAGAGGAATATATGCGACCCTTGAAGGGCCTCTCGGTCAAGCCGCTCGGCTTTCCCGACCCCTATGCGCCGGGAGCCGGCTTTGCCGACGGGTGGCCGGTCGCCTACAGCCCGAAGGCCGGGTGGGCCAATCTTTCGCATTGCTACGCGACGGTCGGCGTCGGTCGCGACATGTCGCCCGATACGGGGACCGGCGGCGAGCTCTACGCGATCATCGGACAGCCGACGCGGCACATGGACCGCAACATCGCCGTCGTCGGCCGGGTCGTCGAGGGCATCGACAAGCTGAGCTCGCTTCCCCGCGGAACCGAGGCATTGGGGTTCTACAAGGACAAGGCCCAGTATGTGCCCATCGCCAGGATCCGCCTCGCGAGCGACATGCCGGCGGGTGAGCGGCCCTCATTCGAATATATGGACACCAGCAGCGCTGCATTTGCGCAGTACCTGCAGCGTGCGCGCCAACCGCCACGACGATTTCTACATCCGCCCGGCCGGCGGCGTGGACCTCTGCAACGTACAGGTGCCGGTGCGGAAGAAGGCCTAGCTCAGGCCGCCCAGGCGTGGTGGTGCTGGTCGCGGTTCTTGTGCTGGATGATCACGGGCGCGCAGTGCGACCGCATGCTGGCTTCGGCCAGGGGGAGCGCAGTCGCGCAGAAGGCGCATTCGGCTGAAATCCGTCCGATGATCCAGTGCGTGCGACCGCAGCCGGGGCAGTGATTGACTTCGTGCTCGCGATAAACGGCGTGATAGCCCCGCTCATAGGGTTTCCAGGCTTCGCCGGAAGAGATCGGCATGGCAGACCTTCCTTTCGGAGAGCCCAAACGAGCCACCGCGGTCGGGGTTGCGCATGCTGACATAGGTTTCGACATTTCAGCAGGGCGCGTTATCGGCGAGCCGAGCGCCGCCGCGGGTCAGCTGTGAACGGACGTAACCGGAAGTCCATTGAGCGATATCGGTTCGGCGAACTCCGCGCCGAGCTTGTCGCCGGCAACCCATTTGACCACCGCATTGGCCCGTTCGCGGCCCGGAAGCATCAGCCACACTCGGGAGCCCACCTCGAAATCGGCAGCGGACGCCGCCATGAAACCGCGCTCCGAGATATTGAGAACCTTCGCCTCAACTCCGCCGGCGCCGAGCTCGCGCATCTTCGCATCCACGTCTAGCGGCAGGCGCGGCGCACTCCTGCGGTCAGTCACATCCTCGGCGATGCGTGCCTTGATCATTCCAAAACTCATCTCCGCCGCCTACTCCAGCGGAGATGCAAACGACAGGCCGATCCGGCCGTCCTTCACCCACCTCACCTGTGCCCAGACGAAGCCATGGTCAATGAGTTGGAGGGGCAGGCGCTCACCTATGTTAGGAACGTGAGGGAAGATCACCATTGCGCCCGATTTCGACACGTTGATCAGCTGGACCACGTGCTTGCGGCCGCGGAATTCCATCACTGCAGTGTTCGAGACCGCCGGGTGGCGCATCTCCCCACGTTCGTCGATCCGCCGCTTCTCATTGCGCGGGATCATTGAGCCTTCGAGAACGAAACCGGACGCCACGCGAAATGCCTCCCCATCTAAGGCAATAGCCGACCCTAGCCAGCGTCGCTTAAGGATTGGTTTGCGACGAAGGGTGCGGTTATGGGCGACTGTTGCCGGGCCGCGTCTGGCGGCTCTTGCGGCGCCGGTGTATGGATGGTCCGGGACGTGGGGTATTCGTTTAAAATGAACGGGTTGGGGTTTCCGAGAGCGATGCGCGCAAAATCCTTGATGATCTTCTCAGCAGTGGCTGCCTTGGCCGCCGGCCAAGCCTTCGCGCAGGTCAGCACCGGCCTTGCGACACAGGTCGCGAGGCCCCCGGCGACTCAAGCGAAACCCTCTCCGAAAAGGCCACCCAGCCGCCCGCGACGCCCGAAGCGCCGGTGCCGGGCAACCCGGACTACGCCCCGGCGCAACCGACCCAGGCCGTTCCGCCGCCCGTGCCCGTCCAGCTTCCGCCCGCCCTTTGGGATGCAGTCAGCGCGCAGGACCTGCTCTTCTATATCCAGCAGGTCGGCAAGGAGGGGCTGAACCCCGCCGACTACGATCCGGCTGGTCTCGCGGCGGCCATCCAGGCTCGCGATCAAATTGCCATGTCGCAGGCCGCCACCGACCGGTTTGATCGCCTTTCGTCGGATCTTGCTCTGGGACACGTCAAGAAGCCGGCGCGGGTCGACTGGTGGGTCGTGGACAAGGACCTTGATGCGGCCAAGCAGGATGCGCTGCTGCGCTCCGCCCTTGCCCAGCGCAACATCCGCACCGCCCTGGACGGACTCCTGCCGACGCACCCACAATATGCGGCTCTGAAAGCGGCACTGGAGATGACCCCGACGGCCGAAACGGCGAAGATCAACCGCATTCGTCTCAACATGGATCGCTGGCGCTGGCTACCTCGCGACCTTGGGCAGAAGTACATCATCGTCAACGTGCCCAGCTTTTACGCGACGCTGGTGGAGAACGGCGCCAATCGCTGGAAGCACCGCGCCGTCGCCGGCAAGCTTTCGAACTCCGACGCCCCAGCTGTCGGCCACTGCGGTCGGCGTGATCCTCAACCCGTGGTGGGAAGTGCCCAAGAGCATCGAGCACGAGGCTGCGGGGAAGAAGGGCTTTGTGGCAGTGAAGGGGGCCGACGGTAAAATCCAGCGCTGGCGGCAGCCGCCGGGGCCGACGAACGCTCTCGGCCAGGTCAAGTTCGTGATGCCGAACTCGAAGGCGATCTACCTCCACGACACCAATGCACGCAGCCGCTTCAACAGCGATGTTCGCGCGCTCAGCCACGGCTGCGTGCGCACCCAGCACATCCTTGATCTCGCGACCGAATTGCTGGGTGACGACAATGGCCAGTGGACGCCCGAGAAAATCCAGGCGACGCTCGACAGCAAGAAGACGGTCCAGGCGAACTTCGTGAAGCCGCTGCCGGTCTACATCGTCTATTTCAGTTCAGCGGCGCTCCTCGACGGCCAGATCGTCGACTACAAGGATCTCTACGGCCGCGACTCCAAGGCCATGGCGGCGATGCAGATGAAGGATGGTGGTGCGAGCCTAACGCCGCCCAAGCCGAAGCCGGAAGACCAGATCGCGGGTCCACCTCCCACGGCCAAGCCGAAGCCGAAGGCCACGGGGCAAGTCGCTACGCGGTAGCTGTCGCCTAGTTACGTGGTTCGGACGACCGATCGAGGATGATCGGGTCGATAAAGGCGAGGCCCACGCAACCGTCTTCCGTCCATTTCACGACCGCGGGCACGAGAATTCCGCCTTCGAAGCGGACGTGCACCTTTGCGCCCGGCACCAGGTCGGCGACCCGATCGCCCATCACGCCGCCTTCCGAGATATTGTGGATGGCGAATGTGGCGGGCGAACCGTCGATCAGGAGCTGGAGCTTGCGGCCCTTGGTCGGCATGCGCGGGAAGCGGCGCGAGTCCGCCGACGGCGATACGTTCCGCGAGGCGGTGCTTTCCGCGCGGGGCGCACTTTCCAGCACCGAGGCCTCGGCAAGCGGCACGGCCGTTCCACAGAAACCGCATTCGGCGCTGACGCGGCCGATATACCAGTGCGACCGGCCGCAGCCCGGGCAGTGGTTCAATTCGTTAGCGCGATAGACGATGTGATGTCCGCGCTTGGCGAGGCCCGCCGCGAATGACGCCGAGGTACGCTCAAACATCAGAACGTTCGACATCGCAATCGCTCCCAACCCTTCTTCTTGGCACGGAGGGTAGGCCCGAGTGATTGCCGAGTGGTTACCGGCGCGGTGATCTTATGCGCTGTTCCGTAACTCGCTGCGCCGGAGCTTTCCCGTCGCGGTTTTCGGCAAAGCCGCCACGAACTGGATCTCCCGCGGGTATTTGTAAGGCGCGATCTCAGCCTTTGTGTGGGTCTGTAGCTCCGCGACCAGCTCAGCAGAGGGTTGCGTATCGACGCTAAGTACCACGAACGCCTTCACTTTCTGCCCGCGCTCTGGGCAGGGCACGCCGATGACGGCACATTCGGCCACTGCCGGGTGCGACAAAAGCGCATTCTCCACTTCGGGAGCACCGATATTGTAGCCGGAGCTGACGATCATGTCGTCGCTGCGCGCGAGATACCAATAATAGCCGGCAGCATCGCGGCGGTAGGTATCGCCGGTGACGTTCCAGCCATTGACCACATAGTCGTGCTGGCGCGGGTCATCGAGGTAGCGGCAGCCGGTCGGTCCCTTGATTCCCAGACGGCCAACCCCGTCTTCGATCTCGGCCCCGTCCGCGTCGAGAATAGTCGCCGTGTAGCCTGGGACAGCTTTGCCGGTTGAGCCTGGGCGGACCTCGTCACCGGCGGCCGAAACGAAGATGTGCATCATCTCGGTCGATCCGATGCCGTCGGTGACCGCAATTCCGGTGCGCTCCTTCCACGCGCTCCACGTCGCTTCGGGCAAATGCTCGCCGGCCGAAATGCAATAGCGAAGCGTCTTCAGCGCCTCATCCAGCTTGGGCTGCGACAACATCGCTTTGTAGGCGGTCGGAGCGGTGCCGAGGTGGGTGACCCCGTGCTTCACGATCGCATCGAGCAAGACCGGCGGGCTCGCCTGCTCGATCGTTGCGCTGGCCGCGCCGAAGCGCAGCGGGAACATGGGTGTTATGCCGAGCCCGAAGGTGAAGGCCATTGGCGCGCTGGTCAGGAAGATGTCGCCTGGCTTCGGGCCCACCAGGCGCTTCGCGAATGTGTCGCAGGGAGCAAGGACATCCCGATGGAACTGGACACAGCCTTTGGGCACTCCGGTGGTGCCGCTGGTGAAGGCGATGATGCACGGGTCGTCTCGGCCAGTGTCGGCTGGCCGGAGCGGCTGCAGCGCGGTGGTGCGGGCCTCCAGCTCACCCTTTCCGTAGTCGCCATCATATTTGATGACGTGCTTGATGCTGTGAGTTTGCTCGACCGCCTGGCGGAAGTCGCCGATGAAGCGGCTGTCGACGATGGCGTGGCTGATCTGAGCGCGCTCGATCACCGTCGCGATCTCGCCAGGGCGAAGCAGGGGCATGGTCGCGACCGCGACCCCGCCGGCCTTTAACACCCCCAGCCACGCCGCGAACATCGTGTAACCGTTCGGTCCGCGCAAAAGGACGCGGTTGCCGGGAATGAGGCCGTGCTCCTCGACGAGCAGCCGGGCGATGCGTCCGCTGAAATCATCGAGGTCAGCGTAAGTCCAGCGGCCGTGATTGTTGGCGACCGCAAGCGAACTGGGCGCGCCGCCCTTCAGCAGCTCCTCCGCGGCGTTCAGCCGTTCGGGATATTGGAGCTCGGGCAGGTCGAAACGGAATTCCGGAAGCAGCTCCGGTGGGGGAAGGCGATCGCGAACGAAGAAGTCGTAGCTCAATCCGGCACCACCGCCGTCGTTTCGATCTCGACCTTGGCCGCACTTTCGACGAGACCCTTCACTTCCACCAGCGCCATCGCCGGGTAGTTTGGACCCATGATCTGGCGCCAAGCGGCGCCGATCTCGTCGCGCGACACCATATATTCGTGACGGTCGGTCACGTAGCAGGTCATGCGAACGATATGCTCGGGACCTGCGCCGTCCTGAGCGAGGATTTCCAAAGTGTTCATCAGCGCGCGGGCGAACTGGCCGTGCAGCGTATATTCGGGAAACGCCTCATGCTCGTCCCATCCGACGACGCCGGCGGTGAAGATCATCCGGCCTTTCGCGCTGATTCCGTTCGAATAGCCCTTCGGCCGCGGCCAATTGGGCGGTTGAAGGATCTTCATGGGTTCACTTCCCTCAGCAGGTCTCGCGCGATGATCTGCCGCTGCACCTCGCTCGCGCCTTCGTAGATGCGCAGCGCGCGGATGTCGCGATACAGCTCCTCGACCTTGACACCGCGGGTCACCCCAGCGCCGCCGTGCATCTGCACCGCTGCATCGATCACCTCCTGCGCCGATTCGGTCGCGTAGAGTTTGGCCATTGCTGCTGCGCGGCGGTTGTCCGTCCCCCCGACGTCCTGCTGCCAAGCGGCGCGATAGATCAGCAAGGCCGAGGCGTCGTTGGCCAGCGCCATGTCGGCGAGCTTCTCCTGCGTCACCGCATTGTCCGCGAGCGTGCCGGTGCCGAGCCGGCGGCGCTTCACCCAGGCGAGCGCTTCCTCCAGCCCGCGACGCGCGAAGCCGAGGGCTGCTGCGCCGACGGTGACGCGGAACAGGTTCAGCGTCTCCATGCCGATGCGGAAGCCCTCGCCCGGCTCGCCGATGATCGCGTCGGCCGGAACGCGGACATTGTTGTATTTCAAGCGTGCGAGCGGATGCGGCGCGATCACTTCGATGCGCTCGGCGACCTCGACCAACTCCGCCGGCACGATGAATGCCGACAGGCCGCGCGCGCCTTCCGCCTCGCCCGTGCGCGCGAACGTCACGTAGAAATCAGCAATCCCGCCGTTGGAAATGTAAGTTTTCTCGCCGACCAGCACCCACTCATTGCCGTCGCGCATGGCGGAGGTCGACATGTTCGCCGCGTCCGACCCGCACTCGGGCTCGGTCATTGCGAAGGCGGCGATCGCTTCGCCGCTAGCGACTCTTGGCAGCCACTCACGCTTTTGCTCGACCGTTCCGAACAGCGAGATTGCGCCGGAACCGAGGCCCTGCATGGCGAAGGCGAAGTCTACCAGGCCGTGGTAGCGCGCAAGCGTCTCGCGGCAGATGGCAAGGCTTCGGACGTCCGGCCTGCGGTTGGCGTCGCCGACGCACAGCTTCAGAAAGCCCGCCTTGCCCAATTCTGTCACCGTGGAGCGGCACGCCTCGTCAGGATCGGACGCTTCAGTCTCGTGAATGGTCGCCTGGCACCAGTCTTCGAGCGACGCTGCAAGCTCGCGGTGGCGCTCCTCGAAAAAGGGCCAGGAGAGGAAGCTGCGGTCCGTCATCCGGTCGGCATCAATTGCCCTGGAAAACCGGCTTCTGCTTGTTTGCAAACGCCTCGTAGGCGCGCCGGAAATCATTGGTCAGCATGCAATGCGCCTGAGCGCGCGCTTCCATTTCGAGCGCCTCGTCCAGCGAGACGTTCCATTCCGCGTCGAGTTGCCGCTTTGTGATGCAGTGCGCGATTGTTGGCCCGCGCGCGAGATCCTCCGCCAAGGCGTATGCCTCGTTGAACGCGTCTTCCACGACCCGATTGTAGAAGCCCCATGCGAAGCCCTCGTCGGTCGTCATGTTACGACCGGTGAACAACAGCTCCGCCGCGCGGCCGTGGCCGATCAACCGAGGAAGAATGGAGCAGGCGCCCATGTCCGCTCCCGACAGGCCGACGCGGGTGAACAAGAACGCAGTCTTGGCTCCGGTCTGAGCGAAACGGATGTCGCTGGCCATCGCCATGATCGCCCCGGCGCCAGCGCACACGCCATCGACCGCGGCGATGATCGGCTGCGGACACGACCGCATCGATCGCACCAAATCGCCCGTCATGCGCGTGAATCGGCGCAGGCCCGCTTCGTCCATCTTCGTCAGCGGCCCGATGATCTCGTGCACGTCGCCGCCCGAGCAGAAATTGCCGCCGGCGCCGCGAAGCACGACCACCTTGGCGACACGCGTCTGCTTCAGCGCCCAGAAGGTGTCGCGAAGCTCATCATAGCTTTCGAAGGTCAGCGGGTTTTTCCGCTCCGGCCGGTTGAGCGTGATCGTCGCGATCCCATCCTTGACCCCCCACAGGAAATGCTCCGGCGCGAAGCTCGTGGGGTCCCAGGTCACGCGCTCGTGCCTCCGTCGAGGGTAATCGCGGCGCCGTTGATGTCGCGGCTCAACGGCAGGCAGAGCATGGCGATGACGTTGCCGATCGCTTGCGGATCGACCAGGCGCCCGCTCGCATTCATGTTGGTGATGGCGGACCGCGAATCGCCCTCGCTGCGGCCGGTAATCTGCGCAACGCGTGCCACGGACTGGTCGGTCATCGGCGTGTCGACATAGCCGGGGCAGACCGCGTTCACCGTGAGATTGGTCTTCGCATATTCGGCGGCGAGGCTGCGCATCAGGCCGAGCAGGCCGTGCTTCGACGCGGCATAGTGAGCCGCATATGGTACGCCGCGCAGCGATGCGACCGAGGCCACGAAGACCAGCCGGCCGTTGTCGCTCTTCAGCAGGTCACCGACCGCCGCACGCGAGCATTCGAACGCGGCGGTGAGGTTGGTCGAGATGATCCTGTCCCAGGCTTCGCGGGTCATTTTGTGAAACGGAGCACTCTCGGCGATACCCGCGTTGACGATCAGCAGGTCGATTGGGCCGTTGGCCGCACGCGCTTCGTCAAAGGCGGCCCGGACGCGCTCGGAATCCGTAACGTCGCACCGGATGGCCGTTCCGCCCACGCCTTCGGCGACGGCCTTCAGCGGCTCCATCCGCCGCCCAAGCAGTGACAGCTTCGCGCCCTCGGCGTTGAGATGCTGGGCGGCTGCGGCTCCGATTCCGGTGCCGCCGCCAGTGATCAGCGCGTGGCGCCCTTGCAGGCTGTTCCCCATCAATTCAGCATTGGCCGATGCCAATCACGGTGGCAAGGCGCGGCGACATGAAGCTCGCGCTCCTCCAGACCGGCCGACCGCCCGGCAACCTTGCCGACCAGTTCGGCGACTATCCGTCGATGTTCGGTGAAATGCTCGGGCCCGAGTTCGACATCGAAAGCTTCGACGCCGAGGGGGGCGAGCTGCCTGACGATCCGGATGAACATCGCGCCTATCTCATCACCGGCTCACCGGCCGGCGTCTACGACCCGCTGCCCTGGATCCAGCCGCTGCAGGAGTTCATCCGTGGCGCCAAGGACAGCAAGCTGATCGGGATCTGCTTCGGCCACCAAATCATGGCCGAGGCGCTCGGCGGTCATGTCGAGAAATCGGACAAGGGCTGGGGCGCGGGTCTGCATCGCTACGATGTCGTACGCCCCAAGCGATGGATGCACGGCGAGACCAGCATCGCCGAACCCGCTTCCCATCAGGACCAGGTCGTGGTCCAACCGCCCAACACGGAGGTGACTGTGCAGTCCACCTTCACACCTTACGCCGGCCTCGCCTGGACCGACCGGCCCGCCATCTCCTTCCAGTTCCATCCGGAATTCTCGCCGGCTTTTGCAAAGGCGCTGATCGAAAAGCGCTACGACATCGTGCCGGATCCGGATGCGGCGATCGCTTCGCTGGACGCGCCGAACGACAGCCCGCGCGTCGCGGCTTGGATACGACGCTTCCTCAAGGCATAGGCGCACCACGACATTGGAGACGATCAGATGAAGACCCGCGCCGCCGTCGCGTTCGAAGCCAAGAAGCCGCTCGAAATCGTCGAAGTCGACCTCGAAGGCCCGAAGCAGGGCGAGGTGCTGGTCGAGATCATGGCGACGGGCATCTGCCACACGGACGCCTACACGCTCGAAGGTTTCGATTCCGAAGGCATCTTCCCATCGATCCTGGGTCACGAAGGCGCTGGAATCGTTCGCGAAGTGGGCCCGGGCGTCACCAGCGTGAAGCCGGGCGACCACGTCATCCCGCTGTACACGCCCGAATGCCGCCAGTGTAAGTCGTGCCTCAGCGGCAAGACCAACCTCTGCACCGCGATCCGTGCGACGCAGGGCAAGGGCGTGATGCCCGACGGCACCAGCCGCTTCAGCTACAAGGGCGAGACCATCTTCCACTATATGGGCTGCTCGACCTTCTCGAATTTCACGGTCCTGCCCGAGATCGCGGTCGCCAAGATCCGCGAGGACGCGCCGTTCAAGACGAGTTGCTACATCGGCTGTGGCGTCACCACCGGGGTCGGTGCGGTGGTCAAGACCGCGAAGGTCGAGCCGGGCGCCAACGTGGTAGTCTTCGGCCTCGGAGGCATCGGCCTGAACGTTATCCAGGGTGCCAAGCTGGTCGGCGCGAACAAGATTATCGGCGTCGACATCAATCCGGACCGCGAGGAATGGGGCCGCAAGTTCGGCATGACCGACTTCCTCAACAGCAAGGGCATGAGCCGCGAGGACATCGTCGCGAAGATCGTCGAGATGACCGACGGCGGCGCCGATTATACGTTCGACGCGACCGGCAACACGGACGTGATGCGCACCGCCCTCGAATGCTGCCATCGCGGCTGGGGAACGAGCGTCATCATCGGCGTCGCCGAGGCCGGCAAGGAAATCGCGACGCGGCCGTTCCAGCTCGTCACCGGCCGCAACTGGCGCGGCACGGCGTTCGGCGGCGCGAAGGGTCGCACCGACGTGCCGAAGATCGTCGACTGGTACATGGACGGGAAGATCGCGATCGATCCGATGATCACGCACGTGCTGAAGCTCGAAGACATCAACAAGGGTTTCGACCTGATGCATGCCGGGGAGAGCATCCGATCGGTCGTCGTCTATTGAGTTCGAACGTGGGCTGGAGGGGAAGCAGGTTGACATCGGCGATACCATTGCGGTCGTCCTGAGCCTGTCAAAGGACTGCTTTGATCCTTTGGACCTACATGCTGCACTGCCGCGGCGGCTATCTTTACGTGGGCCATACGGACAATCTCGACCGTCGCGTGGATCAGCATGAACAAAGCATCGTTCCGGGTTTCGTCCGTGATCATTGGCCGGCGAAGCTCGTTTGGTCTTCGGAATTTCCGACCCGCTATGAAGCGCTTGCGATGGAGCGCCGTCTGAAGGGTTGGAGCCGCGCCAAGAAGCTAGCGCTGATCCGCGACGACTGGGAGTTGATATCCGAGCTCGCGAGATTGAAAGACAGCCCTTCGACAAGCTCAGGGCGAACGGAATAGGTGGAGGAAATATGTTCAGTCACGTCATGGTCGGATCGAACGATATCGGCCGGTCCAAGCGCTTCTATGATGCATTGTTCGAGAAACCGGCTCACGAGGACGACAAGGGCCGGCTCGCCTACCGCAAGAGCGGAGCCGTCTTCATGGTCACGAGCCCAATCGACGGCGCGCCGGCATCTCACGCGAACGGCGGGACCGTTGGCTTCAACTTCGACACCCCCGAGGAAGTCGATGCGTGGCATCGTCGGGGCGTGGAGGCCGGCGGCACCTCCTGTGAGGATCCGCCCGGCTATCGCGAGAATGCGTTTGGCAAGCTGTACCTCGCCTACATGCGCGATCCGGACGGCAACAAGCTGTGCGGACTTCACCGACCGCAGCAGTGACCTTGGAAACTGTTTCCGAAAACAAGTCGCACGGTGGGCGGCAGCTGGTCGTGAAGCATGCGTCGAGCGCAACCTCGACCGACATGACCTTCTCGATCTTCCTGCCGCCCCAGGCGGAACGCGAAGCCAAACTGCCGGTGGTTTGGTACCTCTCCGGTCTCACGTGCACGCACGCGAACGTCACCGAGAAAGGCGAATATCGCGCGGCCTGTGCCGAGCACGGCCTCATCTTCGTCGCTCCGGATACAAGTCCGCGCGGCGATGACGTCCCCGATGCTGAAGGCTACGATTTCGGCCAGGGCGCCGGCTTCTATGTCGATGCGACCGAGGAGCCGTGGGCCAGGCACTACCGCATGTGGACCTATGTGACCGAGGAACTTCCGGCGCTCGTCGGCGCCGAGTTTCCTGTCGACATGGCCCGGCAGGCGATTACGGGTCATTCGATGGGTGGGCACGGCGCGTTGACGGTTGCGCTCAACTTCCCGGATCGTTTTCGGAGCATATCCGCGTTCGCGCCCATCGTCGCGCCGGGGCAGGTCCCGTGGGGCCAGAAGGCGCTAACGGGCTATCTCGGCGAAGATCGAGCCGGTTGGCGCAAGCATGATGCTGTCGCACTTATCGAAGACGGTGCCAGAGTGGCTGAACTCCTCGTCGACGTCGGCGACACGGACCCGTTCATCGAAAAGGAATTGCGCCCGGAGCTCCTGGAGCAAGCATGCGCGTCGGCCGGCATCCCGCTGAAGCTGCGCATCCAGCCGGGATACGACCACAGTTATTATTTCATCTCGACGTTCATGGCCGATCATCTGGCCTGGCATGCGAAGAGACTGACAAGGGGATAGGCCATGACGCTGAGCCGCCGCGAGTTCGTTCAACTGGCGGCGGCGATGGGCGCCTCGCTTGCATGGGGCGGCGGCCCGGCCCGAGCGTCGCGTACTAACTGGCGAGAAAGCCGCGAACTCTACCCTGAAGGCGTTGCTTCGGGCGATCCCGATCCAAACAGCGTGATCCTCTGGACCCGCCGGCCGTTCGAGGACGGCCCGCGCCACGTCCTCACGGTCGAAGTCGCCGAAGACGAAGGCTTCCGCCGCGTCATCGCCCAGGCGCCCGCGCCGGTCTCAGCGTCTTCGGACTGGACAACTCGCGTGCTGGTGGGCCGCCTGAAGCCGGCGCACGTCTATTGGTACCGCTTTACCAACTCCGAGGGGAACGGCAGTCGCATCGGACGCACCATCACCGCGCCCGCCAGCAATGATTCTCGCCCGGTCAACTTCGCTTTCGTCAGCTGCCAGAGCGTCAACGAGGGTAAGCTCAACGCCTATCGGCGAATGATCTTCGAGGACGAGCGAGCGCCACCGGCAGAGTGGCTCGGTTTCGTCCTCCATTTGGGCGATTTCATCTACGAGGTCGTCGAATATCCGGACGAGGTGAAGTCGCGCTACGACCGGATCGTCTACGATGTCGGCCGCATTCCCGATGGCGGCAAGGTCAGCAACTTCCATTATCCGCTGACGCTCGAGGGCTATCGGGTGGTCTACAAAGGCTATCTCGCCGATCCGGACCTGCAGGATGCCCGCGCGCGCTGGCCCTTCGTCAGCATGTGGGACAATCACGAATTCTCCTGGCAGGGCTGGCAGAGCATCCAGCAGGCAGGCGGTCCGCCGCGGCCCGGGCAGAGTATCAAGGTCGCCGCCAACCAGGCCTGGTTCGAGTTCATCCCCGCGCGCGTTACTGCGCCGAGCGGCTCGCTCGACGAGTTCGGACCTCCGGCGGTCAAGGACGTGAAGATCGAGAAGTGGGACGAGAACGGGCTCGGGATCGAGCCCAACAACCTGATCGCGATCAACAGCCTTAAAGGCTATCGGGCCCTTCGGTACGGCCGCCATCTCGACCTCATCATCACCGACCAGCACAGCTACCGCAGCGCCGACCCGTTCAGCGACAATTCGCTCGGCAAGCTCGGCGACTGGGCCGCGTTCAATGACATGTTCCCCGACGAGCTACAGCAGGTTCTCGACGGCGGCCGTGCCTATGACGGCGGCCATCCGCCCGCGGAACTTGGGTTCGGTGAGGCTCGCATCCCGAACCCGCAGAAGGATGCGCCGCCGCAGACCATCCTCGGAGCGGACCAAAAGGCCTGGTTCAAGGATCAGCTCAGGCGATCGACCGCGACGTGGAAGATTTGGGGCTGCTCGCTGGGCTGTCTCGACTGGCGTGCGGATCCACAGAATCTGCCGGCCGGCCTCACCAAGCCGTGGCCGGCCGGCTTCGCCAATCTCGGCGGCGGCGATCATGGCACCGCCTGGATCGAACGCACGGAAATCTACAATCTCATCCGTGATGAGAAGATCGGCGGTTTCGCGATCGTCTCCGGCGACCGCCACAGCTTCTGGGCCGGTTATGCGGCGGCCCAGCTTCCGCCAGCCAAGTTCGAGCCCGTGGGCCTGAGCTTCGTCGGCGCCTCGCTGTCCAGCCCGGGAGCGATGGAGGCGTACGAGCACCGACCACCCGGCAAGTTTCCTTTGCGGCAGTTATATCTGGTCGACCGGCCGGGCACATCGAAGCCGGACTGGACCTTCAACATGCTGCTCAAACACGGCGTACGCTCATGCCTCGAATATTCGAAGAGCTTCGACTTGGAGCGGGCCCGCGCCGTTTCGAACCCGCAACTTTCCCCGCATCTCGAATTCGTCGATATGGGTGGCCACGGCTATGCAAAGGTTCGGCTCAGCGGCGATGAAATGCGAACGGAGTTTGTCTGCATCCCGCGGCCGATCACGCGCAGCGACCGTCCAGACGGCGGCCCGCTCCGCTATCGGGTTGTGCACGCTGCCAAGCTTTGGGATGCCGGCGAACGGCCGAAGCTCGTTCAGCACGTGCTCGAAGGCGATACCGGGCTCTCGATCTAACCTGCGGAGCTCGATCTGACCGGCGGCTGGTACTGGCAGGCGCTGTCGCTGGCGACGGCGCTTGCGTCAGGCTTGCTGATCGGGATCGAACGCGGGTGGAAGCTCAAAGATCAGAAGCCCGGCACGCGCGTCGCCGGTGTCCGCACTTTCTCGATGCTCGGCCTCGGCAGCGGCCTCGCTGGGCTGATCGGCGCGCGCGGCTCACCGTTCGCGGCCGCTGCGATCCTCCTTGGCATAACCGCTCTCATGACGCTGGCTTATGCGCCGGAGCTCCGCGCTAAGCGCGATTCGACGAGCGCGGTCGCGGCGTTGGTCACGATCGGCATCGGTTTTCTCGCGGGGAACGGTGAGCCGGCGCTGGGCATCGCGAGCGCTGCAGTCGCCGTCGCCTTCCTGGCGTTGAGGAGCGAGCTGCACGAATTTGTCGACAAGCTGGACGAGCAAGACGTCAAGGCGCTCGCCCGCTACGCGATCATCGCCGGCGCGATCCTGCCGTTCTTGCCCAGCGGACACTATGGCCCGCTCGGCGCCTGGAACCCGCAGAAGCTGTGGCTCGTGGTCGTGCTCGTCACCGGCTTCTCGTTCCTCGGCTATGTCGCCAACCGCATTTTCGGCGAGCGGCACGGGACCATCGCCACGGCGCTGATCGGCGGAGCCTATAGTTCGACGGCGGTGACCCAGTCGCTCGCTCAGCGGCTCGGCAGTGAGGAGCAGGGCGGGGCGGAACCGGCCGGAATCGTTCTCGCGACGGCGGTCATGTACGTCCGGGTCATCCTGCTCGTGGGGCTGCTGGCGACGCGGGTCCTGTTCGATTTCGCCGTGCTGATGCTCCCAGCGCTCGTCGTCGCGTGGGTCGCAGGCTTCTGGCTCTACCGAAAAGCTCCGCGCTCCGACGCGCCCGCGCCTCCCGGTAATCCCATCGCCATCATTCCGGCGCTTGGCTTCCTCGCCTTCGTCGCGATTGCCGCGGTCGCCGCACGCTGGGCGGCCGGGCGGTTCGGCGAGCAGGGGCTCGCCACCTTGTTGCTCATCACCGGGTCGATGGACGTGGACACGGCAGTCATCACTCTGGGGGGCCTCGACCCCAAGGCGATCGGCCCTGCCTTGGCCGCGCTGGCCCTCGCCGGCACGGTATTTGTGAACATGACCGTGAAGCTCGGGATCACGTTGGCCTACGCACGATCAAAGGGCGTCTCGGCCGCGCTTGCACTCGGGGCGAGCATGGTCGGGCTGGCGATCACGATGGCGGTCGGCTGGTTCGAGCTCCGGGGCTCATTCTAGCGTTACTGAAGGCCGCCCGATTGCTCGATCAAGGCGCGGGCGAGCTTCTTGCCCGCCTTTTCGCTGCGGCATGCGACGAAGATCGTGTCGTCCCCGCAGATCGTACCGACGATATTTGAGAGGTCCGAGCCATCGAGCGCCACTCCGACGAGATGGGCCGAGCCCGGCGGAGTCTTGATCACGACCAGATTGCCCGCATTGTCCACGGATCGCACCCAGTCGCGGAAAACCGCAGCAAGGCGTGGCGACGGCGCTTCACGCACCTGGTCCGGAAGCGAATAGCTGAGCTGGCCGTCACGCCGCACCTTCACCGCGCCGATCTGCTCGAGATCGCGCGAGATGGTCGCCTGCGTCACAGCGAAGCCTCGCTTCGTCAGTCGATCTGCCAGTTCCTCCTGGCTGGCGAGCGCGCGAGACCTGATGAGATCCGTGATTGCGCGCTGCCTTCGTTCCTTCAAATCCGTCATGCGCATGATTATGCATAAACTTGCATAAAAATGCAAATAGGTCGATAGGCGCGCCTCCCATGATTCTGACGGCCATTCTTGGAGCCTCGGGCTATGTCGGCGGCGAGCTGCTGCGGCTTCTCGCTGCGCATCCGCAGCTCTTGCCCGCGAAACTGTGCGGCGGCAGCAAGGCGGGGCAGGGTCTCGGTATCGTTCACCCGCACTTGGCAGCCTTTTATCCCAATGCGGTCATTGAGCGCTTCGATGAAAGCGTACTCGAAGGGATCGATCTCGTGTTCGCGGCACTGCCGCACGGGCACAGCCAGACCCTCGCTGGGACCATCCTCGACAAAGCTATCCCCTTCGTCGACCTTGGTGCCGACTTCCGCCTCGGAGACGCGAGCACCTACGAGCGCTGGTACGGCCATGCGCACCAATCGCCAGAGCTGCTTGGCGAGTTCGTCTACGGCATTCCGGAGCTGAACCGCGAAGCCATTCGCGGCGTAAAGGCAGTCGCAGCGGCGGGCTGTTATGCGACTGCTGCCATCCTGGGGCTCAAGCCCTTGGTCGACGCAGGGCTGATCGAAGCAGAAAGCCTGATTGTCGATGCGGCGTCGGGCGTTAGCGGCGCCGGCCGCGAGGCGAAGGAATCGACCGGCTTCAGCACGGTCGACGGAAGCTTTTCGGCCTACGGGTTGCTCAGTCATCGTCACACGGCTGAGATGGAAATGGCGCTAGGCGGGACCGTGCTGTTCACGCCGCACCTCGTTCCGATGACTCGCGGCATCCTCGCGACCTGCTACGGCACGGCGAGAGCTGCGTGCGATCCGCTCCAGCAACTTCAAGCCGCCTACGACGCCGAGCCGTTCGTGCACGTCACCGACCAGCCGCCCGCGACCAAGTGGGTCAGTGGTTCGAACGGCGTCCAGCTCACCGCTCGATACGACGAGCGGACCGGACGGATCCTCGTGCTCTGCTCCCTCGACAATCTCGGCAAGGGCGCGGCCGGTCAGATGATCCAGTGCGCCAATCTCATGCTCGGCCTCGAGGAGACGGCCGGGCTGACCACCATCGGAGTTTACCCATGAGCGTAACCGCGGCCGAAGGTTTCGTCGCAGCCGGATGCCACGCCGGCATCAAGAAGCGGCGTTTCGACATGGCGATGATCGCGACCGAGGACCGTCAGCCCGTCGCGTGCGCGGCCGTCTTCACCCAGAACAAGTTTGCGGCGCCGCCGGTTGAACTCGACCGCGAAGCCCTGCGCAAGAATGGCGGCCGCGCTGCTGCGGTCGTGGTCAATTCCGGCAATGCCAATGCCGGCACCGGCGAGCAGGGACTCAAGGACGCGCGGGCAATGGCGACCGTGACTGCTCATGCGCTGGGCGTCGAGGTCGCGGACGTTCTGGTTTGCTCGACCGGGATCATCGGTACGCCCTTGCCGATGCAGCCGATCCTCGACGGAGCACTCCGGCTCTCGAAGAAATTGTCGCTCGAAGGCGCACACGATGCAGCGCGCGGGATCCTGACCACGGATCACCAGGCAAAGGAGGTCGTCATCGCCGGCTCGACCTTCACGGTCGGCGGCATGGCCAAGGGGTGCGGGATGATCGCGCCCAACATGGCCACGATGCTCGCGTTCCTGACAACCGACGCAGATGTTTCGGCTGACGTCATGCGCAAAATCCTGCGCGAAGTGTCGAACGTCACCTTCAATACCCTGAATGTGGACGGCGCTACTTCCACCAATGACACGGCGATGCTGCTGGCATCGGGCAAGCGCGGCCCCGCCGATCCGGACGAGTTCGCCAAGGCGGTCTTCGCGGCGTGCGATGAGCTGACGATGAAGATGGCCCGCGACGCCGAAGGCATGACCCGCATCGCCCGGCTCACCGTCACCGGGGCCGCCAACGACAATGAAGCCCGGATCGCAGCAAAGAACATCGTCGAGAACAATCTCGTGAAGTGCAGCTGGTATGGCGGCGATCCCTACTGGGGCAGGCTGATGGCCGCCGCCGGCTCCGCGGGAGTGGAGCTCGACGTCGTAAACTCCCGTGTCGCTTATGGCGGCATCGTCGTTGCGAAGGGCGGTGCGGGGGTCGAACATGATGGGATCGCGCTCGCGCGGCACATGATGGGAGACGAGGTCGAGATCGAGGTTCATCTGGGCGCGGGCAA
Source organism: uncultured Alphaproteobacteria bacterium (assembly GCA_963754245.1). GTDB lineage: Bacteria > Pseudomonadota > Alphaproteobacteria > Sphingomonadales > Sphingomonadaceae > Sphingomicrobium. The sequence goes on from CAVWET010000004.1 coordinate 335,405, forward strand.
GGCATCAGCCCGGATGATCGGCATCGATCTTGGGCCCGGCTACATCAAAGAGAACAGCAAGACGTCATGAGCGGCGAACTCCCTCCGGCCGAGATCGCGCGCGTCCTCGTCGAGGCGCTGCCTTACATCCGCCAGTTCGCGGGCAAGTCGATCGTCGTGAAGCTCGGCGGCGCGGCGATCGACCGCGAATCCGACCTTGCGCTCGCGCAGGACGTGCTTCTCCTGCGCAGCGTCGGCGTGCGCTGCGTGCTCGTGCACGGCGGTGGCCCGCAGGTCGACACGATGCTTCGCCGCGTCGGCAAGGAGCCGGAGTTCAAGGACGGCCTGCGCGTCACCGATGCCGAGACTCTCGAAATCGTTCGGATGGTGCTGGTCGGAAAGATCAACCGCGACCTCGTCGCGACGATCAACAGCCAGGCAGGCGAAGAGCCCGTCGCCGTCGGCGTTTCTGGCGAGGACGCCGGATTGCTGACGGTGACGCCTGCCGACTCGGCCTTCGGCTTCGTCGGCAACGTCACGCAGGTCCGGGCCGAGCTTATCCACCGCTTGCTCGACGACGGGCTGACGCCGGTTATCTCGACGGTCGGAGCCAATGCGGCCGGCCATCCCTACAATGTCAACGCCGACGAGGCTGCGCGCGCAATTGCCGTCGCAATGGGGGCGGAGAAGATCGTCTATCTCACCGCCGTTCCGGGCCTGCTCGAAGATCCGGCCGATGAGACCACGCTCGTGCCGCGTCTGACTTCCGGCGAGCTTCGCGACCGCATCGACCATGAAAGCGTTGGCAAGGGCATGATCCCCAAGCTCAAGGCGTGCGCCGACGCGGTCGATCAGGGCGTCGGCTTTGCCCACATCATCGACGGGCGGGTGCACCACTCGCTGCTGATCGAGCTTCTGACCGATCACGGCGTCGGAACGATGATCAAGCGGGAGAAGGGCTGGTGAAGCACCTCCTCTCGATCCGCGATCTTTCGGAGGCCGAACTTCAGTCGATCCTAGCCCTGTCCGAGGAGACCGCTCCGCGCGTGCTGCAGGACAAGGGAGTTGCGCTCTATTTCGAGAAACCGTCGGCGCGCACGCGCAATTCGATGGAATTGGCGGCCGCGCAGCTCGGCGGACATCCGGTCTACCTCCAGCCGAGCGAGTTGGGCATCGGCACGCGTGAAAGCGTCGCCGACGTGACGCGGACGCTCGCCTGCTATCACGCGATCATCGCAGCGCGCGTGTTCGATCACGAACTGCTCGCGCAAATGGCTTCACTGAACGCTGCGCCGCTGCTCAACATGCTCTCAGGCACCGATCACCCGCTCCAGGCGCTCGCAGACCTGCTGACGATCAGGCAGCTGCTCGGTCGCCTCGAAGGCGCGCGCGTGGCCTTTATTGGCGAGGGCAACAATGTCTCGCGTTCGCTGGCGGAAGCTTGCGCGTTGGTCGGAGCCGAGTTCGTCATCGCCAGCCCGAATGGGCACGGCCTCGATGGCGCGATCGAGGATCCGTACGAAGCGGTCGAAGGCTCGAACATCGTCTACACCGACGTCTGGGTCTCCATGGGCGGGGAAGACAGCGACGAACGCCGCGCCTTATTTGGGCCTTACCAGGTTGACGAAGCGCTGATGGCGCGTGCGCCGAACGCCTGGTTTATGCACTGCCTGCCCGCGCGGCGCGGCGAGGAAGTGACGGCACCGGTCATCGACGGACCGCGCTCCGCGGTCTGGCGCCAGGCGGAGAACCGGATGCATACGGCGCGCGGCGCGATGTTGTGGCTGCTCGGCGCGAAAGCCGGCGGGTCTGCAGACTGGCAAAATGGGATTGCAACTGCCAAGCCTTCCGGCCGCTGCTTCGAAGTGAGCGTTAGCTGAAGCCGAAGCGGCACTGAGCTTTCCTAAGGTCCAGCAAAAGCGGCGCTCTTCGTGACATTAGTGACCATAAGAACGAGACTAAGACCGTGAATGAGAAGAAGCTGAAGGTCGTGCTTGCTTACTCCGGCGGGCTCGACACCTCGATCATCCTCAAATGGCTGCAGACCGAATATGACGCGGAGGTTGTCACCTTCACGGCCGACCTCGGCCAGGGCGAGGAGGTCGAGCCCGCGCGGCGCAAGGCGGAGATGCTCGGCGTGCGGCCTGAGAACATTTTCATCGACGACCTGCGCGAGGAATTCGTCCGCGACTTCGTCTTCCCGATGTTCCGCGCCAACACTCAATACGAGGGCGATTACCTTCTCGGCACCTCGATCGCTCGGCCGCTGATTGCAAAGCGCCAGATCGAGATTGCGCGGCAGGTCGGCGCGGACGCGGTCTGTCACGGCGCGACCGGCAAGGGCAACGACCAGGTCCGGTTCGAGCTCGGCTATTATGCGCTGGAGCCCGACATCAAGGTGATCGCTCCTTGGCGCGAGTGGGAGTTCCAGAGCCGCGAAGCGCTGCTCGACTTCGCCGAGAAGCACCAGATCCCGATCGCCAAGGACAAGCGCGGGGAAGCGCCTTTCTCGATCGACGCCAACCTGCTGCACTCGTCATCCGAGGGGAAGGTACTGGAGGATCCCGCCGCCGACGCGCCGGAATATGTTCACCAGCGTACGATCTCACCCGAGGAAGCTCCCGACAAGGCGACGGTCGTCACCATCGATTTCGAGAAAGGCGATCCGGTTGCGATCGACGGCAAGAAGCTGTCGCCGGCAGCGCTTTTGACGAAGCTCAACCAGCTCGGCCACGACAACGGCATCGGACGCCTCGACCTGGTCGAGAACCGCTTTGTCGGCATGAAGTCGCGCGGCGTCTACGAGACACCCGGCGGCACCATCCTGCTCGCTGCTCATCGCGGGATCGAAAGCGTCACCCTCGATGGCGGCGCAATGCACCTCAAGGACGACCTGATGCCGCGCTATGCTAGCCTGATCTACAACGGGTTCTGGTTCGCGCCCGAGCGCGAGATGCTCCAGGCGGCGATCGACAAGAGCCAGGAACATGTGACCGGCCGCGTGACGATGAAGCTCTACAAGGGCAATGCGACGGTGATCGGCCGGGAAAGCGACCACTCGCTCTACGACCAGGACCTGGTGACGTTCGAGGAAGGCAGCGGCAGCTACGACCACCGCGATGCGGCAGGCTTCATCCGGCTGAATGCGCTGCGGCTGCGCACGATCGCTCAGCGGGACCGCCGTCTAAAGTCCTAGCTGTTCCTTCGCCTTCGCGATTTGCTCCCGGACACGCTCGGGCGCCGTTCCGCCGTAGCTCGTCCGGCTGCGCACGGAGGCTTCGACGCTGAGCACGTCATAAATGCGCTCGTCGATCCGCCCGTCGATGCGCTTCAGCACGTCGAGCGGAAGATCGGCAAGATCGCAGCCCGCTTCCTCGGCAGCCTTCACGGCGCGGCCGGCGCTGTGGTGCGCCTCCCGGAAGGCAACGTCGGCCTCTCGCACCAGCCAGTCGGCGAGGTCAGTCGCGGTCGAGAAACCGTGTGCGGCTGCGGCGCGCATTCGCTCGGGCACGAACTGGACGGTTGCGACCATTCCCGCGAGCGCCTCGAGTGACAGCATCAACAGATCGCGCGCCTCGAACGCCGGCTCCTTATCGTCCTGCATGTCCTTCGAATAAGCGAGCGGCAGGCCCTTCATGGTGACCATCACCGAGGTGAGCGCGCCAATGATGCGCCCGCTGTGACCGCGCACCAGTTCGGCGGCATCGGGGTTGCGCTTCTGCGGCATGATCGACGAGCCGGTGGAGAACTGGTCCGACAGCTTCACGAACCCGAACTGCGGGCTCGCCCAGATGATCAGTTCCTCAGCGAGCCGCGACAGGTGGAGGCTGCACTGCGCCGCCGCTGTCAGATAATCGATAGCGAAGTCGCGGTCGGAGACGCTGTCCAGGCTGTTCGCGCTTGGCCTCTCGAAGCTCATCGCATGGGCCGACGCGTGGCGGTCGACGGGAAACCCCGTCCCGGCGAGCGCGGCAGCTCCGAGCGGGCTTTCATTCATCCGCTGCCTCGCGTCGGCGAACCGCGACACGTCGCGGCCGAGCATCTCGTAATATGCCATCAGGTGATGACCGAGCGTTACCGGTTGCGCCACCTGGAGATGGGTGAAGCCGGGCATCACCGTCTCGGCATGCTCCTCGGCGCGCTCAACCAGGACCTGCTGCAGGGCCCGGATGGCCTCGAGCGCTTCTTCGCATGCCGATCGCACCCACAGCCGGAAATCGGTCGCGACCTGGTCGTTGCGCGACCGCGCTGTGTGGAGCCGCCCGGCCGCAGGGCCGATCAGCTCCGCAAGCCGATGCTCAACGGTCATGTGAATGTCTTCGAGCTCGACGCGTTCCGGTACGCCGTCACGCTCGAACTCCGCCGCGATCCGGTCGAGACCTTCGAGGATCGCAGCGGCGTCAGCATCGCCGATGATCTTTTGGTCGCGCAGCATCGCGGCATGCGCCTTCGACGCAGCAATGTCCTCCCGCCACAGCCTCTTGTCGAACCCGATGGACGCATTGATGCGCGTCATCAGCTCGGCCGGCTTCGTCTCGAAGCGACCGCCCCATGTCCGCTGTGCTGGAGGTTTCTCAGCCATGGCCTCGCCGGTGGCATGCGCTCGGATGAGCGTCAAATATCGACGTCACCGCTGGCGACATTCGTCGGGCTCGCGCCGCTGATTGCTGCAGCAGTTGCCGCTGGGCGTGAGGGTTGCGGGCGTGCCTAGGGTCTTCGCTTCGACGTCAAAAGTGCAGTGACTTGGTCATGGGTCTGAGCGCTGAACTCGTCGTGAAGTTCGGCGACGCAGGGGCCGATGTCAGGATGGCGAAGATTCGATCGTGGTGCGCCTGCAGGATTGGGCTGATCCTCGCAGCGTTTCCACGTTCCCGATCAGTTTCGCAGCAACGTCAGTTCGATCCTGTCGCCTGGCGCAACGATCATCGTGACCCCCGACTCACTCCCGCAACGCGGCCGTCGCACAGCCGCTCACGGTGATCGAAACTGATTCGAAAGGCGCGTAAGCAATCAGCGCAACCTGAGACCGATCCAGAGCGTCCGCGGTGTTGCGCGTTCGACCGAACCGTCGCCGTTGATCCCCGCCATGACCAGCTTGTTGGTGATGTTTTCCCCGCGCGCGATGATCTGAAGTCGTTGCGCGATCGGCCAGGAAGCAAAGGCGTCGACGGTGGTCGCCGCCTTCAACGTCCGCGTGTTGAGGTCGTCCTCGAACTGCGCACTGACTCGGCGCAACACGATCTGCGCGCCCTTGCCGTCCTGATCGTAGCCGAACGAAAGCGTCGCCGCGAAATTGGGAGTCTGCGCCGGCCGTAATCCATCGAGGAAAGCCGCTGCCCCGCTCGCTTCCATTCGCGCGTGAGTCCAGCTCATTCCGGCCTGCCCCAGCCACGGCCCGCGCGCCCAAGAAGCCGACGCCTCTATGCCATGGACTTTCACCGCGCCGACATTCTCGCGTTGGCGGTAGGCCCCGCCCGCCGCGACGAAACCGACGCCGGGGAAGACTCCTGGTCCCTGCCCCAGCGTTACATTGGCTATTGCGTTCTTCAGCTTGTTGAAGAATCCCGTGACCGAGAGGCGGATGTCGCCATGCTCATATTCGCCGCCTAACTCCGCGCCGACGAGCTTTTCTGGGTCGAGATCCGGGTTTGCCGCCGTCGCGTCGAGCCCGGCGCGGAATGGCCGGAACAATTCGTTGAGAGTCGGCATCCGCCAGCCGAGGTAAGCCGCGGTCCGTAGACTGAGGCCGTTGTCCCATTTCACCACCGCACCGCCACGCGCTGTCGGAAGCCAGCCATCGCGCTTCGGATCCTTGTCGTCACGCAATACGGCGTTCGTCGCGATGACTTTTTCAAACAAATGTCCATCGGTCACTTGCCAGTGATCGATGCGCGCGCCGCCGGTGAGGGTCAGCCTGCCGACGTCCTCTGTGGCTTCCGCAAAGGCGCCACCGGTGAAGGTGTCGCCGCCGGCGAAGCGGCGCCGCGTCGGGTTTCCCGCGACATAAGTGAACAGCTCACGCGATTTTCCGCTGGTGCGGCGCGCATCGGCACCGAGGCGAAGCTGAAATCCATCCGGCATTGGCGGGCGCAATTCGAAGCTTCCGCCGACCCCATGCGACGGTACTGAATCCTGCAGGGACACCCGCGTAGCGATGACCCGGCCGGGACTAACATTGGCGAAGCTGCTCATCAGGTTGCGCCATTGCCAGTAACCGAGCGCACTCCATTGCCAACGGCCATGGCTGACCAGCCTCACCGAGGCATCCGCGCCATTGGTTCGGTTGACCGTGAAATCCGTCCCCCGAGTGCGCCGGTCGTGGAACCCGTCGATGCTGGCCTGCAATTCGGTCGACGCGCCGATTGGCGCGACCCATCGCACGCGACCGTTATATTCACGATATGGCGCGCGCTCGTCGGCCGGGCCGCGAGTCGCCTCCGTAATTGGAACGAAGCCGTCGCTCCGCCCACCCTGGCCCGCCAGGCTGAGCACGCCGCCGGCGGCCGCAATCCCGAGACGCGCGCTGCTCTCGACCGAGTTGCGGCTTCCACCGTCCACCTCGCCCGACACGCCAGTATCCGCGCGGCTGATCATCTCGATCGTGCCGGCAAGCGCTCCGGGCCCGTAGGTCACGCTTCCGCCGCCGCGCACCACGCGGATCTGGCGGAGGTCCGATGGATCGTAGGCGGGCCAGTTCACCCAGCCACCGAACGGGTCCGACTGCGGTACGCCGTCGAGCATCAGCAAGGCTCGGCTGGATGCGTTTCCGCCAAGCGCGCGCAAAGTAATGCCCTGGCTGGTCGGATGGCCGCTGCGTGCGTCGGAGCGCCGGAATAGCTGAACTCCGGGGACGTCCTTCAACAGCTGGTCGAGCTCGTGGCTGGGCGACTGCTCAATTTCGCGGCGAGTGATCCGCTCTACGGTGTAGACGCGCTCGGCCTTCGCCTCGGGCAGGGCCGTACCCGTGATTACGATCGCCGCTTGAGGCGAATTCTGGTGGAAGCCCGTCCATCCCACATCTCACCTAGCCCGTTCGCTCCATATGCTGGTATTAAACGTAAAGCTGATGTCCGGAGCGCAGTTCATCTCGGACATCGGAGGTCGAGGTGCGGCATATGAGATCAGCCGGAACCCGGTCCGTCGTGGCGGCGCTGATCGGCAATCTGCTCGTGGCAGCCACGAAGGCTGTCGCAGCCTTCATGATCGGCTCCTCGGCAATGCTCTCGGAAACCGTCCACAGCATCGTCGATACGGGCAATGAGTTGCTCATGCTCTACGGCATCCGCAGGTCGCGCCAACATCCCGACGCCGAAACCGCAAACCAAAGAACGTTTTGCTCAGGCGCGGCGCAGGCTTCTGGGACGTAGGGCCGTAACCGGGGACTAGACGGATGCGCGGTTGGTGCCGCGACGTGTTGAAGCGAGCGCTAGCTGGCCTCGTCACGAAATGATGGCCGATCAGCACAGCTAACTGATTTTCGTCTCTTCCAAATCTCTACGGCACGCCTCGCTGAACTCGAGAAGAGGAAGCGTATCATCGTCGGCTTGAGCCGCCGTTGAGACTACACGTCATGTCCACGATTCGAAATCCTAACAGAATCAGTTGCTTAGCCAAGCCTGGCTAAGTGACTTAGAAGGCTCAATCATCGAAGATAACGCGCGGGGTGTTGCTCTCGCGACCCACTCGCCGTGTGGTATCTTTGCGCGACCGGCGGAGGCCCGGCCGGGCGGATCGCGCACTGTGCAGACGCCGATCGACACCGTAGGATTGAACCCTCGATGCGCACCGATCTCGATCATCTACCCGAAGCAAAACAGCGCGAATTGGCGCACGTGGTCGAGGTCATTCGCGAAGGATTTGCCGAGGCGATCTCGCGCCGTACGATGGGGCGCTTCCGCAACGGCAAGATCCTCAAGATCATCCTGTTCGGGAGCTATGCGCGCGGCGACTGGGTCGAAGATCCGGTAGGGCGTTACTTCTCCGACTTCGACCTGCTGGTCGTCGTCAGCCACGAAGACCTGACCGACGTTCCCGAATTTTGGGCCAAGACCGAGGACCGGCTGATTGCGGAACTGTCGGAAGGCAAGGAGCTAAGGGCGCCCGTCAGCCCATCTATCACAGCCTGGATGACGTGAACGAGAAGCTGCGGCTCGGCCGCTTCTTCTTCATCGACATCCTCCGCGACGGCATCGTCCTGTTCGAGGAGCCGGGTCATCCGTTCGCCGAGCCGCGGCCGCTGAGCGCGCAGGAAGCGCTCGACGAGACGCCGCGATTTCTTCGAGGAGTGGTTCGCAAAGCGCTAGCGAATTCGCAGCAGGCGCGCCGGCTACGCCTTACGCGACGAAGAGCTAAATCATGCGGCGTTCCTGCTGCACCAGGCGACCGAGCGGCTCTACCAGTGCCTGTTCCTGGTGCGGACGCTCTACACGCCCAAGACGCACAATCTGAACCGCTTGCGCGCGCTCGCCGAGGAATGGAGCCGAGCCTCAAGCAGGTCTGGCCCGGCACGACGCGTGACGAAAAGCGCGCGTACGCACGATTGCGCGAAGCCTACATCAAGGCTCGATACTCGCGCGAATATCGCATCACGAGCGACCAGCTCGAATGGCTCGGAACCCGCGTCGAACTGCTCAAGACCTTGGTTGAGCGCGCCTGCCTCGCTCGTTTGGAGACGCTCGAAAAGGCAGCCTAGACGAGCATGCGTCTGCGCCTTCTAAGCCTGCCCAAGCGAGCTTTCCGCGACCACTCGATCGCACCTTCATTCACTTGAGACTGTCCGAATGACCCGCGTCCATGCGCTTGGCTGAACCGGGCTCGGCTGCTCAAAACCACCGCTTCGAGTACTGATTTCCCCGCGCGTTTGTACGCGCTCCTCGCGGCCGCTTCGCCTTCAAATCAGCTTTCCACCCAAAGCTGCCACGTGTCTGCTTTCGACCCATTGCAGCATTCCGGCTGGCTGGCAGGCCGATTTGCGCCCGTTCGCAAGACGCTTATTCAATCGATATTTGATGGTTTTTGGCCAACAGCCGCCAAGCGCTTGAAATCGTTGGTGACCCCAACGGGACTCGAACCCGTGTTTTCGCCGTGAAAGGGCGACGTCCTAGACCGCTAGACGATGGGGCCGCTCCAAGAAGCGGTGAGCGCGTTAGGCGAGGGCCCGCGAAGGGTCAAGCAAGCGCGGCGTCCTCGACATGCATCTCGGCAGCATTGCCGCCGTTCCACTCGTCGCGCTTGATCGTTCCGGCGAGCCACCAGCGTTTGTCGGCGGGTGAAGCGAGCAGCGCCTGTCCGAGCTCGGTCGCGGCGGATCGGAAGGCGATCCACTTGAAGCTCTTGCCGTCGTCGCCGCAGGCCAGCCCGCGAACGTGGCCATCGCCGACGATGCCGGTGCGGAGCAGGCGCGCCGGACCGGCAGCAACGCGGGGGCCCGGCCAGCCGGCGCCATACGGCCCCGCGGAATCCAGCGCGTCGCAGAGATGACCGGCAACGCCGCCCGGCGCGAGGAGGGCATCGAGCAGCAACGCCCGGTCGCCCAATGCCTTCGCGACGTCTGCGGCGAGGCGCTCGCTGATGAATTCACGGAATTTCTCGAAGCCCCCAGGAGCGATAGTGAGGCCCGCCGCCATCGCGTGGCCCCCGCCTGCGACCAGCAAGCCGCTGTCCTTCGCGGCCAGCACCGCAGCACCGAGGTCGACGCCCGAAATCGATCGGCCCGAGCCCTTGCCGGTGCCGCCTTCCGTCTCGGCGATGACGATGGCGGGTCGTCCGAAGCGCTCCTTGATGCGGCCGGCGACGATGCCGATGACGCCGGGGTGCCAGCCGGTGCCCATGACGGTGAGCACGGGCGCGCCGTTGAGCTTCGCGGCCTGCTTCTCCGCCTGCTCGCACACCAGCATCTCAATCGCGCGGCGTTCTTCGTTGAGGCGGTCGAGCTCCGCGGCGATGGTTCGGGCTTCCTCCGGATCGGTGCAGGTCAGCAGCCGAACGCCCAAGTCCGACTTGCCGACGCGGCCCCCCGCATTGATCCGCGGTCCCAGCGCGAATCCGAGGTCGCGGCACGACGGCGCCTTCACCAGTCGCGCGGCCTCAGCGAGCGCCAACAGCCCGACGTTCTGGCGTGCTGCCATCACCTTGAGGCCCTGCGTGACGAACGCGCGATTCAGGCTCTTCAGCCGCGCGACGTCGGCGACGGTGCCGAGGGCCACGAGGTCGAGCAGGTCGATGATCTTCGGTTCGGCGAGCGCTTCAAAGAAGCCGCGGCTCCTGAGCTCGCGCAGCAACGCGACGCCCAGCAGGAACGCCATTCCGACCGCCGCGAGATGCCCGTGCGCAACTCCGTCCTCGCTCTCGTCGAGCCGATTGGGATTGATCAACGCATGCGCCAGCGGAAGCAGCGTCGCACACTGGTGGTGGTCGACGACGATGACATCGAGTCCCGCCGCGGCCGCTTGCTCGAGCGCCTCGAACGCTTGCGCACCGCAGTCCACGCAGACGGCTAGTGTGGCGCCGCGCTCCTTCAATTCGACGAGCGCTTTGCCGGAAGGTCCGTAACCCTCCATCAGCCGGTCGGGGATGTAGACAATGGGCTCCGCTCCCAACCGCCTCAGCAGCAGCACCAGCAGCGCAGCGCTCGTCGCCCCGTCGACGTCATAGTCGCCGAAGATCGCGATCGTTTCGCCCTTCTGGATCGCATCGGCCAAACGGCTTGCGCCTTTATCCATGTCCCGGAAACAGGAGGGATCGGGCAGGAAATCCCGGATTTTGGGATGGCGATGGCGAGGCAGATCGTCGCGCACCACTCCTCGGGCCAGCAGCAGCTCGTCGACGAGTGTATCCATCGCCATCGAGGGGTCGGGCTCACGGCGCCAGCGCCACGGCTGACCCATGACCGACTGGTTGATGTTAAGCGCCGGCCCCATGGCGCAAGGGTAGGACTCAGGGATTTAGCGGTCTAGAGTTCCGCGGTGCTCGAGATCGTGATATTCTGTGGATACGCGGCGGATCGTCCCGGTGCTCGCGCGCATCACGACGCTTTCGGTGCTCACGCGATTTTTGCGCTTGTGAACGCCCTTCAGCAGCGAACCGTCGGTAACGCCAGTCGCGGCAAAGATGCAATCGCCCTTGGCCATGTCCTGCAGCGTGTAGATGCGGTCGAGGTCGTCGATGCCCCAGCGGTGGGCGCGGGCGATCTCATCATCGTTGCGGAACAGCAGGCGGCCCTGGATCTGCCCGCCGACACAGCGCAGAGCCGCTGCGGCCAGCACGCCCTCCGGTGCGCCGCCGGAACCCATGTAAACGTCGATGCCCGTCTCCGGATCGGCAGTCGCGATGACGCCGGCCACATCGCCGTCCGGGATCAGCTTGATGCCGCATCCCAGCGCACGAAGCTCGGCGATGATCGCCTCATGCCGCGGGCGCTCGAGGACGCAGGCGATGATCTCGCTCGGATCGACGCCCTTGGCCTTGGCGATGGCTCGGACATTCTCGGATGGCGAGCGGCTGAGGTCGATCGTGCCTTCGGGGTATCCGGGCCCGACCGCGAGCTTGTCCATGTAGACGTCCGGTGCGTTGAGCAGGCAGCCATTCTCGGCGATTGCAAGAACCGCAAGGGCGTTCGGCCCGGCATTGGCGGTTAGTGTCGTTCCCTCGAGCGGATCGAGCGCGATGTCGATCTTCGGTCCGCCGCCCTGCGAAGATCCGACCTTTTCGCCGATATAGAGCATCGGCGCCTCGTCGCGCTCGCCTTCGCCGATCACGACGGTTCCGTCGAACGGCAGCTCATTGAGAGCCACGCGCATCGCCTCGACGGCGGCAGCGTCCGCGGCGTCGTTATCCCCGCGCCCGATCCACTTGGAAGCCGCGATTGCCGCGGCCTCGGTGACCCGCACCATCTCGAGGACCAGCACCCGGTCGAGAATGTGGCTGGCGGATGCATCGGTGCGGTTCATTGCTCAAGCGGCTCCTGTCGATGGAGCGCTTGCCGATAGGTTCCGTTCCGGCGCTTGTCGAGCGACCCGGCTAGCCTTTCGCGGACGTCCCGGCCGGCTTCGTTTCTTTGGTCTCGGGTTGCGCCGGCTTGGGCGGCGAGGGAAACTGATCGTTCGCCGCTTTGATCTTCTGCATCATGTCCGGCATCAGCTTCATCATCTCGGGCATGCTGCCGAAGATCGAGCGGATCGTGTCGGGATCCATCCACAGCTGCATGTACTGACCGGCAAAGGCATGCCCGCTCGGCGTCGCGAAGAAGCGGTTGATGTCGGCGAGCTGTTGGCCGTCGAAGCGCCGCGCCATCGCTCGCGCTAGCCCCTCGCGCATGCGCGGGTCGATGATCGCGGAGACCTTGCCCATTTCCTCATCCACAACTCCGCGAATGGCGGCGAGGCGCTTGTCGAAATACGGGTCCTTGGCTGCGATCTCGTCGTGCAACGAAAGGTCCTTGGTGGAAGCGCTCGCCGTCGCCGCTTTCGCCTTTCCGCCGAGCTGCGCGAAGTCCGATTTCTTCAGCAGCATCGCGCGGTCGATCATGCCGCCCATGAAGCCGACCATCATCTTTCCGTAGGCGCCGTCCGGCCACATCGTCTGGACGGACGTCCGGGCCAACGCCAGACGCGCCGGATCGGGGTCCGGCTGCGGTGGGAACAGCTTGTCGACGAAGCCGATCATCGCCTCGAAATTGGGCGGGGACATTTTGTCCCGCTTTGCTGACGGTTGGGCCTGGACCGGCGGCCTTATTACTTTGTGCTTGGCAGGTGCTGCAGCCGATGCTGGTGTTACGGCCATCGCAGCGATGATCGTCGCCGCGAGGACCGAATGGCGAAAGCTGAAGAAGCGCATGTCACTACCCCCCGTGATGGGTCACTATGCGGTGCGTGCGCTGAAGCGTCCAGCTAGGCTTCGTCGACGCTGTGCTGCAGCAGTTCGGAGCGGACCCTTACCGCGCGCGACCCAACGCGGGTCTCGACGAGGAACACCGCGAAGCCGAGGCCGATTGCGATCATCGAGCCCATGAACAGCCAGGCAATCGTCGGCGCGACATGCAGGCGTGTCAGGCTTGCTCCGAACAGGAGAACGACGACGGCGCAGATCAATATGGCGGAGAGGACCGACAGCGAGATTGCCCAGCTGACGAGGCTCATTCGCCGGTCGAGCAAACGCAGGTCCGCGAGCCAGCGGTCATGCTCGGCACCGCGGCTGGCGAGCAGCAGCGGCTCGATTTCGCGCGAACGGTCGACGATCCTCGACAGCCGCGAGGCGCAGACGTTGAGGAAGGCGCCGATGCCGCTCAGCAGGAACACCGGTGCAACCGCCAGGCGCACGATCTCGGCGACCGTGTTGACGGAAAGGTTTGCGGAGCCTTCGAACATTCCGGCGCTTATGCCCAAGCGCCGCGCTTCCATCCAGTCACGCCTTTGTGGCCGACTCTTCCGCGCAGCTCGCGACTTCGAGGAGCATCAATCCGTTCACAACGAAGCTCGCCGCTAGCACCCAGGCGAAGCTCGCGACCAGTTCGCGCGTCGGCCCGAACAGGCTGATCACGAGCGTCGAAATCGAGAGGCCGGCGATCAGCAGCACGGCGAGAAGGAAGTCCATTCCCGCAGAAAATGCCGTCCAGCGCCGCACAGAGCCGCTCGAACTCTCCGCTGGCGACGATCAGGATCAGGCTGCGGATGAGCAGCCAGCCGATGATCGGCACGACGCGCGGAAAGAAGTGCGTTTCATGGCCGAGGACGAACAAGAGCCCGGCGAGCGCAGTGACTCCTCCGGCCGCCATGGCGAACGGCCGGACGGCCCTTCGGAGGGCGCCAGCAGTCAGTTCGATCAGGCCCGCTGCGATCAGCAGCGCGCCGATCATGTCAGAGGAAATGCTCTTGCCGGCGGGAAGGAAAGCCGCACCGACGCTGAGGAGGATGATCGCGATGCCTGCGACGCGCGTGCCACGGGCGCGAATGCGGTCCGATAATCCCAGTCGAGGCTGGCTCGCCAAGAGCACCCCCAATCTTCATCTATGCGCTGCGAACACGGCTGAGCCCTCGCTGGTTCCCTTAGCCTAAGGCGCAATGACCCGCAGCCCGCCCTTTCGGATGCGGTAATGGAGGGGCGGCGCGGCGCCGACGACCTCGCCATCCAGCGACACGGGAATGACGCTGCGGCCACTCCCAACGCGCAGCCGCTCGACGCCATCGATCTTCTCCATGTCGTCGTCGCGGGTGCGATTGAACAAGGCGCGGATGCTTGCCGCGATCAGTCCGCTGCGCGTCTTCTTGCGCATGACCATGACGCAGAGCTGCCCGTCCTCCAGGCTCTCGCGCTGCCCCGGAGCGCCAAGGTCGAGGCGATAGTCGTTGTTGCCGACGAACAGCAAAGGGGTGTCCACGCGCTCTTTCTCGTCGTTTACGGTGAGCGTCAGGCGCTGATGTCCGAAGCGAGCGAGCGTCCGGACCGATGCGACGATCATCGCCAGCTTCTTGCTTCGGCCCAAGCGCTTTTGCTGGAGGTCGCGATCCATCACCATCAGCGGATATAGGCCGATGGCGCTGTTGTTGATGAAGATGCGCTCGTTCATCTCGGCTACGTCGACCTGGCGTGGGCTGCCGTCCGCAATCAGCTTGGCCGCTTCTGCGAGTTCGGTCGGAATGCCGAGATCCCTTGCGAAGTGGTTGAGCGTCCCGAGCGGCAGAATTCCAAGCCTGGTCTCGGTCCCGACGAGCGCCGACGCAGCAGCGCTAATCGTCCCGTCGCCACCGCCTACCACGATCAATTCGTCGCCGCGTTCGACAACCGCCGCACAGCGTGCCGAGCAGTCGCCGCCGTCGATCAGCTCGACGTCCGCGTCCAACCCCGCGTCCTGCAGCGCCTTGGCGACAGTCTCACCGATCTTGGGGTCCCGCGACGCCGCTCCACCGCCGCGGTTGATGAGGACCAGGATTCGCGCCATCGCCAACGGCGCTAGCGGCGGCCGGGCTTCACGTCACCCCTCGGTGGGCATACCTCAGGCAACCGGCCCGCCGCGCCACGCTGGCAAAGAGCGTTTGCCGGTGCAGACCTCGAATGCCGCGCGGGCGAGCAGCCGCGTCGAATCCAGCGTCGGCAGTGGCGAAACGTTGGGCGTCACCAGCAGCGGAATCTCGGTGCAGACGAGCGCGACGCCGTCGCATCCTTCTTCATCCTTCAACCGCGCGATGATCTCGCAATAGCGCTGTCGCGACGGCTCGGTGAATTCGCCCTCGACCAGCTCGTCAAAGATAATCCGGTCGACGTCCGCCTGCTCTTCATGGTTGGGAAAGCGTGGCTCAACGCCGACCGCAGGCAGAGCGCGGCGATAGACCGGTCCAGCCATGGTGAACCTTGTACCGAGCACCGCGACGCGCTTCATGCCGAGTTCGGCGGCTCGCTCCGCAACGACGTCGGCGATGTTGAGGCCGGGGAGCGGAAGGTCCCGCCCCGGCAGCTCGAGTGAAATGTGGGCCGTGTTGTCGGGACAGGCGAAAAAGTCGCATCCGCCCGCGGCAAGCCGCTCGACCGATTCTGCCAGGAATGCGCGAACCGCCGCATGATCTCCTGACTCCCACGCCGGCATCACATGACCCATCGCCGCGCAATCGAGCATCACGTCTGGATGCATGTGCTGGCCCAGCTCGCGAAAGCCTTCGCGGCAGAAGGTGAGGAAGCACAGCGCCGCGCCTTCGGAGCTGTGCGCGAGAATGCCGAACCGCCTAAGGCCTTCCACTATAGCCGTTCCTTCCGTTGTTCCTGCCGCTGCCTGCGACCATATAGCGCCCGATGGCAATTCAGATCAGGACCTCCCTCGAAGAGCCCGAAACGTCGCCGGCATTCGTGCCGCACAAGCCCGCGCGACCGGACAAGGCCGAGGGCGGTAAGCTCTTCAAGATCGTCTCGGATTATGAGCCGGCGGGCGACCAGCCGACCGCGATCCGCGAGCTGGTCGAAGGGATCGGCGAGAATGGCGAGGCGAGCCAGGTGCTCCTGGGCGTCACGGGTTCGGGCAAGACCTTCACCATGGCCAAGGTCATCGAAAATCTGCAGCGGCCTGCGCTGGTGATCGCGCCGAACAAGATCCTCGCCGCTCAGCTCTACGGCGAGTTCAAGAGCTTCTTTCCCGACAACGCTGTCGAATTTTTCGTCAGCTATTACGATTATTACCAGCCCGAAGCCTACGTCCCGCGCACCGACACCTACATCGAGAAGGAGTCGAGCGTGAACGAGGCGATCGACCGGATGCGTCACTCGGCGACGCGGTCGCTCCTCGAGCGCGACGATGTGATCATCGTCGCCAGCGTGTCGTGCCTCTACGGCATCGGCTCGGTCGAGACCTATTCGGCCATGACCTTCAGCCTCAAGAAGGGCAGTAGCGAGGACCAGCGGGAAGTCATCCGCAAGCTCGTCGCCCTCCAGTACAAGCGCAACGACCAGGCGTTCACGCGCGGCAATTTCCGGGTACGCGGAGACAGCCTCGAGATCTTCCCGTCGCATTATGAGGACACTGCCTGGCGCGTGAGCTTCTTTGGCGATGACATCGAGGAGATCACCGAATTCGACCCACTGACGGGTAAGGCAGTTGCCAGCCTCGAGAGCATCAAGGTCTATGCCAACTCGCACTATGTGACGCCGGGACCCACGCTGAAGCAGGCGATGGAGGCGATCCGGCATGAGCTCGCCGAGCGGCTCAAGGAGCTAACTTCTGAAGGCCGTTTGCTCGAGGCGCAGCGGCTTGAGCAGCGCACGAACTTCGACCTCGAGATGATCGCCGCGACCGGCTCCTGCGCGGGTATCGAGAATTACTCGCGCTTCCTCACCGGACGCCTTCCTGGCGAGCCGCCGCCGACCCTGTTCGAATATTTGCCCGACAACGCGCTGCTGTTCGTCGACGAGAGCCACCAGACGGTGCCGCAGATCGGCGCCATGGCGCGCGGCGACCACCGCCGGAAGATCACTCTGGCGGAGTACGGCTTCCGCCTTCCGAGCTGCATCGACAACCGCCCGCTGCGCTTCAACGAATGGGAGGCGATGCGACCGCAGTCGGTGTTCGTTTCCGCGACTCCCGGTCCTTGGGAAATGAACGAGACCGGCGGCGTCTTCTCCGAGCAGGTGATCCGCCCTACCGGTCTCATCGACCCGCCGGTCGAGATCAAGCCGGTCGAGGACCAGGTCGACGACCTCGTCAACGAAGCCAAGCTGACGGCGAAAAAGGGCTATCGAACGCTCGTCACGACGCTGACCAAGCGCATGGCCGAGGACTTAACCGAATATCTACACGAGGCGGGGCTGAAGGTCCGCTACATGCACTCGGACGTCGAGACGCTGGAACGCATCGAGCTGATCCGCGAGCTTCGCCTCGGCGTCTATGACGTGCTCGTCGGCATCAACCTGCTGCGCGAAGGCTTGGACATCCCCGAATGCGGGCTGGTCGCGATCCTCGACGCCGACAAGGAAGGTTTCCTGCGGTCCGAGACCTCGCTGATCCAGACCATCGGGCGCGCCGCTCGCAATGTCGAAGGGCGCGTGATCCTCTACGCCGATACGGTCACCGGTTCGATCGAGCGCGCCCTCGCCGAAACCAATCGCCGCCGCGAAAAGCAGGTCGCGTACAATCAGGAACATGGCATCACGCCGGAATCGATCAAGCGGAACATCCACGACGTGATGGCGCATCTAGCCACACGCGACGGCGTCGTCGTCGATACCGGCGACGAAGAACGCCCACACCTCGTCGGCCACAACCTCAAAGCCTATCTCGCCGACCTCGAGGAGCGGATGCGCAAAGCTGCTGCCGACCTCGAGTTCGAAGAGGCCGCGCGGCTGCGCGACGAAATCCGCCGGCTCGAGGAAGACGATCTCGGGATCCCCCACGACCAGCGTGTCGCGCCTCGCCCGCTCGGCAATTCGACCGAGGGCAAACCCGGGACTCGCAAAGGGCGCTTTGGAAAGCAGCAGCGGACGCGTTTCGGCGGCCGCCGCGGCTAAGCGATCAGGACGGCCAGCGGAAGCTCAGCTCCGTCTCGCCCGTGACGACCGCCTCGGGGGAATAGCGCCGCTCGACGATCGTGCCACGTCCTTTGGAATCGACCAGAACGACGGTGCTGCAGCGGGTGCCGTAGACCGCGTTGCGCATGAACACCGGGGATAGGTGCGCCTCTGCGAGCGGATCAAGCGTCGTGTCCCGGCCCTCCGCCAGCAGGTCAAGGAGCTCCGCCGACTCAGACTTGCCATCGGCCAGCCATCCTTCGACACCCGATCTCACCCGGACGGTCTTTGGCCACGGGGCATCGAGATCAGCATTAGACAGGCCGTAGACACCGGGTGCTAGCGCTCGGCGCTGAAACGCTGGCCGGTTGGCCAAGAAGCTCGCCTGATCGCCTTCAGAGGCGATGACGTTGAACGCGTTGAAACGGGCCGCCATCCCTTCATCGAGCCCGGTGGCGGATTCCGTAAGAAGGCGAACGACGAGTGCACCTCGGGATTCGAGGCCTGTATCGGGGGCTCCGTGGCCACGGACGTTGGTGACGACCGCAAAACGCCCCGCCTCCTCCGACACACCCATCCAAGTTCCGCCGGATAGCAGGTCCATCCCGGCCAGCAGATGCGGCGCCCGATGCCAGCGCGAGAGCGGTTGCGCGGGGCGCGCGTGAACCTCGTCGCGATTGCCCGCAACGACTAGCCGCCATCGCGAGTTCGGCCGCCACGCGAACGCCAAGACGCACATGATGCCGTCTCACCTCCGGCGCCGATCAATAGGGCTAGCCATCAAGCCCAACAATGCACCAGTCTGGCGGCTTCGGCTGCTCGCCCTTTGCTCAGAAGTGCGCCTTCACTCCGATCTGGCCGCCCAGCTCCTGGCCGTGATCGTGGCCGAGCGTGGTCGTGCCGTAGGCGTCGATGCTGAAGCCGCCGCCGACGTCAGCCGAGGCGCCGCCGGCAAGCCTGCCATAGGTCTCCTTACCGCGTGACACCGACCATTGGTTGATGATGATCGGCGCGTCCGTCTGCGCGAAGTTGATCACCCGGTGGCCGTCATCGAATTCGTGCTCGGCCGTCAGGTCGACGAAGGGATGGAAGCCCGAAAAACTGCCGCGCGCCTCGAGCCCGATCTGGCCGGCAAGCGACTTGAGGCTCTGGCTTCCAACCGTCAGCGTCAGCGCAGGATCGCCATTTTCCGTATAACCGTCGACCTTGGCGCGCGCATAATCGAGCGCGACGATCGGTCCCGCCTGCATGCCGAGGAATGACATCAGATAGCCGCCCTTGACGCCGGCGACGGTGTGGTTGCCGCTCGGGCTTGCGTTCATGTCGTCGACGACGCCCGCGCGGCGGAGCTTGTTGTGATCCTTGCCGTAGCCGAGATAGCCCTGTCCGAAGAGACCGTTCACATCGATGCTGCCGTAGGCACCGATCTGCCAGGTGTGGCCGCTGTCGCGCGCGCTTTCGTTCCCAAACTCGGCCCGCGGATGGCTGTAGTTGCCAGCTATCCCGACGATCCCCTCGCCCAAGCCATATTCCGCGCCGAGGGTGACGCCGGTGCCGCGGATGTTGAACTCTGAATTCTCATCGCTCCGCGGAACATCGCGCGAGAACGCATCGCCGGTGATGTAGAAGCGCAGGCCGTCCTTCACTCCGCCGTTACGGGCGTAAAGGTCGCCGCGGCTCGACAGGGTCCGCCCCCACTGCCGTCCAGTGTCCAGGCCGAGATCGGAGGGCGCCTGCAGCGTCAGCGGGGCCGCAAGCTGCACGGCGATGTACTGACCAACGATGGCGAAGCCCGTGGAGGTCAGGTGAAGCGCGTCACCGTAAAAGAGATAGCCGCTCGAAATCGACGACGCACGTCGAGTTGGGGAAGATCGGACAGACCAGGCCCTTGGTGATCCCGTAGGCCGCCGGGTTCGCGTTGATCTGGCCAAGCATTGCCGTGAGGTCGAGATAGTGGACGATCGAACCCTGGGCCGCATATCCCGCGAGCACGCCTTGGATGCCCCCGTTGAACGCCGTCGAGAAAGCCGTTCGGACCTGCGCTCCGGCGGGGTTGCCGGCGATTTCCGGAAGCAAGCCGGTGTCGCCCGCAAGGAAGCTGATGGTTGCCGGGCCGTGCGCCATGACGATGTTCAGATTTTGCTGCGCTGCAGTCACGGCCGTCGCCGCAGCCGCTCCAGCGCCGGCGACCGTGCCGCCGGTCTGCTGGTAATTGCGGGCGTCGTTGCCGCCGATCGAGACCGCGACAAGGTCGTTGCGGGTCAGCGTCGTGTCGACGATGGGGAAGCCGAGCGCACCGCCGCCGGCGTTGAACTGCGCGACTTCGAACGTGAGTCCCGGCAGTCCCGCTGTCTGGTTGCCGTTGTTGGTGCGCGCGCCGCCGATCGCAAAGTTGAACTGCGGCACTTGCAGGATGTTGCTCAGCGTATCGATATAGTTGGTGCCGCCGGAAAAACGGCCGGTCGTGTAGACCTGCGTGGTAAGGGGGTCGATGCCGGCGAGCCGCAGCGCGTTGCCCGTATCGGCATAGGAATCGCCGAAGACGACGATGCGGTCGATCTGCTGCGCCGATGCCGGCGTCGCAACCGCGGCGATGGTGATCAGCGACGCGCAAGCGAGCGCCCGGCGCAAATTACTCTTGAACATACGATTCCTCCCCCAGCGGCCAACAGCCTCAGGGGAGTATCGTGGCCATTATTGACACGGGTGCAAGCGCACAGATCGTCCGCGCCGCCACTTGGCGGCCAAGTGCGGCATAGCCGCAACAGCAATAGACGAGGGGCGCGTCGCCGCAGCCCCTCAAGCGAACCTAGCGGAGCACGCCCTTCTTTTCGGCGTTCCACGAATACCAAAGCAGGAACAGACCGATCACGATCACGACGAACGGTATGATCTTCGTCATTCCACTTTGGGTCGCGCCCGGAATTGGCGGTGCTGCCGCGAGCTGCCAGCCGATGCTGAGGACAATGCCCAGCATCGAGACTGCGAACGCCCACACCGCGTAGCGGCTGCGGATCAGCAGCAAGATCGCGCCGAGCAATCCTCCCCACACGCCGAGTGCCCAGCCGATCTTCGCGTAGATTGGGAACGCATCCATCCACGCGAGCGCAACGGACGGATCGACGCCGGGCATGGCGGATCTGATGTAATCCGCGTCGCGCATGTTGCTCATGGTGTAGTCGTAGGCGCCGAAGCAGTTCCACAGGAGCGCCAGGATTCCGACGATCCAAAGGTGCGCGGGCGTCCGCGCGGACACGGCTTGCTGCATGTCTTCTCTCCCCACGCCGCGGCATCGTCACGCGGCCGCAACGAAGAGGCACCGTTTCGCGGCGCAGGTCAAGAAGGGGCGAGCACTGGCCTAACTAAGCACGATCTCGCGCCTGAGCATCTTGCTAAGTGCGTCGGCGAGCGAGTTCAGCTCATATGGCTTCTGCAGCACGGGAAAGCCGTGCGTTCCTCCCACCTCTTCGCTGTAGCCGGTCGTGAGCAGGATCGGCAGTTCCGGGAAGCGGTCGCGCACCTTGCGCGCAAGCTCGATGCCGCTGATGCCGCCGGGCATCACGATGTCGGAGAAGATCAGCTTGGGCTTTTCGCCGCCGGTGAGGCGGTCGAGAGCTTCCTTCGCGCTGTGAGCGACGACCGTCTCGAAGCCGAGCTCGTCGAGCATTCCCGCCGCTAGCTCGGCGACCAACGTATCGTCCTCGACGATGAGCACCTTGCCGAGCGCGTGCACGCCGTTCGACTTGCTTTCCGCGGCCGTAGCGCCGCGGCTGGCGGGCAGGTACAAAGTGAAAGTTGAGCCCTTGCCGACCCGCGAATCGACGCTGACGCCGCCGCCGATCTGCTTTGCGAAGCCGAACACCTGGCTGAGGCCCAGGCCGGTCCCCTCGCCGAAGCTCTTGGTCGTGAAGAACGGCTCGAACACGCGCTCCATGGTCTCCGGCGACATGCCGGTTCCAGTATCGGTGACCTTCAGCGCAACATGTTCGCCCTTGAGACCGTCGGGCTTGCCGTTGAGCACGACATTTTGAGCACTGATCCGTAGAGTCCCGCCGTCCTTCATCGCGTCGCGGGCGTTGAAGGCGAGGTTGAGGATCGCGAGCTCGAGCGCTCCGGCGTCGGAATCGACCGGCCACAGCTGGTCGGAGATTTCCGTGAGCAGCTCGATGTCGCTGCGCAGAGACGGCCGCACCAGCGTGGTCACGTCGCCCATGAAGCTCTTGAGGTCGATCTGCCGGATCTCGAGTGGCTGCGCCCGGGCGAAGGCAAGCAGCTGCTTCGTCAGGTTCGCACCTCGCTGGGCTGAATTGCGGATGCCTTCCAGCATGCGCTTGAGCTTCTCCGGGTCGGCGATATTGCGCCCCGCCAAGTCGGCCGCTCCGAGAATGGCCGTCAGCAGATTGTTGAAATCGTGAGCCAGGCCGCCGGTCAGCTGGCCGAGCGCTTCCATCTTCTGCGAGCGGAATAATTGCTCCCGCAATTCTTCGAGCCGCAACTGCGTCTCGCGCTTGTCGGTCATGTCCCGCGTGATCTTGGCGAAGCCGATCAGCCTGCCGTCTTCGTCCTTGATCGCGTCGATGACGACGCTCGCCCAGAAGCGGCTGCCGTCCTTGCGCACGCGCCAGCCTTCCGCCTCGTAGCGGCCGGTTTCGCGCGCCGTCTCCAGTGCTCGGGTCGGCACGCCGACTTCGAAGTCCTCGGGCGTGTAGAAGCGGCTGAAATGCTCACCGATGATCTCGGCGGGAGAATAGCCCTTGATGCGCTGGGCCCCTGCATTCCAGTTCGTGACGCGCCCTTCGGGATCGAGCATGTAAATCGCGTAGTCGGTCACGCCCTGAACGAGGATCCGGAAGCGCCGCTCGGCCTCGAGCAGCGCCTGCTGCGCATCGCGCTGATCGGTCATGTCGCGCGTGATCTTGGCGAACCCGATCAGCTTTCCATGGTCGTCACTGATGCGGTCGACGACGACGCTTGCCCAGAAGCGTGAGCCGTCCTTGCGTACGCGCCATCCTTCGCCGACGAACTTGCCCTCCCGCTGTGCAGTCTCAAGCACCTGCTGCGGCACGCCGGCGGCGCGGTCTTCTTCCGTGTAGAACTGGGAGAAATGCCTGCCGACGATCTCGTCGGTCTGGAAGCCCTTGATGCGCTCGGCACCGGCGTTCCAGCTGGTCACGTTGCCTTCCGTGTCCAGCAAGTAGATCGCATAATCGACGATTGACTGGACGAGCAGCCTGAAGGGGTCGTTGGTCAGTGCTTCGGTCACTAGTTCAGAACCCCCGGAGGACGCGGCAAGCACACCCTGCCGCGACCCTAACACATGAACCGGGCGCCGGTTGCACGCGTAACGATATTGGCGGTCGGACTTCGAACAGCATCGCCTAGCGGCGCTCGGCCGCGAGCCTGCTCATGAGGATCGCCGCGCGCTTCGCCTGCTTGAAGATCGAGGGGACGTCGACTGCCTCTTTGTCCGTATGGGCGCCGACGCTGGCCGGACCGAGCCCGACGAGGCCTGTAACGTCCTTCGCGACAAAGCTGATGTCGCCCGCGCCGCGCTCCGCCGGGTCGAGTTCGCCCATCTGCGACAATCCCATATCGGCGTTCACCGCGTTGAGCTGCGTGAGCAATGCGCGGTTCGCTTCGGTCGGTGGCATTGGCGGATAACGCCCCTCGAAGCTGATCTCCGCTTTCGCGCCGGGGAGCGATTGCGCGACGATGGCGCGCATCTTCTGCTGCGTTCGGGCAATCTGGTCTTCGCTGATCGCGCGAAGGTCGCCGCGCGCAACGGCGGTTGCCGCGACGATATTCGTCTTGCCGGTTGCTTCCAGGCGGATTTGCCCGGCGTCGAGCTTGGCGCTCTGGCCGCCCCCGATCAGGCCGACATTGTAGGTGAGCTTGTCTTCGGGGAGTTCGCGCCGGAACTGGTCGAGGATGCGCGCAAGCTCGTAGATCGCGCCATAACCGACGTCCGGCGAGCCGATGCCGCTCGAGTGAGCGCTCCGCCCGGTCACGGTGACCTGCCAGCTCCCGGCGCTGCGGCGGCCGGTCGAGCCCATGTCCTGATCGCCCTTCATCGCGAGGTCTTCGAAGTCGAGCGCGGCGTCCGCCTTCTTGCCTTCGGTGACAAGATCGCGGCGCGAGATGCTCAGCGGATCGCCCGCATCCTCCTCGTCGCCCGTCATGAATATTGTGATGTTAGCCTGCTTGAGCGTGCCTGCCGCCTGCATCGCACGAAGCGCGGCGACGATCACCGCGATGCCGCCCTTGTCGTCACCTGAGCCCGGCCCGTGCGCCATGTCGCCTTCGCGGTTCCAGCGCTGGAACGGCGAGTCCGGCTCGAACACTGTGTCGAGGTGCGCGATCAGCAACAAGCGCTTTCCGGTGCGGCTGCCTGCATGGCGGGCGACGAGGTGCCCGGCGCGGCCGGCGTCCTTCATGTCGATCCACTCGGTCGTGAAGCCGAGCTGGCGGAATTCAGGCTCGACCATATCGCGGACCGCCCGAACCCCGGCGAGATTATGGCTGCCGCTGTTCTGGTCGACCCAGCGCTGCAGCATGCCGGTCGTGCGCTGCTGCTCCGCATCGATGGTGCGGATCAGGGTCTGCTCGGCGGGAGTGAGCGCGGCGGATGCCGGGGCCGCCGCCAGCGAGGCGGCGAGAAACGCGTACACGATTCGTGATCTCATGGGCGCTGATTAGCGTCAGCCGCGCCATTCGTCATCTCGGTGAAGATTCGCGAAGGCGATGTGCGGTTGGTTCGCAAGTCTTTCCCACACTGTGCCGATTTGGTTAGGTCGCTGCGACTCAGGAGAGGAGGAGCAGTGCAACAGTTACTTGATGTCGATGTGCTCATCGACGCTTTGATCGAACGCGAGGGCGGAACCGCGAAGTAAGTGAACCGCTCTAACGGTATGACTTACCACTCAGACCGACCAGCCGACCAACTCAAACTTGAAGCAAGGCACTTTCAAGAGACGCTCCGCCGCGCGTTGGCGATGCCACTCAGCAAGTCGCCCAAGCCGAAGAAGTAAGCCGCAAGCAGCGGCCCCACGAAACTAGATCGACGGCCATCAAATTGATCCGATGGGTGAGGGCCCAGGCGGCGGTGGACCCGAACGCGAACAGCAGTTCGCGCTAGCGGCGGCCCGCGGCGTCCCTTAGGCTAGCCGTGAATGACGGCATGCATGGGGACGCCGCATGAACCCGAACCGGCTGAACAGCTTCACCGACGGCGTCATCGCGATCATCATCACGATCATGGTGCTCGAGCTGCCGGTGCCGAAAGCGCCGGGCATGGCCGCGCTCAAGCCCGAGCTGACCTTGTTCGGGGCTTACGCGCTGTCCTTCATCAAGGTCGGAATTTACTGGTTCCAGCACCATCATCTGCTGCAGGCGTCGAAACGGGTCGACGGACGCGTGCTGCTCGCCAACCTGTTCTTCCTGTTCTGGCTGAGCCTTGTCCCGTTCGTCGTGCGCTGGGTCGGCGAGGCGGGCATCACGCGCGACACGGTGCTCGCGTTCGGCGTGATCATGCTGCTGTGCGCCTTGTCGGTCGCGATTGCTGAGATCGGCGCTGCTCGCGGCCAATGCCGTGGACGCGCCGATCGCGAAGCTGGCGGCGCGGGGGACGAAAGGGGCAGATCACGATTGCCGCTTACGTCGTCTCGATTGGCATCGCGCTAGTCTGGCCGCTCGCCGCCGTAGCGATCTATTTCGCGGTTGCGGCGATGTGGCTGGTGCCCGACAAGCGGTTCGAGCAACTGCACGGACTGACATGAAACCCGACCGCCTCAATGCCTTCACCGACGGCGTCGTCGCCATCGTCCTCACCATCATGGTGCTGGAGCTGAAGTTTCCGGCGGAGCCGACGCTTGGCGCGCTGCTCGACGGTGCTGCCGCTGCTCGCCGCCTACCTGCTCGCGTTCATCTACGTCGGCGATCTACTGGAACAACCATCATCACATGATGCAGTCGGCGAAGCGGGTGACCGGCGCCGTGCTGTGGGCGAACCACGCGCTTGCTGTTCTGGCTGACCCTGTTTCCGCTGATGATCCGCTGGATCGACGAGGCCGGGATCACGCCCTTGGCCGGTCGCGTCGTTCGGCCTGGTGCTGGTTGCCGCGATCGATCTGCTATCTTGCTGCTCGAGCGCGCGCTGATCGCATGCCGAGGGCGAGGCTCCGGCGTGAAGCGCGCGTTGGGCGGCGGCGCGAAGGAATGGATCAGCTTCGCGGGCTATGTCGTTGCGCGTTCCGCTGGCCTTCGTTTCGCCGCTGATCTGTCGGTCGCGATCTATGTCGGCGGTCGCCATCATGTGGTTCATTCCCGATCGGCGCTTCGAGCGCGACTTGCAGGCGTGCCGCGCGCCTCCCACATCAGCGCCAGATGGAGACGAATTTGGACAGCTGGCACGGAACCACGATCCTCGGGGTCAAGAAGGGCGGCAAGACCGTCATCGCGGGCGACGGCCAGGTCAGTCGCTCGGCAATACGGTGATCAAGCCCAATGCGAAGAAGGTTCGCCGCATCGGCGAGGACGGCAAGGTGATCGGCGGGTTCGCCGGCGCCACCGCCGACGCCTTCACTTTGTTCGAGCGGCTGGAGCGCAAGCTCGAGCAATATAACGGCCAGCTGCTGCGCGCCGCGGTCGAGCTCGCCAAGGACTGGCGGACCGACAAATATCTGCGCAACCTGGAGGCGATGATGATCGTCGCCGACGCCGACAGCATGCTGATCCTGACCGGCAACGGCGACGTGCTCGAGCCCGAAGGCGGGATCGCGGCGATCGGCTCGGGCGGCAATTATGCGCTGTCGGCGGCGAGGGCGCTGGCGGATTACGAGCAGGACCCCGAGGTGCTCGCCCGCCGGGCGATGCAGATCGCGTCGGAAGTGTGCGTGTTCACCAACGACCGGCTGACCGATCGAGACGTGGAATAATGTCACCTCGGGCTGAGCTTGTCGAAGCCCTGCTTTGTTCTGCGATAGTGAAGAACAGTCCTTCGACAGGGCCAGGACGAATGAATGTTATTGGATCGCAGGACTTTCGCCGCCGGGTCCGCCGCGCTGCTCTCGGGCTGCGCGACGGTCGGCAGCCGCGCACTTCGCGGGCTGCACGCCGTTGGCGCCGGTGCTCGTCGACGAAAGCCGCGTCATCCGCACCGTCGCCGGGCTTCGGCCCTACCGCGCGCAGGGCTTCGTCGTCCGCGGCGAGCAGCTCGGCGAGAAGCGCCTGGTCCACAATTACGGGCATGGCGGCGGCGGGATCACGCTCAGCTGGGGTAGCTCGAAGCTCGCGGCCGAGCTCGGGCTGCAAGGCCATAGCGGGCCGGTCGCGGTGATCGGTTCGGGCGTGATGGGGCTGTCGACCGCGCGGCTGGTGCAGGAGGCCGGCTTTCCGGTCACCATCTACGCTGCGGCGCTTCCGCCCGACACGACGTCGAACATCGCCGGCGGCCAGTTCCACCCTTTCGCCGTGCTTCCGCGAGGGCTTCGTCACGCCCGAGTTCAAGGCGCAGTTCGCGCGCGCGCTCGACTATAGCTGGCGGCGGTTCCAGATCATGGTCGGCGACGATTACGGCATCCGCTGGCTTCCGACCTATGTCGAAGGACGGACAGCCCCGGAAGCGAAGGTCATCGCGAACTTCCCGCCGATCAATCGAATGCTGACCCGCGGCCGAGCACCCATTCCCGATGGGAAGCGCGCTCCGCTACGACACGATGTACGTCGAGACCGGCCGCTACCTCCGCCAGATGGTCCGCGACGTGCAGATCGCCGGCGGCAAGATCGAGGTTCGCCGGTTCGCGACGCCCGGCAGATATCGCCGCGCTTCCCGAACGCCTGGTGTTCAACTGCACCGGGCTTGGCAGCCGCGACCTGTTCGGCGACCAGGAACTTCACCCGGTGCGCGGCCAGCTCGCGATCCTCGAGCCGCAGCCCGAGG
Source organism: uncultured Alphaproteobacteria bacterium (assembly GCA_963754245.1). Lineage (GTDB taxonomy): Bacteria > Pseudomonadota > Alphaproteobacteria > Sphingomonadales > Sphingomonadaceae > Sphingomicrobium. The sequence continues at coordinate 363,303 of CAVWET010000004.1, forward strand.
TTCGCTACGCCGTCGCTCGGCGGATCGGCTACATGTTCCCGCGCCCCGACGGCATCCTCCTCGGCGGCACCTTCGAAGTCGATCAATGGGATCCGACGCCCGCAGCCCGGCGACGATCGCCCGCATCCTCGCCGTCCACAAGCGCTTCTTCTCCGCCTTTCGCTGCACCGCTTGAAGAGGGTGCGCACGCTCCCGACATAGCTGGCGAAATGAATTATCACGCCTCCATTCCCCAGAGCGGCGGGGAGCCTGCCGAAGTGCTCAAAGACAAGCTCACCCCGAAGGCGATCGTCGCCGCGCTTAACGACGCACATCGTTGGCCAGGACGACGCCAAGAAGCGCGGTCGCGGTCGCGCTTGCGCAACCGCTGGCGCCGTCAGCAGCTCGGTCCCGAGCTGCGCGACGAAGTCACGCCCAAGAACATCCTGATGATCGGGCCAACGGGTTGCGGAAAGACCGAGATCAGCCGGCGGCTGGCCAAGCTCGCGGACGCGCCGTTCGTGAAGGTCGAAGCGACCAAGTTCACCGAGGTCGGCTACGTCGGCCGCGACGTCGAGCAGATCGCCCGCGACCTCGTCGAGGAAGCCGTTAGGCTCGAACGCGACCGGCGCCGGGCGAAGGTCCGCTCCGGTGCCGAGGAGGCCGCGATGGATCGGCTGCTCGACGCATTGACCGGCAAAGGATCAAGCGAGGCCACTCGGCAAAGCTTCAGACAGCGCTTCGCCGATGGAAGCCTCGACCAGGCCGAGGTCGAGATCGAGGTCGACGAGGCTCCGCTCCATGCCGTTCGAGATCCCGGGCATGGGAGCGCAGGTCTTCGATCTTAAGTCGCTGATGGGCAAGGCCATGGGTCAGGGCCCGCGCAAGCGGCGCAAGCTCAAGGTGCCGGAAGCTTTCGCGCGTTTGACCGAGGAGGAGGCCGATAAGCGCCTCGATCCGGACGACATCAACCGCGCTGCGCTGGCCGATGCCGAAGCCAACGGCATCGTCTTCCTGGACGAGATCGACAAGATCGCGGTCAGCGACGTGCGCGGGGGTTCCGTCAGCCGCGAGGGCGTCCAGCGCGACCTGCTGCCGCTGATCGAAGGAACGACGGTCGCGACCAAATACGGACCGCTCAAGACGGACCACATCCTGTTCATCGCCAGCGGCGCGTTTCACATCGCCAAGCCCGCGGACCTGCTGCCGGAGCTTCAGGGCCGCCTGCCGATCCGCGTCGAGCTGAAGGCGCTGACGCAGGGGGATTTCGTCCGCATCCTGTCGTCGACTCGAGCGAGCCTTACGGAGCAATACCGGGCGCTGCTCGGCACCGAAGGGGTCACGATCGAGTTCGCCGACGACGGCATCGAGGCGCTCGCCCGCATCGCCGCCGAGGTCAACGAGGCGGTCGAGAATATCGGCGCGCGACGGCTCCAGACGGTGATGGAAAAGCTGCTTGAGGACGTCAGCTTCGAGGCGGAGGACCGCCGCGGCGAGAGGCTCGTCGTCGATGCAAGCTTCGTCGAGAAGCAGCTCAATAGCATTGCCCGCAATGCGGACCTCAGCCGTTACGTACTCTGAAGCGGCCTTCCGGTAGCGCCAGACGAGCCCGGGGGTGAAGGTGGCCGGACGCTGGTCTTGATCCCCGCCAGCCTGAATCGGTCCGCGACCCAGCTGTTGCAGGTGTTGATCGCGCTCGCCTTGCCGACGCCGCGATAGAAGGCGTCGCAGCAGTCGTAGCCTTTGTGAGGAATACGCTGCGGCCGCCCGTTCGCGAACTCCGCCCGGATCGATGACCACAAGCGGCGATATTCCTCTGGCCGAAGCCGGATCTGGCGCACGGCGTAGTCGGGGCTGGGGACATATTCGACGTGAACGACACGCTTGCCGCCGGCCAGCGCCGACCAGATCGTGCGCGGAGTGATGTCCATCCACGTTGGCGTGTCGAGATAAACGCGCTGCTCGCCAGCGCCGAAGGCAATCCACTGGAAGTCGCGCGCCGCATTCGCTCCTGGGGAGCAACGGGGACCAATCGAGCCCGTCGCGCTTTCACGGGCATGATGATGTCCGCGTGGATGCCATTGTCCGCAAGGTAGATGGTCGTTCCTTCAGCAGGTTCGGTCCAGCCGCGGTTGACCGGGATCAAAGAGCCACCAAGGGCAGCCGCCAGATAGAGCGCGGGCACTGCGAGAAGTGCGCTCAACAACCCCGCAACCCGCTTGCCTGCTTTGCCTTTTCGTCGCCGACGCGCCACTCGCCCTCCCGCCGCACCTTTACTCGACTGCGGCGCCTGCCTAGATGCCGCCAGCCAGGTCGGGGCGTAGCGCAGCCTGGTAGCGCATCACACTGGGGGTGTGGAGGTCGCTGGTTCGAATCCAGTCGCCCCGACCAGTCTTGCCATGGACCGTCCGCGGGACGGTCGTTAGTGCAGGGCTCGCTCCCGCCAATCACAGAAAGTCGTCAGCCTTAGATGTCCAACGAACCGATGTTGATGATGATGCAGGCGGCACCCGCATCGAGCCAGGGCGGCGCTGCGGGCTTGCTGTTCGGGATCGTGCCGTGGCTGGCGATCTTTGTCATTTTCTACCTGCTCATGATCCGTCCACAGCAGCAGCGCGTGAAGCAGCACCAGGCGGCGATCAACGCCGTGAAGAAGGGCGACGAAGTGATCACCGGCGGCGGCATCCGCGGCAAGGTGACCAAGGTCAGCGATGACGAGGCTGAAGTCGAGATCGCGCAGGGCGTGAAGATTCGCGTGATCAAATCGACCATCAGCCAAGTGCTGACTCCGAATAAGAAGCCGGCGAACGACTGATGCTCGAATTCCCGAAGTGGAAGGTGTGGCTGGTTTCGATCGTCGTCGCGATCGGAATCCTGCTGTCGATCCCGAGCCTCATTGCCGGAACGCCGCTCGCCGGCAGCTGGCCGAAGTGGCTCCCGCAATATCGCATCAGCCTGGGCCTCGACCTCGCCGGTGGAAGCCATCTGTTGCTCGAAGCGGATGCTCGCGACGCGCTGAAGCAGCGGCTGCAAGCGATGGAAGATTCGGTTTCGACCGAGCTTCGTCGCGACCCACGCATCGAGGTCGGTGACATCTCGACCGCCGGTGGACGGCTTTCCTTCCTGGTGCGTGATCCCACGCAGGTCGATGCAGCCGTCGAGCGGATGCGGAACCTGACGAAGCCCGTTGCGCTCACCGGCAGCCGCGACTGGGATGTCCAGGTCGTCGATTCCACGCGGATTGTTCTGACGCCCACGCCTGAGGGGACTGCCAGGGCGCTCAAGGACGCCATGGGCGTTGCTCGCGACGTCGTCCGTCGCCGCATCGATCCGGGGGGCACCAAGGAGATCACGGTCGTCACTGAAGGCGGCAACCGGATCTTGTCGAAGTGCCAGGCGTCGAAAACCCCGATCAGCTCAAGCAGCTGATCGGCCAGACTGCGCGGCTCGAGTTCAAGCTCGTCGACCTTTCCGCCAATCCAGCCGACGTCCAGGCCGGCCGCGCGCCTCCGGGCAGCCAGGTTTTGCCGATGGCCACCGGCGGGGGGATTCATGGCGGTGAAGCGCCGGGTCATGGTCTCGGGCGATCAGCTGACGGACGCCAATCAGGGCTTCGATCAGGACGGGCGACCGGACATCAACATCACCTTCAACACCGCCGGTGCTCGCCGTTTCGGCCGCGCGACGCAGGAGAATGTCGGCAAGCCGTTCGCGATCATTCTCGACGACAAGATCCTCTCGGCGCCGAACATCAACGAACCGATCCTCGGCGGACGCGCTCAAATCACGGGCAGCTTCACGGTCCAAAGCGCGCACGACCTCTCCGTTAGCCTCGCGTCGGGCAAGCTGCCGGTGAAGCTCAACGTGATCGAGGAGCGCAGCATCGGACCGGACCTGGGGCGCGATTTGATTCACAAAGGTGTGATCGCCAGCGCCGTTGCGATCGGGCTCGTCATGCTCTTCATGCTGGTCACGTACGGCCGCTTTGGCGTCTACGCGAACATCGCCCTGATCGTGAACGCCTTCCTGATCCTGGGCATTATGTCGATGTTCAACGCCACGCTGACGTTGCCGGGTATCGCGGGCTTCATCCTCACGATCGGCGCTGCCGTCGACGCCAACGTGCTGATCAACGAGCGCATACGCGAAGAAATCCGCCGCGGACGAAGGCTGATCGACGCCGTCGAAACCGGCTATCACGAGGCGTTCCGCGCGATCTTCGACGCCAACGTCACGCACGTCATCTCGGCGGCGATCATGGCCTATTTCGGCTCGGGTCCGGTTCGGGGCTTCGCCGTTGTGCTGTTGATCGGTGTCGTCACGTCGGTGTTCACCGCCGTTTATTTCACCCGCATGCTGGTGGCGCTGTGGATCCGCCGCGCCCGCCCGCGGGCGCTACACATTTGAGGCATCGTAAAATGAAGCTGCTCAAGCTCGTTCCGGACCACACGAACATCGATTTCATGCGCTGGCGCAATGTGGCGCTCGTTCTGTCGCTGATCGCGACCGTCGCTTCGCTTGCCTTCACGGCCTACCGGGGCCTCAACCTCGGCGTCGACTTCGTCGGCGGGCAGCTCGTCGCGTCACCTTCCCGCAACCGGTGAATGTCGAGCAACTGCGGGCGAAGGTCGACGCGATGAAGCTTGGCGAAGCAAGCATCCAGGAGTTCGGCAGCGCCAAGACCGTGCAGATCCGGCTTCCGAAACCGCCTGGCGGCGATGCGGCCGCCAACGTCGTGGCCAGCCGCGTGAAAGCCGAAGTCGAGAAGGATTATCCGGGCGCGCGCGATCGATTCGGTCGACACCGTATCGGGCAAGGTCAGCGAGGAGCTCGCCGACAACAGCGCCATCGCCGTCGCGCTCGCGATGCTTGGCATCGCCATATACATCTGGATCCGCTTCGAATGGCAGTTCGGCGTCGGAGCGCTCCTGACGCTGGCGCACGACATCGCCATGACGCTGGGCTTCTTCGCGTTCACTCGGCTGCAGGTCGACCTCAACGTCGTCGCGGCCTTCCTGACGATTGTCGGCTATTCGCTCAACGACACCGTCGTGATCTATGACCGAATTCGCGAGAATCTGCGGAAATATCGCAAGATGGCGATCCTTCCGCTGCTCAACCTCTCGCTCAATGAGACGTTGGCGCGGACGGTCGTCACCTCCTTCACCGTCCTGATCGCGCTTGGCGTGTTGATGCTGATCGGCCCCGAAGTCATCTTCGGCTTGGCAATCGCCATCTTCCTCGGCGTCGTGATCGGCACCTATTCGTCGATCTACATTTCCTCGCCCGTGCTGGTGTGGCTTGGCGTCCAGCCGGACAGTTTCCTCAAGGGCGACGAGAAGGAAGAAGCGACCGAGGCGCAGCCCGCCTGATCCGTTCAGCGGGCGCCAAGGTTCGTCCGTCCATCCCCTGCTTGGCCTCCTCTGGAGGCGGCGCTAATGAGGTCCCCATGCTGAAGTCTCCCCGTTCCGTTCTCCTCCTCGCCGCCTGTGCCGCCGCTGTTCCGCTGGCGGGCTGCGCCCATGGGGGCAGCAAAGGAAAGGCCGACACCGCCTACGTCGCCCGGGACGTCAACTCGCTCTACGCTGCGGCCAAGCACACGATGGACCAGGGCGACTATGAGCAGGCTGCCAAGCTGTTTGACGAGGTCGAGCGCCAGCACCCCTATTCGGTGTGGGCTCGCCGCGCGCAGCTGATGAGCGCGTTCAATTATTATCTCTCGGAGAAGTACCAGGACGCGATTAACTCGGCCCGGCGGTTCGTGACGATCCACCCTGGCAATGCCGAGGCGGCGTACGCGCAGTATCTGATCGCGATGAGCTATTACCAGCAGATCCCGAGCGTGGTTCGCGATCAGACGACGACGCAGTCGGCGGCGGACGCCTTCGGCGAGTTGATCCGGCGCTACCCGGAGACGCGCTACGCCGCGGACGCGAGACTGAAGCTCGACCTCATCACCGACCACCTGGCTGGCAAGGAGATGGAGGTTGGCCGTTACTATCAGCGCGCGGGCCAGTGGATGGCGGCGACCTACCGCTTCCGCAATGTGATCGACAATTACCAGACGTCAAGCCACGCGCCGGAAGCGCTGGAGCGGCTCGTCGAGTGCAATCTCGCGCTGGGCCTCCCCGACGAGGCCCGCAAGAACGCGGCCGTGCTCGGCAGAAACTATCCGGGCAGCTACTGGTACAAGCAGTCGCTGAAGCTCCTCGGCCAGGAGCAGCGGCACACGCAGCCGCGGACGGCTTCGCGCAAGTGATCCCCAAGCGAGCGTTCCTCACATGCTGAGGCAGCTCGCAATCCATAATGTCGTGCTCGTCGAGAAGCTCGAGCTCGAGTTCGAGCCGGGTCTCGGCGTGCTCACCGGCGAGACCGGGGCCGGCAAGTCGATCCTGCTCGATGCGCTCGGGCTGGCGCTCGGAACGCGCGCAGACACGGCGCTCGTTCGCGCTGGACATGACGGAGCGTCCGTCACAGCGGAACTGGAGCTTGATCCGCGTCATCCGGCCCATGGCGTGCTCGCCGAGCAAGAAATCGCTCTCGATCCAGGCGAACCGCTGATCATTCGCCGCACGCTCAAGAGCGATGGCGGCAGCCGCGCCTTCATCGGAGGCGCTTCGGTGTCGGCCGGACTCCTCCGTGAAGTCGGCGCCCTCGCCGTGGAGATCCACGGTCAGCACGACGATCGTGGACTGCTCAACACCAAGGGCCATCGCGCATTGCTCGACCTGTTCGGCAGGCTCGACGTCAGTCGGGTGGCCGAGGCGTGGGCGGAGGTGACGCGCGTAGAGTTGGAACTCGGTCAGGCTCGGGCCGAGGCGGCGGCGGCGGAGCGCGACCGCGAGTGGCTCGAACATGCGAGCGCCGAGATCGAGAAGCTGGCTCCGGAGGAGGGCGAGGAGACGCGTCTCGCCGAAGAGCGCGGGTCGATGCAGGCCGGCATGAAGGCGGGCGAATTGCTGACCGGGCTGGACGAATTGCTCGGCGGGTCGGAAGGCGCGCTGGCACAGCTCCGGCGAGCGGCACGGAAGATCGAGCGAAGCGCGGCCGATCATCCGCTGCTGGCCGAAGCACTTTCGGCACTGGACCGCGCTGTCATCGAGACCGGCGAGGCTGAGGACCGCATTACACGCGCGGCCGATGCACTCGCGTTCGACCCGGCGCGCCTCGAGCAATCGGAGGCGCGGCTGTTCGACATTCGTGCCATTGCCCGCAAGCATCGGGTTGAGCCCGACGCGCTTGCCGCCTTGGGCGCTCAAATGAGGGAGCAACTCGCGGCGATCGAAGCAGGCGGAGAGCGCATCGCCGAACTTGACCGTGAGCTTGCCTCGGCACGCGAGGCTTATGCGGCCGCTGCCGGTGTGCTCAGCCGCCAACGCCATGAAGCGGCAGCTCGCCTCGACGCAGCCGTCGCGTCCGAGCTTGCGCCGCTGAAACTCGACGCCGCTCGCTTCCGCACCACCATCGCTGCCGCCGAGCCAGGCCCTTCGGGTCCGGACCGTGTCGAGTTCGAGATCTCGACCAATCCCGGGGCTCCGTTCGGCGCACTCACCCGGATTGCGTCCGGCGGCGAGATGTCGCGCTTCATCCTCGCGCTGAAAGTTGCGCTCGCGGAAGCTGGCACCGCCGGCACAATGATCTTCGACGAGATCGACCGGGGTGTCGGCGGCGCGGTCGCCAGCGCAATCGGCGAACGCCTCGCGCGCCTCGCCGAAACCTCTCAGGTTCTAGTCGTGACGCACTCGCCACAGGTCGCGGCGCGCGCCTCACACCATTACCGCATCGAGAAGAGCCACGGCTCCGACGGAACCCGCACCCACGTGCGCAAGCTGGGCGACGAAGAGCGGCGCGAGGAGATTGCCCGCATGCTCTCGGGAGCGTCGGTCACCGACGAGGCGAGGGCCCAGGCCTCGCGGCTCCTCGACGCCGCGTGACCAGCCACGTTGCGCTGCTGCGTGCGGTGAACGTCGGCGGGCGCCAGCTGAAGATGGACGATTTGAGGCGAATCGCGACGGAACTGGAGCTCGATTCGCCGCGCACCTTCATTGCCAGCGGAAATCTGCTGTTCCGCAGCAACAAGAGCGAGGAGGCGCTGAAGCGCAATCTCGAACGGGCGCTCGGAGAGCACATGGGCAAGCCCGTCGAGGTCATGCTGCGCAACGCAATCGAGCTTGCCGATGTGGTCTTCGCAAACCCATTCCCGAAAGAGCCAGGCAATCGCGTCGTTGCCATTTTCCTCGACGAGGAACCGCGCTCGGACGCGATGGCATCGGCAAAGAATGTAACGGACGAACGGCTGGCGCTCGGCAAGCGCGAAATCTATGTCCATTTTCCGAGTGGACAGGGCAGCTCGAAGCTCAAGTTGGATGCTCGAGCGACGGGCACCGCCCGCAACATGAATACGGTCGCCAAACTGGCCGAGCTTGCAAGGGAGAAGTCATGAGTAAGGACCGCGCAGTTCCGCATCAGTTTGAAGGCGAGCAGCTCGAAAGCGTGTTCGTCGGGCGTCGCGACGGGCAGGCGCGGCCGACCGTGATCCTGATCCCGACCGTGATGGGGGTGACCGACCTCGAGATCGGCTTCGGCCGCCAGCTGGTCGAGCTCGGCTTCAACGCGTTCGTCGCCGACCTGTTCGGCAAGGAATTCCGCGGCGCATCGCGCGACGTTTGCTTCGGTGAGATGACGCGCCTGCGCAGCGACCGCGCCGCGCTTCGCCGCCGTCTCCTGCACGTGCTCGAGCTGGTGCGGGGCCTCGACGAAGTGCCGGACCGTCAGATCGTCGTCGCCGGCTATTGCTTCGGCGGTCAATGCGCGCTCGATCTGGCCCGCACCGGCGAAGAATTTGCCGCGGCCGTGTCCTTCCACGGCCTGTTCGATCCGCCGGGCCTGCCGGCCGAGAAGATCAAGGCCAAGGTTGTCGCCTTCCATGGCTGGGACGATCCGATGGTGCCGCCGGAGAAAGTGGTCGCGCTTGGCCAGGAGCTGACCGAGGCTGGCTCCGACTGGCAGATCCACGCCTACGGCCACGTCGGCCACGGTTTCACCAACCCGCACGCGAGCGACCTCCAGATCGACGGCGTCGCCTACAATGCGCTCGCCGCGGAGCGGTCGTGGACCAGCTTCATCAACCTGCTCGAGGAACTCTTCGCCACGCATGGCTGAAATCGAGCTGACCGAGGCCGAAGCCGCCAACCGCCTGATGCGGCTGGCGAAGGAGATCGCGCGGCACGACAAGCTCTATCACGATCAGGACGCGCCGGAGATTTCCGACGCGGACTATGACGCGCTGGTCCGCGAGAACCGCGAGCTCGAGGAGCGGTTTCCGCACCTCGTCCGCGCGGATTCGCCCTCGAAGCGATTGGGAGCTGCCTCGACGACGGCACTTGCCAAGGTCGCCCACGCGCGACCGATGCTCAGCCTCGAGAATGCTTTTTCGGCACAGGAGGTCGAGGAGTTCGTCGGCCGGGTGAAGCGGTTCCTTGCCCTTCCGCCGGACGGGTTTGTCGCGATGACAGCGGAGCCGAAGATCGACGGGCTCAGCTGCTCGCTGCGTTACGAGCGAGGCGAGCTTGTCCTGGCGGCTACCCGCGGCGACGGTGCGGTCGGTGAGGACGTTACGCCGAACGTCCGCACCATCTCGGATATTCCTCAGCACATCGCCTCGGCTCCCGACGTATTGGAAGTGCGCGGCGAAGTGTACATGTCGAAGGCCGATTTCGAGGCGTTGAACGAACGGCAGGAAGCGGCTGGCGGAAAGATCTTCGCCAACCCCCGCAACGCCGCGGCCGGGTCGCTTCGCCAGAAGGATGCGGCCATCACGGCAGCCCGTCCTTTGCGCTTCCTCGCGCACGGCTGGGGCGAGATTTCGGCGCCGCTGGCTGACACTCAATTCGAAGCGATGAGGCGGATAGAGAGCTTCGGCATTCCCGTCTCCGAGCTGCTCGTCCGCTGCAACAACGCCGACGAGATGCTTGCCCATTACCGGGCGATCGAAAAGGCGCGCGCAGACCTGCCGTTCGATATCGACGGCGTCGTCTACAAGGTGGACCGGCTGGACCTGCAGGAGCGGCTCGGCTTCGTCGCTCGCGCGCCGCGCTGGGGCCTCGCGCACAAGTTCCCCGCCGAGAAAGCCGAGACCACGCTCGAAGCCATCGACATCCAGGTCGGCCGCACCGGCAAGCTGACGCCCGTCGGCCGCCTCACGCCCGTCGGCGTCGGCGGGGTGATCGTCGCCAACGTCACGCTCCACAACCGCGATGAGATCGAGCGGCTCGGACTTCGCATCGGCGACCGCGTCCGCATCCAACGCGCCGGTGATGTGATCCCGCAAGTGGTCGAGAATCTGACGCGAGACGAGCCGCGCGCGCCTTACGTCTTTCCGGATCATTGCCCCGAATGCCAGTCCGAAGCGGTCAGCGAGGAAGGCGAGGTCGACGTCCGCTGCACCGGCGGCCTGATCTGCCCCGCGCAGCGATTCGAGCGGCTGCGGCATTTCGTGTCGCGCGGGGCGCTCGACATCGAAGGGCTGGGCGAAAAGAGCATCGCCGAGTTCATTGAGCTTGGCTGGCTGCATTCGCCCGCCGACATCTTCCGCCTCAAGAATCATCGCGCGGAGCTGCTCGGCCGCGAGGGCTGGAAGGAGAAGTCGGTCGACAATCTTCTCGCCGCGATCGAGGCCAAGCGTCAGCCCGACGGTCCGCGCTTCCTGTTCGGGCTCGGCATCCGCCACGTCGGCATCGTCACAGCCAAGGACCTGCTCAAATGCTTCGGCACGATCGAGGAGCTGCGGCGCGTCGCGCTATCCGAAGGCGGTGAGGCGGAGCTTTCGTCGGTGCAGGGCGTCGGCCCTGTGGTTGCCGAAGCGCTCGTCGACTTCTTCCACGAAGCGCACAACCGCGAGGCGCTCGACGACCTGCTCTCCGAAGTCTCGCCGCAGCCGTTCGTCAGCGATGCCAAGCAGACCGAGTGGAGCGGCAAGACCATCGTCTTCACCGGCAGCCTCGAAACCATGAGCCGCGACGAGGCCAAGGCGCAGGCGGAACGGCTCGGTGCCCGGGCGGCGGGGTCGGTCAGCGCGAAGACGGATCTGGTGGTCGCCGGACCGGGGGCGGGATCAAAGCTCAAGAAAGCCGAAGAACTTGGCATCCGCGTCATCAACGAAGCGGAATGGGCACAAATCGTGGCTCAGGCGTAGGCCGGAGTCAGCTTTGTGCGGACAGCTGACACAGAGGGGTCGGGTCCTTTAATGTCACAAAAGCCAAGGAGAGCGGCGACTTTTCCGTCACCTTATTGAAGCGCCAATGGCGACGCTTATCTCAGCATCGCGAGCGTTCTACAGGTGATCCGCCGTCCGCCGTTTGTCTGAGCGTCGGGGAGGCTGAGCGATTTCGAGAGCAGAGACACACAGTTAGAGTCAGCTTTGGGTCGAAAGCAGACACTAGGATTGCACCCCTACCGCATCCCGCTCGTCCGCCGGATGAAGTCCGCGACATTGTCGTGCAGCTGCACGAGGGTTGGCGGGTGGACGTAGACCATGTGGCCGGACTCGTAATATTGATACTCGACGTTTGCCTGCAGCGCGGACGGGATGGGCAAATGGCGCATCTCCATCTTGCCTTCGAAATAGGGCGTCGAGACATCGAAATAGCCGCCGTTGACCATCACCTTCATGTCCGGGTTCTGCTTCATCGCGACCGCGAGGTCGGGGAGCACGTTGGGCAACATGATCAGCGGTTTGTCGGCGCCGGGCGGCTGATGCTTGTAGTCCCACTTCGAATAGATCGGGATGCCCGACTTGTACTGGATGCCGGGATCGTAGCGCAGCGTGTCGCGCACGTAATTGTGCCAGGCGGCGAGATAGGCGGCCCCGATTGCCGAGCCCTGCGGATCGTAGCTTGCGACCTTGCTTAAGGGATCGAGCGTCGCGCCGACGAAACGCGTGTCGAGCGTGCCGGTGGTGAGCTCCTGCCCGCCGAGCAGCTCCTTCTGAAACGCGCCATATTCGATGCGCAGGTTGGTCTTGAGCAGATAGGGCACGGATAATCCCGTGAAGGCGGCGAGCTGTTGCGCGATCCGTTGCCGCTCCGCAGCCGGCAGGTCGTTCCCTTGCATCAAAGCATGCGCGTAATCGCCGGTTGCGAACGCTTCGACCTGCGCGAGGAACGCGCGAAGATCCGCGGGGCGGTTCGGCACCTTGTTGAAGTACCAGGCGGTCGCCGCATAGGTCGGGAGCGCGACGATATACGGCATGTCGATACCCGGATTGAGCTGCGGATCGTCGGGCATGAAATCCCAGTTGAGGATGTCCGACAGAAGGATCACGCCATTGAGGTCGACGTCCGCATTCTGCAGCGACAGCGCGAGGCCCGCGCCGCGCATCGTCCCGTAGCTCTCGCCGAACACATATTTGGGCGACTTCCACCGCCCGTATTTGGTCAGGAACTGGGTGATGAAATCGGTGAAGGCGTGGATGTCCTGGTCGACGCCGTAGAAGGCCTTCTCCTTGTCCTTGCCGGCAACGCGGCTGAAGCCCGTGCCCGGCGCGTCGATGAAGACGAGGTCGCTCGCGTCGAGCAGGCTCTGGTCGTTGTTGACGGTGGAGTAGGGGCCGGGCGTGTGCCGAGCGTCCGCGGTAACGACCCGGACCGGCCCGAATGCGCCCATGCGCAGCCACACCGTGGATGAGCCGGGGCCGCCGTTGAACAGGAAGGTGATCGGCCGCGTCGCTGTGGGCACGCCCTGCCTGAAATATGCCGTGTAGAACATCGACGCTTCGGGCTTCGGCGCGTTCTTGCTCTTGTCAGCGGACTTGTCCGCGTCGGCTTCGGCTGCGTCCGTGTCCTCCCACTCCTTCGCATGGACGACGAGCGTCCCCGCAATCGCGTCGAAGGCGATCGGCTGTCCGCCGACGGTCACCGTTCCGGTGGAGCGGGTCTCGCTCGGTTTGAAGAAAGGCTTGGATGGCTGGTCCAGCTCAGACTTGTTCGCCCCCTCGGTCCTGGGCGGATGCGTCGCCTTCGCTTTCGGGTGGTGCGCCGCGGGCGGGGCCGCGGTCAGCGTAGCGGAAGAGGTTGCGAGGAGAACGGCGGCAAGGAGCAATTTCATGCGCCGCGCTGTTGCAGGCGTGGCTTGCGCGCGCAAGCGCTAGAGATTCAGCAACTTCTCCATCCGGAAATTGTGGATCGGCACGCCGGCAATCTCGAAATCATTGCGTTCGACGATTTGGAACCCGCGTTTCGAAAAGAAGCGTGACGCGGGCTCGCTCGCTTCGACGAACAGCCGTTCGATTCCGGACTCATGCGCAGCTTGCTCGAGCCGGTCGTAGACCAGCCGTGCAACGCCCGTGCCCGCCGCGTCGGGACGCGCATAGAGATGGTCGATATGTCCGTTCGCTTCGAGATCGCCGTACGCGAGGATCGAGCCGTCGCCGCCGGTCGCAACGAGGAACGTGCGGCCATCGGTGATCCGCATCACGAAGCGGTTCGGATCGGCTTCCGTCGGCGACCAGGCGCGCACTTGCTCATCGGAATAATGTTGCGCGGCGATTTGGCTGACCGACGCGTGGAACAGCGCCGCAAGTTCTTCCGCATCCTCTTCCCGCCCGTTGCGGATGCGGATGGCGCGAAGATCCGTCACGCGCCTGAGGATAGCACAACTACCGGCCATTCGCCGGACCCGCGGTCGCGCAGCGTCATTCCTTGTTGCTCGTAAGCCTGGATGACGCCGTCGGCCTGTGTGCCGAGCAAGCCCGCCAGTACGACCGTCCCATTTGGAGCGAGCGCCTTCACGAAATCCGGCGCCAGATCGATCAGCGGCCCTGCAAGAATGTTCGCGATGATCAGGTCGAACGGCGCGCGCGCGGCGAGCATCGGCGAGTCCATGCCGTCGGCGACCGCTAGCAGAAGCTCGCCTGTGCCGTGGCCGAGCTTCACATGATTGATTGCCGCATTGTCCTCAGCGACTTCGAGGGCGACTGCGTCGATGTCCGTCGCGAGGCACTTTGCCTCCGGCCATAATGCGAGCGCGGCGAATGCAAGCAGGCCCGTGCCGGTTCCGATGTCGGCGATGTTCGCGGACCGCGCACCGCTTCGTTCGAGCTCGTCGAGCGCTTCGAGGCAGCCGGCAGTCGTCGCATGCTGGCCCGTCCCGAACGCCAGGCTCGCGTCGATCTCGAACGGGATCGTCCCCGGCGGAACGCTGCGATAGATCGGAGTATGGACGTAGAACCGGCCGGCGCGAATTGGCTGCAGGCCGGCCTGGCTCATCGTGACCCAATCGGCCTCGCCGAGCTGCTCGACGCGCGGCTCGGCGGACCCAAGGCGTTTCAGGGCTTCAAGGTCCCGCTCGGTCGGCGAATGGTCGAAATAAGCGTGGATCAGCCATTCGTCCGGCTTGCTCGAGTCCGGTTCGTCGGCGACGAGCACCGGCGGGTTTTCGCCGAATCCACGAGCGTCCTCCATCGCGCCGATCGCCTCGCCCTGCGCGCGCGAACAGGCGACGGTGACGCGAAAGCTCAAGGCTTCTGATTTCCTTGGGCCGCGGCTTCCTTCGCCAGCCGCTCGTCGAGCTGCTTGGTCAGTGCAGCCGCGTAATCACGGCAGGCGTTGCGGTTCTCCACGTCGGCCCGGCCGAGGCGATCGGCCATGTCGCTTGCCGATGGATGTGGCGTCAGCAGAATGTCGCAATCGAGCGCGGCCACCTTCGCAATGCTCGCCCGGTAAGCGGCGAGATAAGCGGCGTGATCGCTGAACCGATAGCTCGGTGAGCTAATGGGCGTCAGGCTGTCGGCGTAGACGATCTGCCGGCATCTGCCGCCGTCGCAGCTTCCCCAGTGCCATGTCAGCGCACCCGGGGTGTGCCCGGGAGTTGTCGTCGCAATCAGCACGGTGTTCCCGAGGCGGATCATCTGGCCGTCCGTGATCAGCCCGTCGACATGGATGGGTGGAAGGATTTCAGGCTGCCTTGCTGCGGATCGGCGGCGCCTGCCATTCCACTGCTGAGCACTCCCTGGGCCGGACCCGAGGCGATGACGCGCGCGCCCGTCATTTTCTGCAGCTTCGCGATGCCGCCGACGTGGTCATAATGCTCGTGGCTGTGCAGGATATATTTGACGTCGGTCAGGCGAAATCCAAGGTCGCGGATATTGTCGGCGATCAGGTCGGCGTCGTTCTCCGTACCTCCGTCGATCAATATGTCTCCGGCCGGATCGGTGATCAGGATCGATGAGATGCCGCAGGTGCCGACCAGGTAGGTGTTGCCGAAAATGCGGACCGCGGGCGCGGGCTTCTCGAAGTCGGTCGAGTCCCCGCACTCCGCGGCAAACCGTGGACCGGTGCTTTCGATCGGCGCGATCGGCCGTTCGACGTTGGTGGGCTTCCCAAAGGGAACCACGATCGGCAGGAGCTGCGCCGCCCCGATGGCGAGCAGGCTAGCGAACATAGCTCGCGCCGTTCACGTCGATGACGCTGCCGGTCGAGGACGCGGGTGCATCCGTTGCCAACCAGCGGATGACCTCGGCGACTTCATCGGTCGTCGCGACCCGGCCAAGCGGGATGTCGGCGATGATCTGCGCCCCGCCGCGTCCCTGGAGATATTCTTCCGTCATTTCGGAAACGGTGAACCCCGGCGCGACCGCAAAGGCGAGAATGCCTTGGGCCGCATAGCCACGCGCAATCGACTTGGTCATTCCGATCATCCCGGCTTTGGAAGCGGCATAATGCCAGTGCTGAGATGAATCCCCGCGATACGCCGCGCGGCTCGCAATGTTGACGATCCGGCCGACTTCGCCCTCCCGCTCACGGAAGTGAGTCACGGCGAGGCGGCAGAGGTCCGCGGCGGCCTGCAGGTTGATGGTCATCGTCCGGGCCCACTGCGCGTGCCATTCGTCGTCGTCGGCAAAGTCAGCGACCGCTTCATAGATGCCGGCGTTGTTGACGAGGACGTCAATGCGCCCGTTCAGCCGGCTTGACGCCGCCTCCCAGATGCGCCGCGGCGCTGCGGGGTCAGCAAGGTCGCCCGCGATCAGCTCGTCGCTACCGCGCGTACTGTGTCCGGCGACATTGTGGCCGGTGGATTTCAGAAGCGCATACGCAGCCCCGCCGATCCCGCGGCTCGCTCCAGTGATGAGGATGTTCATGGCCCCCGCCTAGCCTCACGGCGGCGGCGGGGGAAGAAGCTCAGGCGGCGATGCCGTTCACGAACGCCTTGGCGGTCGCCTTGAAGTTCGCGATCTGCTCGCTGAAGCGCCCGAAACCCTGCTCCACCTGGTCGATGTCCTGGGCAACATTCTCGGTGTCGGTGCGGATGGCGGCGATCGTCGAACTCATCGAGTTGGCGGCGAGTGCCGTTTCATCCACCGCGGCGGTGATCATCGTCACCGTTTGCGCCTGCAGCTCCATCGCCTCGCGGATTCGGTCGGCCGAGCTTTGGACCTCCTCGACGGTGCCCTGGATCGAGCCGTTGGCTTCGACGGTCTGGCGCGTAGCCTGCTGGATCGCCGTGATCTTGGCGGTGATGTCGTCGGTCGCGCGCGCCGTCTGGGAGGCGAGGCTCTTCACCTCCTGGGCGACGACTGCGAAGCCGCGGCCTGCGTCACCGGCGCGCGCCGCCTCGATGGTGGCATTGAGCGCGAGCAGGTTGGTCTGGCCCGCGATGTCGCGGATGAGGCTCAGGATCGATTCGATCGCTTCGACGTGGGCGGAGAGCGCCTGGCTGACCTTCACGGCCTGGCTCGCCTGGTCGCCGGCGCGGGTGGCGACACCTGCTGCAACTTCGACCTCGGAACGCGCGTCCTCGATCGCGCGGATGAGGCCCGCGGCGGTCTGTGCCGCTTCGCGCATCGCCACCGCGGACTGCTCGGCGGCGGCAGCGACTTCGCTGGTCTTGCCGAGCATTCCGCGCGCTGAAGCTGCAGTGGAACGCGTCCGGTCGGTCAGCGACTTCGATTGTTCGGTGCTTGCGAGCACGAGGTCGGCGACCCGGCGCTCGAAATCATGGCTTTCCCGGCCGCGCACTTCCGCCGCTTCGATCGCTTCGAGCAGCGCGACCTGCGCAAGAATGATGTCTGTCTCGAACGTGCTCATCCGCACGAATGCGGAGAAGCATCGCTGGAGCATGTCGGGATCGTTTCCGAACTTCTCGACGATCTTGCCGGCAATGCGGCCGGCGGTCTGAGTGCGGGCCGCGATGTAGACGGGAACGGGTGTGCGGTCGCGATAGATCTCGCGGCCATATTCAGCGATGCCCTGAACCCAGCCGGCATCGACCTTGTTCATATACACCTGGGCATAGCGCTCGGCACGCTCCGGCCCGAACTGGGCGATGACCTCGGCGGCGATCACGTCCGTGCAATTGTCGCGCAGAAGCTCGATATCGCGGTCGAGCGACCCACCGGCATTGTAGGCGTCCAGCCGGGCCTTTACCTGTTCGTCGGTAAGCCTCTGCAGCGGTCCAGTCTCGCCACCCATCAGTCCGGTCTCCGTAATCTTGCGCGATCTTGTCTCGGCTGTTTTGGAGCACAATGGTTAAAGGCGGGTTAGGCGGCCTCTCGAAACTTGCCTCGGCTGGAGCGTCGCCTTAAGCGGCACGCAAGAGGCGCGTCCCAGCGCCGACACCGCGCAACCGCAACTTCAAGGCTGTCTATGGCCACAAAGCATCCACGCCCGCTCTCGCCTCACCTGACTATCTGGCGGTGGGGGCCAAGTATGGCGGCTTCGATCTTCCACCGTGCGACCGGCGTTGCATTGTCCATTGGCGGGCTTGCAGTGCTGACCTGGTGGTTGGTCGCGCTCGCCGAGGGGGCAGGGACGCCTACGACCGCTTTAGTGCAAGTCGCGAAGCATCCGATCGGAATGGTCGTGCTGATCGGCCTCACCTGGTCGTTCTTCCAGCACATGTTTTCCGGGATCCGCCACCTCGTGACGGACACCGGCGCCAACTTCGATCTGCGTGCGAACAAGACCTCCGCGGTCCTGACCTTCGTCGGCTCGGTCGTCGCGACGGCCGCGACCTGGATCTATATTCTGGGAGTGCAAAAATGAGCCTCGGCGACAGCGCCACTCCGATCGGCAAGGTGCGTGGCCTCGGCTCGGCGCGCGAGGGCGGCGAGCATTGGTTGACGAGCGAGTCACCAGCATTGCCCTGCTGCTGCTCGGCGCATGGCTGGTCGCATCGCTGCTGTTCCTTCCCAACCTCGACCGGCAGACAGTCGTGGAGTGGCTTCGCGCGCCGACCGGCGCCGTTCCAATGGCGCTGCTGATCATCGTCGGCTTCCGCCACGCGCTCGACGGCATGAAGGTCGTCGTTGACGATTATGTGCATGAAGAGGGCAGCCGCTTCGGCTGGAACACCCTTTTCCTGTTTCTCGCTGTCGGCGGCGGAGCGCTGGCCCTCTACGCGCTCGGGGAGATTGTGTTCGGAGCCGTCGCTTGACCGCTTATCCGATCGTCGATCACACCTATGACGTCGTCGTCGTCGGTGCAGGCGGCGCCGGACTTCGCGCCACCATGGGCGCCGCCAACCAGGGTCTGAAGACCGCTTGCATCACGAAGGTTTTCCCGACCCGCAGTCATACCGTAGCAGCGCAAGGCGGCATTGCCGCGAGCCTCGGCAACATGGGTCCGGACCACTGGACCTGGCACATGTACGACACCGTCAAGGGCTCCGACTGGCTCGGGGACCAGGACGCGATCGAATATATGGTGCGTGAGGCGCCTGCCGCCGTGATCGAGCTCGAGCATGCCGGTTTGCCCTTCAGCCGCACGGCCGAGGGCAAAATCTACCAGCGCGCGTTCGGCGGAATGACCCAGAACATGGGCGAAGGCCCGCCGGCCCAGCGCACCTGCGCGGCCGCGGACCGCACCGGCCACGCAATGCTTCACACGCTCTACCAGCAGAGCCTGAAGTACGATGCCGACTTCTTCATCGAATATTTCGCGATCGACCTGATCATGGAGGACGGCGTCTGTCGCGGCGTGATTGCGCTGAGCCTCGACGACGGCTCGATCCACCGGTTCCGCGCGCAGGCGGTCGTGCTTGCGACCGGCGGCTACGGGCGCGTCTATTTCTCGGCGACCTCCGCGCACACCTGCACCGGTGATGGCAACGCAATGGTGCTCCGCGCGGGCCTTCCGCTCCAGGACATGGAGTTCGTCCAGTTCCACCCGACCGGTATTTACGGCGCGGGCGTTCTGATCACCGAGGGCGCGCGGGGCGAAGGGGGCTATCTCACCAATAGCGAAGGCGAGCGCTTCATGGAGCGCTACGCTCCGTCGGCGAAGGACCTCGCCAGCCGCGACGTGGTATCGCGCTCGATGGCGATGGAGATCCGCGAAGGCCGCGGCGTCGGCGAGCATAAGGACCACATCTTCCTTCACCTCGACCATATCGATCCGAAGATTCTGGCCGAGCGCCTGCCAGGCATCACCGAAACAGCGATGACCTTCGCCGGTGTCGACTTGACGCGTCAGCCAATCCCGGTGGTGCCGACGGTTCACTACAACATGGGCGGCATCCCGACGAACTATCACGGCGAGGTCGTGACGCTGAAGGACGGCATGCCCGATACGGTCGTGCCGGGCCTGTTCGCAGTCGGCGAGGCGGCTTGTGTCAGCGTGCACGGCGCCAACCGCCTCGGCTCGAATAGCCTGATCGACCTCGTCGTTTTCGGCCGCGCTGCAGGCATTCAGCTCGGCGAAGTCGTCAAAGCCGGTGCGATTCAGGACGACCTGCCGAAGACATCGGCCGACCTCGCGCTCTCGCGCCTCGACAAGTTCCGTCATGCCGAAGGCGGCAGCCCGACGGCGCAGATCCGGCTCGACATGCAGCGGACGATGCAGGCCGACTGCGGCGTGTTCCGCACGGACCGCACGCTGGCCGAAGGCGTCACCAAGATTGACGCCGTGTTCGCTAAGATGGCCGACGTCCACGTCACCGACCGCAGCCTCATCTGGAACAGCGACCTGGTCGAGACGCTCGAGCTCGACAATTTGCTCGCGCAGGCGGTGGTCACCATGCACTGCGCCGCCAACCGCAAGGAAAGCCGCGGCGCGCACATGCAGGAAGACTATCCCGACCGGAACGACAAGCAGTGGATGAAGCACACGGTCGCATGGTTCGACGCGTGGGGCGGCACTTGGCCGTCAGGCGGAGTGAAGATCGACTACCGCCCGGTGCACGAGTTCACGCTGACCGACGACGTCCAGTACATCAAGCCCAAGAAGCGGGTTTACTGACCGCCGTTCGTCGGCCGGTCGGCACCTGCTGCCCGGCTGACGACTTCTCGTTTTGCGCTTCGCACGGCTTGCATAAACGACGCTAATGCGCGGGGGCTTGCCGATACTGCTGTCGTTGCTTTCGGCGAATGGGACGTCCGCGGGCGCAGAGCCATATCACCTGATTGCAGGCGCAGTTCCGCCGGACAGAGGCCCCGACGGCAACACGGTCGTTCTGGATGCTCCAGCCGGACTCATCGTCTTCGACACGGGCCGGCATCCGGAGCATGCGAAGGCCATTCTCGATTATGCGAAGCGACGGCACCGGCCCATCGCGGCGATCGTCAACAGCCACTGGCATCTGGACCATATCACCGGCAATTGGGACATCCGGCAGGCTTATCCGCACGTTGCGATCTACGCGAGCGGTGCGCTCGAGGGCGCGCTCGCGACCTTTCTGAAGAAGAGCCGCGAGCAGACGGAGCAGGCTCTTGCCGATCCGAAGACTCCGCCGGCGCAGCGCGACCAGTACGAGCGCGCGATTGCGGTGGTCGATCACCCTGACCGCATACGCCCTAACCACATCGTCGGGAAATCGGGACGTATGACTATTGCCGGGCGGACGCTCGACGTTCACCTCGCGCGGTTCGCGGCGACAGAGGGAGATGTCTGGCTCTACGATCCCAGGACGCGCGTTGCGATCGTGGGCGATCTTGTGGTCGGGCTGGTGCCCTTCATGGATACGGCCTGCCCCGACGGCTGGAGCAAGGCGCTCGACCAGATCGCCGCAATCCCGTTCACCACCCTGATTCCCGGTCACGGCGATCCCATGAACCGCGCTGACTTTCTCGCCTGGCGCACGGCTTACAACCACTTCGTGTCGTGCGGTCGGTCGACAGCGGAGAAGAATATTTGCAGCGACGGCTGGCAGCGCGACGCAGCGAAGTTCATCGATGCGGCGCACCGTGACTATGTGCGAGCTGCGGCCGGCTACTACATCGACACGAGGCTGCGTTCGTCGCCGGAGGAACAGCAGCGTTACTGCAAGCCGCTCAAAGCCTCCTGAGCTCGGCAGCGTAGCGAGCCGCCTTTTCGGCATAATGCGCCGCCGACACCCGCAGAGCCTGCTTCTCTTGGTCGGTGAGCTGACGGATCGCGCGGGCCGGTGATCCGACAATCAAAGAGCCGGCGGGAAACGACTTGCCCTCGGTGATCAGCGCTCCAGCACCCACCAGGCACTCCGCCTCGAGCATTGCGCCGTTGAGGATCCGCGCACCCATGCCGATTAGGCAATCGTCGGCGACGGTGCAGCCGTGGAGGATCGCCTGATGGCCGACCGTCACCCGCGCTCCGATAGTGAGTGGAAAGCCCGGATCGCTGTGCCCGATCGCCCCGTCCTGGATGTTGCTGTCCTCGCCGATCAGGATCGGCGTGTTGTCGGCGCGGATCACTGCGCCAAACCAGACGCTGGCGTGCTCGCCGAGGCGAACATCCCCAATCAAGTCGGCGGAGGGCGCGGCCCACGCGCTCGGACCAAGGTGCGGCCGCAAATCTCCGATCGAATAGAGGGGCATTCTCCCGCTCCTGGTCCGCCACGCGCACCGCAGCTATAAGCGCGATGGCACGAAGGGAAGTGCCCACAGCGGATCGGGGGTCCCATGCGCCTTAGCTCGCTTCTCGTCATTGTCGCGGGCTCTATCGCGAGCACCGCTTTTGCAGAGGCGCCCCAGACGTCTCGGTCGGCGGTCGCCGACGGCGCGCCGTGGCAGGCCGAAATCTATACCGGTTACATCTATTCGGCCCAGGAGAGTCAGGGCCGGCCCCAGTGGGACAAGGCCCATCGCTGCGGCGGCTCATACATTGCGCCGCATTGGGTGCTGACCGCAGCCCATTGTTTCTACAAGAAGGGCACCGAGGAGCTTGGTCCGTGGAAGGAGAACGCGTGGCGGATCCGGCTCGGCGCCCGCGACTTGCCGTCGGGTGAAGGAATTAGCTTCGCCATCGACCGCGTCGCGATTTATCCGGGTTTCGTCCACGCGACCTACACCAACGACGTCGCGCTCGTTCACTTCGTTGCCGACCCGCAGAGTCGTGCGGACTCTGCCAGGCACGATGCGGCGAGGCATGTCTCGAAGATCCGGCTGAACGGGTCAGCCGATGGCGACCAGCCGATCGGGCTTGGCGATGCCGTGATTGTCAGCGGATGGGGCAAGACACAGGATCGCGAAGATGCTCCCACCAACGGTCACCTCGACTGGGTCAAGATCCACGCCGTCGACTGCGCATGGGGTGTCTACAAGGGCAAGACGACGGGCGACAACCTGTGCGCCTACGGGAAGGGCCAGGATGCCTGCCAGGGCGACAGCGGCGGACCGCTGATCCGCGCAGGCGGCGAGCCCGTTCTCGTCGGTATCGTCAGCTGGGGCATCGACTGCGGCAAGAATGCGGGCGTGTACGTCCGCATCGACCGCGACCATTATCTCGACTGGATCAACCGCACGATCGGCGCGCAAGCTGCGGCCGAACGCTCGAACTAGAGATCGTCGCCGCTACTGCGCCCGTCGCCGCTGCTGCGCCCATCGCCGCTGCTGCGTCCGTCACCGCTGCTTCGGCCATCGCCGCTGCTGCGTCCGTCGCCGCTGCTATCGCCGGAGTTCTCCAACTCATCCTTCAATTCGGTGAGATCGTCTTGGCCTAATGTCTCGTTCGACTCGTCCGTGACGGGCTTTCCCCCGGTGATCATTGGATTTCTCCTTCCGAGCAATCGGCAGGGATTCTCTCATGGATTCGTGCGGGGCGATAGCTTTGTGGTTAGCTCGCATTTAACTCGTTGATGAGGCGCGCGAATCTTTGATCGCGCCGAAGCGGATCGAGCATCACGTCGGTCGCCGCGTAGGTTAGCCCTGAGTCACCGACTTCGCGCGCGCGAGCCAGCTTCTGAAGCGATTCGTCGTTGCGTCCCCACTGTGCGAGCACCTCGGCCTGCTGGTAAACTGCGGCATCGCCGACCTGCGACTGCAGGTCCGCAAATGCCTTCTCCGCCGCCGCGCGATTTCCGAGCCGACTCTGGGCGATCGCAAGGCCGGTCAGACGGAACTGCGCCTGCGGCTCCGCTTCGAACTCCTTGAGCGCGTCGGCAGTCCGGCCAAGGCCGAGCAACGAATTTCCCGCGAGCGAGTGCGCGAAATCCATTTTCGGGTTCAGCTGCAGCGCCCGGCGCAGCGGAGGCAAGGCTTCCGCATAGCGGCGTCCTGCATAAGCGACCGAACCCTGCGCGCGGAAAGCTCGTGGATTCAGCGGATCGAGTAGCACCGCCCGGTCAACCGCAGCCTTGGCCTCGGCCGGACGGCCGGCGCGGGAACAATAGAGTGCGTAGAGAAGCGCGGTGTCTGCATTGCCATAACCCAGGCGGTAGGCTCGCTGATACGACGGCCAGGCGCCGCCGATGTCTAGCTTCCCGGCGAAAAGCGCATATCCGAGGGCCAGGTGACCCTCGGCGAGATCGGGTGCAAGCTCGATCGAGCGACGGGCCGCGGCCATCGCTTCCGAATACAGCGGCTTTATCTCGTCGACCTTCGCATGTTCGCCGGCAATGACCGCGAGCGACCGTGAGCGGGCGGCATGGGCCAGCGCGAACTTCGGGTCTTGCGTGATCGCCATTTCGAAATGGGCCAATGCCGCGCGGTCGCTGGCCTCGTCCTTCGCAAGATTGAAGAGCGACCGCCCCTGCAGGTAATTCTCGTATGCCTCGACGTTCGTCGTCCCGCCAGGCGCTGGTTCAGTGGTGGCGACCTCGACCGACATCGCCTGTGCAACCATCCGCGCGATATCGCTCTGGACGGCGAAGATGTCGGTCAGCTTGCGATCGACGCTCTGGGACCAGCGCGAAAAACCGGTGTGTCCGTCGACGAGATCGATCGCGATCCGGACGGTGTCCGCCGCTCGCTGGACCGAACCGGACAGGATGAAGCCGACGCCGAGATCCGCGGCGATGGCCTTGGGATCGCCGCCATGCTCCTCCGCCTTCTCCGACGAAGTTCCCGCTAGCACCCGCAGGGCCTGGATGCGGGTGAGTGCCGTCCGCACTTCGTCCGTCAGTCCGTCGGAGAAGTAATCCTGCGACCGATCCGCACTGAGGTTGCGGAAGGGAAGGACCGCAATGCTCAGTGGGACGGCTTTTCCGCCGAGCAAACCGCGCTCCCACGCGAACCAGGCTCCTCCACCGGCCAGCACAACCCCTGCGGCGGATCCGCCGATTAGCATGGTCCGGCGGGAGACCGGGACCGCCGGCCGTGGAAGCTCCGCGTGATCGTTGCCCAGAACGGATTCGATCGCGCGCTCGATTGCCGTCATCTCGGGCGCATTCTTGCGGCCGTGCCAATGGCTGATGTCGATAACCTGGTACTGGCGAAATCCGAGCGGCGGCTTGCTGCCGTCGATCGACAGCGGGACTAGCCGATGACGCTCGCGGCCTTGTCCTGCCTCATCGCGGACCCAGTCTGATTCGATCGAGCGGGCGGACCACAGCACAATGACCACATCCGCCGTTTCGAGGGCCTCGGCGATGGACCGCGAATAAGCGGCGCCGCCTTGGATCAGCGCGTCCCACCAGACGGTGTATCCGGATTGCTTGAGTGCGCTTGCAAGGCGTCGCGCGTGGGTCTCGTCGTCTCGCGCGTAGCTGAGGAAGAGCGTTACCGCCTTTTCAGATGCATGTGACTGATCCGGCATGGTGCGCCCCCGCAGCCTGAAGAGGCGCATCTGCTCGCACGGCTGTCAAGTGAAGGCAAAAAGAAGAAGGCCGGGCGGAACATCGTCCCGCCCGGCCTCCCGGTACGCAGTTACTAAGGCTTTAGAAGCCGACCGTCAGCGTCCCGGTCACGGCGCGGGTCGAAACCGGCGTGAAGCGCGGAGCACTGTTGCCGACACCGTACGCATTGATCGTCGTCGACAGGTTCCCGAAGTAATGCTCGTTGAACAGGTTGATGACGTTGAGCTGGAAGTAGCTCTTGTTGCCCTGGATCATCGGCAGATCGATGCGGGCGTCGGCATCGAACGTCGTGTAACTGTTGACCACGACGTCGTTGACGTCCGTCGCGAACCGCTTGCCGACGTGCTTGGCCTGGAGACCGAGGGTCACCGGCTTGACGTGCAGCTCGACGCGGCCGCCGTATTGCCACTTCGGAGTTTCCACCACGAACTTGCCCGTGGTGCGTCCGCAAACCTGGACGGTGGCCGTGCCAGTCGTCGGGAGCGGGCTGCAATAATATTCGAACGGGCTCAGCGTTGATGCGGCCGGCGGCTTTGCGCTGTTGTAGCTGACGCCCGTGATGATGACGTCGTCCTTCAGCTTCGCATCCGTGTAGCTCAGCAAGCCGATGAGGTTGATCGCGCGGATCGGCTTGACCCCGACGCCGGCGTCGAAGCCCCAGCTGCTGACCTTGCCGACGTTGCGGTCGATCGAGGTGTTGGTCTCCGGGTCGAACGAGGTCACGATGCGGTTCTGGTAGTTGATCTTCCAGAAGGTTCCCTGCGCCTGGAACCGTCCCGCGATGTAGCGGGCGCCGAGGTCGAACGAGTCGGTCGTCTCCGGCTTCACGTTGATGACCGGCTGACGGTACAGGTTGTCGGTGCGCGGCGCGGACATGCCCTTCGCGTAGCTCGCGAAGACGCTCAGGCTCTCGTTGATCGCATAAGTACCGCCGATGTTGGGCAGGAGCTTGTGGTACTTATACTTCGCCTTGAACGGCGCGTAGAGCGCGTTGCCGCCCACCGTCGTCGGGTCGACGTCGTTCGGGACAATCACGTAGAACACCGGCGGCGTCGTCGAGAAGAGTGCCGTCGTCGGATGCTCGATGCAGACCGGGAAGCCCGACCCCGTGACCGGCGTGTAGCAATGCTGGTCGAGATCACGAACAAACCAAGGCGAACGCAGGCCGAGCTCGACCCGCAGCCTGTTGTCGAAGAACTTGCCGATATATTGCCCGGACAGCTGGTTCAAAAGCGCGATCGAGGTCCGGTCGCGGTTCTGCAACTTGGTGCCCGCCGCGGTGATGATCGGCGTGCCGTTCCGTCCGAAGAACGGATTGGTCAGGTTGAACTGGTCGTCCGTGAACGAATACTCGCCCGTCTGGCGGTGATGCGCCCGGTCGTACGTGTAGGCAATACGGAAGGTGTTGGTGCTGTCGGGCTTCCACACCAGCGAGCTGAGCACCGTGACACGGTTGGTGTTGGTGATCGATGGACGGCCGACCAGGACGGTGTCCCTGAAGTCACCGTCGCCGTTGAGATCGACGCCGGGCGATCCGACGACGCCTTGCGACAACAGACTGTCATTCTCCCTCAGCAGCGCGCCTTGGCTACCGCCGTTGGCGAGGACATACTGGTAGGTCGGATCGACCGTCAGGATCAGGCCGTCGGCGAGCGTGAAGCGGGACTGCCCACGGATGTTCCCCGTGTTCGATGGGTTGATCTGAACGCCCAGCAGGTTGGTGATCGGCTGGTTCGCGAATGGTCCGTTGGGCGTGTAGCAAACGTTGGTTGCCGTCGTGGAACCTGTGCCCGGATCAATCTGGGTGGTGCCGTTGACCGGGGTCGGGCGAGTCACGGGAACGCCGGCTTGGTTCAAACAGTTCGCCGGATATTCAATCCGGTCGATCTGATGCCATTGGTCGCTGCTGTAATCGCCAACCTCGACCGGGAACTGGCCCGGGTTGGTGGGGACAAAAAGCGGACCGAACAGAGTCCTGAGGTCGGTTAGGTTCGGGTTGTTATAGTTGTTGTTGCGGTTCTGGTTGTAATGCCCGGCGATCGAGACGAAGTCGCCGCCGTTGCCAAGCGCCTGGTAGATCTTGCCGTTGACCTGCCACTTTTTGATTTTGCCGTCGCCGCGCCACATGTCGTATTGATTGACGCTCGCGGCGAGCCAGCCCTTCGTCCCCCAAGGCCCCATTTCGCCGGTCTGAACCATTGCGAATGCCCGCTGGAAGTCGAACGAGCCGTACGATGCGTCGGCAAGGACGCCGAACGTATTGCTTGGAATGATCGAACGGAAATTGACTGTGCCGCCGGCCGCCGAAGCCGTCGGCGAGTCGACGTCGGTCGCGCCGAGGTTCACGTTGATCTGCTCGATCAGCTCGGGGTCGAGCATCTGGTTCGGGAACACCGCGTAGTTGCCGCTGTCGTTCAACGGAACGCCGTCGAACGTGACGCTGACGCGGTTTCCGTCGAAGCCGCGGATACGAAGGTTACCCCCCGAGCTGCCGTAAGCATCGTTCTGGGTGAAGTTGACGCCGGGTATGTAGTTGATGGTGTTGAGCAGGGTCTGGCCCGGGCTCTGCTTGGCGATATATTCCTGGGTGACGAGGCCCTTCGCCTTCGTCGAAATCCTGGATCACGATTCCGTCGGTGCCCTTGTGAGCACGGGTGCCCGTGACGACGATGGTATCTTTCTCGGTTTCGACGGTACCGGTCGACTGGGCGAAAGCAGCCGCAGGCATGATGGCAGCCGTCGCCGTTGTGCAAAGCAATACAAGTTTCTTCACGGGTAAACCCCCTCCCAAGGACTTAAACAGCAATTGTTGGTGGACGAGCGGTCGCTAGGATCGGAATGCGACGGCTCGGTTGAACGGCAGTTACGCTAAGATTTGAACGCGATTTCGGTTTTGTGACGGGGCGCCCGCTAGCAAGCGTGGCGCGAGTCACGCAACCGTGGCACTTGGCGCGTACCAGGCTGAAACCTCACGATTCTCCAAGGATTCCGAAGCTTCTCCGATGCGCCGTTACCTGAATGCAACAGCTCTGCTTTTTTTGCTCGCGTTCGAACCCATCGCCTCTGCTGCGGCCAAGCCGCCGCCGAGCAGGCCGATCGAGGTCCAGATTCTCGCTTTCAATGACTTTCACGGCAACATCGAGTCGCCGAACCTGACCGTCCCGGCCCTCGATTCACGCGGCAAAAGTGTCGATGTTCCGGCGGGGGGTGTCGCCTACC
The DNA here is from genome assembly GCA_963754245.1 of uncultured Alphaproteobacteria bacterium. Lineage (GTDB taxonomy): Bacteria > Pseudomonadota > Alphaproteobacteria > Sphingomonadales > Sphingomonadaceae > Sphingomicrobium. Next base: position 391,482 of record CAVWET010000004.1, read on the forward strand.
TCGCCGGTGCCCTTGCGAAGCTCCGGACCGGTCATCGGTACACCACGACCGTCTCGGCCGGCGACCTCATCGGCGCCTCGCCGCTCGCCTCGGCCTACTTCCTCGATGAGCCGACCATCCACGCGATGAACGCGCTCAAGCTCGACCTGAATGCCGTCGGCAATCACGAGTTCGATCGCGGATCGAGCGAACTGCTGCGCATGCAGCGCGGCGGGTGCGGGCAGTACACGCGGCGCAAGCCGTGCGCGCTGGAGTCATTCGAGGGCGCGCGTTTCCGTTTCCTCGCTGCAAACGCGCTCCAGCAGGACGGGACCACCCTGTTTCCGGCGACCGCGATCCGCCGCTTCGGCCCGATCAAGATTGGCTTCATCGGGATGACGCTCAAGGAGACCGGGACGCTGGTCACACCTTCCGGCGTCGCCGGCCTGCACTTCGCGGACGAAGCCGCGACGGCAAACGCGCTGGTACCCAAGCTCATGGCCCAGGGCGCGAACACCATCGTCCTGCTGATCCATCAGGGCGGCTATCTCACCCCTTATTACGATCGCAGCTGCAAGGGCTTGAACGGGGCGATCCTTCTGATCCTCGACAAGCTCGATCCCGCGATTAGCCTGGTCGTCTCCGGCCACACCCACAACGCATACATCTGCAACATCCCCGAAAAGGGCGGCGGCACTCGGCTGCTCACCAGCGCCGGGAAGTACGGCACGTTGCTGACCGAGATCCGCCTGCAGTTCAGCCGCCGCAGTCACCGGCTGGTCGGGCGGAGGGCCGGCTTCCACATCGTCCAGGGCGAAGGCTTCGCGACCGCGAGTGGCAACTACCCGCTGACGAAGGCAGCGCGGGTTGATCCTGCCGACCCGCGTATCGCCGCAATCGTGAAGCGCTATGCCGACGCCGCCCGCCCGATCGCTGACAGGGTGATCGCTGACTTGCCGAAACCGGTCAGCGCGAAGTCCGACGACAACAAGGAGAAGCCGCTCGGCGACCTGATCGCCGACGCGCAGCTCGCCTGGGCGCGGAGCCACGGTGGGGCGCAGATCGCCTTCATGAATGGGGGAGGCGTGCGCACGGACCTGACTCCGCGGACCGATGGCAGCATCACCTTCGGCCAGCTCTTCGCGCTGCAGCCGTTCGGCAACGGTCTCGTGGTCCAGACGCTTACGGGCGCTCAGCTGAAGCGGTTGCTAGAGCAGCAGTTTGTGGGTCCCGAGTTGATGGAGCCGTCCGCCGGTTTCGCCTTCGCCTATGACGAGTTCCGGCCGGCGGGCGATCGTATCGTCTCCGCGACGCTGGACGGAAAGCCGATCGATCCATCTGCTTCCTACCGCATCGTCACCAACAGCTTCATGGCCAGCGGCGGCGACAATTATACGGTGCTGCAGGAGGGTACCGACCGCCGCGACGTCGGCATCGATATCGACGCGCTGGAGGCCTATCTGGCGGCGGGCCCGTTGATTCCGACGGGCGGGCGGATCAAGATGCTAGGCACCTCGCCCGAACCCAAGTGCCCAGGAGAGGACTATCGCACCACGCCCCTAACCAGTTGAAAAATATAGGGCCGCCAAACTGTGGGCGTATCAGTTGGACCAGCTAGATGTAACAGTGGGTGCTAGCGAAGCAAGCTGCCTTCGTTGCGATGGCGGAGTGTTCGGTCACCTCGATCTAGCGAGACCGTATCGGCGGGTCATGACCGAGCGAAAGCCAGCAGCGGCCCGATGTCGTGTTTATCTCCGGCTCTCTGAGCATCTATATACTGGGTTCTTACTTCGGCTGGTTCGACCAAGTTGCTGCCGCCGCCCCATTCAAAGCGCGGGCGGCCAAGCTGCACGGCTAGGAGGTCAGCGGCCAAGCGCCCATGGCGACCGTTGCCATTCGGAAAGGGGTGGATGGCGACCAATCGATGGTGAAAGCGGATGGCGATCTCGTCTGGCGGATAGGTCCCATGCTCCACCCAATACTTCACGTCATCGATAAGGGCGCGGACCTCGACTGGGATGCGATAAGCCTCAACGCCGAGGTTGCGGGGTGTCTTGCGGTAGGTGCCCGCCCAGCGCCAGACTTGCCCGAACATCCGTTTGTGCAGCGCCAGTAAGAAACGGTCATCGAGGACGTCGCGCCCTCTTGCGAAAGCCCATCGGTCGGCGTCGGCAATCCCCGCCTGCTCCGCCTCGTTTAACTCCGCTCTGTTTGTAATGTACGTGGGAATGAGCGCCTCACGCTCTTCTGCTTCCAGAGGCGTGTTCGCCTCATCGTCACCGTCGAAGAGTAGATCAGCCATTGCCACGCAACCCGGGTCGTGTTCCGGCGGCGGCGGCGGTCGCTGCGTTCACGGTCGGCGGCGGCGGATGATGGTCATCATCGTCATGATCGCGGCCACCATGTCCAAGAGGCCGACGATGATCATGATCATCGTGCGCGCGCGCAGTTTCGTCGGCGTTGCCGCGCGCACTATCGCCATAGGCGGCTGGGGTCATCTCGAAGGATGTCCTCAATCAGGCGTGCGCGCTCAGCCTTAAGGTCATCGGGTAGCAACGCCTGGTTCTCAAGCGACATCGTATGATGAGTGCGCGCTAGCTGTTGGTCCGCGAGGACCGATGCCCTGTCGCGCATCAAATCTTCCAACGGCAGCCTTGGAACCAAGGCGTAAACGAGTGTGCAGTCTAGCGCCTCGGCGGCCGACCTCAGTGATTTAAGTGTTATCGAGCCATCCTTTTCAGCTTTCTCGAACTGGGCAACGGCCGCTTGGCTAACACCCATGCGCCTCCCTAGGTCGGCGGCTGTCATTCCGAGTGCATCGCGGATTGCTCTTATCCACCCGCGTGGAGGGACCACGAACTCCTGGCGATCACGCAAAGCGGATAGGCGTTTGTCCAGATGACGTCTGGCAGTCGCCGCTGTCGTCGCTCTCATAAGTTATGCCTTATTAAATTGCCGGACTGGTATAAGTTACAGCTTATATGATGTCTATCATATTATAAGTCATAGCTTATACATATGTTGTGACTGCATAAGTTATGACTTATGTAGCTGCCACTGAGCGACCTAAAATCGTCGCACCTAACCGAGAGGGCTTGTGACCGTATTATGAGTTCGGAGTTCCCCCATACCACCTTAGGCCAGTCCCCCGGATGCATGGGTCTTTACATTACAATCAATGAGCGATCACACTGGTTAGGGCCCTATGTGGTCTCTGTTCTCCGGGGAGGGGGTAGTATTCCATGCTCTGATCGTAGCGGCTGCCGTGGCTGCCAGGCTCACTTACAATTCCAGTGCTCCGGTTACTCAGACGGACATGGGCATCTGTTCTGACCGCGATGCGAGGGCGGCGGACGCAGCCACCCACTGATCAAAGCGGACGTTCTTCACGTGCAGCCACTCCTTGGCTTGGTGAAGTCCTTAGTCTTGAGTGATCGGCAGATTTCCCGGGCTGACCAGCCGCCTGTAGGTCCTTCGGGACGACCCGGCGGAAGTAGTAGACCGCCTCGCGGCGCTTCATATGTTCGGGCATGTTACACGCACCCTCAGATGTAACACCCATCTGGGAGAAGCCCTTAGTTTTCAGTGGTTTGCTAAGCCTGCCAATGACTTAGCTAGGTATGGTGCCCAGGAGAGGACTCGAACCTCCACGCCCTTGCGAGCGCCAGCACCTGAAGCTGGTGCGTCTACCAATTCCGCCACCTGGGCACTCTAGGTCATTTTGGCAGGCGGCGGCGCTTAGAGGCGCGTCGCCCGCCTTGTCAATCTAGGAACGCTAGGGCTATCGCGCCAGCCCATGATCGAGCGCAACGAAGAGCTTGTAACGGTGTTCGGCGGCGGCGGATTCATCGGCCGCTACGTCTGCGAGGCCTTGTTCGAGAGAGGCGTCCGCGTCCGCATCGCCAGCCGTAATCCACGCAACGCCTATTTCATCCAGCCGCTCGCTCAGGTCGGCCAGTTCGGGTTCGAGAAGGCCGACATCACGAACCGCGGACAGCGTTCGCCACGCGCTTCGCGGCGCAACCTCGGTGGTCAATCTGTGCGGAGTCTTCGGCCGCAAGATGCGCCCCGTCCATGTTGATGGGGCTCGCAATGTTGCCGAGGCCGGGCGCGAAGCGGGGGCGGATGCGCTGGTCCAAATCTCCGCCATCGGAGCCGACGTGCATTCGCCGTCGCTTTACGGCGAGTCCAAAGGCGAGGGGGAGGCGGCAGTCCGCGAAGCCTTTCCGAGCGCGACGATCATTCGCCCGTCGCTGGTTTTCGGCCCCGAGGATGAACTGACCAACCGCTTCGCCGCCATGGCAAAGCTGCCGTTCCTTCCGGTGATTGCCTCCAAGCGCTATTTCCAGCCGGTCTATGTGCGGGACCTCGGCGAGGCGATCGCCATCGCAGCGCTTCAGCCACAGACGTACGGCGGAAACACCTACGAGATTGGCGGGCCGCAGGTGATGAGCATGGTCGAGCTTCATCATGCGATCCTCGAGCTTACGGGCCAGACGCCGGACATCGTTCCGGTCCACGACTTCTTCGGTGACCTGCTCTCGCGCTTCGGCTGGCTGCCGGGCGCGCCGCTGACCCGCGACCAGTGGCTGATGCTCCAGCGCGACAATGTCCCGTCGGGCGAGCTGCCGGGGCTCGAGGCGTTCGGCATCAACCCGACCCCGCTCGCGGCCGTCGGCTACGAATGGCTTGGCCGCTTCCACAAGGGCGGCAAGTTCGCCGGACGGCGGATTAACTTGACGGCGACCACGTGAGGCTCGACGCCTAGCCTATGCCAATCCTGCTGATCGCCATCATCCTCGGCATCGTCGAGGGCGTCACCGAGTTCCTGCCCGTCTCCTCGACGGGGCATCTGATCCTGGCGACCGAGTTGCTCGGCTTCGATGCCGAGAAGTGGGCGGCGTTCAACGTCATCATCCAGCTCGGCGCAATCCTCGCCATCGTGGTGCTCTACTGGCGCACCTTCTGGGCGGTGCTCGAAGGCCTGATCCGCGGCAATCCGATGTCGTGGCGCTTCGTGCGCAATATCTTGATCGGGTTCCTGCCTTCGGCGATCCTCGGCTTCCTGCTGATCAACAAGATCGAGGGGCTGCTTGGACGACCGGAGGTCGTCGCAATCGCCTTCATCGTCGGCGGCATCGCCATTCTTCTGATCGAGAAGCTCGTGAAGCGGACCGACATCGTTGGCGTCGCCGAGATGCCGCTCAAGACCGTCATCGGCGTCGGCCTCATCCAGTGCCTAGCGATGATCCCTGGGGTCAGCCGCTCGGGCGCGACGATCATGGGCGGCCTCAGCCTCGGCGTGGAGCGCCGCACCGCCGCCGAGTTCAGTTTCTTCCTCGCCATTCCTACGATGCTCGGCGCGACGACGCTCGAGCTGGTGAAGCACCGGGACACGCTGATGGCGGGCGCGAGCGGGGTTGGGTTGGGCACGGTCGCAGTCGGCTTCGTCGTCAGCTTCGTCGTAGCGATCGTCGTGGTTCGCGCCTTCGTCCACTACATCTCGCGCCACGGCTTCGCGCCGTTCGCCTGGTATCGGATCGTCGCCGGCGCCGTGGCGCTCGCTTGGCTTTACATGCGCTGAGTTTATCTCGCAGGGCTTTCAAAGTGGTAGACTGCCGGCATGCGCAAGATCCTGCTTCCGCTCCTTTTCTGCTCCAGCCCCTGCTTTGCTCAGGATGGGAGCCCGCGGCTTCCGCCCGAACTTACCGACCCGGCCACCGTCCAGCGGCTGACAGCGACCATGCAGGCTCTGTCGCACGCCCTCCTCGATGTCCGGATCGGCGGCGTTGAAGCAGCGCTTGATGGCCGCGAACCCAGCTCGCGGGAGAAGCACATGACGGTCGGCGACCTCGCGCGAAGCAAGGACCCCGAATTCGATCGCCACCTGCAGCAGCACATTGCTAATGCCGGGCCGCAGATCCAACGCAGCGTCCAGGCGATCAATCGTGCTCTCCCCGAAATGATGAAGAGCGTGGAGGGCGCGCAAAAGGCGCTCGATCGGGCCTTCGCAAATATGCCCGATCCAACCTATCCCAAGCGCTAGACGCGGGGGCCGCACTCGCTAAAGCTGCCCCGCCATGTGGCAGCTCTTCCAGTTCCCGCTGTGTCCCTTTTCCCGCAAGGTCAGGCTCGTCCTCGCCGAGAAGGGCGTCGGCCATGAACTCGTGCGCGAGAACCCCTGGGAGAAGCGCGATGAGTTCATCGACCTGAACCCTGCCGGGGAGACGCCGGTGATGGTCGAGCCCGACCAGGGCGTGACGCTCATCGGCTCGCAGCCCATCGTCGAATATTTCGATGAGACGGTCGATCGCATGCCGATGATTCACGGCAATGCGCAGCTCCGCGCCGAAATCCGGCGGGTGACCGAATGGTTCGACATCAAGCTCTATCGCGAGGCCGTCGAGCCGCTGATGAACGAGCGGATGCGCAAGCGCATCGTCAGCCGCGAGAGCCCCGACACGCGGATCCTGCGCGAGGCGATGCGGATTGCGTCAGAGCATCTCGATTATCTCGATTACCTGCTCGACCATCGGCGCTGGCTAGCGGGACCGGGGCTCAGCCTGGCCGACTTCACTGCCGCCGCGCACCTCAGTGTCATCGACTATCTCGGCGCACTCGACTGGCGCGGCCACAAACAGACCAAGGATTGGTACGCCGTGATGAAGTCGCGGCCGTGCTTCCGCCCGCTGCTCGGTGAGCGGATGGAAGTGATCGTTCCTCCAGGGCATTACGATAAGGTCGATTTCTAGGCCGGGATGAGTGCTCCCCGGTACACCTGGTCTTCGAGCGTCCGCCCGGCTCCGAGCGCGACGCAGTTCATCGGATCGTCCGCAAGGCGCACCGGAAGGCCGGTCGAATCCTGAAGCACGGTCGCGAACTCGCGAAGCAGTGAGCCGCCGCCCGTCATCGTGATTCCCTGGTCGATGACGTCGGCCGCGATCTCGGGCTGTGTGTGCTCAAGCGCCGTCCGAACGACCTCGACGATCTGGTTGACGGGCTCGCTCAGAGCATCGGCAACCTGCGCCTGGTCGAGCTCAATCTCGGCCGGCATTCCGCGTCCGACGTCTCGGCCGCGAACGAGGGTGGTTAGACCCTTGCCATCACCCGGCCGTACCGCCGAGCCGATCTCCAGCTTGACCCGCTCGGATGTGCCTTCACCGATCAGCAGGTTATAGTTGCGGCGCACGTAAGAGGCGATCGCGTCATCCATCTTGTCACCGCCGACGCGGGCGGAGCGGCATAGCGCGAGGCCTTGGAGCGAGATCACTCCCACCTCGGTCGTGCCTCCGCCAATGTCCACGACCATCGATCCGATCGGTTCAGCCACCGGCAGACCCGCACCGATCGCTGCCGCCATCGGTTCCTCGATAAGCGACACGCGGTCGGCACCCGCGTTGTTGACCGCGTCGCGAATCGCGCGTCGTTCGACGGACGTCGCGCCTGAAGGAATGCAGATTACGACTTCCGGCCCGCGCGAGAAGCGGCTCGGGCCGCCGTGTGCCTTGCGGATGAAATGCTTGATCATCTCCTCGGCGACTTCGAGGTCGGCGATCACGCCGGCGCGCAAGGGTCGAATGGTGCGGATGTTCTCGGGCGTCTTGCCCATCATCAGCTTCGCGTCGTCGCCAACCGCGCGGACCTTGCGCTGACCGTTCTCGATTTCCATCGCGACGACGGACGGTTCACTGGTGACGATCCCAGTACCCCGAACATACACCACGGTATTGGCCGTTCCGAGGTCGATGGCGATGTCGCGCGACGAGAAGTTGAAGAGAGAACGCATGGGTTGGCCCCCCGGCCTTAAGATTCGGAATTTCAAAGGCTTAGGACGACGCCGCGTTTGGGCCATATAGTTAATGCCGGTTAAGCGCCGGGCGTGGGATTCGCGCGGCGAACGGAAGCGCCGTCAGTCGTGGATCGCCGCGAGCAGGTAGTTCATCCGCAAGTCGTCGCTGAGATGCAGGCCGCGCGTCGGCGACCACGCCATGCCCTCGACGTCGATGCACTTGAGACCCGCATCGGCGAGCATCGTCTTCAATCGCTCGGGCGTGATGAACTTGTGGAAATCATGGGTGCCCTTAGGAATCCGCCCGAGACCTTCCGCGAGCGTGATCAGAACCAGCTTCGACCAGCTGGTCGCGTTGGGCGTGGACATCAAAAGCAGCCCGCCTGGCGCCAAGCGCCGCGCCAGCGCTTTCACGAAGGCGGCCGGCTCGGCGACATGCTCGATCACCTCCATGCAGGTCACCAGATCGAACTGGCCCTCGAGCTCCTGGACCTCACCGGCCAGATATTCGATCTGCGACCCCATCGCGACGGCATGTTCTCGAGCCACGGGGATCACCTGCGGCGTCGCATCGATGCCCGTCACCTTTGCGCCGAGCCTCGCCAGCGATTCCGTCGAGCAGCCCCGCGCCGCATCCGACGTCGAGGGCAGTCTTCCCGGTCAGCGGTTCGCGTCCGCATTCGTCGCATTGCCAATGCTGGTCGATCTGGTCGCGGACATATTTGAGGCGGACCGGGTGAAGCTTGTGCAGCATCGCGGACGGCCCCTTGGGGTTCCACCAGTCCGCTGCCATCCTTCCGAACTGTTCGACCTCTTCCGGTACGATGCTGGATGCCGCTCGGGTCAAGCCGTCGGTCGTGCTTGTCTGGGCCATTCGCGCCTCCTAACAGGCCGCGACCCTGCACCCAAGGAGATCCATGCCCCGCATCGTCATGAAATTCGGCGGCACGTCGATGGCGGGGATCGAGCGCATCCGCAGCGTCGCCTCACGCGTTCAGCGCGAGGCGGAGGTGGGAAACCAGGTGCTGGTGGTCGTCTCGGCCATGGCGGGGGAAACCGACCGTCTCGTTCAGCTATGCCGTGAAGCCGCCGCGCTGCACGACCCCACGGAATATGACGTGGTGGTCGCGAGCGGCGAGCAGGTGACTGCGGGTTTGCTGGCGATGACTCTGCAGAACATGGGCCTCAAGGCGCGCAGCTTCATGGGCTGGCAGCTGGTCCGCGCCTCCGGCATCCACGGCAACGCGCGCGTCGAGGCCGTCGAGTCCGCAACGCTCGATGAGGCGCTGAGCGGCGGCACTGTTGCGGTGATCCCCGGCTTTCAGGGTGTCTCGACCGACGGCCGCCTCGCGACCTTGGGCCGCGGCGGGTCGGATACTTCGGCCGTCGCGATCGCGGCAGGCGTGAAGGCCGACCGGTGCGACATCTACACCGACGTCGACGGCGTCTACACCACCGACCCGCGCATCGTTCCGCGTGCTCGCAAGCTCAACCAGGTCACGTTCGAAGAAATGCTGGAGCTGGCCGGGGTAGGGGCCAAGGTCCTGCAGGTCCGCTCGGTCGGTCTCGCCATGCGCGAAAACTTGCCTTTGCGGGTACTGTCGGCATTCGAGGACAAGCCGGGCACTGATATCGTCGCGGAGCTTTCAGGAGAGGACATGGAGAGAAACCTGATCGCGGGCATCGCGGCCGACCGCAATGAAGCGCGGATCACGCTCACCGGGGTTCCCGACAAGCCTGGCACGGTCGCGCAGGTGATCGGACCCATCGCCGAGGCCGGAATCCAAGTCGACATGATTGTTCACGCCGCGACACCGAACCTGTTCACGTCCGACCTTACCTTCACCGTACCCCGCGCTAGCCTCTCACAGGCAATGTCGGTGATCGAGCAGCGCCGGCCCGAGATCGCTTACGAAGAATTGATTCACGACGATGCCGTCGCCAAGGTCAGCATCGTCGGCGTCGGCATCCGCTCCAACCCCCAGCTTGCAGCGACGATGTTCGAGACGCTCGCCGAACGGCAGATCAACCTGCTCGCGGTCTCCACCAGTGAGATCAAGGTCAGCGCATTGATTTCCGAAGCGGACCTCGACCTCGCCGTCCGGGTGCTCCACACCGCCTTCGGCCTCGATACGGAGAAAGCGACATGAGCGGCGAAGGTCTGATCGCGGAAGCACGCGCCGTTCACGCATCGGTCGGCCACGCGCGCCTCAAGGAGCTGATGCACCGCGGTACCGAGTTCCTTGGCTGCGACGTCGCCATCATGGGCGGCGCGATGAGCTGGATTTCCGAGCGCAATCTCGTCTCCGCCATCTCCAACGCAGGAGGTTTCGGGGTGATCGCCTGCGGCGCGATGGGCCCCGACCTGCTCGACACCGAGATTGCCGAAACCAAATCGCGGACGAGCCGCCCGTTCGGCGTCAACCTCATCACCATGCATCCACAGCTGACGGACCTGATCGACGTCTGCGCCAGCCACAAGGTGAGCCACGTCGTTCTCGCAGGCGGCCTCCCTCCGGCCGGAGCCATCGACCGTATCAAGGGCAGCGGCGCCAAGCTCATGGCCTTCGCGCCCGCGCTCGCTCTTGCCAAGAAGTTGATGCGGTCCAACGTCGATGCGCTCGTCATCGAGGGCATGGAGGCGGGCGGCCACATCGGCCCCGTGTCCACCTCCGTCCTCGCGCAAGAGATCCTGCCCATCGTCAGCAAGGACATTCCCGTGTTCGTCGCCGGCGGAATTGGCCGCGGCGAGGCGATCGCCGCCTATCTCGAAATGGGCGCCGTCGGCGTTCAGCTCGGCACGCGCTTCGTTTGCGCGACCGAGTGCATCGCCCACGCAAATTTCAAGAAGGCCTTCATCCGCGCATCGGCTCGCGACGCGATCCCGAGCGTACAGATCGACCCGCGCTTGCCGGTCATCCCCGTGCGCGCGCTCAAGAACCAGGAGATGGTCAACTTTGCTGCCAAACAGCGCGAGGTCGCCCAAAAGCTCGACGAGGGCGCCATCGAAATGGCCGAGGCGCAGCTCCAAATCGAACATTATTGGGCCGGCGCGCTCCGCCGAGCCGTGATCGACGGCGACGTCGAAATCCGGCTCGGTGATGGCTGGCCAGTCGGTCGGCATGGTCAACCGCGAGGAGCCGGTCGCAGAGATCATCCAGGAGCTGATAGAGGAAGCCGCGGCTGCGTTGGAGAGCCGGGGCTAAAGTCGCTTGTCGAGGTAAGAGGCAAGGCGATTGACGTCGTTCTTTGTGACGTGAAGCCCTAGCTTGGTCCTTCTCCACAACAAGTCCTCGGCAGATCGCGCCCATTCCTGAGCCACGAGATAGTCGACTTCGCGAGCGTACAGGTCCGCTCCGAAATGCTCGCCGAGATCCCTTGGAATAGTGACGCCATCGAGCAGGCGCTGCGCCCGGCTACCGTAGGTCCTCGCCAGGCGGGATAGTAGTGATTGAGGCAGCTCGCCACATGACGTGGCGAGCGTGCGCACGTACGCTCCAACATCGAGATGCGGGATATCGCCGCCGGGAAGCACGGCCGCCTCCGTCCACGCACCGCGCGCTGCGGCGAAGTGCCGCGCTAGGCGGTCGACCGCCTGCTGAGCCAGCAGCCTGTAGGTCGTGATCTTGCCGCCGAACACGCTCAGCAGCGGCGCTCCGGAAACATCGAGCTCCAGACGATAATCGCGCGTGATCTTCGAAGGGTCTGACGCGCCATCGTCCCAAAGCGCGCGCAGTCCTGAGTAGCTCCACACAATGTCGTTACGGGTGGCCACGGCCGTGAAATTGCGGGTTATGGTTTTCAGCAGGTAATCGATCTCGTCATCGCTGATCGTCGGCTGCGCCGGCGCGCCGTCCCATTCCACGTCCGTCGTACCGACGAGCATGAAATCCTTCGAAGGGAATCGCGAAGACGACGCGCCCGTCGGGGTTCTGCAACAGGAAGGCATGCTCTCCCCGATAGAGCCGCGGCACCACAATGTGGCTGCCCTTCACCAGCCGCAGCGGACGCTGTTGCCGAGCACCTTCGATCCGCCCCAAAAGCTCGTTCGCCCGTGCGCCCGCGGCATTGACCAGCGCCTTGGCCCTGACCGTCCGTTCGCCGGCGGCCCCGCGGACCCTCGCCACCCAATCGCGACCGTCGCGCCGCGCACCGAGCAGCTCCGTGCGTGTCAGGATCATCGCGCCGCGCTCCGCCGCGTCCATGGCGTTGAGCACGACCAGGCGGCTGTCCTGCACGCGGCAGTCCCAATAGCTGAAGCCTTTGCGCGTGCCCCACCTGAGTTCATCACCGTCCAGCCGAACCGGGCGGCTTGCAGGCAGAATCTGCCGTGCGCCGAGATGGTCGTACAGGAACAGCCCGGCACGCAATTTCCATGCAGCGCGGCCCCAGGGCAGGGCCGGAATCACAAACTCAAGCGGCTCGACGATATGCGGCGCTGCCCGCAGCAGCCGCTCCCGTTCGCCCAAGGACTCCCGCACCAGCTTGAAGTCGAACTGTTCGAGGTATCGCAACCCGCCGTGGATCAGCTTACTGCTCGCCGAAGACGTGTGCGCGGCAAGATCGTCCTTCTCGACGAGCAAAACTGACAGGCCTCGCCCGGCGGCGTCGCGTGCGATCCCCGCGCCGTTAATTCCGCCTCCGACGACCAGAAGGTCGAACTGCTCCATCGTTAAAGCTTAGCCGATTTGAGCCAAGCGTCTGCTTCCGATTGGCAGGCTGCGCCTCCATCTGTTAGCCGAAGCTCATGCCGCTCTCCGCCGCCGCCTCCGCTCGCGAGATCCTGACGGGTCTCCATGAGATCATGGCCAAGCGCGGCTCGGCGCAAAGCAAGCTAGACCGCGTAGTCGACCTGATCGCGGCTGCGATGAGCAGCGACGTCTGTTCAATCTATCTGCTGCGCGACAATTTCCTCGAGCTGTTCGCCACCCACGGCCTGCGCAAGGAAGCCGTGCACGTGACGCGCCTCCGGATGGGCGAAGGATTCGTCGGAACGATCGCGGCTGAAGGGCGCATTCTCAACCTCGCCGAGGCTGCCGATCATCCTGCGTTCGCCTACCGGCCGGAGACGGGGGAGGAGCGTTTCCACAGCTTCGCGGGCGTGCCGATCGTCCGCCTCGAAACGCCGATTGGGGTGCTGGCCGTCCAGCATGCCGAGCCGCGGCGTTACGAGGAGGTGGAGATCGAGGCGCTGCAAACCGTCGCGATGGTCTTGTCGGAGATGCTCGCCGGAGCTCGCCTCGTGGACGGCGCACGGCGCAGTCGGATGCGCAGCGCCGGCCCCTTGAGGCTGTCCGGACTCAAGTTGGTCGCCGGAATGGCGAAGGGGCAGGCCGTCTTCCACGAACCGCCGGTGGTCGTCGAGCATACCGTCGCCGAGGACACCGAGGCGGAGCGCGACCGCGTCTACTCCGCCTTTCGCAAGATGCGCGAGCAGATCGACAACATGGCTCGCGACGCGGAATTCGGGACCACCGGCGAGCACAAGGAGATCCTCGAGACCTATCGAATGTTCGCCTACGACGAGGGCTGGTCGCGTCGGATCAACGAGGCGATCGACAGCGGCCTCACCGCGGAGGCCGCCATCGAACGCGTGCAACAGCGCACCCGCGCTCGCATGCTCGAAATCGACGATCCGCTGCTTCAGGAGCGGATGCACGACCTCGAGGACCTGTCCGGCCGGCTGCTGCGCATCGTCTCGGGGCGGATGGGCACCGCCGCGCAGACGGGCCTGGCCCACGACGCGGTGCTGGTCGCACGCAACCTCGGACCCGCCGATATTCTCGAATACGACCGCCGCCGCCTGAAAGCCGTGCTGCTCGAAGAAGGCTCGCTGACCTCGCACATGGTGATCGTTGCGCGAGCGATCGGGGTGCCGGTCATCGGCCGCCTCCACGACATCCGACACAGCGTCGAAGAAGGCGAAACCATCTTGGTCGATGGCGACAACGGCAGCATCATCATCCGGCCGAACCGGGCGCTGACGACCGGCTTCGAGCATCGGATGGCGCTCAGCCAGAAGCGCCGCGCAGAGTTCGCCGCGATCCGCAATCTTCCGGCAAGGACGATCGACGGCGTCCATGTCAGCGTGATGGTCAATGCCGGACTTGCCGAGGACGCCGCCGCTCTGCCCATGAGCGGTGCGGATGGCATCGGCCTGTTCCGCACGGAGTTCCAGTTTCTGGTTTCCGCCACTCTTCCCGGCCGCGACCGCCAGCAGCGGCTCTATACCAAGGTGCTCGAGTCCGTGGGTGATCGCCCGGTCGTCTTCCGCACAGTCGACATCGGTGGCGACAAGGCTTTGCCCTATCTCACTGACGCGCACGACGAGGCCGAGAATCCTGCCATGGGCTGGCGAGCGATCCGGCTGTCGCTCGATCGCTCGACGCTGATGCGCGCGCAGGCCCGCGCCCTTATCGAGGCAGCGGGCGGCAGGGTCCTTCGCGTGATGTTCCCGATGATCTCGGAGCCGTGGGAATATGAGGAAGCCCGTGCCTTGTTCGAGGAACAGGTCTCCTGGGCGCGAAAGGCGCACCGCAAGCTGCCGGCGAAGATCGAGTACGGTGCTATGCTTGAAGTGCCGAGCCTTGCGGAACTGCTGGACCAGCTGTTGCCGCGGGTCGATTTCCTCTCGATCGGCACGAACGACCTCACCCAGTTCCTGTTCGCCGCCGACCGTTCCGAGCCGCGCCTCGCGCAGCGCTACGATTGGCTCAGCCCGGCGATCCTGCGCTTCCTGAAGCGGGTTCTCGATGCATGCCGCGCGGCCAAGGTGCCGGTCAGGATCTGCGGCGAGATGGCGGGAAGGCCCCTCGAGGCCATGGCGCTGATCGGGCTTGGGGCCGAGAATTTTTCGATCACTCCGGCGGGTGTCGGCCCGGTCAAGGCGATGGTCCGTTCGCTCGATGCCGCCGCCATCCGCAGCCGCATGGAGCAGCTGCTCGCCAAGCCGCCGAAGGACATGCGCAAGGCGCTGGCCGAATGGGCGCGCAGGCACAACGTCACTATCGGTTGACACCGCTCGCCCAGCACTGAAACAAGGCGCATGGCCAAGCGCGATACTGAAATCGAAGCGACTGAAGAAACTGAGGTTGAAGCGACCGAGCCCACGGTCGGTGAGCGGCTTCGGGCCGCGCGCGAGGAAAACGGGGCTGTCGCTCGATGACATCGCGGCTCAGACGCGGATTCCGCGGCGTCACTTGGAGAGCATCGAGACGGCCGATTGGGATGCACTTCCGGCCCCGACCTACACCACCGGCTTCGCCAAGAGCTACGCCAGCGCCGTCGGGCTCGACCGCACGGAAATCGGCGACCAGCTGCGGGCCGAAATGGGCGGCCAGCGCTTCACCGCCAACACCATGGAGACGTTCGAGCCAGCGGATCCACGCCGCACCATGCCCAAATGGCTGGTGATCGGTACGATCGTCGGCCTCGTCGTCATCGTCGCGGTGATGAGCTGGCTCAACAACCGTTCGCTCGAGCAGCCCGACGAGGCCAGCAGCACAATCATCGCGCAGGCCCCGACCAACGCTCCGCCGGCCCAGCAGCAACCTGCACAACCGGCAGCTCCGGCCGCGCATGCGCCGGTCGTTCTTGCCGCGACGGCTCCTGTATGGTTCCAGGTCAGCGAGAAGGGTGGCGCAACGCTCTTTTCGGGCATGCTCCAGCCTGGGCAGACCTACGCGGTGCCGGCCGCGGCGACGGCTCCGGTGCTGAAGACCGGCAAGCCCGAGGCGCTGACGATCAATGTCGGCAACCAGGTCGCGCCGCCGGTCGGACCGCCGGCCAAGACGGTCGCCGACGTCAGCCTCCTGCCGAGCGACCTGATGAAAGGGGCGCGCGAGTGCCGCCCCTGCTCCGGCGTCCCCTCCACCTGCCGCAACACGCCCCCCTGCGCCTCGCCGCCGCGCTGCCCCGCCTCCTGCGGCACCCGCGCCCGCGCCAGCCGAAACGCCGCCGACAACGAACACCGCAGCCTGAAGATTCATCGCCGCGAAAGGCGAGAGCGGGCACAGACAAGTCACTTCAAGGGTGGGGAAAGTTTCGTGAAATCATTCGGCAAGACCGGGCTCCTGGCGATTTCGGCAGCGTTCGCGCTCGTTCCAGCGAGCGCTGTTGCGCAGCGCCAGCCGCCAACTCCCGAGCAGCGGATCGAGCGCCTCGAGCGGCAGGTCAACCAGATGCAGCGGCAAGTCTTCCCGAAGGGACGCCCGGCGGACACCGCCGGCTTTCCGATGGAGCCCGCCGCCACGCAATCGTCGGTCGTGACGCTCGACCAACGCCTCAACTCGGTCGAACGGCAGATGACCGACCTCCTTCGCCAGTCGGAAGAGAACGGCAACCGGCTGCAGCAGATCGTCGGCGGATGTGGCCAAGCTGCGCACCGACCAGGAACAGCGCATCGCCGCTCTCGAGCAGCGGATCAACGAGGCTGCGACGGTTGCTCCGGTGCAGGCGCCCGTCACGGAGCCGACGACCAGGCCGACGACCACCAAGCCGCCCAACGACCGCCGCACGAGCAAGGGCGAAACGGCTCCCGTCGGAGGCTGCGTCCGCCTCGCCGCCGCGACCGCCGACCACCGATGCTGCCGAGGATGCCTACAGCGAAGGCTTCCACCTGTGGGAAGCCGGCAATTTCGACCAGGCCATCACCTCGCTGCAGTGCCTTCACTGCCGCCTATCCCAAGCACCAGCGAGTGAGCTACGCGAACAATCTCATCGGCCGCTCGCTGCTGAGCAAAGGCAATGCACAAGCCGCTGCCCAAGCCTTCCTGGCCAACTACCGCGGCAATCCGGCCGGCGACCGCGCGCAGGACAGCCTTCTCGGCCTCGGGCAGGCGCTGATGCCGCTCGGCCAGCCGGGTCAGGCATGCAAGGCCTAT
The DNA here is from genome assembly GCA_963754245.1 of uncultured Alphaproteobacteria bacterium. GTDB lineage: Bacteria > Pseudomonadota > Alphaproteobacteria > Sphingomonadales > Sphingomonadaceae > Sphingomicrobium. Next base: position 408,132 of record CAVWET010000004.1, read on the forward strand.
CAGGAACTGGACGCGGTCTACGGAGCCAAGATCCGCGCCGGAGGTCAAGAAGCAGGAAGCCGACGCCAAGACGCAGGCGCAGTGCGGCTGATGTGCTAATGCGGCCGGGATGGTTCCCGAGCCCGCCTTGCTGGAGCGTTTTAGCTGAAGATCTCGAGGCACTGATTGCGCCGGACGCCCGCTTCGGCGTTGCAGTCTCCGGAGGTCCGGACAGCCTCGCGCTCCTTCTGCTCGCTGCCGCGGTCCGCCCCGGCAGCATCGAAGCGGCGACCGTCGATCATGCCCTTCGGCCCGGCAGCCGGGAGGAAGCGAGAGGGGTCGCGACACTATGCGCGCACCTCGGCGTTCCGCACCACATCCTGACCGTCGAGTGGGTCGCGAAGCCTGAGACGCGCCATCCAGGAGCAGGCCCGCTCCGCCCGTTATCGCCTGCTCGCCGAGTGGGCGGAGGAGCGAGGGCTCGGAGCGATCGCGACCGGTCATCAGCTCGATGATCAGGCAGAGACCTTCGTGATGCGGCTCGCCCGCGGCTCCGGCGTCCGTGGCCTTGCAGGAATCCAGCGTTCGTCGATCGTTCCCGGCAGCGACCTCCCGCTGATCCGTCCGCTGCTGGGTTGGCGCCGCTCGGAACTGGTCGCAATCTGCGAAGCATCTGTGCTCACACCCGTGGCCGATCCCAGCAACGAAGACGATCAGTTCGAACGGGTTCGCGTTCGCCGCGCGCTGGGGCAAGCCGGATGGCTCGACGCCAAGGCACTTGCGGCGAGCGCCCGCAACCTCGGTGACGCGAATGCCGCGCTCGACTGGGCGATGCGGCAGGAGTGGGATCGCGCAGTCACCAACGGCGGTGCAGAGATCGTCTATTGCCCGTCGGACGCACCGGAGGAAATCCGCCGCCGAATCGCTTCGCAGGCGGTGTTGCGCCTTGCGACCGAGGGACAGGGCCGTGCCCTAAGAGGCCGCGAGCTCGACCGGCTGCTCGACGCGCTCGGCACCGGTGCCGTCGCCACCGTCCGTGGCGTCCGTTGCTCCGGCGGGGAGGAATGGCGCTTCTCCAGAGCTCGGGCTCGCCGTTGAAGGTTCGCTCCCGCGCTTCACCGGCACGAGCTTGTCGGGTGGAGTTGGCAATTCGCGCCAATGACCGCCCCTTTCGCGGATCAGCAGCACGTGACAGCGCTTGCACTCGCTGATCCACAGTCATGCTTCTCGTCATAACTCGCGCAGCTGCGCGAGCGACGGTGACCGAGCAGGAGGCAGCGCAAAGTCATTGCGGTAAAGCGTCCATTCTAAGCGGGGAACGCATCCACAAATGCGGGGAGCCTCGCTTGGTTGCGTGAACTCTGGTTCAGTTTCGCGGCTGCCCTCCTTGTTCGCGCTCGAGCTCCCGCTTCATCCGCTGCGCGATCTCACTGCGCTGCACGTTCGCGTAGCTCTCTGTTCCGCTCGCGTAATAAGCCCTGAGGAAGCTATAGTCCCAGCTGGTCAGCGACAGCGGCACTGCGGTTCCCATCGGCGCATCCATCACCTTCAAAATCGTCTCGGAAGGCGAGGCGCGAAGCTTCGTCGGATCGGTGTTCACGAACGTCCTCATCGCGGCATAATCCGCGAACTGCGTCGTCGTGATACCTTTCAGTGCGCTCGTCTGAACGATCAGGATCGAGGTGAGCACGTCGTGCCGGCCCGGCGGTCTTCAACCTGCTTGCCGGGCGACCGTAGGCGTCGTCGCCGCGACCAGCCCCGCCGGGTCGACGGTATCGTCTGAAGCTGTGCCGTCGGCGATGCGCAATCCATCCGTCGATAATATGCCCTCGAATTGCCACGCGGTGACGGGATCGCCGTCGCGCTCGAGCCTGTGGATGCGCCGATCGCTCCAGTCGGCCGGGAAATAGTCGGGGTGTTTCTGTTCCAGCGCCGCCAGCAGCGCCGCCTTGTTGCTGGTGACGATCACGATGACATTCGGGTCGCATCCGGGCTTTGCCAAGGGAACGTCCGCCGCCTTCGCCAGCATCCGCATGCGATCGACCACGAAGGCGCGCTGAGCGGGCGTCAGCCCGAACGCCGCGGGGCACACGGGCACCTCCCATCGGGCGAGCTGATTATATGTCAGCGGGCTGCTCGGCGTCAGGTCCCTGACAAAGTTCCGCAGCCGTTGCGCACGATCTCTCATGCCTTCGACGACGATGTCGGAATTGTCAGGCGGCGGAGCTTGTGCCGCCGCAATCGCGGGCGAGCACAACGCCAGTGCGGTGAGCAGGATCGGAATACGGATGCGCATTGCAGGCTCCCTTGATCAGGAAACGGCGCGAGAGGAATTGACGACCCGCATAGCCAATCTCGAGGAAGGCGCTGCCTGCCGCAATCGGGGAACGACCGGATGCGCCAACACTTCGACCAGCAGTGCGAGGACTGACAGAATTTGCATTAATTTGTGGTTAACTGAATAATGGAAGAGCTAAGTCGCTGAAAACCGGCGGGAGAAAGCACTTTACAGGGGCCGCGCATGGCACTTCGCCTGGGTATGCGTTTGTGGTTGAGCGCGGGCATCTTTCTCGCGCTCTCCGTGGCTCCTAGCACTGCATCAGCCCAGGACAATCCCGGCGCCGTTCGCTCGGACGACCAATTCTACAGCTTGCTCACCAGCCCCGCGACCGCCGCGCCGGTGGCTTCGAAGACCTTGAACTCTGGACGGAGCGAAAGCGCCGCGCGTGGAACTCAAGGCACTGAACTGAAGGAGTCGCCTTCGCCGATAGTCGCCTCGGCGGCCGACATTCCCACTTCCGCTTCGCTCCCCCTTCCGATGGGCCGCGAGCAGACCATCATGGGGATGCTTTTGTCGTTCTCGCCGATCACCTGGGCCGTGATCGTCGCCGGCATCGTCGCGCTCGGCGCGATCTTGTGGGCCGCTACGCCCTTGCCCTGTCTTCTGCTCGGCCACCGCCGTTGCAGCAGGAGCGTCCGCTTCGTCGACCACGAACAGCGGTGGGTCGGCAACTGCAAATCTTGCGGCATCGCGCTCGTGCGCGACGCGAAAGGAACATGGAAGCGGGCCAAGGTAACCTGGCGAAAGCCCGAAGTCCGGCCGGAACCCGTTCAATATTCGTCCCGGGTCGAGGAGGTCTCCGCAGAGGCTGGAGTTCAGCCTGTTCACCTGGACACGGAGCTGGAGGCCGTCCCCAGAGTCCTCGCCAGAGCCCGTTCTCAACGGGCAGCGCGTCACTCATCGAGTGGCCGGTCCGCGCCAGAAACGATGAACCGATCGCGCCTTCGCCCGTGGAACAACGGGCGCAAACCATCGCGTCTCAGCTGCTCGACGACGTTGGACTGCGGCAGCATGCCAACTCCGGGCACCCGCGGCGCACTCTTCTCGGTGGTCGACGAGTTGCGTGCCCGTTGCGCGAGAGACGAACACACCCTTTGCGCCGAGAAGATCTCGATCCGCATGCAGCAGCTGGAAACTGCGCTTCAACGCGGCGACGAGACGGAAGCGAAGCTTGCCCGGAACGAGCTCAAGACGCTTGCCGGCGAATGGGTGGACGCTCCCGCCGCCTGATCCAGGGAAGACGCCTCGATGCACGAGGGTTGTACGGCGAACCCTTTTCGCACCGGGACAGGACGAGGAACGGCGCTCGGAGCACAGCTGTTTAGCCTCTGAGCGAGCGTTTGTCGCTCAGACGACGTGGCAGTCGCGCCAGCTAGCGCGCGGCGCAGGGGGCCCACGGCAACAGAAGGACCTCGACAATGAGACGCAACATGAGCCTCCTCATGGCGGCCGGAGCGATTGCGATTGCGCCAGCGGTCGCCCTGGCTGCTCCGGGCGGCGGTGCACCTCCGGGCGGGGCCGCGATGCATGGGCCGAGTTCGACCACCACGACGACCACTCAGTCGCCGACCGGAAACGGCGGTGGATACAACCACATGAACTCACCACAGCACGCAACCGGCCAGCCCATGCAGTCATGCGAGACGACGGGCTCTCCTCCCGGCAACGCGGGGAGCGCGCCGGGTTCGGCCTTCAATCAGGACGGTGGAACGGCCGGATCGAAATATGCCGGAGAGCAGCCGCAAAACTCTCGCAACACTGCGTCGGTGTCACAGTACGACGTCGCGTGCTCTCATCAACCGCACTAGCGACTTCCACCGCGGCATCGGACGAGGCGCTCGCCGCTGACAACGGCGAGCGTCTCGTGCGCAACCAGATCGTCTTTCCAACGCAATGTCTGGATCGGCCGCTTTCCACCTGTTGCCGACGCCAAGTGTTCCGCAGCCTAGGGTGTGACTTTTGCCACCTTCGGCGCCCAATCCGGGACGGCGCGCGTTCACCTCGCCCTAAGGCATCATTGTTATTGGGCCGGATGCGCTTATTTTAAGCGCCAAGGCCTTACGCCCGCGAAAGACGAGAAATGAACGACAAGGACAAGAAGCCCGGCAACCCCTGGACCAAGAGCCTGCTGATCTGGGTCGGAGTGCTCTTCGCGCTGGTCCTGTTTGTTCAGATGATCGACGGCGGCTCGCGCACGCAGACCGGCAATCCGATCAACTATTCCGACTTCGTCCGGCAGGTGAACGAGGGCAACGTCCGCGCCGTCACCATCGCCACGGGCACCAGCAGCAATGCGCAGATCACCGGCAAGCTCGCCAGCGGCGAGACTTTCCACACGGTCGCTCCGGGCGACGCCAATGTCTCTGACAAGCTGATCGCCAAGGGCGTGACGGTGCAGGTCAAGGGCGAGGAAGGCTCGAGCATCTGGCTCTACATGCTTTACAACTCGCTGCCGTTCCTGCTCATCCTCGGCATCAGCTTCTTCGTGATGCGGCAGATGCAGAAGAACGCGGGCTCAGGCGCGATGGGCTTCGGCAAGAGCCGCGCGCGCATGCTGACCGAGAAGCAGGGCAGGGTGACGTTCCAGGACGTCGCCGGAATCGACGAGGCCCGCGAGGAGCTTCAGGAGATCGTCGAGTATCTGAAGGACCCCGGCAAGTTCGCCCGCCTCGGCGGCAAGATCCCCAAGGGCGCATTGCTCGTCGGTCCTCCTGGCACCGGCAAGACGCTTCTCGCCCGCGCCATCGCGGGTGAGGCGGGCGTTCCCTTCTTCACCATCTCCGGCTCCGACTTCGTCGAGATGTTCGTCGGCGTCGGCGCGAGCCGCGTCCGCGACATGTTCGACCAAGCGAAGAAGTCGGCGCCGTGCATCGTCTTCATCGACGAGATCGACGCGGTGGGGCGCCATCGTGGCGCGGGCCTCGGTAACGGCAACGACGAGCGCGAGCAGACGCTCAACCAGCTGCTGGTCGAAATGGACGGCTTCGAGGCCAACGAGGGCATCATCATCATCGCCGCGACCAACCGCCCGGACGTGCTCGACCCGGCGCTGCTGCGTCCGGGCCGCTTCGATCGTCAGGTCGTGGTGCCGCGTCCCGACATCGACGGCCGCGAGCAGATCCTCGGCGTCCACATGAAGAAGGTCCCGCTGGCGCCCGACGTCGATTCGCGCGTGATCGCCCGCGGCACGCCGGGTTTTTCCGGTGCCGACCTCGCCAACCTCGTCAACGAGGCGGCGCTGCTTGCTGCCCGGCGCGGCAAGCGGCTGGTCGCCATGAAGGAATTCGAGGACGCCAAGGACAAGGTGCTGATGGGCACCGAGCGCAGGTCCATGGTAATGACCGAGGACGAGAAGCGCATGACGGCCTACCACGAGGCCGGTCACGCCATCGTCGCGCTGCACGAGCCGGCGTCCGACCCGATCCACAAGGCGACGATCATCCCCCGCGGCCGCGCTCTTGGCCTCGTGATGCGCCTGCCGGAGCGGGACAGCTACAGCTATCACCGCGACAAGATGTACGCGAACCTCGCCGTCGCGATGGGTGGCCGCGTCGCCGAAGAGGTCATTTTTGGCTACGATAAGGTGTCGTCAGGCGCCTCGTCCGACATCCAATATGCGACCAGCCTGGCGCGCGACATGGTGACGCGCTGGGGCATGTCCGATGCCTTGGGACCGCTCCAGTATGCCGAGCCGGACGAAGAAGTGTTCCTCGGCTATTCGGTGAACCGCACGCGGCAGATGTCCAACGAGACAGCGCAGGCGATCGACAAGGAAATCCGCAAGGTCGTCGAGGACGGCTATGAGCGCGCCAAGCATCTCCTCGACGAACATCGCGACGAGCTCGAGATGCTGGCCAAGGCCTTGCTCGAATATGAGACGTTGTCGGGCGACGAGATCAAAAAGGTCATCGTCGGCGAAAGCATCGATCGCGGCGGCAGCAAGGGTCCCGCGATCCCCGCAGCCGGCTCCTCGATCCCGAAGGCGAAGAGGCCCAAGCCCGGCGCTATCGGCGGACCCGCAGCCGCCGGCGCTTAACCGCCGGCGCCGATCGCGACCGCGGTCACGAGGAACAGCCCCGCGGCGATGAAGGCGAAGGTCATCAGTGCGATCGTCCGGACGATCGCACTGAACCGCCCAAGCTCGTAGCTCTGCTTCAAGTGCCGGTACATGTGGAACGGCGGCACGAAGAACAGGAAACCGGCAAGAGCCGCCCAGCCGGCCGCGACCAGCAGTCCTCCGACGACCGCCAGCATCATCATGAAGGATAGTGAATAGGTCACGAACACCGTGTGGTCGTAGGTGTTGTAGCGCCTCCGGAACGGGAACAGCAGCCACATAAACGGGACCGAGAGCGGGATTAGCATCCAGCTGTATTTTGACGCAGCATCCTGGACCCGCATGGACACGAGCTCCGGGTTCTCCCGAACGTTCTTGATGAACGGCCGGATCCAGCTCGGGGCTTCGTCGCCGCCGTCAGATGATGCGAACGCTGCGCCACTGAGCACCTTTTCGGCTTCGGCGATGCCGGCTTTCTGTTTCGCGATCTGGGCGTCGAGGTGAGTGATGCTCTTGCCGGCCTCGGCAGCGAGTTTGCGCTTGGTCTCGAGCTTGGCGAGCTCGCTCTTGTCGTCGGCGATCCCCGTCTTCACGGCTGCCGGCAAGTTCTTGGCGCCGGTCGGATTCAGCGCGCCCGTAAAGTTGAGCACCGCGAACATCGCGAAGACGGTGAATAGATAGAGCGCAACGGGCGAGATGAACCGCGCGCGCTCGCCGGCAATATAGCGGCGGGTCATCTCGCCCGGTCGCCAGGCGAGCATCGGCAGCGTCCGCCAGATCTTGCCCTCGAAGTTGAACAGCCCCTGGACGAAATCCTGGAAGAATGCCCGCACCGACCGATGGACATGCGCCTTCTGCCCGCATGCGGAGCAGTAAACACCACTCAGCTTCGTTCCGCAGTTGAGGCAATTCTTCTCGTGAGTATGTCCGTCGGCGCCCGCTTCGCCGGCCCCCGGCTCGACAGCCCGGGCGAGCAGGCCGCCTGTCACAGCGTCGCCGACTGCGTCTAATCCGTCCATCTCACCCCCTTGGTGGGATATTAGGCGGCCTTCACGGCTCATGCTAGCTGGCCGCCATGGCGCGCATCGGCCTCCTCGGCGGTTCATTCAACCCGGCTCATGGCGGGCACCGGCACATCAGCCTCGAGGCGATACGGGCGCTCGGACTCGACGAGGTCTGGTGGCTCGTCTCTCCCGGCAATCCGCTGAAGGAGGGCGGAAAGGACATGGCGCCGTTCGAGGCGCGGCTCACTTCAGCCCGGAAGGCGGCGAAGGGCACGAGGATACGCGTCAGCGATTTCGAGCAGCGGCAGGATACTCGGTATACGATTGACACAGTGAAGGAATTGAAGCGCCACTATTCGCAGCACGATTTCATCTGGTTGCTCGGAAGCGACACCCTGCCAAATTTTCACAAATGGCGCGATTGGAGAGGGTTGGCACGCGAGGTGCCAATTGCGGTGATCCCCAGGCCCGGGTATGATTCTGCTGCCCACGCGGCGCGCGCGATGGGCTGGCTTAGAAGGTTTGTCCATCCTTCGAGCCAGGCACGTTGCTGGACGGACTGGAGTGCACCGGCGATCTTGTTCCTTCGCCTGCCGCCCGACACCACGTCCGCAACGGCCATCCGTACGCGCGATCCCAACTGGCACGAGAGAACGAATGCGTCTCTTACGCGTTCGTATCGTTTCGGTTCGCCAATGTCGCTCAGGAGACCCCTTGACCGAACGTCCAACTGAGACCGCCGCCGAAGCCGGCCGCACTCCCATCGACGTTGAAGAGCTCCATCGTACGGTACTGCAATCGCTTGACGACGATCAGGCGCAAGACGTGGTTTCCATCCCCCTTGCGGGCAAATCGAACATCGCAGATCACATGGTGATCGCGTCCGGTCGCTCGACGCGGCAAGTTGCATCAATGGCCGCTAAGCTTGCCGACAAGATCAAGGAGCGCTTTGGAAGAAACGTTCGAATTGAAGGACTTCCGGCCGCCGACTGGGTGCTCATCGACGCGGACGACGTAATCGTGCATATCTTCCGCCCCGAGGTCCGAAATTTTTACAATTTGGAACGAATGTGGGCGTTTGGCGATGATTCGAGTGTGAACGCAGCTGCACGCGGGTGAGGGCAATGCGGATTGTTGCAATCATTTTGGCGCTTTTGGCGTTCGCGGCGCAGCCTGCGGCTGCGGCCTCTTCCGCGAGCCTGACGGAACTCGAACAGCAGCTGAGCAGCCTCGTCGCCGGCAAGTCGTCCGACGTCGGTATTGCTGCGCTGGACCTCAACACCGGCGAAACCGTCAGCATCAAGGGCAACACGCCCTTTCCCATGGCGAGCACGGTCAAGGTCGCGGTTGCCGCGCTCTATCTAGCGCAGGTCGATCACGGCCGGCGCTCGCTCGACGATACGATCAACGGATACAGCGCGCGCAGCCTGATGGCGCGGATGCTCATCCATAGCGACAATCGCGCTACGGATATGCTCTTGAACAACCTCGGCGGACCGGAACGGCTGCACGGCTGGTTGCAAGATAATGGCGTCACCGGGCTTCGCGTCGACCGGACGATCGCGCAGTTGCTGGGCAGCAGGCGCGATCTTTGGGACCGCCGCGATTCCAGCACGCCAATCGCGATGGTGGACCTATTGCGGCGCATCTACAAAGCCGAGCTGATCAAGCCGGAGAGCCGCGACTATCTGCTTCGCTTGATGTCGCAGTGCGAAACAGGCAAGAACCGGATGAAGGCGCTTCTGCCTTACGGGACCCCTGTCGAGCATAAGACCGGGACGCTTGACGGCCTCGCCGACGATGTCGGCTTCATCACGCTGCCCGATGGCCGGCGCGTTGCGGTTGCGATCTTCACGCGCGGCGGCGCCGACCGTCCTCGCACCATCGCAGAGACCGCGCGGGCGATCTACGACGGCTTTAAGTCGGTCTTCACCTGGCCGCTGCGTCCGACGCTCACCGCACAGTAAGTGCTGCTCCACATCGTTGCGCGCGGAAAGATCGGCCGCTCTCCGGAGGCCGAGCTGGTCGAACGCTATTTGAAGCGGATCGCATGGCCGACGAAGGTGACGGAGCTGCCTGAAAAAGGCGGCAATGTGCCGGCGCTTTTAGGCAACGGTGTCACGATTGCGCTTGATGAGCGGGGAAAGGCTCTGTCCTCGACCGACCTTGCCGGGAAGCTGGAAGCTTGGCGCGACAACGGGAGGCGCGAGGCACGCTTTCTGATCGGCGCCGCGGACGGACATGAGGCTGAGCAGCGCCGGTCTGCCGATCTTCTGCTGTCGTTCGGCGCAGCCACCTGGCCGCACTTGCTCGTTCGCGCGATGCTGGCGGAGCAGCTGTTCCGAGCGACATCGATCCTTGCGAACCACCCCTATCATCGCGAAGGTTAGGGCATGCGGATCGCCACTTTCCTCCTTTCGCTTCCCCTGCTTGCGGCGGCGAGCGCGCCGGTGCAGCCCGCCGGCGTCCCGATCGACGGCCAGCTCCAGCAGGCGAGGTCCGAACAGGCTGCGGCTGAGAAGGAAGCTGCAAGGCTCGAGCAAGCGGCTGCCAGCGCGGGGAGCGAGGTCGAACGGTTGCGTGCCGAGCAGGCCGCCTCGGCGCAGAATATCGAGGCAGCCGAAGCTCGGATCACCGCCGCCGACATGCAGCTCCGACTGGCCTCGGCCTACGTCGCCGTGCACCGCCAGCTGCTCGCGGGCGAACAAAGACCCGTATCGTCCCTCCTCGCTGGCCTGGCCGTGATGGGCCGCCGGCCGCCGCTACTGGCGATTGCGGACCAAGGCAGCACCGACGAACTGGTCAAAGTCAGGATCCTACTGGATTCAACCTTGCCCGTGATCCGCGCCCGCACCGCAAAGCTTTCCACCCAGCTGAGCGAAGGCAAACGGCTGGAGCAGGCGGCGGCTTCTGCGCGTGCTGAGCTGATCGGCAGCAGGCAGAACCTGCTTGAGCGGCGGCAGCAATTCGCATCACTCGAGCAAAAGGCGCTTGGGTTTGCGGCCAGGTCCGGCAGCCGCGCGCTGAGCGCTGGCGACGTTGCTCTTGCCGCCGGCGAACAGGTCGAGAGCCTCCAGGGCTCCGAAGCCAGCAGCCGTGCCGCAGCGGCCATGGCTGCAGAGCTGGCGGCAACGGATGCTGCCCCGCCGCGCCCCGCCCGAGGCGAAGGCTCAACGCTCGTGGCCCCGTTCGATTACAACCTTCCCGTGTCTGCCGCCGTCTCCGAAGGCCTCGCGAACGTCAACGGGAGCGGCGTGCAGGCGCGCGGCATCACTCTGCAGACGGCCCGCGGCTCACCGGTCACGGCGCCTGCTTCGGGTACGGTCCGCTTTTCCGGACCCTTCCGTGACTATGACGGCGTCCTGATCATCGACCATGGGGCAGGGTGGATGAGCCTGCTCGTGAACGTTGGCTCGACGCTTCACCCCAGCGATCGGGTAGCGATCGGACAGATAGTCGGGCGAGCTCTCGGACCGCTGCAGGTCGAATTGTCCCATAATGGGCGTCGAATCTCGCCTGCTCTCATCGCAGGTTCATCTCAAAGCCTGTCAAAGGCGCCCAAAGGCGGCTAAACGCGAGAGGACGCCTGCACAGGACGCGAACCGTATGATTCTGACTGCTAAACTGCTCCCGCCGCTCGCGCTCGTCGGAGCGCTCGCCCTGGTTCCCGTGACGACCAGCTCCATCGCTGCCGCCGACACCACGAGCTACCAGGAGCTCGAGAAGTTCATGAGCGTCTATGAACGCGTCAAGGCGAATTATGTCGACAAGGTCGACGACAAGACGCTGATCAAGGGCGCAATCGATGGCATGCTCGCCTCGCTGGATCCGCATTCGAGCTACGTTGAAGCATCCGACTTCGACCAGCTCAAGACCACGACCGACGGGAATTACGGCGGCCTTGGCCTCACCGTTTCTATCGAGGACGGTGCGGTGAAGGTCATCGCTCCGACCGAGGACACGCCCGCATGGCGCGCAGGGATCAAACCCGGCGATTACATCACCCACATCAACGGTGAGCTGGTCTACGGCCTCGATCTCGACGAGGCGGTCGAGAAGATGCGCGGCGCGCCGGGCACGCCGATCAAGCTGACGATCGTCCGGCCTGGCCGCGACAAGCCCTTCGACCTGACCATGAACCGGGAGCGCATCGAGCTCCGTCCGGTCAAATGGGAGATCAAGGACGGCATCGGCTACATCAACATCAACACCTTCTCGGGCAACGTCGGTGAGCAGACCAAGGCGGCGCTGGTCGCGGTCGACAAGGCCACCGGCGGCCACCCGCTCGGCTACATCATCGACCTGCGCTCCAATCCGGGCGGCCTGCTCGACCAGGCGGTCGACGTTGCCGACGACTTCCTCGAGGGCGGCGAGATCGTCTCGCAGCGCGGCCGCGAGAAGGACGATATCGAACGTTACTACGCCCGTCCCGGCGACATGGCGCATGGCCTTCCGGTCATTGTGCTGGTCGACGCAGGCACCGCCTCGGCGTCCGAGATCGTCGCCGGCGCGCTGCAGGATCATCGCCGCGCGCTGATCATGGGCGAGACAAGCTTCGGCAAGGGTTCGGTCCAGACTGTCGTACAGACGGGCCCCGAAAGCGCCCTCAGGCTGACGACGGCGCGCTACTACACGCCGTCGGGCCGCTCCGTGCAGGCGGGCGGGATCGAGCCGGACATCGCCGTGCCGCAGCTGTCGGATGTCGACTACAAGGATCGCCGCGTCGTGCGCGAAGCCGATCTTCGCCGGCACCTGCTCGCCCAGGCCAAGGTCGAGGACAAGCTGCTCGAAGCGGACGACACGCCGGATCCGCGTTTCGGAGCGAAGGCCGATGACCTCGAGAAAAAGGGCATTAAGGACTTCCAGCTCTATTATGCGATGAACACGCTGAAGCGGCTGACGTCGCCGGCGGCGATCGCATCGGCCGAGCCAGTCAAGAAGAAGCTCCGGTAAGCGACGGATGAACGAAGCAGTGGCCGTCCAGCGCAGCAGCGCCGGACTCTCTCCGGCCGCTGCGGCGCGGCTGATCGCGCTGCTGCTTCCTCTCGCTCTTCTCGGCGGTGCTCTCGGCTCGCAATATTTCGGCGGCCTCCACCCGTGCGAGATGTGCTACTGGCAGCGGTGGCCGCACGCTGTGGCGATACTGCTCGCTGCGCTGGCTTTCACAGCCCCTGCCGATTCCTCCCGTTCGCGCACTCTGACACTGCTCGCCGCCCTGGCGATTGCCGTTTCCGGTTCGATCGGCGTCTACCATGCCGGCGTCGAGGCGAAGATCTTCCAAGGCTTCACCACCTGCACGGCGCTGGCGAAGACGGGCAGCACTGCGGACATGCTGAAGCAAATCACGCACGCGCCGCTGGTGCGCTGCGATGAGGTCCAGTTTCGCTTCCTCGGTATTTCGATGGCCGGCTGGAACGCGATCCTGTCGCTTGGCGGCGCGGCACTGATCCTGATCCTCAGCCTTCGGGCGAAGCGCGCATGAGCCGTTGGCGGCCCGGTGACCGGAGGCCCGACCGCGCCTCGATGCTGCGCGTCAACCAGGCCGGCGAATATGGCGCGACGCGGATCTACGCGGGCCAGCTGGCGGTGCTGCGTCCCAACTGCCCTGAAGGCAAGCTGGTCGCGCGCATGGCGTCACAGGAACAGCGCCACCTCAAGAGGTTCGATCAACTCATGGCCGAGCGGCGAGTGCGCCCAACGGCGCTTCAGCCGCTGTGGAACGTCGCGGGGTTTGCACTCGGCGCAGCAACTGCGCTGATGTCCGAGGAGGCCGCTTTGGCCTGTACCGACGCGGTCGAGACGGAGATCGACAAGCATTATTCGAGCCAGCTCGCGCAGCTCGGCGACGAAGATCCGGAGCTAGCGGCCGACATCGCGGAATTCCAGGCCGACGAGCTCGAGCACCGCGACACGGCTCGCGCGGCTGGAGCGACCAGAGCTGCGGGATATCCCTTATTGACCGCGGCGATCCGTGCAGGCTGTAGGATGGCAATCGGCCTGTCGAAGCACATATGAGGAACCCGCGGCGGGTCTCGCCCGCTGAACCGCTGGAAAGGATGCGTTACGCGATGAAGTTGATCATTTCCCTGGCCGCTACGGCAGCTCTCGCTGGCGGCTTGGCAACCCTTCCCGCGCCAGCACTCGCGCAGCAGGCTGGTAGTCAGTCGGAGGTCGTTGTCTACGGCAGCGATCCGTGCCCCCGTTCGACGGAGTCAAACATCGTTGTCTGCGTCCATCGCCCGGAGACCGAGCGCTACCGCCTTCCCAAGAGCCAGCAGCTTCTAGGTACCCGCCAGGAACGGCAAGCCTGGTCGAACCGTGCCCGCGAGATCTCGAATCTCGGCAAGACCGGCATTAACAGCTGTTCGCCCGTCGGTCCGGGCGGCCACACGGGCTGCCTGATCCAGGAGATCAACCAGGCGCGGCGTGAGAACGGCGAGACCTCCGACGAGACGCCGCAGTAACGTCCGGCGACGCTCGCCCGCTTAGCCGCGGCGGAACCGCACCGCTGATGCGGGTGCATCGGCTCTACTGAAGCTGTTTTAGTGAGGTTCGAGGCCAGCCTCGCTGAGCCAGCCGCGCCTCGTCGCGATGCAAAAGAGGATGTTGACCAGCGGATTGGACCAACCCGTGTTGGTCGCGAAGTCCTGGCGCAGGGTCGCGTGATGAAGGGCATGAGCTTTGGGAGTCATCAACAGACCGATCCGGCGCATGGCTCGGACGATCCACGGATTGTCGGGCCGATGCAGCGTGCCGTGAAAATATTGTGCGAGCGTGCCGCCGGCGATCAACACCACGGCTCCCGCAATGAACCACCCGGCAAGAGGCATCGCGAATCCGGCCAGGTTCAGCAAGATCGACATCGGCAGCGACACGAACAGGATGGTCGAGCCGATCTGTACGAGGAACGGCCGGCGGCCCAATGCGTCGGGGCGGGGATGATGGTTCTTGAAGTCGTAGACCAGCCGCTCGAACGGCGAGATCCGCGGCAGGACGCTGTCGCGCAGCGCGAGATAGTCGCCGCTTTCGCGCGAGCCCGAATAATGGAACATGCGATCGAGGCCGATGCCTGGCGTGCAGGGCCGGTAGTCCATGTACATGTGCGTGAGGCCCGATAGCAGGTCCGCGATGTACCAGGCGGCCAACGCCGCCGGGATCCAGCGCCAGTCCGGCACCCCCGCAAGCCACAGATTGAGGGCCAGCGAGGCAGCGAACAACATCGTGACCGGCCAAGGCGCAGCCTTCATCATCGCGATAAGCAACCAGCGAGGTGGAGCATTGCCTATACTTGCCGCAAGTCGATGGAATTTGAAACCATTTCGGTGGGCGGGGCGATGCTCAGGGAGATGCCGAAGAAATACTGGCGAAACATGCCGGAGACTTCGCTCGTTCAACCCCTCATTGCCGGTGCTCAAGCGAGGGAAGCACAGATGATCCAGCGCTCGTCAATGGATGCCACGATCGTCAAGGAAGGGCTGAAGCACGCGCTCGACGCCGAGCGTGGCATCGAACCGGGCAGCAATCTTCGCGCCTCGTGGGAGGCTTTGCTCAAGGATGCGCGCAAATGCACGCGCTGCGACCTTTACAAGCATGCGACGCAAACGGTGTTCGGCGAAGGTCCGCTCGACGCTTCCATCATGTTCGTCGGCGAGCAACCTGGAGATCAGGAGGACATCGCCGGGCGCCCGTTCGTCGGGCCCGCGGGTCGGCTGTTTGATGCGGCGCTCGAAAAGGCGGGGATCGACCGTTCCACGGTCTACGTGACCAACGCCGTGAAGCACTTCAAATTCGAGCCGCGCGGCAAGAAGCGCGTCCACAGCAAGCCTGGCTCGGGCGAGATCGAGGCGTGCCGCTGGTGGATCGAGCATGAGCGCGAGCTGATCCGTCCACCGGTCACGGTGGCGCTCGGGGCAACCGCCGCCTCCGGCCTGTTCGGCAAGGCGATGGCCATCGGCAAGAATCGCGGCGCGCCGCTCAAGCTGCCCGACGGTAGCGAGTGCTGGATCACGGTGCACCCGAGCTTCCTTCTCAGGATTCCCGAGGAAGACCGCAAGCAAGAGGAACGGGCGCTCTTCGTCCGGGATCTCAAGCGGATCAAGGCGCGCGCGGCCGAGCTGGTGCGCTAGCCGCGACCAAGTCCCATTGTTGCAAATGCGAACGCTTCGCATTAGCGGGGTGCGCATAAGACGACAAAATGGGGACCGACATCATGAAATTCCGCGCCGGCGCGCTCGCCTTGTTCTGCCTTTACGGTTTTCCAACGCCTGCGCACGCTGACGAGCAATATTTCGGCTACACCTACAGCGCCGAGCTGCTCAGCAAAGGCGCGACCGAGGCCGAGTTCTGGGCGACCGATCGACGCGGAAAAGCCCGAGGCGACTTCGACGCGCAGGATTATCGCATCGAGTTGGAGCATGGCTTTACCAATCGCCTCTCGGTCGCCGGCTATGCCAACCTCGCCGGCCACCATATCCGCGGGCTTGAGCCTGACTTCAAGAACGCCGACCGCGATTTCGCGTTCAGGGGGTTGTCGGCGGAGTTCAAATACAATGTGCTGAGCCCCTACAAGGATGGGCTTGGCCTGACGCTTTATGCCGAGCCGGCCTGGTCGCGGATCCACGGTGGGGGGGAAAGAGGGACGGAACTCGAACTCGAATTCAAGGCGATCCTTCAGAAGAACCTTCTCGACGACCGGCTAATCTGGGCGGCGAACTTCACCTTCGAACCCGAATGGGAAAAGGAAAAGGAAGCCGACCCGGTGACGGGCAACCTTGAGAGCGAGTGGGCAAAGGAGCTGAAGCTTGAGGTCAGTTCCGGTCTCTCGTACCGGTTCGCGTCCGGTTGGTATGGAGGCGTCGAGGGCCGCTACGCCAGCGTCTACCCCAACTGGACCAACGGTCTCCATCGGGAGACCTATGCCGTCTTTGCCGGTCCGGCGATTCACTACGCGGGAAAGAAATGGTGGGCGACGCTCACCTATCTGCCGCAGTTATTTGGAAACCCGAGCCCGAGCGGAGGCCGCGCGCTCGACGAATTTGAAAAGCGCGAGCTGCGGTTGAAAGTCGGCTACAACTTCTAGGGAGGACTTGGATGGCAGCGTCGTGGTTCAGGATTCTCCCCGCAGCGGCTGTAGTTGCTGCCGCGCCCGCCGCGGCAACCGTTTACCTTTCGATCCCGGAAGCGCAGGCGGCGCTTTTTCCAGGCGCACGGTTCTTGGAACATCCGCTGACACTCAGCGATGCCCAACGTAAGGCGATCTCCCGCGCCGCCGGAGCTCCCGCGTACGACAAGGTCGAGCGGGTTTGGGAGGTGCGCTCCGGCGACCGCCGCGCAGGCTGGTTCATGGTCGATCGAGTGATCGGAAAGCATGAGTTCATTACTTACGCGCTGGCGCTCGGGCCCGACGGTACGGTTCGAGGGATCGAGATTCTGGAATATCGCGAGACCTACGGAGGCGAGATCCGCAATCCGAATTGGCGACGACAGTTTGTCGGAAAGAAACCGGGCTCGGCACTTCGGCTCGATGGCGACATCAGGAATATTTCCGGCGCAACCCTTTCGTCACGGCATGTGACCGACGGAGTGCGCCGGCTCCTCGTCACCTATCAGATGCTGTTGGCCAACATCTGACATGCGCCGCAGCCGCCCCTTGCTCGGCACATATGTCGAGATAACCGCCGACAACTCGGGCATTGTCGAAGCAGGCTTTGCCGCCGTGGAGCGAATCCAGGCGCTGATGAGTGCGCATGATCCAAAGAGCGAGCTCAGCAGGATGAATTGCCTGGCACATCGACAGGACGTTGAAGTCAGCGCCGAGACATTTGCGGTGCTGGAGCGCGCAACTCACTGGTGGCGATCGAGCGGCGGTGTGTTCGATGTGGTTGCCGCCGGAGAGCGCTCGCTCGCCGAGGCACGGATCCCTCGCCATTCAGCCCAGCCGCATCCGGCAGAGAGGGATTTTAGTATCGTCACTCTCGACGGCCGAAAGGTGCAACTGGCCGGGCCGGCGTGCCTGGATCTCGGCGGCATTGCAAAGGGTTATGCGGTTGATGAAGCCGTTCGCGCGATGCGCCGTTGCGGTGCCGATCGCGGGCTCGTGAATGCAGGTGGCGATTTGTACGGCTTCGGTGCCGGCCCCTGGAGCATCGTGGTGGTCGATCCGCGAACCGGGCGGCCGGTCGTTAACGTGCTGCTGCATGACGAAGCGCTTGCGACCAGCGCGTGTATCGATGGGTCGAGCGCGCACCTTCCGGCCGGTGCGGACTGGTTGTCCGTGACGGTGCGTGCGCCCAACGCCTGCGACGCAGATGCCCTGACCAAGATCGTCTGGGCCGCACCCGCCAATGTCGAGGAACTGCTTCGTGGCGCTGGCGCACACGCATTTGGAATCCGCCCGGATGGCCGCATCGAGGAGGTCGGCAGGCCGGCGCTTGCTGCATGAGCGGTCGGCGCCCGACATATCTCCCGCGCTGGCAGGAACGCGCCGTCTATTTGAGCTTCGGCCTGCTGCTCGCGACCGGCGTCGCGTGGCTGACCTTCGATCGCTGGGTTCGGGTGTCCGGCGAATTCGGCCCCGAGCATCATCCTGTCGAGCACATGTTGCTCGTCGCCCATGCGATCGTTGCCTACGCATTCCTGGTCATTCTCGGCGCGATGATCCCGGTGCACATCCCGCTCGGCTGGAACCGGCGCCGAAATCGTTTGAGCGGAAGCGTCCTCGTCGGCCTCTTCGCGTTGCTCAGCCTGACGGCGCTCGGGCTCTATTACATTGGCGAAGATGCGCTCCGCGCTTCGACCAGCCTCATCCATTGGGTCGTCGGGATCGCCGCCCTACCAGGACTCCTCGTCCACGTTATTCGCAATCGAACGCGCTGATCACGACAGCGCGGACCCGACTTTCAGGGAATTCGCTCAAGTCGCATTGCGGAGGAGGGATCGCGCGGCATCAGGCGCATTGCTTTCTCCAGGCTCGCGCGCGTTGGAAAGCGGCAGGTGGATGAAAGCCCGGCCTCCATGGTCGCGCCGCTCTTCCGCGCGATTTCGGCCTGCTCATCCTTGCACTCGGGAGCGTAGATCATGAAGGCACCGCCGGGCTGTCGTACTGCCAGCCCATAGAATTGATTGTCCTCGCCGGGCCGAGTGTCCTCAACCTCGGCCCAGGCGACGAAGCTGTCCCGATCGAGCGGAGCGAAGCCGTAGACCTCCTGCTTTTCGCCGGTGTCGAACTGCGTGAGCCCGTTCGGCAGGATCGTTACGCGGTAAGCGCGCTTGGGCTCATCGGGCGCTATCGTCCGGTAGACACCCGGCGGGATCGCCGGGCGCGCGTCGGCGGGAGAATACAGGCTCCGTCCGATCCAGCAGCTTGTGAGAGCCAATGAGGCGAGAACGACGAGGAGCGCGCGCGTCATCGCTGAACTCCTTCTATTCGGCGGCGAGCAGGGTCTCCGCTCCGCCGAGGTCGACCGAGACCAGGCGGCTCACGCCTTTCTCGATCATGGTGACGCCGTACAGACGGTCCATCCGGCTCATGGTCACGGCATTATGGGTGACAATGAGGTAGCGCGTGTCGGTCTCGGCGGTCATGCGCTGGAGTAGTTCGCAGAAGCGCTCGACATTGGCGTCGTCGAGCGGCGCATCCACCTCGTCGAGCACGCAGATTGGCGCGGGGTTGGTCAGGAACAGAGCGAAGATCAGGGCGATGGCGGTCAGCGCCTGCTCGCCGCCTGATAGCAATGTCAGGGTCGAGAGCCTCTTGCCCGGGGGCTGGGCCATGATCTCGAGACCCGCTTCCAGCGGATCGTCGCTTTCGACCAGCTCGAGGTGCGCCTGCCCGCCGTCGAACAACGTCGTGAACAGTCGTCGGAAGTGGCCGTCCACCTTCTCATAAGCTTCGAGCAGCCGCACGCGACCTTCGCGGTTGAGATTGCCGATCGAACCTCGCAGCCGGTGAATGGCCTGAGACAACTCCTCTGCCTCCTCCGCGCCCTTGGTCCGGGCCTCGTCGAGCTCAGCAAGCTCCTGTTCGGCGACGAGGTTCACCGGCCCGATCCTCTCGCGCTCGCCCGTCAGCCGTTCCAGCGTAGCGCTCTCCACTTCGGGATCCCGGAGTTGCTCCGGGTCGAACCCAAGCGTCTCAGGCAGCCGCTGCGGGACGCATTCGAACTTCTCGACCGCAGCATGCGCCAATTCCGCGCTGCGCGCCTGCTGCGCCTCCGCGCGTGCCGTCGCAGCGGCGCGGCGCTCACGCGCATCGGCCGATCGCTCGTTCGCCGCGCTGATGGCGACGCCCGCATCGACCACCAAGGTTTCGGCCTCGCGCTCCGCTGAAGCGGCCTCTCCGACCTTGACCTGGCTCGCGCCGTTGGCACGCTCGAACGACGCGATCTGCTCATCAAGCTCGGCGGGTTCCTTTTCCAGCCCCGAGCGCTCCGCCGATTGCTGTGCCTGGCGCTCTTTCGCTCCGGCAAGCCGCTTCTCGGCGTCGGCCTGCCGCTTGCGCCAGTCGGTCTGCTCGCGTGCCGCTGCGCTGAGCCGCTCGCGATCCGCCGCGGTCTCGCGCGCCTTCGTCGCAGCCTCAGCGCGCTTGTCTGCGACAGCAGAGGCAAAAGTCGCCGCCACCCCTCGGGCGTTTTCCACGTCATGCTCAAGCACGCCAGGATCGGGCAGCGCAGCGAGCGCTCGCTCGGCCAAGCTCACTGCTTCCCTGGCAGCCTCGAATACGGGCGCCAGGTCGCTCTGGCGCTGACCAAGCCCCGCGCGGTGCGCCTCGATACGCTCGATCGCCGCAGCCGCCGCATCTCCCGCACGAGCGGCGTCTCGCGCCTCGCGCTCAGCGGCCAGCGCCGAATGCCGCGCCTCCTCGGCCGCCATTCGGCATTGTTCCATCTCGCCAAGAGCATCGTCGCGGTTCGCCAGCGATGTCTCGACGGCATTCTGGAGGTGCGGAAGCTCAGCCGCGAGCACGGCCAGGCGGTTTACCCGAAGCAGCCTTTCGGCGGCCGCGGCCCCCGCGATGGTCGCGACGAAGCCATCCCACCGGCGCAAGCGCCCAGCCAGCGTCACCAGGCGCTGGCCGACGGCGAGCGGCTGCCCGTCGTCGCTCTCTGCCACGCCGACCTGCTTTAGCCGGCGCGACAGCTCCGGCGGTGCAGAGACGTGATCTGCGAGGCACTCACAACCATTTGGAAGCTTGGGATCGCCCGGCAGCGCCTCGCTCCCCTGCCAGCTGCGCGGGCCATCGCCTTTGCCGATCGCCGCATCGGCATCTTCGCCGAGAGCCGCAGCCAACGCCCGCTCGTACCCTGGTTTTGCCTTCAGGCTCGCGATCGCAGCGCCGCTGCCCTGTTCCAGCGCCCGCGCAAGCGCATCGTGCTCCGACTTCGTGGCACAGAGTGCGGCGCGTGCCGATGCGAGGCGGCTCTCCGCCCCATCGCGCTGCTCGGCCGCCGTGGCTCGACCCTGTTCCGCCTCAACACGCTTCGCCTCCGCCTCGGCAAGGGCCTTGGCGGCCGCCTCGGCTCTCGCCTCGGCTTCGGCACGCGCGTGCTCCTGTTCGCGTCCGTCCCCCAATGCGGCGAGCTGGTCGGCGAGCTTTGAGCCTTCGTGCTCAGTCCGCGCGAGCTGGGCGCGCGAGGCCTCGAGCGCCGCCTCCGCTACCCGGCGTTCGGCTCGCATGGCGGCCTGTCGGGCAAGCAATTCGGCGAGCGCTGCCTCCGCCTCGCGCGAGGCCGTTTCGGCGGTGCTGAGTTCCGCAGCGATTCGCGCCGCGTGCGCCTCGGAATCCTCGAGCCGCTGCTGGATTGCCGACCGTTCTATCTCGAGCTGCGCGATCGCCCGGCCGGCGTCGCTCTGCAGCGCCCCTTCGCGCGCAATGTCGCCGGCGAGCGATGCATCGAGCCGGTCGAGCTCGGCGATGCGGCGCGAGACCGTATCGCGCCGAGCCCGCGCCGCCGCCAGCTGGTGCGCCAATTCATGCCCCTGCTCGCGAAGCTCTTCGAGTTCCCTGCGGCGCTCAGACAGCGCGGCATTCGCGCGCTCCTGGGCCGCTTGCGCTTCGGCAATGGCGGCCTGGATCGTCGCGACTTGTTCGTCCGCAGCCTGTGCTTCGGCACGGGCTGCCTCGGCAGAGCGCTCCGCTTCGACCCAACGGGCGTGGAGCAGCCGCGCCTCGACGCCGCGAATTTCGGCCGTCAGCTTCCGGTATCGTTCGGCCGCGCGAGCCTGCCGGCGCAGTTGCGCGGCGCGCTGCTCCTGGTCACCCAGAATTTCGGCGAGCCTGGCAAGGTTGGCTTCCGTCGCGCGGAGCTTTTGCTCAGCGTCTTTGCGCCGTGCGTGGAGCCCCGAAATGCCGGCAGCCTCTTCCAGCAGAAGGCGTCGCTCGACCGGCTTGGCGGCAATGACCGCGCCGATCTTTCCCTGGCTGACGAGAGCGGGCGAATGTGCGCCTGTCGCAGCATCCGCAAAGAGCAAGGACACGTCCTTTGCACGAACGTCTCGCCCGTCGATCCGATAGGCGGATCCAGAGCCACGCTCGATCCGCCTCGTAACTTCGCTTTCGCCACGGCCGCCGTCGTCGGCCGCAGCGCGCTCAAGAAGGATGGAAACCTCGGCGAAATCGCGCGGCGGACGGGTTGCCGTGCCCGCGAAAATCACGTCGTCCATGCCGCCGCCGCGAAGCGACTTGGGGCTCGAACTCGCCCATCGCCCAGCGGATCGCCTCAAGCAGGTTGGACTTGCCGCAGCCGTTGGGTCCGACGACTCCGGTCAGGCCCGGCTCGATCCGAAGCTCAGCCGGCTCGACGAAGCTCTTGAAGCCGCTGAGCTTGAGCCGCCGGATCCTCAACTACTCGTCCCCCGCTCTCGCGTGTTTACCCGCCGAGGGCCTTGTTGAGTTCGCCCTTCAGCTGATCCCACACGGACTCTTGGCCGGCCTGAATGCTCACCATCTTCCCATTAATGATGAACGTCGGCGTTCCCTGGAAATCGGGGAATTGCGTCGTGGCGTCGCTGTTCATCTGGACCAGCTGATTGACCGAATTCTCATTGGTCAGGCAGTGCGCGGTCTTCGCCGGCGGCAGGCCGCGAGCGGCGGCCCAGTCCTGGAGCGACAGCAATTGCGCGATCTTCAGGAACTGCTGGTTCGGCGGCAGGTTCTGCAGCGCCTGGGCCTGATCCTGCGGAATCGTCTGGATCTTGCCCTCCCAGTTCGGCTGGTCCGCATAGAAGGCGCGAGCGAGCGGGAAGAAGCCCTTGGCGCCATTGCAGCGCGCGATCAGCGAGGCGGTCAGGTCGAAGGCATCGCGAACGTAATTGCGGAACTCGTAGCTGACCTGCCCGGTCTTCACGTAGGTGTTGATGAGGGGCTCGACGCCGGTCGCATCGAACTCGCGGCAGTGCGGACAGGTAAGCGATCCATATTCGATCAGCTTCACCTTCGCACTGGGATTGCCCATGACGAAGCCACCGGCCTGCGTCGGATTGACCACCTGCGACCAATCGCCGCCCTTGGGCGGAGCGACGCGCTCGATCTTCACCGGAGCGTTGGTTGCTGCATTCCCCTGCTTCGAGTTGCAGCCCGCGATCGCAACCAGGGCGACGGCGCACGCGAGAAACTTGGTCGGCTTCATGTGTTTCACTTGGCTCCCTTGATCACCTGAAATCGGCACGTCCGCCTCGCTGGGAAGCGAAGGCGGGCCGCTGCTAGCCGCAATTTGCGCGCCAAGCAACTCCAGGCAGGCGCGAAGCTCCGGATCGGCGATTTCACGAAGACCTTCACCCAGCTCCTTCGGCACGGGGCGAAGCTGTGGACGCTCCGGCCGCGGAGCCCGGGCTGGCGGTCGACCTTGCTTGAACACGATGCGGTTGATCGCCGCGTAGCCGAAGAAGCGGTTCACTCGTTCGACGATCATTGGCGTCAAGTGCTGGATCAAGGGCGCATGAGCGCCGTCGACTAGCAGAGTGAGCGCACCGCCCGCCTTCTTTCCGGCGGGAAACCTGATCGATTCGGGCGAGGACGCCTTGGCGTAACGCTCGCCGACGATCTCGGACCAGCGACTGACGATTGCGCTCTGCATGAAGCCAAAGCGGCGGAACGACTGGCCGCCGACGTCGCCGACAAGATCGCCCGCGGCGCGGGGACGGCAGCTGCGCTCGGAATCCTCAGGCTTTCGCTTCGACATGCTGCTTCAGCATGGCATAGCGGATTGGTGACCGCCAATGCCGCAGCACTGCTGCTTCAACATTATGTGGATAACTTCAGGCGCCTGCCGTGGCGTGCGGCTCCAGGCGAACCGCCGCCTGACCCGTATCGCGTCTGGCTGAGCGAGGTGATGCTCCAGCAGACGACCGTGGCTGCCGTGAAGCCGCAATTCGAGCGATTCGTCACACGCTGGCCGACGATTGAGAATCTGGCTGCAGCGACCGACGAGGAGATCCTCTCCGAGTGGGCCGGGCTCGGCTATTACGCGCGAGCACGCAACTTGACCGCCTGCGCCCGTGAGGTGGCGCGACGGGGGGCTTTTCCAACTACCGCAGCAGCGCTTCGCCAGCTTCCCGG
Organism: uncultured Alphaproteobacteria bacterium; assembly: GCA_963754245.1. Classification (GTDB taxonomy): domain Bacteria; phylum Pseudomonadota; class Alphaproteobacteria; order Sphingomonadales; family Sphingomonadaceae; genus Sphingomicrobium. The sequence goes on from CAVWET010000004.1 coordinate 432,068, forward strand.
GATTGGCGATTACACGTCGGCCGCGATTGCCGCGATCGCCTTCGAGGAGAAGGCGGCTGCGGTGGACACGAATGTTCAGCGTGTCGTGGCGCGCCTTCATGCGCTCCGTGAGCCCTCCAAGGATCAGGTCGCAACCCTGCTCCTCGACATGCTTCCCGACGGACGCACGGGCGATTTCACACAGGCGATGATGGATCTCGGCGCGACGATATGCCGGCCCAAAGCGCCAATGTGCAGCAAGTGCCCCTTGCAACCCCATTGCCTCGCATTCCGCAACGGCCAGCCCGAGCATTATCCGGCTTTGAAGGTGCGCCGTCAAAGGCCGCATAAATATGGCGCGGCCTATTGGACAGACCGCAATGGCGAGGTCTGGCTGGTCCGCCGGCCTCCGAAGGGCATGCTCGGCGGTATGGCCGCGCTGCCTGGTAGCGAATGGACGGATGCCGCCGTTCAAGATCTCAATTCAATCGGCACCGTGCGCCACGTCTTCACTCATTTCTCGCTCGATCTGCAGGTCGTGCTCCGCCCGGAGCCGACTGCAGAAGGCTGGTGGCATCCGATCAGCGAGTTGCCGCGCGCCGGGCTTCCGACCCTCTATCGTCGGGCGGCGGAGATCGCGCTTGCGGAGCAGAAGCATGCGGCCTGAGACTTTCTTTTCGGGGCCTGGTCTGGACCGCGCCGACGCTCTGCGCGCCGCACCCGAGAAAATCGCCGAGCTCGCAAAGCGCGAAGATGCGCGCGAGCTCCGGTGGAGTGACGGCCTGCCGGCGATGGACGAGACTGGCACGCTCGTCTGGCAGGAAGTCTGCGAGCCTGAGCTCTTCCTTGGGTTCGACGGCGAAGCGCCGCGCTTTTCGCCATTGGCAGATCCGGCGGCGATGGCGTTCAGCGTGCTCCCGCTGATAGCCCAACTCGACGCACGAGACGCGCCTGTGTTCGCCGGGGCCCTGAGCCTCGCCCGGTGGCATTCGCGCCATCGTTTCTGCGCCAATTGCGGGCACGCATCCGACATCGTTCGAGGAGGCTGGTCGCGATCCTGCACTCGCTGCTCGGCCGAGCACTACCCGCGCGTCGATCCGGTGGTCATCATGCTGGTCGAGCACGACGGCCACGTCCTGCTCGGACGCCAGCCGCACTATCCGGCTGACCGCTATTCGGCGCTCGCCGGCTTCGTGGAGGTGGGCGAATCGATTGAGGACGCCGTCGCTCGCGAGGTGAAGGAGGAAGCGGGCATCGACGTTCGCGACGTTTGTTATGTTGCGAGCCAGCCCTGGCCGTTCCCGTCCTCCCTGATGCTTGGCTGCCGTGCCGCGGCGCTGTCGAGCGAGCTTACGATCGATACGACCGAGCTGGAGGACGCGCGCTGGTTCACTCGCGAGGAAGTGGGGTGGGGCATTAGCGGCAGTCCCGACGCCACCTTCCAGCCACCGCCGCACACGGCGATTGCCCGGACCCTGCTGGAGGACTGGCTCGGCCTTGAAGCGGCGCAATCTCGCCCTTAAGAGGCGCGCAAATCCATATCGCCCGCGCCCGCGGGAAAAGCAGGGAAAATCCATGGACGATCGCTTCAACACCATCGCTGGTTGGGTGCTGTTCGCAGGTATTATCGCGCTCGGCTCGTCGATCGTCGCCGGCGAAATGTTCCATAGCGAGCGCCCTGAGAAGATGGGCTATCCGATCGCAGGAGTGGAGCAGGAAGGCGAGGGCGGAGCCGCCGCCGAGCAGCCGATAGAGACGTTCCTGGCCAAGGCCGACCCGGCCAAGGGCGCGCAGATTTTCAACAAGTGCGCCGCCTGCCACAACGCGACCAATGGCGGCCCGAACCAGCTCGGCCCGAACCTTTGGGGCGTGCTCGGCGAGCCGATCGGGCAGGGCAAGGGCTTTGCTTTCTCGGATGCGCTTTCGAAAAAGGGCGGCACCTGGAACTGGGACAATCTCAGCCAGTGGCTGACCAGCCCGCGCAACTTCGCGCCCGGAACCAAGATGACCTTCGCCGGTCTCAGCAACCCGCAGGATCGCGCCGACGTCATGTCCTATCTCAACCAGCAGAGCGGCAGTCCGCAGCCGCTGCCCAAGGCGCCCGCCGCGACGACCGATGCATCCGCTGCCAAGCCAGGCACCGGTCCGAACAACGGCCCTCAGAAAGCGGAGAAGGAGCCTACGCTTCCCGCACAGGCGGCCGGGAAGTCGCCGCAGACGAGTGGCGGCGATGCCGGCGACAAACCGGGCGCCAAATAGAAATTGAGCCGCTGCTCCTGCGGAGGCAGGAGCCTAGTCCTTCAAGAAATCTGGATTCCTGCTTTACGCAAGAATAGCTTCACTCCGGCGGTCCCGACTGGATCGGCGCTGGCGCCGGATGCTCGGCGTAGAAGTTTGTGACGAAGTCCCAGGCTTCCTGCGCGTCCTCGGTCCAGTGAATGAGGTCGAGATCGTGTGGCGCGATCACGCCTTCCTCGACCATCGCCTCGAAATTGATGACGCGATTCCAATAGTCGCGGCCAAACAACAGGATGGGCAGCGGCCGCACCTTGCCCGTCTGGATCAGCGTCAGCAGCTCGAACATCTCATCGAACGTGCCATACCCGCCCGGGAACACGGCAACAGCTCGCGCTCGCAGCAGGAAGTGCATCTTGCGCAGCGCGAAATAGTGGAACTGGAAGCTGAGATCAGGCGTGACGTAGCGGTTCGGCAGCTGCTCGTGCGGAAGCACGATGTTGAGCCCGATCGACTCCTGGCCCTCCTCCGCAGCGCCCCGGTTGGCCGCTTCCATGATCGACGGTCCGCCGCCTGAGCAAACGACGAAGTGGCGCTTGCCTTCCTCGTCGTGCGGGCAGCGGCTGGCGAGCCTCGCGAGCTCTCGCGCAACCTCGTAATATTTCGACTTGGCCTTCAGCCGCTCCGCGATCTTCTCCTGCTCCGGATTGGTTGCCGCGGCGATCAGCGCGTCCGCCATTTCCGGCGCGGGGATGCGCGCCGATCCGTAGAACACGAACGTCGATCCCATGTTGGACTCGTTGAGCAGCAGCTCGGGCTTCAGCAGCTCGAGCTGGAAACGGACCGGCCGGAGGTCCTCCCGCAACAGGAACTCTTCGTCCTGGAACGCGAGCTTATAGGCCGAGCTTTCGGTCTGCGGGATGGACGGGACGTGCTCGGCGGTGCGGGCATCGACCTTGGAGGTGGGGAAGATACGCTTGGGCGGTACTGGTTCACTCGTCATGTCCGCCGCCTAGCGGCAAAGTTTGCCAGCGTCACGCCACTGGCGACGTCCTTGGAGCACCCCAGTCGATCCGCCGTGTCGCGTACATTACACCCGCCAGCGCAGCGAAGAGCAGCAGCGAGCCGATCAGCAGCGAAAAGGCCTCGAGGCTGAGCAGGATGTAGAGCACCGCGTAGAGCCCGACGAGCAGTGCGCCGATGAAGGCTGCTCGGATCCAGCTGCCGAGCACCGCCGCCGAATAAGCCGTGTTGAGCCCGGCGATCGCCCCCGAAGCGACGACATATGCGGGCATGAAGCCGATCACTTCCGAGAAGGCCAGCAGGAGCACGAAGAACAGGACCAGCGCTGCTCCCATCAGCAGATACTCGACGCCCGAGACGCGAACCCCGCTGATCACATCGAACATCAGCAGCGCGAGGAACGTGAAGCCGATGAACAGGAACCCATATTTCGTTGCGCGATTGACCTGCGAATAAGGATCGACTGGTTGGATCAGGCTGATCTGCGCCGCCTGGATCATCGCGCCACCCGCCTCCTTAGGCATATTCTCAGCAGCCGGCGTTGCGGGCTCGCCAGTGCTGACCAGCGATCGTCCAAGCGCAAGATTGCCGATGCGATAAACGGCGTCGAAGCCTTTGTCTCCGACGCGCCTTCCTGCAGGGAGAAACGCCCCGGCAAAGCTTGGACTCGACCAGGAAGAGCGCACTTTCCACGCAGTATCACCCGCGTTGGGGATGAGGCTCAGCGAGCCGTTACCCCTGAAATCGTAGGCGAAGTCGATAACCAGCGGCTTGCCGGCGAGACCGCTTGAGTCGATCCAAGCGAAGAAGCCGCGGCCGCCGCTGCTCCCGCCGCCGGGCTGCAGCCGCAGCGGTGAGCCCGCCACGTTCACGTGAGGGTTGGCGCCAAGCCCGCGCGGATCGCTGAGCCCGAAGCGCAGCTCGGCACGGCTCAGATCCATCTGGGAAGGGTCGATGCCTGTGCGTGCAAGGTCGGCCGGGAAGGCGAAGCGCGCCTTTCCCAGAACCCGCGCATCATAGACGACCGCTTCGTAGATCGAGCGTTTGCGGACCTCCGGACGGACGTCGGTCGAAAGGCCGACGGCTTCCGGCGCCAGAGAAAGCTCGCGTCTCACCTGATTGGTGCGGGTGACGCTTTGCCCGTTCTCCACGACCGTCTCAGTCGCCGTTGCGCGATAGGGGATGACCAGCACCGGGCCATCGATCGTCTGCTCGCCGCCCCAGCCCTCGGTGATCGAAGCGGTCGCTTCCTGAGACTGCGTCTTGCGGTCGTAGACCAGCAGCCACACGGAGAAGAGCGGGATCGTCAGGACCAGGCCGATGACGATCGCCAGCGCTAATTTGAAACCCGGTGTGCGTTCCTCGTCCAATCCAACCACTTCACTCTCCCGCATCTGTGGCGGGACAAAAGTGCGTTCAGCGGCGGATGAGCGTCATGAGAGAAATCTGAGCAATCGCTGAGAAGCGCGTCTCAACAGTCAGTATGCCGACGAGGCGAGATGCACGTCCGCCCTGCGCCAGGCATCCTCAAACGACTTCTTCGCGGCAGCGGCATCCGCGTCCTTCTTCTGCGCCGCCAGCGCCTGGCTCAATCCGAGATAGGCCCAGCCGTTGTTCGGGATGACGCTTCAGATCTTCTCGGTAGACCGCTTCTGCTTCGGCAGGCTTGCCGGCGGCCAACAGCTCCGCGCCGAGCAGGTGCCGCGTCGGGAAGATCATGTCGTTCGGCTCGTTGTACGCCAGCTTGTCCTCGAGCGTGACTGCTTGCGTCAGCAGCTGGATCGACTCGTCCCGCTTGCCCTCGGCCGCCGCGATCCGCGCCTGAGCCTTGAGCTGGCCGATCTCGTACAGCGGCTTGGCGGCATTGTTCCCTTGCGTCGCCTCGGCGGGCACTGCAGCGATGAGCTTCCCGGTCTGCGCGAGCGCAGCTTTGGCCTCGTCGATCTTGCCCGTCGCCGCGAGCGCCGTCGCTCGCGACTGGAAATAGCTGATCGTGGCCCCCGGCAGCTTCGCGCTCGGCGCAGGCTCTTTCAGCATGTCGTCCCACATGCCAAACTTGGTGTAGCCGTCGTAAATGAAGCTCGCGCTCCAATCCAAGCCGGGCATTCCGAGCAATAGCTGTTCGGGGATGTGCGCCCGCGCTTCCTTCAGGGCCTCGATCGTCTCCGCGCGTCGTCCCTCCATTCCCGCCGCGTTCCCGAGGAACTGGAAGTTGTGGATGAGGTACATCGGATAATAATCCGGCGGCGCTGTTTCCTTGAGATAGGCGAGATCGGCCGCCGCGCCCTTGCGGTTCGCTTCCGCGGCATCCTCGTAGCGGCCGACGCGCTGCAGGATGTGCGCCGGCATATGCTGGAGGTGCCCTGCCGCGGGCATCATGCCGTTGAGAACCTCGGCCGAACGCAGCGCCTGTTCCGGGTGCGGCGAGGCTTCGATCGCGTGGATGTAATAATGATTGGCGCCGGGATGCTTGGGATCGCGCTTCAGAACGGATTGGAGCGCATCGAGGATCTGCTGCGTGCCTGGATTTTGCGTCCCGTCGTCGTTCCACAGCTTCCATGGGTTCGTATTCATGAGGCCTTCTGCGTACATCGTCTGCACGTCGAGATCGTTCGGGTATCGCGCGGCAACTTGCTTCATCGCTACGACATAGGCGCTGAGCAAAGGCTTGCTGTTGGACGGATCGACTTCGCCGCTCCCGCGATAGCGCTTGCCGACCGCCGCAATCAGGGCTCGTTCAACCGGCGTTGCACGCCGTGCGTTCGCTTCCGCCTTCCGTACCGCTTCCCAGCCGACGCGGCCCCGCGCCGAGCTCATCATCGGCATGTTGTAATTAGGCCCGAGCGTCAGCGCGACGCCCCAGTAGCAGCTCGCGCATTTCGGATCGATCGTCGCGGCCTTGGCGAAGGACCGCGTCGCCTCGTCATGGTTGAACGCCCAGATGAAGCGCATGCCCTGGTCGAAATATTGCTGAGCGAGCGGCGAGCGGGTCGTGATCTTGCGATGGAAGGTGCCGAGCCCGTCAAACAGCTGTGCGCCCTTGGCCCAGCCCGCAAGTGTATCCGGCGTCGCCTGCGGCACGTGACTGTCGGGCATCTGCGCCAAGCCGGCACTTGCGGGAAGAAAAGCAGCGGCTGCGAACAGATACGCGAGGAAGGATTTGCGCATGTGACACCCCCGTTGCCGAACGGCTGTGTTTACTCCCGTCGATCAGTGACTCCAACCGCGAGACTTCCGACATCTGGCAGAGACGGCGAAAATTTTCGTCGGAACCATCCTAACATGTCTTGACCCAGAAAGGACAAAAGAGGCCGTATGTCAGGCGCCTCCAGCAAATTTGATCGCCTCCTGAAGGTGATGGTCTCTGGGCAGCCGCCCAGCCGAAGGCTAATAGTGAAAGCGGCACTGAGCGATCTCAACCCGCTGATCGTTCCCCTGCCCCTGAACCCAATAAACCAAACGATCCGCGCCAGTAATCCGGCGTGACCACCAGCCTTTAAAATCGCCCTTTAGCGGCTCCGGCTTTCCCGTACCTTTGAACGGCGTCCGTTGGCACTCTTTGATAAGGTCATTCAGCCGGTCGAACACCTTCTCATCTGACTTACGCCAGTGGTGGTAATCCTCCCACGCCAAATCGTGCCACAAGAGTTTCACGCCGTGATCGGTTCTGCCTCAACGAGCTCGTGTTCAGTACCGGCCCCCTCCTCAAGCTCACGAATGGCCGTAAGCAGGCGCTCTGCGTTCTTGGGCGACGAGAGCAGATGAAGGGTTTCGTTGATTGAGTTCCACTCAGCAAGCGACACCATAACAACGGCTTCGCCATTCTGACGAGTAACGACAATCTCAGTCATGTCAGCGACAACGCGATCCATGACCCCTTTCAGGTTCTGACGAGCGTCAGTGTAGTTCACAATGTCCATCTGGTAGGCGGCCTCTTATCGAGTACGTGTAGTATGTACAGAGTTCTGTACAATGGCAAGGGTGAACGAAGGGTAAATCGAGACGTTCCGCCGATTACCGCGTGGCCGATTATAGCAGCCTATCCAGCATCAGGTGCGGAACCGCCCGCACGTTCCAGCGGTACTTAAACTCCCCGAGATACTTCGGGAGATGCTTCGAGCTAACGTGAATGTGCGTGCCGTTGATGCCCGCGCTTGAGCATCGCCCAGAAGCCCTCAAGCGTCTGAACATGGCCGCCAGTCGACCCGACATACTGCTTCCGGCTATGGTTGGTTGTGTGGTGCTGAAAGCCCAAAGCCGACAGGCTCCGGGGTCATCAGTTCGTCAGTGTGGACGGTCGTGCCGGGAATAACGTTGCGGTTGATTTCGGGCAGAAGCGTCGTTTTTCGACTGTCAGGAATGACTTTCGTCATGAAGTCTCCGGTCCGCTCCAAGAAACCCATGACCAGCGTTTTGCCTTCGCGATAGTTGCCGCGTCCTTTGCGAGCCTCCGCGCCCGGGGCGCAGCGCCGAGCCGATCAGGCTCCTAGTTGGCCTTGCCGTAGACCGAACGGTTCGCCAAACCGCACGTTGGAACACGGGTGGAGGGCTATATCTTTCCGGACCTTCTGGCAGATCCGGAAGCCCTGCTGATCTTCATGGCAGTCGGCTTCGCGGCGCAGCTCGTCGATGGTGCACTCGGCATGGCCTACGGTCAGATCTCGAGCACCCTGCTCATCAGCCTCGGCGTACCCCCAGCTGCCGCATCGGCCGGAGTGCATGCCTCTGAGACGTGTACGACCGCCGTCTCGAGTATCAGCCATGTCGCTCACGGAAATGTCGATTGGCGTCTGTTTTTCCGTCTCGCGATACCTGGAGTGATCGGGGGCATTCTGGGCGCCTATGTGCTCACGGAAATAAATGCCGCCACTGCCAAGCCGATCGTGCTCGCCTATCTCTCGATCCTCGGCCTCTATCTTTTCTATCGGGGGATCATGCATCGCCACACGGAACGGCGTCCCAAGATCGTCTCCCCGCTGGGACTGATCGGCGGATTTCTCGACGCGGCGGGCGGCGGCGGATGGGGCGGCATCGTGACCTCAAACCTGCTCGTCCAAGGAGGCAATCCGCGCAAGACGATCGGCACCGTCAACACCGCCGAGTTCTTCCTGACGATTACGATCTCGGCGACTTTCTTGGCCACGCTGGGATGGAAATCCTTCACCGTCGCAACCGCGGGGCTGCTGTTCGGAGGCGTGCTCGCCGCCCCCTTCGGTGCCCGGATCGCGCAGCGGGTCAACCCCGACACGTTGCTGACATTCGTCGGCGCGCTGCTGACAATGGTCAGCTTTTACGGATTGTATCGCGCGCTAATGTGACGCGGGACTTCAGCCGAGAGCCCGATTTCGGTCCAAAGCACACATCAGCCGAGCAGACCTCCAACTCATCCTGCCCTACAGATCGCCACCGCGTGCATGAGGGCGGCGATGCCAATCGCGGAAGGATTTCGAGCCAGCCCAACTCATTCCTGCCGCGTCTCGCCAGTGCGAAGATCGCTGAAGATCGGCCCGCCGCACGAATATGACGACAGGTCACATTGCTGACACTTGATGCTATACAGCGACGGACCAAATCAGTGCCATGATCGACATCCGTCCCTTCAGCAGCCTCGGCCATGCCGACCACGGCTGGCTCAATGCCCGCCACCATTTTTCCTTCGCGAATTATTACGATCCGAGCCGCGTTGGCTGGGGCCGCATTCGCGTCTGGAACGACGACCAGATCGCCGCGCAGTCCGGTTTCCCTCCGCACCCGCACCGAGACATGGAGATTGTGACCTACGTGCGAACCGGCGCGATCACTCACCAGGATTCGATGGGCAACAAGGGCCGCACCGGCGCCGGCGACGTGCAGGTGATGAGCGCCGGGACCGGCGTCACGCACGCTGAATACAATCTCGAGGACGAGCAGACGACGCTGTTCCAGATCTGGATCGAGACCGACAAGCCGTCCGCTGCCCCGAGCTGGGGCGCGAAGCCCTTTCCGAAGGATTCGCGGGATGGTGCATTCCAGCTGCTCGCCAGCGGCAATGGCGACGATGGCGTCCTGACTATCAATGCTGACGCCCGCATTCTCGGCGCGACCGTCAAGGCCGGCAAATCGATCGCGATCGATGCCGAGCCGGACCGGCACCTTTATCTGGTGCCGAGCGGCCGCATCCGGGTGAACGGTGTCGAGGCGGGGCCGCGCGACGGCGTTGCCATCACCGGCGAAACCAAGCTCGACATCCAGGCCGACGACGACGCCGAGCTCGTGCTGGTCGACGCCCGCTAGGTAAGCCCCGCAAAGTGGTGCTTTGCGGGGGACGCCAATCGCCCGGGTTTCGCGCCGGTTCATCCAGCCTGTGCTTGAATCGGGTGGGTGACGCGGGCATGTGCCCGTAGCGCCGCGGGAAATCGCGCGACTCACATAGGAGCGGGGAGGAAATGAGGGGCGCTCGGCGCTTTGCGATTGCTGCTTTGACGGCCGGGCTTTGGCTCGCGCCATCGGCTGCGCCCGCGCAAGACGCGACCCCTCCGGCAACCAGCGCACCTGCCGAAGCCGTCGGCCCAAGGGAGCTCCAAAACTTCAATCTTTCGGGAAATGTCACTCGGGCGGCCGACCAACCGCCGGCCCGGACGCCTCCGCAGACAAGTGAGCCCCAAGAGACTAGGGTCACTGGCCGAACCCCGACCCGTTCGGCTCGAACAGCTGCCGAGCCTCCACGTGCGACTACGCCAAGGGAAGCCCCGTCCCAAACCGCGGCTAATCCACCGCAGCAGCTCCAGCAGGTCACCTCCGCGCCGGTCACAGCGGGATTATCTGGCTCGCCGCCGGCTGCGCCCTCATCGGCGCCTCCTCCGGCGCCCGATCCCGTCAGCGCTCCGCCGGCATTGGGTCCCGAGCGCAGCATCTCGTTCCTGCCGTGGCTGCTTGCGGCCATTGTGCTCGGCGCGGGTGGCGCGTTCCTGTTCTGGCGCAACCGTTCGCGGCCCGCCTATGCGGGCGGACCGGAGTTGGACCTCTTCGTCGCACCGGAGCCTGCGCCGGTGCGAACTGCGCCAGCGCCACCGCCCGCACCCGCCCCACAACCTCGCGCGACGACATCGCCACCTGCTCCGGCGCGCGCTCCGCCGGCTCCAGTCGGCATCGTATCGACCGGCCTTCGCGCCTGGATCGATGCCGCGATGCGGCCGCTGCGCTGCATCGTCACCGACGACCGCGTCACCTTCGAATTCGAGCTCGACCTGTTCAATTCCGGAAGCGCTCCTGCGCGCGAGGTCCACATCGCCGCGGTCGTCATCAACGCCGGAGCAGACCAGGATCAGCATCTCGAGAACTTCTTCGCTCAGGCAGCCGGTCCCGGTGAGCGGATCCCGGTCATCGAGCCTCTCAAGCGGGTGACCTTCACGACGCAAATCGCGACCTCGCGTGATCAGATCCAGGTGCTCGAAATAGGCGGGCGGCGGGTCTTCGTTCCGCTCCTCGCCTTCAATGCGACCTATCGTCAGGGCAGGAAGGACGGCCAGACTTCGGTCAGCTACCTCGTCGGCCGCAACGGCGATGGCGACAAGCTCGCGCCTTTCCGGCTCGATCTCGGTCCTCGCGTGTTCCGTGGCCTTGGTGCGCGCCCGCTTCCGCAGGACGTCCGCAAATAATCTAGAGCACGCTGCTGTTGTAGCTGTGCCAGGCGAGTATTGCCGCCGCACCGCGATAGGGCCGCCAAGCCTCGGCCAGCTCGCGGAGCAGCTTCTCGGTCGGCTTTTCGTCGAGGCCCATCAGCCGCCCCAGCTCGATCATCACTGCAAGGTCTCCGGCTGGGAACACGTCGGCCCGCCCTTCCGCGAACAGCAGATAGATTTCCGCCGACCAGCGCCCGATGCCCTTGATCTTGGTCAGCAGGGCGATCGCCTCCTCGTCATCCTCGGGAAGGCTTTCGAGATCCAGCTCGCCCGAAATGACCAGTTCCGCGAGGCTGCGGATATATCCCGACTTCTGCCGCGACATGCCGGCTGCACGGAGATCTTCATCGCTGGCGGCGAGGAGATTGTTCAGATCGGGCGGCGACCCGAAGGCCGCCTCGAGCTTGGCCCACATCGATCGCGCGGCGGCGACGCTCACTTGCTGTCCGACGATGGTGCGAAGAAGCGTCTGCGCCCCGCGCTCGCTGTTGCGCGGCTCCGGCATGCCATGCTGCTCCAGCACGCGAGCGAACGCCGGTTCGCGGTTGGCGAGGGCTTCGACGTGACTCTTGATGCTCTTCTTGGAACGAACCATCAATTCGTGCTCGCTGCGTAGAGTGCGACCGCGGCCGCGTTCGAGACGTTCAGGCTTTCGACGGCGTCGCTGATCGGCAGGCGGGCAAGTAAATCGCAATGTTCCCGCGTGTTTGGCCTCAGCCCTGGCCCTTCGGCTCCGAGCACCAGCGCGACACGAGCGGGTCCGAGCGCCTCCTTCAATTCGGTCTCGGCGTCGCCAGTCAAACCGATCCGCCAGAAACCGGCGTCGCCGATCTCCTCGAGCGCCCGGGCGAGGTTCACGACGCGCGCCCACGGCACGCGCTCGAGCGCACCCGATGCCGCCTTGGCGACAACTCCGCTCTCGGGCGGCGAATGCCGATCCTGTGTTACAATGCCGATTGCGCCAAAGGCGGCGGCGGACCGCAGGATGGCACCCACATTGTGAGGGTCCGTGACCTGGTCGAGGACCAGCAGGACGGCTTTCTCCGGAGCTCCGGTCAGCAGGTCGTCGAGCCAATGGTCATCCAACGCCTCGACTTCGATCACCACCCCTTGATGCGGCGCATCGTGCGGCACCAGCCGGCCAAGGTCGGCGACGTCTGCGAGCGTCACGGCGACATCCTTGGGAAATTGCATAAAGCCCGCCGCTTCACGCGTCGCCCAGGCGCGAAGCACCTTGCGTTGCGGATTGTCGAGCGCCGCTGCGACGGCGTGCTTGCCCCACAAGCGTGGCCGGTTAGGGGTCCCGTGGCTCTGATGCGATATCTTGCGCCGCGACATGCGGATTTCCCATGGCGGCGCGGCGTTGTGCGCGCAACAGAGGATCAGGCGCAGGGAGTGGGGCCGCCCCGCTCCCGCCGCTGATGCCGCCAAGTGCCTACGGCCAGGATCAGGACGATGGGGTAAGCCCAGAAGTAGAGCGCGGCGCCATAGGCGCGGGGAAACAAGCTGGTATCAAGCAGCTTGAGGAGGTGACCGAATATCGTGGTTAGCTGCAGACCGGCGACCCACAGCGGCCAGAAACGCCTGGACCGGAGCGCTACCAGCAGGAATCCTGCAAACACAGCCAGATCCACGATCATCACCGACGTCTCAACGCCCCGAAATCGATGGGTGAGGGGAGATATGACGAAATGCGTCGCTAGAGCGCCCAGGACACAGATGGCGCCAACGTAGCGCTCGTCGCTGCTCCCACGAAGCACGGCGTAGAGAGCGACGAGCCCTAGCAGAATTCGAAACAGGGTCGGTGCCATCTGTGCGCTCGACGATTTACACGCTGACGCGCGCAGTCAATCGGCAGTTCAAGCGACCACGCGCAACGCGGTTTGCCCTGTGGATGGGCACTGCTCGTCGCCAAAGCTGATGGTGCGGAGGCCTGGGATCGTCTTTCGCGTTTCGGCCAACGCCTCATGACAATGAGCAATTCCGCCCCGAGCGGCGACCAAGCCGGTGGTCGTCGCCGCGAGCTGCTCAAACGCGCTATGGCTGGTTACGAAACCTGCGCCGGTAACGCCTCGGGCGTGAACCATGCGCCTCTGCAACTCCGCCAATTCGGTGAGCGCGGTTTCGATGCTTTCCTCGACGGCGCGGACCTGGGTTGCGACTTCGAATGCGGCGTTCTCGATCTGATGCTTGCGCATGACTGCTCCTTTCCGCGGCGATAAGCATCGCGCGAATATGGTTGCCGAAATGAGAAGAAAGTTGGTTGGCTAACTCTTCAGAAGCCGTGCGAGGCTCTCGAGCCCGGCGAGATACATGCCCGCCGAGAACGCCGCTCCGATCGCGATCGTCGCGATCCAGAACAGCCTCTGGCCGACACTCATCTCATTTCGCGGGTTACTCCTCGTAGCGAACGGCGGTTGCAGGGAAGGCCAGAATGATGCGGGCCTCTGCTCGGTTAGGAAACCAGCTCCTCCAGCCTCCCCTGCGCGGTCAGCGTGCCAATCTGATGACCGACCGCGGCCTCTGGGTGGCCGGTTTGTTCGCCGGCGGGAATGTACGGCGATTGATGTATCAATCGCTGATATGGGCCTTTGTACTGCGCCACGATGCGCGCCGCCTGCGTACGGCGCTCGACGCCGAGGATCTGAAGCGCCTGCCGGATGCGCTGATCGACGGTGTGGGGGGAGATGTGAAGCTCTGCAGCAATCTCTTTCGATGAAAGATGCTGATCGACCAGGCGCAGGCAATCGAGCTGCCCGGGAGACAGCCGGGCTATTTGCTGAGCCACGGGATCGTCGTCTGCGGGACTCCCCTGCTGGTCGGCGGAGTCGGGCAAGCCCGCCGTCTTCTTCAAAGCAAAACCCACCCCGCGCGACATCTGCGGCACTCTCCGAGCGACGAGTCCGGCATGACCATTATGCCATATCCCGGCAGTTGGCCAGTTTTCTGCGGATTTCCGCGAGTTCTGTGTGCACTCATGTCAGTATCGATCTGAAACGCTAATCGGGGTAGCGTGCCACTGACATGCGGGCAACCTCTTGATAGCGTCAGCGTGCAGGAGCGCCGACTGCAACTTTCCCTGATCGCGCGATGGATGACCAACCCACGCGTGGCCCTCGAAGTGCCTGCACTACGGCCTTGATGACGACGTAGTACATGATCTGTCGGTAGCCGAAGCGCTGAGCCAGCAGCCAACCGATCAAACGCCAGTCTTCCCGCCGCTCGAGCGCAAAAGCGATCAGCCCTGCAGTGAGGTCGATGGCGGCGAAGATGATCCAGAACAAGGCGACCTGGTACAGATCGCCCTTCATCGCGGTGTAGCCGTGCTCCTGAATCGAGCTCACCGTCCAGAAGATGTTCACGACTAGCGCAAGGTCGATGATCGGCGAAATCAACGCGAATAGAAGCTGGAAGAGGATGGTTTGTGGAAGCCCGACGAAGGCCAGGCCCCGAGGCCTGCCGTTAGCGATAATGCCCTTGTGCTTCCAGACGCATTGGATCGTGCCGAACGCCCAGCGAAAGCGCTGGCGGGCGAGTTGATGGAACGACTGAGGAGCCTCGGTCCAGGCGATCGCGCTCTGGTCGTAAGCGACCCTCCAGCCGGAACGCTGCACGGCGATTGTCAGATCCTGGTCTTCGGCAAGCGTCTCCGGCGGGTAGCCGCCGACTTCGGCGATCGCCGACTTCCGCCAGGCGCCGACGGCACCGGGGACCACCGTCATTGCGCCGAGCCGCGCCAAGGCGCGCCGCTCGAGGTTCTGGGCAGTCACATATTCAAGCGCCTGCCATTTCGTGACGAGATTGATGCGATTACCGACCTTCGCGTTGCCCGCGACTGCAGCGAGCCTCTCATCGTTCGCGAACCATCGCGCGAGGCGTGCGATGGTGTCGGGCTCGAACTGCGTATCGGCGTCGAGCGCGATGACGATGTCGCTCCTGGCCAGCGCGAGCCCTTGATTGAGAGCGCGTGCCTTGCCTCCATTCTCCAGCTTGATCAATTGCACGCGCTTGTCGCCGCGGAACGCGGTTTCGACCACCTCGGAGGTCCGGTCTTTAGAGCCATCGTCGATGACGATGATTTCGAGCCGCACATGCGTGCTTGCCAGAATTTGTGAGACCGAGCGCTCGATCACCCGCTCCTCGTTGAACGCCGGAATGAGAACACTGACGAACGTATCTTCGGCGATCGGAGGACGCCGGCGGCGCATCTCCTTCCACGCCGCGACGAGAGCCAGTCCCGAAAGGACCAGCGCGCGAGCAATTCCGAGCGTGATGGCCGCCGCGAACAGGAATCCGAGTGCCCTGATGCTGAACCCCAGGAGGTCGAACAGGCCTAGATCGATGCGCGCCGCGAGATGATCCGAACTCGAAAGCGGCGGCATCGCCTGGCTGGGCGTCAGACCAGCGAGTTCCGACACGGGCACGAAACGGTATCCGCGTGCGCGGAGAATATCGATGATGATGGGCAGTGCTGCAACAGTCTGGCTCCGGTCGCCGCCGGAGTCGTGAAGCAACACGACGTTGCGGCTGCACTGCTCGTCGGACTGATCGTTGCAGGTCGGCGGGCCGGTCAGCACTCGTGACACGACATTGTTCACGATTGCAGGGACGCCCGGCCGCTGCCAATCCTCGCTGTCGACGTGCAGGCCCACCGACACGTAACCGCGGCTCTGCGCCTCCAACACGGGTAGAATTTCGTCGGCGGTCGTCGGCTCCGCATCGCCGAAGAAGGGCGCACGGAAGAGCTTGAGCGTTCGTCCGGTGAATGCCTGGAACAAGCGCTGCGTCGCGTTGAGCTCGAACAGAGTGCGTGTCCGGTCGGCCGTCGCGAGGTTCGGGTGGGTATAGGTGTGGCTGCCGACCTCGTGTCCTTCCCGGACCTCGCGCTCGAGAAGGCCTCGCTCCGTCAGCGCGTTTTCACCCACGACAAAAAAGGTCGCCGGAACCCCCTTCGATTTTAGGATGTCGAGAATTTTGGGGGTCCAGTGCTCATCCGGGCCATCGTCGAAGGTCAGGGCGATGAGCCGTGGGCGGTATCCGGTGCGCGTAATCGTATACGGCCGGGGTATGCGCACGAAATCGACATTCGAAATGAGGCCGCTCGGATTCAGCGCGAAGCGCCGTTCCCCTGCTGTCGGCAAAGCGGTGATGCGCAGGACTTCACCCGGGCCCTCAATGTCGACATTGGTCCCCTCCGCGAGGTGCTCGAGCCCGGCGACACTCCGCGGCAAGACGACCGACTTGCCGAAGATGGACCAAAGCCCGGGATCTTCCGATCCGAGCTTCCACAGAGCAACCTCGCGCAGGCCCGCCCGGTCGAGCACGGTCAGCTGATTGAATGCGCTTGACGCGTCCAGCATCCAGACAGTGTGGCGGTGACCATTTTCGTCATCGTAGGCGAAAGTGCTGTTGCCGCTCGCCCGGTCGAACGCCGGTCGCGTCTCGCTGTCGCCGGCGTCGACCCACGCTTCTTCAACGCTCTCTGGATCTCCGGTGCCGTCGTGCCAGTCGTAAGCGTAATTGCCGATGGTCACGATGACCTTGCTTCGGGGGATGTCCCGCACCGCGGCAGCGACCGAGCTTGCCCACCATTGTTGCGACGCAATCGGGCCTGCAGGACCATCGTTCGAATGTTCGTCATAGGCCATCACGAACAGCTTGTCGGCCAGCACTGAAAAACGCCTGAGGTCCCATTGTTGATCGACGGGCACCGCGACGGTGATCAGCCAGCCGTGCCGAGCGAACCGCTGGCGCGCGTCGCGCAGCAAGTCGAGATAGTTCGCCTGGTCGCTGCGATCGAGTTGCTCGAAATCGAAAACGGCGCCCGAAGCATGGTTTGCAAGGAGGAAGGTTTCCAGCTGGTCGAGGAACCTCCGACGCTGGCGAGGATCTGCGACAAGTGCCTTGATACCCGCGCTATCGACCTGCCCGTTCTGGAAGTTCTGTACGACTGGAAGGATGAGCGGCCGGTGTCGCGTCGAATTGAGCAGGGCCCGGCCGCTCCGGTCCGGCAGGACTGAAAACTGATGGTTCGGGCCCGTCACGGTGACCCACACTGGGGCTAACCAATCGATGTCGTTGATGTGTCTTTGCAGCGAAGCAACCGAGCTTGGGTCCCACGGCGCGTAGAAGGCGACGTACAATCGCTTGCTCATAGCCGTCGCGACCTCGGTCGCTTTCCGCGCGCCGACCTTTCGTACGCTCGGCGGCTGGGTCCCCAGCAAACGCATGATCGCGAGGTTCACCTGCCTGCCGGTTCGGGCGAGAAGGCTTGATTTGGGTGTGGGCTGCGGAATCCCGTGCTCGAGCGCCACTGGCAGCGGACGTTCCGCCGGAACGACCCGGATGGTGGCGAACAGGGCCGCGACCGTCAGCAGGTTCAGCAAGACGAACAGGATGACCGCCAGCCTGAAGCGCTTCCGGCGACGTCCGGACGGATCATAGAAGATTTGCCGCTCAACCATGGGTGCGCGTCACAGGAAAAGACGAGCGGTTACTGCCATTGCAGTCGGCACCCCAACGATCGTCGCCGCGAGGAAAGTCACACGACGATTGGGTCCGTGCCGTCTGCGCTCGAGTTCGCTCGCGGCCAGCACTGCCGCGAGGGCCGCTCCGACGATCGTCCAGACGTAGTATCGCATTCCCGTCGCTACTCCGAAGATCAGGTAGCCCATTCCGTAGAGGAATGCGGACGCGGCGACTGCAGTGATGGTGTAACTCAGTTGTGCGAACCAGCAAGCAACCAGCACGGCCAGGCCCACGCTTATCCAGAAGATCGGCCATCCAAGGGGCGTCCTGCCTGCTGCGTTCGCGAAATTGTCCACCGTTGCGAGAGCCTCATTCGGCCGAACGTGAAAATTCCAAGGATTGGCCACTGACTGAGTCCAGGCAGGGGGACTGGATCGTTCGCAACGAGAAACCAGGTCGAGAGGTTGAAGTGAGCGAGACGATGCTCGGCGTAAGCCAGCGGATGCGCGACGACGGCTTTCACCCACAGCTTTCGTGGGTCCAGGTCGCCTTCGTCGACGAGCGCTTGAAAGGGCGCGAACCCCATTGGGCAAGGGCGCCGCGCCCAGGTCGAATAGCTGTCCCACTCGAACGGATCGTAGCAGCCATGGTTCACCTGCACGGGGTTCGCCACATGCATGTCGGGGAACTGGTTCACACCCGAGTGATCAGTGATCCCACCAAGGTCGAATGTGATCAGGGAAAGCTGGGATTCCGTGTTTTCCGCGTGAAGCGCTGTGGCCACGGCAACGGGTGCCACAATGAAGATCGCGGTCGACGTGAGTGCGGCGAGAGCAAAGCGAGGTACGGTCGACCTATAGCGCGTCGGGAGAACGGCGAGCGCCAGAGGCACGCATGCCAGAAAGGCGTTAGCACGGAGCGCGGCCGCTAGAAGGAGCGCCAGGATTGCCGCCGCGCCAAGCGCCAAGCGCACTTTAGCCTGTTGAGCCGTTTTGCTCCACAACAACAGTCCGACCGCCGAACTCAGAGCACCGGCCATGAGAGCATCCTTGGTTACGCTCCCCATGAGCGCGAAGGGTGCCGGGATCCATCCGGCGCATGCACCGAGAATCCCGAGACGCGGGTTGCCCCGCCGGTAAATCCACACGGCGATGAGGGCGATTCCGATCCAGTAAAGGGCGAGCTGCAGGACGAGCATCGGCCCCGGGCCGGGCTCCAGAAGCATCAAATAATGCCAGATCCAGGCCATCAGCGGCGGGTGCCAGTCTTCGTAGGCGTTATCGACGGACTGTTGGTACTGCCACCTGGCATCGTCGATCATCACGCCTGGCCAATATGCGAATGCGATCGTTGCGATACCCAGGGCAACGACCCCGCAGATGACTGGCAGGTAGATCGGGCTTTCGCCGTACGAATCTGGGCGAGCGCCTGACTTTGGACTGTGAGAAAGCCGTGCCGGTTTCACAGGACTTCTCAACGCTGCGCCGCCTGCCATTATATTTACTCGGCTCCTTCGGGTTTCTAAGGAGCGAAACCCGCCATCCGGACAAGCAGGACCCGCTTCACGCGCGCGCACCTCGCTTCCGAGCTTAGCTTAGCTGTCTCAACCTACCCGGTCCGACTGTTCTCCTGCTTTCAGTCCCGTGAACGTCTGTTCATGTTATCGCCTACGGACTCATACCGATGGCGAAGCCGGGAGGGCGCCTCCAACGATTTGCGCGGATTGGATCCAGGGAGGGAGCAAATGCGCTTGGGCTTGGCATTATTGGCCGCACTAGCAAGCGCTCCGGCGGCGCCGGTCGTTTCCTACTATCCGGGGACCAACTTCGGCCATTACCGTTCCTACAGCTTCGTGTTTTCGAACCCGCCTTCCAACATGGATCCGACTCTATATCGGCAGGTCCGGGCCGCCATCGATCACTCGCTCGGGGCGCACGGGTTCGTGCATTCTCGTCCAGGTGATTTCGCCGTCGGCTTTACGGTCGGGGCCCGGGCAAAGATGCATTCGTCAGACTATGGGCATTATGCTTTCTATTACAGCCCGGAAGAGAGAGCCGCGCACCAGGACTGGGTCAATCGAGAGCTGTCGCAGCGAAGCGATCATGACGATACCCTTTCGATCGACATTTACGATACCGGCACCAAGCATTCGATCTGGCACGGTATCGCGCCTGTTCCCATCGTTCCGCACTCGCGCCAGGCGATCGTGGAACACGAGGTCGACGACGTGCTGAGCCTGTTTCCGCCGAGGTAGCGATAAGCGACGGTGCCCGAAGGTGCAGCGCCTCGACGTGAGGTGCTTGGCGATGTCCGCTCCAACCAGATCCTCCAAGATTACCCGGATTCTTCCGGGGTTCTGACGAGCGTACCGACGCCTCTCGGCTTTGACGTCATATGGAAGGGCGCGCGCCTTCTTTGCCGCGACGCCAGATAGGGGGGAACATGCGGTATTTCTTCAGAATCGCTGCTTCGGCCACGACTACGGCCTGCCTGCTCCTGTCGTCCGCGACCTTCGCCCAGGGCAGCAGTCAGGATCTAGTTTTGCGCAACCCCTCAAATAGCGTCCACGTGCGCATCCACCCATGCGGGAAGAGCCGTTGCGGGACAGTCGTGTGGGCAAATGCCAAGGCGAAGGCGGACTCGGCCCGCGGCGGCACGACAAACCTGGTGGGCACCGAACTTTTCCGCGAGTTCCGTGAGGTGAGCCCGAAGGTGTGGAAGGGAAAGGTCTTCGTCCCCGATCTCAACAAGGTCCTCACCGGGACGGGCACTGTCAAGGATCATAACACCATCGTGGCGCGCGGCTGCCTGTTTGCAGGAATGGGCTGCAAGTCGCAAACGTGGACACGGGTCCGATAACCCGTCGGCGCTTTCCACTATCAGTCTTCAGCCAGCGGCAGCTGATGCTTCGATACGACAGCGTTGATACTGTCCGATTTGTTAAAAACTACCCGTCGGTACTTTCCCCGATTTCCTAAGGCTCTGGCCGAGTTGAAGATCCCCCCTCGAGCCTAAGGGGGGCGTAAATGAAACATCGTCTTCTTCTCACATCGACAGTGATCGGTGTAACTTTGGGTTTTGCTGCCGAGGCACATGCAGCGCCAACTGATGCGGCTGGACAGAACAAACTAGCTACTGCGGGCGCCGGCGCGAGCGATTCATCGTCGGCCGGCGCCACTCAAACGCAGATGACGCCGCAGGAGCAGCAGCAACTGTTGCAGGAGGTGCGGTCGCTGCGCGAGCGAGTCTCGGTACTGGAAAACAAAGTCACCGCGGTTCAGTCCACGCCTCCGCTAGCGAAAGAGCATAAGGCAGGGGATCACAATCTCGAGCTTTACGGGTTCATCCAGCTCGACGCGATCCAGGATTTCAAGCGCGTCAATCCGAACTGGGACGCGACGCTGCGGCCCTCGCGCATTCCGACGACGATGGGCGGTCAATTCGGCAGCGACGGGCAGTCGATCTTCAGCGTCCGCCAATCACGGCTCGGTGCCAAGGCGACCGGCACGCTGGCAGGCAAGCCGTACGAGGCCAAGTTCGAGTTCGACCTCTTCGGCGTCGGCAAGGACGAAGGCCAGACGACGATTCGCATACGGCATGCGTATGCGAGCTGGGGTCCGTTCCTGGCCGGCCAGACCAACAGCCTGTTCATGGACGGCGACCTGTTCCCGAACACGATCGATTACTGGGGCCCGGCGGGAATGGTCTTCCTGCGCAACCCGCAGCTGCGCTGGACCTTCTGGAACCGCAACGGCTGGAAAGCCGCCGTCGCGCTCGAGCATCCGAGTAACGACATCGACACCGGCAACCTCCGCACTGATCGACGAGACCATCGCCTCGAGCATCCAGAATGACGAGAAGCGTCCCCGACGCTGACCGCCCAGGTCCGGTACGAAGGCAAATGGGGCCACGTGCAGCTTTCCGGCATTCTGCGCGAGAGTCGGCTACGACACGCGTCGGCACGGCCAACAATCGAGCCGAAGGGCCACAAGACCGGCTGGGGCGTCGAACCTCGGTACCTCGTTCAACGTCGTCGCTTGCGACGCTTCGGCTCGGGCGCCGTCTACGGGCGCGGCATCGCGAGCTACATGAACGACGGCGGCATGGATCTCGCGCCAAACGTCGCGGTGATTCCGTCGCCGCCGCCGGCGATCGGCTTCGTCCTCGTGCCAAGCGCCGAGGCCGTGAAGCTGTTCGGGATGACGTGCCTATGTCGACCTCAACTGGTCGAAGCAGTGGACTTCGTCGATCGGCTACAGCTTCGACAAGGTCGACAATACCAATTTCCAAGACCGCGACGGCCTTCCACAAGGGCCAGTACGCTTCTGTGAACCTGCTCTGGCACCCGCCGAGCGGCGTCTTCACCGGCGGCGAGCTCCTGTGGGGCAAGCGCACCGACAATGACGGCAACACCGGCACGGACCTGCGCTTCCAATACAGCTTCCACTGGGACTTCTCGAGCAAGAACATCTGGAGCCTGTTCGACTGACACGACTCGGTGGAGAATTGCCATGGACAGACCTGACGCTCACCCGCCGCGGAATCATGGGCGCGCTCATCGCCGGCGCCGCCGCGCAGCGCAATCGACCTCGGCTTGCCGCAATCGGCGTTCGCCGCAAGGCGGATCGCGTCGGGCACCACGATCGATGCCGCCATCAAAGCTGCATACACTCAGTACAAGAGCGCTGAACGAAGGGCAAGAACGCCGACTACATTCCTGCGCTCGCGCAGGTCCCATCGACGTATTTCGGCATCGCGTCGGTCGGCGCGGACGGCAAGGTCCACGAGGCGGCGACTCCACAACAGCTGTTCTCGATCCAGTCGATCTCCAAAGTCTTCACCGCTGCGCTGGTGATGCAGGAATCCGGCGACCAGCAAGATCGAAGACACGGTCGGCGTCGATGCCACCGGCCAGGTGTTCAACTCGATCAACGCCGTCGAGCAGTACCAAGGGCAAGGAGATGAACCCGTTCGTCAATCCGGGCGCGATCGCGACCGTCGGCAACGTCAAGGGATCATCGCCCGACGAGGTCTGGGCACAAGATCCTCAAGATCCACTCGGATTTCGCCGGACGCCAGCTCGACGTCAATCAGCCGGTCTACAAGTCGGAAAGCGACACCAATCAGCGCAACCGCGCGATCAGCTCGCTGATGTCCGCCTACGAGCGGTTCCCGATGGATCCGGCCGTCGCGGTCGACCTCTACACGCGCCAGTGCTCGATCAACGTCTCTGCGCATGACCTTGCCGTGATGGGCGCGACGCTGGCGTTCGGCGGCCGCAATCCCGTCACCGGCAAGCAGGTCGATCGACTGCCAGCCACGTGCCCGGGCCTGCTGGCGATCATGGCGACGGCCGGCATGTACGACGACAGCGGCAAATGGCTGTTCCGGACCGGCCTGCCGACCAAGAGCGGCGTCGGCGGCGGCCTATCGCCGTTTCGCCCGGGCAAGTTCGGCATCGGCACGTTCGCTCCGCCGCTCGACGCCGCCGGCAACAGCGTCCGCGGCCAGCGCGCGATCACGGACATCGTGCGCGCAGCTCGGCGCCAATCCCTTACGCGCAATTCGGCTGATTGCTCGCGGCATGCGGCAGGATTGCGTACCTCGCTGCGTTCGGCGTCTGTCGTCCTGGTATCCCCTTCGGGATCGCGCAGGCGCCGCGCGCGGCGAGACGCTATTTGTTCGACGACGCTCATTTCCATCTGACGAACTATGTGCAGAAGGGGCTCACCGCTCGCGAATATGTGAAGATGATGGGCTTCGACCGTCAAACGGTCGACCCTTTTCGGAATCCCGCTGCAGCAGACCTGGTCCTACTGCGAATTCCGGCAACGTCGCGCCGACCTATTACCTGCAGACCGACGCACCGCTTTATTATTACTCCTTCACCGATGCGATCATCGCGCACGAATATCTCTCGCTGCCGCCGAAAGATCGCGCGCGGCTCGATCCGATGATCACCGGCTTCAATCCGGCCGACATGTACGCCGTCGATCATATCGCGCCGGGTGCTGAAGATGTACCCGGGAGTGTTCAGCGGCATCGGCGAATTCAGCATCCATAAGGAGTTCGTGTCGGGCAAGGTCGCCGGCGAGTACGGCGACTCTCTCCGAATCCCGCGCTGGACCGGATTTTCGATTTCGCCGGCGAGGTCGGGATGCCGGTCATCTTCCATAACGACATCGACATTCCCTTCACCAAGCGCACCGGGCCTCCGCTCTTCTACGACTCAGATGCGGGACATACTCGCGCGCCACCCGAAGACGACGATCATTTGGGCTCATACGGGCCTCGGCCGAGTGGTCATGCCGATGCCGGCTTCAGCGAGCGCAGACCAACCCGACGAACGGCCGCCTACGCACATCGAACTCATCGAAAGCATCCTGTCCGATCCGCAATTCAGCAATGTCTATTTCGACATCAGCTGGGACGAGCTTGCGAAATATGCGGTGGCGAACCCGGACGTGATCGCTCGCGTCGCGGCCATGTTCGACAAATATCCGGACCGGTTCCTGTTCGGCACCGACAATGTCGCGCCGCCCAACATCGACGCGAACGTTCAAGCGTGTTCCGGATGTGGGACCCGATATTCGCCAAGGTGAGGCCGGCGACGAAGCAGGCCATTCTATTCGGCAATTACGAACGCATTTTCGATGGGGCGCGCACACACGTGCGCGAGTGGGAGCGCAATCATGTTGAGCATTAGGGGGTTGTTCCTTGCGTCGGTGTCGTGTGTTCTTCTCATGGCCGCGCCGGCGCGTGCGCAGGATGCTGGATACCTGCCAACTCCAGACCAACAGAAAGCTGACGCGATCGACCAGGCGAAGCAACCTGACGCAAATCTTTCCCCGGCCGATCAGCTTAAGCTTCTGCAGTTGCAACGTCGCGACATGCAGGAGCGGATGGGCGACTTCGACGCTCGAATCCAGGCGCTGGAATCGAAACTGGGAGTGCCGCATTCTGCGCCCGCACCCGCCGTTGCAACTCCCGTAATCGTTACTCCACCGTTGCGCACGCTGACACCTGAAGAGCAGCAAGCCGCTTCGGAACCCGCGAAGAATGCAGTGGACGCGTTCATGAAGCGCGAGGAGCTCGCCGGCACGTTTAAACGCGATACGGGCTGGGTGCTCATCGATGAGCCCATTGCCAGAGAATATCTCGGCCTCATGGCCTATGCCCGCTACCTCAACTCAGAACGGGGTCGATCTCAACCTACACCGACAGTTTCGGTCGCGTCCTCCCGATAGAGAAGCGCAACGAAGTGCAGCTCTATAAGGTGAGCATGCAGTTCAAGGGCTGGCTATTCACTCCGCGCTTCAGCCACCTGCTCTTCATCTGGACCAACAACGCGAACCAGGGCGAGGGCGCGCAGGTCGTGATCGCGGGCTTCTTGCGCTATAAATTCGCCAACTGGCTTTCGGTGAGCGCGGGCATCATGCCGCTGCCGACCACCCGCAGCACCAACTACAGCTTTCCCAAATGGCTCCGTCACGACAATCGCGTCATGGCCGACGAATTTTACCGCGGCTCCTACACTAGCGGCATCGACGCCTTTGGGCAGATTGCAAAGGGACTCGAATACCGCGTCATGATCGGCAACAATCTGTCGACCCTGGGTGTGAGCTCAAAGGAGCTCGACAACAAGTTCAACACCGTCGTCTGGCACGATCTACTGGATGCCGACGACCGGCGAGTTTGGTCTGGCCAACGGCTTCGGCGACTATGACTACCACCAGAAAATCGCGACCTACATCGGCTTGAACGCCGGTCGCGCAGCACCGAAACCGCGCAGGGCCAGCCAACCGAGAACGATTTCGAGAACTCGCAGATCCGACTGACCGACGGCACCTTGCTGTTCAGCCCCGATCCGTTCGGCACCGGCGGCAAGATCGAGCAAGCCAATTGGGCAGATGGCGAGCATCGACATTGGCGTGAAGTACAAAGGGCTTCTCGCTCGAAGGTCAATGGTATCTGGCGCAAGGTCAACCATTTCCACACGATTGGATTTGTCCCGATCGACCATCTGAGCGACAATGGCTTCGCGCTTCAGGTGTCGGCGATGCCGATCAAGGACCTGCTGCAGGCTTATGTGACGGCTTCAAAGATCTGGGGCGCGAACGGCAACCCGAACGAAGTTCGCCGCAGGCGTAAACGTCTATCCGTTCAAGCGGCGTGAGATGCACGTCAATTTGGAAGCGATAAAAACCGACCAGTCGCCCGTCGGCGGCTATCCACATGCCTATCGCGTCGGAGACAAGGGCTGGGTCTTCCTGAGCGACTGGATGCTGATGTTCTAGTGCAGTCGCTTCCGAAGCTTGCGCAACGCCGAATACATGCGTCCCAGTGACAGGTAGCGCCACATGAATCTCCTTCCGAAACTTCCTCTGTGGCTGGACGGCATCATCCTGGTCGCTTGCTGTCTCCTGAGCTCCGAGTTCGGCCAATGGCTCCATCGCAAGATCTCGGCCTGGAGCCCCGACAAGCGCGGGGAGCAAGGGCGGATCGACATGGAAGGGATTCATCATCGGATCCGTGTTCGGGTTGTTCGCCTTTATTGTCGGCTTCACCTTTACGATTGCGCTCGATCGTTACGACACGCGCCGCCTCATCGTTTCGGAGGAGGCGAATGCGATCGAGACGAGTTTCGATCGCGCCGAGATCCTTGACGACGCACAACGCATTCCGCTTCAAAATGCGCTCCGAAACTACGCGCACACACGAATTTCACCTGAAGGCCCGTGGGATGCCGAGAAACAGGCTCAACTTGAGCGCAGCCGACATCTGCGCGAGCAATTGTGGAACGTCACGCGAAACAGCGTCCTGCCATATCGTGATACGGACCTTGGGGTCTCTATTGCGGAAAGTGTCGCAGACGTGCTGAACGTGGGGAGGCGCCGGGAATTGGCCGGCATTGCGCACATTCCTGATCGAGTGATGGACGCGCTCATTCTTTACTTGATCACATCCAGCGCCCTGCTCGGCTATCTCACCGCCTCGCAGCCGTACCGGCTTCGCGCGGCTTCATCACTCCTGTTCGTGTTGATGGCGATGGCAATCGTACTGATTCTCGATCTTGACCGGCCCCGTGGAGGGTCAATTCTCGTTCCGCAAACCGCTCTCGAGACCTTAATCGCTCAACTCGATAAAGCGATCTTGCCGGCAACACCGGGGCAGCCGGTCCGCTAGAGTGGGGGAAAACCGGACGGCTCGCTGCGCAGCAACTCGGGAATAGCAAAGCCCAATATAGGGTTATCCCCGATAGAATGCCTCTCCCACTTTGTTACGTCTCTGGCATCTGCGGCGCAGCGGCGCCTGCATCGAGCATGGAGACGGCCAATGACGAGCTTCGGCCCGCGGTCTTTCACAATTATGCTGTCCTTGTGTCTCGTCGCGGGATGCAAGGGAGGTGAAGCTTCAAAGAACGAAGCTGCGGCCGGTAAACCGGCGTCCCAAGCTGCCTCCGCGTCCAACGAGGACGACAAGTCGACTGTCTCCGGAACGGTCGACGCTGATGCAGTCGCTGCATTGGGGCGGATGAGCAGCTATCTGACTTCGCTCAAGACGGCGCAGATCAAATCCAACGGTAGTCTCGACGTTGTGACGAAGGACGGTCAACGCATCCAGCTGGATGGCGTGACCAATTACAAGCTTCGCAAGCCCGCCGGATTCGTGATCGACTACGACAGCGACATCAAGAAACGGCGCTTCTATTATGACGGTAAGCAGTTCACGGTTTATGCGCCGACAACGGGTTTCTACTCGACCGTTCCGGCACCTGCGACCAACAAGGAAACACTGGCGGAAATCTACAAGAAGCGCGGCATCAAGCTTCCGCTCGAGGACCTGTTCCGCTGGTCTGATCCCAACGGCCACCGCGACGACGCTTTGAAATCCGCTTACCAGGTTGGGACCGCGACCATCGACGGTGTTCCGACCGACCATTATGCGTATCGTGAGGCCAACTCCGACTGGGAGGTTTGGATCCAGCAGGGCGCGCAACCGCTCCCTCGCAAGCTCGTCATCGTCGATCGAACCGACCCGGCTCGTCCAACCTTCATCGCGAGACTGGATTGGAAAGTGAATCCCGCGCTTGCCGCGAGTGATTTCACCTTCACTCCGAACGCTGACGCCAAACGCATCCCAATGGCCACCTATATCAATTCAGGAGAGTCGAAATGATGTCGGCAATTCATCGCTTCGCGACCGCCGCGGCATTCGTCGGCCTGATCGCATTCGCCATCCAGGAAGCTGACGCGCGCGGTGGCCGTGGAGGTGGCGGCGGCGGCGGACGTGGCGGCGGCGGCGGCGGCGGGTTCAGTCGTGGCGGCGGCGGCGGTGGTGGGTTTAGTCGTGGCGGTGGCGGCGGCGGAGCTCGCTATGGAGGCTCCTCGAGCATCAGTCGTGGCGGTGGGTTCGGCGGAGCAGTGCTGGGGGAAGCGGCTTTAGCCGTGGCGGTAGCTATAGCCGACCGGGGGGCGCGGGCTACAGTCGTCCCGGTGCAGATCGCCCGCAGGACGCCCAGGCGGTGCGGGCGGTGTCGGCGGCGCAGGGCGTCCCGGCGGGGTCGGCGGCGTCGGTGGTGTCGGCGGCGCAGGACGCCCTGGCGGCGCTGGCGGCGTCGGTGGTGTTGGGGGTGTCGGCGGCGCAGGACGCCCCGGCGGCGTTGGCGGTGTCGGTGGAGTTGGTGGCGTAGGCGGAGCTGGCCGGCCAGGTCAGCGGCCTGGCGGCGGCAATAATGTCGACAACGGCAACATCAACACTGGCAACGTCAATATCAACGGCGGCAATTACGGCTATGGTTACGGCGGCTGGGGAGGCGGCTGGGGCGGCTGGTACGATCATCCTATTGCGGCCGGCGTTGCGATTGGCGCGGTAGCGGGCGTGACCGCTGCGGCCGTCGGCACGGCCTATTACGGCTTGCCGAGTGGCTGCTCGCCTTACCCATATTCCAGCTACACTTATTACCACTGCGGGTCGGCATGGTACCAACCGCAATATGAAGGCGACACGGTTGTGTACGTAACTGTGCCGCAGCCAACCGGCGGGTAGTAGACACCCGTCACAGGTGAGACACGGCGCTTCTATCGCGGGGTAATGGGACCCCTCGGTTGCCGAAGACATGACGACTGGGAAGAGCGCGATGGATCCCGCTCTCGCAGGTTCACGGCCCAAAAGCGTTGGAGAGAAGTGCCTAGGCTATCAGTCAGGGAACTGCTGAGCCCGGGTCAAAACTAGGTCGCAGGCCTGGGACTGGAGGTAACTTGGAGCTTCCGGGATCGAAAAGACCTTGCCGTTGGTAGCCAGAATGCGTCCTTGCTGACCGGCCGAGTAGTCCGGTGAATTCGCGACGTTCCGCTTCGCGGTCAGGCTTTTGAGCACTAGGTCGGCGCTTGTGCTGCTGACCAACTGCTTGGAGACGCAATATCGCAAAACTCCGGCCGCATTGGCGGCAGAGATGGAACTTATGTTCGGCAGCGCTGATGGAATCGGTGGGGCCGACATTTGCGCGCGAGCCGGCTGCCAGGCGCAAAGGGTCGCCATTAGCGAGGCAGCGATCAGATGGGATACCGACACGGTCTCCTCCTTTCGGGCGGCAGCTAGCCTGTTCTTCGGGCCCCGCGTTATCGGGATAAGTTCCGACTGCGCCCACAATTCGCGGGATGAAGGTCAGCGGGAAACGGGTTCGCGCCGCGCTAGGGAGAAAACCCGATATCGAATAAGCGCAAAAGAGAGCATCTGTGCGCGGCCCGCGTTTCATTCCAGAGCTCATTCCGCAAGTTTCCGCGAGGAGCGCTAATGCCAGGAATGGGTCCAAAGCAGACACTCGGATAGAGTCAGCTTTGGGTCGAAAGCTGACTCTACACGGCTCACTTCGGCGGGGGCGCCCAAGGATCTCCTGGCTTCACTTCCCTGGTGACGGTCGGCAAATGACCCATGCATTCGGGTCCGTAGTACCCCTTGCCACCGCGAGACCTGCCGCAGTCCGGCCACTTGGAAACGGTCGACGGATCAGGGATGCGCGGCTTGGCCATATTGGGGGCAATAAGCCTATCAGAAAGATTCGTGAACAGAGCTGGCGCCTAGTCCGTCACGAAGCCGCCATCTTGTGTCGCAGCATGTATCGCGCGTGTAGCACGGAACCGACGGTAATCGGTGGAAAACCGCGCGAAACTCGGAAAAATCGCGGGAGCCGGTCGAACTGTCGCGGTGCGTGTTCTGAAACGTGACCGATTAACCAGCATTGGCTGTAGCACAATCGCGGCCGGCCGCAGGGGGCTTTCCTAAAGGCTTCGTGCGATCGTCTCGATTGGCAGGTACAATGTTCTGCTATCGGTCGGAAACCTTTGGAATCCGAACTGTACGTAGAAGCTAACGGCATCGTCATCGATCGCATGGACGACCAGCGCCCGCACGCCGACCTGGCGCGCTGCCTCGAGGCTACGCTGCATCGCTTCACGTAACAGATGCTTGCCGATGGATCGTTGTTGATGCTTGGAATCCACCGCTAGGCGACCGAGCACAAGGACCGGAAGGGGATTCGGCATGTTGCGCTTTGCCCAACCTGGTGCGTCTTCGCGGCTCACTGCTCCAGCGGCGAGCGTGTAATAACCGGCGACGGCGCCGGCATCCTCGCCCGATTGGGAAACAATGACGTAGGTCCGGGAACCCCTGCCTTCGTTTTTCAGAGCTTGCTGTTTAACGAAGTCATCGAGGGGAAGCTTGCCACAGCTAAAACCAGCAACCCCGTCGCCTTTTTCTATCGGGCGCGGGGTGCTGTACGGTTTCTGTTCTCTAGGAAGCTGTTCAACTACTCCCACGGCGCCCTACTCTGCATCAATGCTTTCAGCTTCTCCGTCGGTGCCGGTGGATTATCGAGCACGCACGCAAAAGCCTCCGCTTCTTCGGCGGATAGGTTGAACACTGCCTGATTGAGCAGCACATCAATCGCATGCTCTCTGGCGCTTTCAACAACGAAGGCGCTGAAACTCTTATTTATTGTCGTTGCTGCTTTCTCAATCAGATCCTTTGTTCTCTGCGGCATCCGCATTGTGACACTGGTGTCGTGGCGCTGCCGCTCAGCGGCGATTGTTTCCATTTATAATCCCTTACTGAGCGCGGCGGGGGGTTAGCGGAGTACCGCTCTCAGCTCCTTTCTAATGTAGAAATGTAAATACATTGTCAATACAAAACGCAGCGTGAACGTCGGCGTTCCATCCCACTTTTCCAATGGGCAGACCTCTTACGATCGTTCAATTCCTAAAGTGTCCGTCGAACTGATCGCATTTAGGGTTGGGAAATTTCCAACCCTAAAACCAACCGTAAAAGTGTGCTGGATTGTGTGGCGGACGATTACGGACAGCACCGGACCGTTGTCCGTTGAGCAAGATAGAAATTGGCGTCCGTAGGCGTCCGTTAGCGTTCGTGATTTCCGTCAATGGTGGAGAGGGCTGCTTCCGAATTTGGCGCCTTAAGGTCCTGAAAAATAAGACTTTTCTTGTGGTTTAATAATGCCAACCCCACTGCCGACCCCACTCCGCGACGCCGGAGAAAAATGGCAGATTTTAGCCATTTTCTTCGGATGGTGGTCTGTTGCTCGGTGGAGTTGGCTGTGGATAAATGGTGGATATACATATTGCAACTGACCGAACGTCAGTTTATATCTGACCCACAATCAGTTGCAAAATGGATATGTTGCATTGCTCTACACTTACCCCGAACTAGACCCAATCGAGCGTCGCGTCCTCAACCGCATTGACGAGTTGCAGCGCGACCTTCGGCATTTCGTGGTCCAAGATCCGAAGCGCTGGACCGGCGTCCTGCGCTCGGATGACGCGCGCGCGCGCATTGCGGGCGTCCAACAGCATCGAGAACATTAACGTGTCACAGGAAGACGCTGTCGCGGCTGTAGATGGCGAAGATCCGGCGGAGACGGATCGCCAAACGTGGAGAGCTGTCGTCGGCTACCAGCAAGCCATGACCTATATTCTGCAGCGATGCCGGGATCACGATTTTCAATTCAGTGTGGACGCGATCTTGGCCATTCACTTTATGATCTCGCAGAGTGATCTAGATGCGAACCCCGGCAACTTCCGGCGCGGCTGGGTCGGCGTAAGAAACACCCGCACCAATGAAGTCGTGCATGAGGGTGTAAGCCGGGACCGCCTCGAAGAACTTATGGAGGAGCTCGTAGGGTTTCTGAACGCACCTCCCCAAACGCATCTAATTATCAAGGCGGCGCTCGCGCACCTTAATCTGACACTTCTCCACCCATTCTCGGACGGGAACGGCCGAACCTCCCGCTGTCTGCAAACTGCGGTATTGGCGAACGAAGGCATAGCGGCACAAACCTACTCCAGCATCGAAGAGTATATTGGTCACAACCAGCAGGAATATTATGACGTGCTCGCAGACGCTGGCGAGGATCAGTCCAGAGCGCAACTGCAAGGCCTGGATCCGATACTGTTTGACCGGGCACTATCGCCAGCTTCAAACGCTGCTGCGGCGAAACACTGGAATATGGTTTGGTCTACGTCGATCTCGAAAAACTTGTCGTTGAAAAGGGTCTGCCTTCGCGCACCGCACTTGGTCTACTTGAGGCTGCCTTTTGGAGCGCGCGTGCGAAATGCTTCGTACCGCGTCAGCACTGACATATCTGGTAATCTCGCCAGTCGCGATCTCAAGCAGCTAGTCGATGCTGGGCTGCTAGAAGCGAAAGGCGAAAAAGAGAGGCCGACACTATGTCGCGGCCGATCCGGTTCGGGCAATCCGCGAAAGGAATCGTCGTCCGAAGGGAGTGGATGATCCGTTCGCGGTGTACGCAAGGACACTACCGACCGCGATCAGCTCCGCTTGGCGGTTTAACAAATGGGCGGCTCCAAAAGGGGACGCGGCCACGCGGCTACCTCGAGCACCGGCAGCAGACTGCTACGGTGTGCCGGTTGTGGCGTAGAAATGGAGCCCAGCGAGCTTCACATCCGCCACGTCGTTGCGCGATCTGAGGGTGGAACAGGCGAGCCGTCCAATCTCCAGTTACTTTGTCCGAACTGCAGCCTTCTGAAGACTGCACAGGCGCTTTCGTCCGTATCAAATTTTGGCGCTTTTGTTGCTGAGGCTTGGGCGAAAGCTTTCCGTCTTGCGCCAAAGATTACGACCGGCCTTTCTGCCCTCGCTGCTGTTGCAGGTGCGTTGTTGGCTGTTGTGCTTGGCGACTGGAACAACAAGAAAATCTCGCCAGTCCCCCAGCCGCGACCTTCTCGCAGCAATTGAAAGTATTGGATCAAACTCAAGCAAGTCTTCAGAATCTGTCGCAATTCGTTGCTCGTCAGCGCTCAGAGTTGGAGGCTGGCCAACGGACAGTCGAACAGCTTCAGCAGCAGCGGAAGTCACTGGAGCCGCTCGTCACTGCAGATCAGCGCGTCGTAAATGCGTTGCTCAGAGTGCAGGAAGAACGAGCGCAGAAGGCGGCCGCGCATGAGCGATTGATCGGTTTTGGGCTCGGTGTCTTGGCTTCAATTGTAGCGTCGATACTCTTCGCGGCTGCTGGGATGTTCCTGAAACAGTTCGCTCTGCGCCGCCGCTGATCTCGACGGCGCAGGTATCGACCGGCACATCAGCGCGCCTCCCATCTCATCCGTCTCGTACGATGGTTCGACTCCCATCGCCGGATTCGAACGCCGGATGATCCGTTAACGGGCATATTATTGATTCCGAACAACAATTTACCCAACGGAAGTGGGGTTGGGGCGGTCGTGCACTGCCAACCCCACTATGTACCCCACTATCGAACCTCCATTGGGCTCGAAATTGCCCGTTTTGGATGGGCTTCAGTGGGGTTGGGAAAGTGACTTTCCCTCTAGAAAGTCGGACTTATGGGATTCGAACTATCTTCATGGTGGAGAGGGCTGGATTCGAACCAGCGTACGCTTGCGCGGGCAGATTTACAGTCTGCTGCCTTTAACCACTCGGCCACCTCTCCACGAGGTCAGGCAGGCGCGCCATGTGGCGGCGCGCCGATGAGGTGTGTCAACGCGAGTAAGAGCGCTAAGAATTGTCGCCCCTCGCTGCGCTCGCGCGCTCCAAAATTCGAACCAGTCCCCCGGATGGTCACGATTTTGGAGCGGGTGAAGGGAATCGAACCCTCGTCGTAAGCTTGGAAGGCTTCTGCTCTACCATTGAGCTACACCCGCGCGCCGCGCCGGCCAATGCCATTGCCGCGGCGCGAGCGTCAACCGCCGCCGGCGCTTGACCGCCCGCAAGCTGCTGCCCTACCACGCGATTCGCATGACGAACCTGGACGCCATCGCCGCTGCCTCGACCGCTCGCCTCTGGTGGCGTCGCGTCGACCTATGCGGCGCGATGGCGCGACTGATCGACTGACCAACCGATCATCGACTGCCCGCCCGCCAACGGCGGGCTTTTTTGTTTCCAGGTGAGATCCATGAGCCAGATTCTGACTTTTCCACGCGAGTCGCGTCTGCGCTCCAGCCTCGCCCGATGCCGGCACCCGAGCCGAGCATCGCCGGGCTGCTCGACGGCGACGACCTCGACCGGGAATCCGCGCGCACCTGTTCGAGCGGCATCGTCGAGGGCTCGCTGCGAACCGCTGATGGCCGCGGCCTTCGTCGCCCTGCGCATCAAGGGCGAGACCGCGAGGAGCTGATCGGCGCAGCGCGGCGCTTGCGTAGCGCGGCGCGGCCGTTCCCGATCGCCCGGCCTATCTGTTCGCCGACAGCTGCGGCACCGGCGGCGATTTCTCCGGCTCGATCAACGTCTCGACAGCGGCGGCATTCGTCGCCGCGGCCTGCGGCTTGCCGGTGGTCAAGCACGGCAACCGCGTCCTTCACCTCGAAATGCGGGTCGGCCGACGTGCTCGAAGCGCTTGGCGCGCGGCTCGACCTGACGCCGCTCGAATCGCGGGAGATCCTCGACCAGACCGGCTTCTGCTTCCTGCTCGCCCCGCTCTACCATCCTGGTATCGCGCATGCCGGTCCGGTGCGCCGGCAGCTCGAAGGTGCGGACGATCATGAACCTGCTCGGCCGTGCCTCAATCCGGCGCAGCCGAAGGTGCAGCTGCTCGGCGTCGCCGATCCCAAGCTGCTTCGGCCGCATCGCCGAGACGCTGCGGGCGCTGGGCGTCGAGCGGGCGCTGGTCGTCCATGGCTCCGGGCTCGACGAGGTCGCCCTTCACGGCTTCACGCAGGCGGTGCGGCTGGCCGGCGGCGAGCTCGAGGAGCTCGAGATCACGCCCGAGGAGGCGGGCCTCGGCGCCTGCCGCTGGATCAGATCACCGGCGGCTCTCCGGAGGAGAATGCGCGCGCGGCTCCGCGCTCTGCTCGACGGGCGCGGCGGCGAGGCCGACGAGACGATCGTCGCGCTGAACGCCGGCGCGCTGCTGATGACGGCCGGAAAGGCCGCAGATCTGCGCCTCGGGACGGTGATGGCGCTCGGACGCGTTGCGCTCCGGCAGCGCGGGCGAGGTGCTCGACCGCTTCATCGAGGCGAGCCGTGGCTGAGCCGGTCGGGGTTCTCGGCCGGATCGCCGCCAGCCAAGCGCGACGAGCTTGCGCGACCGCTTCGACGGCGTTTCGCTCGACGCCTTGCGGGCAAGCGCACTGCCACGTCGCGCAGCCTCGTCGACGCGCTGCGCAAAGCTGGGCGCGCGGTTCATCCTTGAGATCAAGAAGGCTTCGCCTTCGGCGGGCGCAATCAGCGCCACGCGCCGATGCCGGCGGCAATTGCGCGCGGCTATGCCGGCGTTGCCGATGCGCTGAGCGTGCTCTGCGACGCCGCTCATTTCGGCGGCTCGCTCGACGATCTCGCAGCCGCCCGGCGACGGTTCGACGGACCGATCCTCGCCAAGGACTTCTTCATCGATCGGCGGCAGGTCGTCGAGGCGCGGATCGCCGGCGCCGACGCGGTTCTCGTCATGCT
Source organism: uncultured Alphaproteobacteria bacterium (assembly GCA_963754245.1). Lineage (GTDB taxonomy): Bacteria > Pseudomonadota > Alphaproteobacteria > Sphingomonadales > Sphingomonadaceae > Sphingomicrobium. The sequence goes on from CAVWET010000004.1 coordinate 467,365, forward strand.
GTCGCTTGCTGGACGACGACGCAGCGCGCGCGATGATCGACGAAGCGCGGCGCTTCGGCATGGATGTGCTGGTCGAGGTTCATGACGAAGCGCGAGATGCGCCGCGCGCTGGCGCTCGGAGCGCCGCTGATCGGCATCAATAACCGCGACCTGCGCGATCTCTCGCATCGACCTCTCCACCACCGAGCGACTCGCCGGCCTTGCTCCCGACCGCCTGCTCGTTTCGGAGTCTGGCATTGTCAGTCGCAGGGACGTCGATCGGCTTTCCGGCCGCGTGGACGCTTTCCTCGTCGGTTCGTCGCTGATGCGCGTTCGGGCAAACCGGCGCAGGCGGCGCGAGAGCTCGTTTTCGGCCGCACCAAGATGTGCGGATCTCAACCGCGGCGCCGATCTGCGCGCCGCCCGGCCAGCGGCATTCGCAGGCTTCGTGTTCGTGCCAGGCAGCCCCCGCCACGTCACGGCCGAGCAAGCAGCGCCGCTGGCCGGAACTGCTCGGCAGTCGGGCATTCTGCCCATCGGGGTTTTCCGCGACGCTCCGCTCGGACGTCGTCACGGACGTCGCGACTTTGCTCAACTTGCACGCGGTTCAGCTGCATGGGCACGAAGATGTCGAATATGTGCGAACGTTGCGCCGGGAGCTCCAGGGCTCCTGCGAGATCTGGACCGCGCTAAGCGTCGGGCGCGAGCGGCTAACGGGCAGGGGCGGCGATCGCCTGGTGTTCGACAATGCCGATGGCGGAAGCGGCCACACCTTCGACTGGAGGCTGGTCGAACGGCATCCGGAGCTTCGCCGCGCGGTAGTCGCGGGGGGTATCGGACCGCAGAATGCGCGCGCTGCTCGCGTGCTTGGAGCTTATGCGATCGACGTCGGCTCGGCGCTCGATGAGCGGCCCGGCCGCAAGTCAGCGGAGAAGATCGCCGCCTTCTTCGAAATGCTTCGGCCGGGCGGCCGGCAGCAGCTGCGCGCATGCGCCTGAACGGCCGATTCGGCCGCTTCGGCGGCGCCTATGTTCCCGAGATCCTGGTTCCGGCGCTCGAGCAGTTGGAGGCCGCGTTCCTCGATGCTCAGGATGATCCTGCATTCGCGGCCGAGCTCAACGGGCTGCTGGCGAATTACGCCGGGCGTCCGACGCCTCTGACCCGGTGCCGCAACCTGCCGGACAACATCTATCTCAAACGCGAGGACCTGCTCCACGGCGGCGCGCACAAGACGAACCAGGTGTTGGGACAGGGCCTGGTCGCTAAGCGGATGGGCAAAACGCGGCTGATTGCCGAGACGGGGGCCGGTCAGCACGGCGTCGCGACCGCGATCGTCGGCGCGCTGATGGGCTTCGAGACCCTCATCTACATGGGTGCGGAAGACGTCGAACGGCAAAAGCTCAACGTCTTCCGCATGGAGCTGATGGGCGCTCGCGTTGTGCCGGTCGAAAGCGGCGGCCGCACTCTGAAGGATGCCATCAATGAGGCGCTGCGCGACTGGTCGGCGAGCTTCGAGAACACGCATTACCTGCTCGGCACGGCGGCCGGGCCGCATCCCTTCCCGACGATGGTCCGCGAGTTCCAGCGCGTGATCGGACGCGAGGCGCGGGCGCAGATGATCGAGCAGCTCGGGCGACTTCCCGACATCGTGGTCGCCTGCGTCGGCGGTGGCTCGAACGCGATCGGCCTCTTTGCCGATTTCATCGACGACGACGTGCGCCTCATTGGCGTCGAAGCTGCCGGCAAGGGCCTGAACGGCGAGGAGCACGGCGCAACGTTGCTGCGCGGCACGCCCGGCATCCTGCATGGCGCGGAAACCTATGTGCTCCAGGACAGCGATGGCCAAATCGCCGACACTTGGTCCGTTTCCGCTGGCCTGGACTATCCCGCCGTCGGGCCGGAGCACGCGCTTCTCAAGGACAGCGGCCGAGCCGAATATGTCGGCGCGACCGACGCCGAAGCCCTCGCGGCTTTCAAGGCGCTCGCTGAAGGGGAGGGCATTCTCTGCGCCTTCGAATCCGCGCACGCGGTCGCTCATGCACTGAAATTGGCGGAGGGCGAGCCGGACAGCACGATCCTCGTCGGACTTTCCGGCCGCGGCGACAAGGACGTCGCGCAAGCGCGGGCCCTACTTGCATGAGACGCTATGCGAGGATGTTCGAGCGACTGGGCGGCGAAGGCGCGTTCGGCGCATTCCTGATGCTTGGCGATCCCGACGTGAACACGAGCGCGCAACTGCTCGACGCAGTCGTCGAGGGCGGCGCGGACATGATTGAGGTCGGAATTCCCTTCTCCGACCCAGTCGCCGATGGCCCCGTAATCCAGGCCGCAGCGCAGCGCGCACTCGCCGCAGGCGTCCGAGTCGGCGATTGCCTGGAGCTGATCGCGAGCTTCCGGGAGCGCCATCCAGACGTTCCCGTCGGAATTCTGACTTACGCAAATATCGTCGTCGCACGCCCCGGATTCATGCGCGAAGCGGCCGAGGCGGGAGCGGACAGCCTGCTGATCGCCGACGTTCCTTCGATCGAAGCTGAACCGTTCACCCGTGAGATGGAGCAGGCAGGCATCGAGCCCGTCCTCATCGCCGCTCCGAACACCCCTGACGATACCCTGGCGCGTGTTGCAAGCCTCTCGAAAGCTTACACTTATTGCGTCAGCAGGGCCGGAATCACCGGCACTCACGCAGACGGTCAGTTCGACGCGAAACTCATTCGCCGGCTCGGCGACGCGGGGGGCCCACCGCCCGTCTTCGGCTTCGGAATCTCAAAGCCCGAGCATGTCCGCGCGGCGCTCGCGGCGGGCGCCAAAGGCGTCATCTGCGGTTCGGCGATCGTCGATCTCGCTTCGAGACAGGAGGATGTCCGCAGCTTTGTGCAGTCAATGAAAGCAGTTACACGGAACGACTCGGTGGCGGAATGAATTGAATCCCGCCGACGAAGGAGAGTTCGAATGGCTGCGCGTGCGATTTGGCGGGGACAGATCCGGCTGGCGCTGGTGTCGATCCCAGTTGAGCTGTTCCCGGCGACCAAGAGTGGCGCCCAGATCCAGTTCCATCAGGTGCACGAGCCGTCGGGCAAGCGCATCAAATATGAGAAGGTCGTGCCCGGCATCGGCCCCGTCGACCGCGACGAGATCGTCAAGGGCTACGAGGTCTCCAAAGGGCATTACGTCCTCCTCGATCCCGAAGAGATCGACAGCGTCAAGCTGGAGAGCCGCAAGACGCTCGATCTCGTCCAGTTCGTTGACGAGGACGAGATCGACCCAACGTTCTTCGACAAGCCTTACTACGTCGTCCCGGCCGATGACCTCGCCGAGGAAGCCTATGTCGTCCTGCGCGATGCGCTGAAGGCCGCGAAGAAAGTCGGTGTCGGACAGCTCGCGATGCGCGGCCAGGAATATGTCGTCGCGCTGAAGCCATGCGGTCGCGGGCTCCTGCTCGAGACGCTCCGCTACGCCGACGAGATTCACAAATCGTCGGGCTTCTTCCGCGACATTGGTGACACGAAACCCGATCCCGACCTGCTCGACATGGCTTCGATGCTAATCGAGCGCAAAGCCGGCGAGTTCGATCCGAACGAGTTTCACAACCGCTACGTCGACGCTCTCCATCGCCTGATCGAGGAGAAGCAGAAGGCCAAGGGTGAGAAGGTCATCGAGGATCCGGACGCGGATGCTCCGCCACCGAAGGGCTCCAACGTCATCGACCTCATGGCCGCGCTCAAGAAGAGCCTCGGCGATGAAAAGCGGGGCAAGGCCGGAAAGGCCGCCGGCAGGAAGACCTCAGCCAAGAAGGAACCGGCGAAGGCGCCTGCACGTAAAAGGGCGTAGCTCATGCCGCCCAAGGTCCCGCTCGACATCGAGACCTACAACAGGAAACGCGACTTCGCGAAGACGAAGGAGCCGCGGGGCCGCAAGCTCAAGGGCAAGGGCGACAGCTTCGTCGTCCAGAAGCACGACGCGTCGAGAACTCCATTGGGACTTTCGGCTTGAGCTCGACGGCGTCCTGAAGAGCTGGGCCGTGCCCAAAGGGCCGAGCCTCGACCCTGGCGAGAACCGTCTCGCCATGCGGACCGAGGACCATCCGCTTGATTACGGCGGCTTCGAAGGCACCATCCCCAAGGGCGAATATGGCGGCGGCACCGTGATGCTGTGGGATCAGGGCCGTTGGATCCCCGACCCCCGCAAGGATCCGAGCAAGACCATCGAGGAGGGGCACCTTCACTTCACCCTCGATGGCGACCGGATGAAGGGCGAATGGGTGATGTTCCGGCTGAAGCCCAAGCCCGGCGAAAAGGCCGAGCCATGGATGCTTAAGAAGGTCACCGACGATTATTCCGATCCCGAAGACGGCGACGCGCTGGTCGACAATTGCGTGACCAGCGTCACTACGGGACGCACCATGGCGGAGATCGCCGCCGGCGAGGACGTGTGGAAATCCAACCGCGGCGGGCAACAGGGTGGCCGCGCGAAGAAGGTTGCGGGCAAGGCGCCACCCCCTTTTCAGGAACCGCAGCTAGCGACCCTCGTCGATGATGTGCCGGCCGGCGCCAACTGGATCCACGAGTACAAGTACGACGGCTACCGGCTGCTGCTGGCAGTGGGCGAGGGACTAGCGACCGCATGGACCCGCAACGGCAAGGACTGGAGCGACAAGTTCAAGGCGCTGGTCAAGGCGGCGTCGCGGCTGCCGGCCGGGTGCCTGATCGACGGGGAAGCCGTCGCGATCGACGACAATGGCAAGCCCAGCTTCCAGCTCCTGCAGTCGACGCTCAAGGACCAGAAGGGCGCGAACCTCGTTTTCTACGCTTTCGACCTGCTGATCGACCGCGGCGAGGACATCCGCCAGCTGCCCAACATCGAGCGCAAGGCGCGGCTCGCGGCATTGCTCAAGGGCGTGAACCCGCCGATCATCTACGGCGACCATGTCATCGGCCGCGGTGAGGAGCTGTTCCGCGAGGTCTGCAAGGCAGGCGGCGAGGGCGTCGTCTCCAAGCTCGCGAGCGCACCCTACAAGGGCAACCGAACGCGCAGCTGGTTGAAGATCAAATGCATCCAGCGTCAGGAATTCGTCATCGTCGGCTGGACACAAAGCGACAAGCGCATCGGCTTCCGCTCATTGCTTCTCGCCGCGAAGGAGAAGGGTAAGCTGACCTACGTCGGCAAGGTCGGCACCGGCTTCAACGCCGAGCTGATGGCCGAGCTGATGGACAAGATGGAGCCCTTGGCGATCGACAAGGCGGCCGTTGACGTGCCGCGCTTGGACCGCAAGGGCGCTCACTGGATTGAGCCAAAGCTCGTCGCCGAAATCAACTTTGCCGAGTTCACTGACGACGGAGTCCTGCGTCATCCAAGCTTCATCGCATTGCGCGAGGACAAGCCTGCGTCGGAGGTTGTGGTGGAGGAACCGCGAAAACTGAAAGCTATTGAGACAAGGCCGAGCAAGAAGGGTGCAAAGAAGACCGCCCACGCGACGGCGGAGGACTTCGGCATTGAGATCAGCAGCCCCGAACGCGTGATATTTCCGGAGCTGGAGCTCACCAAGAAGGACCTTGCCGACTATTACGCGACGATCGAGCCGCTCATCATGATCGATGCCGCGAGGCGCCCGATGACCCTGATCCGCTGCCCCGGCGGCCGCACCGGCGAGTGTTTCTTCCAGAAGCACGACAAGGGCACGTTCGGCCCGTACGTGAAGCATATCCCGATCGAGGAGAGCAACGGAGCGATCGAGGACTATCTCTACTTCGACGACATCAAGGGTCTGCTCGCGAGCGTGCAGATGGGGACGATCGAGTTCCACGGCTGGGGCAGCAAGATCGACAAGGTCGAATATCCCGACCGGCTGGTGTTCGACCTCGATCCCGACGTCGGTCTCGACTTCAACAAGGTGAAGTCCGCGGCGGTGCGGTTGAAGGCGCTGCTCGAGGACCTCGGCTTGAAGAGCTTCCCGTTGCTGTCGGGCGGCAAGGGCATCCATGTCGTTGTGCCGCTCGATGCATCGAAGGATTGGCCGACGGTGAAGAGCTTCGCGGAGCGTTTCAGCCGCGCGATCTCCGAGGCCGAGCCGCAGACGTTCACCGCCAATATCCGCAAGGTGCAGCGCAAGGGCCGCATCTTCCTCGACTGGCTGCGCAACCAGCGCGGCGCGACCGCGGTGATGCCTTACTCCGCCCGCGCCCGAGAAGGCGCGCCGGTTTCAGCTCCCGTCGCCTGGGACGAGCTCGATAAATATGTGAGCGGGCATCATTTCAGCATCCGCGACGCGGACGAACTGCTGAAGCGAGCGAGCTCGAAGATGCTTGCAGGCTGGGGCAAGGCCAAGCAAGCGTTGCCGGATGCTTAAGACCCGCGCCGCCGCTTTCGCACCTTTGCTCTTTATACTCACGGCCGCCTCACCGCCGGAACTCGCTCGATGGCACGACGAAGCCTCGCGAGTGACGATCACCCGGGACGATTGGGGCATCGCCCATGTCCACGGAAAGAGCGATGCGGACGCCGTGTTCGGCATGATTTACGCGCAGGCCGAAGACGACTTTCCGCGCATCGAGGCGAATTACCTGACCAACCTCGGGCGCACTGCCGAAGCAGAAGGCGAGAAGGCGATCTGGCAAGACCTGCGCGCGCGGCTCTACGTCAGCGATAGCGAGCTTGAGGCGGATTACGCCCGCAGCCCGCTTTCGATGCGCAAATTGATGGACGCGTGGGCGGATGGCCTGAACTATTTCCTCGCCAGTCACCCAAATGTGCACCCGCGCGTGCTCACGCATTTCGAGCCGTGGATGGCGATGAGCTTTACTGAAGGCAGCATCGGCGGCGATATCGAGCGTATCGATCTCGACCAGCTCGAGGGTTTCTACGGAAAGAAGGCGAAGGTCGCATCGGCGGAGCCCGACACCGAACCGCGTGGCTCAAACGGCATTGCTATTGCTCCGAAGCTGACGAGCGACGGCGGAGCGCTGCTGCTCATCAACCCGCACACGAGCTTTTACTTCCGTTCGGAGCTGCAGATGTCGAGCGAAGAGGGCCTCGACGCTTACGGCGCCGCGACCTGGGGTCAGTTCTTCATCTACCAGGGCTTCAACCCGCACGCTGGCTGGATGCACACCTCGAGCGGCGTCGATAATGTGGACGAGTTCGCGTACCGAATTGATCGCCGGGGCAATGGCTATTGCTACTGGTATGGGACGACTTGCCGTCCGCTCGGCATGCGGCCCGTGACGATCCGTTATCGGACGGCGGGCGGGCGGATGGGGGCGCGCAGCTTCACCACGTGGATGACCCATCGTGGCCCGATCGTTCGGTCCGAAGGGAAGCGGTGGCTCGCGTTCGCAATGATGAACAAGCCCGTCGAAGCGCTCCAACAGAGCTTCCTGCGCACACGCGCCACAGACCTGCAGTCGTTCATGCGCATCTCGGATCTGAAGGCGAACAGCTCGAACAACACCGTGTTCGCGGACGACAAAGGCGAAATCGCCGTTCTCGCGCCTCAGTTCATGCCTCGGCGCGACAATCGTTTCGATTATAGCATGCCGGTCGACGGCAGCGATCCACGTACCGACTGGAAAGGGCTGCACGCCATCTTGGAGCTTCCGAACACGATCAATCCTGCGACCGGATGGGCATTCAACAGCAACGACTGGTTGTACTCGGCTGCCGGGCCTAATTCACCGAAGCCCGGCAATTACCCAGCCTATCTCGACATGGCAGGCGAGAGCTATCGAACGATCCATGCCACGCGACTCCTGATGCGGCCTGGCCGCTGGAGCATCGATCGGCTGCAAAGCGCGGCCTATGACAGCGCGCAACCGTCATTCGAGGTGCTCGTGCCGATGCTCGTTGCGGCCTGGCAGGCACTTGGGGGTAACGATCCGCGCCGAGCTCGCCTCGCACAGCCGATTGCGGCCCTCGCCAGTTGGGACAAGCGCTGGTCGATTTCATCGGTGCCGAACACGCTCGCCCAATTCTGGGGCGACGAGCTTGCGAAGCTGGTGAGCGCGCGGGAACCGAACGACCATCGAAACATGTTCCGCCACATGGAAGGTCTCAGCGCCGCGGAGAAGCTCGAGACCTTCACGCACGGCCTCGACCGTCTTGAACGCGACTTCGGCGGCTGGCGCGTGCCTTGGGGCGAGGTGAACCGGTTCCAGCGCATCTCGCCGCTGATCGACTCCCCGTTCGACGACAAGGCGCCGAGTATTCCCGTCGGTTTCACTTCCAACAAGTGGGGTTCGCTCGCGTCGTTCGGCGCGTCGCAAAAGCCGGGGACGAAGCGCTGGTACGGCACCAACGGCAACAGCTTCGTCGCGGTGGTTGAATTCGGGAAACGGGTGCGCGCCCGTGCGGTGACTGCCGGCGGCGAGAGCGGTCATCCGGACTCGCCCCACTTCAACGATGAGGCGCTGCGCTATGCTTCGGGCGATTTGCGAGAGGTCTATTTCTATCCGGATCAGCTCAAGGGCCACACCGAACGGACATACCGTCCGGGCGAATGATCAGGTGTCGCAAAGAGCGAGGATCCGGTTTACCGGGCGCTTGAGTGCGAGGATTACGACTGCGCTGACAAGCGCGATCGAGGCGTCGAGCGTCCAGAAGGCGGCGTTGCTCATCTCATCATAGAAGCTGCCGACCCAGCCCATGATGGTCGAGCCGAAGAATAGCGCGAGGTACGTTGCTCCCATCATCGTCGAGTTGACCTTCGCGGGAGCCGCCTTCGAAACCAGCGAGAGGGCGATCGGCCAATACCACATGAAGCCGAAGCCCATGCCGAACCAGCCGAGGAGAGGCCACAGGACGGAGACCTGGCCATTGGAAACAGCAAGGCTGCCCGCGGCCAGGAGGAGTCCGGATACTCCCGTGATCGCGGCTCCGATCGCGATCTTCGTCATGGCGGCAGGTTCCCTGTTCCGCCGCGCCTGCCAGGCCCACAAAGCAATCAGGAACGGCGCGACGAGGATGCTCGCGAAGCTGTCGACCGAATTGAACCAGCTCGCCGGGACTCTTCCGAAGGGCGAGGCGAGATCGACATGCTGGTCGACCCAGACCACGCCGATGTTCCAGATCATCGTGTAGGTGACATTCACTGGGATCAGCAGCGCGATCACCCCGGCGAGACACCAGGTGCGGACTTTCTCCTCACGGGTGAGTGCCGGGAGCGCAGCTTTCTCGGCTCGCGCAGCCTTGAAATCGGGGAGGTAACGCGATCCGGCGAGATAGACGATGAGCGCGAGGATCATTAGCGCCGCCGCGACCGCGAAGCCCGCATGCCATCCGTAGACCAGACCGACAGCGCCCGTTCCTAGCGGACCCGCAACAGCGCCGATGTTGATGGCAGTCGAAAAGATGGTGAAACCACGCTCCCGCAGCGATTCCACGTTCTCGGGGTAGAGTGTCCCGACCTGCGCGGAGATGTTTCCCTTGAGGAACCCCGAGCCGACGATCAGCAAGACGAGCGCGATCAGGAAGGTCGCGTCCATCGACATGGCGAGGTGGCCCGCCGCCATGAGCAATGCGCCGAGAATGACCGTGCGCTTGATGCCGAGCCAGCGGTCCGCGACCCAGCCGCCTATCAGCGGCGTGAAATAGACGAGGCCGCCGTACCAGCCGTAGATCAGCGAAGCGAAGGCCTGGTCAGACATCGAGCCGCGGAACTCGAAGAGACGCCGAAGGCCGGCGAGCCCGATTACATGCTCGGCGTGGCCAGGCAGAAGCAATTGCTTGACCATGTACAGCGCGAGCAGCGCCGTCATGCCGTAATAGGAAAAGCGCTCGGCGAGCTCAGTCCCGGCGAGGACCGCGAGGCCGGCCGGATGCTTGCCTAACCTCGCCATCAAGTTCCCCCCGAAGCCCCGCTTAGGACGCCGCGAACTTGTCCGTTGCGCGGATCAGGCCGTCAAGGACGCCAGGCTCGCTGAACAGATGCCCGCCGTCCGGGATGATGTTGAGCTCCACGTCAGGCCACGCCTGCTTGAGCTTCCACGCTGCGATCGGCGGGGTGCAGGTGTCGTGCCGCCCCTGGACGATCACGCCTGGGATGCCCTTCAGCTTGGTCGCATCGCGCAGCAACTGGCCTTCCTCAAGCCAGCCATGCGCCGCCATGTAATGGTTCTCGATGCGCGCGACAGCCACCGCGATCTCAGGGCTGGTGAAATGCTCGATCGTCGAGGGGCTAGGAAGCAGCGTGACGATGTCGCCCTCCCACTTGCTCCACGCCTGGGCGGCCGCGAGCTGTTCGGCCTGATCGTCGCTGGTCAGGCGCTTGCGATAGGCTTCGACTAAATCGCCCCGCTCTCCTTCCGGGATAGCGGCAAGGAATTCATCGAACTTGTCAGGATAGACCTGCGACGCGCCGCCCGCTGCATACATCCAGTCGATCTCATATTGGTCGAACAGGAAGATGCCGCGCAGCACGAGCTCGGTGACGCGCTCCGGAAATTTCTCGGCATAAGCCAGCGCCAGAGTCGAGCCCCAGCTGCCTCCGAACACCTGCCATTTGTCGACCTTCGCAACCTCAGTTCGCAGCTTCTCGATGTCATCGACCAGATGCCAGGTCGTGTTGGCCTCAAGGCTGGCATAGGGCGTGGACTTGCCGCAGCCGCGCTGGTCGAAGACGAGGATCTTGTACTTGTCCGGGTCGAACTGCCGCCGATGGTCGGGGCTCGATCCGCCGCCCGGTCCGCCGTGAAGGAACACGACCGGCTTGCCGTTGGGATTGCCGCACAGCTCCCAATAGAGGCTGTGGCCGTCGCCGACGTCGAGCATGCCGCTCTTGTAGGGCTCGATCTCGGGATAGAGGGTCCGGCGGCTCTGGGTCTGCATGTCCATTAGAAGCTGAACTCCTCATAGATGTGGGACACGTCGCCGTTCCACGGACCGTTGTAGCGTACCAGCAGGCGGTCAGCGGGGGTCATGCCCGTTGCGACGACGTCGCGCAACGGATCGAGGAATCCACCCTCATTGTCGCCGGCACTGTTGAGCATTGCGCGGCGCGTCAGGCCATTCGCGCTGATGTCGAGGACGCGGCCGGCGAAGTCACGCATCGTCTCGCCATCTGGAGTGACCGCGTCGAGCGCGAGCCTGGGCACCTCGTGGCGCAATTTCTCGCGCTGCTCGATGCTCCAGTGCTTCACGAGATCCCACGCCGCATCGAGAGCCTGGTCGTCGTAAAGTAGCCCGACCCACAATGCCGGAAGCCCGCAGATGCGGCTCCAGCGTCCCCCGTCCGCCCCCCGCATCTCGAGGAAGCTCTTCAGGCGAACTTCCGGAAAGGCGGTCGAAAGATGGTCGGTCCAGTCGGTGATCCGCGGCTTCTCGCCTGGAAGCTGCGGGAGTTTGCCTTCAAGGAAAGCGCGGAAGCTCTCGCCCGCAACATCGATGTACCTGCCGTCTCGGTAGACGAAGTACATCGGCACATCGAGCGCATAGTCGAGGTAGCGCTCGTATCCGAAACCCTCCTCGAACACGAAGGGCAGCATCCCGGTGCGGTCGGGGTCGGTGTCTTCCCAGATGTGGCTGCGGAAGCTCTTGAAGCCGTTCGGCTTGCCCTCGGTGAATGGAGAGTTGGCGAAGAGCGCCGTGGCGACCGGCTGAAGCGCCAGGCCGACACGAAACTTCTTCACCATGTCGGCCTCTGACGAGTAATCCAAATTCACCTGAATGGTACAGGTCCGAAGCATCATGTCGAGGCCGAGACTGCCGACCTTCGGCATGTAATTGAGCATGATCGCGTAGCGGCCCTTGGGCATGATCGGCAGCTCGGCCCGCGTCTTGTCTGGCCACATGCCAAGTCCGAGGAATCCAAGTCCGAGCCGCTCGCCGACCGCCTTACACTGGTCGAGGTGACGCGCCGCCTCGGCACAGGTCTCGTGAAGGTTCTGAAGCGCCGCGCCGCTCAGCTCGAACTGGCCCGCAGGCTCCAGGCTGATGTTCCCGTCCACTCCGCTGAGCGCGATCACATTGCCGTTCTCGATGACCGGTTCCCAGCCATATTCGGTGAGGCCGCTCAAAAGATCACGGATTCCGCCGGGCTCGTCATAGCTCGGCGCCCGGTGGTCGCTCATCCGGTACACGAACTTCTCGTGCTCGGTGCCGATGCGCCATCGCTCGCGCGGCTTTTCCCCGCCGGAGAATACCGAAAGGAGATCGTCGCGGCTCTCGATAGGCCGGGAATAGGTGTCGTTTGTGCGTGTCGTCATTGGGCGCGGCGCTTAGCGCCAGTCCCCCGCCAGCGCCATATAGGCTGACAGCGACGCGAGCGCGGCCGTTTCCGCTCGAAGAATGCGCGGCCCGAGCGAAATGGCGACCGCATGCTCGGCTGCCCGGACCGATGAGCGCTCTTCATCGGTAAAGCCGCCCTCCGGGCCGACGAGTATCAAGGCGGGTCCGGGCTTGAACGCAACGGCAGCCGGTTCGCCGCCCCCCTCATCAGCGAAGTATAGGCGCCGCGCCTGGTCCCGGGTGGAGAGTAAATCTTTGAGCGTTATCGGTTCCGAAAGCTCAGGCAGGCGCGTCCGACCGCATTGCTCCGCCGCTTCGATCGCAATCGCTTCCAGCCGTTCGAGCTTGACCCGCTCAGCCACGGTTCGCTGCGTCATCACGGGGATCAGCCGGGTGGCGCCCAGCTCGGTGGCCTTTTGGACCAGCCAGTCTGTCTGCGCCCGCTTCACCGGCGCAAAGGCCAGCCATACGTCCGGGACAGTCTCGGGCTCGCGCGCCTTCCGCTCCACCGCGAGGGTCATTCTTTTCTTGCCGGCCGCCGCCACGCGCGCCAGCCATTCGCCCGAGCTGCCGTCGAACACGAGCAATTCCGAGCCTTCCTTCAGGCGCATCACGTTGCCGAGATAGTTGGCCTGCGCCGCGTCGAGATCGACAAGCGTCCCTTCGGCCAACGCTTGCCGCACGAACAGGCGAGGCAAGCTTTTTGGGGGCCAGGCTGGCGTCGCGGGCATGCGCGGCGCTTAACGGCTGAGCGGATTGTCGGCTATGGCCGATGGATGGAGCAGACCACAGTTGCGCTTTTCTCGTACGGAACGCTCCGTCAGGCCGAAGTGCAGCTCGGGACCTACGGCCGTCTGCTCCACGCCGAAGAAGACGTGCTGCCCGGTCATGTGCTCACAAAGATCACTATCGAGGATCCACATGTGGTGTCGCTGAGCGGCAAGAGCGTCCACACGATCGCACGGCCCACCGGCGACCCGGAAGATCGCGTGACTGGCGTCGTTTTGTTCCTGACCTCGACCGAGCTTGATGCAACCAATTCTTATGAAGCGGCCGCCTACGCGCGCACCCAAGTCACGCTGGCGTCGGGCCGGACAGCATTCGTCTATGTCGACGCGTCCAGCCTTGGCGGCTAACCCGCCGCCGTGATCACCGCTTCGACTGACATCGTTCCCGATAGCGAACGCCGCGGGTTCATCGGCGCCCTGCCGCCGCGGCTCAGGCCCTACGCGTCGCTGATGCGGCTCGATCGTCCGATCGGTACATGGCTGCTCTACTGGCCGTGCGCGTGGAGCGTCGCCTTGGCTGGTGTCAACGAGCGCTGGGACTTGTTCCTGTGGCTGGGCCTGGGTGCGTTCGCGATGCGTAGCGCCGGCTGCGTCTACAACGACATCGTCGATCGGAATCTCGACGTGAAGGTCGAACGCACTCGCTTGCGGCCCATTGCCAGCCGCCGCGTCTCGGTGCGATCCGCATGGGTGCTGATCGCTCTGCTTTGCCTCGTCGGGCTGCTCGTGCTGCTCCAGCTCAATCTCACAGCCGCGGCAGTCGCCCTCGTCAGCATCGCGCCCGTGGCCGCTTATCCCTTCATGAAGCGAATCACGTGGTGGCCGCAGGCGTGGCTCGGGCTTGTCTTTTCCTGGGGCGCTCTCGTCGGCTGGCCGGCCGTGACAGGCAGCCTCGACTGGCCCGCGTTGCTCCTCTGGTTCGGCAGCATCGCGTGGGTGATCGGCTACGACACGCTCTACGCGATCCAGGACATCGACGATGATGCGCTGGTCGGGGTCAAATCTTCAGCACGAAGGCTCGGCGACAAGGCTCCGCTCGGCGTCGGCGCGTTTTACGGATTGGCCGTGATCCTGTGGGGCGCGGCGATCTGGTGCGTCCGGCCCGACTGGCTCGCCCTGCTCACGCTCGTTCCGGCTGCACTACATTTTGCCAACCAGGCTGTGCGGGCTGATCCCAAGGATGGCGAGCTGGCACTGCGGCTGTTCCGCTCGAATCGAGCGTGCGGCTTGCTGGTACTCCTCGCCATGCTGGTCGTCGGCCTTTCCAGTCGCTAGGCGCATCGCCGATGCAATCCCCTAAAGCCGCGCGAAAGATCGCTGAATCCCTAGTCGATCGCGGTATCGCGGCGGGCGCAACTGCCGCCGACGCCTATTACAGCGGTGACCGCTCGTCCGGCGTGCAGGTGCGCCTCGGTGAGCTTGAGGACGTGTCGCGATCCGAAGGCGAGGAGATCAGCCTCAGGCTGTTCAGCGGCCAGCGCTCTGCAACCGTTGCGTCGTCGGATCTGTCGGACGAAGCCCTGAAGATGCTGGTCGAGCGCTGCTTTGCGATGGCACGAGAGGCTCCGGAGGATCCCTACGCGGGCCTGGCACCCACCGAGCTGCTTGCTCGCGGAGATCTGCCTTTCATCGACGCGGAGGATCTCGGCGAACCTGATCCCGCCGAACTGCGCGAACGAGCGCTGATCGCCGAACGTGCAGCGCTTGGCGTTAGGGGCGTCACCAACTCGAGCGGCGCGGGCGCGAGCGCATCCGCGTCAACCGTTGCCCTCGCTACGTCTGGCGGCTTTTCCGACGCTTACCGGATCACCGGTCACGGCTGCTCTGCCAGCGTCATTGCCGGCGAGGCCGGCGCGATGCAGCGGGACCACTTCTGGCACAGCGCCCGCCACCTTGAGGATCTGGAGGATCCCGACGGCATTGGCCGCAAAGCGGGTGAACGTGCGGTAGCGCGGCTCAATCCGTCGCGGCCGAAGCCCGGCAGATATCCCGTCTTGTTCGATCCGCGCGTTGCGTCGTCGCTCCTCGGTCACTTCGCGAGCGCCATCAGCGGCTCCTCGGTCGCGGCCAAGACGAGCTTCCTTCGCAACAAGCTTGGCGAACGAGTGTTCGCGCAAGACGTCGCGATCATTGACGATCCGCTTCGACTGCGCGGCCTCCGTTCAAAACCATTCGATGCCGAAGGCGTGCGAGTTTGCCGCCGCGAGCTCGTCCGAGACGGCATTCTCGACAGCTGGATTGCGGAGAGCGCGTCTGCGCGACAGCTGGGAATCCAGCCCACAGGTCATGCATCTCGCGGCCTTGGCGGAGCTCCAAGCGCAGCGCCTTCGAACATGTATGTGGCGGCTGGCTCGCGGAACCGCGAAGAATTGCTTGCGGCATTTCCGGAGGCTGTGCTCGTCACTGAACTCATCGGCCAAGGCGTCAACGCTGTCACCGGCGACTATAGCCGCGGTGCAGCGGGGTTCATGGTCAGGAACGGAGAGATTGGGGAGCCCGTGGCCGAGATTACCATCGCTTCGAACTTGATCGACATATATGCGACCCTCGAGCCGGGCTCGGACCTCGAGTTCCGCTACGGCACGGATGCGCCGACGCTGCTGGTGCCGGAAATGACGGTCGGGGCGGCTTAGGCTTCGGCGGCTATCCGCGGCACGCGCAGTCGCGGGATCTCGATTTTCGGGCAGCGGTCCATCACGACTTTCAGCCCCGCTGCCTCGGCACGCGCCGCAGCTTCTTGGTTGATGACGCCGATCTGCATCCACACGGCTTTGGCTCCGACGAAGATCGCCTGGTCGACCGCTTCGCCCGCCATTTCGGGCCGGCGGAAAATGTCGACAATGTCGATGGGGACGCCAATCTGCGCCAGTTCGCGCCACACGAACTCGCCGAGCACGTGCTCGCCTGTGATCTGCGGGTTCACCGGGAGCACGCGATAGCCCCAGTCCTGCAGGAATCGCATGACGCCAAAAGAAGGTCGGTTCGGGCGGTCCGAAGCGCCAACGACAGCGATCGTCCGCGCATTGGTCAAAAGCTCGGCAATATCCTCGTCGCAAGTGAGCGGCATGAGCGCACCCCTTTCGCCAGGCTCAATGCGCCACGGCCTCCAACAGTTTCGCTGCGATCGCGGAGAAGGCATCTGCCTCGGGCCCATCCGACGCGGCGGGCGGCTTGCCGGCGTCGGAAGCTTCGCGGATGGTGAGCGAAAGCGGCAAGCGCCCGAGGAACGGCACACCCATCTCGGCGGCCGCTTCCTCCGCGCCGCCGCTGCCGAATGGATGCGAATTCCTCACCGCAATGGGGGCAGGCGTAAGAGGCCATATTCTCAATGATTCCCAGAACCGGAACGCTCGTCTTGTTGAACAGATCAACTGCGCGGCGCGCATCGATGAGTGACAGATCCTGCGGTGTCGACACGATCACTGCTCCCGCCGGCCTCGAGCGCTGGATCAGCGAGATCTGCACGTCGCCGGTCCCAGGCGGCAGGTCGACCAGAAGCAGCTCACGGTCACCCCAGTCGGCATCGATGAGGTTGGCAAGCGCGCCAGTCGCCATCGGCCCGCGCCACGCGAGCGCGTGCCCAGGCGAAACGAGCTGCCCGAGAGAAAGGAATTTGATGCCGTGGGCGTCGACCGGCACCAGCTTCTCATTCTTGGCCGACGGCTTCTGATGGGCACCGAGCAGGGTTGGCTGCGAGGGCCCGTAAACGTCCGCGTCAATCAGGCCGACTCTCTTGCCTGATCTCGCCAGCGCGATCGCCAGGTTTGCGGAAACGGTGGACTTGCCGACGCCGCCCTTGCCGCTGCCGATTGCGATGAGCGTGCGAAAAGGCTGGCTGGCGGTCAAAGCGACACGCGCTTCGTTGACGCCCGGCACGTTCAGAGCAGCGACCCGCAAATCCTCTTCGAACGACTGCCGTTCCGCATCGCTCAGCCCCGTCGCATCCGCGATGATGGTCGCGACGCCGCCGCTCACCTTGCGCGACCGGATCCGCTCGTCGTGCGGCAGTTCGGTGAGAGGATCGGCGGGATGGGCCATGGACGGCACATAGGAAGCGCGCCGCCGCTTGCCACTGTTTTTGTTCGGAAGCGCCTCTATATTCGCCGGCAATGAACATCATATCGGGATGGGGCGGCCGTATTCGCGGCCTCTTCGCTGACAGCAAGGGTCCTTGGGGCTCGAACAATGGCGGGTCCGGCGGCCCGGAGCCTTCTTCGGAAGGCAGCCAGGACGGCGAACCGAGCCAGGGTCCGTGGGGCGAGACTCCAAAACGGCGCCGTCCGCCGATCGGGGCGGGCGCGAATGTCGGCTCGCTCGACGAGCTCTTGCGCAGGCGTTTCGCTCGCTTCGGCGGTGGGGGCGGTGGCCTTCCCGGCCGCCCGGATAGGTCCCTGATCGCCTGGGCCGTCCTCGCCTTCATCCTGATCTGGCTGGTCTTCACCTCGATGCATTCGATTTCTCCTGGCCAGCGCGGCGTGGTTACGCGCTTCGGCCGCTACAGCAGCACGCTGGGTCCGGGTGTCAGCCTGACCCTGCCGTCGCCGATCGATCGGGTGAGGAAAATCGACGTCGAGAATATCCGGACGATCGACATGGGCTCCGAAGGCGCCGACGACCTCATGTTGACTGGCGACCAGAATCTGATCGACCTCGCTTATTCGGTTCGCTGGAATATCCGCACTCCCGAGCTTTACCTGTTCCAGATGGCGCAGCCGGACGAGACAATTCGCGAAGTGGCGGAGAGCGCGATGCGCGCCGTCGTGAGCCAGGTGACGCTCAACGACGCCATGGGCGACCGCCGCGCCGAGATCGAGGCCCAAGCCGCTCAAAGCATGCAGCGGATCCTCAATTCCTATCACTCCGGAATCCAGGTGCAGGGAATCGCCATCAAGCAGGCCGATCCGCCTGACGCGGTCAACGATGCCTTCAAGCAGGTCACCGCGGCGCAGCAGCAGGCCCAATCCTATATCAACAGCGCGAACGCTTATTCGCTGCAGCTGCGGCAAAAAGCGCAGGGCGACGCCACCGCGTTCGACAAGGTGTACGAGCAATACAAGCTTGCGCCCGACGTTACCCGCCGCCGGATGTACTACGAGACCATGGAGCAGGTGCTTTCGAAGGTGGACAAGACGATCATCGAAGCGCCCGGAGTGAATTCGTATCTGCCGCTGCCGCAGATCCAGAAGCCGCAGCAGTCTCAGCCGGAGCGGCCGCAATGATCGGCTTCATTCGCCGCCGGCCGCTGGTGTCTGCCGTTCTGGCCTTCATCGTGCTTGGCCTGGTGCTCGCAAGCTTTCCGATCGTCCCCGAGACCAAGCAGGCGGTCGTCGTCCGCTTCGGTAAGCCTGTCGCTGTCCTCAATCAGTACAAGCCCGGCCGGCCGATTGGCACTGCGGGTGCGGGGATCAGCTGGCGGATACCGTTCGTCGACCAGCTCGTCTGGATCGACAAGCGCGTCCAGGACGTGGACATGCAGCGTCAGCAGGTGCTCTCGACGGACCAGCGCCGGCTGCAGGTCGACGCCTTCGCCCGTTATCGCATCGTCGATCCGCTCTTGATGTACATCCGCGCCGGCACTGAGCAGCAACTGACCGAGCAGCTGCGGCCAATCCTCGGCTCCGAGGTTCGCAACGAGCTGGGGCGGATCGAATTCGCGTCGCTGCTCACGCCCGAAAGGCAGGGCATCATGGACAGCGTCCGAACCTCACTCAACCGGATCGCCCGCCAATACGGCGTCGAGATCATCGACGTCCGCATCAAGCGGACCGATTTGCCGGACGGAGCCCCGCTGCTGGCGGCGTTCGACCGCATGCGCACTGCTCGAGAACAGGAAGCACGGTCGATCCAGGCCCAGGGTGCCAAGCAGGCGCAGATCATTCGGGCCCAGGCTGACGCCGATGCCGCGAAGATCTATGCGGCAAGCTTCGGCAAAGACCCGGATTTCTATGATTTCTACCGGGCGATGCAGAGCTACCAGTCGACGTTCGTCGGCGATCCGAAGGACCCGGTCGCGCCCACGACCGTCATTCTATCGCCGCAGAACGACTATCTGAAGGAATTCTCTGGACGTTCGAAGTAAGGAAGCGTCCTGAACTGTGGAACGTTCAAACCGCGTTAAGGCGGGGGCGACATTAGCGCCCCTTGCGTCCCACCCGAATTGATGGAGTATCGATGAGGTCGAAGGAGTCTGGAAAAGTGCGCTACGCCTATGGGGTCGCAATGGCCCTGCTCTTGGGGGGAACTGCATTCTCTCTCGCCACGGGGCAGGCGGGCGCGCAGGTCGCCCAGAACTCGCCCTCGACGCTCGCTTCCGCGCCGCGCGCCGGCGCTCCGATGTCGTTCGCGGACCTGGTCGCCAAGCTGCAGCCTGCGGTGGTCAACATCTCGACCAAGCAGCGCGTGCCGGTCCGCAGCAGCCAAGCCGATCCGTTCGAGGAATTTTTCCGCCGCTTCGGCAGCCCGGGCGGCCCAGACCAGCAGGGCGACAGTAGCGGCGGCTCCAGCGGCGGTGCTCAGCCGCGCACCCGTGAGGCGGGTTCGTTGGGATCAGGCTTCATCGTCTCGCCCGACGGCTACATCGTCACCAACAACCACTTGATCCAAGGCCTCACGGGCACCGGCACGGTCGACACGGTCACGGTGACCACCATCGACCGCAAGGAATATCCGGCGCGGATCATCGGCCGCGATGAAACGTCCGACCTCGCGCTCCTCAAGATCGAAGGCCGCAACCTGCCGTTCGTGCAGTGGGGCGATAGTACCAAGGCTCGCGTCGGCGATTGGGTGATCGCGATTGGCGATCCCTATGGCGTCGGCAGCACCGTCACGGCCGGCATCATCTCGGCGCTCCACCGCGCCATCACGAACGTTGGCGCGTACGACCGCTACATCCAGACCGACGCAGCCATCAACATGGGCAATAGCGGCGGCCCGATGTTCGACCTCAACGGCAATGTGATCGGCATCAACTCGGCGCTGATCTCGCCGACCGGCGCATCTGTCGGTATCGGCCTTGCCATCCCGGCCGAGCTCGCCAAGCCGGTCATCGACGCCCTGATGAAAGGCCAGCGGCCCCAGCGCGGCTATCTGGGGGTCGGACTCCAGCCCGTCGATGAGGACGTTGCGCCCGCTCTCGGCATTCCCAAGGACAGCGGCGAGATCGTCCGCTCGATCGTTCCGAACGGTCCGGCGGCCCGCGCGGGGCTCGTCCAGGGCGACGTCATCGTCCGCGTCAACGGTCAGCCGGTCACGCCCGACCAGACGGTTTCCTATCTCGTCGCCAATACCGGCGTAGGGTCGCGTGTCCCGCTCGAGATCCTCCGCGGCGGCAAGCATGCGACCGTCTACGTGCAGGTGGCCGAGCGCCCGACCGAAGAAGCGCTCGCGAAGATCAGCGGCGGCGGGGCGGACAACTCGGGCACTGCCCAGGGCGCGCCCGTAACGGCGCCGCAGAAAGCGTTGGGACTTTCGCTTGCACCTCTGACGCCGGAGCTCGCGCGCGCGGCGAACCTCCCGGCGGGCACTCGCGGTGTGATCGTCACGGCCGTCGATCCCAACAGCGATGCCGGCGAGAAGGGTCTGCAGCCCCGCGACCTCGTCGTGTCGGTCAACAATCAGCCTGTGACGACTCCTGCGCAGGTGGTTGCTGCCGTCGATGCGGCGCGGAAGGCGGGCCGCTCCAGCGTGCTCCTGCTGGTCAAGCGCGGGAACGCGCCCGAGGCCTTCGTCGGCATCGACATCTCCGGCAAGTAATCACGCCACCTTCGGCCGCCCTTGCGCTCCAGCTGTTGCTGGGCAAAGGGAACGGCCGGAGGTGATGCCGTGAGCGACAATGCCATCTTCATCGGCGCCGACCTGAGCGCATCCGGCGGATTGCTCGGAAGGTAAGATGCTGGGCGCGGCGCTCCTGCTCGTTGCTGCGCCTGCCCCGACGACTTCGCCCGTCGGCATGTACGAGACCCATCAGATGGAAGTCGCGGCGGGGCTGGAGCTCAAGCCCGACCATCACTTCCGTTATGCCTTGTCCTACGGCGCGGTCGACGAGGAGGGCGCGGGCGACTGGACCTTCGACGGCAAGACCGTCCACCTCACCAGCAATCCCATGCCCAAAGCACCCAGCTTCGAGCTGGTTCGCGACGACCCTGCGCCGAAGGGTCAGCTCTTCCTGACCCTTGAGGATCCCGGCTTTGAATGGGGCCATCCGCTGGAGGCGATCGCGACCCACGACTCCAAGCAGGGATTCGAGATTGAGGCCGATGATTCGGGCCGCGTCGATCTCAGCGGCAAGCCCGCAGTCATCGCGATCGCACCCGAAATGCCGGTGTTTGGTCCGACCGGCCAGATCTTCCAATTGTCGCAGGATCGTGGCCACAAACTCCTTTTTCGCTTTCATCGCAATGAGTTGGGAAAGGTCCGCTTTAACCAAGAGCCTCTCGAGCAGCGCGATGGCGATCTCTTCCTGCAACGTTACGATACTCTATTTCGCTTCGTGAAAGTTCGGCCCTAAGAAGGGCCACGGGAGAACGAGTTTCTTGTCGACGGACACCTGCCAGCTGATCGAAGGACTTGAGCGCGAGTGGCGCGACGCTTTGTGCAACAAGGACATGGATCAGTTGCGCGCACTGGTTCACCCGGATTTCGTATTGATCGGAACGCGCTCGACCGGGCCGTTCATGATGCATCGCGACGAGTGGCTGGATGCGATCCAGCGCCGCGACGTCGATACGATCGATCTGGAGGTTCACGACGCGACGGCGCTCGATAATGTGATGGTCGGCACCGTCCAGGCGAAATGGCGCGTCAAATATCTCGGGCGTGCGATCGAGGATTGCGTGGTCCTCACCGACGTCTGGGTGCAGGATGAGGGCCGCTGGCGCGCACTTCGCCGCCACTCGACCCCGGCGCCCGCGGGCATGTGCGCAGAGCTTTGAGATTTAGCAGGCGAGGGGAAGTTTGATGCCGCGAAACGAGGGGCTTCGCGCAGGCGGAGACATCAAGGAGCTGACGGTCCGGGGGATCATCCTTGGCGCCCTGATCACGGTCGTCTTCACCGCCGCCAACGTTTATCTCGGCCTCAAGATAGGGATCACCTTCGCCACGTCGATCCCAGCCGCGGTGATCTCGATGGCGGTCCTCAAAGCGTTCAGGGACGCCACCATCCAGGAAAACAATATCGTCCAGACGATCGCCTCGGCGGCGGGGACGCTGTCCGCGATCATCTTCGTCCTCCCCGGCCTGATCATGGTCGGCTGGTGGACCGGATTCCCTTACTGGTTGTCGGTCGCAGTGATCGGCATCGGTGGCATTCTGGGCGTCATGTATTCTGTGCCGCTGCGGCGCGCGCTCGTGACAGGGACCGACCTGCCCTACCCGGAAGGCGTTGCTGCGGCTGAAGTCCTGAAGGTCGGGAGCGGTGTCGGAGGGGCGGAGGAGAACCGGCGCGGCTTGGCGCTGATCGGCGGCTCGACGCTCGTTTCCGCTGCTTATTTCATGATCGCCAAGACAAGGCTGCTGACGGACACGGCGGGAAAAGTGTTCAAGGTCGGCACCGGCGGCTCCGCCATTTCCGCGAGCTTGTCGATGGCTTTGATCGGCGTTGGACACCTCGTCGGCGTTGCCGTCGGCCTGGCGATGGTCGTCGGAATGCTAATCACCTGGGTGTTCATCGTCCCGCATTGGACGCAGGACGCCGCTTTTGCCGCGCAAATCGGCGGCGACCTCGAAGCGCTTGTCAGCGCTGCGTTCAAGCAGAAGGCGCGCATGGTCGGCGCCGGCACGATCGGCATCGCGGCAATCTGGACGCTGCTGAAAATTATCGGCCCCATCATCTCGGGCATTCGCTCTGCCCTCATTGCTAATCGCGAGCGCAAGGCGGGCCGGGGCGCTGAATTGCCGCTGACCGAGCGCGACATTCCGATCGGCATCGTCACCGCCACGATCGTTGTGTCGATGATCCCGATCGGCCTCTTGCTATATGCGTTCGGGAACACGGCCCCGATCGCAGCAGAGCCTGGCCTGACGATCGCTCTCAGCATCATTTATACCTTGATCGCCGGCGTCGTGATCGCGGCAGTGTGCGGCTACATGGCCGGGCTCATCGGTGCGTCGAACAGCCCTATTTCGGGCGTAGGCATCCTGTCGGTCCTAGGCATTTCGCTGATCCTGGTCGCGCTCTTTCCGGGCGTCAGCGGCGATGAGACCAAATCGCTCGTCGCGTTCGCCTTGTTCGTGACCGCGATCATCTTTGGTGTCGCGACCATTTCCAACAATAACCTCCAGGATTTGAAGACGGGGCAGCTGGTCGAGGCCACTCCTTGGCGCCAGCAGGTCGCGCTGGTTCTCGGCGTCGTATTCGGCGCGATCGTCATCCCGCCGATCCTGGACCTGATGAACACGGCCTTCACCTTCCAGGGTGCTCCGGGCGCTAAGGAGACCGCCCTTGCCGCGCCGCAGGCAGCGATCATTTCGACGATTGCTCAGGGTGTGCTCGGCGGCAACCTCGACTGGCCGATGATTCGTGAGGGTGCGATCATCGGCGTGGTCGCGGTGATCGTGGACGAGGTGTTGAAGCGCAGCTCCGGCAAGCGGCTCCACCTGCCGCCGCTGGCAATCGGCATGGGCATCTATCTGCCGCTGGAAGCCGATTTACTCATCCCGTTTGGAGCCGTGCTCGGTTGGTTTTATAATCGCTGGGCGATGCAATCGAGAAGTCCCGCCTTCGCGGAGCGGATGGGGGTTCTGATGGCGACGGGCCTGATCGTCGGTGAAAGCCTGATGGGCGTGGTCTATGCCTTCGGCGTTGCCGGCGCGGAAAAGGCCGGTTCTGCCGATAGCGCCAATGTGTTCGGGCTGATCAAACCTTATCCGGCGGTGATGCTGGTCAGTCTGGTCGTCTTTTCGGCGGCAATCGCCGCGCTTTACTTCTGGACCAAGGGCAAGGCTTCGGACGCGCCCGCGCCGAACGATGGCCCGATCGTGGAAGAAGCGACTTACCGCTAGCGGCCGAGCACTTCACGCCGGAGCGCAGCCGGCGCCCATGGCTTCGCGCCGGTTTCGGCCCAGCGGATGAGCGACACGATCGCCCGGTTGACCGGAGCCTTTGTGCCGAGCCGCTCGGCCAGCGCGACCAGCTCGCCGTTGAGATAATCGACTTCTGTCTTGCGGCCGGCGGCGAGATCGTCGGCCATCGACGATCGCGCCCTCTCGTCGATCTTCCAGGCTTTGAGGAAGACGTTGTTGAACAGCCAATCGGGTGATCCGATGACGAGAGGCAGCAAGCGCGGTGGCACCGGACCCAGTTTGCCCGGCCGGATTCTTGCTCGTCTGAGAAGCCTCAGTCCCTCCCGCTGTGAAGCGGCGACGACCAGCCGGTAGTCGCGCTCACTAAGTTGCTCCAGCAACGTGCGGCCGGACAGCGCATTCACCGCATTGTTGAGGTTGATGAGCAATTTGCCCCAAGCGAGGCCAAGCATGTCGCTGGACAGTCTTAGCGAGGCCGGACTTGCTCCGATGGCTTCGGACAAAGCACGCGTCTGCAGCCCGTCCTCGGCATAGAGATGGCCCGCGACGCCTTTGTGGAACCGGCCGCCGCCGAGGTAAGCGACATTGTACGGAACCAGGCCCCGCGCGATCTGAACCCAGTCGCCAAGCTCTTGCCGCAGCACGTCGACGTTGCCGACGCCGTTCTGGAAGCTGATGACGAGCGTGCCTTTGCGCGCATTCACGCCAATCTCTTTGGCGGCTGTTGCGGTCGCTGCGCTCTTAACGGTCAGGACGATGATGTCCGCTTTAGCAAGCGCCTGAGGATCCGTGCGATAGTCGACGTCCGCGAGCCGCGTTTCCCAACCGCTATAATCGCTGACGGTGAGCCCGTTCGTACGAATGTCCTCCGCGATGTTGGGTCTACCGATGAAGGTGACCGGCGATCCCGCAGTCTGCCAGCAGCCGCCGATAAAGCAGCCGACCGAACCTGCCCCGAGGATTGCGATCCTCGGCGTGTCAGCCACGGCCGCGATAAGGCTGCACGCCCTGATCGGGCAGCCACATGCCTTCCGGCGGCTCTTCCGATTGCCAGAAGACGTCGATCGGCATTCCGCCGCGCGGGTACCAATAACCGCCGATCCGTAGCCACTTCGGCTTCATCTCGCTCGTCAGCCGCTGGCCGATGCCCACCGTCACATCCTCATGAAAGCCGCAATGATTGCGGAAGGAGCCTAGGAAAAGCTTAAGGCTCTTGCTTTCGACGATCATCTCGGCGGGCGCATAGTCGATCACGAGATGCGCAAAGTCCGGCTGCCCGGTGACCGGGCAGAGCGACGTGAACTCCGGCGCCGCGAAGCGCACGAGGTAGAGCGTCCCCGGCCGCGGGTTCGGCACATAGTCGAGCACCGCCTCTTCGGGGGAAGCGGGCAGGCCGCTGGTCTGGCCGAGATGGCGCGTCTCCATGGCGCGCCGAACTAGCAGCAGTCCGCCCGCAAGCCTATCCTCGCGCCATGGAGTCGCTAGTCACCACCCAATGGCTTGCCGGACACCTCGGTGAGCCGGACCTCGTCGTCGTCGATGCAAGCTGGCACATGCCCGCCAGCGGCCGCAGCGGTTATGACGAATATCTCAAGGCGCACATCCCGGGCGCTCGCTTTCTCGACATCGACGAGGTCGCCGACAAATCAAACCCTGCACCGCACATGCTGCCCGACGCCCCGGAGTTTGGCCGAGCGATGGATGAGCTCGGCATCGGCAGCGACGACCGCATCGTCGTCTACGACAATTCGCCGACCCGCAACGCGGCTCGCGGCTGGTTCATGCTTCGTCACTTCGGAGCCCATCAGGTCGTAATCCTCGACGGTGGCTTCCAGAAATGGCTGGCCGAGTGCCGTCCTACCGAGAGCGGGGAGCCGAAGCCTCGCCAAGCGCGGTTCGCTGTGCAGGAGCGCCGCGGCGAGGTCGTTGCCAAGCAGGACATCCTCGCCGGCCTCGAAGCGCCGCTGCTCGACGCTCGCGGCAGAGCCCGCTTCGAAGGCACCGAGGCCGACCCGCGCGCCGGCGTTGCGGCGGGCCACATTCCGGGCGCCCGCAACCTCCCGTTCGGCTCGCTCTACAATGACGATGGTACCTGGAAATCGCCCGAAGAGTTGAAACGCCTCTTCGCCGAAGCGGGCGCCGACGCGGCAAAGCCCTTCGTCGCGAGCTGCGGTTCGGGGGTCACTGCCAACAGCATCATCTTTGCCGCATACCTTCTCGGCAACGATTCGACGAAGCTCTACGACGGAAGCTGGAGCGAATGGGGCGCCGATCCGGCGACCCCGAAAGCATTGGGTCCGGCCTAGCCCAGGATTACGCGGGAAACCGCGGCAAGCTCGCGGCGGATCTGGTCGACCAGCGCCTTGCTCGCATCCTTGTGGGGTTCGCGGCCGCGCTGCCGTTCGTCGAGCAGCGCCTCGACGCCGGCAGCGGTTGCCCCGACCAGCTGCGCCGAGCGGTTGCCGAACAGCCTCCGCTTCGCGTCGCCGCTGTCGTGCCACGAGGACGCGATATTCGCGTCGTCGTCGAGGTCCGAAGCAGGGCCCGCGCCGAACGGATCGACCAACCGCAGCGCCTGCCGCACGCTCGCCAGCCGCGACACGGCTTCCTCATAGGCCTTGGGTCTCGAGTTGCTCGCAGCGTCTGGAAACAGGTGCAGCATGGCACCGGGCTAACCGCGGCACGGTTAGGAAAGGATTAAACCGGAGCCTGCGCTCCTGCGGTGGAAGGAGCCAGAATGCAGTTCTTGTTTGGACTGGGGCGCCTGCCTGCGCAGGGGTGCCGAAGGACTTAGGCCCCGCTCTTCTCGTCGACGTCGCGCAGGATCCAGCCGCGCTGCGGGATCGTTTCGATGAACTCCGCGCCGCCGCTCGCATTGCGGAGCTTCTTGCGCAGCTTCGAGATGAACACGTCGATGATCTTGGGCTGCGGCTGGTCGTCGGCGCGGCGATAGAGATGCTTCAGGAGCATCGCCCGCGTGACGACATTGTTGCGCGCGAAGGCGAGAAGCTCGAGCACGCGATATTCCATTTCGGTGATGCCGATCGGATGACCGTCGATGCGGATGAGGCGCTGCACCTGGTCGACGCTGAGCCGCCCACCGCAAAGAGTCTCGGGCATTTCCGACCCACTCGCCTTGAGCGACGTCAAAAGCCGTGACGCGGCCTCTTCGCTATCTTCGGGCGAGACCGTACGCGGAGAGCCGATCAGCGCCTGCTGCAGGTCGCCGAGGATCTTGTGCGCGTCCTCGACCAGCCGTGTGCCTTCCTCGAACCGGCGCTTCGACCGGTCGAGCATGGATTCCACCTCTACGAGGCGCGCCGATAGGGTTTGTTCTGTCATTCCTTAGAGTTTTCCAGCCCCGCTCGTTTGAAGAAACCCCGTTATTGCCCCGTCTGGGCGGTCGCGATGTTGCTGTCCGCCGGCTTGGCGCTGAGAATTGTCAGCGTCATCTGGCCATGGTCGACGATCCGCGTCGACGGATCCCACACCGTCGAACGGATACCGAGCTGCGCATCGTTGCGGCCGGCCTCGTCGAGCAGGCTCGTCTCCGCATTGCTGCGCGGCGCCGGACCGCCAAAGAGGGTGTCGATCGCCTGCTGCTGAGCTTCGCCCGGCGTCAGGCCGGCCGTGCCCGCGACCGGCGGCGCCAGGTTGAAGTCCGGCGGCACGATCAGCGGCGCATTGCGCGCCACCGCGAATTCGTCCGGCGTTTTACCGCGCGTGGCACACCCGCTCGCTCCAACGGCGGCGATGAGCACAGCGGCGGTGAGAATCTTACGCATGTTCGATGGTCTCCTTGGCATCTTCCTTACGAGTGAGGAAGGCCCGCAGCAACAGGATGACAACGGCAATGCTGATGGCCGCATCGCCGACGTTGAAGATGAGGAACGGCCGGAACTCGCCGAAATGCAGGTCGAGGAAGTCGGTGACGTATCCATGCAGCGTCCGGTCGAGGATATTGCCCAGCGCCCCGCCCAGCACCATCCCGAGAGCGATCTGGTCGAGCTTGTTCTTCTCCCGCCCGATCCACACGGCGACGCCGACGGCGATTGCCGAGGTAAGCCCCACCAGCATCCAGCGCCCCACCGGGTTCGTCGCGTTGAGCAGGCCGAGCGAAATGCCGTTGTTCTGCGTGTAGGTGAACTGGAAGAAAGGCAGCAGGTAATGCTGAGCGCCGATCTCGTTGACGCCGAGCGGCCCGGTCACCAGCCACTTGCTCAGCTGATCAAGTGCAAACACGACGAGAGCGACCGCGAAGCCGAGATAGCGCTGCCTCACCGCCAAATTCTCCCGATCTTCCCGATCTTCGCACTGACGCACGCGCTTGGACATGCTCGTGAGTGCGCCGATTGGACGACTTCGGTTTTCATGAGCTCAGCATGCATATCCGGAGCGCTGTAGGACAGCATCTGGTTATCCATTCAGCACCTCTTCGCACCGCAGATCCAGCTCGCCATCCGCCTTCACCTCCGGCATGAAGCGCCAGCAGCGCCCGCATTTGTGATTGCTCGTCTCCGTGATTTTGAACTCATCGCCTTTGTGAACTGCAGAGACGATGAACAGCTCGGCCAGTTCCTCCGCCGGCGCGGGAAGATCGGGCAGCGTGACTTCGGCTTCCAGGCTCGACCCGATCACCTTGTCGCGGCGCATCGGCTCGATCGCTTCGGTGACCTGGGTGCGAAGCTCCCGTAGCGCGCTCCACTTTGCGTCGTTCGCATGGACCGGAGGCACCTCGGGCCACTCCAGCAGGTGCACCGACCCGGCGCCGGGGTAACGCGTCCCCCATACTTCCTCGGTCGTGAAGACGAGGACGGGCGCCAGCCAGCGCACCAGCGCTTGGAACAGCGTGTCGAGGACGGTCCGGTAGGCGCGGCGACGCTCCGTCTGGAAACCCGTCTCGGGGTTCGTCTCGCAATAGAGCACGTCCTTGCGGATATCGAAGTAGAAGGCCGAGAGGTCCTCGTTGCAGAAGTCGGTCAGCGCGCGGACGTAGGTGTTGAAGTCGAAGTCGTCGACCGCGTTGCGGAGCTTCTGGTCGAGCATGGCCGTCAGGTGGAGCATGTACCGCTCCAGCTCAGGATATGCGGATACGTCGTCCAGGCGTTCGTCGTCGCTGAACCCGTCGAGCGCGCCCAGCAGGTAGCGGAAGGTATTGCGCAATTTGCGATATTGGTCGGCAACGCCGGCGAGGATCTCCTTGCCGATGCGGTGATCCTCGGTGAAGTCGACCGAAAGCGCCCACAGCCGCAGGATGTCCGCCCCATATTCCTTCATCAGGTCGATGGGATTGACCGTGTTGCCGAGGCTCTTGGACATCTTCATGCCCTTGGCGTCCATCGTGAAGCCGTGGGTCAGAACGGCGTCGTAAGGCGCCCGCCCGCGCGTTCCGCAGCTTTCGAGCAAGGACGACTGGAACCAGCCGCGGTGCTGGTCGGAGCCTTCGAGATAGAGGTCGGCAGGCCAGCGCTCCTCGGGCCAATGGCCGCTCTCCAGCGTGAAGACGTGGGTGCAGCCGCTGTCGAACCAGACATCCAGAATGTCGGTGACCATCTCGTAATCGTCAGGGTTGCGGTTACCGAGAAAGGCGGCGGCGTTCGCCGGGTCCCAGGCGTCGACGCCCTGCTTGCTGATGGCCTCGACGATGCGCAGGTTGGCCTCGCGGTCGACCAGCAGCTCGCCGGTCTTCCTGTGGACGAACAGCGCAATCGGCACGCCCCACGCGCGCTGGCGGCTGATCACCCAATCGGGGCGCTGCTCGACCATGGAGCCCAGCCGGTTGCGGCCTTTCTCGGGCACGAAACGCGTTGCCGCGATCGCATTCATCGCGAGCTCGCGCAGGGTTGGCTTGTGATCGTCGAGCTTGGCGTTCGGTTCGCCGCCTTCATTTTCCCAACGTTGCTCGGAGCGGGTCAGCGGGGACAAGTGCATCAAAGGCTTGTCCATGGCGATGAACCATTGCGGCGTGCAGCGGTAGATGACCTTGGCTTTCGACCGCCACGAATGCGGGTAGCTGTGACGGAAGTCGGCGCTTGCGGCGAGCAGCGCGCCGGCCTCGCGCAGGTCCGAGCAGATCGGCCCGTCGGGCGCGTTGAACTTGTTATTGATGACGCTGCCCTGGCCGCCGAGCCACAGCCAGTCCGGGCGGTAGAACCCGCCGGCGTCCACCGCGAACACCGGATCGATGCCGTTCGCGCGGCACAGCTCGAAATCGTCCTCGCCATGGTCGGGCGCCATGTGGACGAGGCCGGTGCCCTGGTCGGTGGTGACGAACTCGCCCGGCAGGAACGGCCGCGGCCTGGCGAAGAAGCCGCCGAGATGATGCATCGGATGCGAAGCCGTTGCTCCGGCTAGGCGACGACCTTCAATTTTGACCGGCTCGTCCCCCGCGACAATGCCAGTCCGCTTCTGGAATTCATCCACGAGATTCCAGGCGACGAGATAACGCGCGTCGACTCCGCCTTCTTGGATGAGCGCGTAATCGATCTCGGGATTGTAGGCGATTCCTTGGTTGACCGGGATCGTCCAAGGCGTCGTGGTCCAAACGACGGCATGAGTGTTGGCGCAACTCGGGAGCGTTTGGCGCGTCCATGAGGTAGAACCCGACATCGATCTGCGTCGAGACGATGTCCTCATATTCGATCTCGGCCTCGGCCAGCGCGGTCTTTTCGACCGGCGACCACATGACCGGCTTGGCGCCGCGATAGAGCTGGCCGCTCTCGGCGAACTTGAACAGCTCGGAGACGATCGTGCCCTCGGCGAAATAAGCCATCGTCAAATACGGCTTGTCCCACTCGGCGCTGATGCCGAGGCGCTTCAGCTGCTCGCGCTGCACGTCCACCCAATGCTGCGCATAGGCGCGGCACTCGGCGCGGAACTCCTTGACCGGCACCTCGTCCTTGTTGAGCTTCTTCTTGCGATACTGCTCCTCGACCTTCCACTCGATCGGCAGTCCGTGGCAGTCCCAGCCGGGCACGTAGGGCGCGTCCTTGCCGAGCAGGGTCTGGGTGCGCACCACCATGTCCTTGAGCGTGTGGTTGAGCGCATGGCCGATGTGGATGTCGCCGTTGGCGTAGGGCGGGCCGTCGTGGAAGATGAACTTCTCCGGCCTTCGCGCGCCACGCGGATCTGCTGGTAGAGGCCCTCGGCCTCCCAGCGCGCGGCGATGACCGGCTCCTTCTGCGGCAGCCCGGCCTTCATCGGAAAGTCGGTGCGCGGCAGGAAGACGGTCGAGCGGTAGTCCGTCCTGGTGGTTTCGGGGGCGTCGGCCATTCGCGCGGGCTCTAGCGGTCACTCATCAGATTGCAAATTAGAGGATTTAGTCGAGGGCGAGCAGGTGCCGCGCCTTCGCTTCGTCGTCCTGCATATGGGCGATCAGCGGCTCAATTCCATCGAACTTCTTCTCGTCGCGGATGTAGGCGTGGAGCGCGACCTCGATCTTGCGGCCGTAAAGGTCGCCGTCGAAGTCGAAGATGTGCGCCTCCAAGAGCTCCTGCGGCGGGTCGAAGGTGGGGCGTACGCCAAGGCTCGCGACGCCCGGATGTTCGCTCCCGTCGTCCAGCGTCACGCGCACTGCGTAGATGCCGTACTTGGGCCGCTGATAATCGCCCAGGGCGAGGTTTGCCGTCGGATAGCCGAGCTCCCGTCCGCGCTGGTCGCCGCGCTGGACGACGCCTTCGATTGCGAAGTCGCGGCTCAGCAGGTGCGTTGCGCGGCCGGCGTCGCCGGCGATCAGCGCCTCGCGGACTTCTGCCGGAGGATACGCGTTCCCCGTTGACCAGCGACGGGTGCGACGGTCTCCGCGGTGATTCCGGAATAGCCGCCGAGCGTCTTCAGCGTCTCGACATTGCCGCTGCGGCCCTTGCCGAAGCTGAAGTCGTCGCCGGTGACCACGCCCGCGGCGCCGATCTTGCCGGCGAGCAGCCAGGAGACGAATTCCTCGGCGCTGGTCTCGCGCAGCTTCTCGTTGAACTCGAAGATTAGCATGGCGTCCGCCCCGGCGTGGGCGAACAGCTGCTCGCGCTGGTCGAGGCTCGTCAGGCGGAAGGGGGGCACGTCGGGCTTGAAGTAGGTGACCGGATGCGGATCGAAGGTGGCGACGATCGCCGGCCGCCGCTCATGGAAGGCGCGCTGCACCGCCCGCCCGACCACCGCCTGGTGGCCGAGATGGAATCCGTCGAAATTGCCGAGGGCGACGATGCTCCCCGTGAGGCTGTCGGGGATGCCGCCGTCGAGGGTAAGGCGCTGCATTGACGGGGGCCTTATCGGCGCCGGTCGGCTTGGGCAAATCGGCGCGTCCGCTTCACCAGCTCGTACTCATGCCACGCGAGCGCCGAGCACGATGAGATCGAGGGCGGTCAAGGCGATCAGTCCGATGTCGTGCGATGTAGGTATAGCGATAGAGCTGGTAGGCGATGAAGGCGGCAAGCACGGCGAACGTCGCCGGATAGGCCCAAAGCCTGCGCGCAGCAGGGCGACGGCGATCGCCATGTTCACCAGACCGTGGCTGACCAGGTAGAAAGCGTAGAAGTGGTGCTCGCTTGCCCGTGAAGGTCCTCGCGAACTTGGCGATCAGGTCGTTGCTTTCGCCGGCCTTGGTGTAGAGCCAGCGGATGATCGCGTCGGTGCTGAAGAAGTAGAGCGCGATGCCGCCGGCGATCTCGATCAGCGCGTGGAGGCCCTTCAGCAGCGATGCTGACGACGAAGAGCTGGTGGATCCTGCGTTCGTCCATATTAACAAGGAGCCCGCAACGTCTTGACTCGCGCAAGTCCAATTCCTATCTGCAGCTTATCCCGATCCACCGGTTTCCGGCGGCGCATTCGTGCGCGCGTCGGTTTTTCGTTAGGATGCGGGGCTTTCTAGCGACGAGATGGGGCGGTTGGCGCTCCGTGGAGCTGAAGAAGGGTAACGAATGGCTCGTATTGCCGGGGTCAACATCCCCACGAACAAGCGCGTCGAAATCGCGCTGACCTACATCCACGGAATTGGCCGGACCACGGCCAAGAAGATCACCGAGCAGCTCGGCATTTCGACCGAGAAGCGCGTCCAGGACCTTACCGACCAGGAGGTGCTGCACATCCGCGAGGCGATCGACAAGGACCATAAGGTCGAGGGCGATCTTCGCCGTGAGACCGCAATGAACATCAAGCGGCTGATGGACCTCGCCT
Organism: uncultured Alphaproteobacteria bacterium; assembly: GCA_963754245.1. Lineage (GTDB taxonomy): Bacteria > Pseudomonadota > Alphaproteobacteria > Sphingomonadales > Sphingomonadaceae > Sphingomicrobium. The sequence goes on from CAVWET010000004.1 coordinate 500,532, forward strand.
GCTACCGCGGGCTTCGCCATCGCAAGGGCCTCCCGGTCCGCGGCCAGCGCACGCACACCAACGCGCGCACCCGCAAGGGCAAGGCCAAGCCGATCGCGGGCAAGAAGAAGTAAGCACGCTTCTTTCCGCCCGAACGTCCGCAGCAGCTTAAGATTGTAGGAACTTTAAATGGCCCAGGCACCGCAGCGTCTCCGCAGGAGGGAGCGCAAGAACATCTCGGCCGGCGTCGCTCATGTGAACGCCAGCTTCAACAACACCATGATCACCATCACCGACGCGCAGGGCAATGCGATTGCCTGGTCGAGCGGCCGGAACGATGGGGTTCAAGGGCAGCCGCAAGTCGACCCCGTACGCCGCCCAGGTCGCGGCGGAAGACGCGGGCCGCAAGGCCGCCGAGCACGGCGTCCGCACGCTCGAGGTCGAGGTCAAGGGCCCCGGCTCGGGCCGCGAGAGCGCGCTTCGTGCACTCCAGGCGGTCGGCTTCACGATCACCAGCATCCGCGACGTCACCCCGATCCCGCACAACGGGGTGAGGCCGTCGAAGAGGCGGCGCGTCTAAGTCGACAGGCGCCGCCGCCGCGGCGCGGAACCCGCGGCGATTTGAGGTTTGTATCGGCGAGGGACGCCTCGCCAAAGGGCAGGAAGACATATGGCCGTCAACGCAAAGAACTGGCAGGAACTCAAGAAGCCCAACGCGCTCGAGAAGAAGCAGGCCGGTGGCGACAGCCGCCGCCGCGCCGTGTTCGTCGCCGAGCCGCTGGAGCGCGGTTTTGGAATGACACTGGGCAACTCGCTTCGCCGCGTGCTGCTGAGCTCACTTCAGGGCGCCGCCGTCACGTCGATCAAGATCGATGGCGTGCTTCACGAATTCAGCTCACTGGCGGGTGTCCGTGAGGACGTCACCGACATCGTCCTGAACGTGAAGCAGATTGCCCTGCGCATGGAAGGCGAGGGGCCCAAGCGCCTCCACCTCAGCGCGACGGGACCCGCTGAAGTCACCGCGGGCATGATCGCCACCGCCGGCGACATCGAGGTCACCAACCCGGACCTCCTGATCTGCCACCTCGACGAAGGCGCGACGCTCAACATCGAGCTGACTGCCGACATCGGCAAGGGCTACGTCCCGGCGGTCGCCAACCGCCCGGCGGATGCTCCGATCGGTCTCATCCCGGTCGACGCGCTGTACAGCCCGGTGCGCCAGGTCGCCTACAAGGTCGAGAACACCCGCGTCGGACAGGAGCTCGACTACGACAAGCTCACCCTGACGATCGAGACCGACGGCACGGTGACGCCTGAGGACGCGCTCGGCTACGCCGCGCGGATCCTCCAGGACCAGCTGCAGCTGTTCGTCCACTTCGACGAGAGCCAGGTGCGGATGACGACGCCGTCGATGATCGGCCAGCCGACCGCCGCGATGCCGGTCGAGACTCAGGCCGACACCAACCAGCTTAACCGTTACCTCCTCAAGAAGGTCGACGAGCTCGAGCTGTCGGTGCGCAGCGCCAACTGCCTCAAGAACGACAACATCATCTACATCGGCGACCTCGTCCAGAAGACCGAAGCCGAGATGCTGCGCACGCCGAACTTCGGCCGCAAGTCGCTCAACGAGATCAAGGAAGTCCTTGCAAGCATGGGCCTCCGCCTCGGCATGGACATCCCCGGCTGGCCGCCGGAGAATATCGAGGAAATGGCCAAGAAGCTTGAGCAGGAAATGCTCGGCTAAGCGCCATTTCGCTCAAAGTGGTACTTTGAGTGAGACTAGAACAACAAAGGGCCGCCCCGCCGGGGCGGCCCTTTTTTGTCACGGAGCCGAAAGCAAAATAGGACTTTCGGTCCCAACGATGCCGAATTAGCTACCTCGCTGCGCCTATGGTAATGACGTGGTCCAACGCCAACGCGGGGGCGCAAGTGGCCGGCATGCCGAGACCAAGTGTATTGAATCCCCTTCTCCCGCCGGAGCACGACGTTCTTCAGGCTTTTGCTCTGGAAGAAGTCCAAGAATTGATCGACGGGCTGGTCGAGCAAGTTGCTCTGGTGAATTGCGATGGAAGAATTATCGCAGTTAACAAAAGATGGCGCCGCCAAGTTGAGCAGCAGGCCCGGTATGGCCTCCACATCAGCCGCGATTACGACGCATTCCTGAGCGGGTTAATAAAAGACGGCGACGAAGGTGCTGCCCCGATCCTAAAGGCTTTCCGCGAAATCGCGGGCGGCACGCGGCGAAGTTTCCACTGCATCTATCGTGGAAGCGGCGCCTTCGAAGGTTACGACTTCAACGTCGTCATTGCGGCGCTTCACGTTCATGAGGGGCGCCATGTCCTCGTCAGTGTTCACGATGTGACGGAGCTCGTTGCCCTCAAACGCGAGCGCCGGCGCGTCGGCACTCAGCTCCTTCGAGCGCAAGAACATGAGCGGCGCCGGGTCGCTCGCGAGCTGCACAACTCCACGTCTCAGAGCCTGCTTTCGTTGCGGCTGAGTTTGGGCAGCCTTGAACGTGAACAAGCGGGACCACGCGTTGGCGCGATCGTCGCCGAGTGCCGGGACACTCTGCAGCAGGTGGAGCGCGAGATCCGCGCCCTTTCATTCCTTGCGCATCCGCCCTCCTTGACCACCCATACGCTCGAGACGGCGCTGCACGACCTAGTGAGGGGTTTTGCGGCGCGGACCGGTCTTGATATCGACTTCAATATTGCCGCCGTTGGAGAGGCCAGCCCATCCGTCGAAGCGGCGATCTTTCGGGTGTCGCAAGAGGCCCTCTCCAATATCTATCGGCACGCACAAGCATCGCACGCCTTTTTCCATCTGGTCGCGCGGGAGCGTTACCTGCATCTAGTGGTCCGCGACGATGAAGTCGGAACTCGGCGCAGATCGGGGGGACCCGCCGTCGGTCGGTGTCGGCGTAGCGGGCATGGACGAGCGTGTTCGCGAACTTGGCGGACGTCTGTCAATTCGCCACGCCGTCGACGGCACAACTCTGACTGTCAGCTTTCCGCGGCGCGAGCGCGAGGTCCTTATGCCGGCCACTGCCATGAGGCGGTGAAGAGGGCGCTTTGAACATCGGACGTCGCCTACATTGCGAGGCGAAGCGCCGGCAAAGTCAGAATGCGGATAACACCAAGGAGGCAGAAGAGAGCAGCGACGATTAGGATGCTGTCCCGCAACTTCTTCGATTGAAAGCCCTGGGTCACGCCGCCGAGAAACAGGCTCAGAGCCAGAATGACCGAGGCCTGGACATATTTGTTGCCAATGTCATCGGCGCGTTTGCCGGCCGAGTAGTCAGCGTCTGCGAGATTGCCGAGACGCGTCGCCTGGGTTTCCATGGCGCCCGAATAAGAACGCATATGGAAGGGCGACAAGGGCGCCTTCGGATTCGTTCCGGGACGCGTCAGTACCCACGCTTCGAAGACCTTTGCAAACTCGGGCCTGAACCGGGTTCGATAGAACAGCTGGAGCCGTTGATCGCCGTGGGCATAGGCGTCGAGCCATTGGCTAAACAGGTTGATGTCCAGCGTTCGCAGCTGCGCCGACAGTGCGGCCTGCGTGCTCGCTTTGGTGCGCGCCTGTTCGGCCAATGTGTACTGGCTGGCCTGTTCGCCATGCCAAACCTCAGACTGAAACGCGGCATATGAAGATGCCAGCGCGGCAATGCCGAGCACCACGACCGCAATGCGCTCGGTAGAGCGGTGACTTGAGGTCGATGATTGTTCCTGACTCTCGCTCATCGGTTCGTGATTTGCACGGACGGCGATGGAATTCTTTCGGGGTTTTCACGGACTCCTGGCGAAGCGCTTTGCCACGTTGGCGAGCGTAGATCATTGTTTCAGCCGCAGGGGCTCGAGCTACTCATTCCGAGGAAATTGGAAATAAGATTGACAGAGCGGCAGGCAACTTACATTTCGATGTGAGTCGAAATGAGGAGTTGCCGTGCAAGTCACATCCGCCGTCGAAGCTCTCGGCGCACTCGCCCAGGAGCATCGTCTCGCGCTGTTTCGCCTGCTGGTGCAGGCGGGTGACAAGGGCATGCCCGCAGGGGCGATCGCCGACGCGCTCAGCATCCCCAACAGCTCATTGTCATTCCATCTGACGCAGCTGCGCAGCGCAGGGCTGATCCTGCAGGAGCGGCAGCATCGTTCGCTCATCTATCGCGCCAACTATCCGGCAATGAACGCGCTGGTCGGCTACCTCATGGAAAATTGCTGTGCCGGTTCCGAATGCGGCACACCGGCGGCAGCCTGCGAGACTCCCGCTCAAGATAGGAGGTCCGCATGAATGTTCTGGACGACAGCCTGGCGGAAGAGAGGTGCTGCCTCCCGAAGGCGCAGGATGCAGCCTGATGCTCCGCCGCTCGCCCGCCGTGTCGCGGCGGAGGGGCTTGGATCGTTCTTCCTGTTTGCCTGCGTGATCGGTTCCGGGATCATGGCCCAGAACCTGTCGCGCGGAAACGATGCAGTAGCGCTCCTCGGCAACACGCTTGCGACCGGCGCGATCCTGTTCGTGCTGATTACGATGCTCGGACCTATCTCCGGCGCGCACATGAACCCGGCGGTGAGCCTGGTCGCCGCCTCACGCCGCGAACTGAGCTGGGGCGACGCTGTCGCCTACATCCTTGCCCAATTCGCTTTCGGCATTCTCGGCGCATGGGCCGCGCACCTGATGTTCGGGCTTCCGACCCTCCAGCTGTCGGTGAAGGCGCGCACAGGTCTCGGGCAATGGGCCGGCGAGTTCGTCGCGACGTTTGGCTTGATCCTGACGATTCTCGGCACCGTGCGGTCCCGGCGCGAATGGGTGCCGGCAACGGTCGCGCTCTACATCATCGCCGCTTACTGGTTCACGTCCTCCACCAGCTTCGCAAATCCAGCAATCACCGTGGCCCGCAGTCTCACCAACACATTCGCGGGCATCGCGCCGCGCGATGTCCCGCCGTTCGTGGTCGCCCAACTGGCCGGCGCCGTCCTTGCTGCAGTCGTCGCGAGATACCTCTTCGACCCACCGCAACTTCGTGGCCGTAACGCCCTCGAGAAATCGTCCTAACATCCGGTCAAGTGATCAGCGACTAGGGCCGAAGCTGCATCTGATTCACCCACGATAAACCTAACGCCGCGTTAGCTATGGACGGGGCCCTTTCTGCGGCGGCCCGAACTGGATTTCCCCCGAAAAGGATAGGAGCTTCCGACACTTAAGAATCGGCGGCGAGTCCGGTTTCTTTGCGGGGAGGGACACCGATGGTCACCACGGTACGGTCGCGGCCGAGCCATTATGAGGTGCTGGGGCTGACGCCCACGGCGACAAGCGACGAGATTGCGCAGGCGTTTGTGCGTAGGATGAGCCTGTTCCGGGCGCGGCCGCTGGCGGACGTGGCGCAGGTGACATCGGCCTACGAGACGTTGCGCAATCCGGAGAAACGACGGGAGTACGACCGGTCGCTGGAGCCGAAACCGGAGCCCAAGCTGGAGCCGGAGAAGCTTGGCTGGTCGTTCGCACTGGCGCAGCCGGCGTGGAGACCGTTCATCGCCTCGGTGCCGACGGGTCCGATGGCGCAGCCTGCCGCCGAAGCGACGCGCGCTCCGGAGCCTCACGTTACGGCGCAGCCGGACCAGAAGATTTCCGCCGATCCGAGGCTCGAGTCCATTGCGGCATCGCTTCGGGAATTGGCGAAGCCCGGTCTCAGCGACGCAGCGGCCGCACCGGCGCCGTCGCTGGTTCCGGAACCGATGCATCCGGCAGGCGGAGTCGAGTTGAAGCTCGATCCCGGGCCCAAGCAGCGGCGGTCAGAACACAAGTCGGATGCCGGCGTGGAGCAGCTTATCCAGCACATCCGGATCGCCGGGCGGGCGGAGAAGGAGAAACTCCATGATCCCAAGGGGCCCGAGCTGGAGTGGAAGCGGCCGGTATTTGCTGCGGGCGGCCTTATCCTGGGCGTAGGCCTGCTCGGCGGCATTGCCGGGATATCGGCAGGCGGCGCCGCGCAGGACAGCGTGACCGTCGCCGTTCCCGCACCGAAACCAGCAGCGAATGTCGACTCGCCAGCCGTGGCCGCGAGTCCTTTCGAAGCACAGACGGAGCCGACGGCGCATCCTCAGGTCGCAGCTGCGCGCACAGCTCGTGCGCGTTCGCTCCCGAAGCCAGCCTTTGCCGAAAATGAACTGGTGGAGTTGAGCCCGGCCGTCGCAAGTACGCCTGCGGAGGCCGCGGATACGCCGAGCGAGCCCGCCGCCGCCGAGGCGGTGCCGGCGAGCCTGCCCCTTCCGAGCAATGTGATCGCGCGGACGATCGATCGGATCGGCTACCCGTGTGGCTCGGTTGCGTCTGCGACCTCAATCGACGGGCAGGGCGCGTTCAAGATCACTTGCAGCTCGGGCCAGTCCTACCAGGCAGCGCCGGTCGGCGGACACTATCGTTTCCGCCGCTGGGGCAGGCACTAGCCCCTCTGGGTCGGAGAGGGCGGCCGAAGGTCTTTCCGCCCCCCAAGTCTTTACATTAATTACAATATCGGTTAATAAAAACTTACCGCAAGTCATGCGCCTGGTGGGTGGCGCACTCCCCGCGGATCGCACGTCGAGAAAAGGGAGATGCGTATGACGACGAGCAAACATCACCTCGCACAACCGAGCCGGAGACTCCGGCGCCAATGGTTCATGGCTGCCATGGCAGCCACGACGCTCGGGCTGGCCAGCTCGCCCGCTGCGGGCACGGTCGTCTGGGACGAGGCCGTCAACGGCGATCTGTCGAACAGCGGGACGACGGCGACTGCGGTGACGTTCGGCCTCGGCAGCAATGTGGTCCAAGGGACGACTGGCCACGATGTGACCGGCGCCATCGACCGCGACTATTTCACTTTCACGATCGGGCCAAACCAGATTTTGACTTCGCTCAACATCCTGGCGGGCACGCAGACGCTCGGCTTTTCGTTCATCGGCCTCCAATCGGGCACGCAGGTAACGTTAGCAACCAACACCGCCACGGCGGCGGGATTGCTCGGCTGGACCCACTATGATGCGGGCGACGTCGGAACGGACATTCTCGACGACATGAGCGTCGCGGCCAACGGATCGAGCGGCTTCTCGATACCTCTCGGCCCAGGTTCCTACGCCGTCTGGCTGCAGGAAATCTCGCCGGGCGGGTCGGTGCCGTACGGGTTCGATTTCGAGCTCGCCTCGGTCCCAGAGGCGTCGACGTGGGCAATGATGCTGGCGGGTTTCGGCCTGTTGGGCCTGGCGATACGCCGCCGGCGCAGCCGGGCCTGCTTAGCGCAGCTCGCCTAGCGCTCCCTCTTGGAAGAGGGGTAGTGAGGAGGGGCGGCTCCGCTGGGGCTGCCCTCTCTTTATGTGCTATGCGCCTCCTAAACAGGGGGGCGGGACATGGGAGAAAGGTTCGAGCGGCATCGGCAGCCCTGGCGGGCGGATGAGCTTCATAGGCTGCGGACGCTGGCGAGCAAGGGCATGGCCCTCAGGGCCATCGCCAAAGCGCTCACGCGGAGCGAGGAGTCGGTCAAGCAGCGCGCGAAGGAAGACGGTCTCAAGATCGCGAAGCTGCGGTAGGGTTCAGATTCCCAATCGCGCGCGCCGCGCGTCCTTGGCGGAATCGCCGGTGACGAACTTGGCCCCGGCCCAGCCGTCCTTGATCCAGCGGATATGGGCGACGATCTCGCCGCGGCCGGGCACGGAGAGCGTAACCGTCTGCCCCTTCGAGAATGGCCGGTTCGAGGAGATCTTGCAGCCCTCATACGACAAGTCCGTTACCACGACGGTGTACTTCGTCCCGTCAGGCATGAGCGCGCGCGCGGTTAGACGCGCCGGCTGACGGCGCACCCTCGGGAGCCAGTCGTTAGAAGTCTCTGTCCATGTGTCCCACTCCGGGCACAAGACTAACCTAGGTTTGTAAGCGAGTGGTAAACGCTCAGCGCTTTAGGAAGCCCTCGAGCTCGCTGCGAAGCTCGTCGACCGACATCCGGCTCCAGGCGTCGTCCCATGCGGAGTCCGCCCCCACGTCGTTCTTGAGATAGGCAGGGCGGAGCCACCGCGCCGGAGCAACGGTCGGTTTGGAATGCGACAGGCGCTTCATGTCGAATTGTTCGTCGAAGCTGAGGCCTGCATGATCGCCGACCGCCCAGCTCACCGTCGCGTCGACGGTTCCGCCCTTGCCGAGGTCGAGAATGACCTCGCGGCCGAGCGGCAGCGGCTTGGTGCACTGAATCAGCGCTCCGGTCGCAGAGATATTGCGGATGCGCACGCGGAAGTTTCCGCTGCGGGTCTGGACCTCAGCCGACCAGATCAGCGGGTGGCGCGTAGCGATGCGCTGGTCCGAGTCGTCGTCGGTCACCGGCTTGGCCGCGGGACCGCCGGTCCTGCGGTGCGGGAATGCGCGGTCTATTGCGTCGAGCAAGAGCTCTGCACGCTCTTCGTCCGCGCAATCGAGATGCGTTTCGTGAGCGAATTCGAGTCCGATGCGGCCCGACTTGACCCATCGCACCACGAACTCGACTGTCCCGTCCGCGCCGAGATGCAGGTGGAGGCGCTCCCCGAGGTTGGGGACGATCGTAGCGGCAATCATTGCACCGCCGCCGGAGAGGTTCACGATTTCGACCTCCACATCGCCGCCGCGATACGTAACTCGGCAGCGCTGGCCGCGACCCGGAAGGCGATCGCGTTCGCGCGCGTCCTTGCGCCGCGTTTCCTCCCGCGAGATCGGGATGCTGCCGAGGCCGTCCTCTCCCGTTTTTCTGGAGCGTTTGCTCTTAAGCAGCGGGGAATTGCCTTCGCCCGCCCACTTGTCGACTGATCCGGTACGCATATCCATTCCCGCGCGATAACCCAGCACCGGTTACGAATTGGTATTTGCTGCGATGAAAACGGCAATTTGATCGGAGCAGTGAGCCGACGAAGGCGTTGAGGCAACGCGGGCAGCAGATGCCCAGGGAGCTAGCCATGGATCCGAAGATCGTCGGCGTAATCGTCGTTGTCGTGCTGGTCGCCATCGTCGCGGCGATCATGTTCTCACGCAGGCGCCAGGGGGAACGGCTGCGCGACGCGTTTGGCACCGAATATGACCGGCAGGTAGAAGAGGCCGGCGGAAGCCGCCCCAAGGCGGAGGCCGAACTGCTTAAGCGCGAGAAACAAGTCGAGAAGCTCGACATCCGTCTGCTGCCGCCGGCACAGAAGGAAGCGTTCCTGGCGGACTGGAGCCAAGTGCAGGCCGGGTTTGTCGATGACCCGGAAAAATCGATCGCATTGGCGGATGCCCTGGTCGGCGATGTGATGAAGGCGCGCGGCTATCCGGTTGAAGAGTTTGACCAGCGCGCGGCCGACATCAGCGTCGAGCACCCGCAACTCGTCGCGAACTATCGCGCAGCGCACGAGATTGCGGTGCGACACCGGCAAGGGAAGGCCGGGACCGAGGACCTGCGCGCGGCGTTCATCGGCTATCGCTCGATGTTCGAAGAATTGCTCGGCACGGGCGCGCAGGAGCCTGTCACCTAAAGCTCAACCAATTGGTTGACAATCGTCCGCAACTCGGCCATATTCAACTGCATGGTTGAATTTAAGTCGCCACGACTGGACACGATCTTCCACGCCCTCGGGGATCCCACGCGGCGGGGGATGCTCGCCAACCTCGCTGTTGGTGAGAAGTCGATTGGCGAGCTCGCGCAGCCGTTCGACATGAGCTTCGCCGGCGCTTCCAAGCACGTAAAAGTGCTCGAAGACGCCGGGCTCCTTTCGCGGCGCAAGTCGGGCCGGACGCATCTGTGCAGCTTGGAAGCGGAGCCGCTGGCCGAGGCCGAGCGCTGGCTCCGGCAATGGGAGAAGTTCTGGAACGTCCGGCTCGACCGCCTCCAGGCGCTCGTCGAGGCCGATGCCAAGAGTCGAAAGAAGGAGAAACCCGATGCCTGAAGCTGCAACGCAAATTCGCGTGCCGGTCGAAAAGACCGCCCCGGATACGATCAGGCTCGAGCGGCTGCTCGATGCGCCGGTCGACACTGTCTGGCGCTATCTAACCGAGGCGGAGCTCAGGTCCCAGTGGTTCATGGGTGGAACCGATGCCAAGCCGGATGCCGAGTTCGACCTGCTGGTCGACCACGACAATCTGTCGGACGACCAAGTGCCGTACCCGGAGAGCTATGCCGCTTCGAAAGGCGCCACATGGAAGGAGCAGGTGGTTCGGTTCGAGCCGCCGCGCCTGCTCGAGACGACCTTCCAGAGCGGCAAGAACGGCACAGTGACTTTCGAGCTGTTCCCGGAAGGCGGAAAAACACGGATCGTGGTGACACACACCGGGATTGTCAGTCCGGTCGGAGCGCAAGATTTTGGCAGCGGCTGGAACTCGCACCTCACGGTGCTGCAGGAGCGGCTGGCCGGCCGCTCGGTGCGCAACTTCTGGGACCTTCATGCCCAATCTCGCGAGGAGGTGAAGAGGGCACTGGAGAACTGACATGTGCCCGCTTTGCCTCTCGACAATCGGCTGGATTGCGTTCGGCGGAGGAGCGGGGACAGGAACATTCGCTGCGCTGATCCTGGTTGTGAGGCGACGTCATTCCCAAGGAAGAAGACGATGAACGATCATCCCACCGCGCCTCCTGAAGCGTTGCCGAAGTCCCATCCTCGGGTGGTCTCGCCAGATGAATGGAATACGTCCTGGCAAACCATGCTGATCAAGGAGAAGGCCTTCACTCGCGCTCGCGATGCACTTGCGGCCGAGCGGCGGCGCATGCCGTGGATGGCGGTCGAGAAAAGCTATTTATTTGAAGGTCCCAACGGCCAGGCAAGCCTTCTCGATTTGTTCGAAGGCCAGCGCCAGCTGATCGTCTATCGCGCCTTCTTCGAGCCCGGGGTGTTGGGCTGGCCGGAACATGCCTGCCGTGGCTGCTCGTTAGGCGCGGACCAGGTCAGTCATCTTGCACATCTCAACGCTCGCGACACGACGCTCGCTTATGTTTCACGAGCGCCGCAGGCGGACATTGCGCGGCTCAAGGCGCGAATGGGCTGGGACATACCTTGGTACACGATCACCGATGGCTTCGACGCCGACTTCGGCGTGGACGAATGGCACGGACACAATGTCTTCGTCCGAGAGGGGGATCAGATCTTCCGCACCTATTTCATCAACAGTCGCGGCGACGAAGCGATGGGCACGGTGTGGAGCTATCTCGACGTGACGCCGCTTGGCCGCCAGGAAGTGTGGGAGGATTCGCCCGAGGGCTATCCTCAGTCACCGACTTACAAATGGTGGAATTGGCACGACAATTATGTCGAGGGCGCCGCACCGGACCGGAAATGGGTTGAGGTGTCTGACGCCGGCGAGGCCGCGTTCCGCGACGCTGGCGCGAAGGCCTAGCGGCTCAGTTCGGTCGCGGCGTCGCCTTTGATCTGCTCGATCCCGAGGCGCTTCCTGGCCTCGTCGAGCATGGAGACGAAGCGTGGATCGTCGCGCAGGGAATCCAGATCGGTGTCGGTCTCCGCAACCCGCACCTGATATTCGCCGACGCGTGGGAGCGTCGACTTGAGCATCTTGAGCGCCTCTTCCTTGTCGCCCATTCCCGCGAGCACGCAGGCGAAATTGTAGCGCAGGTTGAGATTGTCGGGGTCGACGAGCAGTGCGCGGTCGATCCACTCCCGGGTCTTCGCTTCTTCGCCGAGCAGGGCATAGCCGCCCGCGAGGATGCCGAGTGCGGCGCCGTTGCTCGGATCCTGCTGGACCGCGCGCTGCGCTTCGGAGACCATCATCTTCGCGCACTCGCGCAGCTTCGCCTGCTCCCCGGCCGCCATGTAGCAGGTCGAGAGCATCGCCCAGGCGTGGAAATCCGTTTCCATGAGCTCGGCGGCTTTTTCGTAGTGACGGGTCGCGGCGGCGATGTCGCGCTTGTTGAGGTAATGGCGGCCCGCCTCCTTGTTCACTTCCCATGAATCGGGACCGAGGCGGATTGCGGCCTCGAGCTGTTCGGCCGCCTCGTCGAACCTGCGTTTCTCCTGAAGCCGTTTGAACATCGGAAGGTGGGCTTCAGCGATCGTCGGGTCGATCGCGATGGCCGCATTGGCCGCAGCGAAGCCATCGTCGACGTCGTGGCCGAAACCGAACTTCAGGCTCGACTGAGCAATGGCGAGGAGCGCCCAGGCCTGCGCGTAATAAGGATCGAGCTCCAGCGCGCGGCTGCAGATCCGCATTACCCGCTCTTCGCGCCGGTAGTCTCCGTGGTTGCCGGTGATCCAATATTGCCGGGCAAGGAGGTACAGATTGTAGGCTTCGGGATTGTTGGTCCCACGCTTTTCGATGGCCTTCTTCTCTTCCGGCAGGAGCTTGAGCTTCAGCGCGTGGACAATCGCCTTCGAAATCTCGTCCTGGATGGTGAAGATGTCCGTGAGATCGCGGTCGTAGCGGTCGGCCCAGACGTGCCCGCCGGTCTTGCCGTCGATCAGCTGCGCGGTGATGCGGACTTGATTACCCGCCTTGCGGACGCTGCCTTCGAGTAGGTGGCTGACGTCGAGCTTCTTGGCGACCTCGCAGACGTTCACCGACTGGCCCTTGAACGTGAAGGCGGTGTTTCGGGCGATCACCTCCAGGGCCGAGACCTTCGACAGGTCGGTGGTGATGTCCTCGCTGATGCCGTCGCTGAAATAGTCCTGCTCGACGTCGCCGCTCATGTTCTGGAAGGGCAGGACGCAGATCGAGACGCTGTGTGACGAGGCCCGGCGCTGCCCATCGCTCTTCTTTTCCTCGGCCGGCCCGGCAAGCTCGGTCACGCTGGCGAGAAGCTTGCGCCAGCCGGCGGCGGTGTGCTGGCCGTCCCAGCCTTTCAGATCCGCGCATTGGATCTGGTTGAAAGGGAGGGGCGGTATGACGCCGTCGAGACTCGCCTGGACGAGGGTCCGTGACGAGCGCGCCATTTCCGCTTCCGCGCGGACCCATTGCGACTTGCAGGCCTCCGCGGACCACAGGACGACGACCGCGCCCGCGTCCTTGATCCGCTCCTCGATCACCTCAGCATAGGCGCGATGGGCGGGAAGCTCGTCGTCGCGCCAGACCTCATACCCGGCCTCGCGCAGCCCATCCGAGATATCGGCCGCGAGATCCTCGTCGGCTCGCGCGTAGGAGACGAAGACATGTGCCAGCTTCGTCCCGCCTTCCAGCCTATTCGGCCGTGGTCGGATCAATCGTGTAGCGGACCTGCGAAATCTTGTTGCAAGGAAAGCCGCCGCGCTGCGCATGCTCTCGGATCAAATCCTCGTTGGGCGCGCGATAGACGCAATAGAGCTTGTTGTCGGTGACGTAGCTGTGGACCCACTGGATGCTTGGTCCGAGGGTGCCCAGGATCGAGCAGGACGACTGCGATGCATGCTTCAGGTCTTCCGGACTGAGCTTGCCCGCGCCTGGCATTTCCCTCTCGATCACGTACTGGGGCATGATACCTCCCGCGCATTAAATTCCGAGATAAAGCGGGACCATAACACAAGCTGCGAAAATGGTCCCGCAAATCGGGGCTCTTCATTCCTCGGTCTGAATGAGGACGGTTTCGCCGATCAGCAGGAAGAGCAGGAAGGGGGCCCAGGCGGCGACCAGCGGCGGATAGGCGCCGGCATTGCCCATCGCGAGGCTGAAATTGTCGGCGACGAAATAGGCGAAGCCGAGCGCCATTCCCAGGCAGGCGCGAAGCAGCACCTGGCCTGAGCGGGCGAGGCCGAATGCGGCGACCGCGGCGAGGATCGGCATGAGCAGGGTCGAGAGCGGGCCGGAGATCTTGTGCGCGAGGCCGGCGCGGGCTTCATCGGCCGGGCGTCCGGCGGCCTCGAGCTCGGCGACACGGCGCTTGAGAGTCCAATAGTCGAGCTCGGTCGGATCGACTTTGGCGAGCGTGAATTGTTCCGGGGTCACGCCCTGCAGGCCTGTCATTTGTGGGATTCGCCGAACCAGGTTCATATTCGCGTCGTAAATGCGCGCGTCCTTGAGCAGCCAGTCGTTGGCGCCACGGCGGGGCATTGCGCGTTTCGCGGTGATCACCCGCTGGAGCGCAATTCCGACGCGATCGTAGATGGCGAGATTTTCCAGCGTGAGTTGGGGCGGACGCCCGCTCACGATGCCGGCGCGGATGAAATCTTCATCGTCCAAGACCCAGACGTTGCTGAGCACGCCTCTGGTGGGCGGGATCGGTTTGTAATCATTGTCCGACCAGGCATTTACGACGCGCGCCGAGTTGACCACGACGCCCTCGTTGAACGCAAAGAGCCCGCCGGCGACGAAGATGCTGGCGACCACCAGCGGCGCGAGGATCTGGTGCGCTGAAAGGCCCGCGGCCTTCATCGCCACCACCTCGCTGTGCTGGTTGAGGCCGACGAAGGCGATCAAAGTCCCGAGCAGCACCGCAAACGGCAGGAAGCGCGAGACGAGAAGCGGGATGCGCAGGCCAACGTAGCGCCACAGGTCCGCGTCGGTATTGCCCGGGACGGCGAGGATCTTGCCGGAACTCGCCAAGCAGGTCGAGCGTCATGAGCACCAGGACCAAAGCAACCAGGACCGCGAACGAACGGCTGATGAACAGGCGCACCATGTAGAGCGCGAGCTGCCGGGACGGGAAGAATTTGAGGTTGATCACGCTTCACGCGCTCGCGGCATGAGGGCACGGATGCGCTTGACGGTCTTGGCGAAGAACCATTCGAGCGCGCCGATCGGCTGGCCGCCGGGCTTGTGTGCGAGGACGTGGTACATCCAGAGGATCATCGCGGCGAAGATGACGAGCGGCGTCCACAAGGCAACGACCGCGTTGATCTGCCCATTCGTTGCAGCGCTCTGCGCGTATTGATTGACCTTGTGGTAGGCGACGACGATCAGGATCGAGAGGAAGATCCCGAGCGCCGACGAGCTTCGCTTCGGCGGCACGGCGAGCGACACCGCGAGCAGCGGGAGCATCAGCATCATCAGGACCTCGACGAGGCGGAAGTTGAACGCGGCCTGCGCCTCCAGCTTCTGTTCGAGGTTGGGCTGTTTTCCTCCGTACCCGACCTGCCAAAGTTCATGCAGGTAGAGCTCGTCTGAGACGGTTCCACCCCGACGCCGGAACTTCTCGATCACCGGCAGGCTCACCGGAAGATCGTAGGTGTTGAAGGCGAGCGTGCGCGGCGTCGCGAATTTGGGCGAGTCCTGAATGAGGCGTCCATGCTCCAGGCGGAAAAGGATGACGTTGGGGTCGTCGGTCGACAGGAACTTGCCGTGATCGGCCGTCGCCGCGATGCTCATTCCGTCGTCGGTATCCATCTGGACGAAGATGCCGCGCAGCTGGGTCCCTTTCTTTTGGCTTTCATCGATCCGCAACGTGAGGTGCTTGCCGATACGATTGAACTCACCGACCTTGATGGCAGCCCCGAGCGCGCCCGAATTGAGGTCGAACCTCAGCCCCTCGTAGCGATAGTGGGTGGAGGGCTCGAGATAGCCGACGATGAACAAGTTCAGGAACATGAGCGGCAGCGCGAAGAAATAAGCCACGCGCAGGAGCCGGCCATAGCCGACCCCGATGCCGCGAAGCGCGTCGAGCTCGGATGAGAGGGCCAACTTGCGGAACGCCAGCAGGATGCCGAGCATCAGGCCGATCGGGATCCCGAGCGCGAGATATTCGGGGAGGAGATTGGCAAGCATCCGCCACACGACGCTGACGGGCCCCCCTGCGTCGACGACGTACTGGAAGAGCCGCAGCATCTTGTCGAGGACGAGCAGCATGGCGGCGAGCACCAGCGAACCGAGCAGCGGAACCGCGATTTGTTTGGCGAGATAACGGTCGATCAATCCGACTTGCCGCAATTTGGACCGTCCCGGCACCATGATTTGGCCGCAAAAGCGGCGTTTAACGCACCACGGACGGATGCACCTTCATGCGGAGGAGCGTTTGTCCGTGTCGCCCCTATAGCAATTGGTCCCGTGAATTCATGTCGAAATCGCTTCCACCGGCGGAGATGACGGACGCGGCGGGACTCCTGTGCCCATGGAATCCGGGCGGCGCGGGTGTCGCGCGAAAGCCGCGCCCACGTATCGCTTTGCTTTCCAACCCCAAATCGACCGGCAACATCGCGCAACTGCCGCGCATCCGCGAATATTGCGCCGATCACCCGGACGTCTTCCACTACGAGGTCGAGCAGGCGTCTCAGATCGGCGAGGCCATGAAGGTGATCGCCCGGGTGAGGCCGAAGGTGCTTGCGATCAACGGCGGCGACGGCACGGTGCAGGCTGCGCTGACCGAAATCCACAACGGCGGCTACTTCGAGGGCGAGCCGCCGCCGGTTGCGGTATTGCCGAGCGGAAAGACAAATCTGATCGCGATCGATCTTGGTGCACGCGGGGATCCGATTCAGACTCTCGAGCGGCTGATTGAACTTGCGCGCACTGATGACCTGGGACCCTACACGGTCCCGCGCGAGCTGATCGCGCTGCACGGCGGCGCTGCTGCCGACGGGGTCGAGGACCGACCCGTGATCGGGATGTTTCTCGGCGGCGCGGGCCTTGCCGACACGATGCTTTACTGCCGCGAGCGCATCTATCCGCTCGGCCTGCCCAACGGCATCGCCCACGGAATCACGGCTTTCGCGATGATGGCCAAGCTGTTCCTTCGCGTGAAGGCGAGCTTCCTCCCGCCGGATACCGAGCCCTTGCAGGTGTCGGTCGCGGGCAAGGAGAGCATGATCAGCGGGCGGTTCTCGGTGCTTGCTGTGAGCACGCTGGAGAAGTTCCTCCTGTCGAGCGAAGTGCGGAGCCGCGGTGAAGGCACGCTCAAGATGTTGGCCATCGAGGAGCGACCGATGTCGGTCCTACGAGGCCTCGCGGCGAGCATCGGCGGAAGCCTCGGCCGGACGCAGTTGCGCGGAGTGCATTTCCAGGAGGCGAACGAAATCACCATCGAAGGCGAACGCTCCAACGTGATCCTCGACGGGGAAACTTTTCGCGCCGAGCCAGGACGCCCCATCAACCTGCGGCCCGCGCAGCCATTGTCCTTCGTGATGCTGGCAGCTTAGTAGGCCTTCTATGACCGAGCTTCGCAAGCTCGTTTCTGAAGAGCTGAGCTTGCCCGTCGATGCGCGGGTGAGCACGGTCGCGCGGGCGATCGCCGCCAAGCACGGCAAGGCGTCGCGGGCGGTCCTATTTTACGGATCGTGCCTGCGCGAGAAGCAGCTCGATGGGCTGATGCTCGATTTCTACCTGATCGTGTCGAATTATCGCGCGGCTTATGAAAAGCGCTGGTTGGCCGCGGCAAACCGGCTGCTCCCGCCCAACGTCTTTTACTTCGAGCATGAGGGGCTCGCCGCCAAATATGCGGTGCTCAGCGAGGACGACTTCTATCGCCTGAACGGCCCGGAGACGAGTAGCGTGTCAGTGTGGGCTCGGTTCGCACAGCCCTCGCGGCTGGTGTGGTCCGCCAACAAAGCTGCGCGCGAGCGGGCGATCGACGCCGTCAGCCGGGCTGCGCCGATGCTGCTGGCGGCGGCGGGAAGGCGCAAGGGCGAGAAGCCGCTCGATTGGTGGCGACGAGCTTTCTCACTGACCTATTCGGCCGAGCTGCGCGCTGAGCGAGTGGGGCGCCATGCGTCGGTCGTCGATTCAGACCGGCAGCGCTTCATCCGCTTTGCGGCGCCCGCGGCTGCGGCAATCGAGCGTGAGCCCAAGGCGAGCTGGCGCTGGCGGCGTGTTGAAGGAAAAGCCTTATCTGTCCTGCGGCTGGCCAAGGCCAGCGCGACCTTCGCCGGCGGCGCGGACTACATCGCGTGGAAGATCAACCGGCACGCAGGGACCGAGATCCGATTGAAGCCGTGGCAGCAGCGGCATCCGCTGCTTGCCGCGATCAGCCTCTTGCCGAAACTGATCCGGTCCGGGGCGGTTCGCTAGCGGTCCGCGCGAGCGCGGCAGAGACTGCAGTGGCCAGTGCACCGACGGTGAACGGCTTGCGCAGCAGCTCGTGGCCCCGCAGCTCCTCGCTTTCGCCTTCGCCGACATAGCCCGTGACGAAGAGGACCGCGAAATCGCGCGGTGAATTGAGCTTGAGGTAGCGGATGAGTTCGGGGCCGGTCATTTCAGGCATGATCACGTCGGTGATGACGAGATCGAAGTCATGTTCATTGAAGAGACGAACCGCCTCCTCGCCGCTGCTGCAAGCAACGGGTTCGTAGTCGAGGTCCTCAAGCGCATCGACGGTTGCGGCGAGGACTCGCGGATCATCCTCGACCAGCAGGATCCGCGCGCCGGGAACGTGAACGTCGCGCTCCGTGCGCTGCGCTGCCGGATGCAGCCGGACCGGAGCTGCAACTTCGGTGCGTGGCAGGTAGATCGAAACGGTGGTGCCCCGACCGACCTCGCTCTCGATGCCCACCTCGCCGCCGGATTCATGGGCGAAGCCAAAGATCTGGCTGAGGCCAAGGCCCGTGCCTTTGCCGACGGGTTTGGTGGTGAAGAAAGGCTCGAACGCGCGTTCAAGCACGTCGGGCGGCATTCCGCAGCCAGTGTCGGTCACGCTGATCTTCACATAGTCGCCGGGGCGGATGTCGCCGACCTGGTTCGCGCCGACGGTGACGTTCTCCGTCGCAATGCGCATCAGGCCGCGGCCGTCCATCGCGTCGCGCGCGTTGACGGCCAGATTGACGATCGCATTCTCGAGCTGGTGCGGGTCGACATAAGATGGCCAGGTGCCGCGGCCGAGGTCGACATCGACGCGGATCTGTTCTCCGAGCGTGCGGTCGAGGAGGTCCGACATGCCGCCGATGAGGTCGTTGCTGTCGACGCGTTCTGGCAGCAGCGGCTCGGAGCGCGCGAAGGAGAGCAGACGGCGGGTCAGCGCGGCAGCGCGGGTTGCGCCTTCCATCGCATTGTTCAGGTGCATCATCACCTCCCGGCGCGGGCCGTTGAGCCGCCTCAGCGCAAGGTCGATGCCGCCGACCACCACGGCGAGCATGTTGTTGAAGTCGTGCGCGATGCCGCCGGTAAGCTGGCCGACGGCTTCCATCTTCTGGACCTGGCGAAGCTGGGCTTCGGCGGTTTCGCGTTCGTGGGCCTCCTGCTTGAGCGCCTGGTTGGCTTCCCACAGCTCCTGCGTGCGCTCGCGGACGGCCTGCTCGAGCTGCTCGGCGCGCTCGGCCTCGGATTCGATCCTGCGACGGGCGGCGGCGTTCTGGCGCAGCGCCTGAACGGCGACAACGCCGAGGAAGATGGCTCCCAACCCGACGATGAACCCGATGACGCTGAGGTAATCGCTGCGTTGGCTCGCCTGCTCGGTCAGGAACTGGCTCTGAACGATGCGGCTGCGGAGTGACTGCCGTTCGGCTTTGATGATCTCGTTGAGCTTGTCGTCGAGCTTCGTGCCGGTGTTCGGATGACCCGGCTCCTCTTTGGCCGCGGCGTAGAAGTAGCTGATCCCCGCGTCGCCCTGTTTTTCCAGAGCCGCCCGCGCGGCAAGCGAGAGTTCTTCGCCGCGCTTGTTGTAGAGTTGTCGGACCTCCGCGACGCGCTTCAACTGCGCGGGGTTGGTCCTCATCAGATTGCTAAGCTGATCGATCTGGAAACCCGCAAGTTGCCACGAGCTGGCGTAGACATTGCCACTTCCCGTGATGTTTTCATCGAGCACAAAGCGGGCGAGCGCGGCTTCGGCCTTCGACACGTTCGAGCTGACGTTACGGACGACCAGCGCGACCTCGTATGAATGGCGCTCGGCAGTAAGAGCGCGCTCGCGCGCGTCGTTGGTGTATTTGACGAGGAAGATCATCGCGACCAGGATGAGCGCCGCGATCAGGCCCGCGACTGCAGCGCCACCGCGTCGCCAGTCGAACCGGACTTCCTCTTCGTCCCCAGCCCCGATCATCCGGCCAGTCTAGCCTCGTTAACCTTTGAGCGGAAGCTTTCGCCTGTGGATAAATTGTTCAGCTGATACAGCCGGTTGCACGGCCCGCCGCAGCAAACATGGTTAATATCTCCCCGACCTGGTCTTCACTATGGAGCGCACAGAGCGAGCAGCGCAGCAGCGTCATGCCCGCGGGGGTCGCGGGCGGGCGGGCGAGATTGACGTAGAGCCCTTCGTTGAGGAGCGCTTCCCACATCGCCGCACCCTTCTCGAGGTCCGGCATGATGACCGCGATAATCGCCGATTGCGGCTCTTCGGTGCCGAGCGTGAAACCGAGCTGGCGCAGGCCTGAGTGGAGGCGCTTGCTGTTCTCCCACAGGTGCGCGCGCTTGTCGGCGCTGTCCATCAGCTTGCCAATCGAGGTTGCCGCGGTAGCGACAACGCTCGGCGGAAGTGAAGCGGTGAAGACGTAGGGGCGGCAGACCAGGCGCAGGATCTCGAACTTCGGGTGGTTGGAGACGCAAAAGCCGCCGACGGTCCCGACCGACTTGGAAAAGGTGCCGATGATGAAATCGACGTCGTCGATGACGCCCTGCGCTTCGGCAACGCCGCGGCCGCGCTCACCGATAAAGCCCATGGAATGCGCCTCGTCCACCAGGACCATCGCGCCGTTGGCCTTGGACACGGCGACCATCTCCCTGAGCGGCGCGATGTCGCCCAGCATCGAATAGACGCCCTCGAGCACGACGAGCTTCCCGTGGCCTTCCGGGATGCGCTTCAGGCGCTTTTCGAGTGCTTCGATGTCGTTGTGGCGGAACGGCACGATCTGCGCGTTGCCGAGTGCGCAGCCGTCGTAGATGGATGCGTGGCTGTCGATATCGAGGACGATGTAGTCCTCCTTCCCGGCGATCGTCGAAATGATGCCGAGGTTTGCTTGGTAGCCGGTCGAGAAAACCATGGCATGATCCATGGCGTAGAAGTCCTTGAGGGCCTGCTCGACCGCCTTGTGGCCGCCGTAGGTGCCGTTGAGGACCCGGCTTCCGGTGGTGCCGGAGCCGAACTCATCGAGCGCCTTCTTGCCCGCGGCGACGACGTCCAGGTCGAAGGTCATGCCCATATAGTTGTAGGTGCCGAGCAGGATCGTTCGGCGCCCATTGCAGATGGCGACCGTCGGGCTCTCGACCTTCTCCATTACCAGGTTGAACGGGTCGGTGACGCCGCTCGCGAGAAGCTGATCGCGCTGCTGGATCAGCGGGTCGAACTTGGAGAAGAGGTCGGTCACTTGGTTCTAGTTGCCTTTGGCCGTCAGGCGGCCAAGCGCGTCGACCAGCTGGCCGACGGTCTCGATTTCGGCCTGCATGTTCATCGTAATGATGACGTCGAACTCGTCCTCGATGTTCGCGACGAAATCGAGCACGGTGAGGCTGTCCCACTCGAGGTCCTGGGCGAAGCGCGTGGCTTCGGTGATCGACACCCCTTTCTTGTTGAGGGGCTCGATGAGCTCGAGGGTCTTGGCGTAGATTTCGGCGCGGTCGGACATGGTCGCTCTGGTTTTTTGGCTCGTTAATGGTGCACTGCTGCTTAAGCAACGCAATGGGGCGCGATTGGGGCGCTTAGCGGGCAGTCGTCAGAACCAGAAGCTGAGCACGCCGCAGAACAGCAGGACCAGCCCGGTTCCGAATATCCTGTCGGCAATGCTCTCAAAGCGGTCGTCGGACTTGCGGATGGCGTAATGGGAGAAGGCGCAGCTGCCAAGGAATAGGAGCGCGGCACCGAAGGAGAGCTCGTCGGCAATCGACGTCGCAGCCCTGCCGGTGATGTGAACGGCCGTGACGATCAGCAGCGCGACGCCGAGCAGCGAAGCCGAGCTGTCGATGATGTAGTGCCTTCGCATGGCAACCCCCGCCGAACTTTCACTAAGGTTTCAGCGAAGGCATTGCGATCCCCAAATTTTGCTGCTTCAACCACGTCGCTTTGGGGCGGGGACGGTGGAAATTCCGATGAATCAGGCGGGCTTCGCCCGGTGGCTCCAAGAACCTCGGGTGAAGGGCTGGCTCGCACTGGTCTGCGGAATGGCCGCGGTCTGGTTGCCTACTGTCGTCCGCGCCGCCGTGAACGGGGTCGTGACGGGCTGCGAATTCACGCCTTACATCCCCTTCGTCCTGATCTGCGCGATCCTGCTTAGATGGTGGCAGGCAGCGATCGTCGCGCTGGTGTCGGTCGCGATCCTCGGCGGCATGTTCGAGGGATCGATGCACATGATGCCGTGCTTCATCTCCGCCGCCACGATTTTTCTCGCGGCTTCGGCGGTAATGATCGGCATTACGGTGCTCATTCGTGGCGCCGTTGGGTCGATGGAGAGCCGCTCCAAGGAAGATCCATCTTCGGGCCTGCGCTTCAGCCTCGACCGGGGCGAAGTATGGGCGAGCTGGCATGGCGCCGGCCGCCCACTGCGGCTTGGCGCGCAGAGGATCGTCTCCGAAAAAATGGAGGACTTCCTGGCGCACAAGAGCGGTGACGACGCGCCTTAGGGGGGGCGTTAAAGCCACTCTTTGCTGCGGTACCAGTCCGCAGTTTCCTTGAGGCCCTGCTCGGTCGGGGTTTGCGGCTGCCATAGGCCGGGAGGCGCGCCGAGCTTGGGATCGACGACCCAGTTGCGGTGCGAGAAGTAAGCGGCGCGGTCGACCGTGAGCTTGGCCTTGGGGCCGCGGAAGAGCTGGTCGGCGCGGGCGGCAAGCCTGAGGAACAGGCCCGGCGCGGAAACGATCGCCGGATTCGTGCCAACGGCCCGGCCGAGCTCTTGTGCGAACTGCCGGTGCGTCCATCCGCCCGGCTTGCCATCATCCGGTTCGATGATGATGCTCGAGGGCGCGATGGGGCCGCAAAGCGCGAGCAGCAGGCCGGCGAGATCCTGGGCATGGATCAGCGAGAGGCGGCCGTGGGGCGGCATCAGCATCAGGCCGAGCTTGGCCATGCGGAACAGTTCGAGCGTTTCCTTGTCGCCGGGCCCATAGACCGCGGGCGGGCGGACGATCGACCATTCGAGGCCGGAAGAGCGGATCAGCTCTTCGGCGCGTGCTTTGGAAGCCCCGTAGAGCGAAAGCTTCGGTTCGCGCGCCGCAAGCGAGGAGACGTGGACGAAGCGATGGACGCCGCCCGCGGTCGCGGCGGCGAGCATGGCGAGAGTGCCAGCGACATTGCCATGCTCGAACTCCGCCGCATTCGAAGCGGTGATGACGCCGGCGATGTGGATGACGGCGTCCACTTCGGTGACGAGGCGGTGGAGCGCGGACCGGTCGTCAAGGTCGCCGGCGATCCATTCCACGCCATCGAGTTTCGGCTGCTCGCGGCGGGTCAGCGCCTTCACCTGGTGGCCGGCGGCGACTGCAGCATCGAGGAGGTGCGAGCCGACGAAGCCCGTGCCGCCGGTAACGCCAAGCTTCATAGGGGCGACCAGGGCCGCTCCCCTTCGGCTTCCAAGCGCTGGGGCTCCGCGGCTGCTCCGAGCGCTTCGACCATCTTGTCGAGCAGTGAGTCGATACCCTCATTGAGCGGCGCGGAGATGGGGAAGACCTGGGCGCCTGTCGCCTTCTCCAGCTTCTTCAGAAGCTTCGCGCGCTCCTTTTCGTCGAGCAGGTCGGCCTTGCTCAGCGCGACGATCTCGGGCTTTCCCGAAAGTCCTGCGCCGTAGCTGTCGAGCTCGCCGCGAACGACCCGCCAGGTATCGATGGGATCGTCGGACGACGCGTCGATCAGGTGTAGGAGGAGGCGCGTCCGCTCAACATGGCCGAGAAACCGGTCACCGATGCCTGCGCCTTCCGCCGCGCCCTCAATCAGACCGGGGATGTCCGCCAGCACGAACTCGCGGCCTTTGTGCCGGACCACGCCCAGCTGTGGGCGCAGCGTCGTAAAAGGATAGTCGCCGACCCTGGCGCTGGCGTTCGTCACGGCGTTTAGGAAGGTCGACTTGCCGGCGTTGGGAAGGCCGACAAGGCCGGCATCGGCGAGGAGCTTGAGCCGCATCCACAGCCACATTTCCTCACCAGCCTCGCCGGTCTGATGCTGGCGCGGAGCGCGGTTGGTGGAGGTTTTGTAGCTGGCGTTGCCGCGGCCGCCCATGCCGCCCTTGAGGAACACGAAGCGCTCGCCTTCGCGAGTGAGGTCGGCAAGGAGTGTGCGGTCCTCGTCGTCAGCCAGGAGCTGCGTTCCGACGGGAACCCTGATGATGAGATCGTCGCCCCCGGCGCCAGTGCGGTTCGAGCCTGAGCCGCCCTTGCCGCGCGGCGCGCGGAAGTGCTGCGTATAGCGAAAGTCGATCAGCGTATTGAGGCCTGCCACGGCCTCGAACACGATATCGCCGCCCTTGCCGCCGTTGCCGCCGTCAGGGCCGCCGAACTCGATGAACTTCTCGCGCCGGAAGCTGACGGCACCGGGGCCGCCGGCACCCGAACGGACGAAGATCTTGGCTTGGTCGAGGAAGTGCATTTCCGTGCCGAGTTAGGCGATGGAACGCCCGAGGGAAACCTGCGGGCACGAGAGGGCAGGGTTGCACGAGAGCGACAGCGGGGAAAAATCGTCACAAAACCGCAACCGGGAGCGCTTTACGGCTATTGGGAGAGTGTGTAACCACCCCGGACCGGCTTGGACCGGGCAGAATTTAAAGGGGAACTCTCCGTGCGTAAATATCTCTTGGCAGCCGCGGCTGCAGCCGCGATCGCAACGCCTGCAACGCAGGCCGCTGCGCGCGACCATAGCGGCTATTTCGGCCTCGAAGGCGGCATCCTCAAGGCGAAGAACCAGTCGATCCATTACGATGCGACCGGCGCCTATTATTACGGCTATTACATCAACTATTATCTCGGCACCTATACGCCGGGGTTCAGCGCCAAGAACAAGCTGGGCTACGACATCGACGCGATTGCCGGCTATGACTTCGGCATGTTCCGCCTCGAGGCCGAAGTCGCCTACAAGCGTGCGAACCACAAGAACTACTCGGGTCCAAATTGTTTGGTTGCCAACGCCGGCCCGTGCGATGGCAGCACCCCGGTGAATTCGCACCTCAACGCCGATGGCAATAGCTCGGCGTTGTCGGGGATGGTGAATGGTCTCGTCGACTTTGGCCATGACGACGGACTGAACTTCTCGGTCGGCGGCGGTCTTGGCTGGTCCGACACGCGGTTCCAGTTCGGCCTCGACGAGCCGGCGCTCGGCCCAGTGTCGGGTTCTACTCCTGGCGTGGGTGGCTTCGTCAACCACACGTTCAGCAAGGGCCGGTTTGCCTGGCAATTGCTGGCCGAGGCTCGTTATCCGGTCAGCCCGCACTTCGACATCGGTCTGAAGGCGCGCTACTTCAACGGCGGCTCGATCCACGAGACTTTCAACGATCTCGCGAGCGGCGGCGGAGCGCGCGTTTTTGTGAACGCGAGCAAGTTCCAGACGTACAGCTTGCTGGCGAGCGTGATCTACAACTTCGGCGCGCCACCGCCGCCGCCACCGCCGCCACCGCCGCCGCCTCCGCCGCCTCCGGCGACGCAGACGTGCCCGGACGGCTCGGTGATCCCAGCTACGGACACCTGTCCGCCGCCGCCGCCGCCGCCGCCGCCGCCTCCGACGGAGCGGGGTGAGCGCGGTCAGTAAGCGCCGGACTTTAGCTGAAACAGGAAGGGCGAGGCGGGAGACCGTCTCGCCCTTTTCTTTGCGGCCCGGTCAGAGCGGCCCCTGCTACAAAGAGCTTTATTTTGCCGATCTAGGTTAACGTGCTATTCACTTTCTGCGCCGCTCGAACGGCGAAGCAGACAGGGGAATAACAGTGCGCAGATACCTACTTGCGGCAACCGCCGCAGCGGCGGTTGCGACTCCCGCGGTCGCACGCGATCACAGTGGATATTTCGGCGTCGATGCTGGCGTCATGTGGAGCGACAACAAAGCTCATATCGACGCGACCAACAGCTACTACTGCGACTATTTCGACTATTACTTCAGCAGCTGCAGCATCGGCATAGGCAACAAGAACAAGCTCGGTTACGACATTGACGCCCGGGGCGGCTACGATTTCGGCATGTTCCGGCTGGAGGGCGAGCTTGCCTATAAGCACGCCAAGCAGAAAGCACGGAACTTCGGCAATTCGTTCGGCGGCAACATCGGGGTAGATGGGCATACGAGCAACTTCTCCGCGATGCTCAACGGGCTGGTCGATTTCGGCGGCAACGACGGCATCAACTTCTCGCTCGGCGGCGGCATTGGCTGGTCGAAAACGAAATATAGTCTCAACGTCAATACCGTCACGGCGGGCTCGGGCGATTACTACTTCGACCACTTCGGCGGCAGCCTGAGCAAGAGCAAGCTTGCCTGGCAGCTGCTCGCCGAGATGCGCTACCCGATCTCTCCACAAGTCGACATCGGCCTTAGGTACCGCTACTTCAACGCGGGCAGCCTGGACCGCACGTTCGACGATGGCTCCGGCGGGTTCGTTCGCGCGAGCGCGAAGTTCCACAGCAGCAGCCTGATGGCGAGCTTGATCTATAACTTCGCGCCTCCGCCACCTCCACCGCCGCCACCGCCACCGCCTCCACCGCCACCTCCGGCGACGCAGACGTGTCCGGACGGCTCGGTGATCCCGGCGACAGAGGCGTGCCCGGCGCCGCCTCCACCACCGCCGCCACCTCCGCCGACGGAGAAGGGCGAACGCGGTAACTAAGCGGCAAATCTGGTTCTAAAGGGAAGGGCGAGACGGTTTTCCGTCTCGCCCTTTTCCTTTTGCGACCGCACGGGCGTAGCTGAGCTCAATCGTCCCAATGTTGCAGGGCGGAGCCCAGCAATTCCTTCAGCGGATCAAGCCATGGTTCGTAGTGTCGCCAATAATCCATGCCTTCGCGGTTGATCGGTTTGCGCACCTGCTCGGCGCTGGGCGTCCGGATCGCGCGGTCGGTCTTGTGGAACTCCAGGCAGGCGGGATCGAACGGCAGGCCGAGATAGTCGAGCAGCCGACGAACCTCACCCTCGGGATCATCAATGATCCGCTCATTGATCAGGCGATGGACGGTGCCCGAATCGACCTCGTCGATGTGGCGCATGAAACGCCAATAATCGAGATAGAAAGTGCCGATCGTTTCCTGGCTGTAGGAAAAGCCGACGCCCATCGCGTAATTCTGTTTGAAGTTCGAAAAGCCGCACGCCATTGGGTGCCGCCGAGCGTCGACGATTTTCGCATTTGGAAGCGCGGCGCGGATGAGCGGGATGTTCATCCAGTTGCCCGGCATCTTGTCGACGAAATAGGGCCGCTCGGTCAGCCGGAACGCCCGCGTCTTGTCGATATATTCCTCTCCGATCGGGGCGAAACTCTCAGGCTCCAACGCCGCTACCGCCGCAGGCCAGCTCAATCCCTTCGATCGGGCGAGACGGTCACGCAGGGCATTCATCACAGCCAGCTCGGTCGTGCCCTCGATCAGCGGGTGGCTGGCGAGAATCTGTTCGACGAGCGTGGAGCCGGATCGGTGCAGGCCGACAACGAAGATCGGGTCCGGGGCCGCGAAGCCCGCGCCTGAATTGCGCTTGAAGAAATCAGGCGTGAAAGCCGCGATCGATTCATCGACAAGGGCAGAGACACCACGTTGATCTTCGGTGAAGTTGTCGGCCCGAAGAGCATTGCCGGCGGCGTAGTGCCGGTAGCTCTGCTCCCAGTCACCGGCGTCCTCGTACGCCTTCCCGAGGGCGAAATGGATGTTCAGCGCATCATCGAATTCAAGTCTGCCTCCAAGCAGCTGGCGCATCTGCTTAATGTCTGCCTGCGAGAAGCGAAATGACTTGAAATTTGCCAGGGTCCACCAGGTTTCGCCGAACCTTGGGTCGACCTTGATCGCGCGCTGCAGCGCCTTCACCGCCTCTGCTGTCCGCCCGACGGTCTTCAGGGAATTGCCGAGACTGACCCAGATTCCCGGCTCATTGGAGCGTTGGCGTGCAATCCGCTGATACAGTTCGATCTGGCGATCGTGCTGGCCGAGAGTGCCGCGCAAGCCCGCTTCGATGCCCATGACGTCGAACCGGTTACGGATGGCCTGCGGCACTTGCTCGAGTTCCTTGATTGCAAGCGCCGGACTTGCGTAGCGGCGAAGATGTTCGACGAGCGCCATCCGCCGCTCTGGCGAGGGATCAGCGGCGACGGCGCGGCGCAGCAGCATGGTCGCCTCCTCGAACGAGCGCTGGCCGGCTGCGAGCTCCGCCAACATTCCGAGCGCGTCGGCGTCGTCGGGATGTTGAGCGAGCCGCTCCTGCAACATCTGCCGCGCCTGAACGAGGTTCCCGGCCCGAAGCGCCGCGTAGGCGAGGCCCAACGTGACCGTAGGCCTTCCGGGCTTGTCGGTTTGGGGAGTGCTCAGGACCATGGAGCCACCCTCAATCGCGCGGGCAGGCGAGTTAACGCTGCGCGGCCGTGGCCTGCCGCTGCGGATGGTGAGGAACAAGGATCAGGGTCCGGCCCTCGACCCGCCATGAATCAAGCTTCGACAGGAAGTTCATGCCGAGGACGTCGAAATTGCCGAGGCCGGGCGAGGTCACGACCTTGAGGTTGCGCGCAACGATATTGCCGACCCGCAGCTCGTCGATCGATCCGGTTCTGGCCGGAGCCGCTCCGTTGGCCGTCCGCAGCACGACCGGCGCGAGGCCGGTGCCGACACCGATCTTCGCTTCTCGTGCGGTCTGCTCCGAGACTGCGGTCACCGTGGCGCCGCTATCGATCAGCATCCGGCGCTGGACGCCGTTGATGGATGCAAGTGCCCAGAAGTGACCATCCGGCGACATGCGAACACGCAGTTCCTTGCCGGCGACCTTCTGGTCGTCGAGGCCGAGCGCCTGAGTGAAGCGCGCCAGCTCGGGCTGGTAGGGGGCCTGTTGCAGGACGACGAAGATCAGGAAGGCGAGCAAGCCGAGCATAAAGGCGAGGCGGACGAGGCGCCCGATCACCGGAATGCGCTGCAGCACCATGATAATGACGGCGGCGGCGACGGCGTAAACTGCGAGGTGCTGCCACTCAGGGACAGGGTTCGGCATCGAGGTCAGATATGGGGGCGACCGCTCAACTTCCAGCGAGCCATTCATCCGCGGGAATTTGGCAGATAACCGATGCTTTTGCGAAACGCTCGGCACTTCGGATGCTTGGGCGCGTTGAGCTAACATAGATAAGGTTGCTGAGAACCGATGTGCCCCAGGAAAGGATTGTAGCCGTCGCCCTGCTGACCCGTAGCGACCTCAACGTCCTGGGGCCTGCCTTCTCGCGGGCCTGGCCGGTCGAGGATGCTCCCTCATTCAACGAGCTGCTGCGAGCGATCGATGACGCGGACGCCGAACTTGCGCATAGAAAGAACGCCGGCGAGGTGGAGCTTTAAGGTTCAGAAGCGGTCGAGCAGGCGGTCGACTGTGTCCGGAGCCGTCTCCTGCTTGTCGCTCGGGTCTTCGCGAAGCTGCTTGGCGTGACGCTCGAGCGCCGCGCGGACTAGCTCGATCTGTGTGTCGGTCAGATGCTCGATGCCGATAAACTGTTCACGCGCATGGTCGACGGCGCGCAGCAGCTCGTCGAGCTTGGCCTGCATCGCTGCGCCGTCGCGGTTCTGGCTGTTCTGGATCAGGAACACCATCAGGAAAGTCACGATGGTCGTGCCAGTGTTGATGACCAGCTGCCACGTATCGGAATAATGGAACATCGGACCAGTCACCGCCCAGACGATGATCGTCCCGACGGCGATGCTGAACGTTACCGGGTGGCCGGCCGCCGCCGATGTCCTCGCTGCGCACCAGTTGAAGAATTTCCGCATCCGCCCGAAACGCCTGTGCAACAGTTCGGTGCCCGAACGGCCGATCAGCTGCTGAAGCTGCTTACCAAAAGGGCCGCCGAGGCGAGCGCCATGACGATCGTAGCGCCCCAGCCGAAAGTCAGCAGAAGGCGCCTCTCATGAAGATGTCCCATGATGCTGCGGCTCGACGCGACGAGCATCATCGCGGCCATGATGGGCACGGCAGCAACTCCGTTGAGGACGGCGCTCCAGAACAGGGCCTTGATCGGGTTGAGACTCGACCAGTCGAGCGCGACGCCGATGAAGGTCGCGCCGGCGATAATCCCGTAGAAGCGCGCCGCCTCGCGCGGCTTGTACTCGAGGCCCGCGTTCCAGCCGTGCGTTTCGCTCACGGCGAACGCGGCGGATCCGGCGAGCACCGGGACGGCAAGCAAGCCGGTGCCGATGATACCGACGGCGAACAGCAGGAAGGCGAAGCGACCGGCGATCGGCTCCAGCGCCTGGGCTGCATCGGCGGCTGAGCCGATATTGGTGACGCCCTGCGCATGCAGCGTCGCGGCAGTGGCGAGCATGATCGCCAGTGCGATCAGGTTCGAGAATGCCATACCGAACAGAGTGTCGAAGCGGATTCGGCGATATTGCCGCCGCACGGCTATCGGCACGTCCTTAAGCGCCCCCTGGCCGGTGGTCGCGACCTCCTCCGCTTCCTGCGAGCTCTGCCAGAAGAACAGGTATGGACTGATGGTGGTGCCGAACACCGCGACGACGGTGAGCAGGGCACCCTTGCCGAGGTTGGTCGGAACGAACATCCCGCGAAGGGCCTGCCGCCAATCGATGTGCACCAGCAGGACAACCCCCACATAAGCGAACAGACTGAGGGTCAGCCATTTCAGGACATTCGAATATTGGCGGTACGGAACGAAGACCTGCAGCAAGACGCAGGCCAAGGCGAACATGATCACCAGGATATGACTGCTTCCGCCTCCGACGAGCTGGGCGGCGGCGGCCATCGCGCTGAGGTCGGCGCCGATGTTGAAAATATTGGCGATCAGAAGGATCGTCACGAGCAGCGAGACCACCGGGTGCGGGAAGATGCGGACGAGGTTTCGCGCGAAACCGCCGCCCGTAACGCGCCCGATGTGCGCGCTCACCAGCTGCACCGCCGCCATCAGCGGGTAGGTGAGGATCATCGTCCACAGCAGCCCGTACCCGAACTGAGCACCGGCCTGGGAATAAGTGGCGATGCCGCTAGGATCGTCGTCGGCAGCGCCGGTCACGACGCCGGGACCGATATCCTCTTCGAACTCGAGGATACCGGCTCTCAGCCGGTCCCGGGTCGTGGTGCTGCCCGCCCCCATGGCAGGAGACTGCACGAGATGGCGGTCAGGCGCTACTGTTGATCGTTCGCGATCGTCGGATGGCGATATTGTTCGAAGCGCGCGCGCAAGCGGTCGGCAGCGATCTTCCTGGCGGCATCCTGCTCGACGCCCAGAGCCTCGGCGAAGGGCGGGCCGAGCAGGGCGTCGCCGAGTGCGGTCAGGCACAGCGAGAGGGTGGTCTCGGCGACCTGCTGCTCATCGTGGCCGACGCTGAGCTGAGCGACGAGGCCGCGGATCGAGTCGAGGATTGGGTTGAGCGCGTCGCGGTTGCCGGTGAGGATCATCCAGGCGGCGAGCGCGCCGGCGCCTTCGCGCCCGAACGCGTCGAAGGTCTGGTCGACGATGACTCGCGCATCGGTCTTGCCGGCACGAGCCTTTTCGACGGCGTCGGCGATGCTCGAGACGACCGAGTTGGCGATCGAGCGGGCGAGCTCGGCTTGGAGGCCTGACGCCGAGCCGAAGTGGTGGAGCAGGTTAGCATGGGTGCGGCCGATCCTGCCCGCGACAGCCTTGAGCGTGACTGCGGACGGTCCCTCGGTCAGCAGCAACTCACGCGCGGCGTCGAGTGCGACGGAGCGGCTTTCTTCCGGGCTAAGGCGTCTACGGCTTATTGACATTAGTGTAAGTTACGCTACCTTGCTGTGATGACCGCCACAACTGCGCCCACTCCCGTGGACCTGAGCATCACGCCGCGCGACCGCAAGTTCGGACGCGAGAAGACGCTCGACCGTCTTTGGCACGGCGGGAGCCTCGAAGCGACCGCAATCTACAACGCGCTGTCGAGCACCTTCCCGATCGGCGAGGCGTATTTCGTCGAAAGCGTTCGGGCGTTTCGCGAGGGCGCGCCCGCCAAGCTCGCCGAAGAGATCAAGGCGTTCACCACTCAAGAAGCGATTCACAGCCGCGAGCATGACGCTTTCAACAAGCGCGCGGAGCTAGCCGGTTACGACCTGTCGACGCTTGAGGCGCAGGTCGAAAAGAGATTGTCGATCACTCGCCAGCGCCCGCCGGTCGTCAATCTGGCGGCGACCATGGCGCTGGAGCATTTCACGGCGATCCTTGCGCATCAGCTGCTTGCCAATCCCCAGCACCTGGCGGGCGCATGCGCAGAAGCTGCTGAGCTGTGGCGGTGGCACGCATGCGAGGAGATCGAGCACAAGGGCGTCGCCTACGACACATGGCTTTACGCGACGCGCGATTGGCCGCGTTACAAGCGCTGGAAGGTCAAGGCGAAGGTGATGCTCTATGTCACCCGCAACTTCCTGGTCGACCGGACCTCGGGCGCGCTGGAGCTGATGCGGCAGGATGGCGTGACGGGGCTTCGCGCCTGGGCACGACTGCTGTGGCACGTGTGGGTTCGCCCGGGCATGTTCCGCAAGATTGCGGGCGCCTGGCTCAAATATTTCCTGCCTGGCTTCCACCCGTGGAATGAGGACGACCGGTACCTGCTGGCGACCTACGAGGCGACCGCAAAGGTGGGTGCCGAGCCGAAGCGCAAGGTGAGGCGGGCGGCCTAGCTCAGGCCGCCATCACCTCTTCCTCCGCGACTTCCTCCGTTTCGCGCAGCCGTAGACGCATCAGGCGGGCGGGCACTGTCATGCCGCGTGCGCAACTCATGCGAGGCGCGATAAGTCCTAGGGGCTCGAAACCGAGCTTCTCGAGCACCCGGCCGGAGGCCGGATTGTCGACGAAGTGCGAACCTTCAAGCGCCGGCAGCGAAAGCGTACGCGCGATTTCAATCAGCGCGTGGCAGGCTTCCGTCGCTAGCCCGCGGCCCCAGTGGGGACGGGAAATCCAGTAGCCCATCTCGACTGCACCGGAAGGACGCCGGCCAAGGCCGCAGGAACCGATCAGCCGCGGCTCGGACGCCGTGCGCTCGAAGATGAGGAACGAGGGCAGGATCGGATCGCGCGGGCTTGCGAGAAACGCCTCGGCGTCGCGCAAACCATAAGGCCACGGAACAACCGCGAGATTGCGCACGATCGCTTCGTCGGCAATCGCAACGGCAAGCGCGGGCGCGTCTTCCGGGAAACCCGGCCTCAGCAGCAGTCTCGGCGTTCTCGCGAACATCACTCTTCTCCTCGTGCCCGCGCCTAGAGGCGGCGCGTGACAGTTCCGGGAGAAGACAAAGAAAAAGGGGAGACCCCTTCCGGGGCTCCCCTTCTCCCTTTTGTGGTCTCGATCCTAGGATCTCGTCCGGGCCGCCCCTTGTGGGAACGGTCCCTTTCTGACCGTTCCTATTTCGTAGCTTCCGTAAATGCCGGCATAATATGCACGTATTTGCGGCCGAGCTTGCCGTCGCGGAACGCGACTTGGCCGTCGGTAAGCGCAAAGAGGGTATGATCCTTGCCCAGGCCGACGTTGTCGCCCGGGTGCCACTTGGTGCCGCGCTGACGCACGATGATATTGCCGGCGCGCGCCTGCTGGCCGCCGAACAGCTTCACGCCGAGGCGCTTGCTCTCACTGTCGCGGCCGTTGCGGGACGAGCCGCCTGCTTTCTTATGTGCCATGTCGAATTACTTCGCTTTTGGAGACTTCTTGGCCGCGCCCTTAGCAGGTGCAGCATTTTTTGTCGACCCGGTTTCGGCCTTCGCCTTGGCCGGAGGGGCCTTCTTCGCCGCATCCTTGGGGGCGCCCGCCGCTTTCTCGTCATTGGGAGCCGGGTTCTCGGTCGGGGTGCCCGCGACTTCGCTGGCTTCATGCTGGGCCGCGGTTGTCTCGGCCGTTTCATTCGCACGCGCAGCAGCGGATTTTCCGCCCTCCGCCTTCGGAGCGGACCCGGCCTTCGGAGCAGCCTCGGCCTTCGGCGCAGCCTTCTTCTGCTCCTTGTGATCGCCGATCGCGACGATCTTCAGGATGGTGTGCTGCTGGCGGTGGCCCTTCTTGCGGCGATAGTTGTGGCGGCGGCGCTTCTTGAACACCGTGACCTTATCGGCCTTGGCCTGGGCGATGATCTCCGCGGCGACGGTCAGGCCGTCGGTCGACTTGAGGCTGCCCCCGTCACCGGCAAGCAGGACGTCACCGAGCGTGATCTTGTCCCCGGCGTTTCCGTCGAGCTTCTCGACGACGATCTTGTCTCCCGGGTGGACGCGATATTGCTTTCCGCCCGTGCGCACGACTGCGAACATTGGCTCTTCTCTCTCGTAAATCTCGGTTCCCGCGCGCGTGCGGGCGCAAAGCCTCAAGACAAGCGCGGGAAAGCGAGCCGCCTATGGCAGGGTGCCGCAGGTGTCAACCGTGCCCGCCGCTGGTGAAGGCGCGGAGTGAATTCGCGCCGTCGGTCCAGTCGCGCCTTCGCGCGCAGGCCGTCCGGTTCTTGCCGGCTCTTCGACGCAAGCTCGAGGACACTTGCGCTCGGCGCGATTAGTGCCGGTGTTCGCGACGGAGCTGGTACTTGCCGTCTTCCATGCCGTCGAACATCGCTGAAATATCTGGATGCTCGACCGGCTCTTCGCTCTCGTCCACCACCAGGTTCTGCTGGCTGACGTAGGCGACGTAGGTCAACTCCGCATTCTCGGCGAGTAAGTGGTAGAAGGGCTGGTCCTTGGACGGTCGCAGCGCCTCCGGGATGGAATCGTACCATTCCTCGCTGTTGGCGAAGAACGGATCGACGTCGAAGACCACGCCGCGGAAATCGAAGATCTTGTGACGGACGACGTCGCCGATGGCGAACCGGGCGAGGCGCATGTCGATTTTCTGTCCCACGCTGTGGGAACGCTCGAAAGGTTCAAAAGGGGTCATGGCCTCCTATCTAGGCAACGCAGGGGCTCGCTGCTAGAGCGCCGCGTCCGACTGGAGCCGGCGCTCACCCGGCCAGCTTTTTTCTCATGCGGAGAGGTGGCTGAGTGGTCGAAAGCACCGCACTCGAAATGCGGCGTACGGGCAACCGTACCGTGGGTTCGAATCCCACCCTCTCCGCCATATTGCCAATGAAATGAACAAACTTTCACCACCGGGCGCGTGCGCCGCGAAGCCCGTCTAGTTTTATGAGGACTAGTCGGATTCCTTTTCGCCTAAGGCCGCTTTCCACCCAAACTTGCCGTCCGCTTCGACCCAAACCTGACACTAGGCGACACCGGTTTTCGACCCATTGCTGAAAGTCGACTTTGCAGCTTGAGAAGCTGTAAAATCCGCGACGGCAATCACCGCTTGCAAATGGGGCGTGATGACGCTGTTGTCCACAATCATTGCGCCCTTACTTTTGATGGCCCTTATCTTCGGCCCGAGATCGAGTTGTGCCCCGCTTCGACTGCACTCCCGTGCTTACGGCAGTATGCGCTAAAGTCAGCTTTCCACCCAGAGTTGCCATTCAATCGCGGTCGGGCGCGAGCCTCCCAAACTTGCCCATCACCCCCACACGTAGCTTATGTTACGCTCCCGAACCATTGCCAACGCAAAGGAATGGCCATGAGCGATTTCGAATTCCTTTTCGCGTTGTTCGGATTGCTGTTTGGCCTCGTCATCGCCGAGCTGGCGATAAAGTTTGCCGACGTGATCGATACGCGGGCGGAGCGGCCGCTGGGCGTGCTCACCCCCGCACTTGCTTTCCTGCTGCTAACCGATGTTACCGCATTCTGGCTCTACATCTGGTCGGCGCGGCACGTTTTGACGGTAAGCTGGCACACAGTCTTTTCTGGCGTGCTGCTGGCAATCCTCTACTTCATTGCTGCCGCGCTCGTGTTCCCGCGGGGCGGCCGCCACTGGGCCAGCCTCGACGATCATTATTGGGCGCGCAAGCGGTTGGTTGTCGGCGCCATGCTGTTCGTCAACGTGGTGGTCGACGGAGCCATGCTGACCCGTGCTGCCCCGGCGTGGAACGACTGGTGGTTCTACTATTACTATGTCAGCTATATCGCCGCGCTTGCGGGGCTAGCGCTCAGCCGTTCGCGGCGGCTCGATCTGGTGCTGCTCGCCTGGACCATCTTCATGAACGTATCGGAAGGTTTCGACCTGTTTCCGCCATCACATTTCGGGGCGCAGGTCGGGTTGGCCTCGGCGCAGATGCAGCAGGAGGCCCAGCATTAAGGGTTTTGGCGGCGGATCGCCTGGCTGAAGTCGCCGCGAGAAGAGGCCATTAGATACGCTAGGCCCAATGTCAGCTTTCCACCCAAAGCTGACTCTAGCGAGTGCCTTCGGCCCCATTGCGGATACCGCCTGCTCGAGCCGCTTCCGATGTCGGCCGGCGCTCTGGCTCAATCGTACGAGAGCAAGTGCACTATTGTCACCATCAGATGCGGCAGCGATGGGTCCCGCAAATCATTGCTGGATCCAGAACAGTGCCTCGACGCTGACGTCGAGTGCGGCAGCGAGTTTGATCGCGAGCATCGCCGACGGACTATAAACGCCGTTCTCTATCGTGTTCACCGTCTTGCGCGTGACGCCGACCCGTTCCGCAAGCTCTGCCTGGGTGAGTCCACGCACCGCGCGCAACTCCTTCAGTCGGTTTGCAAGCCGTTCAGCCATCGTGGTGGGCGCGGCGTTCCAGAAAGGCGAACCACAGTAAGGTCACTAGGATCCCGACTGTCATGATGATGTGGATTGCCTCACGTCCGCTTAGAGGCCGGAATTGCGTGACGAAGTACAGCGCAATGCATGCTCCCATGCTGGAGATAAAACCTGCGCGAAAGGCATGCGCGCGGTGTACGCGTGTGACTTCGTCATTTGCCAGCTCGCGAACCTTACGAGAGTAGATCCAGCCACCCCCCGTCGCGAGCGCGGCAAGGATGACGACGGACAGCACGAGCCAGGCGGCTACATGGACCTGACCCGCGGGGTGATCTGCGCTGCCGCGGCCGCTGAAATAGCTCGCCTGCTGTCCGACGAATAAGACAGCGAGCACAGGCAACATCCTCGCACGCCGCCTGCTCAGCTGCTCCGCCCTAGCTGCGTCGCTTGTGTCAGCCATTCCTCGGGTCCTTTTCACCAGATTGCGTACAGATTGTAGAGCGCGTGCATTACGATCGGAGCGAACACTGAACCGGTCCGCCATCGGGCGACGCCCAGCAATATACCGTCGACTGCGATCACGAGGATCACCTGCCATGAGTAGCTATAATGGAGAAGCGCCCAGCCGATCGCCGTGGCGACGATCGTTGGTGCTGTTCCGAAGCGGTTCTGGACCAGGCCGAAGAGCCACCCGCGAAAGATCAGCTCCTCCGCGATGGGGCCGAGCAGGCATACCGCGATGACGCGCATCGCGGACGCCGGAAGCGGCGCCTCGACCCACGGCCGCCAGTCCCAGGGACCTCGCCAATAAATCGCTGCGTCGGACGCGAACATCCACGCGAGGTAAATCGCCAGGAACAAGAGCAAGAGACCAACCGGCGGTCGGACCAAACCCAGTTCGTCACGCGGAAGATTCCTCGTTCTGAAGAGCACAACACAGATGACCGCCCCTGAGATCGCGACCTTCGTCGCCGCAGATGCAATGGGGCTCACGACTAACTCCTATGTAACGCGTGGGTTACATAAAGTAACGTCTGCGTTACACCTCGTCAACGTGAGGTCTAGATCGCCACACGGGCTGACCGACCGGCTCCGCGCCTTTCGCTAATGTCAGCTTTCCACCCATTGCAGCTCGACCAACGAACGTCTTGTGACATCACGCGTTGCGCGATGCATGCCGCGGTTCACGCGAAAGACGCAGTGCATCCAGCTGGCGCGGATTTTCAATCGGCTTGCTGATGAAGCGCAGGGTGACCAGGTGAGAGCTGCGCGCTGTCGCGACCTTGCTCGCGAATACGAGGTCGAAGCCAAGCAACGCTAAAGATTGTTCGCCGCGCGCTTCGCTTCGAGCCTTCTTAGATCGTCTTCCCCGTCGGCCGCCATCTCGAGCAGCGCTGCGCTTGTACGCAGATCGTTGTTTAGGCTGGCGAGACGCCGGCAACGCTCGATCCTGTCTCTCATGTTCTCCAGCAGCTCATCGTCCATCGTTGCGATCCCCCTGCATGCTGAGGTCACAGAATACACCACCGTTCAACTCGTTCAAAGCTGCGCTCTTGTACAAAACCCTCCGCAATGGATGGTCGACAACGGACATCCGCCGACTGCCCGCATGTTCTGCAAATCCAAGGCGGCGGAGTTTAGCGGGGGGACAATTGCGCCGGTCGTGTATCTCGATTGCCGCGTCGAACAGACCATCCGACGAACGATGTGGCTCTCGGCGCTGCGTTAGGCGGAATGTCAGCTTTCGACCCATTCCTGCCATTAGCGCACTTGCAGGTTCCGACCCAAAACTGACCGAACTGCGCATTCGAAATTTACAGTCTGGCAGCACCTTTCTGCTTAAGCCTCCCGCCAATGGCGAGAGATGATGGCAAAGCCTGCTTCGAACTTTGAAAAGTCTGCTCGGTACGAGGATCGCCGCGCATGTCCGCGGGTCCCGGTAGCGATGCCGGCGTTCCTGCAGGAGAATGGAGAGCGTCATGCGGTCCATCTTCTCGACCTGTCTGCCGGCGGCGCGAGGCTGAGTTGCTCGGCAACCCTTCCGACCGGGACTGCGGTAGTATTGGACTGCGGAACCCTTGGCCGCTCGGCGGTGGTCCGATGGCAAACCGGCGGTGCGCTGGGCATTTGCTTTGACAGCGAGCTGGACGCCCGGGAAGTAACCGCCCTGATCGCGCGCTCGACTGCTCTGGATACCTTGATGAAGACGCGAGGATAGTCGCCAGGCCCTGATGCCTACGTGACCGATGGACGCCTGTCGCAACTGCTAGTGGGCGGCGAGCCAAGCACTGACTGCAGAGCAGAATAAGCTCCTCCTTGCTCCCGGCTCGATCAAATGCGTTTCAACGCTCTTTCGATCCTGCTCTGGCAAGCAGCGAATTATTGCCGATACGCTCTTGCACCGGCCGGATTTGGCCAGATCATATGCGCGATCGATTGGCGATGCCCTCGTCACCGGCGCACCCTAGAGCAAGGAGCTGGCTAAAACGAAAGTCCGCTTCGACCCATTGCAGACATTAACTCCCCGCTGGAATGCGCTTCTTCCGTTCAGGCCCCATCCTTCTGGGCCGCCGCTTTGCAATCATAAGGAAGCTTTTCCGTCCTGCAGAAGTCCGGCCATTTTCCGCTCGTTTTCCAGTATCGAGTCAGCCCAAGCCGTGCGGCGAAAGGCATAAAGCGCGGGTCGGCACGAACGGCTGCGAACTCCGGCCTGAACAATAGAGATGGATCGACGACGGGCTGAAAACGGGGATCGGCTAGCAGGGCGTAGACGTCATCAGTTTTCCCGAAAAGGCCGAGCGCGAGGAGATGGCGGTTGCGGCCTGGTCCTTCGCCTGGTTGGTTCCAGTCGCGCACTGCCACAGTGATTCTGGCAGGAGCAGGATCCAGACGCGCTAAGATCACGTCGTGGTAGGAAGCGAGTTGCGCGTCGCTGGCATCGAGCACGCGCGCCATGAGCTTTTCTGCCGCTCGCGGGTCGCCATAGCGAAACTGATAACCAAATTCGGCCGAATCGATCTGTGAATCGCTTGGCCATTTCTTGCGCGCTTCCCTGATCTCGCTCTGCGCGCGAGAGAATTGCCCGGCATAAGATAGCGAGGAAATGTAATTGGCACGAATTAACGGGGACAGCGGGTCGAGCTCGACGGCGCGCTTTGCTGCCTGGACGAATCCATCATCCGGCCAACCGATTTCAGCGCATCGGATCGCTGGGTTTGCACCAGGGCTTCGTCAGGGGCGAGGTTTGCCCCTTTCTCCAGAAGTTGAAGTGCCCGAATGTGATCGTCGCGTATCAAAAGCGCCTCCGCGAAGTACGCGAGGCCACTGTCGGGGTTCAGCCTCCGGGCCCCCGCGATAGCGGCGCGAGCCTTGCTGACGGCCGCGGGACTTGTGTCCGTAGATGCGGCGGCGACGGACCGGCCAATTGCCAGATATTCCCAGCCGCGCGCGAAATTCGGCGCCAGCCTTACCACTCGCTCAAATGCCGCGAGCAGTTCGAAGTCGGACCAATCTGAAATCATCAATGCCGACGCAGCCGCCGACGAAGATTCCGAGCGCTGGCTGAATAAGGCGCTGCTTCCCGGTTTTCGCTTCGGCCAGGCACAGCGCGGCCTGCGATGCCGAACGCGAAACCTGCTGACCTAGGTCGGCTCCTGCGTCTCGGTCTCCGCTCCAGCTCTTCGACCAAAGGATCGTATGCCCGTCGGCGTCGGACAGTGTCAGGCTCGCATCGGAGCCGGCGCCGTGCTGGTTCGTGGCGACCAGCATGCGATATCCGGAGGTAAGTTGAACCGCGTCGGCCGGGGCAATTACGGTCGCTTGGTCGAAATGCATCGGCAACAGGGAAGCCATGTCGGCAGCGGCCATGTTGGCAAAGTCGCTGGCCGCCGCGCGGTCGGTTGAGGTGGGAGAGGCCGACACGGCGATCGAAATCGCCGTGTCATTCGATCGATTGCTCCACCGAAAGATAGCGAAGGCGATCGTCAGGACCACGAGAATCCCGAGGGCGATCGCTGGGACCGCAAGCCGCGACGTGCCAATGCCAAACCTGCGGGACCGCATTGCAGGTTGCGGCGGTGGCGCGTTCGAAACATGGTCCGAACCAATGGCACCCGCGATCGCGCGGTTGATCTGCTCAACATTCGAAGGCTCGCCCCGGCTTCTCCAATTTGGCAGCGCGATGGACTGAAACTGCCGGAATCCAAGTGGCGGGTCGCTTCCGTCGAGGGAAAAGGGAATCAGCTTTCCAGCGTCGCGGCCAAAGCCGGCTTCGTCGCGTACCCAAGGCGATTGCACCGAATGTGCCGACCAGAGGACGAGTACCGCGTCGCAGTCGTGCAGCGCCCTTTCGATTTCGGACGAGAAACTAGCGCCGCCGCGGATGTTGTCTTCGTCACGCCAAACGTCGTGCCCGCGCTGCTCCAGCCAACGCGTGAAGCGCTTCGCAAGCGGCGCATCCTTGCGCGAATAGCTGAGAAAGAGCTTGGCCATGCCGCCCCCCGATATTTGGACAGTGCTTGACCGTCGTCGTTGGCGCAAGACGGTGACTGATTTCGTCACATTGGAGGCCGCCTGTTGGTCGTCCTACTGACCGACGGAAAAGACGCTCGCGAATTAGCGACAGCCGACAAAGATCAGACGGGCCAAGTCATGTCTGCTTTCCACCCAAAGCTAAATCTAACGCGGCGTCCGCCGGCGGCGCTGCGGGAATGAATTCGGCTACCCTCGCGGATGAGCGGATGCTGCCGCTGCCGAGCTATCTGGTGATCATGACCGGCGTACCGATCCTTGTGGCGCCGTAGAGCAGCTTGGCGAAGCCCCTGGGCAGGCGGATGCAGCCGTGTGACGCGGCGTAGCCGGGGAGGTGACCGGCATGCATTGAGACGCCCTTCCAGGTCAGCCGTTGCATATAGGGCATCGGAGCATCGTCATAAGTTCGAGATCGATGCACGACCTCCTTCTGCAGGATGGTGAACACGCCGGTCGGAGTTTCGCGACCGTCGCTACCGGTCGAGATCGTGGATGCGGCAATCGGCACGCTATTGCGGTACAGCAATGCGCGCTGCGCGCTGAGATCGATAACCAGGAACACCGGGCCAGTTAAATCGGCCTTCGCGTCCCAGACGAATTGTCCGGGCTTTAGCCGAGCGGCTTTCTCCACGATCGGAAGGTTGGGTCGCCGCGCCGGATGTGCGGAGACCGAGGCGGCAGCGCACGCCAGAAATCCCAATATAATGAGCCGCGTCACTAGGCGCCTCGTTCAGGAAAATCCCCCCGAACAGGTCCCCGACTACGAACTGCGCCCTATCGTAGTGAGAGCCATGGCGGCATACGGCAATGTCACTGATGCGCTCTTAGGTTAATGTCCGCTTTCGACCCATTGCTGACATTAG
>CAVWET010000005.1:2500-117375 GCA_963754245.1 uncultured Alphaproteobacteria bacterium
CCATGATCCGAGATGTCGAGGCCTTCTCGCTCCGCATCGCGGCCGTGCCGCAGCGGAAGCAGGAGCTTCACCGCGCCGAAGCAAAGCGTCGATCCCGCAGCCGACCAGCCGATCGCAGCGCCGACAGCGCTGATCTGCCGCACCAGCTGCCAACCTAGCGAATAATCGGCTGGAGCATGCCCGCCGAGTGCCGGCAGCGCGACGATTGCGGTCCCGATCGAGCCGGTAATCCCGCCGAGCCCATGGATTCCAAACACGTCGAGGCTGTCGTCGAGCCGGAGTCGGTTCTTCAGCGAGCCGACGAAGCCATAGCAGACGAGGCTTGCCGCGACGCCGAGCAGCATGGCCCCGATCGGTCCGCTTGCTCCCGCGGCCGGCGTCACTGCCACCAATCCTGCCACTGCGCCTGAAGCGCCGCCGAGCATCGACGGCCTTCCGGACATGATCCGCTCCGCCGCCATCCAGGCCAGCAGGCCCGCAGCGGGAGCAACGAAAGTGTTTATCATCGCCACCGCGGCAAGGCCGTTCGCCTCGAGCGCCGAACCGGCGTTGAAGCCGAACCAGCCGACCCACAGCAGGCCTGCACCGACCATGGTCAGCGCGAGCGAGTGCGGGGGCATTGCTTCCTTCAGGTGTCCGATCCGGGAGCCGGCGAAGAACACTCCGACCAGGCCCGCGACGCCAGAGTTGATGTGGACCACGGTCCCGCCGGCAAAGTCGATAGCGCCGAATTTGAACAACAATCCGTCACTCGCCCAGACCATGTGCGCGAGCGGCGCGTAGACCACCGTCAGCCAAAGGGCGGAAAAGAGCAGCATCGCGGAAAAGCGGACGCGCTCGACAAGAGCGCCGATCACCAGCGCGCCCGTGATCGCCGCGAAGCTCATCTGGAACGCGGCGAATACGAGTTCCGGAATCGCCTTGCCGCTTGTGCTCACCGGCCACGCCGACGCCTCGGTCAGGCCGGCGAAGCCTGCCTTCGACAGGCCGCCGATCAGCCAGTTCCCATCGCTGAAGGCAAGGCTGTAGTCCCAAAGCACCCACGTCAGGATCGCGATCGCGGTGACGCCCAGCACCTGGCTCATCACCGACAGCAGATTCTTTGCTCGGACGAGGCCGCCGTAGAACAACGCCAGTCCCGGCAGCAGCATCAGCATCACAAATGCAGTCGAAACCAGCATCCATGCCGTATCGCCGCTATCGAGCTGCCCCATTCACACGCCCCCCGCTTGCTGCAGCGCACAAGCTAATCGCGCTGTAGCGGCGGGCTATGTGAAAGCTTCACCTATTGCGTGGGTGGCTCCGGATGGGCGGCCTTCCACTCCATCGCCGTGTGGACGCGGCGCTCGACGGAGGGGTGGTCGTAGAAGACGATCTCTTGGAGCGTGCCGGGCCGCGGATAGCGGTACTCGGCCGTCTTCACCAGCGCGGTCGACAGTGCATCCGGCCGGTTCTCCGTGCGCAGCGAATAAGCGTCAGCCTGAGTCTCGATGGTTCGGCTGAACGTGTTGAACAGCGGCGAAGCCAGCAGCCCGAGGAAGGATACGAGGAACACCAGCACCGGAATGCCGCGCGGATCGCTCAATACCGCATCCGTGCCGAACCAGCGCGCGAAGCGTGGGTAGAGCTTGTCGGCCAGCCAGAACAAAATGACTGCTAGCACCGAGAAGATGAGCACACCCCACCACGTGTGCTTCAGCACATAGTGGCCGATTTCATGTCCCGTGACGGCGCGGACCTCGTCGAGCGACGCGTTCTTCAAGGCGACATCGGAAATCGCCACTCGCGCGGTGCTTCCGACGCCGCCGGCGTTGGCGGTGAAGTTGTTCGACTGACGCGATCCATTGAACATGTAGATCTTGTCCGGCGGGATGCCCGCACGTCCGGCCATCTGAACGACGGCATCGCGCACCGGCCCGGGCGGCACCGGCTCATACTTGTTGAACAGCGGCTCGATCAGAACGGGTGCGAGCAGCATCATGAAAGCAAGCGCGATGGCGGTGAGTCCACCCGACCAGATCCACCACCGACGCCCCGAGCGCCGCATCAGCCAGTAGACGCCGATCGCGAACACGGCGGTGAGGAGCGAGCCGATCGTGACTGCAAGCGCGCTCTGGCCGAGGAAATCGCCGAGCGGCTGGCTCGTGCGGCCATAGCTCTTCTCGCGCCACCAGCTCTCATAGATCGTCCACGGCAGCGTCAGCAGAGCCGAGATCACGAAGAACACGAAGGTGACCACGAAAGCGCGCAGATTGCGCCGCCGTTCGGCAATCTTGGCCTCAAGCCGGTCGAGAATGCCCGAGCGGACGATCAGCCACGTGACGAGGCCCGCCACGAGCAAGTCCCACAGCAGCATCCATTCCTTGCCCACAGTGTAATCGTGCGCCTTCTGAAGCGCCGCCGGTCCTAGGCTGTCGATGTAGCGCGCGGTGGCCGCGTTCACGTCAAACGCCATGCAATTCCTCCCCTTTGCGTGCGCAGCGTAACGGCGAGCGCGAGCTACGCAACGGGAACGACTGCAAGCCGCAGGCGATTGTCTGCAAATGGACAAGCGCGTCGAAACGCTTGCGCCGATGGAGGCGCTGCTTGCGGCCGAGCTGCCCGACGGGCCCGGCTGGCAATATGAACCCAAGTGGGACGGCTTTCGCTGCATTGCTCAGCGTGACGGGGACGAAGTGACGCTGACTTCGAAGTCGGGCAAGCCACTCGCGCGCTACTTCCCTGAAGTGGTCGAAATGCTTCGCGG
Organism: uncultured Alphaproteobacteria bacterium; assembly: GCA_963754245.1. Taxonomy (GTDB): domain Bacteria; phylum Pseudomonadota; class Alphaproteobacteria; order Sphingomonadales; family Sphingomonadaceae; genus Sphingomicrobium. Next base: position 5,247 of record CAVWET010000005.1, read on the forward strand.
GACTGAGGAGGAGCGCTTCATCCTCGATGGCGAGCTGATCATTCCGGTGGGCGACGCGCTGAGCTTCGATGCGCTGCAGCTGCGGTTGCACCCTGCGGAGAGCCGCATCCGCAAACTGTCGGCACAAACCCCCGCTGAGCTCATGGCCTTCGACCTGCTCGAGGCGGGCGGTAAGTCCTTGATCAGCGAACCGCTCCGGGCGAGGCGAGAAGCCTTGGACGCGTTCTTCGTCCAGAATCCCGTCGCAGGTTTGCTCCTCTCGCCGGCGACTATCGATCGCGAAACGGCGCTCGACTGGCTTCATCGCAGCGGCGGAGCGCTCGATGGCGTGATCGCGAAGCGCTGCGATCTCGAATATCGGTCCGGCGAGCGAGCGATGATCAAGGTCAAGCAGCAGCGGACCGCCGACTGCGTCGTCGGCGGATTTCGCTATGCCGAGAAGAAAGCCGTCGTCGGCTCATTGCTGCTCGGGCTCTACGATGATGAGGGACGGTTGCACCATGTCGGCTTCACGTCGGCAATTCCGGCGAAAGAGCGGGCGGCGCTCACCGAGAGGCTCGAAGATTTGATCCGGCCACCCGGCTTCACAGGCAGCGCGCCGGGAGGACCGAGCCGCTGGAACACCGAGCGTTCGATGGCCTGGAAGCCGCTCAAGCCCGTGCTTGTCGTCGAAGTGCGCTACGATCAGGTGACCGGCCGCCGCTTCCGCCATGGAACGGGCTTCCTGCGTTGGCGACCGGACAAGGATCCCAGACAATGCACTTTCGAGCAGCTCGCGCCCGAACTTCGGCCGTCGGAGCTGAAGGAGCTGTTCGGCGCATGAGTCTGCTGTTCGACGAGCCGCTCATCGCCGGCCTGCAGTGCCGGGAGGATGTGATCAGCGCAGCCGAGGAGCAGGTGATCCTCGATCGCCTCATGCCTCTCGAGCTTGCCCCGTTCCGCTTCCACGGCTTCATTGGCAACCGGAAGACGCACAGTTTCGGCTGGCGCTACGACTTTGACGACGCGAGCTTCACGCGGACCGAGCCGATTCCAGATTGGCTGCAATCGCTGCGTGAGAGGGCGGCCGGCTTGGCGGACGTGCAGCCGAGCGACTTCGTTCACGTGCTTCTCGCCCGCTACGATCCCGGCGCCGGCATCGGCTGGCATCGCGACCGCGACGTATTCGAAAAGGTTGTTGGAATGTCGCTGAATACGGCGGCGACCCTGCGCTTCCGGCAACGCACCGCGACCGGCTTCCGCCGCGCCAGCGTCAACGTTGAGCCACGATCCGCATACCTCATTTCCGGCGAGAGCCGCTGGAATTGGGAGCACAGCATCGCGCCCGGCGACCAGCTGCGCTTCTCAATTACGTTCCGGACATTGTCCGACAAAGGCCGGCGCATCGCGGACAAGGCCTGATCGGAACGGTTCGCGAGCGGAACGGTTTTTGCGCGCATGCGCTGGGTGTGGGTATTCGCGGCAATCCTGGCGGGCTGCTCCAAGGGCCCGGACGCGGACCTACAATGAATCGAGCAAGCGCGTTCGCTCGGTGCCGAATGGGCGCTCGTCAATGAACAGGCAGGCGAGGGCAAGCTCACGGAGACTTACGTCTTGAGTATGCATCACTGGCTCCGCGACCGCAGCGCTCCGAAGACTAGCGCAGCTCGTAGCCGGCAAGGCACTCGGCGACCCAGCGGGCCGCGGTCAAAGCGCTGAGGTCGGTCGTGTCGAGCGGCGGATCCCATTCGACCACATCGATCAGGCGAACGCGCGGATCGGATGCGAGCCGGCGCACCGCATAGTAAAAATCCTCAACACGCATGCCGCCCGGCCTTGATCCGGGTGCCGCGGGGAATTGCGAGCGGTCGATCACGTCGACGTCGCAGTCGATCACCAGGGCATCGCAATGACTGACATGGTCGAGCGCGCGGTCGATGGCGTGAGCGATTCCGCCGCCCCGTACGTCGTCGAGCGTAATGATTAGGTTGCCAGCCGTTACCGCGTCTTCGTGCATTGAGCGGCTGTTGGCGAAGCTCGCGAGCCCGACCTGGGCGATGTTGGCGCCCGGCAGACCGTCCTCGATCAGCGCGCGAACCGGATTGCCATTGCTGAGGCCTTGGTCGAGATCGCGCATGTCGAAATGGGCATCGAGAGTGATGAGACCGACGTTCTCGAGGTCACCGATCGCCAGAACTGCAGGCCGGGTGACGGCATTGTTGCCGCCGATCAGCAGCGTCAATGCATGCGCCTCGGCGCTGGCGGCGACCGCCCCGATGAGGGGAGCCGTCGCATCCTCGATGCTCAAATCGGCGATTGCGACGTCGCCGCGGTCCGCTACGCGAGTGCCAAGCTCCCGCCCCGTCTCGACATCATAGCGCCCGATCCGCCGCAGCGTTTCGCGAAGAACGGCGGGTGCCAGATCGCAGCGTCCGGGCGTTACCGACCCAGCCGCGAGTGGAACGCCGAGCAATGCTACCGGCGCATCGCGATGGTCCGGCGACACAAGATCGGAAAGATTGGGCCAGCCCGCCATCGCTTTGACGCTAGCAGCAGTGCTCGCCTAAGGCGACGGAGATGTGGGACCGGCTGCTTGTCGATTGCAACATCGCCACGTTGGAGGAGCGGCCCGGCGATCGGCTCGGGCTAATCGAAAACGGCGCAATCGGAATTGCGGACGGCAAGGTCGTCCGCGTCGGCAAGCGCACCGAGCTCGCCGGCTTCCGGGCGAAAGAAGTCGTTGCGCTCGCCGGCGCGTGGGTCACGCCGGGCCTGATCGACTGCCACACACACCTGGTCTTCGGCGGAACTCGGGCGGACGAGTATGCGATGCGCCGGGCGGGCGCGACCTACGAGGAGATCGCCAAGGCCGGCGGAGGAATCGCGTCCACCGTGGCAAGGACCGCGGCGGCCAGCGACGAAGAGTTGCTCGAACAGAGCCGCCGTCGGCTGCACGCGCTGATGCAAGGGGGCTGCACGACCGTCGAGGTCAAGACGGGCTACGGCCTCAATCCCGAGAGCGAGATGCGCCTCCTCCGCATCGCCAACCAGCTCGGCAACGGCGAAGCCGTTCGCATCGTCCCGACGCTTCTCGCGCTGCACGCGCTTCCGCCCGACCAGCGCGACCACCGGGCACAGTATGTCGGCGAGATCGTCGACAAGCTGATCCCGGAAGCGGCGAAGTCCGGGCTAGCGACGAGCGTCGACGCCTTCTGCGACACGATCGCCTTCACGCCGGAGGAGACCGAGCGCCTGTTCAAGGCCGCCGCGCATCATGGTCTTAGCGTCCGCCTCCACGCAGAGCAGCTTTCGAACCAGCACGGCGCCGCGCTTGCTGCCAAATATCGCGCGCTGTCGGCGGATCATCTCGAACATCTCGACGAAGCGGGCGCGAAGGCGATGGCGGCCGCCGGAACGGTCGCCGTGCTCCTGCCCGGCGCTTTCTACGCGCTCCAGGAAGAGCGGAAACCTCCGGTCGAGCTGCTGCGCAAGCACAAGGTGCCGATGGCGATCGCGACTGACTGCAACCCGGGGACGTCACCCATGCTTTCGCCGACGCTGGCGATGAACATGGCTTGCACCCTCTTCGGCCTGACGCCCGAGGAAGCCGTTGCCGGGATGACTCTCAACGCCGCCCGCGCGCTCGGTCTTGCTCACACCGTCGGCAGCATCGCCGCGGGCAAGCAGGCGGACCTTTGCGTCTGGCGGATCGATAGCTTGTCGGAGCTCGGCTACTGGGTCGGCTTACCGGGGCCGGAACGGCGAATCTTCGGGGGACGAGATGCGTAATGCAGCGGCGGCTCTGGTGGCGATCGTCTGCTGGGCGGGTCTGGCGGTCCAGTTCGCTGCAACATACGGCGTCCAGCACGACGTGACCGCGACTTTGTGGGTGCTCGCGCGCTTCTTCACGATCCTCACCAACCTGCTCGTCGCGGTGACGATGACCTGGGTGGCAATCGGTCGCAAGGTGTCGCCGGAGGTCCTCGGCGGACTGACGCTGGCGCTCCTCCTGGTCGGCGTAATCTACATGACCCTGCTCCGCGGGCTGATGCACTTGAACGGGCCCGCGCTTATTGCCGACACGCTGTTTCACAAGGTGTCGCCGGTCCTGATGGCGCTGTGGTGGTTATTATTCGCTCCACGCGCGAGGCTCCGCTGGAGCGCCCCAATCTGTGGGCCATCTACCCGCTCGGTCTATCTGGATTTACGTCCTCGCGCGCGGCCGCATGGACGGCCGCTACCCCTATCCGTTTATCGACGTGGGTAAGCTCGGCTGGCTGCAAACGGCGCTCAACGTGGGTGGGATTGCCCTCGGCTTCATCCTCGCCGGCTTCGCGCTGGTGTGGATCGACAGCTGGCGTCCCCTTGGGTCGAGCCGCGGCAGCCGCTAAGGCGGCCCCGTAATGACCGATACGGACGCGACAACAGCAGGCACATCCGCGCGCGCCGCGGAAGCGAGATCAAGGCGAAGAGCTGGAGCACCGAAGCGGCAGTCCGGATGCTCATGAACAACCTCGACGATGAGGTCGCCGAGGATCCGCAAAGCCTCGTCGTTTACGGCGGCATCGGCCGCGCCGCGCGCAATTGGGAATGCTTCGACAAGATCGTCGAGACGCTCGAGAGGATGGAGGAAGACCAGACGTTGCTCGTCCAGTCGGGCAAGCCGGTTGGTGTTTTCCCGACCCACAGGGATGCGCCCCGGGTGCTCATCGCGAACTCCAACCTCGTGCCGAAATGGGCGAACTGGGAGGTCTTCAACGAGCTCGATCGCAAGGGGCTCATGATGTACGGCCAGATGACCGCCGGCAGCTGGATCTACATCGGCACGCAGGGCATCGTCCAAGGCACTTACGAGACTTTCGCCGAGATGGGCCGCAAGCATTACGGCGGAGATCTCAAGGGTCGCTGGATCCTGACTGCAGGCCTCGGCGGAATGGGCGGCGCGCAGCCGCTCGCTGCCGTGATGGCCGGCGCGCACTGCGTCGCGATCGAGGTGCAGGAAAGCCGAATCGAGAAGAGGCTCGAGACGCGATATCTCGATCGCCGCGCGACGAGCATCGACGAGGCACTGGAGATCATTCGAACGGCGACCGAGCCGACCAGCGTCGGCCTGCTCGGCAACGCCGCGGAGATCCTGCCCGAGATGCTCAAGCGTGGCATCAAGCCCGACGCGCTGACGGACCAGACCTCGGCGCACGATCCGGCGAATGGCTATTGCCCGGCGGGCTGGAGCGTCGCTAAGTGGCAGGACATGCGGGAACGCGATCCGGCAGCTGTCGCCGAAGCCGCGAAACAGTCGATGGCCCGCCACGTCGAAGCCATGCTCGCTTTCCGGGAGATGGGCGTTCCCACCTTCGATTACGGCAATAACATCCGCCAGGAAGCTTATGACGAGGGCGTCACGCACGCCTTCGACTTTCCCGGCTTCGTACCCGCCTACGTCCGGCCGCTCTTCTGCCGCGGCATCGGCCCGTTCCGCTGGGCGGCATTGAGCGGCGATCCGGAGGACATCTACCGCACCGACGAGAAAGTGAAGGAGCTGATCCCGGACGATCCGCACCTCCATCGTTGGCTCGACATGGCGCGCGAGCGGATCGCCTTCCAGGGGCTGCCGGCGCGCATCTGCTGGGTCGGCCTCGGGCAGCGCCACCGACTCGGTCTCGCATTCAATGAGATGGTGCGGAAGGGCGAAGTCTCCGCGCCGATCGTCATCGGCCGCGACCATCTCGACAGCGGGTCGGTTGCGTCTCCCAACCGAGAGACCGAGAGCATGAAGGACGGCAGCGACGTCGTAAGCGACTGGCCGCTGCTCAACGCACTGCTCAACACCGCAAGCGGCGCGACTTGGGTTTCGTTCCACCACGGCGGCGGCGTCGGCATGGGCTATTCGCAGCACGCTGGAATGGTGATCGTCGCCGATGGGACCGACGATGCGGCGCGCCGCCTGCAACGGGTGCTGTGGAACGACCCCGGCACGGGCGTCATGCGCCATGCGGACGCGGGATATGAAATCGCCGTGGACTGCGCGCGCGAGCAGGGCCTCGATTTGCCGATGGTGGGCAAGTGAAGCTCAACCCCGAAGACGTCTCCCTCGACCAGCTTCGCCAGCTTTGGTCAGGCGCCGAAGCGCAACTCGGCGACGCGTCGATGCAGCGCGTCGCCAACGCTGCTGCCTCGGTCGACCGCATCGTCGCAAGCGGTGAGACCGTCTACGGGGTGAACACCGGCTTCGGCATGCTGGCGAACACCCGCATCCCGAACGAGCGGCTCGCAGAACTCCAGACCAATCTCATTCTGTCGCACAGTGCCGGTCTCGGCGATCCGCTGCCGCGGCACGTCACGCGACTGATGATCCTGCTTAAGTTGCTCGGTCTCGGGAGAGGCTATTCCGGCGTGCGTCCGCTCGTAATCGACGCGCTGCAGGCCCTCCTCGATCGCGACGCCCTTCCGGTCATTCCGGCGCAGGGCAGCGTCGGCGCCTCGGGCGACCTTGCTCCGCTCGCGCATCTCATTGCCGCGCTGATGGGCCACGGCAGCATCGACGTCGGTGGCGACGTGTTGCCGGCAGAAGCAGCGCTGCAGAAGCTGGGGCATGAAGCCTCTGCAGCTGGGCCCAAAAGAAGGCTTGGCGCTGATCAATGGAACGCAGGCCTCGACCGCGATTGCGCTGGACGCGCTCTTCTCGGGCGAGCGCGTGTTCGCTGCGGCAGTCGCCGCCGGCGCTCTCTCGGTCGATGCGCTCAAGGCGAGCGTGAAGCCATTCGATCAACGCATCAGCGAAGTTCGCGGGCAGCCAGGGCAGATCCGTGTCGCCGCGGCGTTGCGTGAACTGCTGGACGGCAGCGAAATCGTCGCCAGCCACGCCCGCTGCGGACGGGTCCAGGACCCGTACAGTTTCCGCTGCCAGCCGCAGGTGATGGGCGCCGCACTCGACCTGCTCGAGAATGCCGCTCGCACACTGACTATCGAAGCAGGTGCAGTGACCGACAATCCGATCGTCTTCCCTGACGAGGACGCAGCGATTTCGGGCGGTAACTTTCATGCGCAGCCGGTGGCCTTCGCAGCCGACACCATCTCCATCGCGCTGTGCGAGGTCGGCTCCCTCAGCGAGCGCCGCGTCGCCGTGCTGATCGACCCGAAAATGAGCGGCCTTCCGCCGTTTCTGACCGAAGACTCTGGAGTCAACTCCGGGCTGATGATCCCGCAGGTCACCGCTGCCGCGCTGGTCAGCGAGAACAAGTCGCTCGCTTTCCCGGCAAGCGTGGACACCATTCCGACCTCGGCGGGTCAGGAGGACCACGTCTCGATGGCGCCGATCGCCGGCCGCAAGGCGGCGCAGATCGCACGCAACGCCGCCGGCGTGATCGCGGTCGAGTTGATCGCGGGCGCTCAGGGCATCGACTGCCACGCGTCGCTGAAAACCTCACAGAAGCTGCAGGCGGTGCATGCCAAAGTGCGCGAACGTTCGCTGCACCTCGTCTCCGACAGGTATTGGGCCGACGAGCTGAGTGCGCTTCAGACGGCTGTGCTCGCAGGAGAGATCGGCGACCCAGAATTCTTGTCGTCTCCTTTGTAGCTCCTGTATTGCTCTCGCGTCTTTGACTAGCCGACGCGATCCCAGTGGGTCGTCTTGCAGATGATCGACCACACGCAGCCGCGCACCTCTAGACGGTTCGGGTTCAGCTGGTGGATGGTGCCGCGTGCGTTCATGTCCCGGTCCGCGACATAGACGTTGGCCTTGTAGACGCCGGCGCCCGCCGGCTGAATGTTGTCGATCACGCGCGAGCCGATCAGCCGTGTGCCGCTGCCGTGCTGCGCCTTGGCCTGCTGCTTGGGCGATGCCTTCACGACTGTCCCGCACAGCGATCCGCCGCACGGTCGGATGACGATTTCCATCCTGCCATTCTTCCAGCGCCCTTCGAGGGCGCTCCTCGCGCTCGCCGAGGCGGGGGCGGCAAGGGCGCACAGCGCCGCCAGGGTCAATAAAAACCGCTTCATCGCGCTCGGTTAGCCGCGATTTGCGGCAAAAATGGCGCCCTCAGCTTGCGTCGGGATGAATGCGCTCGGCTAATCGGCGCGGGGCAACGGCCCGTCGGTGCGGGTCCACATCTGTGAGCGGCAGAACAGCCCGGCGAAGGCGCAGCCGGTGAGCTTGAGCTGCCGGTTTCCGGCAAGCTGCAACTGCGCGGCGACATGGATGTCGTCATCCGGAATGAACAAGGTTCCCGTCCATCGCCCGTCCCTGGTCCGAACGCCTGTCAGAACGGTGGTTCCGACGACGTTCGACGCGCCTTTGGCTGCTTCCCGCTTCCCGCGTGCCGATGCCCAGACGACCTTGCCGCACAAGGCATCGCCGCATGGCGCGATGGCGATGATCGCACTCCGGATCGGGTTCATCCACAGCCCTTCGATCTGGGTGGGGGGTGGCCCTCGCGTGGCAGTCAGTGCGGCGAGTGTTAAGGTGGCGAGGGCGCGCATTGCACGTCCGTCGCGCAATCCGCGTGAACGCCCGATGTCGGTTCGATGAATTCCTGAGGGAGATTAGTTGCTTGCGGGGAGCGGATCGGTCGTGCGGGTCCAGACGTCGGCCCGGCACAGCGCCTTTCCGGCGAGGCAACCCGAGACTTTAAGCTGCTGGTCGTTGACCAGCTGGATCTTGGCCGTCACGCGCATGTTCTTGTCGGGGATAAACAATTTGCCCTGCCAGCGGCCGTCCTTCCCCTGCTGCAAGCTCGTCAGGAGTTGCGTCCCGACCAGTTGGCTGGTGGTCTTGCTGGAGGCCTTTTTGGCTTGTTCGCTGGCCCAGGCGACGGTGCCGCACAGGCTGCTTCCACATGGCGCGATCGAAATGATGCTGTTGCCACCAGGGCTGCGCCACTTGCCCTGGATGGAAGCAGGCGTTGTCGCCTGCGCCGCGAGCAGGAAAAGGAACCCGATCATCGCGCGCTCTTACTCTCAACAGCAGTTTAGTGAAAATCGCGGCTCTTCGGGATGATCTCGACGTCGCGGGGGTGGCGTGCCCCCGGCGCGCGCCAGCTGCCCGCGGCATCTCCTTGGGAAAGGGTCGAAGGCATGGTTTCGTCGCTAAGGTGGCGGAGCATGCGGGTATGATCCTCGAGGCGCCGCGCAACGACGTGGATCACGTCGCTGTCGGGATCGCGCTGGACGATTCCGTGCACCGCCACCAACCGCGCTCCCATCACGATCTTGCGCTGCGTTTCGAACACGTCGGGCCATACAACGAGATTGGCGATTCCCGTCTCGTCTTCGAGGGTGATGAATACCACGCCCTTGGCGCTGCCGGGCCGCTGGCGGATCAGCACCAGTCCCGCGATCGACATTCGCTTGCCGTCGCGGATAGTCTTGAGCTGGCCGGCGGTGATGAATTTCCGCGCTGCATATTGCTCGCGCAGGAAGCGCATCGGGTGCGCTTTCAGGCTGAGACGGATCGTTTGGTAATCGTTCACCACATGCTCGGAGAGGGGCATGGTGGGGAGCTGCGCCGGCTGGCCTTCGGACCCTTCGTCGCGCGCCTCGGCATAGGTGAACAGCGGCAGATCGGGTGCTTGTTTCAGCGCCCGCGAATCCCACAGAGCCGCGCGCCGGTCGAGGCCCATCGAGCGGAACGCATCCGCCGCCGCAAGCCGCTGGATCGCATGCACCGGCACGCCGCCGCGCGTGCGCAGATCCTCGACAGTCCGATAAGGCCGCGCCGACACTAATCGGTCCGCCGCTTCGCGCTGCAATCCATCGACCTGGCGCAGTCCGAGGCGGAGGGCGCTCTCCAGCGTGCAGTCCCAGTCGCTGCAATTCACATCGACCTCGCGCACCTCGACTCCATGTTCCCGCGCATCGCGGACGATCTGGGCCGGCGCATAAAAGCCCATCGGTTGTGAATTGAGCAAAGCGCAGGCGAACGCCGCGGGATACTTCCACCTCAGCCAGCTCGACACATAGACGAGATGCGCGAAGCTCGCCGCGTGGCTCTCGGGAAAGCCATATTCGCCGAAGCCCTTGATCTGGTCGAAGCAGCGCTGCGCGAAGGCGACGTCATAGCCTCGACTGACCATGCGCCCGACCATCTTCTCCTCGAGCGGCTCGATTTTTCCGCGCGAGCGGAAGGTCGCCATCGCCTTGCGCAGCTGGTTCGCCTCCGCTGAGCTGAACTTGGCGGCATCGAGCGCGATTTTCATCGCCTGCTCCTGGAAGATCGGCACGCCGAGAGTCCGGCCGAGGATCTTCTCCAATTCGTCGGGCTCGCCGTGCGCCGGGTCGGGGCAGGGGAAGGTCACCGGTTCCTTGCCGCTGCGGCGCTTCAGATAAGGGTGGACCATGTCGCCTTGGATCGGCCCCGGCCGGACGATCGCGACTTCGATGACCAGGTCGTAGAACTCGCGCGGCTTGAGCCTCGGCAGCATGTTCATCTGCGCGCGGCTTTCGACCTGGAACACGCCGAGCGAATCCCCGCGGCACAGCATGTCGTAGACTTCCGGCACCTCGCGCGGGATCGTCGCCAGCTCCCAGCGCTCGCCATGATGCAGCGCAATGAGGTCGAAGCATTTGCGGATGCAGGTCAGCATGCCGAGGGCGAGGACGTCGATCTTGAGGATGCCGAGTTCTTCGATGTCGTCCTTGTCCCATTCGATGAACGTCCGATTCTCCATCGCGCCATTGCCGATCGGCACCGTCTCGGTCAGCGGCCGCTCGGTCAGGATGAAACCTCCGACATGCTGGCTGAGGTGGCGCGGCATTCCGATCAGCTGTTCAGCCAGCTTCATCGTTCGTTTCAGGTGCGGATCGGTGAGATCGAGCCCGGCATCCTTCGCGCGCGCGTCCTCCAGCTCCGGATCCATGCTGCCCCAGATGGTCGAGGCGAGTGCGCCGCATACGTCCTCGCTCAGCCCCATCACTTTGCCGACCTCACGGATCGCCGAGCGTGGGCGATAGTGGATGATCGTCGCTGCTATCCCCGCACGGTCGCGACCGTATTTGTCGTAAATGTGCTGGATCACTTCCTCGCGCCGCTCATGCTCGAAATCGACGTCGATGTCGGGCGGCTCCTTGCGCTCCTCGGAGATGAAGCGCTCGAACAACAGGTCGCTGGTCGAAGGATCAACCGCAGTGATATCGAGGCAATAGCAGACCGCGCTGTTCGCCGCCGACCCGCGGCCCTGGCACAGGATCGGCGGGTCGAGCCCGCGGGCGAAGGCGACAATGTCGTGAACAGTCAGGAAGTAGCGCGCGAAGTCGAGCCGCTCGATTAGCGGCAACTCGTAATCGAGCTGCCTCAGCACCTTGTCGGGAATGCCGTCGGGCCAGCGGCCCTTTGCGCCTTCCCACGTCAGATGTTCCAAATGTTCCTGAGGCGTGCGCCCCTCGGGCACCGTCTCCTTCGGATATTCGTACCGCAGCTCCTCGAGGTTGAAGTGCAGCGCGTCCGCGAACTCGCGTGTCGCCGCGATCGCATGCGGCCAGCGTTCGAACAGCCGGATCATCTCTTCGGGCCGCTTGAGGTGCCGCTCGGCATTCGGATTGAGCAAATAGCCGGCCGTTGCGATCGTCACTTTCTCGCGGATGCAGGTGACGACGTCCTGTAGCGGGCGGCGGTCGGGCGCGTGATAATGAACGTCGTTGGTCGCGAGGATCGTGCAGCCGTGTTTACGCGCCATCCGGTCCAGCCGCTCGATCCGCGCATTGTCGTCGCCGCGATACAGCCAGCTCGCCGCGACATGGCGAAGTGACGTCAATGCGTCGCCAAGCCGCGGCAATTCTTGTTCGAAATCATCAAGATCATCGGATGGCCAGGCGATGAAAGCCACGCCCTCGGCGTGCGCCGTGACGTCGGCAAGGCTCAGCTCGCACTCGCCTTTGTCCGCCCGCATCTTGCCGAGACTGAGCAGCCGCGACAGGCGGCCATAACCGTCGCGATCGATCGGATAGGCGAGCAGGCTCGGCGCATCGGTAAGGTCGAGCCTGCACCCGATCAGCGGCCGGATCCCCGCATTCGTGCAGGCGCTGTGCATTCGCACGACGCCGGCCAAAGTGTTGCGGTCGGCGATGCCAAGGGCATCGTATCCAAACGGCAGCGCCGTCAGCGTCAATTCGATCGCATCCGACGCTCCGCGTAGGAAGGAGAATGGCGAGCTGATGCCAAGCTCGATGTACGGCGACGGCGTCGTCGTCGGCGGCGGCATGTCATCCGTCCGCACCAACTTCAAACGGGAAAATCCGGGTCTTTCGGGCATCAGCCAAAGAGCCCGTGGATGAACCAGTTGGGAGCGCCGCCGCGCCCATCGCCGATCACGCCTTCACGGTAGATCCAATAGCGGCGGCCGGCCGCATCCTCGACCCGATAATAATCGCGCAGCCGCGTGCTCGACGGCTGCCGCCACCACTCGGGCGCGATCCGCTCGGGCCCTTCGACGCGGGCGATGTCATGGACTGCGCGCCGCCACATGAAGCGGCGCGGCACGCCTTCGGGCGTCGCGTAGACGACGTCGATCGCTTCGGGCCGGTCGAGCAGGCGCTGAGGCCGACGTACCCCTGGTAACTCGATCGGCTCGGGTTTTGCGAGCGCGGTGACCCATCCGCTCGCCCGCTCTGGCAAATGGCTCTCTTCCAGCTGCGGGCGGCGCACGGCGGCGGGGCCGAGCTTCACCGTCAGGCGGTCGATCAGCCGCGCCACTTCGCGTTCACCTGAAGGCTCCTCGACGAGACTCTCCTGCGCGGCGCCGAGATCTTCGGTCCAGTCCGCCTGTAGTGCGAAAGCGTCGAAGCCGAATTCCGGGTCGAGCGCGCCCGCCTTGTCCATAAGCAGGCGCTGCAAATGCTTTGGCTCGCGGCTGGGGATCGCTGTTGCAACACTGGCCGTGGCAACGCTGCCGTCGACCCGAAAGCCGTGCAGCGAGAGTCTTCGCGCGCCGAGGCGCCGCTCCTGCAGCTGTCGGACGAGGCCGGGGATCAGCCGTTCGAGCGCTTGGGCTCCAGCTTCAGGATGCGTCGCCGGCTCCTCCATGCGTAGCGCCGCTCGCGGCGGCGGGCTCGCCGGCGCGGCGGTCAGCGGCTCGGGCTTCTTGCCCAGTGCCCGGTCGAGCGCATCGACGACGTCCTCGGCTCCGCGAAACCGGCGGGCGAGCGCTAGCCGTGGCATGCCAAAAAGTGCGCCGATCGTCTTGAGGCCCAGGCGCTCGAGCGTGCGCACCGTGTCCGCATCGAGGCGCAGTGCAGAGGTGTGCAGCGGCCTCAGTCTTTCCTGGAGATCATCGCGGCAAATGCAGGGATCATGATGAACCAACGCCCAGGCCGCCGCGGCTGTCGGCGCAATCGCGACGCGTGCCATGAGCCCCGCGCGGGCGAAACATCGCTGAATATCGCGCACCAGCCCGGGTTCTCCGCCGAACAGATGCGCAACGCCGCTGACGTCGAGCCGCAGTCCGTCGGGTCCATCAACCTCGACCAGCGGCGACCAACGGCTCGTCCATTTCGCGAGACGCTGCAGCAACGCGGCGTCGCCGGCCGGATCGGCAGGAACTGCGACGAGCGCTGGATCCAGCGCTCGCGCGTCGGTCAGCCGAGCTCCGACTCTCGCGCCGCGTTCGGCAGCGGCTTTGGTGACAGCATGGATGATCGGCCCATGCGTGCCCTCGACGGTGAGGATGACAGGATCGTCAGGCGGACAGTCGGCGGTCTTCGCCCAGCGTTCGATCGCCAGATGCGGCAGCCAGATGGAACACACCCGCTTCACGCGCGATGCTCCAGCGGCCGGCTCGCATACCCCGCGCCCGGAACAGATCCACGTCCCATGCCGGCGATCCGGGCGCCCGCGCGTCGAGCGGGTTGAGCAGCGACGGGGCACTCCCAATCTGCCAGCGCATTCGGGCTCCGCTGAGGTTCGCCGTTCCGCCGAGCCGCACCAGCCAGCAGCCGACGCCCGACCGCTCCGATGCGACCGCGAGGCGCCTCGTCGCGGTGAAGTCGAGCACCTTGGGATCGCCCCAGATCTCGCCGATCACGGCCGAGAGAGCAGCGCACCTTACGCCCTCCTCCATCGCCCACAGCGCATCGCGCGCGTCGCGTGCCTCGACATGGATGAGCTCCTGGGAGGGAAGTCCGGGCGGATAAACGCGCCCGCTCTCGAGGATCGCCATCCGGTCCTGGACCCAGAGCATAGGCTTGGCGATGTCCAGCTGCGCGAGCAGAAACCCCGCCCAGCCGGCGTCGCGTAAATGCGCCGCAAACAGCTCGGACAAGGTGGGGCTGGACGGAACGGGCAGGTGCCATCGTCCACCCAGCCCGCTGGGGAGCTGAACTTTTTCGGCCGCACGACTTCCGCCGCCGGCGACCAGGGAAAGGTCTGCAGCCACACGACTCACTACGCTTCCGTTCTACTTTTGTTCTTTGTCTCGCGACTCAGGTCTTGGAGTCAAGCCAGCGACTCGACGACCCTTTTTTGAAGCGGAGGGCGTCCCTCGATTTCGCTCAGGAAGAATCCGATTTCCCGGACGATTCTGGTCAGCGCCGGCCGCCATAGAACGGCGCCCACGTGATAGGTATCGATCTCCACGGCCCGATCGATCTCATGGTCTTGCCCGCGCGCGGCGCTCGGCGCGACGATGCCATCGCGGCGCGACCAGAACGCCAAAGTGGGCACCGGCGGCTTGCCGTTCGCGCGCGGAAAGGGAGGGGCATAAACGTCATGACCCGCGATCCGCTCGTAAAACTCTCGAATGTTGGTGTTGGTCTTGTAGTCGCCGGAAAACGGCGAGCAGAGCGTCGCAACCGCGCGCACCTTATCCGGATGCACGTGTGCCAGCTCGCGCGCGAACATGCCGCCAAGGCTCCAGCCGACCAGCAACACTGGGCGGCCGTCGTAGATTTCATCCAGCCGCCGGCCGAGCAGCTGGAGCGTGTCGGGCTTCGCGCCGCGGTTGATGCCGAGGCCCCATGGATAGACCCGCCAGCCCGCGCGAGCGAGGGCTCGACGGATATCCATCGTGGTCCGGTCGCTGGCCAGGAAACCCGGGAGGACGAGCGCCGGCGGCCCGTCCTCCGGGCCTCGAGGGCCCACGGGGCCAAGTCCTGCAAGGAAGCGCGGGAGGTGCCAAGCGACTTCACGCATTCGCTGCCAACCCGGAGGAGCAAGGTCGTCCGGGTGAACCGTGCCGGCAGTCCCGGCAGCCGCGGTTCGCACCCACTTCACGCGATGAAAGGTATATCTCTTGCGTTACCGAAACAATAAGCCGCTGGAATTCAGCTGTCCTTTTTCAGGAATCTGTCGATTTCACGCACCACGTCCCGCGCCGCCCGTGCCGACATTCCGAACGCCATGTGGGTGCAGTTGAGCTCGACCTCTTCATCCCGCTCCTCATCGAGTCCGCGTGCGGCGCGCGGCGCGATCAGGCCGTCGCGGCGCGACCATAGCGCCAGGTGCCGCACCGGAGGCTTGTCGGTAATCCTGGGTATCGGCGGATCGTCGACCTTGTGTCCCGCGATCCGCTCGTACAGCGGCCAGACGTGGTTCTGCTTCGGATGCCCCGAGAAGGGCGATCCCAAGGTGACGACGGCGCGGACCCGGTCCGGCGCTGCCCGGGCAAGCTCCCGCGCAAACAGACCGCCGAGGCTCCAACCGACGAGCAGAATAGGCTGATCCGGTGAAATCTGGTCGATGCGCATCTTCAACCGCTCGACCGTATCAGCTCGCGCGCCCAGATTGACGCCCATCCTCCACCCGTGGACCCGCCAACCCGCTGTCGCGAGTGACTTGCGCAACGCTTCGGTGGTTCGGTCATGCGCGACGAAGCCGGGGATGACGAGCACCGGCGGACCATCGACCGGGCCGAGCGTCTTGGTCGATCCGAAGAAGCGCAACAGCCGGGGTAGCAGCCAGGCCGCTTCGCCGAGGCGCTGGCGGAGAGGCGGCAGGCGATCGTCACCCGTCCACTCCACTTAGAGGTACTCGCCCCCCATCAGGTCCTGCAGAGCCTTGGGAAGCCGAACGCGTCCGTCTTCCGTCTGATGGTTCTCGAGAAGCGGCACCAGGATGCGCGGGCTCGCCAGCGCCGTGTTGTTGAGCGTGTGCGCGAACCGGACCTTCCCGTCACTGCCGCGGTAGCGAAGGTTTGCGCGGCGGGCCTGCCAGTCGTGAAGCGTCGAGCAGCTGTGGGTCTCGCGGTATTTGCCCAGGCTGGGCACCCAGCTCTCGATATCATTCATGCGGAACTTGCCGAGGCCCATGTCGCCGGTGGAGGTCTCGATTACCTGGTACGGGATTTCGAGCGCCTGCAGCAGCTCCTCGGCCAGCCCGAGTAGCCGCGCGTGCCATTCGGCCGACTGCGCATCGTTGGCTTCGCAGATGACGTACTGCTCGACTTTCACGAATTGGTGGACGCGGAGCAGCCCGCGCACGTCTTTGCCGGCGCTTCCCGCCTCGCGCCGGAAGCAGGGGGAATAGCCGGCGTAGAGGATCGGTAGTTTGTCGGCCTCGATGATTTCGCCCGAATGCAGCGAGGTCAGGACGACTTCTGCGGTCCCGGAGAGCCACAAGTCGTCGTTCGGCAGCTCGTACGTTTCTTCCTCGTGGCCGGGGAATTGGCCCTGATTGAGGAACGCCTGCTCGCGCGCGATCGCCGGGACGGTGATCGGCGTGAAACCCGCGCCCGCAATCTTCTCGAGCGCCCAGCTCATCAGCTTGGTCTCAAGCAGGGCGAGCCGCCCCTTGAGGCAGTAGGTCCGCGATCCGGAGACCTGCACGACCCGCGACAGGTCGGCCCAATCGTTCTTCTCGATAAGCGCGACATGGTCGAGCGGTTCGAAGGCGAACTTCGGCGGCTCTCCTACCGTGCGGATCACCGCATTGAAGCTCTCGTCCGGTCCGACCGGGGCGCCGTCGTAGGGAATGCCGGGAAGCTTCAGCATCAGCGCTTTGAGCGCCGCGTCCTTGTCGGTGAGCTCGCCCTCGAGCTGCGACGCCCGAGCGCCAGCTTCCTTGGCCTGGCGTCCGAGCTCGGTCTTCTCCTCCTGCGTGGCGTCCTTGAATTTGGCGCTGACCGCGTTGCGCTCGGCCCTCAGGCTGTCGATCTCGGTCTTGAGTGCCCGTACTTCCGCGTCGAGGCTCAGCAATTCCCCGACATCCAGCGACACATTCTTGTTGCGGAGCGCGCGCTCGACCGTCTCGCGGTTCGCCTTGACGAAGTCCAATGCCAGCATGGCGCGTGCCTAGCGCAAGCTAATCGAAGTGCAACCGGCGGTAGCGGCCGCGGAAGTAAAGCAGGGGATCGAGGCTGGCATCGAAGCTCGCCTTGACGACCTTGCCAACCAGGATGTGGTGGTCGCCTCCATCGTAGACTGCGAAGCGCTCGCACTCGAACACGCCCAGCGATTCCTCGAGGATCGGCGCGCCCGCTTCGCCACAGGCCCATTTGGTGGCGCCGAAGCGGTCTTCATCCCGGGTCGCGAACCGGATCGAGGCGGGCTGCTGGCCCGTCTGAAGGACATTGATCGCGAAATGCGACGCGGCGGTGAGCGCGTCCGCGCTCGTCGCTCGCTTGGCGATGCACACCAGGAGCAACGGCGGATCGAGCGAAACCGACGTGAAGCTGTTGACGGTCAAGCCGGCCGGCACGCCGTCGCTCAAACAAGTGACGACGGTCACGCCCGTCGCGAAGCAGCCGAGCGCATCGCGCAACGTCCGCGGGTCATGCCCGCTACGATATTCGCCCTTCGTCGCCTCCATGATGCCGTTGGCTATAGCGCGCTCGACTGCCATTGCGAGGAGCGATAGCTGGCGAAAACCGGACAGAGGAGTTTCCATGGATCAAGTGGCGCGTGCGTTGGTAACGATTGCGATGGTGGCGATTACCGCGCCTGCTGGGTCCGCTGTGCCGGCCGCGGATCCCAACCTCTACTTGGAACAGGTGGATGGCGCACGCGCGCTGACCACAGTGAAAGCGTGGAATGCCGCGACATTAGCCAAGCTCGAGAAACAGCCCGGCTTTGCAGACTATCGCGCCAAGGCGCTCGCACTTCTGTCGACCAACCAGAAGATCGCCGAGCCCGACGCCATCCTCGGCGACAAGGTGCTCAACTATTGGCAGGACGAGCAGCACCCTCGCGGCATCTGGCGTGTGTCCCCGCTAGCGGCCTTCGCCGCCGGCAAGCCGCAGTGGCGAACGCTGCTCGACATCGATGCCATGAGCAAAGCCGACGGAAAGCAGTGGGCGTTCAAGGGCGCGAGCTGCCTGTCGCCAGCTTACGTCGACTGCATGGTCAGCCTTTCGAACGGAGGCGGCGACGCCGTCGAGGTGCGCGAGTTCGACCTCGACAAGGCGGCTTTCATCGCCGGTGGCTTCAGCCTTCCGACCGCCAAGACCGATGTCTCCTGGGCCAGCCCCAATTCGCTGTTCGTCGGAACGAACTTCGGCCCGGGCACACTCACCGACTCCGGCTATGCGCGCGTTGTGAAGCTGTGGAAGCGCAGTACGCCGCTTTCTTCGGCTGCAACCGTTTCGGAAGGCATCAAGAAGGACGTGGTGGTCCGAGCGACGACCCTTGTCGACGGAAACCGGACGTGGCCGACCCTGAGCCGCGAGGTCGATTTTTATCATCATAAGGTCAGCCATGTCGCGCCGAACGGCAAGCTCGTGCCGTCGCCGCTGCCGGACGACGCCGACATCCAGGATGTGCTCGACGGCCGCGTAATCGCTGCCTTGAAAAGTCCGTGGGAGGGCCGCTCGGCTGGCGCCCTGGTTGCTTATTCGATCCCCGACCTGCTTGCCGGGAACAAGCCCGCGATTGAAACCGTGTTCGTACCCAACCAGCATCAGGCGGTAGAGGAAGTCTCGGCTAGCAATTCCCGAATCTGGATCAAATATCTCGATGACGTCTCGGGCCGCCTGACCGCGCTCGTTCGGGCGCCCGATGGCACCTGGAGTGGAAGTCCTGTCGCGCTCCCCGACAAGTCGACCGTTCACTTGAACGCAACGGCGAGTAACTCCGACCTGGCGTTCGCGACGGTCGAAGGCATGCTCACGCCGCCGACACTGTTCCGCATCGATCCCGCTGCGCAGCCCGCAGCGATCCAGGCATTACCGGCTCAGTTCGATGCGTCGAATATGACCGTCGAGCAGCATTTCGCGACCTCACCCGACGGAACGAAAATCCCCTACTTCCTCGTGCATCGTAAGGACCTCTCGGGCCCCGTTCCTGTTCTGATGCACGCGTATGGCGGGTTCGAGCTGGCGCAAACTCCTAGCTACCTGGTGCATGAGCCCTATCGGTCCGGCCCGCTCGCGCTTTTCTGGGTTCAGGAAGGCAATGCCTATGTCCTCGCCAATATCCGCGGCGGCGGCGAGTACGGTCCCACGTGGCACAAGTCCGTGCTGCGAGAGAAACGTCAGAAGGCCTATGACGACCTCTACGCAATCGGGGAGGATCTCATTGCCCGCGGAATCACTCAGAAGGGACGAATCGCGGTTTCCGGCCGGTCTAACGGCGGATTGATGGCCAGCGTCGCGATTACGCAGCGTCCGGACCTGTTCGGCGCCGCGATCATCGGCTCGCCGCTGGTGGACATGAAGCGCTACTCGCACATGCTCGCGGGCGCCTCGTGGATGGGAGAATATGGCAACCCTGACATTCCCGCCGACTGGGCATTCATTCGCAAATATTCGCCGTACCAGAACCTTAAACGCGGCGTGAAATATCCGGTGCCGTTCATCTACACCTCGACGCGCGACGACCGCGTGCATCCCGGTCACGCGCGCAAGCTCGCCGCGCGTCTCGAAGTGTACGGCGATCCGTTCTTCTACGCCGAGGCGATCGAGGGCGGTCACGCCGCGGGGGTGGTGCCCGAAGAGGACGCGGAGCGGGTGGCGCTGGAGGCCGTCTACCTGAACATGGAACTATCTAGGTAGATCAGAGGCGCAGCAGCGCCTCAGGCGTCAGCGCCAGTACATCGGCCACAGTGCGCTCGAGCGATTCCGATACGAGGTAGCGCGGCTGGAAGGCGTCGTGCTTGTAGCGCGTGTTGACCGCGCGCTCGACCGAGAACGGCAGGCGCTCGACGTCATTGCTCTCAAGGCTGAAGTGCAATTCGCCGAAGCTCGATGCGAGGCCAGCGCCCAGGATCTTGAGTTCGCCGTCCTCCTGCGCGAGTCCGAACTCCACGCTGTGCCAGTAGAGCCGGGCCGCGCGATGGCCCTCTCCAGCTGCGATCGCCGCGATGCCCAGGCGGCCGATATGTTCGGCCATCTCGGCGAAGTCATGATGGGCGAGCATCGGGATGTGCCCGAACATGTCGTGAAAGCAGTCGGGAGCTTCGAGATAATCGAGCTGCTCGCGCTTCCGGATGAAGTTGCCGACCGGGAACACTCGCTCGCTCAGCATTGCGAAGAAGACATCGTCCGGTACTAGCCCGGGCACGGCCACGGTTCGCCAGCCGGTGCGCGGCTCCAGGATCGCATTCAGTCCCCCGACGTCGGGAACGCCCGGGTGTGACAGCTTCAGCAGGTCGATTCCGTCGAAGAACGCGCCGACGACGCGCGAGCCGAGCAGCTCGACCTGGCGCGCGAACAGCAGGTCCCAGACCGCATGATCGTCGACAGTGAACGACTCCCAGTATTGCGGGACGACATAATCCTGCCAACGCCTGAGCCGCTGGTCCCGGGTGATCGTCTCCTGAAGCATTCGGTCTTCCTTCGGTTTGAGGGCAACAAAAAACCCGCCGAGCTTGGCGCTGGCGGGTCGGAGGCTGTCGGACTGTCGCTAGGCGCGTGTCAGCTCGTTCCAGCCTCCCGCACGTAATAATAGCTCGCCGGCGCAGCCGCGGCGGCGCGAACTGTCAGGTTCAGGACGAGGTTCAAGTCCATTGCTTCCGATCTATGGCAGCTTGCGTCTGAACGCTCAATGGCCGGACCGAGGTCCAGCTAATTCAGTTGTCGCCCGGCTCCGCGCTACTTAGTTCGAAGCTCATGATCTCCGTGTCCGCGCGCCGGCTGCTCTTTTGGGCGGCCGCGATCTTCGCCTTCGTGATGGCCATCATGCCGCATCCGCCGGAGCTTCCCGGAGCGCCGAACGACAAAATCCAGCACATGGTGGCCTTCGCTACGCTCGGCCTTCTCGCCGCCTGGGGCTACACGCGGGCGCCGCTCGCCCGGCTATTGGTCGGACTCTCGTTATACGGAGCGTTCATCGAGCTCGTGCAGGCCATTCCCGCGCTCAACCGCGACAGTGACGTAAAGGACTGGATCGCCGACACGATTGCTGCTGGAGCCGTGCTGCTGCTCGTGGCCCTATGGCGAAGACGTTTGCCTGACAAAGTCGAGTCGAACGGCACGTCTGATTGAAAGGTTGCGCTTAGTCTAAGCGGTCATCGGCGGCGCGGCTTCTAGCATCGCGGCCCGATCCGGACGCGTAATGAGGCGGGCGTCAGCTTCGATCGCCAAGTCGTCGAAAGCGCAAGCCACACTCAACAGGAACGGCGCTTCGGGTCGCCCGGCGAATTCACTCGCCTGCCTACGGCATTGTTCGGCTTGTTCCTTGAACATCATGGCACCACTCCACTGCCAGTACCACTATTCCCACGCCCACTGCGGAGACACTTATAGCACTGAATTCGACCTTTCCCGAGTCCCTGCGGTTACGTCGGAGTGACGAACGGCCGGAACCGGGTGGCGCAGCAACATGCGGCGGGCGCGGCGTCGCTCCGCGATCTCCCGTATTCGTGCCGCTTCAATGACACCGCGCTGACTTAGGCGCCGCCGCCGGCAGATCAGAGATGGTTTGATACGTTGTTGAGCAGCGTGTCGATCTTGTTGCCAAGACCGATCATCGCACCCATCGCCGCAATAGAGATGAGCGACGCGATGAGAGCATATTCGATCGCCGTCGCCGCCTTCGAGCATTGGATAATTCGCATTAACCTGGCCATCACCCACCTAAACTTAACAAATTCGGCTTGAAATCAGCTGCTTAGGCCACCGTGGCCTCATGTTGCTGCCGAAAGCTTTCGGAACTTGGTTAAGTCCTCTGCAGGCCTAGGCGGCACTCCAGAACGTCCCAAGCCGGGACAGGCACGGTAAAAATTTCAATAACGGCAGTGGGAACAATCAGGTTAATAACCCATTAAATGGCGTGCGGCCGCGTAAGGCCGGGGAAAAAACGTGGGAGTGTCTTATGCGAAAGCTTCTGTTGAGCGCCTTGGGCGCGAGTACGCTTGCCATCGCGTCCGCGGCGAACGCGGTCGTCATCCTTCCGGGAGCGCCTCTGGTCGGCGACCCAAATACATCTTTCATCACTACGCCTAATCCGGTCCCGCCCGGATATACTGGCCCGATCGTTGCGACGATCGGTCACACCGGTATTACGGCCGGTAGCTTCTCGGATACGTTCGCGTTCACCATCGGTCTGAGCGGGATGGGAAATATCGGCGTCGGCAGCGGTAACATCACCACCGGTGTCAACATCGCTGATTTTCTTGGCATCACCGATTTGGACATCACGTCGATCCTGGTGAACGGAGCGATGGCTAGTCTGCAGCTGCAGGATGCGAATCACGTGAACTGCACCGTACGTGACACCAGCCCCGGTGGGGGAACCTGTGGAGCCAACGAGTTTTGGTCGGCAAACAACGTGCCGATCACCGGCGGCGCGCTGAACACGATCGTCGTGTCGGGACTCTCGCGCGGGATGGGCTCGTTCGGCGGCAACCTCACCTTCACACCGACGACCGCGGTTCCGGAGCCGGCGACCTGGGCGATGATGCTCCTTGGCTTCGCGGGAATCGGCTGGCAGCTCCGCCGTCGGCGCGGTTCGACGATCGCTCAGTTCGCGTAACCCACGCCCCGATATTCGAAGAGGCGGCTGCTAGTCAGCCGCCTCTTTCGATTCAACCTTCTTTGATTTCAGGCAACAAAAGCGGCTCGCCGGCCTCGACACAGCCGAGCAGTCGCAGCGGCATCGGCGGCGTTCCGTCCGTGAGACCTGCCAAGCGCCCGTAGATCCCGGCCTCCTCCTTCGCCGAGAAAAAGTGCGCGTAAAGCGATCTGCTCGCGTTCTTGCCGGCATGCTTGTCGATTTGCCGACGGATGTCGCCGACATTCAGCCACATCAGCTGTGAGGGCGCGTTCACGGCTGCATTGGTTCTGGTGGTTCCGACTCGGTTGAAACCAAGCATGGCCTGGTAGAAGCGCGCGTGACGCGGATTCACTTCAATAAACAGGTCCGTGCAATCGTAATGCATCGATCCGTAGATGAAGATGATGTGGAAGAGCGCACCGAGGCGCGGCCTTGCAGGGCTGGACGTATCGAAAGCGAACTTAGTGAGCTCGCACAGCTTCGCTCCCGGCGCTCGCCTGAACTGCTCGATTTCAGACGCGAACGTCTTATCGGCGGTGAGCCTTGCCGACGAGTCCACGTTGAGGGTCAGCGTGCCGATCATGTCTTCGCCGGACATGGCCGTGAAGGTGACGGAGTTCGGCGCGACCGGCAGCTCGTGATCCGATCCGTACCCCCGCCACGAATACATGCGGTTGAGCAGCATGTTCGCTCGATTTCTCTGGCCGTCACAGTCGGCGAGCCGGATCGTCATGGATTCGGCCTCCTCGCTGCAACGCGACGGAAGTTGGATCGTGTGGAGCTGGGCAACGCCGCTCGCTCGAGCGGCGACCTTGCAGGTCTCACGATCGCGAAGGGAAAGTACCCCCCAGCTAAGCGACATCAATCCCCACCCAGTCAGCCGACCCCGCAGTCGGCACAATTGCGGCTCCTTCACCGGACCGCGGCCAAGAAGGGTAGGGCGCAGTTTTGGAACGTTAAGCCCTTAACCCAGCCCGCCGCGACAAGCTGTGCCGGACACGGGGCAGCATGTGGAGACGAGCTGGAACAACGGCGATATTCGCCAATGTTTCCCTTCGGTTACGGTATCGAAACGACCGTACCTAACCGCCGATGAGACTGTTGATAGCGTTGGCAAGGTTCACGTCGCGTTCCGTGACTCCGCCAGCATCGTGACTCGTAAGCCGCAGGTCGACGCGGTTCCAAACGTTGGTGAACTCGGGGTGGTGATCGGCCTTCTCCGCATGCAGCGCGACGCGGGTGAGGAAGGCGAAGGCCTCGCCGAAGTCTTTGAACTTGATCGTCCGGATCAGTGCCCTGCCGTCCTGCTCGAACGCCCAGCCGTCAGGTGCATCCATGGCTATTCTCCTGTCCCACAGCTCCCCTATCAGCTTATGATCCTGTTCCTCGTACCGCGCACCGGTCGAAGGTTACAAAAGTGGAGGAAGTGGAAGAACCGCCGTTTCCATCCAATGAGCCGTCACCTTCGCGTCCTTGAAATGCCGTTCCTGAGGGAGCAGTTGGGCCGCAAAGGAGATTCCCATGGCCACGCAAGTTGCCGACCAGACCAGCATCCTCGGGCTCGAAAACCCGATGGGGACCGACGGTTTCGAATTCGTCGAATATACCGCGCCGGACATCGAGCTCCTGCGCTCGCTCTTCACAAAGATGGGCTTTCCGGAGGTCGCCCGTCATAAGAGCAAGAACGTCACGCTCCACAAGCAGGCCGACTGCAACTTCATCATCAATGCCGAGCCCGGCAGTTACGCCGAGGAATATGCCAAGGCTCACGGGCCGAGCGCCTGCGCCATGGCCTTTCGCGTCAAGGATGCGAAGGCTGCGCACGAACGCGCCCTGAGACTCGGCGCGACCAACGTCGAAGTACGCAAGGGCGACGGCGAGCTCGACATCCCCGCTATTGAGGGGATCGGCGGCTCGCGGCTGTTCTTCGTCGATCGATACGGCACCAATGGTTCGATCTACGACGTCGATTTCGACTTTCATCCCGACTGGCAGCAGCGGATGGCGGACGCGGATTCGAAGCTCACTTACATCGACCACCTGACGCACAACGTGAACCGTGGCCGGATGAGCGTGTGGGCGGATTTCTACGAGAATCTCTTCAACTTCCGCGAAATTCGCTATTTCGACATCGAGGGCAAGCAGACAGGGCTATTCTCCAAAGCGATGACCAGCCCCTGCGGCAAGATCCGCATCCCGCTCAACGAGAGCCAGGACGACAAGAGCCAGATCGAGGAGTTCCTGCGCGAGTATAAAGGCGAGGGCATCCAGCACATCGCGCTCGGTACTTCGAACATCTACGATAGCGTCGACATCATTCGCGCCCGTGGAATTCCCTTCCAGGACACGCCCGACACTTATTATGAGATGCTGCCCGAACGCATCAAAGGGCATGAGGAGAGCATCCTTGAGCTCGAGAAACGCCGCATTTTGATGGACGGAGCGCCGACCGAGGGACAGGGACTGCTGCTGCAGATCTTCACCCAGAACGTGATTGGGCCGATCTTCTTCGAGATCATCGAGCGCAAGGGCAACGAGGGCTTCGGCGAAGGCAACTTCAAGGCTTTGTTCGAGAGCATCGAGCTCGACCAGATGCGCCGCGGCGTCCTCTGAACCAAATGACCGAAGCCTATATCTGCGACTATGTTCGAACGCCCATCGGAAGATATGCCGGTGCGCTGAGCTCCGTGCGCGCCGACGACCTAGCATCGATCCCCATCAAGGCGCTCATCGACCGCAATCCGAACGTCGACTGGAACGAGCTCGACGACGTCATCCTCGGCTGCGCGAACCAAGCCGGTGAGGACAATCGCAACCTGGCGCGAATGGCCGGGCTCTTGGCCGGCCTCCCGGACAGTTCCGGCGGCGTGACGCTGAACCGGCTGTGCGGCTCGGGCCTCGACGCGGTGGCAATGGCCGCCCGTGCGATCCGCGGCGGGGAGTCGGAGATGATCATCGCGGGCGGCAGCGAGAGCATGAGCCGAGCTCCCTTCGTGATGGCCAAAGCGACCAGCGCGTTCGACCGCAACGCCGAGATGTACGACACGACCATCGGCTGGCGCTTCGTCAATCCGAAGATGAAGTCGGCTTATGGCGATGACACGATGCCGAGCACCGGCGAGAACGTCGCTGAGGAGTTCCAGATCAGCCGCGCCGACCAGGATGCCTTCGCTCTGAGGAGTCAGGAAAAGGCCGCCAAGGCCCAAGCCAACGGCCGTCTCGGGGCGGAAATCATTGCTGTCGAGATCCCGCAGAGGAAGGGCGACCCGGTCCTGGTCGACCGCGACGAGCACCCTCGCGCAACGACCATCGAGGCACTGTCCAAGCTCAAGCCTATCGTCCGCGCTGACGGTACCGTTACGGCGGGCAACGCATCGGGTGTTAACGACGGCGCGGCCGCTATCATCATTGCATCCGAAGGAGCAGTGAAGCGCAACGGGCTCACGCCGAAGGCGCGAGTCCTCGGCGCAGCCGTAGCCGGAGTGCCCCCCCGCATCATGGGCATCGGCCCGGCCCCGGCATCCGAGAAATTGATGAAGCGCCTCGGTCTCAAGATCGGCGACTTCGACGTGATCGAGCTCAACGAGGCATTCGCTGCGCAAGGCCTGGCGGTATTGCGCCAGCTTGGTGCCCGCGACGACGACGAGCGGGTGAATCCCAACGGCGGCGCGATCGCGCTCGGCCATCCCCTCGGCATGTCGGGCGCGCGCCTCGCACTTACCGCGACTGAAGAACTGCGGCGCAACGGTGGCAAGCTCGCGCTCGCCACCATGTGCATCGGTGTCGGCCAGGGAATCGCGCTCGCTCTCGAACAGGTGTAAGTCGTTGCGATGGCTCGGATCGCGGAGAAGGTGATCGACGAAGCGGCGATCATGGCTGTGCTCGAAACCGTGCCCGATCCCGAGATCCCGGTTCTCACCATCACCGACCTGGGCATCGTCCGTGGTTTCGCAAACGATCCGCCACGGGTGCTGATCAGCCCGACCTACACCGGATGCCCCGCGACCGTGGCGATCGAGATGATGATTCGAGAGGCGTTGGATAAAGCGGGGTTCGAGGACGTGCACGTCGAACGTGTGCTGTTTCCCCCATGGACGACCGATTGGATCAGTGAACGGGGCCTGCAGCGCCTCCACGCCTACGGCATCGCTCCGCCAACTCTCTCGGCAACGGCTGAATGCCCGCTGTGCAGCTCGAGTGAGACGGTGGAAGTCAGCCGCTTCGGATCAACGCCGTGCAAGGCGCAGTGGCGCTGCCAATCCTGCCTGGAGCCCTTCGAGCGCTTCAAGTGTCACTGAGCGGCTGAGGGCGCCTCACCACTCGGCGAAGCTGCCATCCTTCGTGCGGAAAATCGGGTTGCGCCAGCGATGGCGGTCCTTGTCGGCTTCCCGCACCGCAGCCTCGTCGATCTCGACGCCCAACCCGGGACCCTCGGGCACCGGCAAATAGCCGTCGACGGGCGTCAACGCCTCCTTGTTGACGCAGAAGTTCAGCAGGTCGTGCCCGCCAGTGTTGTAATGGATGCCGAGGCTGACCTCCTGGATCGCATGGTTGGGCGTGCAGGCGGCGATCTGGAGGCATGCGCCGAGCGCCAGCGGCCCAAGGGGGCAGTGCGGAGCGACCGCAATGTCATAGGCCTCCGCCATCGCGGCGATCTTGCGCACCTCGAGGATTCCTCCGGCGTGGCTGAGGTCGGGCTGGATAATGTCGATCGCACCCTGTTCGAAAAAGGGCTTGAACTCCCACCGACTGTAGAGCCGCTCGCCGAGCGCGATGGGCGTCGTCGTGTGGGCGGCGATCTCTCGCAGGCCGTCCATATTCTCGGACAGCAGCGGCTCCTCGATGAAGAGAAGCCCGAGCGGCTCGAGCACCTTTGCGAGCTGCTTGGCGAGCGGCCGGTGCACTCGCCCGTGGAAGTCGAGGCCGACCTCCATGCCCTGCGCCTGCGCAGCCTCGACCCGCTTCACGACGTCGTCGAATTGCTTGTTGGTACCAATCCAGTCGAGCTCCGCCGTCGCGTTCATCTTGACGGCATTGAAGCCCTGCGCCTTGCGGCCGGCTGCCGCCTCGCCGATCTCGTGCGGCCGGTCGCCGCCAATCCAGGCATAGGACCGCACCCGGTCGCGCACCTTGCCGCCGAGCATCTGCCAGGCCGGGATGCCGAGCACGCGCCCTTTGAGGTCCCACAGCGCCTGCTCGAGACCCGCGAGCGCCGACATGAGAACCGCGCCGCCACGATAGAAGCCTCCACGGTACCCGACCTGCCAGATGTCTTCGATCCGGAACGGGTCCGCCCCGATGAACCGGTCGCGGAAGGCCTCGAATGCTCCATCGACAGCCTCTGCCCAGCCCTCGAGGCTGGCTTCGCCCCAACCGAAGGCGCCGTCGTCCGCCTCCACGCGAACGAACAGCCAGCGCGGCGGAGCGTAGAAGGTCTCGATCCTGGCAATCTTGCGCTCACTCACCGGCCAACCTCGTCTCGTTGATGCTGCGGCCGGCGGCATCGTCCTCCTCCTCGTCATGATCGCCGATCTTCTTGATCGGGACGATGAGACAGACGCTCTGCGCCGGAAGCACGTTGCGCCAGTCGCCGATCAGCTGCTTGTAGGCCTTGCCGACATTGCGGATCTTGCGGTCGAGATCGAACAGGCCGAGCGGATTGACGTTGCCGTTCTTCTCGCGGAGCGCTGTATCCCAGTCGACCTGGTCGGTCAGCGAGTACCAGGTGAAGCCGACGGTGGGGATGCCGACGTTGCGCAGTCTGAGGACGTTCGCCCATTCCTTCCATAGCCATTTGACGGCTTCGTCGCCGTGCTGGCCTTCCCACAGGTTCGTCTCCGTGTGCATCACCGGCAGTCGGTAGCGGTTGTAATATTGACGCGTAATCTCGGCGTAACCGAAGGTCTCACCGGCGGCGACGGTGTGCCCGTCCGCGAACACGCGATGCTCGTTCAGCTGGTAATAGTCGTTTCCGAAGATGCAGTGCTGCTTAAGCCGGTGGTTGAGGAACCATTCGTACTCCTCCCGGCTCATCCCGTTGTCGAGGAGGTACTGGTACATGCCGCTGTCGACTCGCCGCCCGTAGTTCAGGTCGAGCGACAGGAAGCGCATCTGGTTGAGGACTTCCGCCCGGCCGATCGCGGCGGGCGAGTCCGCGTGATAATATTCCGAGGATTCCGACTGGATGAAGATCGCGTCGTGGCGGCGCTTGAGGATCTCGATCATCCCCATGATGTTCGCCTTGACGAGGTGCTTCAGCGCAGTGACGAACGAGCGGTCGTCCTTCTTCTGCTCGTTCCACCAGCCGTATTTGGCCGAGAAGACCGCGCAGATGAACATCTCGTTGATCGGCGTGTAGAGCTGCACCCAAGGATAGCGCTCGGCGAAGTCCCCGGCATATGCCGCGAACAGGCGCGGGAAATCAGGATTTTGAAAGTTCTGAACCCAGTCGGGCACGCCGAAGTGACATAGGTCGACGATCGGCGTGATGTCGCGTCGTTTCAGCTCCGCGAAGGTGAGATCGCTAAACTCCCAGTCGAACTTGTTCGGGCCGAGCCAGGTCTTGTGGATCGGCGGTCCGTAGCGGAGGTAATTGATCCCGATTTCCTGGACGCAGTCGAAATCCTCGCGCCAGCGATCATAATGGCCGCAGACCTCCATCTCGTCGACGCGAGTCTTGCCATGATTGATGGTGGGGTAGCTGTTCTCGATCCCCGTCGCGAACATGAAGTTGGCGATGACTCAGTCTCCTGAAGTGCTCGTCACGCGTCAGCCCGCAAAGGGGGCGTCGTCCAGCCCCCTGACACCTGGTGTGACCATAAATAACCCCCCGGCATTTGGTTGCATCTCGCGTGCAGCTTGATCGAGCCCGACGCTTGCCGAGGTAATGTAAAGTTGATTGAGGTCGAGGCCGCCGAACGCGCAGCTGGTCGGCCTTGCGACGGGCATCTTGAGCGTCTCCAGCCACTCGCCGCCTGGCGAATAGCGGCGGACGCACCAGCCGTCCCATAAGGCGATCCATAGGCAGCCTTCGGAATCGACGGTCATGCCGTCCGGGTAACCTTCCCCCTCTTTGAACTGGAGGAAGATCCGGCGCTCGCCGGGCTGCCCGTCCGCAAGATCGAAGACGTAGGTCAGCTGCCGCGCCGAATCGTTGTGGTACATGATCTTGCCATCGGGGCTGAACGCTGGGCCATTGGTGACTCGATAGCCGCCGTCCATCGCATGCCAGCTAAGGTCATCGTCGATCCGGTAGAGGGTGCCGCTATCCTCCCGCTCCCCATCGTCCATCGTGCCCGCCCAGAAGCGGCCCTGCCGATCGAGCTTGCCGTCGTTGAAGCGGTTGCCGGGGCGGTCCTCCTCGGGGTTGAAGAGAATGTCGAAGCGCCCTGCCTCGGAATCGATCGCGGCGATGCCGTCCTCGGTGCCGCCGATGAACCCGCCGCTCTTGCGCGGCGCCAGCGATCCCACGCGCATCGGCGTCGGCCATTCGGTAAGTTTGCCACGGACATCTAGGCGGAAGATCTTCAGACCCTTGATGTCGACCCAGAACAGCGCGCTTTCGCGCCGCACCCAGACCGGTCCCTCACCAAGAACCGCGTGCACGTCGGCAACGCATTTCGCAGATAATTCGATGGGCACGCACGCGGGGATAGCCTCATGTGCCGAAAAGAAAACCGGGAGCCAAGTCGCTTCAGGCCAGTTTTTGGTTATGAGCGAGCATGCGTTGGACGGACGGATATATCGCGGTCGACTGGGGCACGACGAACCGCCGGGCCTATTCGATCAATTCCTCGGGCAAGCAGACGGATGAGTTCGAAGACGGCAAGGGCGTGCTGTCGGTGCCTGACGGAGGCTTTCCTGATGCCGTTGCGGAAATCCGGCAGCGGCTCGGTGACAAGCCGCTCCTCCTTGCCGGAATGGTCGGATCGAACCGCGGCTGGAAAGAAGCGCCCTATGTTCCGTGCCCCGCCGGCATCGACGAAATTGCGGCGAAGCTCGTCTGGGCGACCGATCGAGAGGCGATCGTCCCCGGCGTGTCCTACATCGGCGACGGGCGCGCCGACGTCATGCGGGGCGAGGAGGTGCAGCTGCTCGGCGCGGTGGCGGCCGGACTAATCGGCCCCGACGCGCTCGTTTGCCACCCCGGGACGCATAATAAATGGGCGCTGCTGCGGCGCGGCAACATTCACGATTTCCGCACGGTAATGACGGGCGAGCTTTTCAGCCTGCTGAAGGAGCACAGCATCCTCGCCGACCTGCTGAAGGGCGAGGTGGCGGTGAACGATGCCTTTCGCGAGGCGGCGCGCCGCGCCATCTTCAACGAGGCTCTTCCCGCTGACCTGTTTGCCGTCCGCGCTCGTGTGCTGCTGGGTCAGGCGAAGAAGGAGGACGCGGCCTCCTGGACGAGCGGGCTCTTGATCGGGTCGGATGTGCGCATCGGCCTTTCAACACCCAACGGTGCGGAGATTCACGTAATCGGACGACCGGAGCTGACGCGGCTTTATGCAGGTGCCATCGAGCAGGCTAACCGTTCTTCAATCGAGCTCGACGGTGAACAATGTTTCCTCGCCGGCATTCATGAAATCGCGAAGAGGATCGATCAGTGACCCCCAAGGAATTACTGAGAACTCATCTGGATCAGTGCCCGCTGATCGCGATCATCCGCGGCGTCCGGCCCGAAGCAGCCGAGGCGATCGGCGATGCTATCTACGAGGGCGGCATCCGGATCGTCGAAGTCCCCCTCAACTCGCCCGACCCGTTGAGAAGCATCGAGATATTGGCGCAGCGCTTCGGCGACCGCATGCTTGTCGGCGCGGGGACCGTGCTCAGCGCACAGGATGTTCAGCGAGTGAAGGATGTGGGCGGACGCATCATCGTCTCGCCGGACACGAATATTGAGGTGGTCGCGGCGGCGGCAGAAGCCGGGCTGATCTCCTCGCCGGGCTATTTTACGCCCTCCGAGGCATTCATGGCTCTGCGCGCCGGTGCGCACGCGCTCAAACTCTTTCCGGCGGAAGCGGCTTCGCCCGCAGTCCTGAAGGCGCAGCTCGCAGTCATTCCGAAGGACGTTCCTGTTATGGTGGTGGGCGGAGTGGCGCCAGACAACATGCAGCCATGGATCGACGTTGGCGCGGCCGGCTTCGGACTGGGTTCAGGACTCTACAAGCCCGGCCAAAATGCCGCTGAGACGCTAGACAAAGCGCGCGCCTATGTCGCCGGAGTGAAGGGCGCGTGAAGCCGATCAAGATCGCCATCATTGGCTTTGGCAAAATCGCGGCCGACCAGCACGTGCCTTCCATCGAGGCCGATCCGCGCTTCGAACTGATCGCAAGCTCGAGCCGTTCGGGCAAAGGCGTTGGCCAGACCTTTACGGACTGGCGCGAGATGATCAGCAGCGTCGAGGGCCTCGAGGCAGTCGCGATCACCACGCCCCCAGAGCCGCGCTACGACATTGCCCGGGAATGCATGCTCGCAGGCTTGCACTGCCTGCTCGAGAAACCGCCCACGGCGGGCCTCGCCGAGATACACGACCTAGCCTGCCTCGCCGAAGTGCAGCAGGTCACGCTGATGACCACCTGGCACGCGCAACATCACGCCACCGTCGACGCGGCCGCCAGAGCGCTCGCCGGCAAGCGGATCGCTTCGATGGAGATCCTCTGGCACGAAGACGTGCACAAGTGGCATCCCAGCCAGGACTGGATTTGGCAGCCGGGTGGTTTCGGCGTGTTCGATCCCGGCATCAACGCCTTCTCGATTGCGACCAAGATTTTCCCCGGCGGCCTCTTCGTGAAGTCCGCGGACCTGAGCGTCCCCTCCGACGCGCAAACGCCGATTGCGGTCGATGCCGTCTTCACCAGCCCGCAGGCCGACGGGCCGTTGGTTGCAAGCCTCGACTGGCGACGGAGCGAAGGGGAAGAGTGGACCATCACCGTCACGACGGCCGAACATCAGGAAGTGCGCCTCGAAGGCGGCGGGTCCCGGCTGCTCATCGACGGCCATACGCAAGAAGACGACGGTCCCGGCGAATATCCCGACATCTATCGCCAATTCGTCCAGCTGATCGACGAGCGGCGAAGCCGGGTCGACGTCGCTCCCCTTCGTCTCGTCGCCGATTGCCTGCTGGTCGGCAACCGCAAGACCGTCGAACCCATTAACAGCTGATGGAGCAACTTCGCGCTGGGGGCATTATCCATCTGACCAAAGCCCTGATCACCGTGCGTTCGGTGGGGGCACTTGAGGGAATTTGAAGGTGGCAGAGGTAGCGACAGACGAACTCACACAAGCCGACGAGGCCTTCGCCGGAAATCGGCTTCTTTCGACCTTCTCCCGGGAGGCGAGGGCCCTGATCGAACCCTTCGGCGAGATCGTCCAGCTGTCCGCCGGCGATACTGTCCTCAGTCGCGGCGACCAGGTGGATGCAAGCCTGTTTCCCATCGGCCAGACGATGATCTCGCTGGCGGTCGAGCTTACGGGCGGGCGGACCATCGAGGTTGCTTCGATCGGGCTCAGGGGAGCGGTCGGAGGAATCATCAGCTGCGGCCAAGCACCCACCTATGCACGTGCCACCGTGCTGGTCGGCGGACCAGCCTATCGGGTTCCGATGAAGGTGCTGGAGGATGCCAAGCGGGGCTCGACCTTCATCAACAACATCTTCTGCCGCTTTTCCGATTACCTGCTCGCCCAGGTGATGCAGTCCGTCGCGTGCAATGCCTACCACTCAATTCCGCAAAGAGCCGCGCGCTGGCTGCTCCACGCACAAGACCGGGCCGGCGACCGCATCGAGCTCACGCAGGAGGCCCTTGCCGGGCTGCTCGGCGTGCAGCGCACCACCGTGAATGCCGTCCTCCGCGAGCTTCTCGATGAGAATCTCGTCTCGACGGGCCGCGGCGTCATCCGCGTCACCGACCGTGCTGGGCTCAAACGCCGAGCGTGCGAGTGTTACGAACGGCTAGAAGACCATTTCGGCGCCGTTATTGGCAGCACTGGAAGCGGCGGCGCAAGCTACTGATTAGCGGATCAAGACTCCAGCGCAGCGTCTCGTCGGCATGGAACGGCACGAGACCATCGATCTCGTTGGGAACCTGCTGGTCCGTCCGTTTAAGCGTCATCGTCTCTTCGTTGACCGCCAGACCATAGAAGCGCGCACCGTTGATCGACGCGAACGCCTCGAGCTTGTCCAGCGCGTCTTCCTCTTCGAAAACGGTTGCGTAGCTCTCCAGCGCGTACGGCGCGTTGAAAATGCCCGCGCAGCCGCAGGCGCTTTCCTTGGCCTCCCTCGCGTGCGGCGCGCTGTCGGTGCCGAGAAAGAACTTGGGCGAGCCGGAAGTGGCGGCCTTGCGGACTGCGAGACGGTGCTTCTCGCGCTTGGCGACCGGGAGGCAATAAGCGTGGGGCCTGAGCCCACCCGCGAAGATCGCGTTGCGATTGATGATCAGATGGTGGGGCGTAACCGTCGCGCCGATGTTCGCGCCCGAGCCCTCGACGAAAGCGACTGCTTCGGCGGTGGTGACGTGCTCGAATACGATCTTCAGCTCGGGGAAGTCGGTGGTCACCTGGCGCAGAACCCGGTCGATGAACACGGCCTCGCGGTCGAACACATCAACGTGGGAATCCGTCACCTCGCCATGGACGCATAGAACCATGCCGATGCCCTGCATCCGCTCGAGTGCCGGGTAGATGTTGCGGATGTCCGTGACGCCCGATGCCGAATTTGTGGTCGCTCCCGCGGGATAAAGCTTCGCGGCGATCCACACACCTTCCTTGTGCCCCCGCTCGAGTTCGTCGGCATGAGCCTGATCGGTCAGGTAGCAGGTCATCAGCGGCTCGAAGCCGGTCCCAGCCGCCTTTCGGACGCGCTCGCGGTAGGCTGCTGCGGCGTCGACGGTCGTGATTGGCGGCACGAGATTCGGCATCACGATCGCCCGAGCGAACTGCCGCGCAGTGTGAGGCGTGACCTTCTGCAGCATCTCGCCGTCGCGCAAATGGACGTGCCAGTCGTCGGGCCGGCGGAGGGTCAAGCTTTGCAATGCCACTGCGGCTCCTTAGCTAAGGGGCATGGGCGCCACCACCCTCACTGACCGCGCCGTCGTCCGCCTCTCGGGCGAGGCCGTTCGCGGTTTCCTCCAGGGTCTCGTCACGACCGACGTGACGGGGGCGCTCCCGGTCTGGGCTGGGCTGCTCACGCCACAGGGGAAGTGCCTGTTCGACTTCCTCGTATGGGAAGACGGCGAGGACCTGCTTCTCGACTGCGAAGCGGCCGCTGCCGACGATCTGATCAAGCG
This sequence comes from uncultured Alphaproteobacteria bacterium, assembly GCA_963754245.1. Classification (GTDB taxonomy): domain Bacteria; phylum Pseudomonadota; class Alphaproteobacteria; order Sphingomonadales; family Sphingomonadaceae; genus Sphingomicrobium. The sequence continues at coordinate 40,361 of CAVWET010000005.1, forward strand.
GCTGACGATCTACCGACTGCGCCGGGCGATCCACATCGAGCGGGACCCATCCGTGGCCATGCATTGGTCGCGCCAAAGCAGCGAAGGCGTCCCCGACCCGCGCTTGCCGGAGCTTGGAGACAGATGGCTCGGACCTTCCAACCAACCCGCGTCCGGCTGGCTGGACCATCGTCTGCGCCTCGGCGTTTGCGAGGGTCGCGCGGAACTCGGCGATATCCTCTGGCTCGAATGCAATGCCGTCGAGCTCAACGGCGTCAGCTTCACCAAGGGCTGCTTCGTCGGGCAGGAGAATACGGCGCGCATGAATTGGCGACAGAAGGTTAACCGCCGGCTGGTCGTCGTGCCGACGGACCAACCCGGACCGCGCACGCGTCATTTCTACTCGGAGCTGGGTCTTGCGGTTGAACATCGGCGCGTCGACGATCTCGAGGGCGCGATCATTCCCAGCTGGCTCGAGGAAGCGCTGGCTCAGCCGAGCACGGCGTAGGCACGCACCGGGAAGGTGCCCATGCCCTGCACCTTGGGCGGCACGGCGGAAAATCGGAAGCCCTCGTCCGGCAAGCTGCCGAGATTGGTCATATGCTCGCAGATGGGAATCTCCGCGGCGAGGAGCTTGGAATGAACCGGGCGCGACCGGGTGCGCGTGTCGTCGATATTGTGGCTGTCGATTCCGACCAGCGCCGCGCCATTGTCGACCAGCCACTCGGCGGCTTCTCCGGTCAGGAACGGGTGTTCGCTTTGGTAGCGATCCGTCCGCCAGTGGCGGTCCCAGCCACTGTGCACCAGCACCGCTTTCCCGCGGACCTCCTGCCCGTCGAAAGCGTCCACATCGATCGCGATGTCATTCTCCCACGGCCGCCGGATCACGATGCCCGAAAGGTCGGCAAGCGACGCAAGCGGCACGTCGGCGAGGTCAATTCCATCAGCGTACCGATGGAATGGCGAAGTCCACATAGGTCCCTGTGTTCGCGATCATGTCGATCCGCCCGATCTGAAAGGTCGAGCCATCGTCGAAATTGGCTGCGGAGCTTTCCCGCTCCCAGAAATCGCAGATATGCGGGCCGGGAAAGCCTTTGTAGGTCGTCATGCCATCCTCGATCACATGGCTGAGGTCGACGATCCTCTTTTCCTCAAGATCCGCCATGACGCGATTGCTCCGATCAACAGCCATAGTACGTTCAGCGAAGCGGACGGCAATGCGCGATGCCACCAGCCGTTAATGACGAAACCGGCGGCGCCCACCACGTTCATGCCCTGATAGACCAGCGACTGGCCGGTGAGCTTGCCGGCGGACAGCAGCAAGTAGGCCAGCAAAATCAGTGCCGCGCCCACCCAGCCGACGACCTCGACGGCAATTTCGATGGGCGTCACCAGCTCGCTCCGTCGACGTGGCGCACCTCGACGCCTTCGAGCGCCGCCGGGTCCAGCAGCCGGGCGTTGACGCCCATGCGGTCGTACGGAGGCTCCGAAAGGGGGGTCCAATGCGTTGCGGCTCCGCAGTGCCTGCAACGATGCAGGCGAAGGAATATTTCGTCGAGATCCTCGCGGACATAGCTGTCGAACTCACCCTCCACGTGCAGTTCGTCCGACGCGAAATAAACGCCCCGAAAGCCCGTCTTTACACACATGCTGCAGTTGCACTGGCCGACGTAGTCGGGCGTGCGCGACAGCGTGATCCGCGCGCGGCCGCAAATGCAGGTGGCGACGAGACCGGTCGCTTCCGGCGGCATTAAGCAGCCAGTCTCCGAAGCACGTAATGCAGGATACCGCCTGAGCGGAAATATTCGAGCTCGTTGTAGGTATCGATGCGGCAGCGGGCCGTGATCGTCGTCGTTGGCCCGTCGGCGCGCGTCACCTGAACCTCGACGTCCTGGCGAGGCTGGATGTCGGCCACTCCCGTGATGGTGAAGCTTTCGTCGCCCGTCAGTCCGTGGCTGGCCGCATTCTCGCCTTCCTGGAACTGGAGCGGAAGCACGCCCATGCCCACCAGGTTCGACCGGTGGATGCGCTCGAAGCTCTCGGCGATCACCGCGCGGACGCCGAGCAGGATCGTGCCCTTGGCCGCCCAGTCGCGGGAGCTTCCGGTGCCATATTCCTTGCCGGCAAGGATCACGAGCGGCGTTCCGTCGTGCTTGTAGGCCATCGCCGCGTCATAGATCGGCATTGTCTCGCCGGTCGGTGCGTAGCGTGTGAAGCCGCCCTCGACATTGTCGAGCATGCGGTTGCGGATGCGGATGTTCGCGAAGGTCCCGCGCATCATCACTTCGTGATTGCCGCGCCGCGCACCATAGCTGTTGAACTCGGCGCGGCTCACGCCGTGCTCCAGCAGGTAACGGCCCGCAGGGCTATCCGGCTTGATCGCTCCCGCCGGTGAAATGTGATCGGTAGTGATCGAATCGCCGAAGATCGCCAGCAGCCGTGCGCCATTGATGTCACCCGGAGGCGTCGCCGTCATGGTCATGCCCGTGAAGTAGGGCGGGTTTTGGATGTAGGTCGACTCGCTCGGCCAGCCGTAGGTCGCCCCGCCCGCCACTTCGATCGCCTGCCAGCGCTCGTCGCCGCGATACACGTCGCCATAGCGGCGGCGGAACATGTCGGAGTGGACGTGCTGGTCGATGAGGCTCCGGATTTCCTCATCGGACGGCCAGATATCCTTAAGGTAGACCGGCTCGCCATTGCTGCCGATTCCGATCGGCTCACGGATCATGTCCGAGCGTACGGTTCCCTTGAGCGCAAACGCGACCACCAGCGGGGGCGATGCGAGATAGTTCGCGCGACAGTCGGGCGAAACGCGGCCTTCGAAATTGCGGTTGCCGGAGAGGACGCTGACCGCAACCAGGTCCTTCTCGTTGATCGCCTTGCTGATCGCCTCCGGCAGCGGGCCCGAATTGCCGATGCAGGTCGTGCAGCCGTAGCCGACAAGGTCGAAGCCGAGCGCGTTGAGGTCCTCGGTGAGGCCGCTCTCGTTAAGATAGTCGGTAACAACCTGGCTTCCTGGTGCGAGGCTGGTCTTCACCCATGGCTTGGTCTGCAAGCCCTTCTCGCGTGCCTTGCGCGCCAGCAACCCGGCGCCGATCAGCACCGACGGGTTGGACGTGTTGGTGCAGCTGGTGATCGCCGCGATCGCCACGTCGCCGTTGCCGAAGTCGAAGTCCTCGCCCTCGACCGGCACGCGCGGATCGTTGTGCTTCTTGTACGTGCTTTCCAGTTCGCCATTGAACTGCTCGTCCACCTCGCTCAGCAGCACCCGGTCCTGCGGCCGCTTGGGCCCCGCCAGCGACGGCTCGATCGTGCTCATGTCGAGCTCGAGCGTGTCGGTGAACACCGGTTCGGGGCTCGAAGCATCGCGCCATAAGCCCTGTGCCTGGCAATAGGCCTTCACGAGCGCGATCCGGTCCGCATCGCGGCCGGTCAGCTCGAGATAGTCGAGCGTGCGCTGGTCGATGGGGAAGAAGCCGCAGGTTGCGCCATATTCGGGCGCCATGTTGCCGATGGTCGCGCGGTCGGCGACCGTGATGTTGTCGAGGCCCGGTCCATAGAATTCGACGAAACGGCCGACGACGCCCTTCTGGCGCAGCATCTGTGTGACGGTCAGCACGAGGTCGGTCGCAGTGATGCCTTCCTTCAGATATCCGTCGAGCCGGAAGCCGACGACCTCCGGGATCAGCATGCTGACCGGCTGGCCGAGCATGGCGGCCTCGGCTTCGATCCCGCCGACGCCCCAGCCGAGCACGCCCAGCCCGTTGACCATGGTCGTGTGGCTGTCCGTACCTACGAGGGTATCGGGATAAGCGATCGCTTCGCCATTCTGGTCCTCGCCGGTCCAGACGCCTTGCGCGACATGCTCCAGGTTCACCTGGTGGCAGATCCCGGTTCCGGGCGGCACCACCTGGAAGTTGTTGAACGCGCGGCTGCCCCACTTGAGGAATTCGTAGCGCTCGCCGTTGCGGTGATACTCGAGCTCGACGTTCTTCTCGAACGCCTGCGGATTGCCGAACTCGTCGACCATGACGCTGTGGTCGATGACCAGGTGAACGGGGACGAGCGGGTTGATCTTCTGCGCGTCTCCGCCGAGCTGGGCCATCGCATCGCGCATTGCGGCGAGGTCCACCACCGCGGGAACGCCGGTGAAGTCCTGCATCAGCACCCGCGCGGGGCGATACTGGATCTCGCGAGCGATCTTCCGCTCCTTCTGCCAGTCGACCATTGCCTGGAGGTCATCGCGAGTGACCGTTACGCCGTCCTCGAACCGCAGGAGGTTCTCGAGCAGCACCTTCATCGAGAAGGGCAGACGGGAGACGTCGCCGAGCGCCTCGGCAGCCTTGGGAATCGAGAAATAGGCATAGCGCTTGCCCGCGGCCTCGAGGCTCGAGCGCGTGCGGAGGCTGTCCTGGCCGGTCGGAATCATAGCTGTCCTTCGCTGTGCAGCGGCATGGGGAAATATGCCTGCAAATTTGGGAGCGTGAGCGCCCTTAGCAATCACGCTGCCGACCCGCAAACCGACCGCGATCTTGCGCCCAACGGAACAAAGCTTGCGCCAAGATGAACGGGGCACCCTCGCAACCGTTACGGAGGAGCATTAACTTAGGGATTATGGTTCACGATACCGACTATTTCCGCCGCCGCGCCGCCGAGGCGAGGGCTGCCGCGCACTCCAAGGAGTTCGGCGAGAATGTCGAAGTCGCCGGGGACCTGGCGCTGGCTTATGCCGCGCTCGCAAGGCGCCGTGCACGGCTGGCCGCCGCAGCTGAAGCCATTGCGGAAGACACGCCCGCGATCCCGCTGGAGGCTTAGATCCAGCCTCTTCTCTTGAAGTAGAGATACGGGCCGACGGCAGTGATCAGCATCAGCACCAACGACATCGGATAGCCGTAATACCAGTCGAGCTCCGGCATGTGGTGGAAGTTCATGCCGAAGATTCCGGCGACGAGCGTCGGCGGAAGGAAGATCACGGCCGCCCACGAAAATAGCTTCATCGCCGCATTCTGCTCGATGCTGATCAGGCCGAGCGACGCATCCAGCAGGAAGGTGAGGTTGTCCGACAGGAAGCTCGCATGCTCGCTGAGTGAGGTCACGTCGGTGGCCAGGCTCGTCACATGGTGGCGAAGCTCCGTTGCAAATTCCTCGTGCACACGGTTGGAGCCTCCGAAGAAGCTCAACATGCGGATGGTGCTGACGGCCGAATAGCGAATCTTCGCCAGAAGCGTTTGCGTTCGGCCGATCCTGGTGAGGAGCGCCGTCAATTTCTCAGCGGGGATGCGGCGCTGGTCCTGCTGCTCCTGGAAAATCCCTTCGGAGAGCTCTTCCATGGTCCCGCTGACGTGCTCGATCTCATCCGCCAGCCGGTCGATGATGGCGTCGAGCAGCCGGATCAGGGCCGTCGGTCCGTCACGGACCAGCTCGGGGTCGCGCCGCGCATGGCTTTCGAACGTGCGGATCGGCTTCGGCGTCGCATAGCGAACGGTGACTAGCCGGTTTCCCGCAAGCACAAAGCCGATCGGCGTGGTGGTGGGGTGATTCTCGACGAAGTCCGCGAAGGGCGCTTACCGTCATGTAGAGCGCGCCGTTCTCCTCATACAGACGGCTCGATGGCTCGATCTCTGCCATCTCGGCTTGGGTGGGGACGCCCACGCCTATGCATTGCTCGACAAGCTTCTCTTCTTCGTGCGTCGGTTCCTCGAGGTCGATCCAGGTCGCCTCGTCTGGAATGCGCTGCGTGTTGGCATCGATGATGGTTCCGTCGCAGCCGGGTCCGTATGTGCGCAGCATGGCGCTGCATCCTGCGAACGGTCGATCTTTGCAAGCCGTAGCGGTCTGTTAAGCTCCGTGCCGATGACCAGCCGCCGAACCGCGATCGCCTCCCTGGTCATCATTGCAGCCGCGGCTGCGATCCTCCTCGCGATGGGCCGCAACCCGATCTGTACATGCGGGACCGTGACCCTTTGGGTTGGCGAGCGCGACAGTCCGCGCACCAGCCAGATGCTGCTGGACTGGTACAGCCTCAGTCACATCGTCCACGGGCTGCTGTTCTATGCAGCACTGTGGCTGCTCGCCCGCAAATGGCCTGTTCAGGGGCGCTTCCTGATCGCTCTGTCGGTTGAAACCGCATGGGAGCTGATCGAGAATACGCCGTTAGTGATCGACCGGTATCGCGCCACCACTGCGGCGCTCGGCTATACGGGCGACAGCGTCATCAATTCCGTCTCCGATATCACGATGATGTGCCTCGGCTTCCTGATTGCGCGGAAGCTGCCGGTCTGGGCGTCGGTCGTTCTCCTCTTCGTGCTCGAGGCGATCCCTTTGTTTGTGATCCGCGACAATCTGACGCTCAACATCTGGACGCTGCTTGCGCCCAATGCTGCGGTCCAAGCCTGGCAGTCGGGCCGGTAAAGGCACAATTCATCCGCCGGAACATTGATAGGCTGCTCGGTTGGGGAGAAACCATTGAAACGCCTCGTCTATTCTTGTCTTGCGCTCGCTGCTGCCGCTGTATCCGGGGCCGCTAATGCCGGCGAATTGTTTGGTGGCGCCTACGTTCATGACGTGAAGCTTCCGACGGATCTCAGCGGCGTCGAGGGTGGCGCCGACCTCATGCTCGGCCTTCGCGGCGGCACTATCGCCAAGCCCTTCGGAGCAGCGCTTCAGCCATACGGTTTCGGCGCCCTCAATACGGCGGGCGAAACCGATTACGCCGCCGTCGGTCTTTCGGCCAAGTTCAACCTTGGAAAGTCAATCTACGTGCGACCCGGCATTGGCCTCGCCGTTCACAACGGCTCGGCAAGCCGCTTCTTCCGCCGTGATCGGATCGCGTTCGGAAGCCGCGTGCTGTTTGAGCCGGAGCTGGGCATTGGTACCCGTATCAATGAGCGGCTGAGCGTGGAAGCGAGCTGGGTTCACATGAGCCACGCAACGTTGTTCAGCCATGAAAACCCGGGGATCGATAGTCTCGGCGTCCGGCTGAACCTTGCGCTCTAGCGCCCGATCATCTTTTCTGGCTTCACGATCTCGTCGAAGCGTTCTTCCTCGATCAAGCCGAGCTCGATTCCGGCTTCCTTGAGGGTGAGGCCCTTCTTGTGGGCGTGCTTGGCGATCGCGGCCGCGTTGTCGTAGCCGATCTCCGGCGCGAGTGCGGTCACCAGCATCAGCGACCGGCCCATCAACTCGCCAATGCGCGCCTCGTCCGGCTCGGTGCCGTCGAGCATGCGCTCGGTGAAGCTTTCCGCGCCGGTCGCGAGCAGGTTGATGGAACGGATCACGTTGGCACCGATCAGCGGCTTGAACACGTTCAGCTCCAAATGCCCTTGCATGCCGCCGATCGTCACGGCGACATTGTTGCCTGCGACCTGGGCGGCGACCATCGTCAGCATCTCCGCCTGAGTGGGATTGACCTTGCCCGGCATGATCGAGCTTCCCGGCTCGTTCTCGGGAAGCTTGAGCTCGCCGAGGCCGCAGCGCGGACCTGAGCCGAGCAGGCGGATGTCGTTGGCGATCTTGGTGAAGGCCGTGGCGATTACGTTGAGCACGCCCGACAGCTCGACCATCGTGTCGTGGGCGGCGAGCTCCGCGAACTTGTTCGGCGCCGACGTGAACGGCAGCTGCGTCAGCTTCGCCACTTCCTTGGCGAATTCTTCGGCAAAGCCCTTCGGTGCGTTAAGCCCGGTGCCCACGGCAGTTCCGCCCTGGGCGAGCCGGTACACACGCGGGAGCACGGACTCGATCCGGTCGATGCAGTCGCCGACCTGCATGGCGTAGCCGGAGAATTCCTGGCCGAGGGTGAGCGGCGTCGCGTCCTGCAGGTGCGTCCGTCCGATCTTCACGATGTGGTCCCAGCGCTGCGCCTGCTCCGAGAGGCGCTCGTGCATGCGCTTCAACGCGGGGATCAGCCGGCCCGTGACCGCGCGGGCGGCCGAAATATGCATCGCCGTCGGGAAGCTGTCGTTGGACGACTGGCTCTTGTTGACGTGATCGTTGGGGTGCACGGGTTCCTTGCCGCCGCGCTTGCCAGTGAGGATCTCGTTCGCGCGCCCGGCAATCACCTCGTTGGCGTTCATGTTCGACTGGGTGCCCGATCCCGTCTGCCAGATCACCAGTGGGAACTGGTTGTCGAGATCGCCGCGAGCGACCTCGCCCGCCGCCTGCTGGATGACCTCGGCGATCTTCGGATCGAGCCCGGCAAGGCGCGCATTCACTCGCGCGGCGGCTTGCTTGACGAACCCCAGAGCGTGGACGATCTCGAGCGGCATCTGCTCGCGCGGTCCGAACGGGAAGTTTTCGATCGAGCGCTCGGTCTGCGCGCCCCAATAAGCGTCCGCAGGGACCTTGATGGGCCCAAAGCTGTCGGTTTCGGTACGGGTGCTCGTGCTCGGCATATTCCTCTTCCGTCACACTGAACTGGGTTCAGCATCCACTCTGTCGCGGGCGCGATGCTCTGAAATGGACCCTGAAACAAGTTCAGGGTGACGGGCGAATCACTTCTTCCGGGTGAAATCCACGTTCACGACGTTCGAGCCGTCGTCGCGGACCGCCTCATCACCCGGGGATGCCGACGGGTCGTTCTCCGCTTCCTCATGTTCCTCGGGCGGAGCCTCGGCGGCATCGGCGTGGAAGGTCAGCGCGAACTCGACGGCGGGATCGTGGAATTGGGTCACTGCGGCGAAGGGGACGCGGAGCGTCGCGGGGACTCCCCCAAAGGATAGGCCGACCGAGAAGAAATCGGTTTCGACCTTGAGATCCCAGAAGCGGTGCTGGATGACGATCGTCATCTCGTCCGGGAAGCGCTCAGCAAGGTGCTTGGGAATGGCGAACTCCGGGCGCCTTCGTCTTGAAGGTGATATAGAAATGGTGGCCGCCGGGCAGCCCACCCGACTGCTCGACCTCGCGCAACACGCGCCCCACAACGGCCCGCAAGGCGTCCTGTACGATCTCGTCGTATGGAATCAGGCTCTCGGGGGTCTCGTCGCTCACATCGACAGGTGGTAGCGCGGAGCCGCATCCGGTCAAGCGGAGTCATGTGAATGCCGATCGACGCCACGCAGCCCTACGACGACAGCAACCTCTTCGCTCGGATCCTGCGCGGCGAGATTCCCTCGAAGAAGGTTTACGAGGATAACCACGTGCTCGCCTTCCATGACATCAACCCCCTGGCGCCGACCCACATTCTGGTGATTCCGAAGGGACCTTACGTCTCGTGGGACGATTTTTCAGAGCGGGCGTCGGACGAGGAGATCGGCGGCTTCGTGCGCGCCGTGGGACGGATCGCTCGGGAGAACGGGCTCGTGCACGAAGGTTATCGGCTCCTCGCCAACGTCGGCCCTGACTCAGGCCAGGAAGTGCCGCACCTCCATGTTCACATCTTCGGCGGACGCCCGCTCGGCCCGATGCTGGCGCGTTAGCTTCGCTTAACGCGCGGTTCAGGGAGAGGGCGACCTTATGCTCGACAGGGATTGCCCTCGTGGCCGCAGCCGTTAGGGTCTGGCGTCGAACTGATTTCAAAGGGGAGAGTGATGGCAACTGCAGCAGAGCGCGGGGGCCTGCTCGGCCGGGTAAAGTCGCTCGACGCAATTCTGGCGACCGCCGAGAAGAAGGGCCTGCACCGCTCGCTCGGGGCGTTCCAGTTGACGCTTCTGGGTATCGGGGCAGTCATCGGCACCGGTATCTTCGTTCTGACAGCCGAGGCGGCGCAAAAGGCCGGCCCGGCGATGATGATCAGCTTCGTCATCGCAGGCTTTGTCTGTGCGGTCGCTGCGCTTTGCTACTCCGAGCTCGCGTCGATGGTCCCGGTCGCCGGGTCAGCTTACACCTACACTTACGCCGTTATGGGGGAGCTGTTCGCATGGATGGTCGGCTGGGCGCTGATCCTCGAATATGCGATCGGCGCAAGCGCAGTTGCCGTCGGCTGGTCCGGCTATTTCGTCGGACTGATGAAGAGCTGGGGCATCATCGTCCCTCCTGCCCTTGCGGCGGGACCATTTGGGGGCGGTGTATTTAACCTTCCCGCGGCAGTGATCGCCGGGCTTGTCACAATCCTCTTGATTGTCGGCACCAAGGAAAGCGCGCGCTTCAACGCCGTTCTGGTCATGGTGAAGGTGACGGCGCTGACGGTCTTCGTCATTCTGACCTGGCCGGTGCTCAAAGGTGAGCACTTCCATCCGTTCATCCCCAACGGTTGGGGGACCTACGGCGTGGTCGGCGCTGCGGCGTCCATCTTCTTCGCTTATGTCGGCTTCGACGCGGTTTCGACCGCTGCGGAAGAGACCAAGAACCCTCAGCGCAACGTCCCGATCGGGCTGATCGGCTCGCTACTGTTCTGCACGGTCTTCTATCTTCTGGTCGCCGGTGGCGCGATTGGGGCGATTGGGGCGCAGCCTGTCCGCGATGCTCTTGGCCATCCTTTCCCGCCCGGAAGCGTCGAGCTTACAAATCAGTGCAATGCGATCGTTGCGTCCGGAGTGGTTCAGCCCCTGGTTTGTTCGCGCGAGGCGCTGGCGCATGTCCTGCGCACCATCGGTTACCAGCGCATCGGCGACCTCATGGGCATTGCTGCGTTCATCGCGCTGCCATCGGTCGTGCTGATGATGATGTTTGGCCAGACGCGCATCTTCTTCGTCATGGCCCGCGACGGTCTTCTTCCGGACAAGCTCGCGTCAGTCCACCCGCGCTTCCACACGCCACATGTTGTCACTGCGGTCACCGGGGTCGGCGTGATGCTCGCGGCCGCCTTCCTGCCGGTCGGCAAGCTGGCCGATTATTCGAACTCTGGTACCCTGTTTGCCTTCATGATGGTGGCGATCTCGGTGACGGTGCTGCGCCGCACCGACCCGGGCCGCAAGCGGCCGTTCAGGACCCCCGCTATCGCAATTGTGGCTCCGCTGGCGATCATCGGTTGCGTCGCACTGTATGTGATGCTTCCGCCGATCGCGATTGCGGTCCTCCCGGTTTGGGGCGCCGTCGGGCTTCTGATTTACTTCGGCTATTCGCGCAGCAGGAGCCATGTCGGCCGCGGAGTCTTCGAAGTGCCGGAGCTTTCTCCCGATGCGCCGCCGTCGATCGGCATTGCGCCGCTGCCGGGTGCTCCGGTTCCGCCGCAGGACCGCGACGATTAAGCGGTAAGCTCTCCGGCAAGCGCCCTGAGGTCCGCCTCGGGGCGCGCGCCATAGTGCTGGATCACTTCGGCTGCAGCGATCGCGCCGAGCCGCAGTGATTGCTCGAGGCTCTTGCCGTGGGCCGTCCCGAGCAAGAAGCCGGCGGCGAACAGATCGCCCGCGCCAGTCGTATCGACCAATTTTTCGATGGGCTCGGCGGGCACGTCCGCCCGCTCGCTTCCGCGCGTGGCAAGAGCGCCGTCCTCGCTCCGAGTGACGACGAGAATTTCGACCTTGTCCTTCACTGCCGCGACCGCGCTCTCGAGGTGTGCGACCCGAGCGAGCGCTTCGACCTCGGCCTGATTGGCGAAGAGGATGTCGATGCGCCCGGTGTCGAGAAGCTCGTTGAAGCCGTCAAGATGCCGGTCGACGCAAAACGTGTCGGAGAGCGTGAAGGCGACCTTGCGTCCGGCTTCGCGCGCCACCTCGATCGCTCGCACCATCGCATAGCGGGGAGTCTCCGGATCCCACAGATATCCCTCGAGGTACAGAATCGACGACGCGCGGATCTGATCTTCGTCGAGAGCGCTCGCGGGAAGGTGCTGCGCCGCGCCGAGGAAGGTGTTCATGGTCCGGTGCCCGTCGGGCGTGACGAGGATCATCGAGCGCGCCGTCGGAGCGCCAACGTCCGCCTCCGGAGTGATGAACTCGACTCCGGCCGAGGTCAGGTCGTGCCGATAAAAGGAGCCGAGCTGGTCGGGTGCGACCTGGCCGATAAAGCCGGCCCGGCCACCGAGCGCCGCTACGCCCGCGGCCGTATTCCCTGCGGAGCCGCCGCTCACCTGGTGCGCAGGACCCATGTGGGAATAGAGCCGCTCCGCTTCTTCGTCGTCGATCAGGCGCATCGACCCTTTCACCAGGCCCTCTACGCTCAGGAAGTCGTCGGTCGCGTTGGCGATGACATCGACGATCGCATTGCCGATGCACAGCACGTCGAGGCGGATCTCGGGCACTCTATTCTCCGGAAATTTGTGGAAAGGCCGCCGATTAGCCGCCAGTCAAGCAAGTCGCAACATTGCCTCGGGAAGCGCGAGCGGGCATCTTCAGACCATGCGCCGCCTGGTCATCGCTCTACCATTGCTCCTTTCCGCCTGTCTCGCCCGCCCTGCGGTTGAGCCGCAGGTTGCCCAGCCTGTACCGGCCACACGCCCGGGAGCTGGGCAGCTCATTGGCTTCACCACCTCGGACCTGGTGGCGCATTTCGGAAGTCCGGCGCTTCAGGTGCGCGAAGGCACGAGCCTCAAGCTGCAGTTTCGCGGCCAGCTTTGCGTGCTCGACGCCTACCTTTACCCCGCGCAGAACAACATGCTGCGGGTCACCTATGTCGATACGCGAACAAAGACCGGCGCCGATACCGATCAGGCGGCCTGCATCTCCGCGCTCGAAAATCCGAGCTGAGCAAGCGCCCACTGAGCCGCTTCGGCGATTACCGGATCGGAATCGTCGAGATGCTTTCTCACTGATGCAGCCAGTGGAGCGTCACCGCTATTGCCCGCGGCAATCAGGCAGTTCCGGATCAAGCGGTTGCGCCCAATCCGTTTGATCGGCGACCCTGCGAACATCTCGCGAAAGGCCACTTCGTCGAGCGCGAGCAGGTCCGCCAACCGTGGCGCAGCAAGCTCGGCGCGCGGCAGGAAGGCGCGATTTGCGGCCGCCGCGTCGGCAAAGCGGTTCCAAGGGCACACTGCCAGGCAATCGTCGCAGCCGTAAATCCGGTTCCCCATCGCGGTTCGCAGCTCATCCGGGATCGGGCCATCATGCTCGATCGTCAGATAAGAGATGCAACGCCGCGCATCGATGCGGTGCGGGCCGACGAACGCCTGTGTGGGGCATGCCTCAAGACACCGCGCGCAGCTGCCGCAACGATCGCCCGGCTGCGCTGGCTCATCGGGCTCCAACTCCAAACTCGTGAGGATCACGCCCAGGAACAGCCAACTGCCATGCTCGCGGCTGACCAGGTTGGTGTGCTTGCCCTGCCAGCCGATGCCCGCCGCCTGCGCCAGCGGCTTCTCCATCACCGGCGCCGTGTCGACGAACACCTTCAGTTCGGATGGGGCCTGCTCGACGACGAAGCGGGCGAGCGCCTTCAGCGCCTTCTTTACGGTTTTGTGATAGTCGCCGCCCTGCGCATAGGCCGAGATACGCCCCAGCTCCGGATGCGCTGCGAGCGCTAGCGGATCGGTAGGCGGCGCATAGCTCATGCCGAGCGCGATCGCGGACTTTGCCTCGGGCCAGAGCGCAAGCGGGCTCACACGATGATGTGCGCGGCTTTCCATCCAGCCCATCGTCCCGTGATGGCCCGCCTCGAGCCACCGCTTCAGCTCAAGGCCTGCCGCATCGGCGGCGTCCGCCGGTGCGAACCCGCACGCGACGAAGCCGAGCCGAGTCGCTTCGGCTCTTATTGCTTCTTCAAGCTTTTCGCCTTTAATCACCGCGCGTCTCTACACTCTCTGCTCGGATTTCCGCAGGAATTTCAGTGCTTCGACAGGTTTCCAGCAGTGTAGCGACACCCGGCCTAGCCGTCGAAGCGGTCGATCTCGTGAAGGATTTTGGCGAAACGAGAGCCGTCGATGGCGTCAGCCTCTCCGTTCCGACCGGCTCCATCTACGGCCTGCTCGGGCCCAACGGGGCCGGCAAGACCACGACGCTGCGGATGCTCCTCGGGATCATCGATCCATCGAGCGGAACCCGCCGAGTTCTTGGTCACGACCGCCCGCTCGAGGCAGCGCAGGAGATCGGCTATCTGCCCGAGGAACGCGGTCTTTATCCTTCGATGTACGCGCGCGACGCCATTGCCTTCATGGGCGCGTTGCGCGGCCTGACCCTCGCGGAAGGTCGTCGCCGTGCTGACGTCCTGCTTACCGAGCACGGGCTTGGGGATTGGTCGCGAAAGTCGATCCGGAGCCTGTCCAAAGGGATGGCGCAGCTCGTGCAGCTCCTCGGCACGATCATCCATAAGCCGCGGCTCATCGTGCTCGACGAGCCCTTCGCCGGGCTCGACGCGATCAACCAGGGACGGCTCGAAGAGCTGATCCGGCGCGAGGCACGCGCGGGCGTGACCATCATATTTTCGACCCACGTAATCGCGCACGCGGAGCGACTTTGCGAACACATTGCGATCATCGCCTCCGGGCAGGTCGCCTTCGACGGCAGCGTCGCGGAAGCCCGCGGTCGCTTGCGCCCCATCGTACGCCTCCGTACGCGCGTGAGCGAAGGACCCTGGCGGTCGGCAATTCCGCAAGACGCTCGCTGCGAAGGCGATGAATGGGTGTTCGAGCTTCCCGAGGGCGGTCCTGAGCCATTGCTGAGAGCTTTGCTCGACGGCGGTGCCGGCATCGAAACGCTCGCGATCGAACGGCCGGGGCTGCACGACGCCTTCGTCGCCATCGCTGGGAACAAGGCAGCCGCCGCCATGGGCACTACGGGGACCGGCCAATGATGCGGATGTTGCGCGGAGCATTCGTTATCGCCCGGAGGGACTTCTCCGCGACCGTGCTCTCGAAGGCGTTCATCTTCTTTCTTCTCGGGCCGATCTTCCCGCTGCTCCTGGGCGGCGTGTTCGGCGGCATCGGCGCAAGAGTCGCGAGCCAGACAGAACAGCCCGTCGTGGCCGTGGTCTCTTCCGCTGAAGACTATCGACGCATCTCGGCTGCTCGCGAGCGGATTGCCGACACCTTGCCAGATTCCATGGTCGTGCAGCTCGCGCACTACTCACCCCAAGCCAATTCTGCTGCGCAACAGAAGAAGCTGCTCGCCTCGCGCAAACCGCCGATCCGGGCGGTGCTCACAGGCGGGCTAGCGAACCCACACCTGATGGGTCCCGTAAACAGTGATTCACAGGCCGTTGGGCAGCTGCGGCTGATCCTTGCTGATGCGAAGACGGCCCAAGGAGAGCCGCCCGAATTGCCCGTTACGGCCACTGGGGCCTCGACGGGCTCGATGGTGAAGGACCGTGCGTTGACTGGGCAGATCGGCCAGATGCTGCTCTTCTTCCTGACGCTTCTGCTGTCGGGCATGGTCATGTCGCAGCTGATCGAAGAGAAATCGAACAAGATCATCGAGGTCATCGCGGCCGCCGTTCCGATCGACTCGCTTTTCATCGGCAAGTTGTTCGCGATGCTGGCCGCCTCGGTTGCGGGGATCATCGTATGGATCAGCGCCGGAGCCCTGCTCATCCAGCTGATCAATACCGGAGGCCTCCGTAATCTTCCGAACCCGGCAGTCGGCTGGCCCGCATTCCTCGCGCTCGGCGTGGTCTATTTCGCGATGAACTATCTGCTCCTGGGCTCGATCTTCCTGATGATCGGTGCCCAGGCATCGACGGTGCGGGAGGTGCAGACGCTATCGATGCCCGCCACCTTCGCGCAGGTGATCGTCTTCGGATTTGCAGCGACCGCGGTCGGTCAGCCTAATTCGACGGAGGCACTCATCGCCGCGGTTTTCCCGCTGTCCTCACCGCTCGTCATGCTCGCTCGTGCGGCGCAGCAACCCGAGTTGTGGCCGCACGCCGCGGCTCTCGCGTGGCAGGCGCTGTGGGTGGTCTTCATCTTGCGGCTTGGCGCAAAACTGTTCCGCAAGACGGTGCTAAAGTCCGGCCCAAGGGCCAAGTGGTGGAAGGTTAGCAGCGCCTAGGCGAGCGCCTCGCGCGCCTGCTCGGTGAGCCAATCCTGCATCGCCATATAGGGGAAAGGTCCATGGCTGACGCGGGCGATGCCCGCGCTTGCCCATTCCGCCCGGCCCGGCCCGCCGGGGAGGTGCATTGCGTTGATCGGTAACGCGACTGCGCTGCAGATCCGCTCAACCAGCGCGAGGTCCGCAAGACCCGGAATGAAGAAGCCGTTCGCGCCAGCGTTTGCATAAGCCTTCCCGCGCTCGATCGCTGAAGCGGCGAGAGTCGAATCGTGTGTTTCAGGTTTGGCCTTCAGGAAGATATCGGTCCGCAGGTTGATGAAGAAGCCGGTCCCGACGCCTTCGCGCAGGGCTTTGAGGCGCCCGACCTGTTCGGCAATGTCGTAGAGGCGATCCGTTCCGACGATCTGGTCTTCGAAATTGCACCCGACAGCGCCCGTCTCGGCGAGCCGGCGGGCGTTCGCGGTCAGGCCTGCCGGGTCCGACGCATACCCACCTTCGAAATCCACGGTCACCGGCACATCGACGACGCTCACGATGCGTGTTGCGTTCGCTAGTGCAAGGTCGATCGGAACTTCCTGGCCATCGCCGAAACCGTTGGCCATCGAGACCGAGGCACTGCCGGTCGCGATCGCCCTCGCACCCGACTTGGCCACGGCAATCGCGCTACCGGGATCCCACGCGTTGAAGAGGACCAGCGGATTGCCCGCTACGTGTAGCTTCGCGAAATCGTCGAACTTGCTCATGCTGCCTCGGTTTCTCAATCGGGAGCAATCCCATTGAGGCATTGCGCGAAGCAAATCGTCCCGAATCTTGCGCTCAACAGATAAGCTCAGCTTATCGCGGCGCGCGCCATTTCTTCGAACGTCTTCATCAGTGCGCGGTGTGGGAACGGCCCATGACTAATCCGCGCAACCCCGGCTTCGGCCCAGGTCCGCTTATCCGGTGCCCCGGGGAAGGCGATAACGTTCAGCGGAAGCGGAACCTCGCGCACGACGCGCTCGATCTGCTGCGGATCGGATAGCCGCGGCACGAAGAACCCGCTCGCACCGGCATCGGCGAACGCCTTTCCACGCTCGACCACCTGATCGATCAGCGCGTCGTCATAGGTTTGCGTCTTGAGGAAGAGGTCAGTCCGCGCGTTGATGTAGAACTCGTCGCCGATCGCTTTGCGGATCGCGGCGATGCGCTGCACCTGCAGGTCCAGCGGGTGGAGCCCTTCGCCGCCAATCACCTGGTCCTCGAAATTGCAGCCGACCGCACCCGTGGCAGCAAGCCGGAGGGCATTGGCGCCGCCCAGTTCGGGATCGTTCGAATAGGCGCCCTCGAAATCGACGGTCACGGGCAGGTCGACCGCGTCGACGATCCGCTTCGCATTGGCTAGGGCGAAATCGATCGGAACCTGCTGCCCGTCGAGCCAGCCGTTGGCGTCCGCGACCGGGTGGCTGCCCGTAGCCAACGCCTTCGCCCCCGCGGCGACAACAGCGAGCGCACTGCCGACGTCCCAGATGTTGTAGAGAATGACAGGATTGCCCGGCACGTGCAGGGCGGCGAAGGTTTCGAACTTCGTTGCCATGGCTGCCGCGTAGGGCTGTCGGTCGCCCGACGCAAATCGGCCGTTCTTGTCATAAAAGTGCAACGCAAGCGTCACACAGCATTCCCCGAATCGTCGCTAGGGCGAGGTGGAGGCCTCACTCGAAAGGACCGACCTCCAATGAACAAGCTTTTCCTCGCTCTGCCCGCGCTCGCGTTCCTCGCGGCGTGCAACAGCGGTAATCAATCGTCGAACGGCACCGCTGCCTCGGGGGCGCAAATCACGGGTGCAGGCTCGACCTTCGTTTATCCCGTTCTCTCCGCTTGGGCGGGGGATTACCAGAAGCAGTCGGGCACCGCGATCAACTATCAGTCGATCGGTTCAGGCGGCGGAATCTCGCAGGTGGAGGCGGGCACCGTCGACTTCGGCGCGACCGACCAGCCACTCGCAAGCGACGAGCTGGCCAAGAACAAGCTGGCGCAATTCCCGATCGTAATCGGCGGTATCGTTCCTGTCGTGAACGTCGCCGGCCTGAACGCGGGTCAGCTCAAGCTCAGCGGACCGGTCCTCGCCGACATCTATGCCGGCAAGATCAAGAACTGGAACGACCCGGCGATCGCCAAGCTCAACGCCGGCGTGAACCTGCCGTCGACGAACATCGCGGTCGTTCATCGCTCGGACGGAT
The DNA here is from genome assembly GCA_963754245.1 of uncultured Alphaproteobacteria bacterium. GTDB lineage: Bacteria > Pseudomonadota > Alphaproteobacteria > Sphingomonadales > Sphingomonadaceae > Sphingomicrobium. Next base: position 58,350 of record CAVWET010000005.1, read on the forward strand.
CGGGCACGACTTTCAACTTCACTCACTACCTCGCGCAGGTTAGCCCGACCTGGAAGAGCGGTCCGGGCGAAGGCAAGACGGTCAACTGGCCGGTCGGCGTTGGCGGCAAAGGTAACGAGGGGGTCGCCGGCTACGTCAAGCAGATCCCGAACTCGATCGGCTATGTCGAGTATGCCTACGTCATCCAGAACAAAATGACCTACACGCAGCTGCAGAACGCGGCGGGCACATTTGTGAGCCCGAGCGCCGAGACCTTCTCCAATGCGGCCGCATCAGCGGACTGGAAGAATGCCAAGGACTTCGATCTGGTGATGACCAATGCGCCGGGCCAGAACGCTTATCCGATCACGGCGACGACCTTCATACTGATGCCCAAGCAGCCCAGGGACAAGGAGAAGTCCCAAGCGGCCATCGCTTTCTTCAAATATGCGCTTGAGAAGGGCCAGGATCAGGCCCGGAAGCTCGACTATGTCCCGCTTCCTGCCGAGCTCGTGCAGCAGATCGAGAGCTACATCGGCTCCAACTTGAAGTGAGCGCGACGCTCGCCCAGACTCCGGACGAAACAGCGCCCCCGGTCCGCAAGAGCGGGGCGGGGGCCGATCGTACCTTCCAGCTGATCACGGCTGTATCCGCATGGTTCGTGCTGCTGCTTCTGGGTGGCGTGGCACTTTCGATGGCGTGGGGCGGGCGCCTGGCGTTTCAGACCTTCGGCTGGCACTTCGTCACGGGCAAGGACTGGGACGTCGTCGGTGCCAAGTTTGGTGCGTTCGTGCCCATTTACGGGACGCTGGCCACCTCTGCCATCGCCCTCATCATTGCCGTTCCAGTCAGTATCGGGATCGCACTCTTCCTAACCGATATTGCGCCGCGCTGGAGCCGCGGACCGATCGCCATTGCGATCGAGCTGCTCGCTGCCATCCCGAGCATAATCTACGGCATGTGGGGCCTGTTCGTCTTCGCGCCGTTTATGGCCGCCAAGGTCGAGCCATGGCTCAACGATCATCTGGGCAACAAGCCGATCATTGGTCCGCTGTTCACCGGACCACCGATCGGCATTGGCATGCTCACGGCCGGCATCGTCCTCGGGATCATGGTCATCCCCTTCGTCTCATCGGTCGCTCGCGAGGTGTTCAGCGCGGTCCCTACGCCGCTGCGCGAATCCGCTGTCGCGCTCGGCTCGACCCGCTGGGAGGTATTGAGAAGTGTAACGCTGCCGTACACGCGCTCGGCGATCATCGGTGCGGTGTTCCTCGGCCTCGGGCGAGCGCTCGGCGAGACGATGGCGGTCACCTTTGTTCTCGGCAACGCGCATGACCTCTCCGTATCCCTGCTGATGCCGAGCAACTCGATTGCAGCGGCCATCGCCAACGAATTTACCGAAGCCGACACCGAGCTTTATCGCTCGTCTTTGATTGCGCTCGGCTTCCTGCTGTTCGTTGTCACCTTCATCGTGCTGACGATCGCCAAGCTGATGCTGATGCGCCTCAACCGGCAGCTCGGAAGGACGCACTAAGATGGCGATCCCCGCCCGTCGCCGCATCGCCGATGTCGTCGCCTTCACCTTCGCGACCGCGGCAACTGTCTTCGGGCTCGTCTGGCTGACCTGGATCCTGTGGACCACCCTTGCTCAGGGCGCGGTTGCGCTGACGCCGACCCTGTTCAAGGAGATGACGCCGCCGCCCGGCGCGACGGGCGGACTGCTCAACGCCTTCTACGGAAGCGCTGTGATGATCGGGCTCGGGGTGATCATCGGTGCGCCGATCGGCGTTGCTGCCGGCACGTACCTTGCCGAACACGGCCGCTACACCCGCCTTGCAGCCATCGTCAGCTTCGTCAACGACATCCTGCTGAGCGCGCCGTCGATCGTGATCGGCCTGTTCGTCTACGAGCTGGTGGTCCGGACGTCCGGCCATTTCTCGGGCTATGCGGGCGCGCTGGCCCTTGCGATGATCCTGCTGCCCATTGTTGTCCGCACGACCGAGGAATCGCTGCGCCTGGTGCCCGACCAAATGCGTGAAGCCGGTTTCGCGCTCGGCCTGCCGCGCTGGCGCGTCACCCGGAAGATCCTCTACAAGGCAGCACTCAGCGCGATCCTCACCGGGATCCTATTGGGCGTCGCGCGCATCGCCGGCGAGACCGCGCCGCTCCTGTTCACCGCGCTCAACAACCAGTTCTGGAGCTCGAGCCTCGGCGGGCCGCTCGCCAATGTTCCCGTCGTGATCTTCCAATACGCGATGAGCCCCTACGACCAATGGCACGAGCTCGCCTGGGCGGGCGCCTTCGTCCTGACGGTCTTCGTGCTCGTTTTGAACATCACCGTGCGGTTGCTCGCGCGCAGAGGAAAAAGTTGATGAACGATACCGCCACCGCAATCCGGATCACGCCCGCGAACGTCGGTATGGGTCGGAGCATGATGACACCGCCGAGTCCGCCGGCAATCGACATCCGCGATCTCGACTTCTTCTACGGCAAGGGACACGCGCTCAAGAACGTCAACATGGCGGTTCCCGCCAATTCGGTGACCGCGATCATCGGCCCTTCGGGTTGCGGCAAGTCGACGCTGCTGCGGGCGATCAACCGCATCTACGAGATGTACCCCGACCAATATGCGACCGGCGAGATTGTCATCGACGGATGCAACATCCTGGACCGCCGCTACCCACTGTCTGACCTGCGACGGCTGGTCGGGATGGTATTCCAGAAACCGACCCCATTTCCCTCGTCGATCAAGGCGAACGTCGCTTTCGCGCTGTCTTATTATGAGCGCCTTTCGAAGTCCGAGCTCAACGACCGCGTGGAGGACGCGCTTCGCCAGGCCGCGCTGTGGGATGAGGTAAAGGACAAGCTCGGCCAGAGCGCTTTGTCATTGTCAGGAGGCCAGCAGCAGCGCCTTTGCATCGCGCGTACCATCGCGGTTCGACCCGAGATTCTCCTGCTCGACGAAGCCACTTCGGCGCTAGACCCGATCTCGACCGCGAAGATCGAAGAGCTGATCCACGAGCTGCGCGAGCGCTTCAGCATCGTCATCGTCACGCATAATATGCAGCAAGCCGCGCGCATTTCGCGGTAACACCGCTTTCTTCCACCTCGGCGAGTTGATCGAGTTCGGAAGCACAAGCGACATTTTCACCAATCCCCGCGAGCAGCGGACCAAGGATTATATCACCGGCCGCTACGGCTGATGGGAGAGGACATGCAGCAGAGCCGCGAACATACGCTCAAGGCCTTCGATGAGGATCTCGATCGCCTGCGCGCGCTCATCAGCGAGATGGGCGGGCTTGCAGAGCACGCGATCAGCGAGGCGATGCGCTGTCTGATGCAGCGCGACCTGGACGGTGCGCAGCGCGTCGTCATCGACGACAAGAAACTGGACATACTGGAGATCGAAACGGAGCGTCGGGCGGTGCAGCTCATCGCGCTGCGCTCACCAATGGCCGGAGACCTTCGCGACGTAGTCGCTGCCCTCAAGATATCAGGTGTCGTCGAGCGCATCGGTGACTATGCCAAGAACATCGCCAAACGCGTTCCGCTGCTCGAGATTGTTGGGAAGATCGAACCGCTCGCGCTTCTGCCGGAAATGGCACGCATTGCGGCCGGAATGGTGCACGACGTGCTCGACGCTTTCGTCGAGCGCGATGCTGAAGCAGCGGTGCGTGTATGCCAGCGCGATGATGCCGTCGACGATTTCTACGACTCCATTTTCCGTACTTTGCTCACGCACATGATGGAGAACCCGCATAACATCGGGCCATCCGCGCATCTGCTGTTCGTCGCGAAGAACCTGGAGCGCGTTGGCGACCACGCCACGAACATCGCCGAGATGGTCTATTATGCAGCAACCGGCGAGCACATGACCGATCGGCCCGGCAAATCCCAGAGGGTTCCCAATGGCTAACAAACGCCTCCTGCTGGTCGAGGATGATCGCGCTCTCGCGGACCTCGTCACCTTTCACCTCGAGCGGTCAGGCTACGACGTGACCCGCACCGGCGACGGCGAGGAAGCGCTAATCCTCGTCGATGAGGTGAAGCCCGACGTCGTTCTGCTCGATTGGATGATCGAGGGCGTCAGCGGGATCGAGGTCTGCCGCCGCCTGCGCCGCCGCTCAAGCACGGCCAACGTGCCGATCATGATGCTGACTGCGCGCGGCGAGGAGTCCGATCGTATCCGCGGACTTGAGACCGGCGCAGACGATTACGTGACCAAGCCCTTCAGTCCGCGCGAGTTGGTCGCCCGCGTCGGCGCGGTGCTTCGCCGCGTTCGACCCGCGCTTGCCGGCGAGCAACTCGCTTATGCGGATCTCGAGATGGACGTCGCTGCGCATCGGGTTCGCCGAGGAGGGCAGCACGTTCCTCTCGGCCCCACGGAGTTTCGCCTGCTCAAGCATTTCCTGGAGCATCCCGGGCGCGTCTTTTCGCGCGAGCGCCTGCTCGACGCCGTGTGGTCGCACGACCCGGACATCGACGCTCGTACGGTAGACGTGCACGTCAGGCGTCTGCGCCAGGCACTCAACACCGCCGGACAGTTAGATCTGATCCGCACCGTTCGGTCCGCCGGCTATTCCCTCGACAACGAGGCTTGAGCTTCAACGAAACGGCCCGCCGGTTAGGGCGGGCCGTCCGGGGAATTTAGGTTCGGTTAGCGGATGTTCGCGCCGACATATCCCTGAATGCGCTTCACCAGCGGAGCCGGCAGTGGCACATAGTCCAGGCTCAGCGCCTGCGATTGCCCCTTGGTCAGTGCCCAGTTGAAGAACTTGCGAGCGGACGCGCTCGTCGCCTCATTCTTCGGTTGCTTGTACATCAGCACGAAGGTCGAAGCAGTGATCGGATAGGCGTTCGGTCCCGGCGCATTCGTCATCACTAGGTTGAAGTCCCGCGCATGCGCCCAGTCCGCCGTGGCGGCCGCAGCAGCGAATGACTTGGCGTTCGGCGAGATGAACTTGCCCGCGGCGTTCTGCATCAGCGTGTACGCCATCTTATTCTGGACGACGTAGGCATATTCGACATAGCCGATCGAATAGGGGATCTGCTTGACGTACCCAGCAACGCCTTCGTTGCCCTTGCCGCCGATACCCCCATTCCATGAAACGGTCGTGCCTTCGCCGAACTTCGACTTCCAGCCCGGACTGACCTGGCTGAGATAGTGCGTGAAGTTAAACGTGGTCCCGGAGCCGTCCGACCGGTGGACTGGCGTAATTTCCTTGGCCGGAAAGTGCAGTCCCGGATTCATCTTCGAGATTCGCGGGTCGTTCCACATTTTGATCTCGCCCGCGTAGATCGAGGCAAGGAGCGGTCCGCTCAGCTTGACCTGCCCCGGGTGTGCGCCCGGGATGTTGATCACTGGCACGACGCCTCCGATCACCACCGGGAATTGCGCGAGGCCGGCGGCCGCAAGCTCTTCGCTGCTCAGTGGCTTGTCGGTCGCGCCGAAGTCGACGGTGCCGGCCTTGATCTGGGCGATACCGCCGCCCGACCCGATCGACTGGTAGTTGATCTCATCGCCGCCGGCCTTCTTGAAGTCGGACGCCCATCGCGAAAGCACGGGGTAGACGAAGGTCGACCCTGCGCCGGTGATTGCTGCAGTAGCGCTGGTCCCGACCGCGAGCGACGCGGCTGCCAGTACAAAAGTAAGCGAGCGAGTGTAGATGCTCATTGAGGTTCCCCCGAAGGCAAAAAGTGCATTGGAGATGGCGCGTAGCCATCACCGTTCGGGCTAGGCCGTCGCCGTGACGAGTTCCGTGACTCGAATGTTGCGGATTTATTGCGAACGCAGATGAGCGGGACGCGCCCGTGTGCGCAAAAGGGCACATCGCCAGAGCCGAAACTGGCCGCGAGACGCATGTCATAAAACTGACCAGCAGCAGTCACAGATTCATGTGGTTTGGCCGACTAGCGCCGGATTCGAGTTCGAGGACTCGCCGTTGAAGCGCTCCATGGGGGGGCGAATACAGAAGGGGCCACTTACATGAAGGTCTACCATCGGCTCGCCGCCGGAGCTGCGCTGGGTGCTATCGCGATGACGAGCGCCATGCCAGCGGATGCCAAGCCGAAAAAGCACTCGGCCGCCCGCAAGCATGCCGAGGATCCGCGAGACGCGAAGATCCGGTCATTGGAAGCCAAGCTGGATGCGCTGACGCAGCGCATCGACGCTCAGGAGGCTGCGCAGCAGGCGACGGCCCAGCAGGCCCAATCCGCCCAAGCGGCAGCGGCGACTGCGCAAACGCAGGCGACGACGGCACTGAGCCAATCGCAGGCCGCCCAAGCGCAGGCCACCCAGGTTGCAACGCAAGAGGTGCCTCCGTTGAAAAAGGCGCTTGCGACCGGCTGGTTTGCCAACACCAGCATCAGCGCCAAGGGCTTCTTGAACGTCAGCAATATCCATCAGAGGTCAACCGACCTCGGCGGAAATACTGTCGACAACATTCAGGACGGCACGCAAGCCGAACTGAAACGCTTCTATGTCGGCATCGATCACAAGTTTAACGACGTGTTCTCTGCCAACATCACGACCGATTTCCGCTACAACACGAACGGAACGAGCAAGGACGTTCTCGTCTATCTGAAGAAGGCGTATCTACAGGCCAAATTAAGCCCGGCATTCATTGTGCGCGCGGGCGAGGCCGACTTGCCGTGGGTTCCATTCGAAGAGGGCCTCTATGGCTATCGCTTCGTCGAGAACGTACTCATAGACCGGACGAAGTTCGGAACTTCGACCGACTGGGGCGTGCACGTGCTCGGCACGTTCGGACCCCACAATTTGGTGAGCTATCAGGTCTCGGCGATCAACGGCGCCGGCTACAAGAATTTGTCACGCAGCACCAATACGATCGATCTCGAGGGGCGTGTCAGCGTGAACCCGGTTAAGGGGGTCACGGTTGCCGCCGGCGGCTACACCGGAAAGCTGGGCAAGAGCAACGATACGGTCAACGTCCACAATCGGGCAGAGCGCTTCAATCTGCTTGCAGCGTACACAGACAACAAAATTCGGGCGGGGGTTGAGTATTTCTGGGCCAAGAACTGGAACAATATCACCACGAGTCCGCAGCCTCTCCCACCTCCGAACACACCGAATGACAAGAGCCATGGCTGGTCGGCGTTCGGCTCGTTCGCCTTCAATCCGAAGCTCGCTGTCTTCGGCCGTTACGATTGGTTGAAACCGACGGACTTCCGGGTGAGTGGAACTGCGGGCGACGTAAAGGACAATTATTTCAACGTGGGTCTGGACTATAAGCCGATCGGTCCAATCGATCTCGCGCTCGTCTATAAGCGTGAGAAGACCAAGAACGGGTTCCTCTCGACGTCCAATGGGACGATCGGAGGGCTCGATCAAGGGACCTACGACGAGTTCGGCGTGTTTGGACAATTCGTCTTCTGATCCGCCGCCCGATCATCCGCGCTCCACGGGCGTAACGTGGCTGCTGACGATCAATTCGCTACAGAGGGTCCCATGGCGACATGGGACCCAAGCGAACGCGCGATCGTCGATGCTCTTGATGAGCCGGCACTCGTCGTTCAGCGAGGCATCGTCAGCATCGCCAACGCTCCTGCGCGAACGCTGCTTGGAGCAGGCATCCAGGGCCGAGACGTGCGGCTTGCGATCCGCCATCCGCAGGCGCTCGAACGCATTCTCGCTCGTCGCTCTGGCGACGTGGACGCCACCGGCATCGGGGAGATCGGCAGATCGTGGCGACTCCTCATTCGCCAGCTGGGTGATCGTTCGGTCCTCGTCCGGATGATCGACCGTTCCGACGCCGTTTCTGCCGAGAAGATGCGGGTCGACTTCGTCGCCAATGCCAGCCACGAGCTGCGCACGCCGCTTTCGACGGTGCTTGGCTATGCCGAGACCCTGGCGGAGGAGGAGGACCTTACCTCCCAGCTTCGGTCGACGTTCGGCCGCACGATCCGCGACGAAGCACGGCGCATGCTGCGGATTATCGAAGACCTCATGAGCCTCTCACGCATCGAAGCAGACCGGTTCCTCGCGCCGAACGAGACGGTGCCCATTGCAGAAGTGCTCGGGACGGCCGTCAACAACGTGCAGCACATGCGGGGCGGGACCCAGTGCGACATTGTCGTCGACGTCCCCGCGGACCTTCCATCGGTCCGTGGTGATCGCACGCAGCTCATCCAGGTCTTCGACAATCTCTTGAGCAATGCGGTCCGTTATGCTTGCGAAGGTCCGGGATCGCGGATCGAGGTGACCGGCCGTGGCGATGAAAGGTCGGTGACGGTTATTGTTACCGATCACGGCCCGGGAATTCCGCGCGATCATCTGCCGCGCGTGACGGAGCGCTTTTATCGGGTCGACGCCGCTCGCAGCCGTGAATCCGGTGGCACCGGCCTTGGCCTCGCGATCGTCAAGCACATCGTCGAGCGGCATCGGGGCTCGCTCGACATCAGGAGCACGATCGGCATTGGAACGAGCGTGAGCGTGAGCTTGCCTGTAGCGGTTTGAAAAGGGGGGCGCCGCAGCGCGGCGATCCCCAAAAGTCACTTAGTGAGGATAGGTGTCGATCACCTTCATGACCGAATAATTGCTCGGGTCAACCTCGTAGAGATAGCCGTCGCTGTAGACGTAGCGATAGTCCGGTCCGAGCTTGTAATAGGTTACAACCGGCTGCGGGATGTCGGTAACCGGGGTGTAGGCATAGTTCGGACCATAGACGTATCCGACTGCGCGTGGCGGCGGCGCGCCCCTGACGCGATGCGTCGAGACGCAAACGCCGTTATCCCATTTCGTGCAGACGAAAGCCTTAGGGCTGTCCGCAAGAGACGGCGTTGCAGCAACGGCGATGGCAGCACCGGAAAGCGCGAGAAAGACGTTCCTCATGTTGATCTCCAACTTGAAGCCCCACGCCGCAGGATCGAAGAACGATTGGCCGCCGCTACGGTTTCCATTCCGTTCCGCAGGCGGAACGAAACCGCAATGCTTTAATGCACGATTTCGGCCCCTAGTGGACGAACCTCGCAACCACGTCGCGATAGCTGCGGGACACCTTCACCTGCGCTCCTGAATCGAGCACCAGGAAGCATTCGCCGTTGGTGTGAGGCTTCACCTGCCGGACTAGATCCAGGTTCACGATCGTCGAGCGATGGACGCGCTGGAAACGGCGTGGGTCGAGGCGCTTTTCGAGGTCCTTCATCGTTTCGCGCAGGATCAGCGTGTTGTCGCCCGTCTGGATGCACATGTAGTCGCCTGCCGCATCGATACGCTCGATTGTGTCCACGTCGACCCGGAAGATCTGGCCCTGGTCCTTGATGTTGATCATCTTCTCATAACGATTGGCGGCGTGGGCGTCGGGTGTCGCGTCGGCCAATTCCTCTGCCGCTTCCGGCGCATGTTCAGCGAGCGCTTCCTTCAGGCGTTCTGATTCCTCGGCACTGCGTTTCTCGTTCAACCGCTGGCGAACGCGATCCAGAGTGGCGGCAAGTCTGTCCTCGTCGACAGGCTTCATGAGATAGTCGACCGCCTGCGCATCGAACGCACGCAGAGCGTGCTCGCCGTAAGCCGTCACGAAGACGAACAGGGGCGGCTCGACGTCCATCAGGCCCTGGATCACCGAGAAGCCGTCGAAACCGGGCATCTGGATATCGAGGAAGACGAGGTCCGGCTTATGTGTCTTGATCTGGCGGATCGCCTCTCGGCCATTAGCGGCGGTGGCGACCACCTCGACGTCCTCATGGGCCTGAAGCCTCAGCTGCAGGCCCTGCGTCGCCAGCGGTTCGTCGTCGACCAGGATGGTCCGAATGCTCATCAGGCAGTTTCTCCGGTTTCGTAAGGGATTTCCAGGACAACGCTGAATCCCCCTCGCTCGTTCTTTCTGGTCTCGAAACGATGTGCCGCGCCATAGGCCTGCGACAGCCGGTCCCGAATGTTCGCCAGTCCGACGCCAGTCGACGGGCTTGCAGACAGATCTCCCCCTTCGTCATTGCCGTTATCGGCGACTTCGATCCGCACGGCTCGCCCTTCGGGCTGAGCGGTGATCCATATGTCGGCCCCGTTCTCGCTCGGCGTGACGGCATATTTGATCGCATTCTCGATCAGCGGCTGGAGCAGCAACGAGGGAAGGCGTGCCCCGATCGTCTCGGACTCGATGCGGAAATGAGGCCGGAGCCGGTCCTCGAACCGCATTTTCTCTATTTCCAGGTAAAGCTTCAGCGTCTCGACTTCCTGTGCGAGCGTCACCTTCGCCGTCGGCTCATTAACGAGCGTGTAACGGAGGAAGGACGAGAGCCGCGCGAGCATTGCGTTGGCCCGCTCGGTCTGTTTGAGGAGAACCAGCGTCGAGATCGAGTTCAGCGTGTTGAACAAAAAGTGCGGATTGAGCTGGTACCGCAGCATCGCCAGCTGCGCGGTCGAAGCGGCGCTCTCCAGCCGCTCGCGCTGGTCGATCTGTTCCTCCAGAAGGAGGAAATAGTTGATTCCGTAATAGAGCGCCGTCCAGGCAGCAAGCAGCGAGAAGCTCAGCAGGATCGCGCCAAAATATTCGACTCCTACGGGGCGCATGTTCGGCTTGAGGAAGGTGGATACGCTCCACGTCTCGATCACCGAAAAGGTCATGGACGCAAGCGCGACCGCAGCGAGTGACAGGACGAGCGTCCAGATCGGCCGCATTTTGATCAGCCGTCGGAACAGCGAAGCCATTAGCAACGTGAGCGAATAACCGGTGGCGGTGAGCAGCAAGGTATGGACTAGCCACATCCACCCCATCGAATTGGCAAAGCCGGAGAGCGAGCGCAGAAAGAAATATCCGCTCCAGCCAATGGTTTGCAGGATCCAGAACGCGCGATTTTTATCGTCGAAGAAGGGTTGATCGAGTCCCATGCCGCGCGCGATGGGCGCGGCGGGCGAGGCGATCGCAGGTGCGTCAGGCGGCGGCGAGCGCCGCCGTGCCGTTTGTCGCCGGTCGAGGGTCGCGCTGTCGGTCGCCATCGGGTCGGATATAGAGGCGAGCGGCGGGGTTTGCGAGCGTCCGTCGCGACGGTCCTTGCCGCTCGAAAGAGCTGCCGTTTTATTTGTAGACCTTAACCGCGCTTCAACTCTCTTTGTCTAACCCGCTTGTTACTAGTGGAACGGCGGGCGGATGTACGAGGCTCCAGATCGTTATAAGCGTTTGATTTCGGCCCGACTTCCGGGCGGTGAATCGGCGGGGCTCGCTGCAAGCGGGTCGGAAGACGAGACGTCGCCGCTTCGCGACGTCCAGTTGATTTCGCGCGCCCAGCTCGCCGGCTTCTTCGCGTCCGCAAATGTTATCGCCGCGATAATGATGATTCCAAACCTCTGGGGCGAGCCGGCCAGCTGGCTCGTTCCCTGGTTGATCGCGGTCGCCGTCGTAAATCTCGGCGCGATGCAGTGGGCACGCCTCCAGTCGATAAAATGTGTCGGACGCTCGGGGCATCGCGTGCCGACTTGGACGTTGGTTGCCGAGGTCGGGGTTCGTGCCGCCGTTTGGCTCAGCCTTCCGCTCTACCTCTTTCCACATATGAGCCCGGGCGGGCAGGTCATTTCCGCCTCCATCATGGCCGGTCTGGGCATCGCCGCTCTGGGTCTCGTCGTCATTCCGCCTTGCGTGACAACCTGGATGGTGGCGTTCACCCTGGCCGTCGGCGGCTCGCTGCTTTTCAACCGGCATACTGTGCCGTTTCAGCATATGGTTTCGATCCTCTTCACTCTTGGCGTTGGCAGCTTCGGTGTGCTCACCGTCGCTCGCTGGGCATTCCATCAGCTCAAGATGAATGCCGCCATCGGCGGACAGAGTGAAAGCGCGAGCCTCCTGCTCCAGGAATATGAGCAGCGCGGCGTTGGCTGGCTCTGGTCGGTCGATTCGGACAATCGCGTAACCTACATCAGCTCGCGGATGAGTGCGCTTTTGGGCAAGCCCGGCGCACAGCTCCTCGGGCATTCGCTGCCCGCCTTGCTTGGCGGACATGCCGAGCTCGGCAAAGTCCTTCTCGAGAAGCAGCCGTTCAATGCCCTCGAGATGGATCTGAAGACTCCGCGCGGGACGCGGTGGATCTCGATCGCGGGCGATCCGATCATCGACACCGCTGGGCGGTTCGAAGGGTTCCGCGGCGTCGGCTCCGACATCACCGAGATCCGCCAGACACAGGAGCGCCTCACTCACCTCGCCAACGTGGACGTGCTTTCCGGCCTTCCGAACCGTGGCCGCGTCCGCCAGTTGCTGGGCGAGGCGCTTCGCCAGGCGACCACGGGTAATGTGCCGTGCGCCATCATGTTCCTCGACCTCGACGGGTTCAAACCGGTCAACGACACCTTCGGTCACCCGAAGGGCGACGCCGTGCTTCGTGCTGTCGCCAAGCGTCTTGTCGACGAGGTCGGTGCTGACGGCCATGTCGGCCGTATGGGCGGTGACGAGTTCGCCATCGTCGTTCCCGACGCGCAGAGCCGCAAGCTGGTCGAGATCCTGGCCGGCCGGATCATCAATTCGATCAAAGAGCCGTATATGATCGATCAGACCGAGATCCGGATCGGGGTCTCAATCGGCTGCGCCTTTGGCCCGATCGATGGTGCCACTGTCGACGATCTCATCCTCAAGGCCGACCTCGCGCTTTATCAGGCGAAGGACGCTGGCCGCGGGGTCGCCCGTTACTTCTCATCCGAGCTTCAGTCGGAGCAGGAAGACCGCGTACGGCTCGAAAGCGACCTGCGCTCGGCCATCGGCGCCCGCCAGTTCCATCTGGTCTTTCAGCCGTTGATCAACGCGAAGACACAAAAGCTCACCGGCTTCGAGGCTTTGATCCGGTGGAACTCACCCGCAGCGCGGGAACGTCCCGCCCAACGTCTTCATCGGTGTCGCCGAGGAAAGCGGGCTGATGGCTGCGATCGGCGAGTTTGTGATCGATGAGGCCTGCCGCGCCGCGGCGACGTGGCCGGAACCGATCACGGTCGCCCTGAACATCAGCCCGAAGCAAATCCTGCCGGCACTTCCGAATATCGTGAGCGAAGCCCTCGCTCGTCACAAGGTACCCGCCAACCGCCTCGAGCTCGAGGTCACAGAGGGCGTGTTCCTCGGCGACAGTGGCGCGACCCTCGACATCCTGAAGCGCCTGCGTGCGCTCGGCGTTGGCATTGCGCTCGACGACTTCGGCACTGGCTATTCGTCGATCGGCTATCTGAACAAGGCCATCTTCCATAAGCTGAAGATCGACGGCAGCTTCGTCCGCGAAGCGGGCTCGCGTCCTGAGAACGTCGCAATCATTCAGTCGATCGTGCAGCTCGCCAAGAGCTTTCGAATGAACGTGACGGCAGAAGGCGTCGAGACCGCCGAGGATTTCGAGCGCATGCGCGAGCTCGGTTGCGACACCATTCAGGGTTATCTGTTCGGACGCCCGCTGGTTTACGAGCGCGCCAACCAGATGGTCCTCGGCCTCGGCGCTAAGCGCCTCGCCGGCTAGGCAGCGACTGGCTCAGGCTGCGTCAGAAGCCGCCAGTTCATCCGCGGATACGAGTGCAGCTGCTTGCCGAGGCTGCTGGTGATGAAGGTCAGCCGCTCGACCGTGCGGCTATGCACGAGAGGGCCGGCGTCGAGGTAGCGGAAGGGCGTGCCCGCCGCGAGGCGCAGGAACTCAGCCTTGTCGCGCTGGCGATCCCCGGTGACGAGCACGTCACTCAGAGTTTCGCCGAATTGCGGGTGATCGAACACTTCCCAGAAGACGTTCTTGAAGGCGCCAACCACGCGCGCTTGCGGGAAGCGGCGCTGCAGCTCCTCGGCGGCGCTCGTGTCCCACGGGGTCACGAAGTCGCTGTAATCGGCATTGAATGGGTTGCTGATGTCAATCAGCAGCTTGCCCGTCAGGCTCGCGCACTTCCGGTCGAGAAGGTCGAACAGGCCATCGCGCATGAACACGGCCGGCAAGATCGCCTTGGCCGACAGCGCGTCCGAATTGCAGCCCGCGCGCAGAGTCGCGATTTGGAGCTCGTTCACAATCTTCGCCGAGCGATCTGAATCGCGCGACCCAAGGATCACACGCTTGCCCGCCCGGGCGAACATCGCCGCGAGACGAGCGCCCATCCGACCCGTCCCCAACACTCCCAAATCGGCCTCCCGCGCGCTGAATTCTTCCATAAGCTGTCCTTTCACCCACCCTCGCAACGAGGGGGGGTGCTACGCCTTTGACTCGGAGCCAGGCCAACGAAAGCAGCCCGGCCGTCCATAACTAAGGCTTATGAGCCTTATCGGTCCGGCAGGGCACGAACTTCCGGCGCTCATCGGTGCGTGCTAGCGCTCCGATCCGAAGGAGGGCTCACGATGAAGGATCTGTTTTTCGCTGCCTGTTTGCTCGTCGGGACGGCGGCGACGTCGGCTCCGATCATCGCTCCACCGCCGCCGATCGCCGCCGAGCTGCAGCAATATGTGCGCGTGCCCTCCGGTCGCATCGCTTTGACCCACGTTCGCGTCATCGACGGCACTGGCGCTGTGCCTGCGGATGATCAAACCATACTCATCGACGGTCCACGCATCGCCGCGGTACAGCCAGCTTCGGCAGCGGTTCCTTCGGGCTACACGACCATCGATCTCTCGGGCGCCAGCGTGATCCCTGGGCTCGTCGGCATGCACAACCACATGTTCTATATCGCTCGGCCGAACCTCGACGCGTCAGGTCATTCCGAAGACCCTTTGGTGGTTCCGCAAATGACCTTCAGCGCGCCGCGCCTCTATCTCGCCAACGGCGTCACGACGATGCGAACCACCGGCAGTGTCGAGCCCTACGCGGACATCAACGTGAAGCGGCAGATCGATGCGGGCAAGTTGATCGGCCCGCACATGGACGTCACCGGACCCTATCTCGAGGGCCCGAACAGTCCGTTCATCCAGATGCACCAGATCGCCTCGCCGGAGGACGCGCGGCGCACCGTCGCGTTCTGGGCCGATCAGGGCGCAACCTCATTCAAAGCGTACATGAACATCACGCGTGCGGAGCTCAAAGCGGCGATCGATGAAGCGCACCGCCGGGGCCTAAAGATCACCGGACATCTTTGCTCGGTGACCTACCCCGAGGCCGCGAACCTGGGCATCGATGACCTGGAGCACGGGTTCTTCGTCAACACCCAGCTCGATCCGGGCAAGCAGCTCGACAAGTGCACTTCGACCGTTGGCACTCCGACTCTGCTGGCGATGATGCCGGGCAGCCCGCAGGCGAACGACTTGATCAGCCTGCTCGTTTCGAGGCGCGTGGCGATCACGTCGACCCTGCCTGTGTTCGAACAGAGCCTGGCGCTTCACTCGCCGCTCAATCCGCGCGCGATGGCCGTGCTCACGTCTGAAGCGCGCGAGGCCTATCTCTACAACCGCAACCGCGCCGCTACTCGCGGATCGACGCCTGCCGGCCAGCAGTTCGCACTGGCGTACCGCAACGATCTCGGTCTCGAACGCCAGTTCGTCGCGGCCGGCGGACTTCTGCTCGCGGGCCCCGACCCGACTGGCAACGGCGGAGTGATCCCCGGCTTCGGCGACCAGCGTGAGCTAGAGCTGCTGGTGGAAGCGGGCTTCAGCCCTCTCGAGGCGATCCGCATCGGCACGATGAACGGCGCGACCTACCTCGGCCTTGCCGAGCGCATCGGCTCGATCGCGCCCGGCAAGAACGCGGACCTGATTGTCGTTCGCGGCAATCCTGCCGCCGACATCAACGACGTCGAGAAGGTCGATATCGTCTTCAAGGATGGTATTGGCTTCGACAGCGCCAAGCTGCTCGACAGCGTGAAAGGCCGGTACGGCGAGTATTAGTCTGCGCGGCCAATACTAACTTCCATCAAGTCAATTGACCGACTCGCGCGGCGAGGAGCACTGGGCCTGCTTGGCCGCGCGTTCTCGTAGCGCAACAGCATTCTCCACGGCCGAGTGAAGCGTCGCCTTCAACCTCAGTCCAGGAGAACGACCATGCCCCCACTGCGCCTTCCCATTGCTCGCCGGCATTTTTTGGCATCCACTGTGGCAGGCTCGGTTGGGCTCCTCATTCCCATGAGTTCCGCCCATGCGGCGACCACCCCAGCGCCGCCAGTTGTTCCGACACTGACCGAGGCCGGTACCGTGACCGAAGCGCCGGCGATGGCTCAAAGCCCCGTCATTGGTGCTACCGCAGCAGTGGCGGACTCGGGTACGGGCGACACGTCCATTCGGCCATTCAAATATCATGCGACCGACGAAGAACTCGCCGATCTGAAGCGCCGCATCAAAGCGACCAAATGGCCCGATCGCGAAACCGTGAAGGACGACACCCAGGGCGTGCAGTCGGCAACGATGCACAAGCTTGCAGATTATTGGGCGAACGAGCACGACTGGCGTCGGGGCGAAGCGCAAATCTTCTCCTATCCGAACTTTGTCACCAACATCGACGGTCTCGACATCCACTTCATCCATGTGAAGTCGAAACACCCGAACGCGCTTCCCGTGATCGTCACCCACGGCTGGCCCGGATCGATCATCGAGCAGCTCAAGATCATTGGGCCGCTAACGAATCCAACGAAATATGGCGGGACTGCCAACGATGCCTTCGACGTCGTCATCCCGTCGCTTCCGGGATACGGCTTCTCAGAGCGGCCGAAGGAGGTCGGCTGGGACGTGCCGCGCATTGCGCGGGCGTGGGCGACATTGATGAATCGCCTCGGTTACACTCGCTACGTTGCGCAGGGCGGCGACTGGG
This sequence comes from uncultured Alphaproteobacteria bacterium, assembly GCA_963754245.1. Taxonomy (GTDB): domain Bacteria; phylum Pseudomonadota; class Alphaproteobacteria; order Sphingomonadales; family Sphingomonadaceae; genus Sphingomicrobium. The sequence continues at coordinate 75,012 of CAVWET010000005.1, forward strand.
GTAACGCGATCAGCGAAGTGCTGGCGCTGCAACGCCCGCCCGGCTTGCTAGCCATTCACACCAACATGTCGGCGACGCTCCCTGCATCGATCAGCAAGGCGCTTCCGGCGGGGCCGCCGCCAGCGGGGCTCAGCGCCGACGAGCAACACGCCTGGGACCAGCTCACCGATTTCTACGTCCATGGGCTTGGCTATGCGATCGAGATGAACCAGCGGGCGCAGTCGCTCTACGCTCTTGCGGATTCACCAGTCGGCTTGGCCGCCTGGATCCTCGACCACGACATCCAGAGTTATCGCTTGATCGCTCGAGTGTTCGACGGTGCGCAAGAGGGTCTCACGCGCGACGACATTCTCGACAACATCACCCTTTACTGGCTGACTAACACCGCCGTCTCGTCGGCACGGCTGTACTGGGAAAATCGGAACGGCAAGGGAGGCTTCTTCGACCCGCGCGGCGTCCCGTTGCCGACGGGTGTAAGTGCGTTCCGATACGAGATTTATCAGGCCCCGGAAAAATGGGCGCGAGCCGCCTATCCGCACCTGGTCTTTTATCGAGCTCACGACAAGGGAACGCATTTCGCCGCGTGGGAGCAGCCCCAGCTGCTGACTGAAGATCTGCGCGAGACCTTCCGGTCAGTACGCGGTTGAGTGCATAAGCGCGACCGGCGTGGCTAGTGGCGCCGTCCGCGCGCGTTCGCGGCCGGTGCCGATGGTGAGGAGGCAGAAATGGCTTTTTTCCCGGCCTTGTTAATGTTGGCGGCTGTCCAGGCTGCGCCCGCTCCAGATCTTCCGCCTGCGGCTCCTCAGACGCCGGGTATTACTCGAACGGAGTTGCAGCAGCACGACCTGAGCATCGCAGGATGGGAGACCGTTCAGATGCGCGTCGATTTCGCGCCCGGAGCGGGCGTGCCGCGTCATGTGCATGCAGGCGATGAAATTGTCTACGTGCTGAAGGGCAAGCTCGAGTATCGCCTCGACGGTCAGCCCCGGGCAACTCTGAAGGAAGGCGACGTACTCTTCATTCCGAAGGGAAAGCCGCATTCGGCGGAGAATGTCGGATTGGAGCCCGGATCCGAGCTGGCGACATATGTCGTCCAGAAGGACAAGCCGCTCGTCGTGCCTCTCCCGTGAGCCCGCCCCTGCGCGGTCTCAATAGCGCGCGAGGATGAAGGCGCGGGCGGCTCGATATTCGTCGGGAGTGACGCGCCCGTCTCCGTTGGCATCGGCGACCTTGCGAAACTGCTCGGCCGCGGTCTGCGCTTCGCTGTCCGAAATCATGATGTCGTGATCCGTATCGTAGAATTTCAGCGCCCAGTTCATCAATACCCAGTCACGTTCGAATAAGGCGCGCGCCTCGGGAGCGACGCGAACGCTTGCAGGCGTGGGCTGCTCCTGGGCGGCTGCAGGAACGGCAGCTGCAAGCAAGGCAAGCGCGTAGAGCGTGCGCATCATCATGCACAAACGCTCGAAACGGTTGTGCGTTCAGCCTTGGTTCGCAAGCGCTGCGCGAACGGCCTTGTCCAGCGCTTCAGCCCTGAACGGTTTGGACAGCAGCGGGGCGTCTGGGGCCGTCCGCTTCACGGCGTCCGTCTCGCTATAGCCCGACACGAAGAGGATGGGCTGGTTGGGCATGTCGGCGAGGATCCGGCCCGCGACTTCGGCGCCCGACATGCCGGGCATGATGAAGTCCAGAACGACGAGGTCGGCTTTCTGCCGCGCCAGCTCGGCAAGACCGTGCGGGCCGTCGCTTGCTTGGCGCACCGCATAGCCTTGCTCTTCGAGCGTCGCGACGATGAATCCACGAACGTCGGGATCATCATCGATGACGAGCACCGAGCGGCGCTCCGGCGTAGACGGGTGCAGCGTAGGCTCCCCGGTGGCCGTTGAACTTTCCTGGGGCGCCCCGTCGGCCTTCCGAAACAGCAGCCTCACCGACGTGCCTTGGCCGGGTGTGCTCTCGATACGCGCAGCTCCGCCCGACTGCCGTGCCATTCCGTAGACCATCGACAGTCCGAGCCCAGTACCCTTGCCAACCTCCTTGGTGGTGAAGAAGGGCTCGAACGCTCGCTCCAGCACCTCCGGCGGCATGCCGGCTCCGGTGTCGCTAATGCACAACTCGATATAGTCGCCATCCTCCAGATCGGGATCGTCCGCGACGTTCACCGGCTTGCTCGCGAAGCTCAGTACTCCGCCGTCCGGCATGGCATCGCGGGCGTTGATCGCGAGATTGAGGACGGCGACCTCCAGCTGCGTCGGATCGGCCATTACCGGCATCATGACCTCGTCCAGGTCGAACCTTTTCTCGATGCCGGGGCCGAGCACGTTACGAAGCAGCGGCCGCATGTTCTGGATTAAAGGCGCGACATAGGTCGGTGTGACTTCGAGGCGCTGGACGCGGCTGAACGCAAGCAGCTGTCCCGTGAGCCGTGCCCCGCGCTCCGCCGCCGCAAGCGCATTCTCGGCGTATCGCCGGAGCTTCTCCTCTTCGGTGCGCTTGGCGACGATGTCCAAACCGCCGACGACGACGGTCAGCAGATTGTTAAAATCATGTGCGATGCCGCCGGTAAGCTGTCCCAGCGCCTCCATCTTCTGGCTTTGGCGCAGCTGCTCCTGGGTCGCCTTCAGATCAGTGATGTCTCGTGCTTCGAACAGCAGGTAGATAATTGCGTTATCCGGCCCGCGAACAGGCTGCACCGAGACGTCGAGGAACGCAGTCGGAAAACCCTCCCGCTCCATCTTGACCTCGGTCGTAAAGATCTCGCCGCCCGCAGCCTTGGCAATACCGCGTTTCATCACCGCGATGTGCTGCGGGTAAGCCGCCATCGTCGGTGCGTCCCACAGCTTCTTGCCAATGGCTTCGCGGGGATCTTCGTTTCGCCATACCTCGCGACGATTGTTCACGGCGATGACCGTGCCGTCGGGCTCGAGCAGCACCATGACCTCAAGCGCGGCTTCGAACACCGCACGGAATTGCGCCTCAGATGCAGCCAGCTGCGCCGTTTGCGCGTCGACCTGCCGTCGCAGCTCCAGCTCGGCTTCCTTCGCCAGCGTGATGTCGGTGCCGACCCCGATGAAGCCGACCAGCTCGCCGTCAGGTCCGAAGCGCGGTTGCGACACGGTGCGCAACCAGCGATATTCGCCATCGTGGCGCAAGTAGCGTCCCTCCAGCGTGAACCGCTGGAGCGAAGCTTCGCCGGCAATGCTCTTCGCGACGATGCGGTCAATGTCTTCGGGATGGATGCGGCTACGCCAGTCGAGCAGCCGAGCGTCCTCGCGATCGCCGTCCGGTCCCAGCGAGAACTCGAGATAAGCGTCGTTGACGAAATCCCGGACCCGATCGAGCCGAGTGACCCACATCATGGCTGGTGCCGAGTTGGCGATGCGCCGGAACCGCTCTTCGCTCTCCCGGATCGATCGTTCGGCGAGCCTTTGCTCTGTGATGTCGGTCAGGACGATCACGATACCGTCGACCTTGCCCGTCGCCGGATTGATCCACGGAACATAGTCGGTCTGGGCGGCGAGCACGCCGCGCGTGGGATGCTCGAACGTCGCCGCGAACAGCTTGCGTTCCCCGGCCAGGGCCGCCCGGAGCATTTCTTCCCGGTCGGCGAAAGCAGCTTCACCGAGCACCTCGCGCATGTGCTTTCCGATCATCTCGCGGCGCGGCCGTTCGAACCATTCGGCGAGGGGCTTGTTCATGAAGCGATAGCGAAGGTGCCGATCGACGAAGGCCGTCATGACCGGGACGAGATCGGCGAGGGTAAGCAGGCCCGGGCCGGTGAACATCGCTGAGGGCAGGTCGAGCGGAAGTGGCAGGTCGGCGGTCGACGTCACGGGGGTATCGAGTATCGGCTCGGCCGGGCTTTCTTCGGCTACCTCGCCCTATCTTCCGCGATCCGCCCCGCTCCGCCATCACTTTAGGATTACGCGCTTTTCTCTCAGAGTCGATTCACTCAGGTTTCGCGTCAACAACTGCTCCGCCGGGCCACGCGAAAAGGGCGCCCGGTTTCCCGGACGCCCTCCCGACGCGTGCTCTCGCGTGACCTTACTTGGTCTTTTTCTCGCTGCTGTTGTCAGCTGCGTTCTTGACTGCTTCGGCCTTGTTCTCGCCGGCGTTCTTGATCGTGGCGGCTTGGTTGTTCGCCTCGTTCTTCACGGCAGACGCCTTGTTCTCGGCGCTGTTCATGATGTTGGATGCCTCGTTCTCGCCGGCAGCGGTGACGTTCTCCGCCTGGTTCTCGGCGTTCGCCTCGATGTTCGACGCCTGGTTCGCTTCCGGGCTCTTCTTGTTGCAGGCAGCCAGCGCGACAATGCCGGCCGCGACCGCCATCACTTTCGTAATCTTCATAAGCTTTCCCCTTTGGTCTTGGTGTGGCCGGCGAATTTAGTCGCCTGACCTGTCCGGCACATGTCAGCAAGATTAACTAGCGGAGCCGATCAGCAGCCGAACGAAACCTGCGTCGTGCCCTGCTTGACCAGCTTCACCGCGCTCTTGGGAGTCCCGGGCGCCAGCTCCACCTTGATGCCGTCGAGGTCCGGCTTGGCGCCGTTGGAGAACATCGTCCGGAAGTGCCGGTGTGACAGGACGAGATGCTCATCGAGCGGCTTGCATCCCGTCGACTGGAGCGAATGGACGCCGACCAGCGCGCCGTCGGCGTCATAATATTCGGCGTAACCCCAGTCCGCGTCGATTGAACCATCTTTGAGTTTGGCCGGGCATTCCTCCCGGATCGCCGCGCAGACGACTTCCGTCGCGGGATCATCGGTCCAGCGCGGCTTGGGCGAGAAGTCGAACGCGGGGGCTTGCGCTCCGGCACCTCCAGCGAGCGCAAGAAGCCCTGCGACGATCGCCCCCCGCATGTATTTATTTCAATGCTTTGGCCGCGGCGAGCGACTTGGCGACGTGCTGGCTGAAGTCGAGATCGTCGTGGACCATCGCAATCTTTCCGCTCGGGGCGATCACATAGGAAGTGCGGGTCGTGATTCCGGGATGCGCCGCCCACGCGACGTCATATTCCTTCTGGATCTGCGGCGTGGCAGTGGCGACGGGGAAGGCACTGCGGCACTCCTTGGCCGAAAAGTCGTGTAGCGTCTTGATATCGTCGGCCGACATGCCGATCACTTGCGCGCCGACTTTCTTGAAGTCGCCGATCAACTCGCTGAATGCATGCGCCTCGGCGGTACAGCCGCTGGTGAAGGCTTTCGGGAAGAAATAGAGCACCACCGGCCCCTTCTTGAGCTGCTCGGCAAGATGGATCTTGAATTCCTTCCCGCCGACCGCACCGGTCGTCGTGAAGTCGGGCGCCTTGTCGCCGACATGAAGAGCGGCGGTGGCCGGAGCAGCCGCAAGTGATGCCGCGGCGAGACCAAACAGAAGCTTACGCATATGGGTGAGACTCCTTTCGCGCGGCTGTTTACTCCGCCCCGTCGAGCAGCGCGAGAGTGTGTTCGTCGGGACTGTCGAAGAAAGCATTCAAAGCGCGCTCGAACAGATCTCCAGGCTGCATCGCATCGAACAAAGTCAGGGAAGATCGCAGCTTCATCGCGTCGATTGCGCCGAGGATTTGCAGCGGGCTGCGCTTGCCGGCCCAGGGCAGGATCGTCTCGACGGCTTCGCGGAGGCGGGCCTCGAGGAGCGGATGTGCGAGATATGCGCCGGCCTCGTTCCGACCGTTGATGCCGTAGAAACGCGCGGTGGAGCTTCGGCCGAGGCGGGCGAGCTGAGGAAACACGAACCACATCCAGTGGGTCTGCTTTGTGCCGGCTCGGAGCTCGGCGAGGGCCGTTTCGAAAACGCCGGACTGCGCATCGACGAACCGCTTCAGATTGTAAGGATCGTTCACGCCTGCATATTGGCCCTGCGGCGGCCGGCGTGGAAGAGTGGCTGGCGCCTATTGGCGCGGCGCCAGCAGCCCCGTCAGGACATAGAACAGGATCATCACCGGACCGGTGATGAGCGTCAGTGCGACGAAGCCCAGGCGGACGATCGTCGGGTCGACGCCGGTATAATCGGCGAGACCAGCGGCGACGCCCATGACCTTGGCGTCGCCGCGGTTGATCAGGAAACGTTGGTTCATTTGAGTTCCCTTGGGTTGGAGTAGCGTCAGGCGATTGGCAGCGAAGTAGCAGCCGAAACGAGCAGAAGCGCGGAGATGAAGGCACCGGCGAAAATCGTCGCGTTCTCACGGGCCGAAGTGAACATGCTGAACATCTGAAAAACCCCTTTTCCAATTCCTAGAACCCACCATTGGGCTCGTGCCATGTTCAATGCAGGAGGCGTGCCAAATCGAAAAAGTCATTTATTTTCAGCGACGACATGTCTTCAACGGTGTGGATCCCCAGCAATGGACACCACTCGTTGGGAATTTTCGCCATGCACCGTTCGGAACTGTCCAATCGATCTGTCCGGATCCGGACAGTCGTTCCTGTCGCTTCGCTTCGCTCGCAATGAACGCTAAGGAGCGGCGCAATGACCGATAAGCCGTCGAGATCCAGTTGGGAGAAGCTGTACGAGAAGGAGTCGCGCGGCCGCGATCTGTCGCGTGAGACTGTTGAGAAAATTCGCCTCCGCACGGTGTACGATTCCGAAGACGCGGAAGGCATAGACAGCGGTTACCCCGGCATCGCTCCTTTCACCCGTGGGCCTTATGCGACGATGTACGCCGGTCGGCCCTGGACCATCCGCCAGTACGCCGGCTTCTCGACGGCCGAGGAATCCAACGCCTTCTATCGCCGCAATCTCGCGGCGGGGCAGAAGGGGCTGAGCGTCGCCTTCGACCTCGCCACCCACCGTGGCTACGACAGCGACAATCCGCGCGTCGCCGGTGACGTCGGAATGGCGGGCGTGGCGATCGACACGGTCGAGGATATGAAATTGCTGTTCGACGGAATCCCACTCGATCAAATGTCGGTCAGCATGACGATGAACGGCGCGGTGCTGCCGGTCATGGCCTTCTTCATCGTTGCCGGCGAGGAGCAGGGCGTACCGCACGCGAAGCTCACCGGCACGATCCAAAACGACATCCTGAAAGAGTTCGCGGTCCGCAACACCTACATCTACCCGCCCGAGCCGAGCATGCGGATCGTCAGCGACATCATCGCTTACTGCGCTGCAGAGATGCCGAAGTTCAACAGCATCTCCATCTCCGGCTATCACATGCACGAGGCCGGAGCGACGGCGGTGCAGGAGCTCGCTTACACGCTCGCCGACGGCATGGAATATGTCCGCACTGCGAAGGCTGATGGCCTGGACATCGACGATTTCGCTCCGCGGCTGAGCTTCTTCTTCGGCATCGGCATGAACCTGTTCATGGAGGTCGCAAAGCTGCGCGCCGCGCGCACGCTCTGGCACCGGATCATGACCGACCTCGGCGCGCAGAAGGACGAGTCCAAGCGTCTCCGCACCCACTGCCAGACGAGCGGAGTGAGCCTCACCGAGCAGGACCCGTACAACAACATCATCCGAACCACGGTCGAGGCGCTGGCCGCGGTGCTCGGCGGGACTCAATCGCTCCACACCAACAGCTTCGACGAAGCGATCGCGCTGCCGACCGATTTTTCGGCGCGCATCGCCCGCAATACCCAGCTGATCCTTGCCGAGGAAAGTGGGGTGACCGCCGTCGCCGACCCGCTCGGCGGGAGCTGGTACGTGGAGAAATTGACGCGCGAGCTCGAGGAGAAAGCCTGGGCGCTGATCGAGGAAGTCGAGGCGCACGGCGGCATGACCAAGGCGGTCGCGGAAGGACTCCCCAAGCACCGCATCGAGGAAGCGGCAGCAGCACGCGCGGCCAAGGTCGACACCGGCGAGACGGTGATCGTCGGCGTCAACCGCTACCGGCTGGCGCAAGAGGAAGAGCATGACATCCTCGAAGTCGACAATGCGCGCGTTCGTGCGGGGCAGATCGCGCGGATCGAGCAGGTGCGCTCGGCGCGTGACGAAGAGAAGGTTCGTGATGCACTGCACGCCCTGGAGCAAGGTGCGCGCGGCGATGCAAACCTGCTCTCGCTGAGCGTCGAAGCAGCCCGCGCCCGCGCAACGCTCGGCGAAATTTCGGACGCGCTGGAGCGCGCGCTCGGGCGCTACGGCACCAAGCCTGAACCGGTTCGCGGCATTTATGGCAAGGCGCGCCGCGACGGGCGCTGGAAAGGCGCGGAAGAAGGCACGCGCGCGGTCGCCGAACGTCTTGGGCGCAAGCCGCGCATCATGGTCGCCAAGATGGGCCAGGACGGGCACGACCGCGGCGCCAACCTGGTCTCCAGCGCCTTCACCGATTTGGGCTTCGAAGTGATCCCCGGTCCCTTGTTCCAGACGCCGCGCGAGACGGCGCAGATGGCGGTCGAGCATGACGTCGACGTGGTCGGTGCAAGCTCGCTCGCCGCCGGCCACCGCACGCTCATTCCCGAGATGATCGAGGCGCTCAAGGACATGGGCCGCGCCGACATCAAGGTGGTCGCCGGCGGGGTCATCCCCCCGCAGGACTATGCCGCGCTGCGCGCCGCGGGCGTGCAGGCGATTTTCGGCCCCGGCACCAACCTCGCCGACGCCGCCGACGAAGTGCTGCGCCTGCTCGGCCACAACCGTCCGCCGCTGGATGAGGCGGCGGAGTGATAGCACTCATTGCTGCTGTACTAGTGGCAGCGCCGCAACGAGAATCATACGCGCAACTTCGAGGGCGAGTTGCTTCCGACGTTGCGCAAGCTGAGAGAGAAGCGGACTTGCAGTTCCAGCTAGCGCTCAAGCGACTACGCAACTGCACGGCGAATACCGTGAATTGCTATTATTGGAACAAAGCCGTGCCGCGACTGCAACGAGAGCAGGCCGCTTGGAAGCAATGGCGCGATGCGAAGGCCGATCTTGATGCAGTGGAGATGGAAGGAGCTTCCGGCGAAGCGGAAGTTAGCGCCTATTTCAAGATCAAGATGACTAAGGCTAGGACGGCCGAGCTTTCGAAGATAGGTCGCGACTAGTGTTCAAAAAAATCCTGATCGCAAATCGCGGTGAGATTGCGTGCCGGGTAATCCGCACCGCGCAGCGCATGGGTATCAAGACCGTCGCGGTCTATTCTGACGCTGACGCCCGCGCGCCACACGCGAAGATGGCGGACGAGGCGGTGCGGCTCGGCCCGCCGCCGGCGAGCGAATCCTACCTTAAGGCCGAACTGATCATCGACGCGTGCAAGGCGACCGGCGCCGAAGCGGTGCATCCGGGTTACGGCTTTCTGTCCGAGCGCGAGAGCTTTGCCAAGGCGCTCGCCAAGGCCGGGATCGCCTTCATCGGCCCGCCGCCCGAGGCGATCGCGGCGATGGGCGACAAGATTGAGTCCAAGAAGCTGGCGCGCAAGGCCGGCGTCAATATCGTCCCCGGCTATCTCAACGACATTGCGACCACCGCCGAGGCGCTGAAGATCGCCAAGGACATCGGCTTCCCGGTGATGATGAAGGCCTCGGCCGGCGGCGGCGGCAAGGGCATGCGCCTCGCCTGGAACGAGAAGGACGTGCGCGAGGGCTTCGACGGAGTGAAACGCGAGGGCCTGTCGAGCTTCGGCGACGACCGGGTGTTCATCGAGAAGTTCATCGAGCAGCCGCGCCACATCGAGATTCAGCTGCTCGGCGACCAACACGGCAACATCGTCTATTTGAACGAGCGCGAATGCTCGATCCAGCGCCGCCACCAGAAGGTAGTAGAGGAAGCACCCTCGCCGTTCGTCTCGCCCGAAATGCGCAAGGCGATGGGCGAGCAGGCGGTCGCACTGGCACGGGCGGTCGGATATTATTCCGCCGGCACGGTCGAGCTGATCGTCAACGGCGCCGACCCCAGCGGCAAGAGCTTCTACTTCCTCGAGATGAACACGCGGCTGCAGGTGGAGCATCCGGTGACAGAGGAGATCACCGGCCTCGATCTCGTCGAGCAAATGATCCGCGTCGCGGCGGGGGAGAAGCTGAAGTTCAAACAGGAGGACATCGGCATCAACGGCTGGGCCGTCGAAACCCGCGTCTATGCTGAAGACCCCTACCGCAGCTTCCTTCCTTCGACCGGGCGCCTGATCCGCTACTGGCCGCCGATCCAGAAGCGGGACAACGACCTCGCGGTTCGCGTCGACGATGGTGTTCAGGACGGCGGCGAGGTCAGCATGTTCTACGACCCGATGATCGCCAAGCTGATCACCTGGGCGCCGACGCGGCTCGAGGCCATCGACGCGCAGGTCGCCTCGCTCGACCAGTTCGTAATCGACGGCATCAGCGACAATGTCGACTTCCTCTCCGCGCTGATGCAGCACCCACGCTTCCGCTCGGGCGAGATCACAACGGGCTTTATCGCCGAGGAATATCCAGAAGGATTCGAAGGCGCTCCCGCCGACGAGCAGCTGATCGAGGACCTGACCGCCATCGCCGGCATGGTCGCAGTCATCACCGACGAGCGCGGGGCCGAGATCGACGGCCAGCTAGGCCCGCCGATCCACCCCCTATGCGAGCGGGTCGTGAAGATCGCCGGCGAAACTCACAAGGTGCGGATCAAACCCTACAAGGGCGGGACGCTCGCCGTGACCGACGATGGCGACCTGATGGATATCGTCGGACGCTGGGTGCCGGGGCAGCGCCTGCTGACGGTGGTGATCGACGGGCGGCTGCGCACGGTCCAGGTGCGCCGGGTCGGGCGCAATTGGGAGCTCCAGACGCGCGGCGCAAGCCACCGGGTGCAAGTGCTGCCCCCGCACATTGCGGGCCTTTCGAAGCACATGATCGACAAACCGGCGCCAGACCTGTCACGCCTGCTCCTTGCGCCCATGCCTGGCCTTCTAACCAAACTCGACGTCGCGATCGGGGACAAGGTGGAGCCGGGTCAGCCTGTCGCGGTCATGGAAGCGATGAAGATGGAAAACATCCTCCGCGCCCCCAAGGCGGCGACAGTCAAGGCAACGCCCGCGAAGGCCGGCGACAGCCTCGCCGTCGATCAGGTGATCGTCGAATTCGAATGATCGGACGAGCCGAAGGGCGAGTGGCGGAGCGGAAGTCCGTCAAACCTCCAAGCTTACAGGCTTGAAAAGCTGAATTTTTTCAGGCTCGCCCACAAAACACCCCGCACCAAGGTGTGTGACTGGCTTGCCGGGACCAGCTTTTGCACCCCCTTTTATTGGATTTCAAATTCTGTGCCGCGAGGCTCCTACGCGAAGCCAGCACAAAGACCCCTCAAGATTCGTTAGGAGTAGGTCCGTTTGGTCCACTGAGACTGCGGCCGTTGCGCTCGCCCGGCAGTTGCAGGTGAAAGACTGCACCATGCGATTCGGCTTGCGAAACCCAGAGGCGGCCCCCGTGATCTTCAACGATGGTGCTGCACAACGGCAGCCCCAACCCGGTTCCGGTCGTCTTGGTTGTGAAGAATGGATCAAAGATATGTTCTAGGTCGTCGGGCGCGATGCCCGTGCCAGTGTCGCTGACTTGGAGCAGCACGTCTTTGCCGTCCAAGATCGCCGAACGTATCGCAATTTGTCGCTCCCCTTTCGGTATCCCATGGAGAGATTCGATCGCATTCGTAAAGAGGTTGACGAGCACCCGCTGCATCTGGACCCGGTCGGCACGGATCAGCGGTAGGCTTTCATCGAGCGAAAGGTGCAGTGACACCTTGCTTGCGGCCAGCTCCCTGTCGAGGAGGGACGCAGTCTCGGTCACCAAGCTATTTAGGCTAAACTCGGTCTTCTCGACCGATCCCCTGGAGAACGTCGTCCGGATGCTTCTGATGACATCGAAGGTGCGCTGCGTGGCATCGCTGACGGCCCGCAAGGACACGATCGCTCTTTCGATATTGGGCCGTGCGGGCGTAAGCCAGCGCAGTGCGGCCGACGCGTTGAGGCTAGCGGCGGTCAGAGGCTGTCCAACTTCATGAGATATGGCGGCGGTAACTGCGTCCATCGACATCAGCTTGGCGTCGCGCTCTCGATCCCGTGCTGCGATTAACAGGGCCATGCGTGAATAGAGCCAACTGGTTTCGGCGATCAACGCCAGCATCAAGATGAGATCTGAAGCCAGCATCAGGCCGAAGAGGCAGTACCAGCCAAGCGTGAATTGGGCATGGATTGGCACATTCAGCAGGGACTGAATCAGCCAGGCCGACACTGCGACGAGCAACCACAAATCGAGCACTGAGTTGCGTTTGCGAAAAAGCATGGCCGCTGCGATGAAGCACAGCGCTGAAATCGTGGAATGATAAGCGACTGCGTAGCCTTGAATTCGGTCCGTGTGGTTGGAAAAGAAGGGCGGGAGCAGGTCGCGCCCAATGGTCGCCATCAGCGTTACCGCTGCTGCGAGCGCAATTGCCGCAAACACGCCAATAGCGGCTGGAACCGCCGAGCGGTCCCTTTCCGACATCGGCGTTTTCTCCGCCTGCCTGAAATGAACATAAAGAATGACGGCGATCGGAAAGCCGGCTCGCCGGAAAGTGTAGATCCACGCCGTGGTGTTGATGCCGGCTCCAAGCAATCCGTTTTCGGAGAAAGCACCCGGGAATGTAAGGAGGTGTGGGACAAGCAGCAAAGCACCGAAGACAAAGCCACTCGCAAGAATGATAAGGGCTTGCGACCGGAACACGGCCGCTTGGGCAAAAAGCTCAGCTGCAATAATCAGCTCGCAGGGAAACATGATTGCGTCGATCACCGGTATAAACGCTTCGACGTGGCGCAGTCGAACGTCGTGGACGGTCAAGATCAGTGGGAAGGCCACGAACAACACGCCGATGATTAGGGTGGCGATCTGGGTTTCACGCCGGTCCGGAGGTGAATTAAACAGCCCTAAGCGTTCGTGCGCCACGATTACCCCTTTGCAGGCGAGCTGTCTGCGCTAGGTACCGCTGTTAGCTGCGGAAACCTAGACGAAGCTCTCCGTTACCGGCTGACTGGATCATGCTTTTTCCGGCCGCCTTGGATTTCGCGCCTGCCGCTGGTCGGCGTTCGCTCGAAGCGGCTGCGATACCAGCTGCTGAAGGATGCCAGGCTGGAGTAGCCGAGCAGGTGTGCAATGTCGGTAAGCCGCAAATGACGGCTGGCGAAATGATGGCTTACCTGTTGCACACGGACATGGTCGAGGAGGTCGCTGAAGACCACGCCGTCGCGCTCCAGCCGGCGCTGGAGCGTCCGGACGTTCGTTCCGAGCGCGTGCGCGACCTCTCCGATCGACGCGCGTCCCATGGGCATCAGGATCCTGATCGATTGTTCGACTTCCTCTGCGACCGAACGGTCGCCGGGCGCCATCATCCCTCCAACGAGCTCCCGCGCGTGAGAGGCGAGCGCCATGTCCGACATGGGATTTCGGCGTTGCATGTCTGACTTCTCGACCACGATACCGTCGAAGTCCGCCCCGAACTGGATGGGACAGTCGAAGAGGCGATCGTAAACCGCCCGATCCGGCTGAGGCGGGCCGCTCGTAGCTGAAGCTCACGCATTGCGGCCGCCATTGCTGGGGCATGACCGACCGGCACAGCTTGTAGAGCACTGCCAAGCGCGAGGTCGTTGACCTGGCGCGAGTAGAGCGGTTGTTGCAGCGCGAAATGCTCCCGAAGGAAGATCGCGTCGTCATGATGCTCCACCTGCAGAGTCAGGTTGGAATTGATGCGGTTGCGGTATTCGGAGAGGACGTCGAGCGCGTCGCCCAGGGTCGGCTGGTGGACGATAAGCAAGCTAACAAGGCCGAGGTCGGAGAGCTGCCGGTACTCCGCCATCCTTAGACCGAAGGTCGTGCATGCCGCTGCATCCGCGCTGTCTTCGAGCAAGTGGACGACCGAACGTGCCGGGAGCATTTGCTCGGGATCGCTCATCATTGTTCGCGACAAGCCGGCCCGCCGCAGAAGCGGCGTGACGTTGAGCTGGAGCTCTCCCGCCACCGCGAAATAGCCGGTCAGTGACGCGGCCCTGACGAGCTCCATTCGGACGCCCTCGATTTGTCGCGACCTATCCAACCCGTGTCGCGATCTATGAAATTCGATCGCCGCATTAGTGATAGTTCGACCAGCGAATTCAATCGGGAAATTTTCGAGTGGCTAAAGCTGTACGCTTCTATGAGGCGGGCGGACCGGACGTGCTCCGCGTCGAGGACGTTCCAGTCGGCGAGTCCGGGCGAGGGCGAAGTTCGCGTTCGCCACGTCGCGGTCGGCATGAACTTCGCCGACACCTACTTCCGTCAGGGCTATTATCCGGTGCCGCTGCCCAACGGCATGGGCGTCGAAGCCTCGGGCGTCATCGAGGCTGTCGGCCCCAACGTCGAACGGGTATCAGCGTCGGCGACCGCGTCACCTACACCGGCAGCCCGCTCGGCGCCTATTCGACCGAGCGCGTGATGCCGATCGGGTCGCTGATCAAGCTGCCCGTCGACATCGACTCACCAGACCGCCGCGGCGATGACCATGCGCGGCCTGAGCGCCGCCTATTGGCTGCTCAAGACCAATCCCTGGATGAAGAGCGGGCGACACCATCTTGCTTCACGCCGCGGCCGGCGGCGTCGGGCTGATCGCGGTGCAGTGGGCGAAGCTGCTCGGCCTGCGCGTCATCGGCACCGTTTCGTCGATCGAAAAGGCCGCAGTCGCCAAGGCGCATGGCTGCGACGAGATCATCTTCTATCGCCAGGAAGACGTCGTCGAACGGGTCCGGGAACTGACCGAACGGCGAAGGCGTCACGACCGTATTCGACACGGTCGGCAAGGACACGTTCGAGGCGTCGCTGAAATCGCTGAAGCGGCGCGGCGTGCTGGTCGGCTGCGGGACGGCCTCCGGGCCCGTTCCCGCCGATCGACGCGCTGCAGCTCGCGATCCAGGGTTCGGTCTATTTCACGCGACCCGCGCTGGCCGACTACATCGCCGATCCGGCCGAGCGCGCGGAGCTCGCGAGCGCCCTGTTCGACCATGTCGCGGCGGGCCGCATCAAGATCGAGATCAACCAGCGCTACGAGCTGGACGACGCCGTCCAGGCGCATCGCGACATCGAGGCAGGGAAGACGACGGGCTCGTCGATCTTCGTCATCTGATGAAGGTCGAGAAGCTCACGACGCACATCGGTGCCGAGCTCGATCGGCGTCAACCTCGCCGAGGCCGTCACGAACGACGATCTGTTCGGCGCGATCCGGCGAAGCGCTGCTCGCGCACAAGGTCCTGTTCCTGCGCGATCAGCAGATCAGCAAGGCCGAGCATGTCGCCTTCGCGCAGCGGTTCGGCGAGCTCGAGGACCATCCGGTCGCCGGCAGCGATCCCGATCATCCCGGCCTGGTCTGCATCTACAAGGACCTCGAATTCGCCGCCGGACCATTACGAGAATGCCTGGCATTGCGACGCGACCTGGCGCGAGAAGCCGCCGATGGGCGCGGTCCTGCGCTGCCTCGAATGTCCGCCGGTCGGCGGCGACACGGTCTGGGCGAACATGGGCCGGGCCTATGAGGATCTGTCCGACCACATCAAGGAGACGATCGACGGGCCTTTACGCCCGCCACTCGATCGAGGCGAGCTTCGGCGCGCGCATGCCGATCGAGAAGCGCCACGCGCTGAAGGCGCAGTTTCCGGACGCCGAGCATCCGGTCGTCCGCACCCATCCGGAAACCGGCGAGAAGGTGCTGTTCGTCAACAGCTTCACGACGCACTTCACCAACTTCCACACGTCGGAGAACGTCCGTTACGGCCAGGATTATGCGCCCGGCGCTGCGCAGCCTGCTCAACTACCTGATCGCGCGCGCGGCGATCCCTGAATATCAGGTGCGCTGGCGCTGGCGGCCGAACAGCGTCGCGATCTGGGATAACCGCTGCACCCAGCATTACGCGGTCATGGATTACTGGCCCGCCGTCCGGAAAATGGAGCGCGCGGGCATCATCGGCGACAAGCCTTACTAACGGAGAAGAACCATGCAGTTCATGGACGATAGCCTGCTGCCCGAAAACCAGGATCCGCTGGTCATCCAGGTCGCGCCTTACGCGCCGAGCTTCCTGCCGCGCGATTCCGACGACATTGCCGGTGTCGATGGAGGACCAGGTCCAGAAGGCGGTCGATTGCTACAATGCCGGCGCGACCGTGCTTCACGTCCACGTCCGTGAGCCGGACGGCAAGGGCTCGAAGCGGCTCGAGATGTTCAACGAGATGCTCGACCGGCTGCGCACCGCGGTGCCGAAGATGATCCTGCAGGTCGGCGGATCGATCAGCTTCGCGCCGAAGGATGAAGGCGAAGCGGCCAAGTGGCTCGGCGACGACACGCGCCACATGCTGGCCGAGCTGAATCCGGCGCCGGACCAGGTGACGATCGCGATCAACACCAACCAGATGAACGTGATGGAGCTGATCACCGACGAGGATGCCGCCGGCACCTCGATGGGCGAGCCCGACTACAAGCACGCCTATACCGAGATGTATTACGAGAGCCGGCCCGGGCTTCGTGAAGGAGCATCTGAAGCGCCTCGTCGGTGCCGGCATCCAGCCGCACTTCATGATCGGATCGATCAAGGACCTGGAGACGGTCGAGCGCATCGTCCGCCAGGGCCAGTATATGGGCCCCTACGTCCTCAACTGGGTGTCGATCGGCGGCGGCCACGACGGGCCGAACCCCCGCAACCTGATGGAATTCATCAACCGCGTTCCGCAGAATGCCGTGCTGACGGTCGAGGGCCTGATGCGCCACGTCTATCCGCTCTGCACGATGGGCATCGCGATGGGCCTGCACGTGCGCGTCGGCCAGGAGGACAATCTCTACGGCCGCCGCGGCGAGCGCGCGACCTCGGTCCAGCAGATCGAGAAGATGGTGCGATCTCCGAAGAGCTGTGGCGCCCGATCGCGACCGGCGAGCAGGCGCGCGAGATCTACAAGATCGGCGACGTTCTATTCGAGCGTCGACGAGACGCTGGAGAAGAACGGCTGGCTTCCGAACCGCAAGCCTGCAGCGGTCGCGAGGCGCGAAGCGGCGTGACCAAAGCGCCGGCCCGCAGGCCGGACGTCTCCGCCTACGCCTGGCTGGTGTTCGCGCTGACGTTCGGCCTGCTGATTTCCGACTATATGGCGCGGCAGGTGCTGAGCGCCGTCTTCCCGCTGCTCAAGGCGGAATGGCATCTGACGCGACGCCCAGCTCGGGTCTCCTGTCCGGCGTCGTTGCCGATGACGGTCGGCGTGCTGACCTGCCCGATTTCGCTGCTCGCCGACCGGTCGGCCGCGTGAGGAGCATTGCCGCCATGGCGGTGCTGTGGAGCATCGCGACGTTGCTTTGCGGCCTTGCCGCCACTTACGATCAGATGCTCGCCGCACGCGTGCTCGTCGGCGTCGGCGAGGCGGCCTACGGCAGCGTCGGCATCGCCGTCATCATCAGCGTCTTTCCCAGAGCGTCTCCGCTCGACGCTCACCGGCGCATTCATGGCTGGCGGGCTTGCGGGACAGGTGCTGGGCGTCGCCGTCGGCGGCGCAGTCGCCGCGACGCACGGCTGGCGCATGGCGTTCGTGGCGATCGGCGTTGCCGGCCTGCTGCTGGCGATCGATCTATCCGCTCGTCGTCCGAGAAGCGCGGCTGCGTCGGCGACGGCGGAAGTGCAGCGCAGCACAGGTCAGATTCACGAATCTCGGAGCCTTGTTCTCCGGCCGTGCGCTCAAGTGCGCTTATGTCGGCAGCGGACTGCCAGCTGTTCGTCGCCGGTGCCTTGCCGGCCTGGCTGCCGACCTATTTCGTTCGCTATTACGACCTGCCGCTGAAGCAGGCGACGTCGCTCGCCGCCATGTTCCTCGCACTCGGCGGCGCCGGGATGATCGTGTGCGGGGTGATCAGCGACAAGTTCGTGCGCGACAGCGCGCGCAGCGCGCTCTGCTTAGCGCGTTCTACTGCATGGGATGTGCCGGCATCGATCACGGTGGCATTCGCCGTCGGACCTGGGGCGCCGCAGCTCGTCCTTCTTGGCATCGGCATGTTCCTGGCGGCCGCATCGGCAGGACCATCGGGCGCGATCGTTGCCGCGCTGACTCCCGCAGCGCTCCACGGCACCGCCTTCGCCATACTCACGCTGGCCAACAATGCGCTTCGGACTGGCGCCGGGTCCGATCGTCACCGGCTGGCTCGCGGACCGCATCGGCTTGCTCGGCGCTCTTCAGCTGATGCCATTTGCGAGCATGGCTGCGGCACTAGTTTTCATCATCGGGACGCGCTCGTCACGAACCGCAATCGGACCTGCCAAGGCGGCATGACAATCGAAACTGCATGCGCGCAGACGCCCTATACCAGCGGCGCGCGCGAAACAGGCGAGGCTCTCGACAAGGCTTCGATCGGCAGCGTTCCGCTTCGGACCGTCCCGGGCCTAGCGCTTTGCTGCTGCATTGCCGGCGCTGGATATGCCTTGCAGCGACTTGAGCTGCTAATGTTCGGGCGCGTTTGGGTCGAAGCGTTGGTGCTGGCGATCCTCGTTGGTGCGGCCCTTCGAGCGGCCTGGACCCCCTCTCCGTCATGGAAGTCCGGAATCGACTTCAGCGCCAAACTGCTTCTCGAAATCGCCGTCGTGATGCTTGGGGTTTCGATTAGCGCAGCCACCATCCTGTCGGCTGGCTTCCCCCTCCTCATTTCAATTTTGGGGATGGTGGCTGCCGCAATAATGCTTAGCTGTGGGATCGGACGCGCTCTCGGTTTGTCTAAGAGACTGGCAATCCTGGTAGCGTGCGGGAATTCGATTTGCGGTAATTCCGCGATTGCCGCTGTTGCGCCGGTGATTGGTGCCGATGGCGACGACGTCGCTTCGTCGATCGCGTTTACAGCGGTGCTCGGGGTCGTCGTGGTGCTGATCTTGCCATTGCTCGGCGCCCTTCTGCACATGACACAGCTTGGCTATGGCGCTCTCGCCGGCTTGACAGTGTACGCTGTTCCCCAAGTTATTGCGGCCGCGGCTCCGATGGGTGCGAAGTCGGTGCAAATCGGGACGTTGGTCAAGCTCATACGGGTGCTGATGCTCGGCCCGGTTTGTCTCGTACTTTCGCTCATGACCGCCCGCTTGCGCGAGGCGCCCGACGAACGGGCGCCGCATGTTACGGCCGGCGATCGACCTCAGCCGGGACGGCCGGCGCTGCACCAGCTCGTTCCGTGGTTCATCATCGGCTTCATCATGATGGTCGTGCTGCGTTCGGCCGACGTCATCCCCGCCGTAGCGCTCTCTCCAATTAGTCATGCTGCGACGATCTTGACGGTTATCTCGATGGCGGCGCTGGGTCTGGGCGTCGATGTCCGCATCGTCTCGCGAGCGGGCGTCCCTGTGACGATCACCGTCATCCTTTCGTTGCTTGCGCTGGGCACAGCAAGCTTTGGCTTGATCTGGTTGCTTCGTCTCTAGCCGTTGGAAGACCGTCAAGTCCCGATGGTTGCTGAGACAAATCTCATCGCCGGCAGAACCTTGGTGGCAATCCCATCACACTGGGTCTGACACCCGAAACTCATTGCGCAATCTGGCGCGAAAACGAAAGTTCGTGGCGCGGCGTCGAAAAGTCGCTCCCGCAACATGTCTACCGTCGCCGCCAATCTGGGGAGGGAATTTTAGTGATTCATCGCATTCATCTGCTGGCGTGCGTCAGCGTCGCGTCATTGGCCTTTGGCCTCCATTCGGTTCCCGCGGCTGCCGAGGGGCAGCAGCCCGCATCTTTGCCGGCCACGGACACGGCCAACGATAAAACGGGTGCTTCGCAAAATGCTGGTAACGACACGCAGATCGTGATCACCGCGCAGAAGCGCTCGGAGAATGTTCAGCACGTTCCTATTTCGGTCGCCGCATTTTCCGGACAGACGCTGATAAAGTCCAACGTCACGGATATCTCCCAACTTGGAAAGCTCGCTTCGAACTACCAGGCCACCAAGAGCGTCCAATCCTCGTTCATGCGCGTGAACATCCGCGGCATTGGCGCGATCGGCAACACGACGATCGAGCCAAGCGTCGCCATCTTTGTCGATGGCGCCTACGTCCCGCGCGCGGGTGCGGTCGTCAGCTCGTTGCTGGACATTGAGAGCGTCGAAGTGCTGCGCGGTCCGCAGGGGACGCTCTTCGGGCGGAATGCCAGCGTCGGCGCTCTATCGCTGCACTCCGCTGCACCGCGTTTGAACGATACCTCCGGCCGGGTCACCGGCAGAAGTCGGCACCGGCGACCGGTACAAGCTCGATGGCTATGTGAACGTGCCTATCGGCAAGCAGGCCGCTTTGCGCTTCGCCGGTCTGCATCAGTGGTTCGGCGGCTACTGGCACAATAAGCTCGACGGCAAACGATATGGCGGTACCGACGACACGGTGCTTCGTGGCAGCTTCCATGCCGAGGCGGGCCCGATCGACTGGGTGTTTCGCGCCGATTATTCCAAGGTCAAGGGCGACGGGATCACGGACATCGAGCTCGATAAGAACTCGGTCTCCTCGGTCCAGCTTGCGAGACTTCAGACCCTTCTTGCCGGAGGCCCCGACACAAACTTCAACGACCGCAATTTCAACCAGTTCGTCACTGCCGATCTTCACGACAGCCAGTGGGGCGTCAACAGCACTTTGTCATGGGACGTCGGCGGCGGTTCGACGGTGCGGTTGATCAATTCTTACCGCGACTGGAAGAACACACAGCTCGATGGTGATGTCGTCTTCTCGCCCGCACCGGTCATTTCGCGCCACGGCAACTTCGCGTCGAAGAGTCAGAACCACGAGCTTCAGTTCATCTCACCGACGAAGGCTTGGCTCAACGGTCACTTCGATATGGTCGGCGGCCTCTATTACTTCCGGGAGAAGTACAGCCTCGGCGAAAACTTCGACCTCAACTCACAATATTGCAATGTGGCCTTCTTCCCTCCGGTCGCGCCCTTCACTGCCCTGAAGCCTGCCTGCAACGCATTCCTGACCGCGAATGGCGGACACTTCGACAATGCGACGAACCAGGACGTCTTCCAGAAAGTCGACAGTTACGCCGGGTACGCTCAGGGCAACTTCTATCTGAACGAGAAGCTCTTCGCGACGCTCGGTGGCCGCTACACGAAGGACAAGAAGGAAGGTACGTACGCGCAGACGGCGAACGCGTTCATCGGCAAGGGAATATTCCGCGCGCCGGAAGCGCTGACTTTCCCCGATTTGGATCAAAGCCGTTTCACGTACCGCCTCGGCCTGAACTACCAGGCGACGAAGGATCATCTGCTCTACGCGAGCTATTCGACCGGCTATAAATCCGGCGGCTACAACAGCGGCGGCAGCTCACAGCCTTTGTCGACGTTCGATGCGAACGGGAACCTCGTTTCGACCAAGCGTATCTTCGATCCTGAGACGGTCAAGGACTGGGAGGCAGGCGCGAAGACGAGCTGGCTCGACCATAAGCTGACGCTGAACCTGAATTTCTACAGGATGGACATCAGCGGCTACCAGGACCGCGCCTTCGATGGTGTCAGCTTCACCGTTCTGAATGCCGGAAAACTGCGTCAGCAGGGCTTCGAGTTCGACGCCGTTGCGAGACCACTGCACGGTCTGTCGCTCTTCTCCAGCATTGCATATCTGGACTCCAACTTCCTTGACTATCCCAATGCGCCGGGACTTCCGGGATGTGCGACACCGTCAGCGGCCTGCACCGCTGCAGGGCTCGGCGCAACTCAGGATTTGAGAGGCAAGCCGGCACCGAACTCGCCGAAATGGAGCGGTCGCCTGGGCTTCGACTGGGCCGGTGGTATCGGTTCGACCGGGTGGACTTGGGACGCGACATCGAACCTCAGCTTCTTCTCGAAGCAATATGAAGGCATCATCACCGACGCGAACCCGCAGACGATCGAGCCTTCCTATGCAGTCCTGGGCGCGCGTCTTTCGATCAGTGGGCCGGGTGAGCGGTGGACTGCCTCGCTGTTCGGCAACAATCTGCTCAACAAGCAATATGGCCTCGCCAACCTTTACCAACCGCTCGATTCGTCGATGCTTCTGAGGAATGGTGTATTTACGGGGAGCACCGCAGTTCGCCGACAGCATGCTGATCCGCGCACAGTCGGGGGGTCGATTACCTTCCGCTACTAAGCATTGGAAAAAATCTCGACGTCGCGGCGCGGCGTCGAGGTTCACCTGATCTCCACAATGGGCCGCAAGCTGACATTTTAGGTCTTCATATTTAGCCTGTTGCGAGCGCTCCTAGCTCAATTGGATAGAGCGTCGGGCTTCGAACCCGAAGATTGGGTGTTCGAGCCCCTCGGAGCGGGCCACCTTACCGTCAGGGTTGGGCGGAAAGCGGACATCCGCACACTCCTCGGCGTCTGTCTGTCGGAAGATCCGAGCCGCCTGCGGCCACGGGCGCGACTTTCTGGCCATTGTGAATTTCAGGAAATCGCGGATTGGCGGAGCGGGAGGGATTCGAACCCTCGATACGGTTTTGCCGTATACTCACTTTCCAGGCGAGCGCCTTCGACCACTCGGCCACCGCTCCGCATATCGCTGGAAAGCGGACCATCTAAGGAAGGAGCCGCCGGGGGGCAAGGTTGCCGGAAGCCGCTCCAAGCCACTATGCCGCCGCGATGCGCAGCTTCGGGGCACCGCCTTCCGCCGACGAGATCGAAGCGATCGCTCGCCGCACGCTCAATGCGCTGCCGAAGCCGTTCAGTGAAAGCGTCGGCGACGTGGTCCTCTCGGTAGAGGAATTCGCCGATCGAGGGACGCTGCAGTCGCTCGGCATAGAAGACGCCTTTGCGCTGAGCGGAGTGTACGAAGGCATTCCTTTGACGGAGCGAAGTGTCGACCAGTCCGGCACTTTGCCGGAGCGCGTTCGGCTGTTCCGGGGGCCGTTACTCGACGAATGGGCCGCCGGCGATGATACGCTCGAACATCTCGTCGCCCACGTGCTGATCCATGAAATAGGCCATCATTTCGGCCTAAGCGACGCGGACATGCACGCGCTCGAAGACAGCGTGGCGTGACGAGCCTGCTGCGCTTCGAGGACGTGTCGCTCCGCCGCGGTGGGCGCTTGCTTTTCGAAGCCATGAATCTCGAGCTCGGCCCCGGAGAGGGGCTGCAGGTCGCTGGCCCGAACGGCAGTGGCAAATCCAGTTTGATCCGACTTGCTTCAGGACTTCTGCGAGCAGAGCGGGGTCGCGTCGATCGCGTGGCGGTCGCGCTTGCCGATGACAGCCTCGCGCTGGATCGCGAGCTGCCGCTGTGGCGCGCGCTCTCCTTCTGGGCCGGGCCGGTCGACGAAGCGATGGAAGCGCTTGGCATTGCCCAGCTGGAGGACGTGCCGGTGCGGCTGCTCTCGTCGGGGCAGGCAAAGCGCGCAACGCTCGCGCGCGTTGCAGCGTCACATGCGCCGCTCTGGCTGCTGGATGAACCGCTCAATGCTCTCGATGCGGACGGTGCCGAGCGGCTCGCATCAATCATCTCGGCTCATCTTGCAGCAGGCGGTGCGGTGCTTGCCGCTTCGCATCAGCCTTTGCCCGGCGTCTGGCGGCGGTTGGAGCTTGGCCGATGACTGGATCGATCATCGCGCGGGACGTGCGGCGCGGATCGACGGGCACTGCCTGGATCCCAATCGCATTCTTCCTGCTGGTCGTGGCGTTGATGCCCTTCGCGATTGGGCCGGATGCGCGCCTGCTCCAGCGGATAGCGGGCGGCGCTTTGTGGATCGCCGCGCTCACCGCGGCGCTGCAGCCGATCGAGCGGCTGGTCGAGCCCGATCGTGCCGACGGCGTACTTGATCAGCTGCTCGTCCACGGGATCGCAGATGAGACGGTCGCGGCCGCCAAGATCGTTGCCCATTGGCTGACCTTCGGGCCGCTTATGCTGATCGCTGCAGTACCCGGTGCTGCCTTGCTCGCGATGGATGGCGCCTCCCTCGCGAGAGCCGAGATCGCGCTGGCGATCGGAACGCCGGGGTTGGCGGCGCTCGCGGTCGCCATTGCTGCGGTCACTGCAGGCCTGCCGCGCGCTGGGTCACTCGCCGGACTTCTGCTTCTGCCGCTCGCGGTGCCACTGCTCATCTTTGGTGCGGCAGCAAGCTCCGGAACGGGGCCTGCCGCGCTGCTTCTCGAAGCCTCGGTCTCGCTTCTCCTGACGGCCGGTGCACCGTTCGTGGCAGGCGCGGCGTTCCGCGCTGCGAGGACTTAGTCCTTAGACCATCTTGCGAAGATCGCGGTTGGAAGCAGCAGTCCGCGTGCTTCCTCGCGCACGGCCATTTCACCCATCTCAACGGTTCCGCCAAGGTCGCCCAAGGTCTGCCGCACCAGCTCGCCGATCGCGAGGGCCGACATGCGGACGGCGTAGACGGTAAGCACGAGGAAGCGGCTGTTCGCGTCGAGGAGCTTTCGGCAATCGGCAAGGAGCGGCGCGAGATTCTCCTCGAGCCGCCACACCTCGCCCGTCGGCCCGCGGCCGAACTTCGGCGGATCGAGCAGGATGCCGTCATAGCGGCGGCCGCGCCGCACTTCGCGCGCAGTGAACTTGCTCGCATCATCGACGATCCAGCGGATGGAGCTGTCTTGCATGCCCGACAGCCGCGCGTTGTCCTTGCCCTGCTCGACCGACTTCTTAGACGCGTCGACGTGAACCAGCCGGGCGCCTGCGTTACTCAGAAGCAGGGTCCCTACGCCCGTATATCCGAAGAGATTCAGCACGTCGGCATCAGCAGACCGATCGCGCATCCAGTCCCATTGCGGCGCCATGTCCGGGAAGAAGCCCAGGTGACGAAAGGGCGTCAACGACGCGTGGAAGCGGACGTCGCCCCGTGCGAGCTCCCACTGCCGCGGGACCACGCGGTGCTGGACCCAACGTCCGCCGCCTTCTTCGTCGGAACCGGGCACGAACATGGCATCCGGGTCCCAATCCGCTGCCGCAGGCGTCCACATTGCCTGCGGTTCCGGGCGGACCACCTGATAGGGCCCATAACGCTCGAGCTTCTGACTGTTGCCGGAGTCGATCAGGCCCCAGTCCGTCCAAGGCTCCGCAATGATCGTCTGGAGATCGATCACGCTGCGAGGGCTAGCGCCGCGCCGACCGATGCGACTGCAACGGGGCCGTCGAGAAGGGCGCGCCCGACGGCTCGCGCGTTTTCGATTGTGACGGCTCGAATGTGATCGAGCAATTCGTCTAGGGATAGGATCCGGCCGAACACTTCGATCGAGCGGGCCATGTGATCGGCACGTCCTTGCGGGGTCTCGAGCGTCATCAGCAGTCCGGCCTCGATCTGCGCCCGTGCACGGTCGAGTTCCGGCTGCGTCAGCTTGTCCGCGGTCTCGCCGAGCAATTCACGCGCGAGCTGTACGGATTCGGCGGCGCGCGCTCGCTCGGCGGCGCAACCGATCCCGACCAGGCCGACATCCTCAAATGCGTTGTTCCAGGCATAGATGGAATAAGCGAGACCCCGTTCCTCGCGAAGCTCTTGAAACAGCCGCGAGGACGTTCCGCCTCCCAGCGCCTGCACGAACAAAGACAGCGCAGGCACCCGCGCGTCGCCCGCCGGGACACCGCGGAATGCGAGACACCAATGCGCCTGTTCGAAGCTCCTGCGGTCGTTACGCACCCCGCCGGTGAAGGTCGCAGGCTCGATGCTTGGTGCGTCGATGGACTGCATGTCCCCGAACATGCTTTCGGCGAGAGTCAGAAGCGCTTGGGGTTCAATCTTTCCGCTTGCCGACAACACCAGCCGCGACGGTACGAACTGATCGTGAAGCCAGTCGAGGCAGTCCTTCCGGCCGGCCGCACGGATGCTCTGCTCGGTCCCGAGCACACTCCGCCCAAGAGGCTGTGCGTCGAATGCAGCTTCGAATAGATGATCGTGAACGAGATCGTCGGGTGCGTCGAAGACTTCCCCGAGTTCAGAGAGGATCACCTGTTTCTCGCGCTCGAGATGTTCCTCGTCGAAATGCGGCGCTCGGACGAGATCGGCGATGAGCTCGGTGACGAACGACAAATCGCGTGCGAGTGCCCGTCCGTGGAAGACCGTCTGGTCCCGCGCGGTCCAGGCGTTGAGACTTCCGCCGACATCCTCGATCGCTTCCGCGAGCGTGCGCGTGTCGCGGCCACCCGCGCCCTTGAACACCATATGTTCGACCAGGTGCGCGAGGCCGCCGAGATGCTCCGGCTCGGAGCGAGATCCGACGCTCGCGTACAGGCCGACGGCGACGGACTCCGCGCCGGCAATGGGGTCGGCAGCGACGGTCAGGCCATTCGGCAGGATATGCATGGACGCGCTCATGCCTTTGGTTCCTCTCTCCAGCGCTTTCGCACGGCAAGCCCATATATGATCAGCGCAATTGCAGCGAAGCTGAACCATTGCAGCGCGTAGGATCGATGATTGTTGGGGATCGAGTTGATTGATGGCGCGGCACTTGGTTCGAGCCCTGGCGGGGCACTCGCCGCAACGAGGCGCATGCGCTTTCGACTGTCGGGCGCGATTATGCCGCTCACCGGGCCGCCCCCCCAGTTCACCTTCGCGTTCGGATCCTTGGACCAGCCGACCTCGACGCTCATTCCCGGCCCTTCGGCGCCGGTCGAGCATTCGAAGATGTGGGCGTAGCCCGGCTCTCCGGCGCGGTTCTCGCCCGCGACCGCGCGTTGGCCGACACGCCGGAGGCAGAGGCCCGTGGAGTGGCGAAATAAGGGCAGTTGGTCGTCGCGCAGTGGAGAAGTCGGCCAGATGATCGGCGGCAGCGTCTCAGCCTTGGCATATTGTGCGAGGAGACCCTCTTTCCAGTGAGCTCGGCGGAGTTGCCACACGCCGAGCGCGATCATCGTGGCTACGGCCGCTAGGACCACCATGGTCGGGATGATCGGAAGTCGCCGAGTCATTCCGTGATTCCTCCCCCGCGTGCGCGATGCCTGTACTCCTGCGCGAGCAGCCACGCCTTCGAGACACGAAGCCCGCCGATCGTCAGCGCCGCGGTGACGGGTATCCAGACGAGGTGGACCCACCAGGGCGGAGAGAAGGCGCCGTCGACCACCAGGGCCGCGACAACGACCACCGTGCCGACGAAGAAGATCAGGAAGGCTGCCGGGCCGTCGCCGACGTTGAAGCTGTCGAACTCGAGCCCGCAACCACGGCAGCGCTTCGCGAAGCTAACCCAGCCGTCGAACAAAGTGCGCGCTCCGCAGCGCGGGCAATCACCGGCGACGGCCGCCTTCAACGGCGAAGGCGAGGTCGCCGGGTCGCTTGGCTTCACCCGGCGTGCGGCGCGCCCCAGCCGCCCCAGACGTAGATGGTCGTGAACAGGAAGAGCCACACGACATCGACGAAATGCCAGTACCAGGCAGCTGCTTCGAAACCGAAGTGCTGCCGGGGCGTGAAGTCGCCCTTGTAGGAGCGGATCAGGCAGACGGTCAGGAAGATCGTCCCAACGATGACGTGGAAGCCGTGGAAACCGGTCGCCATGAAGAAGGTCGAGCCGTATATGCTGCCTTTGAAGGCGAACGGCGCGTGCGCATATTCATATGCCTGGACGCTGGTGAACAGCAGGCCGAGCAGGATTGTGCACCAGAGACCAATTTTGAGGCCCTGCCTGTCGCCGTGGATCAGCGAATGGTGCGCCCAGGTGACGGTCGTACCCGAGCACAGCAGGATCATGGTGTTGAGAAGCGGGAAGCCCCACGGGTTGAGAACTTCCACACCCTTGGGCGGCCACTGGCCGCCGACGGCGTCAACCGCCGACGGGAATATCGCGCTGTCGAAGAATGCCCAGAACCACGCAAGGAAGAACATTACCTCGGAGGCGATGAACAGGATCATGCCGTAGCGCAGGTGAAGCTGCACGATCGGCGTGTGATCGCCCTGGTGCGCTTCTCGGATGGTGTTCGACCACCAATTGTACATGGTGATCAGCACGCCCGCGATGCCGAGCAGCATGACCGGGACGCCATAGCGGTTTGCGTGGAACCACATGACGGCACCGCTGAACAACGCGCCGGCGCAGATGGCCCCGATCAGCGGCCATGGATCGGGTTCGACCAGATGGTAATCGTGGTTCTTAGCGGCGGCCATTCTTAGGCTTTCCTCTTTGACTTTGCCGAGGCTCTAGCGAGACGCGGTGACGGTTTCCACCGGATAAAATGTGTAGCTCAAGGTGATCTCTGTAATGTCCTTCGTGTCCTCGTCCTTGGTGAAGTCGGGATCGACGAAGAAGATCACGGGCATGTCTACGGTCTGGCCGGGCTTGAGCGTCTGCTCGGTGAAGCAGAAGCACTGGATCTTTTTGAAATATTTGCCGACCTGGTCCGGACTGACGTTGTACGCGGCCTGAGCGCGGATGGTCCGCGCCGAAAGGTTGGTTGCGCGGTAGAAGATCTTCGTCTGCGCCCCGGGCTTCACCGTGACAGTGGTCTGCTCGGGCTCGAAGCGCCACGGTAGGCCGGGATGAACGTTGGCGTCGAAGCGGACGCGCACTTGCCCATGCGCAATGGCGCCGGGAGCAACTTCGGCCCGGAGCGGTGTGCCACCGAACCCGGTCAGCGAACAGAAGGTGCGGTACAGCGCCGGCGAAACTGCCGAAACGCCAATCATGAACGCGACGACACCGGCCATGATCAATGCCGTCCGGCCGTTCTTCGTCACCAGTTGATTCCCGTCTTCGCAATCGTGATGAAAAATAGCAGGACGACGAACGCGCCGAGCAGCAGCGCCGTGACACGCGCGCGCTCACGCTGGCGTCTCCGGATGATCTCGTCCTCTTGCCTCACCACGGGAGCCACCGGTCGGCGACGAGCACGGTGAAAAGCGCGAAGAGGTAGAAGACCGAATATCCGAATAGGTGCTTCTCGGCTGCCATGCCGGCCGGCTCCGTGGCGCGGTTCGCAAGGACTCGAGCCGCGAGCATCACGAACACGAAGCTGAGGATCGCTGCGCAGCCGCCATAGATCGGACCGGTGAGGCCGAGCGCCCATGGCGCGATCGCCGCCGCAGCCATCGGTAGAGTGTAGAGGAAGATCTGCTTGCGAGTGTTCTCAATGCCCGCAACCACCGGAAGCATCGGGATCCCGGCCGCCGCATAATCGGAGCGGACGAAGAGCGACAGCGCCCAGAAGTGCGGTGGGGTCCACAGGAAGACGATCGCGAACAGCAACAGCGGAAGCGCTGCGAAATTCCCTGTCGCTGCAACCCAGCCGATTAGCGGTGGGAAGGCACCAGCGGCGCCTCCGATGACGATGTTCTGCGGCGTGCGCGGCTTGAGCCACACGGTGTAGACCAGGACGTAGAACAGGATCGAAGCGAGCAGCAGCGCGGCGGCGAGCCAGTTCGTCGCGAGGCCCATCAGCAGCACGGAGAACGTTCCGAGCCCGACGCCGAAATGCAGCGCCGCCTGCGGCTCCATCCGGCCGTCGGGAAGCGGGCGCTTCGCCGTCCGGCGCATCTTCGCGTCGAGGTCCGCCTCGTACCATTGATTAAGAGCGCCGCACGCGCCAGCGCCCAACGCGATGCACAGGATCGCGGTGAAGCCGAGAACCAGCGGCGGCAGCTCCGGAGCGACCAGCAACCCGCACAGTCCGGTGAACACGACGAGAGACATGACGCGCGGCTTCGTCAGCGCGACGAAATCGCGCCAGTCGGCCGGCAGCGCGGCTGGGTTCGTCATGTCCAGGGCGGGCATGGCCGGGCCTATAGGGCCTTGCCTGCGAAGGGAAAACCCCTCTCCCGAAGCCGGGCGAGGGCGGGTAGGCTTGGCCGATGAATTACCGAATTGCCTTGCTTCTCGCCTGCGTACCCGCATCAGCCGTTGGCCAGACTCCCGCGCCCGCGCCGGCGCATGCGATAGCGCCCAAGGAAGAGCTGGTTCCCGTGGCGATCGACACCAGTCTCGGCCGCATCGTGATCGGTGTCGATCGAGGCCGGGCGCCGATTACCGCTGCCAACTTCCTCCATTACGTCGACACCCACCGCCTGGACGGTGAGATCTTCTATCGAGCGATGCACAGCGCGGGCGGCGGGTTGATCCAGGGGGGCGTCCGCAGCGACGTCCGCAAGCTCTTTCCGCCGACCGCGCACGAGGGGACCAACCAGACAGGCCTTCACAATGTCGCCGGTGCGATCTCCATGGCGCGATTGGCGCCGGGATCCGAGCAGGCGGACTTCTTCATCCTGGTGGACGATATCCCCGCGTTCGACGCGGGCGGTCCCGGCGGTGATCCGGACGGGTTCGCTGCGTTCGGCCATGTTCTCGAGGGCATGGACGTCGTGAAAAAGATCTACGACGCGCCGGTTTCGCCGACCAAAGGCGAGGGGCCGATGAAGGGCCAAATGCTCGAACCGCCGGTCAAGATTATCAAGGCCGAGCGGGTGAAGTAGCGAGTTGGCCGGCCGCTAAAGTTACCAAAGTCACGGACAGCGGCGCCTTTGCTATGACCTTATCGGTGGTCCGTTTGCACGCTTCAGTTTCGAGCTGAGAATGAGCCGTAACGCGGTTGCGGCGCCGACACGCCGGCACACGGAATCCTATTTCGGAAGCTTGTCACTAGTGTCGGCTTTGGGTGGAAAACAGACCTAAGCGGACCAGAGGCGCTCGAACTCCTCAGCCTCCATATCAGCCCTGCCCGACCGCCCGACCCTCGCCAGGTCGAAAACCCGATCTTTTGCGCGCGACGGCTCGCCCGGATAGCGGTGAACAAGGTTGCCCTTGGCATCAAAGCCAAGTTCGCGTGTCACAGAGCCATCGTCATCGACTTCGGTGACAACACGGGTTAGGCCCCATGAATCACTCAGTCCTTCAATGTCAGCTTCTGTCCATTCGAGTACGCGCGGCATGAGGCGACTGTAGCTCACCACTAGAATGGCAGGAATGGGTGGAAAGCGGACGTTAGCATGGCGCCGTTTTCTGGCGCTAAAACCCTTAATGCTGGGCCTCCTGCTGCATCTGTGCCGAGGCCAACCCGACCTGCGCCCCGAAATGTGATGGCGGAAACAGGTCGAAACCTTCCGATACGTTCATGAAGATGGTCCAGAAGAGCAGCACCAGATCGAGCCGCCGCGAACGGCTGAGCGCTAGCCCCGCAAGCGCGGCGATATAGCTGACATAGTAATAGTAGAACCACCAGTCGTTCCACGCCGGGGCAGCACGGGTCAGCATGGCTCCGTCGACCACCACGTTGACGAACAGCATGGCGCCGACAACCAACCGCTTGCGCGCCCAATAATGATCGTCGAGGCTGGCCCAGTGGCGGCCGCCCCGCGGGAACACGAGCGCGGCAGCAATGAAATAGAGGATTGCCAGCAGCACGCCAGAAAAGACTGTGTGCCAGCTTACCGTCAAAACGTGCCGCGCCGACCAGATGTAGAGCCAGAATGCGGTAACATCGGTTAGCAGCAGGAAAGCGAGTGCGGGGGTGAGCACGCCCAGCGGCCGCTCCGCCCGCGTATCGATCACGTCGGCAAACTTTATCGCCAGCTCGGCGATGACGAGGCCGAACAGCAATCCGAACAACGCGAAAAGGAATTCGAAATCGCTCATGGCCATACCTTTGCGTTGGCAACGGTTCGGGAGCGTAACATAAGCTACGTGTGGGGGTGATGGGCAAGTTTGGGAGGCTCGCGCCCGACCGCGATTGAATGGCAACTTTGGGTGGAAAGCTGCCGTTAGCGATGCTGCCGGAAAAGCCTCCGCTGAGCCTCGTTGACGAAGCGCTGGTCCCAATCCACCTCTCGCATCGAACTCGGCATGAACTCGTGCCGGTCGTCCGCATCGTAGAACAGCGTCCCGTGGATGCCCGCTGCGTCGCGCTTGAGGATGGGCCGCTCCCAAAGTGCCGTTAGCACTCGGTTTGCTTCTTCCTGTCCGACGCGCTCAATGAAGTCGTCGGCAATCTCCAAATCGCGCCCGTCCGGGAAGATGACTGCGAACTCATCCTCCGTGGCTTGGAAGATGCTGAAGGTCGCGTTCGCGGCCCCGTCGATTACCTGGATGTTCTCACGCCGTCACTTTTGTCTGCGAGTGCTTATGTCTGCAATGGCTCGAAAGCTGCCACTACGCCAATGGCAGCTTGGGGTGGAAAGCTGACTCTAGATCATCGCCACACATGCCAGACGACAAGCGCCAGCGCCTCCACCATTACCGTAATAACAATGATATTGACCGCCATGACGAACATCAGAGAATATGAGAGGATTCGGTCACGCGGACTGCGGTTAAGGAGCGGCAGCTTTCAAAGGATTGCGAGCAAGCCCGCCTCTTCGTCTGACAGCAGGCCGAGCGATTGCAGGCGAAGCTGCTCCTCGAGCGCGGCGACGGCGGGGAAGTGGCGGAAAGCGATCAGGGCCATGCGCCAAGAATTGTCGAGATTCGCGCAGGATCCAAGGTCAAGAGTTCAACGAATCCACAGTTTTGTGCGAGCCGCGCCTGATCGGTCACGGTAGCGCCTGCAACGGCCCACCGCTCGATGCGCCCGGATCACCCATAAACTTAACGGTGCTTAAACGGCGCCTGGAATCGTTCATCTGCCAGCAAGGTTGGCCTGAACAGTCGGCCGTCCGAGGCGTTCGCGCGCAGGCTGCAATGACGCAATCAGTCCTGTGAAACGGATGAAGCTCTGACAGCCCGACACGCCATGACCAAGGCGGCCGGACGAATAGTCGCGAACGCGTCGAGCCGATCAATCTAAAGGAGCAAAATTAGTGAATATTCTCAAGCGATCGACGGTTCCCTTGCTGCTGGCCGCGGCTGCGGTGCCAGCCTGGAGCGGTCTTTCTGCGCAGGTGCAGGAACAGGTCGAGGGCGCGAATGCGATTACCGTGACTGGCCAGATGCCGGCCGATCTGACCAAGTTGCCCAAGGGACCTGAGGTCCAGGGCATCATTTCCGCGCGCAGGGGCGGGCAGATGCAGGTGACTGCCGCCAACGGCAATAGCACGGCAATCCTTGTCTCCCAGGCCACCGACATCCGGTCCAGCGGGGGCTTTCTCGGCCTCGATCGCGACAAGCTTGCCGCGGACTCGCTGCTCAACGGGCTGCCGGTCACGGTCAAGACGGTGCAGTGGGGCGGCGGCCTGGTGGCGACCCAGGTGAGGCTCAAGAACAAGAATCTCGCGACCGCTTCGATGATCCGCAACGGCACCGCGCAGCGCTTCGGTGAGCACGATACGGCCATTGCCCGGAATGCGGCGGCGACCGAGGCGCTGCGCGGGCGCGTGGGCGATATCGACAAGTATAATATCAAGGGCACGACAAACATCTATTTCGACACTGGCAAGTGGGCGCTGTCGCGTGAGGAGGAGGCCCAGCTTTGCGCGGCTGCGACCCAAGCCAAGGCAATGGACAACGCGCTGCTGCTCGTCGTCGGCTATACCGATGCGGTCGGCGGCGAGGACTATAACCAGGTTCTCAGCGAACGGCGCGCCAGCAAGGTCGTCAATTATCTGCAGCAGAAATGCGGCTGGGCGCCCTATCGCATGCTGACCCCAACCGGGATGGCCGAGGCGGACCCGGCGGCGGACAACGAAACCGCCCAAGGCAAGGCGCAGAACCGCCGCGTCGCGGTGAATATCCTGGTCAGCAAGGCCGTCGAGGGTCTTGAACAGCAGGGCGGCTGAATACGCGCGGGGTGGGCTTCGGCCCACCCCCGATTTCGAAGGATGCCCGAAATTAGGCGAACAAGCGCGTGATATGAGTGCACTGAGCGTCCGGAATGGGTGGAAAGCTGACATTCGGCCATCGCCTAACGCAGCGTCAATAATCCCCATCCCCGTCTGAATACCGAGGAGGTGCGTGCGGAAGTGGACCTCGCTCTCGCTGCCGGTCAAGGTCTGCCATTATCGCTGCCATGTACACGATGTACGCGAGTACCGAGACGAGCAACGGCCACTCGGCTCGCAAGCCATAGTACGCCATGAGCGCGATGGCGGTGGCGAATAACGTCAACGTGATTAGCCGCAGTTTCGAGAGGGGCCACCATCGGTAATCGACCGTTGTGAGGGCGGCCATGCGACCGGCAAAAAGCCAGTCAAAGGCCACAGTGCCAACCAGCCACAGCGCGATTTGCTTGAGCAACTCCACACACCGATCAATCGCAGAGCGGGTTCAGCGACGCAACGGGCTGTCCTAATGGCAGCAATGGGTCGAAGACGGACGTTCAGACAGTGGGTTCAGCTAGCTCCGTTTCGAGTTCTACAATGAGTGATTGAAGGACCTCGCTCGAACCGGCCTCCAGTTCGCGGCGAGCGTGGTGGAGAAGATCTGTCCAGTGGGAGAGTGTATCCGCGTGAACCGGATGACCACTCAAGCGGCGGGCGCTTTGAACGGCTGACGACAGGTTTGTCGCGATGCTGCCATGTAAGTCCATCGAGCCGCCTTAAAGCAGGAATTGCCAAGACTAGGCATACAGTTGTGTCCCTAGGGGCAGCTTTGGGTGGAAAGCGGACTGTTAGTCCGCGCGTTCCTGTGTGCCCTTGAGTGCATCCATGACTGCGTTTGGGTCGGCGGGCCTAGAGAGTGCGTCGGCATGCTCATCAGGGCGATTGGAAATGTGCGGATCGTCACGGCGCAGCTCTTCCAAGAGCCCGATGATCTTTGCGGATTTCTGCTCGCTAAGAATCGAAAGCTCCAGCGTGAGCTGGTCACGCAGTCCAGCCAACTCGTCCTCGCGGCGTTGAGTCGTGAGGATCAAGACAGTCATGCATAAGGCCGTGAGGGTCACCGCACCCTGCAGCCAGAAGAACGGCGGCTCATCTAGTGGCCTAACTCCAAAAGCTATCAAGCCAAGATTAAGGACCATCCATGCGATGACTGACAATGTCAGCAGCACGAGAAATACAGGCGTCCCGGCACGTCGGGTTAGCCTCTCGATTAACCGCTGCAGCGGTTCAGCATCCGCTTCGTGCGTCGCATGGAAGCGAGCAACAGCCTGAACTGTATCCTCAACGTGAGCGGGAACGGTATGGCTCTCGTCCAGCTCTGGCTTGCCTTCAGGCATCACTGTTCGTTCTCCAAGATCCCCGCAATTGACGATCCTCGTCTGGGGGGAACGCACGATTGAGATGATCGGGCTCTCCAGACCTGAGTGCCGCTAGCGTCGCAGAGAGGCGTGAGCCACTAATGTGAGCAATGGGTCGAAAGCTGCCATTGGCTTGGGCCTTGGCGCCGTTTCAAATCGTTCAAGAACGCATGGCCGAAACGCCGCCACCATTGAACGACAACCAGCGGCCCACCCGGGCCGAGCTTGAGGCGTCGAACCGCGAACTTAAAGCAAGCCTGAAACGATCTGAGGATCTCGTCTCGGATTGCAAGGACAGGCTCGTTGCAGCTTATGGTCTGACCCTTCCCCGAGCACCCTCCTGATTGAAAAATCCACTTTGGTTGAAAGCTTAGCGCGAGAGGAATCGGGCGCGTTTGAAACCGACGCTAGCGTCACCCGCTAGCCTAGGAATACCGCGCGAGCATGCGATGCATTCTTCCAAGGCGGCTCCGGCATCGTTGGAGAAGGACGGCCTCATCGATCAACTTTAATAGGCCGCTCAACGAACCCGCATCGCCCAGGGACCAAAGTCGCTGGAAGACGGCGCTCAGGTAGCTGACTTTTACAGCCATACTCGACACCATTGAACTCGGCTTCGTATTCATCGCGCGCTACTCATTTCTCCTCACCTCAACGAACAGCAGGCACGCTGGTGCCCGTCCTGCGCCAGGAGTGCAGAAATTCGGCGCGATTGCGGACATCAGCCGGGACCTGGCGGGACGACCGCTGACATTTCCGCGCCAGTCGCGCCCCGCTCGGCGCGAGCTCGTCACTGCGCCGCGACCGCAAAAGGTAAGGACAGCGCCGCGGCCCAATCGCCGCCCCCAAAGCCGCGTGATGGCTGCGGGTCCATTCGCCGATGGTGCGCGTTTAACCACGCATGGATCGCTTCGGCGTAGCGCTGCTGTTGTTCTTACTGGCGATCGTGCCGCTTGCTTATTTCAGCATCTGGCTGAGCGTCGCGGCCGGCATCGCCGTGTATGCGTTGCTGGCGCGGCTCGCCGGGAAGGACCTCAGTAGCAAGTCTCAGCGGCGTCGGACGATCCGGCGTCCAGGGGCCATTCTCACGAAACATTAAATGTCGGCAGCCTTGTCGCGCCGGCGAACGGCTGACAGGTGCCAGGGCTCACCGACAATCCGAGCCCTGGTGCGCTGCGCAACCGCCGATACCGTTAGCGTGTCCGGCGTCACGAGGCCGTGGGCAACTTCATGATTACCGAGCACCTAATCGCAAGGCTCGTCCACGGTTACGTGATCACGGAGACCGAAGCCATGACGACGACGGGCATCGAGCGCGGCGTGGCGCTGGTGCTTACGCGATCCACAGAAGGCTAATGGCAGCTTTGGGTCGAAAGCTGCCATCAGCCGGACCTGAACACCATTGTGAGAGTTCTTTCCCGTGACGCGCGGTAGGGGTCATGGAAAGGAACTAGGACTGATGCTTCGAGCTGGAGCAGAGGCGCGACAAGCGATCTTTCCGACTTTCTTCATGGCGGGTTTTGAGTGCTCGACGTTCGTCTGGAAGGATGGAAAGCGAAAGGACTACGTCGCTGCTACGGGCCACGACGTGCATCTAAAGGCGGACCTCGCTGCGGCGATGGATCTCGGCATTGGAGTGGTTAGGGAAGGCGTCCGCTGGCCCAGCGTCGATCTTGGTAACGGCAACTACGATTGGTCCACCGTCAAGGCAGTCCAGGATGCCGCGACTGCATGCAAAATCACGCCCATATGGGACTTGTGCCATTACGGATTTCCAGACGGCTGTGACCCGTTTTCGCAGGAATGCCTCGACAGATTTGCTGGTTATTGCCGCGGCGTTGCGAAGTTCGTGACCAGCACGGCCGAAGGCCCCTTTTTCTTCACACCGATGAACGAGATCACGTTCTTCTCAGCGGCTGCCAGCGACCTTCAATGGATGTATCCGTTCGCGAAGGGCCGCGAAGGCGAGCTTAAGCGGGCATTAGCTCGAATGGCCATCGAGGGCGCGAAGGCGATACGCGAAATCGAGCCGGGTGCGCGCATGGTGCATGTCGATCCGATCGTTCATGCCGTGCCGCCACCGAACCGTCCGGACTTGGCCGACGAGGCTTGGGACGAAGAACACCGCAAAGCGATGGAAGCCTGGGACATGCTGAGCGGACGTGCCGCGCCGGAGCTGGGTGGTTCGCCTGACATTCTCGATATCGTCGGCGTGAATGTCTACCATTACAGCCAAGTCCAGCTGAACGCTGACAAAAAGCGGGAAGTGCTCGGACCGCGCGATCCGCGCCGGAAGCCGCTGAGCGAACTGCTCAAGCTCGCGTGGGATCGTTATCGCCGGCCGATCATCATTGGCGAGACTAGCGGGTTTCAGGAGAACCGAGCCGAATGGCTGCGGATGACGATGGAAGAGTCGTTGAAAGCGCTTAACGCGGGCGTCGATCTTCATGGTGTCTGTCTCTACCCCTTCGTGGACCTTCCCGACTGGTGGACGGACCGATGGGCGAACATCGGAATCTACGATGTCGCGGACAAAGAAAGCTTCGAGCGGGTACCCTGCGGCCCCTATATTGACGAGCTACGTCAATGGCAGAAGACGCTCGATCAGCCCGAAAATGTCGAGCCCGATGCATACGGCCAGCAATGGGGTCGAGTGCAGCTTTCAGAAGTGCGCAGCTATGGCGCGAAATGGGCCGAGGCTTCGAAGTCGGCCCACGTCGAAGCCTGAAAGGGGCGTCGCAGATCATCCTTTGGCCGGAATGGGCACGATGCCTGTGGAGTCAGCTTTGGGTGGAAAGCTGACATTAGCTACAGCTTCGAGCGATCGACAGGTGTCCACTCCTCGGGTTCAGTCTCCTTTCGCAACAGGCGGAGCGCCAGCCCGGCGAAAGTTCCGACGGCGATTGCAATCGTCAGACTGCTTGCGACAGTCAGAATCATTGTCATGAAGAAGAGCGCACGATCGCCCGCGCGAAGCCGCATCCGTTCACCGCAACGGCTTGGTTCGCTCATCAGCCATGCCGTGAGGATTAGCAGCCCAGCCAGTGCGGGCATCGCTAGATATCCCGCAAGCGAGGCAGCTGCGACGCTGAACAACATGATCGCTGCCGCGTGGACGATGCCGGCGACTGGAGTGCGTCCTCCCGCTCGCACGTTTGTGGCCGTTCTTGCGATTGCACCCGTCGCGGGCAGGCCACCAAACAACGGCGAGACGATGTTCGCTGCACCTTGAGCAATTAGCTCGGCACCGGAGCGGTGGCTCCCGCCTATCATTCGGTCCGCGACAATCGCGGACAGGAGTGACTCGACGGCCGCGAGGAACGCGATCACGAAAGCCGACGGAAGCAACTCGCTTATCCTGGCGATGCTAAGGTGTGGAATCGACGGCATCGGAAGCCCGCTTGGGAGCGTGCCGAAGCGCGTAAAGATTGTGTCCACCGGCAGCGGCAAGAGAGCGACGGCCGCCGAAGCGCAGGCAATCACCAGCAGGGATCCGGGGAACCAAGGAAGCCGATGCCGTAGGAGCCCAATTCCCGCGATTGAAAGCAGGCCCACGATCAGCGCCGTAAGGTTCACGTCACCTCGTGCGCTCCAGAGAGCGGGCAAGCCGTGGATTAGGTCGGCCGGCACGTGAACGACGGATAGCCCGAGCAGATCCTTAAGCTGGCTGACAGCGATGATCAGTGCGATCCCTACCGTGAAACCTTCGATGACCGCTTCCGGCACGAGCGCGATGAAGCGACCCGCCCTGACCAGACCGGCGGCGACCAGAATGATCCCTGCCAGCAGCGTCGCCAACATCAGGCCGTCGAGACCATATTGTTCGATGATGCTCGCAACTACGACGATGAACGCGCCCGTCGGCCCACCGATCTGAACCCTGCTCCCACCCAGAAGCGAGATGAGGAAGCCGCCGATGATTGCGGTCACCAAACCCGCGCGCGGTGTGGCTCCGGAGGCGATCGCTATAGCAATGCTGAGGGGAAGCGCCACGAGTGCTACGGTAACTCCGGCGACCGCATCGCTGATGAACAAGCGCCAGGAATAATCTTTCAGGGTCGTAAGGAGCTTCGGCTTCATTGCTCCGCGCTAAGGAGAGAGAACGCCTCGTTCAACAGCGGTCGTCTAATGTCTGATTTGGGTGGAAAGCGGACACTCGACTTCAGCGGTGCGAACAGTAAGTTTGGGAAATGTCGCTAAAGCGCATCCTCCTGTCGTTCGGCTTCGTGTTGGACGCCGCGATGGACGGTCCGATGGTCAGCGCTTCGGTTCGCATGTAGCCGACGGGCCAATGACCAGCTTTGATCTGATATTTGAGATGTTTGCGTTGTTGCTCGGCTTGTCGATCGCCGAGCTGCTAGGGGGATTGGCTAGAAGCTGGCGAATCCGAAAGGGCGCCATCGTCACGGGGGCGACTGCCATCCGCATTGGCTGGCTTGTACCGTTGCTGGCCCTGCTCCTTCTCATCGAACAAAGCCGTTTCTGGGTTCTAGCCTTTGCGGTCCGCGAATATCTGACTTTCAACCAGATCACGTTGCTTGCCATCCTCGTGATCGTTGGCGGCTACTTCGCCATTTCGACATTCGTCTTCCCTGACCAGCCGCGTGACTGGCCAGTGTTTGATGCCTATTTTCAGCATTCCAAGCGAACCGTCGTGGGCGGCCTGATCCTTGTGAACCTCACAACGCTGCTGTTCGCCATCGTTCTGGCGGCGAGGGGCGCTCCAATTGCTGCACTGCCGATGGCGGACAATTCCGTTTCGCTGGCGGCAGGGTTGATCTATGTGCCCGTTCTCGGCCTTCTTTGGCTTGCGACGTCGTATCGAGCGAGCCTCTCCCTTCTATTGCTGGCGAATGCCCTTTTACTCACAATGGTGAACGCACCCTGGCTGCTCGCA
Source organism: uncultured Alphaproteobacteria bacterium (assembly GCA_963754245.1). Classification (GTDB taxonomy): domain Bacteria; phylum Pseudomonadota; class Alphaproteobacteria; order Sphingomonadales; family Sphingomonadaceae; genus Sphingomicrobium. Next base: position 114,767 of record CAVWET010000005.1, read on the forward strand.
CAACTCGGCTAAATCGGTCTAGCGCGTGTTCATTCGGCTTGGTTCACGTAACTGTCCTGAAGAGTGTCGTTGACACTCGAGCCACGCTCATTGGCTGCCAGTGCCGGCAACGGGTCGAAAGTAGATACCCCGCCAGAGTGAGGTTTGGGTCGAAAACAGACATTCGGGCGAGACCGAAGTTCCTGTCTGATTAAAGCAATGAGGTGATTGCAAACGTCAGGAACAGTGCCGAGGCGCCGAACATGACGGCTGTTGCACTCCAACCCAGAACCATCGTGCGATTTGATACGGTCAGACGAGCCATGGCCCGTGGATTGCGGACAATAAGCATCATTGCAGCCATCAAAGGCGCGGCGAGAATGCCATTGACGACAGCGGCCCAATAAAGCGCTCTTGCAGGGTCGATCCCGATGCCGTTGAGTGCGGCGCCTGACAGTGTTGTGACCGCGATCGTCGCATAAAATAACCGTGCGCTCAGGGGTTTGGCATCGAGACTGCCAGGAAAGCCCGCCATCTCGCTGATCGCATAGGCGGCCGAACCTGCGAGCACTGGCACGGCTAGCAGGCCGGTTCCGATGATCCCGATAGCAAACATGGCAAAAGCGAACTGCCCTGCAATGGGTCGTAACGCTTCAGCCGCCTGCTGCGATGTCTCGATATCGAGGATGCCGTTCGCGTGGAGCGTTGCTGCCGTCGCGAACACAATCGCTAGGCTGACAATCGTGCTGAAAGCCATGCCCGTCAGTGTGTCGATACGGATGCGCTAAGCTCCGGCCCGCGTCGCGCGGCGTTATACAGAGAGGCTTGATATGATGCCTTCGCTGCTCCTCGATTTCCTGGCTCGCCTGCCAGAAGAAGAGGTACGGGCTGATCGTCGTCCCGAGAATGGCTACCAGCGCTGTTGCGTATGCGGCATTCCACTGCAGCTCAGGTACGACCAGAGAGCGCAGGGCGTGCGGCCACGGCACGTGCGCGACCATGACCACTGCTACGTAAGTGAACAAAGTGAGCGTCGTCCATTTGAGCACCGACGCATACCGGGGATAACTGAGAGCAACTTCGAGAACGATGCAGAGGATACCGAATAGCAGGGTGTAGACCCCACCATTCCCGCCTACCAGGAGAGCCATGGCCGCGCCCATTGCGCTCAAATCGGCGCCCAGATTCACGATATTCGCGACAAGAAGAAGCGTGACCATCGGCCACAGCAGACGTCGATAGTGTCTCCTCAGATTGCGAGCGATGCCGACCCCGGTGACACGACCGATGTCCGCCGCCACTTCCTGGATGACGACCATTAGCGGGAAGCTCAGAACGAATGTCCAAGCAAGCCCATAACCAAACTCGGCGCCAATCTGGCTGTGGGTGCCGATTCCGCTCGGATCGTCGTCCGCTGCCCCGGTAATAAGCCCGGGGCCGAGCGCTCGGATGAAAGATCGAAGCCCGCCCGTTCCTGATTCACGTTGCTTCGAAGCCGGCATTGGCGAACACTGGCTGCCCAACGCTGCCAGAGCAACTGCCGCTGAATTTCGTGCGGCGAAGAGCAATGCCGCAGCCATTATCGCCGTGCTGATGTTGAACGTGCAGCTGCGGAAAATACGGAGAGGATATATGCTGGTTCAGTTGATCCTGGCGACAGCCATGGTCGCCACGACCGTGCTGATTTATCTATTCGGCCTCGCGCTCCTCATCCGTGCGCTTCGCTCGCACACCCGCGCCTTTCGCAAGCTTACGATCATGCCGCTGACACTGCTGCTTGTGGCGACGATTGGTATCTTCATGATCCATACACTGGAGATCTGGCTCTACGCTCTTCTGTACGTGCTGCTCGGAACATTCGCCGATTTCGACAGGCACTGTATTTCTCCACCGTCACCTATGCCACTATCGGCTATGGCGATTTGCTGATGCCGCATGAGTGGCGGATCCTTGGAGCAATCGAAGGAGCTGCGGGAATCATCATGCTCGGCTGGTCAACTGCGTTCCTTGTGTCATTACTCAGCCAGCTGAAACTGCTGGGGCATGATTGGCTGGCTTCAGATTGATCGATCTAAGCATCGTCCAAAATGCTAGAGACAGCTTTGGGGCGAAAGCTGCCATCTCGCTAATGGCAGGAATGGGTCGAAAGCTGCCATCAGCACTGTAACAAAAAAGGCCCCGGTTGCCCCGGGGCCTTTCTCGTCTCTGCGGCGCCGTTCTAGTCGATCCTTGGTAGGGTTGAATATTGGTGGAACGGTGGCGGGCTCGACAGCGTCCACTCGAGCGTCGTCGCGCCTTCGCCCCATGGGTTATCCGGCGCTTTCTTTCCGGCGGCGAGCGACCAGAAGAGGTTGACGAAGAACACCGCGACCCCGGCGATGGTGATCATGTAGCCGATGGTCGCGATCTTGTTCCAGTAAGCGAAGGCCGGCGTGTAATCCGGAATTCCCGCGGCATTCCGTCGAGCCCGAGGAAATGCATCGGGAAGAAGATCACGTTCACCCCGATGAACATCAGGATGAAGTGAACCTTGCCGAGGAACTCGTTGTACATGCGGCCGCTCATTTCGGGAACCAGTAGTAGAAGCCGCCGAAGATCGCGAACACCGCGCCGAGGCTGAGCACGTAGTG